>CAWEQQ010000018.1:0-123948 GCA_963811155.1 uncultured Solirubrobacterales bacterium
AGCGGGTCGACGAACGAGATTCCCGCGGCCAAAAGCCAGTACGCCGCCGGTCCGGCAAACGGAAACCGTCGCCGCGCGAACACGGGTAGCACCAGGATCGCGAGCGCGGGAAGGCAGAACCACAGCGTCGTTGTCGGAGCTCCGGGCGAGCCGCGTCCGAGCGCCACGTCGAGGATCGCCACGATCGCCAGCAGCGCGATCAGCAGGTCGAACCAGTACGTGCGGGCGAGATGTTCGATTCGGCTCACGCGCTGAACGTACTCCACCCCCTCGGTTCCCGCCTCCTACCTAGGTAGGAGTCGAAATCGTCGGATGGTAGGAGCCGCAATCCGGCCTGGCGACGATGCCGATCTCGCGGTCGCACCTTAGGTTCGTCGCATGGCACAACGAGGGACCGCACGCGAGGCGCGACCGAGCGCCGCCGGCCCGGTTAGGAGGAACTTCATGTTCAACTCGATTCTCCGCACTTCCGAGGCGGTCACTTCGACTCAGGCAGTTGCCTTGCGTGAGGTGCGCAAGGTGTACGGCCGGGGCGACGGATCGGTCGTCGCTCTCGACGGGGTCACGGTCGGCCTCGCGCGCGGATCATTCACAGCTTTGATGGGCCCGTCGGGCTCGGGCAAGAGCACGTTTCTGAACGTGGCGGCGGGGCTGGACCGGCCGACGTCGGGCACGGTCACGCTCGCCGATACCGAGCTGGCGGGACTGAGCGAGCGGCGGCTGACGATCCTAAGGCGCGAGCGGATCGGGTTCGTCTTTCAGGCCTTCAACCTGCTGCCCTCGCTCACCGTGGCTCAGAACATCGGCCTGCCGCTGCGCCTCGACGGTCACCGTCCGCGGCGCTCGACGGTGCGCGACGTCGCCGCGCGCGTCGGCCTGGAGAAGCGGCTGCGCGACCGTCCCTCGCAGCTCTCAGGCGGACAGCAGCAGCGCGTCGCGATCGCCCGGGCACTCGTCACCCGCCCCGAGGTCGTGTTCGCCGACGAGCCGACCGGAGCGCTCGACACCCGCACCGGACGCGAGGTGCTCGCGCTGTTGCGCGACATCGTCGACCAGGACCGCCGGACCGTGGTGATGGTCACCCACGACCCCGTGGCCGCGGCGTACGCCGACCACGTGATCGTGCTCGCCGACGGACGCGTGGCCGCGACGCTCGAGGCTCCCAGCGCCGACGACGTCGCCGAACAGCTCGCGCATCTGGGGGGCTGAGCCATGCTGCGTCTATCCATCCTCAGCGCCCGCGGCCGCCTCGGCACGTTCACCGGCGCCCTGATCGCCCTCTTCGCCGCATCCGTGCTCGCGATGGCCTGGGGCATGCAACTCGAATCGATGCTCCGCACCCATCCGCCCGTCGAGCGGTACGCCGGCGCCGCGGCGGTCGTGGCCGGACAACAGAACGTCGGCGCCGACCACGACGTGCTGCTCACCGAACGCGCGCGGATCAGCACCGCGCTCACCGCTCGCCTGGCAGGGCTGCCGGGCGTCCGGGCCGCGATCGGCGACGTGTCGGTGCCTGCCCGGCTCGGCGACCGCGCCGCCGTTGCCCATGGGTGGTCAAGCGCCGCGCTCACCCCCTACGTGCTGAGCGCCGGACGCCCACCCGCCCGACCC
Source organism: uncultured Solirubrobacterales bacterium (assembly GCA_963811155.1). GTDB lineage: Bacteria > Actinomycetota > Thermoleophilia > Solirubrobacterales > Solirubrobacteraceae > Palsa-465. Next base: position 1,612 of record CAWEQQ010000018.1, read on the forward strand.
GACGAAGTAGTCACCGGCTATCCCGCCGCGCTCGGCGCGCGGCTGGCGCTCGCATCGACCGCGCGCACGCGCATGGTCACCGTGGTCGGCGTCGCTCGCCCCCGCCATCCCGTCACCCAGCAGAGCGCGATCTTCCTGACCGACGCCGAGGCAACCGCGCTGGCCGGCCACCCCGGGCGAGTCGACGCGATCGGCCTGCTCGCCGGGCCCGGCTTTGACATCAACCGCGTGCGCGCCGCCGCTTCGGGAGCACAGGTGCTCACCGGCGCGGCCCGCGGGCAGGGCGAATACCCCGAGCTCCAGAAGACCCGCACCACTCTTATCCCCGTCACAGCGGCCTTCGGCGGACTCGCGCTGTTCATCGCCATGTTCGTCGTGGCCAGCACCTTAAGCCTCTCAATCCAGCAGCGCGAGCGCGAGATCGCGCTGCTCAGGGCGGTGGCCGCGACCCCCGGGCAGATCCGCCGCATGATCGCCTGGGAAGCGGCGATCATCGCCCTGATCGGCTCGGCCGCCGGGATCTGGCCCGGGATCGTGCTCGGCCGCACGCTCGCACACGGGCTCGTGCGCCACGGCATCGCCCCGCCGAACTTCGCCCTCAACTACGACTGGCTCCCCGCCGCCGCCGTGATCGGCTGCGCGGTCGCCACCTCGCTGCTCGCGGTCCTGGCCGCCGGACGGCGCGCCGCCCGCGTGCCGCCCACCCTCGCGCTCACCGACGCCGCGGTAGAGCCGCGGCTGCTCGGCCCGGGGCGGATCATCGGCGGGCTGCTCGCGCTCGCCGGCGCCGTGCCGCTGTTCACCGTCGTCGACCACCACCAGCACGCCCGAGACGGCCGCGGCGACAGCAGAGATGACCGCGATCCTCCTCGTCGTGGCGGTCGGCTTCCTGGGACCGATCTTCGCGTACGTGGTCGCTCGGCTGCTGGCGCCGGCGCTCGGGGCGCTCTCGCCGGTCGGCGGCTTCCTCGCCTCCGCCAACCTGCGCACCGCCACCCGGCGCTTCTCTTCGGCCAGCACCCCACTGGTGCTCACCGTCGCCATGAGCTGCACGCTGCTGTTCAGCACGACCACCATCGAACACGCCATCACCCAGCAAAGGCACGCGGCCCTGACCGGCCAGCTCGCCATCACCACCACCGGTCCGGGACTGCCCACCGCCGCGCTGGCCGACGCGCGCGCCACCCCCGGAGTACGCTCGGCCGTCGCGCTCACCTCGACCACGCTCGGCCCCAGCCTGGGCGACTCCGGCGATACCCTCCCCGCCCAGATCCTCGCCGGCGGGCAGGGCGGCGGCCTCGACGTCGGCGTCACCGCCGGATCCCTGAACGCCCTGCACGGCAACACGATCGCGCTCGGGCGCCACCGCGCCAACGCCGCCCACGCCCACATCGGCGAACGCGTCCAGATCATGCTCGGCGACGGCACACTCGCCCACGCCACCGTCGTCGCGATCTACAGCCGCGACCTGGCCTTCGGAGACGCTCTGCTCGCCCCCGAGCTCGCCGCCGGCCACCAAACGATCCCGCTGCTCGGGACGATCCTCATCCAAACAGACCACCCCGCCGCGGTCGCCCGGCGCCTCCACGCCCTCGCTACGCGGTATCCCGGACTGAAGATCAGCAACCGCGCGACGCTCGCCACCGCCACCGACGCCGACCGCGAGATGAACCGCTGGTTCGGCCCCCAGTTCGTCGCCGAGATCTTCGCCTTCACATCAATCGCCGTACTCAGCACGCTCATCATGATCGGGCTCCGGCGCCGCCGCGAGCTCGGCGCTCCTGCGGCTCGTCGGCGCGACCCCCCGCCAAGTCCGATCGATGGCGCGCTGGGAGGCAGCGCTGATCATCACCATCGGACTTGGCATCGGCCTGGCGATCGCCGCCACCGCGCTGCTACCACTCAGCCAGGCGCTCAACGGCGGCCTCCCATACATACCCGCGAGCCCATTCGCCGCGATCCTCGGCATCTCAGCGCTCCTGGCGCTCTTGGCCCTTGCGCTGCCAACCCGGCGAGCGCTCGCGCGCCGGCCCGATTGAGGCGATCGGGGCGCGAGAGTAGACCTCCGGTCGGCACCTGGCAGCTCGCAACCGTCCCTGCCCGGGCGGCAAACCTTCTCTTCATCCTCATCAGGTGAGGTGGGAATGCCGGATAGCCCCGCCCAATAGGGCAGATTGCGCGGAAGATTTCCCACGTCAGGAGCCCGACACCCGGCAGCTGCGCGGCCCCTAACCGGTCAGGGAAATACAGTTATGTCGAGCGACGACGCAAGACACGCGAGGTAGCAGCGAATTGCGTGGCTGACATGTCGCCGAGGCGGCGGGGACGTGCGGAGGCGCCCCGTCTGGTCGTCGTCGGTGACGTCGACGACGTCGCTGACATGCTCGACATGTGGTGTCCGCGATGAGACCATCTTGACGTGGCTGACACGCGAGATCCAGCTCGACATAAACGGGGTTCCCTAACCCGTCTGTCCGTACCCACGCTCCGAAATGCATCCCGTAATCCGCCGAGGTCTGGTCGGTCGCTTACAGCACTTCGCCGACGTCGTCGAACGCGGGTGCTGGTGCTGGGCCCAGGAACCATCGGCCTGCTCGTCGCGCAGTTCGCCCACGCGGCGGGCGCTGAGGTGCACGTTGTGGGCAAGCCCGATACCTCGCTGTCCTTCGCGCGTTCCCTGGGACTCGGTGGTGTGTGGACGGCGAACGACCTGCCGAGTCTGGCTTTCGACGCTGTGATCGACGCCTCCAATGCGGCGGACCTTCCGGCGCTCGCGCTTGATCTGGTCGAGCCCGGCAAGCGCGTCGTGTACATCGGACTCGCCGGCACTCCAAGCACGATCGATACCAGGACGATGGCGCTCAAGGATGTGACGGCGGTCGGCATCCTGTCGGGCTCCCCTGAACTTCTGGGTGCGATCGAAGCGTACGCGTCGGGCTCGGTCGACCCGCATCCGCTGATCGCCGCGACGGTCGGCCTTGAGCACGCCGGAGACGTTCTGGCCGGATGGCGCCCCGGCGACGCCGGCTCCGGACCAAAGATCCACGTCGATCCTCGCATCTAAGGGCCCGTTCAGAAATAATTGATCGTCCGGATGCGGCCCGGATGACTTCGCGGATGCGGCACCGGCGCGTGCGCGCCGTAGCGCCACTACTGCCACGCACGCGCCGGCACCGCCCCGCTCGCCCCCCGACCGCCCCGATCCGATCACTTATTCCCGAACGGACCCTAACTCATGAAGGTCGCCTACGTGTTCTCCACCTCCGGCCACACGGCCAGCTACAAGCTCGGGAAGATGATCCTTCCGCAGCTGGAGCAGGGCACGCACGGGGTCGAGGTCGTCGGAATGTTTTTCTTTGACGACAACACCTACCTGCTGCGGGCGGGCGATCCCGTGGGCGAGCGTCTTGGGCGGGTGGCTGCCGAGCAAGGGATGCTGCTGATGCTCTGTGACCAGTGCGCGCTGGAGCGCTGCTTGGCCGAGGGGGAGATCGGCGCGGCGCTGCCCATGGGAACGGTCGCGGGCGTGCGGGTCGGGTGCTTCCCCGATCTCTACGCCGCGCTGGCGGGCGACCCGCCGGACCACGTGATCACGCTGTGAGAGGACCGAACTGGCCCTCGGTGGGCTCCGCTCAACAGAACCACGGCTCGGTGAGCCGTGGCCTCCCCTCTGTCGATCCCATTGGGATGGCGTCCGGCTCCGGGCCGCCCGCCTCGCCGGTCGCGTCGCGCACCGCCGCGCGGATGCGCGCGAACGTCAGGCCCGTCGCCTCGTGTGCGGCGGCGCTCTGCTCGACGAGCGCGCTGAGGCGGCCCTGCAGCCGGTCGGCCGCAGCGTCTGTTGACCGCCATGGGTAGCTGAGGCGCTCGGCGTCGTAGGGGCCGAGGTGCTCGCGCAGGTCCTTGCTTTTCAGTAGCAGCGAGCCCTCGGGCACGAGCAGCCGAATCGTGTACTGCACCGGGTCGACGTTGGCCACCAGATCGTGCGCGGCGACGAAGTCGACGATCTCTAGCACGTCGCGTGGGGTCGTCCACGGGGTGAAGGGCATAAACGATGGCCGGGTCTCGATTCCGTGCTCGCGCAGCAGCTCGAGGGCGAGCACCGCCTCGGCGGTTGTGTGGCCCTTCTCGAGGCGAGCGAGGAGCTCGTCGTTGACGCTCTCCAGTGCGCAGACGACGAACAGGCAGCCCGAGGCGGCCATCTCCTCCCACACCCCGGCGTGCTCGAGCACGTGCTCGACCTTTGTCGTGCAGTCGAAGCTCAGCTCCGGGCAGCGCTCGTGCAGCGCGCGCACGATCGCGAGCGAGTGGCGCCAGCCGTTGAGGAAGTCGGGGTCGCCGAACGTGATGTGGCGCGCGCCGATGCCCGCCAGGCGCTCGACGTCGCGCAGGACGGTCTCGGCCTGCACGACGCGGATGCGCCCGTCGTAGACGGTGGGGACAGGGCAGTGCAGGCAGCGATGCACGCACCCATGGCTGGCCTCCACGTACCCGACCAGCCGCTCCTCCCCGCCCACCGCCAGGCGGGCGTAGCACTCGAGCCCGGGCAGCAGCTCACGAGCCGGCGGATCGAAGGTACCGCGCTGCAGGTGGATGAGCGACCGTTCGGCGAGCCGGCGCGGACGCCCACGGGGCCGCGAGCTCGTCCACCCAAGCCGTGAGCGCCGGCTCGTACTCGCCGGCGATCACGCGCGCGGCGAGCTCACGCTCTACCAGCTCGCGGCTGACCGTGGCATAGAGTCCGTAGAAGCAGATCGGAAGCGCGGGGTGCTCGCGGCGCACTCGGCGGCCGGCGCTGAGCGCGAGTCGCATGGCGGTGTGCATCGGCACCGAGAAGCCGACCGCCTGTGTCCACTCTAGGGCGCCTGGGTCCCACGGCTGCACGCTGAGATCCAGGCAGCGAACCTCGTGTCCAGCGCGGCGCAGCGCCGCCGCCGGTGAGGCGACGTGCAACGGCTGGTGACCCAGCTCGTAGGTCGAGATCAGCAGGACGCGCAACGGGTACCACGCTAGCTGCTAAGGGCTCCCGCGGAAACTAATGCCCGAATCCCGAGAAACGGTCTTCCGCCCTGCCTCCGGCGGCGGGCTCCGCATGGTGATCGACGTGTCGAAACTTGACTCGTTCGTGCAGATTCAGATCACCAGGCGGAGCTAGCGCGCGCCGACCGGCTCGGGAGCGTGCGGCTCGATCCGGATCCGCAAGCGGGCGTGCGCGGCGCGCAGGGAGCGCTCGACCTCGTCGGCGCTCCCCGCGCGCGCGAACATGAAGCCCAGGTAGCGGTCGCCGTCGGGGAGCGGCACCACGGGGCGGCCGCGGGCGATCGTGACCTCCAGCCCGCCGATGCCCTCCACCGCCCGCGCCTCCTGCTGTCCCTCGACCGAGCGCAGCACGCCAGCCCTCGGGATCGGGATCATCATCACGCCGGACGCCGTCGACTCCCGCGGCAGGTCCTCGAGCCCGAGGCCCAAGGCGTGGCGCAGGATCACCTGCTCCAGGCTGACGCCGGCCCCGAAGCGCAGCGCGCGCGAGCACAGGCCCCCGATCGACCGGGCCGCCAGCTCGAGGACGCTCACCCGCTCACCGTCAACGCGCAGCTCGGCGTGGATCGGTCCCTCCCGCAGCCCCAGCGCACTCGCCGCCCGCGCAGCAACCGCCTCGACCTCCGCCAGGACGGTGGTCGCGAGCCGCGATGGCGTCACGTACAACGTTTCCTCGAAGTACGGCCCCTCGAGCGGGTCGGGCTTGTCGAACACCGCCAGCACCTCCAGACGGCCTCCGCGCAGCAGCCCCTCGACGGCCACCTCGGCGCCGGGCAGATAGCGCTCCAGCAGCAGCGGCGCGCCGGGCGGCTGCTGAGCGGCGGCCAGAATGCCCCGAACGCGCTGGGCGATCGAGCCCGCCTGCTCGGCGTCATCGGCCCGGATCACCCCGCGGCTGCCCGACAGCCCTACCGGCTTGACGACACAGGGAAGGCCCACCTCGCGCGCCACGGCCGCGACGTCGGCTCCGGAGGGCAGCAGGGCGAAGCGCGGCTGCGGGACGCCGGCCTCCGCGAGCGCCCGGCGCGTCGCCGCCTTGTCGCGCGTGCGGGCCACGGCTTCCGGGGGGTTGTGGGGCAGCCCGAGGCGCTCCGCGCCTAGCGCGGCAGCCATCACGCCCTGGTCATCGACGCCCACGACCGCGGCGAACGGCGTCTGCAGGGCACGCGCAGCGATCTGCTCGGCCGCCATTGCCGGGTCCGACAGGCGGAGCGTGAGGGCACGTTCGCCCATCGCCGCCGACATCGCCGCCCGGCGCTCGGACGCCACCGTGACCCCGGCGCCGAGCTCCCGCGCCGCCGCCAGGAAATCCGACGCGCGATAGGTGGCCGACGGCAGGATCAGGAGAAGGCGGTCCACCGCGCTATCGTAGATCGGTGCCCGACGCAACCCCCGCACTCCTCGCCATCACGGCATCGGCCCTCGAGCGCGTGCGCGACTTCCGCGCCGCCGCGCCCGACGCGACCGATCGAGTGCTGTCCGTGCGAGTCACAGGCGAGGCCGACGGCGAGTACGTCTGCGCGCTGTCGCTCGAACCGCTGGCCAAGGTCCGCGCCAGCGACACCGTGCAGCACGAGGGGGACCTCGCGATTGTCGTGGCCAACGACAGCATCGCGAAGCTCCGGGGGGCCACGATCGACTGGAGCGAGGACCCGCTGCACAGCGGCTTCGTGGTCATCAACCCGAACAAGCCGCCTCCACCGCCCCTCGCCCTGCCCACCCTCCCGATGAGCCCCGGAGCCGCTCCCGCCGTCCGCCCTCCGGGTCCGCCTCCCAGGCCCGGGGCTGGCCTGGACACCGATACCGCCCGCCGCGTCACGGCCGTGCTCGACCGCGATGTCAACCCGAGTATCGCCAGCCACGGCGGACACGCGGAGCTCGCGGGCATCGAAGGCGCCACCGCCTATCTGCGCTTGGGCGGAGGCTGTCAGGGCTGCGGCATGGCCACCGTCACGCTCAGCCAGGGCATCGAAGTGGCGATCACCCAGGCTGTCCCCGAGATCGACCGCGTCGTCGACGTCACCGACCACGCCTCCGGGACCAACCCGTACTTCGAGCAGGCCAAGAAGTAGCCGATCCCGGCTCCTCGGTTCACGAGCCGCTCGCGCGGTCGTTGCATTCCTGAGCACCTCCGCGATCGTGACCACGGTTGGACGACCTGGGATAGCACAGCCGGGGTCGCAACAACAACAAGGGCCGTAGCGACGCCTATTGCTGCTGCTGGTCGGGTCGCCCCACGCACGGTGCTCATCGGCGCGGGGGCCGGTCCTGGCACTGCTGGCCGCCGATTCGTATTCCGTCGGTCGCCGGCCGCGGCCCGTGCTGGTCCGGAGGCGCCCCGGGTCCTGGCACGCTACGATTGATATCTCCGTGTCGGGCATTTCGTCCGGCGAAAGTAGTGCCAGCGTTCGTAGTTGTTGCTCTAGCACCTCCCGCGTTTCGCAGCACACGATCTCCCGGGAGGGAACAGATGGCAACCGGAACCGTAAAGTGGTTCAGCGACGACAAGGGCTATGGCTTTATCACGCCCGATGACCAGGGCAAGGACCTGTTCGTCCATCACTCTGCGATCGCAGGCAACGGCTTCAAGTCGCTCGCCGAGGGCGCGAAGGTCTCTTACGAGACGGAGCGCGGTCCCAAGGGACCAAGCGCTGCGAACGTCCGGACGATCTAGCTAGCTAGCGGCACATCCTGCAAGTTCGTTGTGGTCTGGCGGCTGCAAATCCTCGCCTGCTCGGGCTGCGGCCCGCTCGGCATCCAGCCTCGCCCGATCGGACCGCGCCCGAGTCATCCGGCTGTCCTCGGACCTCGACGTAGTGCCGCCACGCCTTCGGTCCATGTCTGACGAAGCCACCAACTCACCGGTCCCGCGGCTCCAGCCCTCGGCCTCCTACAGCTTCACGATGCGCTTGCACATGCCCCAGCAAGGCGGTGCGTTCGCCCGGATCGCCCGTGCGGTCGCGGACGCCGAGGCGATGCTCGGGGCGATCGATCTCGTGCGCGTGGAGTCTCAGGAGGCGATCCGCGACATTACGGTCGCGTGCGTTGACTCCGCTCACGCCGAGGCGGTCGTGCGTGCGGTGCGCGAGCTCGATGGAGTCAGCGTCGACAGTGTCTCGGACCGCACGTTCCTGATGCACAAAGGGGGCAAGATCGAGGTCAACGCGAAGGTCCCGATCAAGACCCGCGACGATCTCTCGATGGTCTACACGCCGGGCGTTGCGCGCGTCTCAATGGCGATCCACGAGGATCGGGCTAAGGCGTGGGCGCTGACGATCAAGGGCAACACGGTCGCGATCGTCTCCGACGGCACCGCCGTCCTCGGGCTCGGCGACATCGGCCCCGAGGCCGCGATGCCCGTGATGGAGGGCAAGGCGATGCTGTTCAAGGAGTTCGCCGGCGTGGACGCGTTCCCGCTCTGCCTCGACACCAAGGACGTTGAGGAGATCGTCGCGTTCGTGAAAGCGGCGGCCCCGACCTTCGGCGGCGTCAACCTGGAGGACATCGCCGCGCCGCGCTGTTTTGAGATCGAACGGCGCCTGCGCTCAGAGCTGGACATCCCGGTGTTCCACGACGACCAGCACGGCACGGCGATCGTGGTGCTGGCGGCGCTCGTGAACGCCTTGAAGGTCGTCCGCAAGCGCGCCGAGGACATCACCGTGGTGGTTGTCGGCGCGGGCGCGGCCGGCCTGGCCTGCGCGGACATCATGCTCGCCCACGGCGTCGGCGATGTGATCGTGTGCAACCGCCGCGGCGCGCTGTACGCCGGTTCCGAGCACCTCGACGCGGCCCGCGCTGCGCTCGCACGGCGCACGAACAAGCGCGGGCTGCGGGGCACGGCCGACGAGGTGCTTGCCGGCGCTGACGTGCTGCTCGGCGTTTCCACCCCCGGCGCGGTCTCAGCCGCCGCGGTGCGGCGGATGGCTGCTGGTGCGATTGTGTTCGCGATGGCCAACCCGGTGCCCGAGGTCCACCCCGAGGAGGTTCGCGACGACGTCGCGATCATTGCCACCGGGCGCTCTGACTACCCCAACCAGATCAACAACGTGCTCGCGTTCCCGGGCGTCTTCAAGGGCGCGCTCGAGGTGCACGCGCGGACGATCAACGAGGAAATGAAGCTCGCCGCCGCGCAGGCCATCGCACGCATCATCCCCGAGGAGGAGCTCCACACCGACTACATCATCCCCAGCGTCTTCAACCGCCGCGTCGCAGAATCGGCGGCCCACGCGGTCGCCGACGCCGCAGTCAGCAGCGGCGTGGCCCGGCGTGAGCGCAGCGCCCATACACACCAGCCGGCGACCCCGCTCGAGACGATTCGCTGAACCCTCCCGGTGGCCCGGCCTGCAAATCCGCACCCACCACTAGGCTAGGCGGTGCGCGAGTCGTAGGTTTCCGAGCCTCAACTCGATTCCGGCTCCCCACCGCCATCGCCTTGATGCGACTCCGGCACTCCTCCGGCGGACGCGCCGCCCGCCGGAAGGGCGGATTGCTGGGCGCTGGATCCGACCTCGGCCTTGAGCTTGGCGAACTCGTCGTCGACGGCGCTCTTGGCGCCGAGCTGATCGAGCTGGCGGTCAACGTCGTCTTGTGCGGGACCCAGCGTGGTCAAGTCCTCGAAGGTGCCGGCCTCCTGCAGCTCCCCGACCGCCGACGCCCGTGCCTGCATCTGGTCGCTCTTGTCGATCGCGCGCTGCATCGCCGCGCCGACGTCGGCCATCTCGTCCCCGACGCCGGTGGCCGCCTCGGAAATGTGCACCTGCGCCTCGGCCGCCGAGTACTGCGCCTTGATGACTTCCTTCTTGGAGCGGAATTGCTCGATCTTGGCCTGCAGCTGCTGTTCGGCCGCGGTCAGCTTGTCCTGCTGTGACTCGAGCTCTGAGACCTGTTGATCGAGCGAGCCCGTCTCCTGAACGATCAGCTGCTTGCGCTCGATCGCCGCGCGCGCAAGGTCCTCGCGCCCGACGGACATCGCCTCGCGCGCCTGGCCGTCGAGCTTGTCTGCCTGCTGGCGCAGGCCCTGCTCCTGCAGCTGCAGCCGCTTCTTGGCCGTGACCACATCTGCGATGCCCTTCTTGACGTTCTGCAGATCTTCGAGCTGGCGCTCGTAGGCGTAGTCAAGCGTCTCGGCCGGATCCTCGGCGTGATCGAGCATGTGCGAGATCTTCGCCTTGGTGAGTGTCGAGATGCGGCCGGCAAGTCCAGGCATCGGGTCCTCCTACGGGTTGTTCTCGCCGTTCCTACAGCGTACTCCGACCCATACGCTTCGCGGCACCTCCGACGAGCGCGGGGCGGTGCCAACCACGCTGTCGGGGGCGGGCGAAGAGCGGCGAGGTCGTCGATGGCCGACCACGGCCACGAGTCCCCGCTTCAGCCGGGCTCGACAGCGCCACCGCCTAGGCTCGTGACCAACCACGCGCCCCGGTCACGCCATCGACCTCTGGACGTGCACAGCTGGGTGGAGCGTGTGGAGCGTGTCGGCTTTATTATCTCCGAGTCAGCCACGCGATCTCCGAGCCTGACGCTCACACGACGCTCGATGACTAAAGATTCAAAGATTCAACGATGAGCCGTCCCGAGCCAGATGTCCAGAAAGTGGCTCGGTCCGGTGTACCGCTTGAGCAGCGTGCCCGAACGGGTCCGCGTTCGCGTCTCGACACCGGCGAGCTGCGGGCGGTCGCTCGCGACGATGCTGAGCCTGTTGTCAACGAGCGTCGCGACCGACTGATCACGGGAATCGTGACCGCGGTCCCGATCCTCAGCTTGTTCTTCGTTGCCTGGCAGTTGTGGGACAGCCTGTTGGGCTGGAACGATATCTTCGACTTCCTCCTGCTGTACGTGCTCACCGGTCTCGGCGTGACTGTCGGCTTTCACCGCCTACTTACTCACCGGGCGTTCAAGACCCGGCGCGTGATCCGTGCAGCGCTGGCGATCCTCGGCTCGGCGGCGATCGAGGGCCCGGTGATCTCGTGGGTGGCCGACCATCGCAAGCATCACCGGTTCTCCGATCGGGACGGCGACCCGCACAGTCCGCACGTCGATCAGGGTCATGGCTGGGGTGGCGCCGCGCGCGGGCTGCTCCATGCACATGTCGGGTGGTTGTTCATTCACACCGATCGCGGGAAACGTGCGCGCTACACGCCGGATCTACTCGCCGACCCAGTTGTGAGCTGGGTCGACCGCACGTTTCTGGTGTGGGCGCTCGGCGGCCTGGTCGCCGCGTTCGGGCTGGGCTGGCTGTTCGGCGGAAGGCTCCGCGACGGCGTAACCGGTCTGCTGTGGGGCGGGGCGGTGCGGATGCTCGTGCTTCACCACGTGACCTACAGCATCAATTCGCTTTGCCACTTCTTCGGGCGCCAGCGGTTCGACACCGGCGATCAGTCACGCAACCTCGCCTGGCTGGCGCCGCTTTCACTCGGCGAGGCGTGGCACAACAACCACCACGCGTTCCCGACCTCCGCCGAGCACGGCCTGCGCCGCTGGGAGCTCGACCCCTCCGCGCTTGCGATCAGAGCGCTCGAGCGATCCGGGCTTGCCTGGGACGTCTTGCGCGTCAGCCCCGAACGCCAGGCGGCCAAGCTGGCGAAGCTGCCGGCGCGGTGAGCGCGCGCAGCGCCACCCTGTCGCTGCGCGAGACGCTCGCGCAGGCGCTCACTGAGCGTCCCTTTCGCGTTGAGCTGTGGGACGGCAGCAGCCTGCCGCCCACCAACGGCGCGAGAGCGCCGACGTTCAGCGTACGCTCGCCGCGCGCGCTCTCGCACGTGCTGCGTGCGCCGGGTCAGCTCGGTCTTGGCCGCGCGTACGTAAGCGGTGAGATCGAGGTGAGCGACATGGACGCAGTGCTCGAGCTGCTGGACAGCTACACGGTCCCGCCGCTGGACGCGCGCGGCAAGGCGCGCCTAGTGGCAGCCGCCGTGCGGGCCGGCGCGCTGCGCTCGTTGCCGCGTGCTCCCGTGGCCGAGCTGCGTCCGCGTGGGCGGCGCCACAGCCGCGAGCGTGACCGGCGCGCGATCGCGCACCACTACGACGTGTCCAACGAGTTCTTTGCCCTGATCCTCGGCGAGTCGATGACGTACTCGTGTGCGATCTTCTCGCGGGGCGCGTTGACGCTCGAGGAGGCGCAGCGCACCAAGCTCGCGCTCGTTTGCGCGAAACTTGGTCTCGCGCCGGGCGAGAGGGTGCTCGACGTCGGCTGCGGATGGGGCAGCTTCGCGCTGCACGCCGCCGGTGAGCACGGCGTCCACGTCACCGCGATCACCCTGTCCGAGCCGCAGGCCGTGCTTGCTCGCGAGCGGGCGGCAGCGGCGGGGCTCGCGGACCGGGTCGAGATCCGCGTTGCCGACTACCGCGAAATTTCGCATCATGAGCAGTTCGATGCGATCGCCTCGATCGGCATGGTCGAGCACGTCGGCAGCGCCAACATCGACGCCTACGCGCGGCAGCTCGCCACCGTGCTTCGCCCCGGCGGGCGGCTGCTCAACCACGGGATCGCGCGGTTGCGCTACGACGACCCTGAAGCGGGACCGTTCTCAGAGCGCTTCGTGTTCCCCGATGCGGCGCCCCTCCATCTGTCCCGCGTGCTCACCGCGATCGAGGTCGCGGGTCTCGAGCCGACCCACGTCGAGGGCTTCCGGTTCGACTACGTGCGCACTCTGCGCGAGTGGGCGCACAACCTCGACGAGCACTGCGAACGGGCCGAGGCGCTCATCGGTCCCGAGCGCATGCGGATTTGGCGTCTATACGTGCGCGCGGCCCGTCGAGGATTCGAGAACGGCTTCACCTCCGTCTTCCAGGTCGTCGCCCAAAGACCGCGCACGAAGTAGACTGAAGGAAGGAGCCAGGACGCTTGGCTTCGACGGCGTAGCGGTTGTGCGTTCCGCGCTCGCCGCGATCGATGCGTGCCACCCGATTTATGTCACGAGCGAATAGCACGAGCCGGTCGGAGGGCCGCCACCTGGGATCGGCAGAGCTGCCGCTGGCGCCGAATTCGGGTGCGGCCGCACCGGAGCTCGATGCGTTGCGCGAAATCCTGCTGCATGGGCACCGCGTCGTTTACCGTTCGGCTGGCAGCGGTCCCGTGGTCGTACTGGTCCACGGGATAACCTCGACGTCGGCCACCTGGGCCAACGTGCTCCCGTTTCTGGCTGAGCGCTTCACCGTCATCGCTCCCGATCTGCTCGGCCACGGCGAATCGGCCAAGCCGCGAGGGGACTATTCGCTGGGCGCCTATGCCAGCGGGGTCCGTGACTTGTTGATCGCGCTGGGACATGAGCGAGCGACGTTCGTCGGGCACTCGCTCGGCGGCGGCGTGGCCATGCAGCTGGCATACCAGTTCCCCGAGCACTGCGAGCGGCTGGTCCTCGTGAGCAGCGGCGGACTGGGTCGCGACATCACCGCACTCCTGCGGGCTGCCAGCCTTCCGGGCTCTGAGCTGTTGCTTCCGCTGCTTGTCAATGAGCGGGTCCTCGGGGCCGGCCAGGCGGTAGGACGCGCGCTCGGCCGCATCGGGTTGCGCGTGCACACTGACCTGGGGGAAGTACTGCGCGGTCACGCCTCGCTTTCGGACCGCGAGGCGCGCGCCGCGTTCCTGCACACACTCAGGACGATCGTCGATCTCGGGGGGCAGCGGGTGGATGCCACCGATCGCCTCTACCTCGCTCAAGCGATCCCGTTCCTGCTTGTCTGGGGCGAGCGCGACCCGATCATCCCGGTCAAGCACGCGCTCGCGGCCCATCGGTTGGTACCCGGCAGCCGGCTCGAGGTCTTTCCAGACGCGGGCCACTTCCCGCACCTCGACGATCCGCTTCGCTTCGTCCGTGTGCTGATCGACTTCATCGACTCAAGCGAGCCGGCCCAGGTCCATCCCGGCCTCTGGAAAGAGCTTTTGCGCAGCGACGTTGAGTATGTCGACGCCGCGCCGGCACCATCCGCGGCCGCCCCACCCGCGACGTCGCCGAGCGGCGGCTGAGCGACGAACGGCTGAGCGCTTGACCCCAAGCCTCCCGGCGGCGAGTGCCGGATGGCCACTAGACCTAGACACGGTGTTCGTGGTTGGCTCTCAAATTGCGGCTGCGGTAACGGCCTCGGTTGCTCTCAGCGTGCTCCAGGTCGGCGCAGGTCCAGCGTGCGAGGGTATTCGCCGGCACGGTGGATGTCGGGCAGCTCGATCTTCCCGGGGCTGTGTCCGATCGGCTCGAAGCGGCTCCCGCGGCGGGTCTCGGCCTCGGCGGCGTTGATCGGGAAGCGGTCGTACGCGCGACCTCCAGGATGACTCACGTGGTACCTGCATCCTCCGAGTGAGCGACTGCTCCAGCGGTCGACGATGTCAAACGTCAGCGGGGCGTGGACCCCGATTGTCGGGTGCAGCGCTGACCACGGCTGCCAGGCGCGGTAGCGGATGCCGCCAACGTACGTGCCCGGCGTGTCGGTGGGCTGGACGGGCACCGGGAAGCCGTTGCAGGTGACCGCATAACGCGGCTCGACCAGCCCGTCGACGCGAACCTGAAGCCGCTCGAGCGAGGAGTCGACGTAGCGGGCCGTCGTGGCCGCGAGCTGCTCGCCGAGCACGTTCCAGGGCTCGATCGCCGCCCGCAGCTCGACCGAGATGTCCTGGACGTTGACAACTCCCAGGAGTGGGAAGCGAAACTCCAGGAACGGCTCGATCCATTCCATCGCGAACGGATAGCCGTGGTCGTTCAGATCGCCGACGACGAACCGGATGTCCTGCTCGGCCCACCACGGCAGCAGGAAGCGATCGTGCAGCTCAGTGCCCCAGCGGACCAGCGGCGCCACATAGGGCTGGCGCCAAAAGCGGGCAACGAGCGCCCTCACCAAGAGCGCCTGGACGAGCGCCATCTGGGGATGGGGTGGCATCTCGAATCCGCGCAGCTCGACGACTCCCAGCCGGCCGCCCTCGGAGTCGGGGTTGAACAGCTTGTCGATGCAGAACTCGGCGCGGTGAGTGTTGCCGGTGACGTCGACCAGCAGATGCCGGAACAGTCGGTCGACCTGCCACGGACGAGCAGCTCTGGCTGTGCTTAAGCGGTCGAGCTCGGCGAACGCGATCTCGAGCTCGTATAGGCTCTCGTGTCGCCCTTCGTCGATCCGCGGCGCCTGGCTCGTAGGCCCCACGAAACGCCCCGCGAACAGGTACGACAGGGACGGGTGGTGCTGCCAATAGGTCAGCAGGCTGCGCAGCAGGTCAGGGCGGCGCAGCAGCGGGCTGTCGGCCGGCGCGGGGCCTCCGAGCGTCAGGTGGCCACCACCGCCGGTACCGGTGTGGGTGCCGTCAAGCGCGAACTTCTCGGTTCCGAGGCCGGCCTTACGCGCTTCGTGAACCATCGTCAGGGTCCGCTCCGCCAGCTCGGGCCAGGAGCTGCTCGGGTGGATGTTGACCTCGATCACGCCGGGGTCGGGAGCGACCACGAGTTGCCGCGCGCGGTTATCCCTCGGGGGTGGATAGCCCTCGACGACGACTTGGAGCAGGGCCGACGCTGCGGCGTCCTCGACGATCGCGATCAGCTCCGCCATGTGGCCGTAGTCCTCGACCGGAGGCAGGAAGACGCGCACGTGACCGCCGCGCAACTCGACGCACAGGGCGGTGATCGGCGGCGGGTCGATGATCTCCACCTCCGCATGCGGCGCGGGCGGCGCGGGCGGCAGGTCCTCGACCGGGCGAAATAGCGACTGTTCGGCGTCCGGGGGTGGCGGCGTCCAGGTGATCGAGTCCAGCGGCAGCCGGAATCCGATCGGCGAGTCGCCCGGCATCAGGAACAGGTTGCCGCGTCGCAGCAGCCAGCGGCCGGTCGACCAAACGGCCTCGCCGGGTGCGCGGTGCAAGGGCATCGCCCAGCCGCGCGGCTCGCCCCGCTCGGCGTCGAAGTCGGCGACGATCGCCGTGCGTGCGCTGGCGTCGGCGAGGGATCGATCCTTCGGGTCCGGGGAGGGGCGCGACGGGGGGTCACCGCCGGGCAGCCTCGATTCTCTCCACAAACGCTCGAGCGGATCCTCGTACACCGGATAGCGCATCTCGTCGTGGAGCCCCAGCGCATCGGCGATCGCGTCGGCCAAGGTTCGCGCGTCGGCAGCCGTCGCAGAACCGGTGGTGGTCGGATCAGCGAGCAGCCTGCGATCCCGCCACAGCGGGTGTCCGTCGGCTCGCCAGTACACGCCGATCTGCCACCGCGGCAGCGGCTCGCCCGGATACCACTTGCCCTGGCCGTGCTGGATCAGCGCCCCGGGCGAGAACGTCGTCGCGAGCCGCTCGGCGAGGGCACCGGCCAGCTTGCGCTTGGCTTCACCGAAGGCCTCCGTGTTCCACTCGGGCCCCTCCATGTCGTCGATCGAGACAAACGTCGGCTCGCCACCCATCGTCAGCCGGACGTCGTGCGCTTGCAGGTCAGCGTCGACGGCGCGTCCGAGCGCGTCGATCCCCTGCCACTGCCCGGCGCTGTAGGGCAGTGTTGTGCGCGGAGGCTCGTGGATCCGCCGCACGACATTCGAGTACTCGAACGTCGTCTGCGCGGCGTCGACCAGCCCCGTGATCGGCGCCGCCGCCGTGGGGAGGGCGGTGCACGCCAGCGGGATGTGCCCTTCGCCCGCCAGCAGTCCCGAGGTGGGGTCCAGGCCGATCCAACCGGCACCGGGGACGTATGCCTCGGCCCAGGCGTGGAGGTCCGTGAAGTCGGAGCGTGGCCCAGCACTCCCTTCGGGGGGATCGTCCTCGGCTAGCTGGACGAGATAGCCGGAGGCGAAGCGCGCGGCGATCCCGAGCCTCCTCAGGATCCCTACCAACAGCCAAGCGCTGTCTCGACACGATCCGACGGCCCGCTCGAGCGTCTCGTCTGGCGTCTGCACACCCGAGTCCAATCGGATCGAGTAGGAGATGTCGCCCAGGACCCGGCGGTTGAGCGCGACCAGGAAGTCGATGATCGGCGTCTCCGTGCGCGGGACCGCCTCGGCCCACCCCACGAGCAGCGGCCCGCCTGCGTCGCTCTCCAGGTACGGAAGCAGGTCGTGCGCGAGCGACTGCTCGTAGCGAAACGGCCAAGTGCGAGCGCCCTCGTCGACGAAGAAGTCGAATGGGTTGATCACCGTCATCTCGGCGACCAGGTCGACCGTCACCGTTAGCTCGCGGGTGGGTTCGGGAAACACGAACCGCGCCAGGTAGTTGCCGAACGGATCCTGCTGCCAGTTGACGAAGTGCTGCGCCGGCGTGACCGCCAGCGAGTAGGAGAGGATCGGCGTCCGGCAATGCGGTGCGGGCCGCAGCCGGACCACGTGCGGGCCCAGGCGCACGGGGCGGTCATAGCGGTACACCGTCCGGTGCTCAATGGCGAGTCGGATGCTCATTCGTCGGGGGAGGAACTACTGAACGCAGGGGCCGGTGTGCGTCGCAGGGGGTGGCACCCCGGCGGAAGGCTCATCATAGCTGCGGGCGACAAGCCTGCGTCGCTGATCGGGGCACTCGAGCGCAGCAGGTGATTCATCGCGGCTCTCCTTCAGGCTTCCAATCCCGAGCGAGCAATCCCCGGATGCCGATACGTCCACACCCATCGATGCTTCCTCGGGCGCGCGGGTTCCCGGGTCGTCCAGAAAGTCAGCGGTAGGAATGAAGAACAGGTTGCCTGTCACGGCCGTCGAGAAGTGCCACAGCCCTGAGCCCAGACCAACCACACAGCTCAGCTCACCCTCGGGAAGCCGAAAGCCCACCGACCGTTTCAGCCCGCTGACATCCGCGAGCAACTCGCGGACCGCGTCCTCGGCGCCTGAATTCACGGTCAGTACGAGGAAGATCGCTGCCTCGGTAAGTGGCGTCAGAACAGCTTGCGGTTCGGCTGCGTCCAAACGTGTCCCTCTCGTCGCGGGTAAGACAAGCCTACTCCGACGTTGACGAGCTTGAGACCGCGGCGAGTGGACCCATCGCGTCCGAGCACCAGGACGCCGGTCTGTTGCCTGGATCTAGCGAGTCACGCTGAGCAGGCCACTGCTTTTGATTCTGATCGGAGCCCTAAGGGCCCTCACGTCAGGCGCGCGTCAGGCCGCGGACCCGACCCTGCGAAAGAATTCCTTGTGGGGATGGCCTACCCTGCGAAAGCAGTACTTCGTCGGGCGCCCGACCTTGCGGCCGAAGTGCAGTTCGGGACCGCCGACCTTGCCGCCAAACTGCTTGCTAGCCACGGAATGATGCGCGCGGACACCAGCGTGCTGCTTGGTGGTCGTCGCGGGGCGCAAGCTGCTGACGGCTGCCGCGTGGCCAGCGACCACCGAGGCTGCAGCGGGAGTCGCGGAGGTTGCGACGGCTACCGCGACCGCCGGCATCAGCAAGATCGTCCTCATAAGCCGCCGGCTGAGGTGGATTTGGTCACCAGTTTTCATTCCCTCTCCTTCTGCGTCGCACGAAGCCCATTCATGCCAACGAATCTGACGTTTGCGACCGCGCCCCGCCGAGAAGAAGCAGCGCTGCGATCCGATCCTTGGCCATGAACATCGTCGGAGCCACGTCGACTTTGAGGGCCCAATCCCCCACCCTCGATCCGTAACGTGCGCAGTCTCGGTTCGTAGAATGCCGCAAAGCGCCCGCACGGCGGGCCGTCCAGTTCACGTGTAGTGCTCGTGAGATCCGACGCCAATGTCTGGCGTCGTGGCGGTCACACGGACATACGCGCGTCGTCCGCAGCGCGAGCGATACGACGCTCCAACAGGGACATCGCATCGGCCGCGCGCAGGGGTGGACCGAAGATGTGGCCCTGAGCGCTGTCGCAGTCCAAGTCGGTGAGCTTGTGAAGCTGATCCGCGCGTTCGACTCCTTCGGCGACCGATTCGACACCGACGATCGCCGCGAGCTGGATGACAACGCGAGCGAATGCCGCCGCCTGGCCGCCTTCGGTGATCCCGTCGACGAAGCTCTTGTCGATCTTGATGGCATTGACTGGAAACTGCTGCAGGCGGCTGAGGGACGAGTAACCGGTTCCGAAGTCGTCGAGTGCGATCGCGAGGCCGATTTGATTGAGGCGGTCCACGGTCTCGAGTGCGTGCTCTTGACCGGACATAAGGGCGGTCTCGGTGATCTCCAGCACGAGCAGCTTGGGATCGAGTCCGGTCTCGCTGAGAATCCGCTCGACGTTCCGCACCAGCGCTCGGTCGGTCAATTGGCGCGACGAAACGTTGACGCTGACGGTCGGCGGGCCGCTGCATCCGGTGGTGCGCTGCCATTGGCTCGCTTGGTGGCAAGCGGTGCAAAGCACTCGCTCGCCGATCTGGATGATGAGGTTGCTCTGCTCGGCCAGTGGAATGAACTCGGCGGGAGTCACGAGGCCCCGCGTCGGATGATCCCAGCGGACGAGCGCCTCGAATCCGATCAGAGATCGGGTCTTGAGGCCGACGATCGGCTGATACCACACGCACAGCTCATCGTTTTCCAGAGCGCGCCGAAGCTCTGTCTCGACCTCAATCCTGTTCGGGCTGACGTCGTGGGTGGCACGGTAGTTCGCGAACCGACATTTCCCTGCGGCCTTGGCCCGATACATCGCGACGTCAGCCTTCCGCAGTAGCTCATCAACACTATCCGTGGGGTCCGCAATCGCGATGCCCACGCTCACCGTGACTGGAATCTCGTGCTCGAGCAGCTGGATCGGCGTGCTCAGCGTGCGGACGATCCGCTTGCCGATTACTCTCGCCGTCGATGCCCCGGCACCCTCGAGGAGCACGGCGAACTCATCGCCGCCAAGGCGGGCAACCGTGTCGCCGGGTCGAACACAGCAGGCGAGCCGCTTCGCTGTCGCCGTCAGCAGTTCGTCCCCGTAGTTGTGACCGAGCCCGTCGTTGGTTAGCCTGAAATCGTCAATGTCGATCAGGAGCGCGGCGACTTGTCGTTGACCCTCATAGCGGGCGAGCGCCAGCTGTGACCGGGTGTAAAAGAGTGTCCGGTTTCCCAGCCCGGTCAGCCGATCTTCAAATGCTTGCCGGGCTAACTGCTGCTCGAGCTGTCGCTGGTCGGTCACATCGCGCACGAGCACGACCGCTTGGTCGGCCGACCAGAGCACGACCCGGGCCTCGAAATGGCAAGATGCTCCGGCGCGGACGGAGGCGTATGTGAAGGGATCGGTTCTCTCGCCAGCGAACGCGAGCTCCACCGCCGGTTGAAGACGGCGTCCCAGCTCCGGAACAGCCTGTCCCGCGTGGAAGCCGATCAGCGCCTCGGGTGGACTGGACAGGGTGATCGCAAGGGGACCGCGCACGTCGGCGATCTTGCCGTGTCGGTCGACCCGCATCACGAGGTCGAAGAGCGAGTCAAGCTGGGCGGCAAGTTCCTGCTCGGCGCCTGAATTTCCAACCTTCTGCACGCCGAGCTCGTGGATCCGTCCCGCTGGTAGATCTGTGCTCTTGCGCGCGCTCTCGCCGTTGAGCGCGACCATGTAATCGAGGACCGGGTCGCTCACCGCGAAGTCAGCCGGCGCAAGCCCCAGCCGGTGGAGCTCAGTGATGTCGGTCACCCACGGTGAGCCCAGGAAACAGAGCTCATTCCCGCAACCGAGCGCGACCAGCTCGCCGCGGAGGGTCGCCCGATTGGCGCGCGTCGTAAACAGGATCAGCGATCCGAGATGCTGAGACAGCGTGTCGATCGTCAGAGCCGCAGCGGGATGTTCGAGCGTCAGGTGCTCGTCGAGCCGCTGGCCGGCCATCAGCTGGGGACATAGGCGCGGGATCGATCTGCCCGTCTGGACAGCGCGCAACGCGCGATCAAACACGATGTGGAACGGAGCTGTCGCCTGGAGAAACTGGTGCAGCGCCACCGAGTGACGTCGCGGGAGATCGTCCGAGCGGGCGCTCACGGTCGCGATCCGTCATCCGCTCGCGGTCGATGCTGTTCCTGGGGCGTGGGCGTCACCTGCGCGGACGAACGGTCAGCTCCGCTGGAGCCTTCTGCTCCTGCGACAGACACGGCCGTTTCTCGCGAACCGATCCGCCGGCCAAATGCTGGTAATCAGTGTCCACAACTTTCGAAACCTCCCCGCAGAGTCGCTGCGACATCGGCCCCACCGCGCCCTGTGACGTCTCGCGTTTTTCCTCAGGCGCGGCCCCAGAACGCTGTACTCGATTGGTGCGATCGGTAACCCCTCGACGGCATTTCTCAGCTGTCCGGTTCCGGTCCTGCGCTCGAGGATGCATCCTCGCGCCGCCACCGCGGCCTTAGAGGCCAAACGGTGCGGTGGCGGCCGCGAGTTCCACGCCCCCAGGTGCAAATCGTGCCGTTTCCGGCCACGCGCGCAGCTTGCTGCGCGTGCGTTAGGAAATCCCTAACTGGGGATCGTCACCCGCGCGAGCAGTCCGCCGAGCACCGAGTCAGACAGTGCGAGCCGACCGCCGTGGCGCCGCGCTTCTGCGTCCACGATCGCAAGCCCGAGCCCGCTGCCGGCCGCCGTCGCCCCGCGACCGCGCGCAAAGCGGCGCGTGACCCGCTCACGCTCGGCGAGCGGGATTCCCGGACCGTCATCTTCGACCACGATTTCGGCGCCGGTCCCGTTGGCGGCGACGAGCAGCCGCACATGCCCGGCGGGGCGCCCGTGACGGGCAGCGTTCTCGAGCAGATTCTCGATCACCCGCCACAAGCCGTCCGCATCGCCGCGCACGACCGGACCGCAAGCCGGGAGGTTGCTGTCGATCACGAGCTCGGGATGCCGGGTCCGCGTCGCAAAGACCGCGGCGTCGGCAAGGTCACCGAGGTCGACATCAGCGACTGGCGCACCGAGCCTGGACTCGCCGCGAGCGAGCGTCTGTAGGCCATCGACGAGCCGCTTGAGCCGCTCGGACTGCGACGCTGCGGTCTCGAGCGCAACCCGGCGCTGCTCGGCGTTGGCCCCCTTGCTGCTCGCGATGTCGAGGTTCGCGCGCACGCTCTGCAAGGGCGTGCGCAGCTCGTGCCCCGCATCGGCGGCGAACCGTCGTGCCGCAAGCAGCGCCGACTCGCGCGTAGCGACCGCGTCTTCGAGCCTGCCGAGCATGCGATCAAGCTCTCGCGCCAGACCTGCGACCTCTCGCGGTTGACCGGGCGTCTGCACCCTGACGTCGAGGTTGTCGGTTCCCCTGATCCCGGCCGCCTTGCGGGCCAACGCCGTCAGTGGCAACAGCGCCACGCGCGAGGTGATCACGGTGCCCAGCAGCACAGCCAGCAGGCCCACAGCGCCGGTCCAGATCACGATCTTGCGCAATTGCGCGGCGCGAGCGGCGATCGTCTGCGCTAGCGATCCAACCTCGACGACGACATCGACCGGACCGCGCACGACATCCAACCGCCACGGTTTGCCGTCGGCGACGATTGAGCGGCCGCCGACGCGCAACGACATCGGCGGGAAGCCGCGTGGGACCGTGCCCAAGATCAGACGGCGGCCGGACACCAGCGCCATGGCCCGCATAAACACGATCTGGCCGGCTGGACTGGAGCTCTGGCCGCGCGCGTTGAATGCGTCGACCAGCGCCTGCGCAACACCGGGGTTTGGATTTATCGGCGCGGCTGGTGGCGGCGGTGATCTTGGCGGAGGACGAAGCGGCTTGCCGCTGCGATCCAGCAGCTGTAGCTCGCCGAATCCGGGGCCGGGGCCTGCTGGCGGCCCCAGGGGCGGGCTCCGAGCCACGCCGAGCACGCCGGCCACCGACGGCATCAGGTCGCCCGCAAAGCGCCGCAGATCGGCGTCCGCGTCGCGCTTGTCGCGCTGCTCCGCCAAGGTCACGATCGCCAGACCCCCAGCAACTAGCACTGCAGTCACGACGAGCAATGCGCCAACCACGACACGCGCGGTGAGCGAGCGCAGGATCACGGCTGACGCAACACGAACCCCACGCCACGCACGGTCTCGACCAGCCGGGGCGCCCCGACCGCCTCCAGCTTGCGGCGCACGTACGTCATGAACACATCAAGTGCGCGGCTCTCCGGAGCGAAGTCATAGCCCCACACCATCTCCAACAGTCGATCACGACTCAACACCACCTCTACGTTGCGAGCCAGCGCATCGAGCAGCGCGAGCTCTCGGCCTGTCAGGCCCAAATCATGCCCATCCCAGCTCGCCGCTGCTCCATCGAGGTCAACCAGCAATCCTCCCAGCCGTACCGGAGGCTGAAGCGACGCGGTCCCCGCGTTCGCCCGCGCCGCTGCGCGGCGAAGCAGTGCCCGCAGTCGCGCAACGAGCTCCCCGATCGCGAACGGCTTGACCAGGTAATCATCGGCGCCAGCCTCCAGCCCCGCGATCCGATCGTCGACCGCATCGAGCGCCGAGAGCACCAAGATCGGCGTCGACAAACCACCGGCGCGCATCCGCGCGGCGACAATTCGACCGTTGAGATCCGGCAGCCCGATATCGAGCACGACTGCATCGGGCTCGCTGTGGGCGACGGAAAGCAGAGCGCCCGCCCCGTCGACCGCGGTCCTCACCCGATAGCCCTCCAGCTCGAGCGCCCGGCGTAACGAGTCAAGAATCGCCTCGTCATCGTCCACCAGCAGGATCCGCGGCTGCACCATCTGCCGTGATTATCGGACGCGCCCGCTAGCAAAACGCTAAGGGCTCCCGCGGAAATTAATGCCGGAATCCGGCGAGTGGCTGGGCGTGGCTGGCGCCCAGCGTTTCTGTTGGAAAGCAACGCAGTCTCGCCGGGCACAGCAGCCGCGGTCACAGCGCTTAGGCCCTTAGGGGCCTGTTCGTGACGATCTTCGACGACGGCGCCGGCCCGCCGGCTGTTCACAGGCAGTCGCGCGCGATCAAGCTGATCCTCGATCTCAAGCACTGGACGGCGCGCATCGTCGCTCAGCACGACCACGGGTTGCTGTCAAGCTTCGAGGGCAACGAGCAGCAGCTGCCCAACGACGACGACTTCGTCGGCTGGGGTGAGCAGCCGTACTTCTCCGAGTACGACCCGCGCGGGCGGCTGATCTTCGATGGCCACTTCGTCGACGCCAACGCCAGCTACCGCGCCTACCGCTTCCCGTGGAGCGGGACGCCGCTCACCCCGCCGGCGGTCGCGTACGCCGGCGGTCGCGAGCCGACCGTTTACGCAAGCTGGAACAGCGCCACCAACGTCGCGTCGTGGCGCGTCCTCGGGGGCGCCGGCACGTCCGCAATGCGCGCGCTGACAACAACCCGCCGGACAGGGTTCCAGACGGACATCCCCCTGCGCATCGCGCTGCGCTACATCGCCGTGCAGGCGATCGACTCCTCAGGCCACGTTCTCGCAACGTCGGCGACGGTGCAAACGTAGTACTAGCACGAGGGGGGATCCGGCATCAGGTGAACGCGCGGATTCCCGGCAGCGCGTTGCCGAGGTCAACCGAAGTCCGCGGTCGATTGGCAGGCGCCGCCGGCGGCCGAAGTGCATTCGCTGCTGAGGCTGTCCTGAATCGCGACCAGAAGACTGCGGAGCTGCTCGCGCTGCTCGTCGTCCAGAGCGGCGAACAACCGGTCCTCCACTTCGCGCTGCGCGTACGCGGCCGCGGCGAGACGTCGCTTGCCCCTTAGGGTCAGCGTAACGAGGTGGCGCCGGCGGTCTTCGGGGTTGCGCGTGCGGGAGACCAAGGCATCGCTTTCGAGCGGGTTGAGCAGGGTCACGAGGATGCTGGGGTCGGTCTCCATCGTCTGGCCGAGCTCCCGTTGCCCGGTCGGACCGTGCTCGTGGAGCAGCGCGAGCAATTGGAACTGGCGCGGTGAAAGGTTGTGGCGCGTGTGTACCTCACGAAGGCGGCGCATTGTGTGGTGTCCGAGGATTGCGAGCAGCAGACCCGGACTCGAACGGCGTTCGTCAAGCAGGCCCTGGGAGTGCCCGTGAGTCGACGTTTGCACAGGGACACGTGCCATTGCCGTCTAATATAGCCGCACCAATGATTGGCCCTACTCGATAATCTGCTACGTACGCGCTCCGGCGCTCGCCACAAACAGACGAAAGGGCAGAGATGAAGATCGGTCGCTTGTTGCTCCGGATCACCGTTGGCACGTTGTTCTTCGGACACGGCACACAAAAGTTGTTGGGGTGGTTCGGGGGGCATGGGCTGGACGCCACATCGCAGATGTTCGATCAGCTGGGGATGCGGCCGGGTCGCCGCAACGCGATCGCCGCGGGCGCAGCGGAGGCCGGCGGCGGCGCGGCGGTGGCGCTGGGGCTCGCGACGCCGCTTGCCGCTTCGGCGCTGACGGCGACGATGCTTACGGCGATCAATCGCGTCCACCTGAAGAAAGGGCCCTGGTTGACGAACGGTGGCTACGAGTACAACGTCGTGCTGATTGGCGCGGTGATCGCCCTTACCGAGGTCGGGCCCGGTGGCCTGTCACTCGACGCCGCACTCGGAAAAGAGCGCTCCGGCCCCGCCTGGGCGCTCGCCGCGCTGCTGCTCGGCGCCGCTGGAGCCGTCGGCGCGCACCTGCTGGCCGAGTCGTACCCGGCGCCGCCACCGCCGGTCGCCGAGTCGGCCACAGAACCGGAGCAGGTCGCGACCGCACGGTAGCCTGCGCCGCCCATCAGGACTCGCTGGCACTGCGGATCCTCGGGCGCTGCGCCTGTTCCGATTGGCCGGCGGATTGCCCGCTCGGCTACGCCGTCAGTCAGATGTCAGGAAGTGGGGTGACGATCACGCGCCGGCGAGGGATTTGCCGGGGAGATCTCAAGGGCCGCGCGAGCCCTCAGGGGCTCGCGCGGCCGCGCGGATTCCAGGGCGCCTGACACGGGGTCCCGCTGGCGAGCACGGCTCGCGCAGGCCCTGACGTGCCCCGCCCGGTCGCGCTCACAAGCGCGGGGGACGCAGGCTTGGTAGCGTCGTGTGATGGCGTCCGCGTGGCCGGCAGTGTCGTACGAGGGTTGGTCTGAGACCTGCGACACGCTGCACTCCCACACACAGGTTCTGGGCAAGCTGGCGGTGGTGCTCGCGCCACCCGAGCCGCAGCTCCAGCACGCGGCGCTGCGGCTGAGCGCGCGCGGGTGGGAGACGGCGCCGCTGCCCGCCCCCGACGGATCGGGAGCGCTGGTCGTCGTGCTCGACCTGCGGGACCACGAGGCGATTGTCGAGCACAGCGACGGACGGGTGCGACACGTTGCGCTCGCGCCGGACCGATCCGTCGGCGCGGTCACCCGCGAGCTGCTGACCGCCGTCCGCGGTCTCGCAGGTCCCGTCGAGATCGACCCCACCCCCCAGGAGGTGCCGTGGAGCGTTCCACTAGACGAGGACCAGCAGCATGCGCGCTACGACCCGGGTCAGGTGCGTGATTACTTCGCGGCCGCCGCGCAGGCGGCACTTGTGCTGGCGGCGTTCCGTGCGCCCTACCGCGGACGCTCGACGCCGGTCAACGCATGGTGGGGATCGTTCGACCTGGCCGTGAACCTGTTCTCGGGCCTGCCGGCCCAGCCGCCTGCGAACGACTTCATCATGCGCAACGCGATGGATGCCCAGGAGGTCGCCGTCGGCTGGTGGCCGGGCGACGCGCGCCACCCGAAGGCGGCCTTCTACGCCTACGCGCATCCGGCGCCAGACGGCTTCGCAGCCGCGTCGCTGTCACCGCCGGCCGCCCGCTGGGACGCCGCGCTCGGCGAGTATCTCCTCGATTGGGACAATGTCCGCTCGAGCCCCGCTGGGCGCGCGGCCGCGCTTCAGTTCGCGCACGCGGCGTTCCGGCATGCTTGCAAGGTGTGCGACTGGGATCCGGCACTGCTCGCCAGTAGCGAGGGCACACCGCCACCGGTCAGCTAGCTGGTGGTGCGAATGCACCACCAGCGCTGGCCCTCCTACCCGGGCCTGGACGATCGAGTGCCGCTATATCCGACGCTCGATCGTCCACTTCCCCCCGCGCGCGAGACACCACACACACACACACATCGCGACCGCGCCCGGCGTTGCGGAGCTGCAGTCGGCGGGCGATCGCGGATAGTGTGAGGTCAGTATGAGAATCGTCTACACGCAAACCGATGAGGCACCTGCGCTCGCGACACAGTCGCTGATGCCGATCGTGCAGGTGTTCGCTGCGGCGGCGAGCGCCGAGATCGAGCTGCGCGACATCTCGCTCGCCGGCCGGATCCTGGCCCAGTTCCCCGATCGCCTCAGCGCCGAGCAGCAGGTCGCCGACGCGCTCAGCGAGCTCGCCGAGCTGGTCGACACGCCCGACGCGAACATCATCAAGCTTCCGAACATCAGTGCGTCGATGCCGCAGCTCAAGGCGGCGATCGCCGAGCTGCAGGAGCAGGGTTATGCGCTTCCCGATTACCCGGACGAGCCCGTCGACGACGAACAGCGCGAGGTCCAGGCTCGCTATGACAAAGTCAAGGGCAGCGCCGTGAACCCGGTGCTGCGCCAGGGCAACTCCGACCGCCGAGCTTCGGCCTCGGTCAAGGAGTTCGCACGCCGGCACCCCCAGTCGATGGGTGAATGGTCGGAGGACTCGCGCTCACACGTCTCGACGATGGGCGAGGGCGACTTCTGTGCGACCGAGCAGTCGGTGGTCGTCGAGCAGGAAGGGGTGGTCCGGATCGAGCACGTCAGCGCCGACGGAGCGGTCACGGTGCTCAAGGAATCGACGCCGGTGCTGGCCGGCGAGGTGCTCGACGCCTCGGTCATGCAATGCGCCGCGCTGCACGAGTTTCTCGCTGCTCAGCTCGCCGAGGCTAAAACGCAGGGGGTCCTGTTCTCGGTGCACCTGAAGGCAACGATGATGAGGGTCTCTGACCCGATCATCTTCGGCCACGTCGTGCGTGCTTACTTCGCCGAGCTGTTCGCCGAGCACGGCGACGCACTCAGGTCCGTCGGCGTCAACGCCAACGACGGCGTGGGGGCGCTGCTGAAGGCGATCGAAAAACTGCCCGACGACGAGCGCACAGCGATCCAGGCGGCGATCGACGCTGCCTACGCGCGCGGGCCGGCGCTCGCGATGGTCGACTCCAATCGGGGAATCACGAATCTGCATGTGCCCAGCGACGTGATCGTCGACGCGTCGATGCCCGCCGCGATCCGCGCCTCCGGGAAGATGTACGACGCGCACGGCGAGCTTCAGGACGCGAAGTATGTGATCCCGGATCATTCGTATGCGGCGCTTTACGCCGAGACGATCGATCACTGTCGCACGCATGGCGCGTTCGATCCCGCGGTGATGGGCACGACGCCGAATGTCGGCCTGATGGCGCAGGCGGCCGAGGAATACGGCTCCCACGACAAGACGTTCGAAATCGGCGCCACCGGCACGGTCAGGGCGGTCGACGGCGCCGGCACGACATTGATGGAGCACGATGTTCAGGCAGGAGACATCTGGCGCATGTGCCAGACCAAGGACGCGGCGATCCAGGACTGGGTGCGGCTCGCGGTCGCCCGTGCGCGCGAGACCGGCTCGCCGGCCGTCTTCTGGCTCGACGCGAACAGGCCGCACGACGCAAACCTGCTGGGCAAGGTCAAGCCGGCGCTCGCCGAGGCCGACACCAACGGTCTGCAGATCGAGGTCATGGACGTTGCCGAGGCGACGCGCTTCTCGCTCGAGCGCGCCCGCCGCGGGGAGGACACGATCTCGGTGACGGGCAACGTGTTACGCGACTATCTGACCGACCTGTTCCCGATCCTCGAGCTCGGGACGAGCGCCAAGATGCAGTCGATCGTGCCACTACTGCACGGTGGAGGCATGTTCGAGGCCGGCGCGGGAGGGTCCGCGCCGCGCCACGTCCAACAGTTCCTGAAGGAGAACCATCTGCGCTGGGACTCGCTGGGGGAGTTCCTCGCCCTCGGGCCATCGTTGGAGCTGCTCGCGCAGAAGACCGGCAACCCGCGCGCCCAGGTGCTGGCAGCGGCGCTCGACCGCGCGACCGGCCGGGTCCTGGAGGAGAACCGGTCGCCGTCGCGTAAGTCCGGGGAGCTGGACAACCGCGGCAGCCACTTCTACCTCGCGCTGTACTGGGCTGAGGAGGTGGCGCGGCAGACCGAGGACGCCGACCTGGCCGCGCAGTTGAAGCTCCTGGCAGAGGCGTTGTGTGCAAACGAGCAGACGATCGTGCAGGAGCTGGACGCGGTCCAGGGCGCGCCCGTCGACATCGGCGGCTATTACCGGCCAGACCGGGACCGCGTCGCGGCGGCGATGCGCCCGAGCAAGACCCTCAACGAGCTGCTCGCGAAGTTCTGATCGGGAGCCCTAAGCTCAGCCGCTCCACGACCGCGAGGAGACAGCATGGAATATCGACAGCTGGGTCGCTCGGGGCTGCGTGTCTCGCAGCTAACGTTGGGCACGATGACCTTCGGGGGTCAGGGGCAATTCCGCGATGTCGGCACGACGGACCTCGACGGAGCCCGGCGTCAGATCGACGTGGCACTGGACGCAGGCGTGAACCTGATCGACACGGCCGACATCTACTCTGCGGGCGCCTCAGAGGAGATCCTCGGGGAGGCTCTCAGCGGCCGGCGCGACAGGGTCCTCGTCGCGAGCAAGGCTCGGTTTCCGATGGGTGGCGGTCCCAATCAAGCGGGCCTCTCGCGCCACCACCTGATCGAGGCGTGCGAGAGCAGCCTGCGCCGGCTGCAGACCGACCACATCGATCTCTACCAGGTCCACGAGTGGGATGGCCAGACCCCGCTCGAGGAGACGCTGAGCGCGCTCGATCACCTGCTGCGTAGCGGCAAGGTCCGCTACGTGGGTTGCTCGAACTACGCCGGCTGGCAGGTGATGAAGGCGCTCGGGATCGCAAAGCGGGAGGGGCTGCCCGAGTTCGTCAGCCAGCAGGTGTACCTGTCGCTCCAGGAGCGATCGGCGGAGTACGAGATCGTGCCGTCGGCGCTCGACCAGGGCCTCGGGCTGCTGATCTGGAGCCCGCTGGCCGGCGGGCTGCTGTCCGGCAAGCATCGGCGTGGCCAGCCGCCGCCGCCCGGGACCCGTCACGCCGGTGAGTGGGACGAGCCTCCCGTCTACGACGTCGACAAACTGTTCGACACGGTCGAGACGCTGCTCGAGATCGCCGACGGCCGCGGCGTGTCCGCCGCGCGCGTTGCGCTCGCGTGGCTGCTCGCCCGTCCCGGGATCACGACCGTGATCGTCGGCGCGCGCACCGACGAGCAGCTCGCGGACAACCTGGCGGCGGCGACGCTGGAGCTAACGCCGGATGAACACGCGCGGCTCGAGGCCGTCAGCCGTCCACCGCTTATTTACCCCTTCTGGCACCAGAGCAAGACGGCAGCCGACCGGCTGAGCGAGGCCGACCTGTCGCTGATCGGCTCTTACTCCGAAGCCCTGTAATCAGTCAGGCGTTGCTCGAGCGACTGGAGCGCGACGATCACCTGGCGCAGCGAGTCAACCGCGTCCTGGACGAGCTTGTTGATCTCTTTGACCTGATCGGTTGTGGTCTTCGGCGGCGGAGGCATCGATCCGCCAACTCTACCCGCGCCAGCACCACTCGGTCAGCTGCGGGCGTCCTCGGCAAGGATGCGGGGACTGTCGATGATGATCTGCCGTCGGCGCAGCCCGGTGAGCAGTGGCTCGTCTTCTGCGAAATCGACGATCGTGACGACCGCCGGACGGAGGCTGATCGTCACGGACCCGATCCGCGTGTCGGCCACCTGCCCGTCGACTTCGAGCCGGGCGCCTCCGTAGCCGGCGGTGGTGTCCAGGCGCAGCCGCGAGCCGGCGCCGGCCACGAGCGGTGGGCAGAAGCCGCCGTGCGTGGGAAGGGGGGTGAGCGTGAACGCGTCCGCGCCCGGCGCCAGCAGCGGCCCGCCCGACCCGAGTGCGTAGGCGCTCGAGCCGACCGGCGTACTCACGATCCAGCCATCGCCTGCAAATCGGGCGTACAGAACGCTGTCGAGGTGGACGGTCGTGCGCACCTGCCCCTGGCCCCCGCGCACGGTCACGACGTCGTTGAAGGCGAGCAGGACCGCGCCATCGTCGCGCGCGATCTCGAGCGCGGGAAGCGGGCGCGGTTGCCAGGCATCGATGCGGAAGCGCTCGAGCGCCGGGGTGACGCGATTGGCCTCGACCGTCGTGAGCACACCGAGACTTCCACACGCCACACCCATCACCGGGCGATCGGCCGCCGCAGCGGCTCGGATCGCCGCCAGCGTGGTGCCGTCGCCGCCGATCGCCACGACTAGGTCGAAGTCCTCCATGTCCGGCTCGTGCCCGACGGGCCGCTGATCGCCGATCACCTCGAGCCGGACCAGCTCGATACGGTGCCTCGCGGCCCACCGCTCCAGCGCCTGCAGGGGGCCGTCGACGTTGCGGCTGGGGTGGACGACCAAACCGATTCGCTGTGGCATCGCGCATATCGTTGCAGCCTGCAGTGCGGTCCCGCGCGGCCGGTGAACCGCCGCCGGGTTTCTCCGTGCTCTCGATCTGACGGCTTGTAGCGGGCCGCAGCGGGGCCCGGTGTGCTCGCGATCTGACATCTTGTAGCGACCTGATCGCATCCAGGACCACGCGCTACGGCGTCGCTCAAGGCCGGTGCGGCATGCTGACCACCCGCAAGGCCCTCTACCCGGGTGCCGGTCCGCAGTTCGGCACCTACCGCGTGCAGTTCGACTCGCGCCGGCGCCACGGGCCCTAACCTGGGATGAGCTTGCGCTGCGCTTCAGTAGTTTCCCGGTGAGTTCTCTGTGGGGCGCTACGGTCGGCAGTGGTGACAGCGCCCGCTACCGTGCCGCCGCATGCCCGCGAGCAGCGACGAACCCGCGTACGAGGCCGACCGGCCGTTTGAAGTCGTGATCGCCGGTGGCGGTGTGGCGGCGCTCGAGGCCGCGCTCGCGTTGCAGGAGCTGGCAGGCGAGTGCGTGAGAATGACGCTCGTGGCCCCGAGCGCGGAGTTCGTTTACCGGCCGATGGCGGTGCTCGAGCCATTCGTGCACCGTGCGCCCCGGTCGCTGCCGCTCGCGGAGGTCGCGGCGGACGTCGGTGCAAGCTTCGAGCGCGACACGGTCGCCTCGGTCGATGCCGACCAGCGGGTGCTGCACACCGCCGATGGGCTCGCGCTACCATATGACGCGCTGCTGATCGCGATCGGCGCTAGGCCGGCCGCACTCTTGCCGGGGGCGGACGCGATGGATCCGTCGCGAATGGAGGAGAGCCTGCGCGGCGTGATCGAGGCGATCGACGGTGGATCGGTTCACAGCCTCGGGTTCATCGCTCCGAGCTCGGCATGGCCGCTGCCGGTCTACGAGGTCGCGCTGCTCGCAAAGGAACGCGCCCGGGAGCGCGGCGTGGAGCTCGACGTCACGGTCATCACTGCCGAGCACCGGCCTCTTGGCGTGTTCGGCGAGAAGGTGAGCTCGGCGGTGGCCGGCCTGTTGGCCGGCAGCCGGATCCGGCTCGTGACTGGCGCCTGGGTGCATTCGTCGGCGGGCAGGCTGATCGTGCATCCGGAGGGTAGGGAGGTCCAGCTCGACCGGCTCGTGGCGGTGCCGAAGCTGATGGGACCCGAGATCGCGGGTCTTCCCGCCGACGTGGACGGGTTCCTGCCGACCGCGCCGGACGGCCAGGTCGCCGGTATCGACCGCGTGTACGCGGCGGGCGACGCGACGGATTTCCCTGTCAAGTGGGGCGGGATCGCGGCACAGCAGGCAGACGCCGCCGCCGCATCGATCGCCGCGCTTGCGGGCGTGCCGATGAAGGCGGAACCGTTCGACGGCGTCGTCCACGGCGTGCTGCTCGTCAGCCGGGGGCGCGAGCGGCTGTACTTCAGCGCTCGCATCGACCGCGGCCGCGCCGAGGACTCACGCGTCAGCGACAAGCCGACCTTCTCGCCGGAGGCCAAGATCGCGGCTCGCTACCTGGGCCCGTATCTCGATGCCCTGTGGGTGGCGGGGCCTCGGTGGGTGGCCCAGCAATTGTCCTGGGAGGCGGTGCTGTCCCGCCTGGAGGAGCGCTTCGGCGACTCGGCCGGTTCGGTCAGTTGAGCGCTTTGGCGCGAGGTTCCGGCCGGGGCGTCGTCGTTCCAAAAGACCTTTGATGCACTAGCCTCAGGGCATGCTCGAGGCAATTGCAGCAATAATCGGCGCGGGTCCGGCCGGCTTCTACGCCACCCAGCAGCTGCTGGCGGCGGGGTTCGCCGTCGACCTGTACGATGTGCTGCCGACACCATTCGGGCTCGTGCGAGCCGGGGTCGCGCCCGACCACCCGAAGATCAAGTCCGTGACGCGCGTCTACGAGCGGGCCGCTTCCCGTCCGGGCTTTCGCTTCTTCGGCGGTGTCGAGCTCGGCGTCGACATCACGCGCGCGGAGCTGCTCGAGCGCTACCACGCCGTCTTGTACGCCGTCGGCACCTCGAGCGACAACAGGCTCGGGGTGGTCGGTGAGGACCGCCCGGGATCGGTTGCGGCGACCGAGTTCGTGGCCTGGTACAACGGCCACCCAGAGTTCGCCGACCACGAGTTCGATCTCAGCTGCCCGCGCGCGGTCGTGATCGGCAACGGCAACGTCGCGATCGACGTCGCCCGGATGCTGGTCCTCGATCCCGACGAGCTCGAGGTGACCGACGTCGCAGACCACGCGATCACTCCCTTCAGACAGGCGGGCGTGCGGGATGTCTTGCTGCTCGGGCGGCGAGGTCCCGCGCAGGCGGCGTTCACCAACCCGGAGCTACGAGAGCTGGGCGAGCTTTCGCGCGCCGACGTGCTCGTCGATGCGGCCGAGCTGGAGCTCGACGAGCACAGCGCGGCGTGGCTCGCAAGCGATGCCGCGTCGGCGACCTCGAGGCGCAACGTGGAAATCTTGCGCGAGTACGCGGCGCGCAAGCCAGCCGGCAAGTCGCACCGGATCGAGCTGCGCTTCCTGCGCTCGCCCGTCGAGCTCGTGGGCGAGGACGAAACGGCGCACGTCACAGGGTTGCGCGTCGCCGTCAACCGCCTCGAGCCCGACGGGCGAGGCGGCCTGCGCGCCGTCGCCACCGATGCTCACGAGCTGATCGAGTGCGGCCTCGTCGTCAGGTCGATCGGCTACCGTGGGCGGCCGCTGCCCGGCGTGCCGTTCGACGAGCGGCGTGGGTTGATCCGCAACAAAGGGGGACGCGTCACGGGCGAGGACGGCGCCCCCCTTCCCGGCGAGTACGCCGTTGGGTGGATCAAGCGCGGACCCTCCGGCGTGATCGGCACCAACAAGAAGGACGCCGCCGAGACCGTCGCGCACGTGCTGGCAGACGCTGCCGCCGGTGCGCTCAACCAACCGCGGGCGGACGTCGATCCGGAGGCGATCGAGTCGTGGCTCGCGATCCGGGTCGCGGGGCTCGTCACGTGGGGAGGATGGAGTGCGATCGACGCCCACGAGCAGCAGTCCGGAAAGCCACACGGCCGCCCGCGCGTGAAGCTCGTTCGGGTCCCCGAGATGGTGGCGATCGCAGAGGGGCGGGTCCCCGCCGGTCGATAGTGTACGCGCCTTAGGGTCCGTTCAGACCTTAGCGAGCGAGGTCGCGGTTGGGGGCCGGGGCGGGAGCGCAGCGGCTACCTGGGATGGGACTCAATGGGGTCGCAACTGCCGAGGGCTGCTGCTTGGTGGCTGGTTGTGGAGCGTGAGCGTGTGTTGCGTTGACTTGGGCGCCGCGCCGGGATGGTTGCCGTGACGGTTGTGCCTAGCCCCGGGGCGGAGTTGATCTCCAACGTTCCATTGAGCAGCTCTGCGCGCTCGCGCATGCCGAGCAACCCGAATCCGTTCGTTTGTGCTGTGGGGTCAAAGCCGCGCCCGTTGTCGCGTACGGTGACTTGGACGGTGCTGTCCTGCTCGCGTATTTCAACCAGCGCCCGTTGAGCGTCGCCGTGTTTGCGGGCGTTGGTGAGCGCCTCCTGCGTGATCCGGTAGACGGCGGTTTCAAGCTCGGGGTCGCGGCGGTCGCCTTGGTGGCCCTCGGAGGTCAGGCTGAGGCGCGCGTGCACCTCTATCCCGCCAAGCCGCGCGCGGTCGACGAGCGCTTCGATCGCGGCCTTGACGCCAAGATCGTGGAGCGCCGCGGGTCGCAGTTCGGTGATCAGCGACCGTAGGCAGGCCATTTCGCTGTCGAGCTGTCTGACGGCGTCAGCGATCACTTGTCCCATCCGTTGCGGGTTGCGCGCCCGTAGCTGGGAGCCGAGCGCGATCCGCACGGCGGCGAGCGCTTGCAGCGTCTGGTCGTGAAGTTCGCTGGCCCACCGCTCGCGTTCGCGCTCGGCCGCCGCCAGCCTCTGGCTTCGACGCTCCGCTGCGGCCGCTTGAGCGGTCGCCAGCGCGGTCGCGACGCTGGCGGCGAATGCTTCCAGGAGCCGCTGGTCATCGGGTGTGAATGCCGGGCCGCCACGGAGTCGATCAATCGCGATCAGCACCCCGTAGGACCGGGCGCGAAACACGAGCGGGACGACAAGCCCGGCGTCAGCATGCATGCCCAAGCGCCCGAGGCCGTGGCGCGCAAAACACGTCATGTTCGCCTGATCCTCTAACCGCAACGTTCTCGCACTGCGCAGCGCTGCGCCGGCGACACTCTCGCGCAGATTCACCCGCTGGCCGATGGCGCCCTCCGGCAGCTCGCCGGCGCCGGCGACGATCACCATCTCGCCGTCGTGCTGGTTTACGATCACCAGCGCGCGAGCGGACATCAGCGCTTGTCCGCGGGTGGCCACCAGCTCCAGGATTGCGTCGATGTTCGTATCGCCGCCGACGGTCTGGGCGATCTGCAGGTTGGCGTGCAGCGCGTCGACGGTCCGCTCCATCTCGGCGCGACGGGCCTCCAATCCCTGATAGCGCCGGGCGTGATCGATCGCGACGCCAGCGAACTCGGCCAGGATCTCCAATGCCCGCTCGTCTTCGCCGCTGAATTGCCCGCCGGAGACTTTCTCGGCCAGGTACAGGTTCCCAACCGGCTCTCCGCCAATCATGATCGGAACGCCGAGGAAGGACTTCATCGCAGGATGCCCGGGCGGAAACCCGAACGAACCGGGGTGCTGGCGCACGTCGGTCAGACGTAGCGGCGCCGGCTGGGCGATCAGCACCCCGAGCACCCCGTATCCGCGTGGTAGCGCGCCGATCCTTCGGCGCTGCGCGTCATCGAGGCCAACGGTGAGGAACCGCTCCAGCTCGCGTCGCGACTCGTCAAGCACCCCCAGGGCCGCGTATCTCGCCCCTGCGAGCTCTCGCGCGGAGTCGAGCACGCGCGCGAGCACCGCCTCCAGGTCAAGATCAGCAAGCACGTCGCGAGCGAGGTCCAGCACCGCGCGTATCGCGGGATCCAGGAACCCGTTCTCGCTCACCATCGTCCTCCCCAACAGCGCGACGGCGCAGGCGCTCGCCGCGGCGTGCGCTCACAGCTCTGAACCTCGATCCGATCACGGATCTCAGGCGTGATCCGAGCTCGTCGGACATTGCCGCGCGCTGGATGCTTATCGTGCTCGCGCCCGCCGCTACGCATCACCCTCGAACCCATACCTGAGGCTACCCGACCGCAAGCGCTGCCGCGCTGTGAAGAGGCATAGGTTCCGGTCCAGGCACGGAACGAAAGCAAACCATCCCTGATCAGAGCTACCTAAGGCGTGTCGCGGAGATTACACATCGGCCCGGCTCGCCTTTAGTTGTCGGCCACCCACGTCGACAAACGTCGGTGTGACCTGGTTTGGCTTCGATGGGTCGCGCCACCCAGTTGGCGCGTCGCACCGCCTTTCGCATAGCCAAGAAGCTGGCGGCGTCGCTGCGTCGGAGCTCGCTTCGAACTCCTCGTCGCTCCGACTCGCGTCGCGCCTGCGCGATGGCTCGCTAGTGTGCGCCGCGTTCGCTGCGGCGTTGTCGGCCCTGGTGTTGGTCGGCTGGGCGCTGCATGTCGAGATTCTCAAGCGGTTGCTGCCGGGTCTGCCGCCGATGAAGGCAAACACGGCGGTCTGCTTCCTGCTGGCGAGCTGTTCGCTGGTGGCCTACTCGCGCTCTGCGCCTGGGTCGGGGTGGCGGCGTGACTGCGGCGGCGTGTGCTGTGGTGGTGGTGCTGGTGGGCGCGGCGACGCTGGTGGAGTATGCGTTTGGGTTGAGACTCGGGATCGACGAGTTGCTGTTTCGCGACCGTGTGGTCGCCGGCGCTCCGTTTCCCGGCCGGCCGTCGACGAACGCCGCGCTGGGGTTGGTACTGTTGGGTGCGGGTTTGCTGTGCTGGGAGGTGCGGTGCGGGCGCTGGTGGGTGACGAACGTGCTGGCGTGGCTGGCGGCGGCGCTCGGGTTGCTGGCGCTGCTTGGCTACACGACCGCAGCAGAGTCGTTGATCACCTTCAGCTCGCGCCAGCACATCGCGCTGAACTCGGCGGTCGCGCTGGCCGTCCTGTCGCTGGGCGTGTTGCTGGCGCGCTGGGATCGCGGAGAGATGGCGCTGCTCGCCAGCGGCGGGCAGGGCGGGATGGTGTTGCGACGGCTGTTGCCGGTCGCGATCGCGCTGCCGGTCGCGCTCGCGACGGTGACGGTAGGCGGCCGTCGGCTGGGGCTCTTCACGGCGGCCGCCAGCGATTGGGTGCTCGCCAGCGCAATGATGATCGCGTTCGTGGCGCTTGGCTGGGTGATCGCGGGTGCCGTCGATCGCGCCGACGCGCAGCGCAGCCGCGTGGAGAGGATGATGCGCGCGATCGCTGAGACGGCGTCTGACGCGATCGTGACGGTCAACGCGCGCGGGCGTGATCACCTACGCCAACCCGGCGCTTGGGAGCATGTTCGGCTACAAGCGCGGAGCGCTCGTTGGGCGGCCGGTCGCGATCTTGTTCTCGCGAGTCTGAACACGAAGATCAACGGCGCCGGCTTGGGCATCTGGTGCATCGGCGGCGATCCGGACGCGATCGGACGTGCCGTCGAGCTGAGGGGCTTGCGCAGCGACGGTCGGGAGTTCCCGATCGAGGTCTCCAGGGGAGTCTGGGAAGCGGATGGCGAGCGGGTCGTGGCCGGGATCATCCGTGATGTCTCAGAGCGCCATCGCGCCGAGCAGAAGCTTCGCGGGCTGCTTGAGTCCGCGCCGGACGCGATCGTCGTCACCAACGCCGACGGGCGAGATCGTGGTGGCCAACGCGCGCGCGGAAGCGGTGTTCGGCTATACCCGAGACGAACTGATTGGCAGACCCATCGAGCTGCTGATGCCCGATCGCAACCGAGGGGCGCACGTTGCCTTTCGGGAGCATTACGCCGATGACCCGCGACCACGCCACGGCAACAGACCCGGAGATTTCAACGCACGGCGCAAGGACGGCAGCGAGTTCCCTGCCGAGATCACGCTGAACCCGATCGAGACCGACGACGGACTGCTGGTCTCAAGCGCGATCCGCGACGTCACAGAACGCCGGCGCGCCGAGGAGGCGACCGCGCGGCTGGCTGCGCTCGTCGGCTCCAGCCCGGACGCGATCATCGGGCTCACGGTCGAGGGGACGATCGAGAGCTGGAACGCCGGTGCCGAGCGGCTGTACGGCTATGCGGCCCCGGGTGGCGATCGGGCGGCCGATCACGATCCTCAACCCGCCCGAGGATCGCGAGCACCGCGAGCACGTCAACGCCGCGCTCGGCGGCGAGACGATCAAGTTCGAGACCGAACGACCTCACACGCGACGGCGCGCGTGTCGAGGTGGGCGTCACGATCTCGCCGATCCGCGACAGCACGGGCGCGATCATCGGCGTCTCATGCCTGGCGCAGGACATGCGCGAGCGCAAACGCGCCGAGCGCGAGCTCGCGCGCCTCGCCGACGCCGCCGAGCACGCCACCGACGCGGTCATCTCGATCGATCTCGAGGGACGCGTACGCCACTGGAACCACGGCGCCGAGCGGGTGTACGGCTTCAGTGCCGAGGAGGCGATCGGCAAGAGCCTGTTTGAGCTGACCGCGTTCACCGACGAGCCCCACGATCAGATCGCGCGGATGCTGGCCGGTGAGCCCGCCTACCAGTACGAGACCCGGCGCCGACGCAAGGACGGCACGATCATCGACGTGCTGATGAGGATCTCGCCGTGGCAGCTCGACGGGCAGGTGGTCGGCGTGACGGGGATCTCGATCGACCTCACCGAGCGCAAACGCGTCGAGCGCGCGCGCGAGCAGGCGCTCGCAGACCTCCAAGAGGCTCAGCGGATCGCGCGTTTGGGATCATGGACGTGGGATCCGAGCACGGACCAGGCGAGTTGGTCGGCGCAGATGTACGAGATCTTCGGCCGCGACCCGATCCAGGGCCCGGCGACCGGCGTAGCGTTGTTTGAGTACGTCGATCCCGAGGACCGCGACCGCCTGGCGGCCGGTTACGCGCAAGCGTTCGGTGGCGGCCCGCGGTTTGAGCTTGACTACCGCATCATTGCCGGCGACGGAGTCGAGCGCAGCGTGCATGCCAGCGGTCACGCAGGATCCCACCCGCCCCGGCTGCTATCTCGGCACCGTCCAGGACGTCACCGAGCAGCGTCAGGCCGAGGCCGTTGTGCGCCAGAGCGAGGAGCGCCTGCGCACGATCTTCGAGGGAGCGCCGATCGGGGTCGCGCTCGTCG
Source organism: uncultured Solirubrobacterales bacterium (assembly GCA_963811155.1). Lineage (GTDB taxonomy): Bacteria > Actinomycetota > Thermoleophilia > Solirubrobacterales > Solirubrobacteraceae > Palsa-465. The sequence goes on from CAWEQQ010000018.1 coordinate 41,067, forward strand.
ACGCGCACCTGCCGTTTACGCTGTTGCAGGCCAACAGCGCGCTCGGAGAGATGCTCGGCGTCGACCCGGCGCAGCTGATCGGGCGCGGGGCGCTGACGCTGATCGATCGGCCCCAGCGCGCGGCCGCCCAGGGCCAGCTGCAGCGGCTGCTCGACGGCGAGAAGGGTTCCGTCGCGACTGAGCTGCAGATCCGCGAAGACCGCTCCGAGCCGCTGTGGATCAACCTTCACGGCGCCGTGACCAGCGACGCCGACGGCCGCCCCGAGCATTTCGTGCTCCAGCTCCAGGACATCACCGAGCGCAAGCAGTACGAGCACGAGCTGCGGATCTACGCCGAACGAGATCCGCTCACGGGGCTGCTCAACCGCCGCGCGGCTGGAGATGGAACTGGACAAGGCCGTCGCCGAGAACAGCAGATACGCCACGCCCGCGACGCTGCTGGTGTGCGATCTGGACAACCTCAAGCTCGTCAACGACACGCTCGGCCACAAAGCGGGCGACGAGCTGATCAAAGGCGTCGCGCGCGCGCTCTCACAGCGCCTGCGCGAGACCGACGTGCTCGCGCGAATGGGAGGCGACGAATTCGCCGCTCTGTTGCCGCACACTGGACTCGGGGAAGCACGCGTGATCGCCGAACGGCTGCGCGCCGCGGTCCTCGACCTCGACCTGATCGCCGGCCAGCACAAGCTGCAAACGACGCTCAGCATCGGGATCGCGCCGCTCGGAGACGGCCTCAGCCACGAGGAGTCGCTAGTCGCGGCCGACCTTGCGATGTACGAGGCAAAACGCCACGGTCGAAACCGCGTCGCAACCTCGCGCCAGGCGTTCAGCGACGACGCAATGACCAAACACCTGGGCTGGCTTGAGCGGCTACGCGGAGCGCTCGCCGACGATCGCTTCGAGCTGCACGCCCAGCCGATCACCGACCTGCGCAGCCGCCAGGTGCGCCATCTCGAGCTGCTGCTACGGATGCGCGAACAAGACGGCGAGCTGCTGATGCCCGGCGCGTTCATCCCGACCGCCGAGCGCTTCGGCATGATCGCCGAGATCGACCGCTGGGTCGTGCGCGACGCGATCCGCATCTTGGCCGAGGATCAATACAGTGACACCATCTACACGATCAACCTCTCCGGAGTCTCGGTCGGCGACCCCGACCTGCTCAAACTGATCGAACGCGAGATCGTCGACCGTGGAGTCGATCCACGCCGGTTGGTCTTCGAGATCACCGAAACCGCCGCGATCAAAGACCTCAGCGCCTCGCGCGAGTTCACCCACGGACTCGCCCGCATCGGCTGCGCATCAGCGCTGGACGACTTCGGCTCTGGCTTCGGCGCATTCTCCTACCTCAAGCACCTACCCGTCACGTACATCAAAATCGACGGCGATTTCGTCTGCAACCTCCCCGGCAGCAGCGACGACCGGATCCTCGTCAAAGCGATCATCGACGTCGCCCGCGGGCTACGCAAACAAACGATCGCCGAGTTCGTCAGCTCAGACGAAGCACTCGAATTGCTAAGCGACTACGGCGTCGACTACGCCCAAGGCTTTCACCTCGGCATGCCTCAACCGCCCACTCCCGTCGCATGAGCCCTTAGCGGATCGTGCGTGCTCGTAGCGACGTCCGCGGCCCGCCTCGGCGGGCCGCTTGAAGGTGTCGCTGGCGCGGTCGCGCCGTCGAGCTAGTGGCGCATCTAGATCGTCCGGACGTTCGCGGCGCTTGGTCCCTTGGGACCGCGCTCCGTCTCGTAAGAGACCTTCGCGCCCTCGGCGAGCGACTTGAAGCCGTTGCCTGCGATCGCGGAGTGATGGACGAACAGGTCCTTGCCCTGATCGTCGGGCGTGATAAAGCCATAGCCCTTATCGTCGCTGAACCATTTGACGGTTCCGGTTGCCATCTGTTCCCTCCCGGGAGATCGTGTGCTGCGAAACGCGGGAGATGCTAAAGCAACAACTACGAACGCTGGCACTACTTTCGCCGGGCGAATACCCGGCACGGAGAGACTAATCGTAGCGTGCCAGGACCGATGGCGCCTTCGGACCAGCAGCCTCGCGCGTGAAGTAGCGGTGCTCGCCCCCGGCGCCGCGGGCGGCGGGGCCGGTGTTCGTGCCGCTCGGCTAGCCGCGGTGATCCGCGCGCGGCCAAGCAAGCTGACCTGCACTAAAGGGCTCCCGCGAAAATTACTGCCGGCTCCGACGGCGTCTGCTCGGGCCTTCGCGCGCTCGGCATCCGGCCTCGCCTGAACGCGCGGGGCCCGAGTCATCCGGCTGCCTGGCGCCACCGGCTCGCCCTCACTTGCCACCAGCAATATCGGGGCCAGCAGGCGGCGCCAGCCCACGCCCAGCCACTCGCCGGATTCCGGAATTAGTTTCCGCGGGAGCCCTAACGCGCTCGGTCGCGTTGGCACGGGTCCGATTCGGGGATTAAACTGCCGCATAGACTCGGCGTGCGGCGACTAACGGGGCAACAGATGGTGAAGGTCGATCTCGATGGCGAGGAAGAGCGCATCGAGTGCCGTGTCGGCTCTGTCCTGGGGCCGGCGGCGACGCTGATTCCCGTCAACGAGGTCCGGCCGGAGATCCGAGAGCTGTTGGAGGCCGGATCGCCCGGCTACCTGTCGTTCACCGACCACGGGGCACTGGTGGCGTTGCGCGGCGTCGTGAGCGGTTCATCTGCTTCCGGCTCGGAGGTGTACTTCGTGGTCACCGATGGCGTCCAGGTGCCGCAGCGCCGAGTCGCCGAGCGAGTCCCGCTGATCACCCACGCCCAGCTCTCCACGCTCGACGGCGACGGCAAAGTCGACGGGCCCACAACCGACACGGTCACGGCAAACCTGAGCTCGAGCGGTGCGCTGATCGCCCTTCGACCCGGCATCGGGCACGGACCCCGGTTCGCAATCCAGTTCTTCTTCGGCCGGGAGCGCACCGCCGTGCGCTGCGAGGCGTCGCTGGCGCGCCGCACGGCCACGCACATTGGCGTCGGTTTCACCCACATGGAGGACGCCGACCGCGTCAGACTCACTGAGATCCTCGCCGACTACGAGCGCCGCCGGCAAGCCGCCCTGCACGTCACGTCGCGGGCCGGCGCCGATCTGAGGCGCGCTTGAGAGTGGCGCCGCGTTTAGGGTCAGGCTAGTGCCGGATGTGCTCCTCAGTCCGCTCCACATTGCTGGCGCATCGCCCAGTCAGTCATCTGCGCGGAGGATGTCGCAACGCTCCGACGATGCCAGTCATGAATAGCACGAGGATCAAGACTGCGAGCACGCCGGGCGCGGTCACGCCGTAGCGCGCGAACTCCAGCACCGTGAGCGCGGCCAACAGCGCGATGAACAGCAGTGCGATTGTGACCACCGCGGCGCGCAAGGCGTCAGTACACCGGGTACCGAGGCGGGATCTCCTTGCGGCGGGTGGCGAGCACGCGGATCGCGAGCAGACCGAACACGAACCCGCCGACGTGTGCGAAGTACGCCACGCCGCCGCCCCCGCCGGCCGGATCGGTTAAGCCCACGGCTCCGAACACCGCCTGCTCCGCGAACCAGATCCCGAGCATCACGATCGCCGGCAGTTCGATCACGGTGAAGAACAGGATGATGATCACGAGCGTCAGCACGCGCGCCCGGGGATAGAGGACGATGTAGCCGCCGAGCACCGCGGCGATCGCCCCCGATGCGCCGAGCGTCGGCGCCGTGGAGCTCGGACCGACGGCGACCTGCAGCGCGAGCGCCGCCAGCCCGCCGAGGATGTAGAAGGCGATGAATCTGAAAGGGCCCATCGAGTCCTCGACGTTGTTGCCGAAGATCCACAGGAACAGCATGTTGCCGGCGATGTGAAGGATCGAGGCGTGCATGAACATCGCTGTGAAGATCGTCTCCCAAGGGGGGAGCGGGTTCTCCGCCGGAATGTTGTTGGCGTTCAGCACCGCCGTGTTGCAGAGGATCGTCGGCGACTGCTTACCGACGGGCGTCACACGCACCACCGCCGCGCAGTGTTCGCCATAGTGCGTCAGCGCGTCCGGAATCGCTCCGTACTTGAACACCTCGAATGTGCCCGGGCCGCTGATCAGCGACCCTCCGTGCCGGATCGCGAGGATGTAGACGACGACGTTCGCGATGATCAGCGCGAGCGTCACGACCGGGAACCGGTCGGTCGGGATGTTGTCCTTGATCGGGATCACTCAGAGGCGCAGCTTAGGGTCCGTGCAGGAATAAGTGATCGGATCGGGCGCGGGCGGGGGCCGCTATGTGCCGGCGGGGGCCGCTGTGTGCGGGCGGGGGCCGCTGTGTGCGGGCGGGGGCCGCTGTGTGCGGGCGGGGGCCGCTGTGTGCGGGCGGGGGCCGCTGTGTGCGGGCGGGGGCCGCTGTGTGCGGGCGGGGTGGCCGGGGCCCCTACGCGCGGGCTACGGGCGTCCCGACCGCGACGATTCTCCACGGCGCGGCCGTGTCACCGGAGAGCGCGAGCGTCCAATGCTCGGTGAAGTTCGACTCTCGCGTCTGGCTACCCGCCAGGACTGCGCTCGTGTCCCGATCCTCGATGTACCGGCGGCCCACGATCTCGACCTCGATCGCCATCGTCGGAGGATCGCCCCCGGCATCAAGTGCGGTAACGGCGATGCGCTTGACCTTCGGGCCGCGGACCACCAGACGGGTCTGCGCGCTTGGATCGCCGGGGTGCAGGAGCCCGCGCGCCGCCTGGGGTGTGGCGACAGCGTGCAGCGCCGCGTCGTCGCCGTCGACTGCCTCGGCCCACGCTTGCACGGCCTTGCGCGCCGCCACCTCGAGCACGTTCGGCGCAAAGCGGCCGTCGGCGAGGCTCAGGTCGAGCGCTGCCGCGCGTGCGTCGCCCGTGAAGTTCAGGTCCGCGACCTCGGCGATCTTGGTGCCGTCGGGAACCGCGTCTGCGACTGCGCCCTCCACGAGCGCCTCATCACGCATCGCCTGCTCGTCCGACCACGGCGTCGCCACGAGCTGTTCGTCGAGCGCATGGACTCCTTCGCCGCCCTGCTCGATCGAGCTCAGGATCCAGCGACCGTTTGCGTTTCTGCGAAGCGTCCAGAACTCTCGCACGCGGACGATCTCGCTGAACCGGCCGAGCCGCTTGACGTGCTTGCCGTAGGCGTCCTCGACATAGTCGCGCAGCCGTGCCTCGATCCGCACCGTGACCCGGTCCTGGTCTAAGGTGCCGTGGTGTGTCAAGCCCACATACTCGACCGTGGGCTCGCCGAGCGGCTGCACGCGGTTGCGCCAGCCGCGACGCTGGAAGTCGTCGAGCCGGCGCTCCCATTCTCGGAGCAGGTCGGGGGCGACGAGCCGCTCGAGCCGCGCGCGATCATCCCGATCCCATGCTGCCTGGATGTTCTTGAACAGTGCTGCGGCCTGTACCCGAACCACCTCGGGCGCGAATGCGGGATCATCCTCGGCGGCCTCGGCGGCTGCGCGCTCGGCACGCCGCGCGCGCTCGCTCGTTCGCCGGCGGGCCGACCGTCCGGTGCTCTGCTGCGCGCTCCAGAAGGCCTGCATCTTCGGCGCGACGCGGGTGAACAGCACCCAGAGCAGGGCCAGCCCGACCAGAACCAGCGCGCCGATGCCGTGGCCGAGGAACGCGATCCGAATCAAGATCTGGATCAGGATGTAGAGACCGCGCCGCCGCCGCCGCCGCCGCCTCCTCCTCCTCCTCCGCCGCCACCGAAGCCCGCCGAGCCACCGCCGGCCGCGGCCAGGGCATCGGGGACTAGGACCAGGCCAAGCGCCGCGACCACGATGAGGATCGCGACCAGCGTCGTGCGACGTCTGCGGGTCATGCGGTGGCGGCCTCCCGGGCAAGCGAACCGGCAGCGGAGTGGCTGCCGGCGGTGGGCTGGTGAGCGGCGGTGGTGGGCTGGCGAGCGGCGGTGGTGCTGGGCTGGTGAGCGGCGGTGGTGCTGGGCTGGTGAGCGGCGGTGCTGGTGGGCTGGTGAGCGGCGGTGCTGGTGGGCTGGTGAGCGGCGCCGGCGAGCGGGCCATCGCCGGGCTCCCGCTGCGGGACGTGCTGGTCGGCGTGGTAGCTGCTTCGCACGAGCGGGCCGGCGGCGACGTGCTCGAACCCGAGCGCGTAGGCGGCTTGCTCGAGCGCCTTGAACTCGTCCGGATGCCAGTAGCGGACGATTGGCAGGTGATGCTCGGTGGGACGCAGGTACTGCCCGACCGTGATCACCTGCACGTTGTGGTCGCGCAACGCGGCCAGCGTGTCGACCATCTCCTGGAAGCTCTCCCCAAGGCCCACCATCAGGCCTGACTTGGTCACGACCTGGTCGCCGCCCATCTCCTTGGCGTTCAATAGCACGCGGCAGGAGCGCTTGAACTTCGATCCCCGGCGGGCGAGCGGGTACAGGCGCGGCACGACCTCGACGTTGTGGTTGAAGACGTCGGGCCGCTCGGCGATCACCTTCGCCAGCGGCATCTCCTCGCCGCGGAAGTCGGGCGTCAGCACCTCGACCTTGCACCTCGGCGCCTGGCGCCGGATCTGCCGGATCACCCCGACGAAAGCGCTCGCGCCGTAGTCGGGGAGGTCGTCACGGTCGACGCTCGTGATCACCGCGTGCCTGAGCCGCATCGTGGCGACGCTGCGCGCGACCCTTGCGGGCTCGAGCGGGTCGTTCCACGTGGGCCTTCCCGTCTTGACGTTGCAGAAGCCGCAGCGACGAGTACACGTATCGCCGAGGATCATGAATGTGGCGGTGCCGCGCTGCCAGCACTCGCCGACGTTCGGGCACGCCGCCTCCTGGCACACGGTGTGCAGGTTCTCGCTCCGGATCAGAGTCTGGAGCTCGCGGTACTTCGGGCCTCCGGGCGCCAGCACCTTGAACCACGGAGGCTTGCGTCCGCGGTGCGGCTGAACGTCGGTACCAAGGATCGCGAGCACATCGGAAATGCCCCCCGGATTGGACCTTGACCTCGTCGCGCTCACGACTCAAGGCTAGCGCCTGCCCGGTTTGTCGCAGAAATGGCACCAAACGGCACCGACGCCGGGTGGGGACGTCACGGCCGCTCACCGGAGAGCTCGACGCACAGCTGCTCGAGCAGCTGCCGAACCTCCGGTGTGCGCTCGGTAGGGTGATCGGCGACCAGCGCGCGCAGCTCGTCACGACGGGCGCTAATGACCTGATCGGCGGTCGCGAGACCGGCGGCAGTGAGGGCCACGGCACCATCTTGTTCCGACACCAGGCCGCGCTCGCGCAGTTCGTGCTCCACTGCCGCGATGCGCTGCTCCTCGACCTCCTGCTCGCGGGCCAGCGCGAGCGTTCCTGGGATCCCATAGCTGCCGAAGCGAGCGAGCGCCCAGGTGGCTCCCGGGCTGAGATCGGCGCCGGCGCGGGCCGCGACCCGCTCGTTGAACCCGCGCCTTGCTTCACGGCTCACGAGGACACCGAGCGCTCGGTCCAGCTCGGCGAGCGAGCTCGGACTCTTGGGCGCTGCGAGCGCGTCCTCGACGCCCTGGCTCGTCGACGCGGTCGCACGCAGCGGCCGCTCGCGCAGCCGGAGGCTGAGCACGAATCCGAGCGCGCCAACCCCGGCGGCGACGAGGAACACCGGTCGCAGCGCATTGACGTATGCGTTCTCATACGCGACCCTGGCCGCGGTCGGGAGGCTCGCGACCTGCGCGCCCGTGAGCCGTGCGCCGCCGGCAACCTGCCTGGCGAGCGGGCCGGTGAGCGCGTGCTGCAGCTCGGACCGGAGACGGCTGGAGAAAATCGTCCCGAACACAGCCGCCCCGACGGAGCCGCCGATGCCGCGCGCCAGCGTCACGCCCGAAGTGGCCGCACCGAGCACCGAGAACTCGACCGCGTTCTGCACGGCGAGGACGAGCACCTGCATCACCATCCCGAGGCCGAGGCCGAGCACCAGCAGGTAGAAGTCGGCGGCAGCTCCGCTCGTCGTCAGGCCGAGTCGCGAAAGCAACAGCAGCCCGACCGTCATCACCGCTGTCCCCGCGATCGGAAACAGCTTGTAGCGCCCGGTGCGCGAGATCGCCCGGCCGGAGAGGACAGAGGTGAGAACCAGCCCTCCCATCAGCGGGATCAGCCGCAATCCTGCGCCCGTCGGGCTCGAGTGGAACACCGTCTGGAAGAACAGCGGCAAGAACGTGACCGATCCGAACAGCGCGAAGCCGACGATCAGCGACAGCGCGCCCGCGACGCGGAACACGTCGTCGCGCAGAACCGCGATCGGCAGGACCGGCTCGCGCGCCCGCCGCTCGACGGCGACGAACACCACGAGCAGCAGCACGCCGGCGGCGCCGACGAGCACCGTCTGCAGCGAGCCCCACGGCCACGTGGTGCCGCCGAGGCTGGCGACGAGCACGATCGCGCTCAGCGCGCTCGCCAGCACGCCGGCGCCGAGGTAGTCGATCGCAGGGCGGCCGCGCGCGCCCACCGCCGGCAATGTAAATGCGAGCACGACCAGCGCGACCAGGCCGATCGGGAGGTTGACGTAAAAGATCCACCGCCACGAGAAGTGCTCGACGATCACGCCCCCCAGCAGCGGGCCCGCCACGCTCGCGAATCCGAACACCGCGCCAAACAGTCCCTGGTAGCGGCCGCGCTCGCGCGGTGAGACGATGTCGCCGACGCTCGCCTGGACGAGCACGATCAGCCCGCCCGCCCCGAGCCCCTGGACCGCGCGGAACGCAATCAGCTCGTTCATCGAGCCGGCGCGGCCGCAGAGCGCCGAGCCGACGAGGAACAGCACGATCGCGCTCTGCAGGATGCGCTTGCGTCCAACCTGGTCGCCGAGCTTGCCGTACAGCGGGGTGACCGCCGTCTGCGCCAGCAAGTAGGCGCTCGTCACCCACGACAGTCGCTCCAATCCCCCGAGGTCACCGACGATCGTCGGCAGCGCCGTCGCCACGATCGTCGAGTCGAGCGCGGCGAGTAGCATCACCAGCATCAGGCCGCCGAACACGATTCCCAGGCGATTGCTCGCAACCGGGCGGCGAACGGCGGGGGCGGCGGTGGCGGTACTCAACTCGGGTGTGCTGTAGGACGTTCCGCTCAGCCTACCGCCCCCAAGCCACGGATCGTGCGGGTGCGCGGTGGCGCCAGCAGCCGTCCGAACCGCGCGGGCGTCAGGCCGTCGCGGGCACCGGTGCGCCGGCGGCGGCCTCGAGCCGCGTCAGTGTCACGAGCCGCTGGCGGGCGCCGAGGGCTTGTGCCAGCTGCCATGCCGCGCGCCGTCGGAAGCACTTCATCTGGCCGGCGAGCCGACCGGTCTCCGTGATCAGTGAGGTCATCTGCACGCCGTCGAGGCCGCAGGGAACGATCCACGAAAACGGCTGCAGGTCGTTCTCGATGTTGACCGCGAATCCGTGCGTGGTCACGTCACGCGCGAGGTGGACGCCGATCGAGGCGATCTTGCGCTCGCCGACCCACACGCCCGTGTAGTCGGGGCCGTCCTCGGGACGCGCCCGGCTGTTGAGCCCCTCATCGGCTAGCGCCGCGATGAGCGCGCGCTCGAGCGTGCGCACGTATGCGACGACATCGTCGACACGCACGATCGGATACCCGACGAGCTGGCCAGGAGCGTGGAATGTGATCTTGCCGCCCCGATCGGTGTTGACGATGTCGATTCCCTGTATCGCGTACCAATCCTCGGCCATCGGCAGCTCGCCCGGCTCCGAACGGCGCCCGCGCGTGTACACCGGCCAGTGCTCGAGCATCAGCAGGACATCAGGCAGCAGATCGCACTGGCGCGCGGTCCGGATCCGCTCCTGGAGCGCCAGCGCGGCGCGGTATTCGACCGTTCCGAGATGGCAGACCCAAAGCTCGACGCTCATGCGTCTGTCCACCCCTCCAGCCGGCGCTTGACGGACGCGAGGAACTGCGCCGCCTGAGCTCCGTCAAGCACGCGGTGATCCCAGCTCAAGCCGAGGATAGTCGTCGGGCGGATCGCGATCGAGTCGTTGCCCTCGGCATCGGTGACGACCACTGGATGCTTGGTGACGGCCTCGAGGTCGAGGATCGCGACCTGCGGCTGGTTGATGATCGGTGTGGCCATGATCGACCCGTACTGACCGGGGTTGGTGATCGTGAACGTCCCCCCGCGCACCTCGTCAGGCGTCAGCTCGCGCGCGCGGGCGCGGCGGGCCAGGTCCCTGATGCGCACGGCAAGGCCCGCGACCGACAGCTCGTGCGCCCTGTGCACGACCGGGACGATCAGCCCATCCTCGCCGAGCGAGACCGCGATCCCCAGGTTCACGTCCTCGTGGCGCGTGTAGCGGTCGTCCTCGAGCCACGCGTTCAACGCGGGGTGCTCGCGCAACGCGGCGATTGTTGTGCGCGCCACGAGCGGCAGCGCGGTCAAGCCAAGCTGTGCGCGGGCCGCCGCGACGCGGCTCATGTCGGCCTCGATCCAGGTCGTACAGTGCGCCGCCGTGTCGAGCGAGCGCTTCATGTGCTCGCCGATCTGGCGGCGCATCCGGGACAGGCCAGGCGGTGGCGTGGCGGGATAGAGGTACTCGCCGGCGACGGCCGATGCCTGTGCCGGCGCGATCGCCGGCGACGGGGGCTCGGGCCGGTACGGACTCTCGATGTGCAGCGGCGCCTCGGGCGCCGGCGCCGGCGGGATTCCCGCCTCCACGACCGCCAGCACGTCCTGCTTGCGCACCCGCCCGCCTCGCCCGGTCCCCTTGATCTGCGTTAGGTCGATGCCATGCTCGGCGGCGATGCGCTGGACGACTGGGGAGTAGCGCGCTCCTCGGCCACGGGCCGAGGAGCCGGCCGGCGCGTAGGCGGGGCGGCGATACGGGGCGGAACCGGGCCCACCATTCGAGGCAAGCGGACCCGCGGCTGCGGTCGCGATCCGCGCCAGCACGGTGCCGACCGAGACGGTCGACTCGACCGGCACCAGGATCTCGGCGACGACGCCGGCGACCGGTGCCGGCACCTCCGTGTCGATCTTGTCCGTCGAGATCTCGCAGATCGTCTGGTCGGACTCGATCCGATCGCCGATCTCGACCCGCCAGCCGACGACGGTGCCCTCGGCGACGGACACGCCCATCTGCGGCATCGTGACGTCGATCAGGGTGGAGATATCAGTACGCGAGGAGCCCACGGCAAGCATCCTTGACGCGATCGACGGTTGGCAGCACGGCCTGCTCGAGCGGCGGCGAGAACGGAACCGGGACGTCGGGCGTCGCGACCCTCACCACCGGCCCATCCAACCACTCGAAGCCGCGCTCAGCGATCAGTGCCGCGACCTGTGCGCCGGCGGCGCAGGTGAAGTTCGCCTCGTCGACGATCACAACCTTGGAGCAGCGCGCGACCGAGTCGAGGATCGCCTCCTCGTCGAGCGGCACCAGCGATCGCAGGTCGAGCACTTCAACGGACGCTCCCTCCAGATCCGAAGTCGCCTCCAGTGCGACGTGCACCATCGCCCCGTAGGCGATCACCACGAGGTCGCTCCCCGCTCGGGCAACACGAGCGGCGAAAGGCGTCTCGAACACCTCGTCGGGCACCTCGCCCTTGATCCGGCGGTAGAGGTGCTTGTGCTCCATGTAGCACACCGGGTTGGGGTCGTGGATCGCGGCGTGCAGGAGCCCCTTGGCGTCCTCGGCGGTCGAGGGGGCGACGACCTTGATCCCGGGCGCGTGCATGAACCACGCCTCGGGGTTCTGGGAGTGAAATGGGCCGCCCGAGAAACCGCCACCGGACGGCAGCCTGACGGTGATCGGCACCGCCAAGCCCTGGCGGTAGTGCATCTTGCCCGCGACGTTGACCAGCTGATCGAAGCCGCAGGAGATGAAGTCGGAGAACTGCATCTCGCACACCGGGCGCATGCCGACGACGGCCGCGCCGATCGCCGTGCCGATGATCCCCGACTCGGCGAGCGGCGTGTCCATCACCCGGCCGGGACCGAACTCGTCGACAAGGCCGTCGGTGACCTTGAACGCGCCGCCGAACACGCCGATGTCCTCGCCCATCAGCAGCACGCGCTCGTCGGCGCGCAGCTCGTCGCGCAGCGCGGCGGAGATCGCCTGCAGGTAGGTGAGCCTGGTCATGACAGAAACCCGCTCCAGCGCGCGACCCCGTCGCCGAGCGGCTCGGCCTCGCGGTCGCAGAAGACGCCCAGCGCGGCGGTCGCGGGATCCGGCATCGGCCCTGCCAGCGCCTCCTCGGCGGCAACGTCGATCTCGGCGCGGATCTCGGCGCGCAGCCCGTCGATGTCGACGCCCAGGCCTCGCAGCCGCGACTCCTGCCGGTCGATCGGGTCGCGCTTGCGCCACTCCTCGACCTGCTCCTTGGGGACGTACTTCATGTCGTCGTGGGCGGCGTGGCCGTGCATGCGCATCGTCACTGCCTCGATCAGCGTCGGACCCTCGCCGGCCAGCGCTCGCTCGCGCGCGGCGCGTGTGGCCTCGAACATCGCCTCGGCGTCGTTGCCATCGACGGTCACGCCGACGAACCCGTAGGCGGCCGCGCGCTCGACGGGATCGACGGCGAACTGCTTGTCGAGCGGAGTCGAGTACGCGTACTGGTTGTTCTCGAGCACGAACACGACCGGCAGCCGCTGCACACCCGCCCAGTTCATGGCTTCGTGAAAGTCCCCGCGCGAGGTCGAGCCGTCACCGAACCAGGTCAGCGCGCACCGACCTTCGCCGCGCAACTTGAACGCCATCGCCATTCCGGTCGCGATCAGCATCATGTCGGGCAGCATCGACACCATCCCCACGCATCCGAGATGCCGATCGCCAAAGTGGACATTGCCGTCGCGTCCGCGCGTCACGCCCGCGTCGCGGCCGAGGTACTGCGCAAGGATCCGCGCCGGCGGGACCCCCCGGATGATGTGCGCCGCCAGATCGCGGTGCAGGACGCAGAGCCGGTCCTGTGGCGCCATCGCAAACGCCGCGCCGGCAGATACCGCCTCCTGCCCGTAGCCGTCGTAGAGCGAGCCGGGCACCTTGCCCTGCCGGTACAGGCTCATCGCCCGTTCCTCGAGGCCGCGCATCAGCAGCATGGCTCGCAGGAGCCAGACCCGGTCCTCGAACTTGAGATGCTCGGCGACAGTGGCGGTTGCGCCCGCGGCCGGCTCAGCCATATCGGTCACCATCTCTTGCTTCTTTCGTCTCAGGCTGGAACGGGATCTCCGCCCGGCCACTTCAGGGCCGTCCCGGGATCTCCGGTCGGCCCTCTGATCGGGATCAGCCGAGCTTACTGAAACGCTCGCGTGGCGACGATCAGCCCTAAGGGCTCCCGCGAAAATTACTGCCGGCTCCGACGGGTCTGGACGCACCTGGCGCCACCGGCTCGCCCTCACTTGCCACCAGCAATATCGGGGCGAGCCGGCGGCGCCAGCCACGACCAGCCACTCGCCGGATTCCGGAATTAATTTCCGCGGGAGCCCTAACCTTCGGCGCATGGACGGTGCCTGGCTTGCCCGCATGCGCTGGCGGTGGCGCGGGGCCTCGCTGTGGCCAGCGTTCGTGGCAGCGACGATCGCTGAAGCGGTCATCGGCCATCTGTTGCCGCCGGCGGGCGACGCGCAGAGCCTCGTCGCGGCGGGGCTGCTCGGATTTGTGCTGAACGTGATCGCGCTGGTGTTGCTCTCACGCCCGGTCGGCGCGGCGCTGCGGCTGGTCCGTGCCGACCTGCCCGTCGTCGTCGCGCGCGACTATGCGGGCACGCTGGCGGTGACGCTCGTCGCCGGCGGGCTGCTGGCGGTCGGCTTGATGCACCGCGGCAGCGTCGTCGGCGACCAGCACGCGATGGTGGATGCGATCCGGCGGGCTCAGGCCTGGATCGGCGATCGGGCACCCGCCGAGTTCCGCCGCAACGTCGAGCACACCGATACGTACGCGATCGAGCACGGCATCTACCGCACCTGCGTGCCGAGTGCGGTGCAAGCGCGCAGCTACTGCGTGATCGTCGACACCAGCGTGCCGTTCCCGCGCGGCGTCCGGTTCGCGGGCTACGAGCCGAACTCCGAGTTCGCAGCAGGCACGGGATAGCGGCGCTCTCTAGCTGCGCTAGAGAGCCACGCGATCCACGTATGCGCCCCGACCAGCCCGAACGGAACCGTGCCGAGCGTCGTGACGACCACGCCAAGGTGCCAAAAGGATTAGGCGCCTAAGGGTTGCTTGTCAAGGGCGTCCAGCACGTCCAGTCTCGCGTTCTTCCCTCCACCCACGGCAAGCCGTCTATCGTCATGGGTGGCAATGACTACGTTCGCCGATCTGGGCCTCGCTGCCGACATCCTCGCCGCCGTCCACGACGTCGGCTACGAGGTGCCAAGCCCGATCCAGGAGCAGGCGATCCCGCCGCTGCTGGAGGGCTCGGACGTGATTGGGCAGGCGCAGACCGGCTCGGGCAAGACGGCTGCCTTCGGCCTGCCGATGCTCCAGTACGTCGACCCGCGCGAGCATGACGTGCAGGGCCTCGTGCTGACGCCGACTCGTGAGCTATGCATCCAAGTCACCCAGGCGTTGCGCGCGTACGGCGCTCGCAAGCGCGTCGATGTGGTGGCGGTGTTCGGCGGGGCGCCGATCCGAACGCAGCAGGCACAGCTGCGGGCCGGCGGTCACATCGTGGTCGGCACGGTGGGGAGGGTCAAGGACCTGATCTCACGCCACTCGCTGATGCTCCACGCCTGCCGCTACGTGGTCCTCGACGAGGCGGACGAGATGCTCGACCTCGGTTTCCTCGAGGACGTCGAGCGGATTCTGTCGCTGACGCCGTCCAGCCGCCAGACCGCGCTGTTCTCCGCAACGATGCCGCCGGCGATTCGGCGCCTCGCCGATCAGTACCTGTACCGGCCGGTGACCGTTCAGGTGCAGACCGCGACGCTGACGGTCGAGACCGTCGAGCAGTTCGCGCTCGAAGTCAACGCGCGCGAGAAGCCCGACCGGCTGGTCGAGGTGCTGCAATCCGAGCAGCCCGAGCAGGCGCTCGTGTTCGTGCGTACGAAGATCCGCTGCGAGCAGCTGTTTCGCAAGCTGCGCGACCGCGGCCTGAACGTCAAGGCACTGCACGGTGACATGACGCAGGGCGCGCGCGACGGGGTGATGATCTCGTTCAAGGATGGGCGCCTGCCGCTGCTGGTGGCGACTGACGTCGCGGCCCGCGGGCTCGACATCACCGGCATCTCGCACGTGGTCAACTTCGACGTGCCGACGTCGCCCGACGTGTACGTGCACCGGATCGGGAGGACCGGGCGGGTCGGCCGCTCGGGGCGGGCGATCACGTTCTACGAGCCCCGCCAGCGGCGCGAGATCGAAGCGATCGAGAAGCACGCCGGCGTCAAGCTGGCTCCATGGGTCAAGGATGCGCATGTCGCGCCGACGCCCGTGCTGGCAAAGCCGCGTCGTCATTCCAAGCCGCGCGTGTCGGTCAACGGCGAGGGGCCGGAGCGCATGCTGATCATCTCTGGCGGCCGCGCGGCCGGGCTCGAGCCCTCCGACATCATCCACGCGATTACCGCTGCGACCGGGCTCGACGGCGAGTCCGTGCGCAACGTCCGGGTGCTGGAACGGTTCGTGCTGGCCGAGGTCCCGGAGGGGGAGGCGCAGCGCATCGTCAAGCTCGTCGCCGGAACCCCGGTTCGTGGCCACGAGCTCCAGCTGGAGCCGGCGAGAGCGTAGTGGCCGCGAAGCTCGTCGCCGGAACCCCGATTCGTGGCCACGAGCTCCAGCTGGGAGCCGGCGAGAGCGTGGTGGCCGCAACCGCGTACGCTGCTCGCCAATGACCACTGCCCACATGCACACAACGCGCGGCACGATCGCGCTGGAGCTGTTCGACGACGATGCGCCCAAGACCGTGGAAAACTTCCGCAGGCTCGCTGCCGAGCACTTCTACGACGGCATCACCTTTCATCGTGTGATCCCTGACTTCATGATCCAGGGTGGCTGCCCCGAGGGGACTGGCACCGGAGGCCCCGGCTACCAGTTCGAGGACGAGATCACCGACCACAAGGTCGTGCGCGGAGCGCTGGCGATGGCGAACGCGGGACCGAATACGAACGGCTCCCAGTTCTTCATCGTCACGGCCAAGAGCGCTCCGTGGCTCGACGGCAAGCACACCGTGTTTGGGCGGGTCACCAGCGGGATGGACGCGGTCGACGCGATCGAGAGCACGCCGACCGGTCGCAACGACCGACCGCAGAACCCCCAACAGATCGAGTCGATCGAGCTCGATCCGGCTCAGTAGACGTTGCCCGCCGCGACTCGCGCGGCGCGGCCGTGTTTCGTATCACGTTGGGAGTCGACCCAACTCGACCACCGGAGGTTCTTGCATGCATCGCAAGCTGGCTATCCGCCGCCCGTCGGCAGCGTTGGTGGTAGCAGTGATCGCCCTGTTCGTCGCCCTCGGCGGCGTTGGCTGGGCGCAGTTCTCGGTGCCCAACGGCAGCGTTGGGACGGCGCAGCTGCGCAACAACGCTGTCACGAGCGCAAAGATCGCCAATGGCTCCGTTGGCAACTTCAAGCTGAAGTTCGGTTCCGTCGGGCCCCGGAAGCTGATGAACAACGCCGTCGGAATCGACCAGATCAACGCCGATCAGGTGCAGGCGCGGGTCGTTGAGTCCTGCCAGGGCGCCGGCGCGATCGCGACGATTGCGACGACGGGGAACGTCACCTGCACGTCGACGCCACCGCAGGAGTTCGGGAGCGGCACCGCATCCCCTGTGACGCTCGGGACGGGCTCGGCGACGATCGTGAGCAAGGCGCTTCCCGGTGGCTCCTCGTATCTTGTGTTCGCGGACCCAAACGTGCTGATCAATAACGTGGACAAGAACAGCGTCGGCCTGCCGGCGCAGCAGGTCGAGGTCGATTGCACGCTGGCAGTGGCACCGAGCAACGGTGCGTCGGTGACGAGGACGATCATCGGGGGACTGCCGGACGAGACAAACAAGAACCCGAAGACGTCGCAGGTGGGCGACTCGATCCCGCTGGCGGTGCCCGCGCCACCGGTCGCTGCCGGCTCGACCGCGACAGTGTCGTGCAACGACACCTTCGCGGGGACCACCGCCCCGACCGTCACGGTGTCCAGCAACATCAACGCGATCCAGACCGCCAACAACAACTGACGTCGCGCGCTCGGGGGCGCGGGCGCGCTCAGGAAACTCGGTTACGCATCGGATCCTGCGCTGCAGGTGGCCGCAGCCTGGGGCTCAGAAACCCGACCGCGTCACCTGCAGCGCGCGATCGGCGATCTCGACCACGCCCTCGTGGAAGGTCTTCAGGTACGGGTCGTCGGTCGCACCGTGCACCGCGCGCTTGTAGTTGCCCTCCATGAACACGACGGCCTTCCACAGCGCGAGCGCGATGTACCAATTGGGCGAGGGCATCGTGCGTCCCGCCCGCTCCTCGTAGCGAGCGATTAGCTCCTGGCGGGTCGGGAAGCCGGCGCGGGCGGTGATCGTGTGCAAGTTGAATGCGCCGCGCTGGTCGCCTGGCTGAGTCCAGTGGATCATCATGTAGCCGACGTCGGCCAGCGGGTCGCCGATCGTCGCCATCTCCCAGTCGAGGATCGAGACCAGGCGTGCGGGGGCCCGCGACGCGAAGATCGTGTTCCCGAGCCGGTAGTCGCCGTGCACAATCGTCGCCGGGGGCGACTGCGGGAGGTTGGCGGCGAGCCACGCACCCACCTGATCGACCTGCGGCAGCTCACGCGTGCGGTTGTGCTCCCACAGCCCCGCGAAGCGGCGCAGCTGCCGCTCGAGGTAACCGGTCGGCTTGCCGAATCCCTCGAGCCCGATTGTGCCCCAGTCGACCAGGTGCAGCTCGACGAGCGCGTCGATCAGCTCGTTGGCGACGCGCGCGCGCTCGGTTGGGTTGTCCAGCGAGGCGGGAAGCGAGTCCGTGATCACGTCGCCGTCGACGAGCTCCATCACGTAGAACGGCGCGCCGATCACGTCGGGGTCCTCGCATACCGCGAGCACCGTCGGAGCGCGGACCGCGGTCGGCTCGAGCGCGCGCAGCAGCCGCGCCTCCCGAAGGACGTCATGCGCGCTCGGCGGCAGCGGGCCGCGCGGCGGCCGGCGCAGCACGACCCCGGTGGACAGCGAGAACGTGACGCACGAATGTCCTTCGCCGATCGGCTGCGCCCCAAGGTCAGCGGGGGCGTCGAGGCCCGACGCGCCCAGGAACTCGACTAGCGGGTCGAGCACGAGCAACGGCTCGCGGGCGTTTCCGGCCCCTTCCGCTCGGGTGCGAACGATGTCGTCTTGTGCCAGCACAGCGCTCATGCCGGTCTTCGAGGGTAGCGTCGCACGATCGTGAACAGCGCGTGAGCACCCTGCGCAAGACCGCGGACCCGCCATCGCAGTAACACGTCAGGGGACGCCGACCCGGGGCCCGCGTCGCGACCGGCGGGCATCTCGATCGCGGGGGCGAGAAGGAGCTGAGGGGGCGGTCGGTCAGGCGGCGACGGGCAGGCGGCCGCCGACGACCGTGTCGAAGTGCCAGCCGAAGAGCTGCTCGCGGTCGCCCGCGAGGCCGATGACCCGCGCGTCCGTGCGCCGCTCGATCGAGTGCAGCAGCTGCGCCAGGCGCTCGCGCAACGCGAGCCCGGCCGGCGAATCGTCCCAGGCCCACTCGCGACCGGCGTCCTCGATCAGCACCGTCACTCGCCGGGGGCGGGCGGTGACGGTCTCCTCGAGCAGATCTTCATCGCGGTCCTCAGCTCCGGCGATCAGCAGTAGATCGTCATGCGACGAAGTCTCGTGCGCTCTCGTAAACGTTGCCTGAACGGGCCCGAACAATTTCCTCAACGGACAACACCCGGCATGGCTACGCTCGTGACTGGTCATGCCCGAACTTCCGGAGGTCGAGATCACCGCACGCCTAATCGGGGGCGCCATCGCGGGCGCGCGCGTGGAGTCGGCCCTTGCGCCGGGGATCAATGCGCTGCGCAGCTACGACCCACCGCTAGGCGCGCTCGAGGGACGGGAAATCGCCGGCGTCGAACGTCGGGGCAAGCTGTTCCTGGTCAGGCTCGACGATGGGCTCATGATCCTGATTCATCTGATGTCAGCCGGGCGGCTGCAGCTGTTCGACACGCGCGCATCGCTGCGAGATCGCTCCGCGCGATTGCTGCTGCGGCTCGACGATGGCCGCGAGCTGCGGCTGCGCGAGTTCGGCACCCGGCAGCGAGCGTGGGCCAAGCTGCTGGGCGCCGACGCACTCGACCGCGAGGAGACGCTGGCCGAGCTGGGTCCGGAGGCGTGGCCTGACCCGCCGCCGTTGGCTCGACCTGCTCGACCGGCCGCGTCCGCTGTATGCGTTGCTTCGCGACCAGCACGTGATCGCCGGGATCGGGCGGTCGTGGGTCGACGAGATCCTGCACGCGGCGATGCTGTCGCCGTTCAAGCGCGGATCGGATCTCGAAGCCGACGAGGCGGACCGACTGCGGGCGGCGACGATCTCCCGGTTGGACAAGGCGATCTACCACTACGAGCGCGAGCTCAAGCTGCCGATCCCCGACAAGCTGCCGATGCCGCTGACCGTTCACCGGCGCAACGGCGAGCCGTGCCCGCGCTGCGGCGACCGGCTCGAGGCCGTCTTCTACGAGGACTACGTGATGTGCTACTGCCCGACCTGCCAGACCGAGGGCAAGCTGCTCAAGGACCGCCGTCTGTCGCGGCTGTTGAAGTGAGAGCCGTGGCGGGCCGATTCTCAGCTCCGCTGAACGAGATTAGAATTCGCCGTCCGTGATGGCCCCAGGACCCGGCGACACCGCTCCCGACTTCACCCTCTCCGACCAGGTGGGCAATCCCGTGTCGCTGTCGGCGCTACGGGGCAGGACCGTGGTCTTGTACTTCTATCCCAAGGCCGATACTCCCGGCTGCGCCACCCAGGCATGCGGCGTGCGCGACCATCGGACCGACTACGAGCAGGCCGGTGCGGTCGTGATCGGCGTGTCGCCGGACTCCGTCAAGGCGATCAGCAAGTTCGAACAGAAGTACGAGCTGGGCTTCCCGCTGCTCGCGGACGAGGACCACTCGGTGGCGGAGGCGTACGGGGTCTGGGTGAAGAAGTCCATGTACGGGCGCGATTACATGGGCAACGAGCGGACGACGTTCGTGATCTCGCCGGACGGCACAATCAAGGACGTCCTTCACAAGGTGAAGCCCGCGCAGCACGACGAACTCGCGCTCGCCGCGATCGACGCTCTCGGAGCTGGTCGGCCGCGCGGGTCAACGGCCTGAGGGGTCGGCCGCGCGGGTCAACGCCTGAGGAAATCCGCTTGGAGCAACGGCGCGCTCCGGGGGCGCTGGCAAGCGGCCGGCCCGCGGGGACACGGGGGGCTACTGCAGACCCTCGCGCGCCTCGCGCACCAGCGTCACGGCCTCTGGGAACACGACCGCCATCACGGCGCGCAGCTGCTCGGCTTGCTGTTCGGTCGTGCCTTGGATGTTGACGCGGTTGATCGAGGCGACGGTCAGATCGACGGCCAGCTTGATCGCGTTGTCGGCCCACGCCAGGCGCTGTGCTCCCTGCATCTGCTCGGCGAACTCGCCGAGCCGGCGCTGGAGCTCGTCCGGATCGCCAAACAGACCGCCGAAGCCGCTTCCTTCCATGCCCCGTATGGTAGCCGTCCGGGGGGATGAGACCATTCCCGGCTCCCTACACTGGCGCACGTGGCTACGCCGACGCCGAATGTCGCGCTACACCAGGCCGAGCTTGCACCACTAGCATTGGCTGCATGAGCGTCGACGATCGCCTTCTCTACGAATCGCGGGTGCGGATGCGCCAGGCGATCGTGGCCGGCCTGGCGGCGGTCCTACTGGTGGTCGCGGCAGTCATCCAGGTCACGGGACCGCACGCCAAGGTCGACGAGCTGACGCTCGATCTGATCACGGTCCACAAGCGCTTTCCGCGAGACGTGATCGGCGCTGCGATCAACGCCGTCGGTCTATTCTCGCTCGCCGCAACCTTGAGCTACCTGTACGGCGCGGCGCGCGCGCGCAACCCGCAGCTGCAGTCGTTCATCAGGATCCTCACGCTTGCCGGCGGGGTGCTCGCCGGCGTCGCCGGCCTGGCCTACGCAATTCTGATCGCGGTCAAGGCCAATCAGTTCGTCACGAGCGGCAGCGAGACCTATCAGCAGGCCAACCACATCACGAGCTCGGCCGGGATCCTGATCCTCCAGCTCGGCGGCCAGCTTGGTGCGCTGCTGCTGGCGGTCGGCTTCCTGCTCGTATCGCTGGGCGCGATGCGAGTCGGCCTGTTGTCGAAGTTCATGGGCTACCTCGGCATCTTCGCCGGGATCCTGGTCCTGTTCCAGATCACGCCGGTGCCGGTCGTCCAGGCTTACTGGCTGGTCGCGCTCGCGTACCTGATCAGCGGCCGCTGGCCGACCGGCGTCCCGCCGGCATGGCGCAGCGGCCGGGCGGAGCCGTGGCCGTCCTCGGCGGCGCTGCGCCAGCAGCGGGCGACTCGAGCAGGGGCCGGGCGGGCGAAGCCCTCGCCGACCCCGGCGCCTCAAACCGTCGGCGCCTCGGCGGCATCCGCGACGACACCCTCGGACGCATCAAAGCGCAAGCGCAAGCGCCGGCGCTAGCCGGCAATCGGACATCCGTTTACGGGCGCGCCGGCGAATCCGCTGCCAGCCCTCCGATGACGACACAACTGCTGGTGGAAGGACACCCCTCCATCAGCCGTTACCTCGCAGCGAGCAGCGTCGCGCGGATGGAAGTCACGTCCCTGTGGTCGCCGCGCTGCGACCTAACGCCCCGGCCGAGACGGCCCCGGTCCCCCAACACACGCGGGGACCGGGGCTGCGGGGCCGCTATAGGCCGGTGATGGTTGGGCCGGGTCGAGCCGCTCACACCCCGAGCCGACGGCTCAGCTCGGCCACGTGGCGGCGGGCGATGGGGATCGTCTGGCCGCCGTCGAACCACAGGTCGGCGGTGCCGCCGATGCGCGGGCAGAGCTCGACGGCTCGCGTCAAGTTGGCCACGTACTGCCGGTGGACACGGGCAAAGCCGAACTGCTCCCAGCGGTGCTCGATCTCGGCGAGCGTGTTGCGCAGGAGGTAGCGGCCTTCGTCGTTGACCAGCCGGACGAAGTCACCGTTGGATTGGGCGTACAGGATCGAGCTCCGCGCGACGAGCCGGATCGAGCCGCCACGGGCGCTTCCGACCGCGACCATGTCGTGCTCGGTCGGCGCGCGCGACTGGCCGCGGAGGTGGCGGTCGCTCGGTATCGCGCACGCCGGAGTCGATCGCCCTGGCCACCCGCTCGAGCGCCTCCTCGACCCGGCGGCGACTGACGGGCTTACGCAGGTAATCGAGCGCGCGGAGCTCGAACGCATCCACGGCGGCGGTGTCGTAGGCGCTGACGAACACGAGTTGCGGGGGCGAGGCGAAGCGCCGCAGGACCCGCGCGAGCTCGAGGCCGTCGAGGTCCGGCATGCGCACATCGAGGAAGATCGCGTCGTACTGCTGCGCGGAGGCCTTGACCAGCGCATCGTGACCGTCCAGCGCGCACTCCACACCTTCGACGTACACGGAGCCGCGCAGCAGCCGCGCCAGGTCCTCGAGCTGGGTGTGCTCGTCGTCGACCGCGAGGATCGTGAGCCCGTCGGCGCTCACGCGACCACCACGGCGCGTCCCGGCCCGGTCGGATGGCGCTCGCTCGAGTCTCCGGGCCGGCGCCGGCGCGCACCGGGGAGGTTCGGGACGGTCATCACGGCCGTCGTCCCGGCGCCGGGCTCGGATTCGATCCGCAACGCGTAGCGCTCGCCGAACGTGGCCCGCAGGCGGGCGTCGACATTCGCCAGTCCGATGCCGCCGCTGGATCCCGTCAGGACCTCCGCGATTCGATCGGCTTCGATCCCGCAGCCGTCGTCCATAACCCGCAACTCAACGTCGCCGCCACGGACCCGCGCGGTGACCTGGATTCGGCCCGTGCCGGCGCGGCGCTCGACGCCGTGGCGAACCGCGTTCTCGACCAGCGGCTGCACCGACATCACCGGCACGACCACATTCGTCGTCTCCGCAGCGGGCTCGATCGTCACATGGAGGCGGTCGCGAAAGCGGGCCTGCTCGAGCCGTAGGTAGCGCTCGACGTGCCCGAGCTCCTCGCCGAGCGTGACGTACGGACGTCCGTCGCGGAACAGGTAGCGCGTGAATTCGGCGAAGTCGGTCAACAGCTCGCGCGCCTCTTCCGGTTGCGTGTGGATCTCGCCAGCGACCGCGGCCAGCGCGTTGTAGATGAAGTGCGGCGAGATCTGCGCTCGCAGCGCCCGAAGCTCAGCCTGCGCGAGGCGCTCCTCCTGCGCGGCGATCAGCGACAGCTCCACCTGCGCGGCGACGAGACTGGCCGCCTCCTGCACGATCCGCAGCTCCGCGTGCGATGGCCGTCCGACGGATCGGTAGAACGCGATCAGCGTCCCGCCCCGCCTGCCCTGCACGAGCAGGGGAGCGAGCACCGCAGAGCGCAGCGGGCATCTGGGGTCCGAGGAGATCAGGCGGGGCACGATTTGCATCCGGTCATCTCGCGTGCTGGCGAGAAGCCGCGACAGCAGATCGCCTGGACGGACCTGCTCGCGCCCCTCGCCGTCGATCGCCAGCACCGCTCGCGTGTCCGCCAGCGCGATCGCCGCCGCTCCGGTCAGCGCTCGCAGCTGCGGGACCGCGTGCTCGGCCGAGCGGGACGTCAGCCCTCGGCGCAGGTGGGGGAGCGTCGAGGTCGCGGCGTGCAGCGCCGACTGCATCCCGGCCGACGCAGGCGTGCGTGCCTCGCGTGGGCCGCGGACGAGCCAGCGGATCGCGACGACGATCGCTGCCGCTCCGATCCCGAGGAGTGCGCCGAGCGCGAGTTCCATGAGAGGTCTCGGAGAGCTTACTGCCGCCGGGAGATGCAGTAGCTCCATCACCGGAAATTGCAGACATCAGCCTACTGCTCGCCGCGGGCGGTTCGCTGGCCGGCGCGGCCCTGCTCGACAGGGGTCTGAGCACCGCAGGCCCCCGGGCCCCTGGGGTGGGCCGGGGGCACGGTGTTTGGCGGAGGATGTCTCGTCGATTGCTACTTGACCGCGCGGCCGCCCGTGTTGATCGCGTACCAGGACCCGCCGAATGCCGACACGCCGACGTAAGAGGTCTGCGCGGGGCCCGAATCGCCCGCGTACGTGTAGAGCGGATGGCCGGCGTACGTGACCTGCTTGACGCCGCCGCTAAGCGTGATCGTCCCGAGCAGCTGGCGGTTCATGCCGGCACCGGCGAGCGGCTTTCCGTTCGTCGTCAACGCGGGCCATGCCGTCGGGCAGTGGCTGATCTGGACGCAGGAGTTGTGCTGTCCCCGGTCCCTCGTGAACTCGTACACGGTGAACCCCGCTCGGTCCACGAGGATCTTGCCGATGCCTGTCTTGTGCAGCTTCAGCTGCGCCGGGGGACTGCTCGCGATCGCCACGCCGGCGGGTGCGAGGACGGTTATGCCTGCCAGCAGGATCGTCGTGATGCGCTTCACGGGATCACCTCGGAACGGTTGTGGGTTTCCCTGAAAGGACGTCGGCGCGGGGCGTGTCCTTCCCGCACGAGAGGTCAGCGACCGCTTGCCGCGCGCGCGTGAGCACGAAGCGGATCCGAAAAGGCTGGAACTAGTTAGACCTTGCGGAACTCGGGCACCCAAGAACCGTCGTCTGCGCGACTGAAATCCTGGAAGAGACTAGGCGCCTCGGCGCACATTATCTCGGCAACCCGGTTGAAGACCGTCCGTAACTCCTCTTCCGCGCCAGTCGAGGTGCGCATCTCGATGACGTGCCGGAGCGTGCGGACGTTGGCTGTCCAGACGATGTCCGTGCTAAGGCCAATCGGGGCCAGGCGCCGAAGAGCCGAGGTGACCTCTTTCTTGACGGAGAACGGAATGCCCTCCTCGTCCAGCCCAAGAGCTTCGGCGGCGGAGAGCTGGAACTCCTCTAGCTGCTCCACGAGGTTCACGACTTGCTCACGGATGGGCTCCAGAGCCGCCGGCACACGGAAACCAATGTCCGTCAGGCGCACGTAGCGCAAGCTCTCCTGGCTAAACGCTGAACCAGCTCGATGCCTTACGAGCTCGTGTGTGAAGACGCGAGAGACCTGCGTGGAAAGCGAAGCTGTAGCTGGCGTGCTCGAAGACACTGCCATGGAGGCTGCTGAGAAGGTTCCGGAGGTACTCATGCTGGTCTTGGCGTACGCGCGTGACGTTCTTGTTGAGGCCAGGCTCCCAGCTTCGATAGCAGACCCGACCGCAGAACTCGACCAAGAGCTGGGCCGCGTTCAACTTGTCTGACTCGTCCTCACGCCGATGCAGCCAGGAGGCGCCGCCGACCTCCTCCAGATATGCCCGCAGTGCGTCGACGTCGATTGAAGGTCTAGCGATGAGGTAGACGGAGGGGGCCGTTTCACGCATTCCTAAAGATGCCGTCGACTCGGGAGCTGTGATTATCATGAGCGTGGATGCTTTCGCATGGGCCGGACGGCAAGCCCGCAGCGCAGCATCGCGCCATGCGGCTTCTGCCGCTGACGCTCAGAACAGCCCGCTGATTGCGTGACCGGCGTGCGCCGCGAGGTTAAACAGCGGCGACGGAAAGATGCCGAAGAACACGCTCGCGGCACTGAACACGAGCGCGACGAACGCGACCTCCGGATAAGCGAGCGCCTGCCCGGGAACTGGCCAGGCCCCGCCTGCCCCGCCTGCCGTCGCTCCGTCAGGAACGGCCGCCTGACCACCGTCCTTGTCGGCCTCCTGCGAGCCGCCGGCGATCGGCGCGTAGGCGACCGGGCGGGTGGCGGCGATCGGGACGGGCTCTGAGGCGGCGCCCATCCAGATCGTGGCGACGACACGCAGGTAGTAGCCGAGCGAGATCATCGACCCGATCACGAGCACGATCGCCAGCCACGTGTAGTCGCCGCTCACGAGCGCGTGGATCAGCTGGAACTTCCCGATAAAGCCGACCGTGCCGGGGATCCCGGCCAGCGCGAGCATCGCGATCGTCATCGGCCACGCCAGCCACGGCTGGTGTCGCCCCAGGCCCGCCAGCACGGAGATGTCATCGCTGCCGAGATCGTCCTCCTGGGCGACGATCACTGCGAACGCGGCCATGTTCATCATCAGGTACAGCGCGAGGTAGAGAACCGTCGCCTGGATCCCGAGCTGGGTGCCCACGACCACGCCGCCCAGCATGTAACCCGCTTGCGCGACCCCGGAGTAGCCGAGCATCCGCTTCAGCGAGGACTGGCCGAGCGCCCCCACGTTGCCGACGATGATCGTGATCGCCGCGATCGCCGCGATCGCCGGCGCCCACGTGTTCTGAGCGCCGATCGCGGCGACGTCGAAGAAGCGCATGAACACGCCGAGCGCAGCGGTCTTGGTGGCGGTCGCCATGAACGCGGTGATCGCGGTGGGCGCGCCCTCGTAGACGTCGGGCGTCCACTGATGAAACGGCGCCACAGAGGCTTTGAACGCGAACCCGACGATCACCAGTCCGAGGCCCGTGAGCAGCAGCGGATCGCCGAGGATCCCGCCCGACAGCTTGCCTTGCGTGACGGCGGCGCCGATTGAGGCGAAATCGGTAAAGCCGGTTGCGCCATAGACGAGCGCCAGCCCGTAGACGAGCGTCGCCGAGCCGACCGAGCCGACCACCAGGTACTTGAGGCCTGACTCGAGCGAGCTCTCGCGGCGAAACTGCGCTGCGCACAGCACATAGAGCGGGATCGACAGCAGCTCGAATCCGATGAACAGCGTGACGAGGTTCTGCGCCGAGACCAGCACCGCCATGCCGAGCACGCTGAACAGCAGCAGGGCGTGGTACTCGCCGTGACCGGCGTCCCGGGCCGCGTGCGCTCGCAGCGAGAGCACCACCGCGCTGATCGCCGAGACGCCGATGATCAAGTCGAGCACGAGCGCGAAGTCGTCGACTGCGAGTGCCCCCGAGATGATCGACGTGGGGTGCTTGAAGCGCACGATCTCGGCGGCGATTGATCCCGCCAGCGTGAGCAGCGTCAGCAGCGGGACCACGCGCTCGCGGGCGACGGCGCTGCTCAGCAGGCCCAACAGCAGCACGATCAGCCCGCCGACGGTCAGGACGACGAACGGCGACAGGGAGGCCCAGTCGATGTGCGGGCCGGCGACGTGGTGGGTGGTCGTCGCAGCGGCGCCGCGCAGCACGTTCATCGGGATGCCACCCTCATCGTCTGATCAGTCACCCGCAGCGATGATCGGGATGCCACCCTCACGGGCCGATCGGTCACCGGCAGCGGTGATCTGAATGCCACGCGCACGGGCTGACCAGTCGCCGGCAGCGAGGTCTTCAGCGTCGACTCGGAGCGCTTGAGCACGAACTGCGGATAGAACGCCAGTACGAGGATCACGGCGACCAGCGGCACGATCGCCACGGCGTCCGCGAGCCCGATCTCCCGTGACGCCACATGCGCGCCGACCCGATTGTGCATCGAGCCGATGAACACTCTCAGCGCGTAGACCGCCGCCCCGACGACGCCGATGAACGCAATGATCGCGATCGGCAGCTTGGCCTGGAAGACCCCGAGCAGGATCATGAACTCGCCGACGAAGTTCGAGAAGCCGGGCATCGCCAGCGTGGCGAGCGCCACGATCAGGAACAGGGTGGCGAGCACCGGGGCGCGGAAGGCGATCCCGCCCATGTCGCGGATCGCCTCCGAGCCGCCCGCCCGCGCCGCGAGCGCCGCGACGATGAAGAACAGCGGCGCGGTGACGAGCCCGTGGTTGACCATCTGCAGCAGCGCCCCCTGGCCGCCGGCAGGGCGCAGCGAGAAGATCCCGAGCGTGATGAAGCCCAGTTGCGCGACGCTCGAGTAGGCGACCACGAGCCGCGCGTCGCCGGTCGTGAACGCGAGCGACGTCGCCCACAGGATCGAGACGAGCGCGATCAGCAGCATCAGCGTCTGGTAGTGGACCGTGGCGAACGGGAACAGCGGCAGCACGATCCGCAGGAAGCCGTACGCTGCGACCTTCGACACGACACCCGAGAACACCGCGACCGCGGGGATCGGCATCGACTTGTATCCATCGGGCAGCCAGCCGTGGAACGGGACCAGCGGCATCTTGACCAGGAACGCGGCCGCGAAGCACAGGAAGATCCATTCCTGGGAGGTGTGCGAGAGCGGCAGCGCCCGCAGCGACGAGAGCGCGAATGTCAGCGGTGTGCCGTGCTCGCTGGAGGCGAGCGCGCCGGTCGCGATCGCGGCGGCGAGCATGAAGAACGAGCCGATCAGCGTGTAGACGACGAGCTTGGTCGTCGCGCGGACCCGCTCGCCGCTGCCCCACATCCCGACCAGGAAGTAGAACGGAATCAGCATCAGGTCAAAGAACGCGACGAACAGCGCCAGGTCCTGGGCGCAGAACGCGCCGAGAACGGCGCTCTGCCCGAGACCGAAGTGGAAGTAGAAGCTGCGCGGCCGGTCCCAGTCACGGAACGACGACCACACCAGCGAGGCGCTGAACAGCAGGCAGGCAAGCATCACGAGCGCGACGTTGAGCCCGTCGAGCCCGAGCTTGTAATGGATCCCGAGCGCGGCGATCCACACCTTGTCGGTGACGAACTGCAGCCCGGCGTGGCCGAGCTTGAAGCGCGCCAGGAACGAGATCGCGATGCCGAGCGTGACCAGGCTGCCGAGCGCTGCGCCGCGACCGATCAGCTGACGCGGGAGCAGCCCCGCGAGCAGCGAGATCACGACCGGGAGCCAGATCAGGATCGAGAGCGTCATCGTCACGAGCTCGAGATCAGGAAGTAGAGGGCGACGCCGAACAGGCCGACGACCATCAGCGCTGCGTAGTAGCGCACGAAGCCCGTCTGCGCGCGGCGCACGGCGGCCGAGCCTGCCCGGACGACGCCCACGACCCCACCCGTGACGCCGCCGGCGACGAGGTTGCGCTCGAGCAGCGATTCCGCCATCCGGCCTACCCACAGCGCCGGACGCACGACCAAAAAGTCGATCAACTCATCGAAGTACCACTTGTTGGCCAGGAACGTGTACAGCGGCGCAAACCGCTCGCGCAGCCTGGTCGACGTGCCGGGCGCCACGACCCAGATGCGGTAGGCGATCGTGATTCCGGTGAGCGCGATCGCGGCACCGATCGCGAGGCCGATCCACTCCGAGGCGGTCGTGGGCTGGGAGCGGACGAGGTAGGAGTCCGCGAACGTGGGCGCCAGGAAGCGCTCGATCCCATTGTCGACGCCGGGGATCGCAAGCACGCCGCCGATCACCGATAAGAAGGCGAGCGCGCTCATTGCGACCTTCATCGGAATCTCTCGCTCGGCGATGAAGTGACCGGGGCCGGGAAAGCCCACGTCGGTGTCCTCCTCCTCGCCGGTCATCGGATTGCGCGGCACCTCCGCGTGCGCAAGGTGGCCGTGCTCGAGCTCCCGCGCCTCCTCACAGGGCTCGCCGAAGAACGCGCGGAAGATCATCCGGAACGTGTAGATCCCGGTCAGCAGCGCGCCGACATAGCCGACGATTCCGAGGATCTCGAACCCGCCGCCACGATGATCGAGGAACGCGAGGATGTCGTCCTTGGACAGCCAGCCTGAGAACGGCGGCATCCCGGAGAGCGCCAGGCCGCCGATCACGAAACAGGCAAACGTGAACGGCAGCGCCCTGCGGAAGCCGCTCATCCGGTCCAGCGACTGCACGCCCGCCATCGCACCGATCACCGAGCCGGCTGCCATGAACAGCAGCGCCTTGAAGAAGGCGTGCGCCATCAGGTGAAACAGCGCAGCAGAGTAGGCGCCGACGGAGACGCCCATGATCATGTATCCGATCTGGGACATGGTCGAGTATGCGATCACGCGCTTGAGGTCGGTCTGAACGAGCGCGATCGTGGCCGCGATCAACAGCGTCAGGCAACCGCCGATCGCGGTCACGTCGGCGGCGGTCGGGGCCAATTCGAACAGCGTGTGCATGCGTGCGATCAGGTACACGCCGGCGGTCACCATCGTCGCTGCGTGAATCAGCGCGGAGACGGGCGTCGGTCCCTCCATCGCGTCCGGGAGCCACGTGTGCAGCGGCACCTGGGCCGACTTCGCGAACGCGCCGACGCCAAGCAGCAGGCACGCGGCGACGATGTCGGGGCTGTCGGGCGCAAAGACGAGCGGGGCGCGGTGGAAGGTCTTCAGGAAGTCGACGGTGCCGGTGTGCTTGAAGATGAGGAACGTCGCGAGGACGAGACCCACGTCGCCGACGACGTTGATCACGAACGCCTTGAGCCCGGCGCGCGTCGCGGTCGTGCGCCGGTACCAGAACGAGATCAGCAGGTAGGAGGCGGCACCGACGAACGCCCAGCCGACGATCAGCAACAGGAAGTTGCCGGCCAGCACGAGCAGCAACATCGAGAACACGAAGTAGTTGAGGTACGCGAAGAAGCGCGAGTAGCCGCGATCTGAGGTTAGGTAGGTGACCGAATAGAGATGGATCAGCGCCGAGACCCCGGAGACGACCAGGATCATGAACACCGACAGCGGATCGACGAGGATCGAGAGCTGGGCGTCGACGCCAACCGTGCTGTCGTAGCGCCACAGCGTCGAGGTCAACTGACGTTGCCCCTCGGCGTGACCCAGCAACGAGATCAGGGTGGCGACCGCGAACGCGAATGCCGCCGCGATCGCGAGCGTGCCGATCCAGCCGGCGGCCCTGCCCGGCAGTTGGTTGTAAGCGACCGCGATCACGATCGTGCCGATCAGCGGGCAGAGCAGGACCAGCCAGCCGAAGGTCGTCGTCGCCATCTTCTACCCCTGCAGCTCGCTCAGCTCGTCGACGTCGATCGGCAGCCGGCGGCGGTACAGCGCGACGATCAGGCCGAGCCCGACCGTCACCTCGCACGCCGCAACGACCATCACGATCAGCGCGAACACCTGGCCGTCCTCGCGTCCCCACATGCGCGAGAACGCGACCAGCGCAAGGTTCGCCCCGTTCAACATCAGCTCGAGGCAGAGCAGCACGACCAGCGGGTTTCGGCGTGTGAGCACGCCGGCGGCGCCGATGCAGAAGATCAGCGCCGAGACGGTCAGATACCAGCCGATTGCCACCTACCAGCCGCCCCTGTCGTCGCCCGCCGGCGCCGTTGCGACCGGCTCGGCCTCCGGGGGCGCGACCGTCTCCGCGACGCGCGACCCGGCCGCCTCGGCCATCGTCCCCGTGTACGCGGGCCGCACGGCGCGGACGCGCAGCTGGAACTCCTGGTCCGATCCCTCCAGCCCGCGGCGGCGGCGCGCAAGCACGACCGCGCCGACGGCGGCCACGAGCAGCAGGATCGAGGCAACCTCGAACGGGAACAGGTACGTGGTCAAGAACAGCGTTCCGATGTGGCGTGGGGTGCCAAAGCCGACCACGTACGGCGCCCCCTTGCCGGAGATGCCCTTCAGCGCCGAGCCGAGCATCGCGATGCACAGCTCGATCGCGAGCGCCAGCGCCATCAGCGGCCCGATGATCCGCAGCGCCGTTCCGGCGGCGAGCTCCTCGCCGCCGCCGACGTACGCGACCACGAACACGTACAGGACCATCACCGCGCCCGCGTACACGATCACCTGCGCCGCGGCCACGAACTCGGCGCGCAGCAGCAGGAACAGCGCCGCCAACGAGATCAGGTGGCAAACGAGCGCGAGCACGCTGTAGAACGGGTTGCGCATCGTGATCACCGCGATCGCTCCGGCGAGCGCGCCGATCGCGGCGATGAAGAACAGGACGGCGCTCACTTGCCCCCCGCGTGCACCGGCGTGCGCTCGATCGCGGCGGTGAGGAATCGGACGGCGGTCACTCGCCCTCCGCGCGTAGCGGCGTGCGCTCGATCGCGGCGGTGAAGAGTCGGACGGCGGTCACTCGCCCTCCGCGCGTAGCGGCGTGCGCTCGATCGCGGCGGTGAAGAGTCGGACGGCGGTCACTCGCCCTCCGCGCGTAGCGGCGTGCGCTCGATCGCGTCGGCCAGCAGCATCTCCTTGGTGAAGATCAGATCCGACCGCGTGTAGTCAGACATCTCGTAGTCGTGGCCCATCGTGATCGCGTCGAACGGGCACGCGACCTCGCAATAGCCGCAGAAGATGCACCGGCTGAGGTTGATCTCGTAGACCGCGGCATAGCGCTCGCCGGCCGAGAGGCGGTTCTCCGGCGTGTTCTCGGCCGCGACGACGCGGATGCAGTCGGCCGGGCAGGCCGCGGCACACAGCGAGCAGCCGACGCACTTCTCAAGCCCGGTGTCCTCGAAACGGTGCAGCTTGTGGCGGCCGCGAAAGCGCGGGTAGACGGGCGTCTTCTCCTCCGGATACTGGATCGTGACCGGGCCTTCGACGATCCGCGCGAACGTCGTCTTGAGGCCCCGCAAAGTTTCGCCGAAGGCGCGGTAGGTGCCCGCGATCGGGCTGCGCGCGGGGACACGCATCACCTCGATGACGTCGGGGCCGGGGTCGTACGTCATCTCACGAAGCCACCAGGACAGCGGTCACGTCCGGGCCGGGATCGTACGTCATCTCACGAAGCCACCAGGACAGCGGTCACGAGCACGTTGAGCGTCGCGAGCGGCAGCAGGACCTTCCAGCCGAACGACATCAGCTGGTCGTAGCGCAGGCGGGGCAGCGTCGCGCGGATCCAGATGAAGAAGGTAAAGAAGATGATGATCTTCGCCAGCACCACGAACGGGTCTACCCAGCCGGGCGGATCGATTCCGAACGGCAGCAGCCAGCCACCGAGGAACATCGTGACCGCGATCCCCGAGACGACGATCATATTCGCGTACTCGGCGAACAGATACGAGACGAACGGCGTGCCGCCGTACTCGGTGAAGTAGCCGCCGACCAGCTCCGCATCGGCTTCGACGAGGTCGAACGGCGCGCGGTTGGTCTCCGCGAACGCCGCGATCGTGAAGACGATGAAGCCGGCGAACTGGGGGATGAAGTACCACATGCCGGCCTGGGCGTGAACGATCCCGGTCAGTGACAGCGTGCCCGCGGTGATTACCACACCGACCAGCGACAGGCCCTGCGAGACCTCGTAGGAGATCAACTGCGCCGCGCCGCGCATCGCGCCCAGGAACGAGTACTTCGAACCCGACGCCCAGCCGCCGAGCATGATCCCATAGAACGAGATTCCCGCGAGCGCGAACACGTACAGCGGCCCAACCGAGACGTCGATCCCATACAAGCCGACGCGCTGACCGAAGATGTGCTGGACGTCCCCGAACGGGACCAGCGCCAGTCCTCCGATCGCCGTCAGGATCGCGATCGCCGGTGCGACTCGATATAGGATCCCGACCGACGTCGTGGTCCTGAACGGCTCCTTGACCGCGAACTTGACGATCTCGGCGAGCGGCTGCATCAACCCGAACGGGCCGACGCGGTTAGGGCCGATACGAGACTGCATGCGGCCCAGCAGCTTGCGCTCGTAGACGATCAGGATCGGGAGGATCGCGAACACGACCGCGAAGATAACCAGCGACTTGACGATCTGGACCCACCACGGCTCGAAGTAGAACACGACGCCGGATGCGGTCATATCTTGGCGATCTCGATCGTCGGCTCGGTAAGCGCATTGGCTGAGTCGGTGGCGAGGCCCTCGGCGAGGAACGCGGTACCAGGCGGTGCGTCGCTGCGCACCGCCGCCGTGGCCTTCAACCGATTTCCGTTCTGTGAGACGTCGACCGTCTCGCCGCTGACGATCCCGGCGCGCTGAGCATCCTCGGGCGAGAGCTCGACCTGCTGGCGGGCGACGGCGAACTTCAGTGCGGGCGAGATGTCGACCTCGGGGGCGGCCCAGATCGGGTGGTAGCGGCCGAGCCGTAGCCGGACGACTTGCGCGCCGCCCGACTCAGCCTCGTCCGCTGCCGAACGGGCGGCCTGCGGCGGGCCGCCGGCCGGCGCCTGTCTGCCGCGGGCGATACCCGCCTGTAACGGGGCCGGCCCGGCACCGGGGTTGATGCCGGCGGGCATTGCTGAGGCCTGCGGCCGCTCGGGCCAGCGAACGCCCTGCCCGCCGATCTGCTCCAGCGTCAGCCCTCCGTAGAACGGCACGGCGTCGACGAGCTGTGTGAAGAGCATCGAGCTGGTCAGCACCCGCGTGTCGAGTCCGACGCGCCTGGCGACCTCGGCGATCACCGACCAACCAGCCCGCACACCGCCGGGGTGCGCGATCGCGGTGCGAAGCCGCTGCAGCCGGCCATCGGGGTGCACGACCGTGCCCTCCTTCTCGGCGTAGGACTCGGCCGGAAACACGACCGTCGCGTGCTCGCGGAGGCCCTCGGTGAGGATCGAGGCATGCGCGACGACCAGCCCAGCGCGGTCCAGCGCGCGGTTCCACAGCGTCCGGTCGGGCAGGTCGCGGACCGGATCGGTCTGAAACAGGTACAGCGCCGTGATCTCCCCGTCGGCACGCGGCCTTCGCGATGCTCGCGGCGCCGCGCCCCCGGTGCTCGAGGTCCGCGTAGCCCGGCCCTGCATTCGACAGCGCGCCTGCCTCGCGCAGGCCGCGCCCGTTGGCGCCGGCGGGAATCTCGAGCAATCCGGCGCCGGGCCGAGCGGCGAGCCCGAGGCGGCCGGCGACGCTCAACAGCGACAGCAGCGCGCCAGGGTGGACGCGCTCGCCCCACAGGATCACCACGTCCTCGCCGCCGCTGCGAAGTAGGTCGGCGAGCGTGGCGACCTCCCGCGCGGCGATGCCGCGCCGACGCCTGCCAGTGCCGCGTCGAGCGCCTGCAGGAACTCGACTTCGCCGTCCGGCGCGTAGCGGATCACGGCGCGCGCGTTGACGTCGAGCGCGCTGGGCCGCGCGGTCGCGACTGCGAGCCGCACCCCGCGGCGCCGGACGGCCTTGCGGATCCGCAGGTCGAGGATCGGCGCCTCGTCGAGCGGCTCGCACCCGACCACCAGCACCGTGTGGGCGAACTCGAGGTCTGGCACCGTGGCCTGTAGGTCCGGAGCGGCGAGCGCACGCGCGAGCTCGAGCGGCACTGCGGCGCCGGGACGGGAGGAGATGTCAGCGGAGTCGAGCCCTTCGCGCAGCAGCCGCCCCAGCAGGAAACCCTCCTCGTTGGTCGCCTGGCCGCCGACGAGCGCGCCGACGCGGCCCCTGTGGCGGGCCAGGCCGCTGGCCGTCTCCAGCGCGCGCTCCCACGACACGGGCCGCAGTTCACCGCCGTCGCGCACCAGCGGCTGGGTGATCCGCTCGTCGACGTGGATCGCCTGGTAGGCGAAGCGGCCTTTATCACACAGCCAGCCGTCGTCCACCTCCGGGTTGTCGCGGGCCAGCACGCGCAGCACCTTCTCGTCGCGGACCGTGAAGTCGACGTTGCACTGCGACGGGCACAGCGTGCAGATCCCACCGGCGCCCTCGATGTCCCAGGGCCGCGCGCGGAACCGGTACGGCTGAGACGTCAGCGCCCCGACGGGGCACAGCTCGATGATGTTGCCGCTGAACGGCGCCACGTACGGATGGCCGTCGTGGGTGGAGACGAACGTGTGCGCGCCGCGCTGCGCGAAGATCAGCTGGTAGTCCTCGGAGATCTCCTGCGAGAAGCGCACGCAGCGGTAGCAGAGGATGCAGCGCTCGCGGTCGATCGCGATCAGCGGCGAGAGTGCGAGCGGCTTCTGGAAGTGACGCTTGGGCTCGATGAAGCGGGAGCGCCCGAGCCCCCAACCGAACGTGATGTCCTGCAGCGGGCACTCGCCGCCCTTGTCGCACACCGGGCAGTCGAGCGGGTGGTTGACGAGCAGGAACTCGACGATCGCGTGCTGCGCCTGGTGGACGCGCTCGGTCTGGGTGTGAACGACCATCCCGTCCTTGACCGGCGTCGAGCAGGACGTCTGTAGCTTCGGGATCCCCTCGATCTCGACCAGGCACATCCGGCACGCGCCGACGGGATTGCCGAGCTTGGGCTGGTAACAGAAGTAGGGGATCTCGATGTCGCCGAACTTGGCGGCGTCGACGAGCATCGCCCCCTCGGGCGCACGGACCTCGCGGCCGTCGATCGTCAGCTGGATGATCTTCTGCTCGGGACGGGGCATGGATCGGGCGGTTCGGAGCTCGCTTCAGTGCACTGGGATCGGTCCGGCGTACTCGTCGGCGACGCCGATCGGCACCACGTGCTCGAGCTCGGCGGCGTCTGCGCGCTCACGCGCGGCCTCGATCTCGGATTCCAGCTCGCCGCGGAACTTGTCCACCATCGAGCCGATCGGCATTGCCATCGCGTCGCCGAGCACGCACAGGCAGTTGCCGATGATCTGCTCCTGGACGGAGGCCATGATGTCGAGATCGATCGGCGTCGCCTCGCCGGACTGGATCCGCTCCAGCATCTTGACGGTCCAGTTCGTGCCCTCGCGGCATGGCACGCACTTGCCGCACGATTCGTGGGCGTAGAACTTCGCGACCTTCAGCGCGACCTCGAGCACGGTGTGGGAGTCGTCGACGACGATGATCGCCCCGGAGCCGAGCATCGATCCTGCCTTCGCGAGCGAGTCGAAGTCGTAGGGGATGTCGAGATCGTGCTTGGTCAGGACCGGGGCACTGGAGCCTCCCGGGAACCAGAACTTCAGCTCCCGGCCCTCGGGCGGCCCACCGGCGAGGCCGTAGATGATCTCGCGGGAGGGGATTCCCAGCTCGATCTCGTAGTTGCCGGGCCGTTGGACGTCGCCGGAGATAGACACCAGCTTCGTGCCGGTCGAGTTCGGGGTGCCGATCCTTGCGTACTGCTCGCCGCCCATGCGGATGATGTGCGGGACGGTGCACAGCGTTTCGACGTTATTGATCAGCGTCGGGCCGTGGTAGAGACCCTCGATCGCCGGGAACGGTGGCTTCAGTCGCGGGTTGCCGCGCTTGCCCTCGAGCGAGTCAAGCAGGCCGGTCTCCTCGCCGCAGATGTAGGCGCCCGCGCCGCGGTGCAGCACGAGGCTCAGCGAGTGGCCGGAGCTCAGGATGTTCTCGCCCAGATAGCCGGCAGCCTGCGCCTCGGCGATCGCGGCCTCGAGGATGTCGGCTTGATGGGCGTACTCCCCGCGGATGTAGATGAACGCGCGGTTGATCTCGGTCGCGTACGCCGCGATCGCGATCCCCTCGATCAGCATGTGCGGGGTCTTCTGCATCAGCTCGCGGTCCTTGAAGGTCCCCGGCTCGGACTCGTCCGCGTTGCAAACCAGATACTTGTCCATGTGGCCGTGGGGCAGGAAGCCGGCCTTCTGGCCCATCCGGAAGCCGGCTCCCCCCGACCGCGCAGGCCGGAGTCCGAGATGTTCTTCAGCACTTCGTCGGCGGCCATCGTCAGCGCCCGGCGCAGCATCTCGTAGCCCCCGCGGCGCTCGTACACGGGCAGCGTGTTCAGCCCGGGCTCGTCGATATGGTCGAACAGGATCTTCATGCTTTGGGCTCGTCGGGTCGAATCTCGATCGGTGCCGCTGGCGCCGCGCGGTCGACGACGTCGCGCTCGGGCCCGAGGCCGGGGGTGTCAGCCTTGGGACCCACCGGCGAGCCGGAATCGGCGGCGCCACGGGCGACGCCGGGGTCGGCGCAGCGGCGGTAGCGCAGCTGCTTCGCGTCCAGCACCGGGCGACCTGCCCGGAGGTCCTCGACGATCTGCTGCGCGTCGCCGGTGCTGAGCGGGCCGACGTACTCGCCGTCGACCGAGGCCATCGGCGCGATGTCGCAGGCGCCGAGGCATTCGAACGACCGCACGCCGACGTCGGGCTCGTCTGCCGTGGCCTGCACGAGCGCCTCGTAGAGCTCGTCCGCACCCATCAGCGAGCAGGAGATGTTCGTGCAGACGAACACGTCGTGCCGGGGCTTGGGGTGCATCTCGAACATGTCGTAGAACGTGGCGACCGACGTCAGGTAGGCGGGGGTCAGCTGCATCACCGCGGCGACCTGCTCGATCGCCTTAGGCGAGCACCAGCCGTGAGCGGCCTGCGCGGCGTGCAGCGCGGGGATCGCGGCGGAGCGATGGTCGGGGTACTTCGCCATCGCCTGCGTGATCGTCTCGCGCAGCTCCGGTGGGACCGGCGTGGTAGCGGGGTCGGGGACCGTGGCCGGGTCCTTCGTGAGGTCGACCGACTCGTCCCACCCGGGAACCCTTGAACCGTGTCCGAAGCGGGGGACCGGGGCTGTCCGACCGGGCGTCGCGCTCACCGGTCGATCCCTCCGAGCAGCGGATCGAGCATCGCGAGCGTGGCGATCAGGTCGGCGATGTAGCCGCCGCGCACCATCGGCGCGAGTGCCTGGAGGTTGACGAAGCTGGGATCGCGCATGTGCACGCGCGCCGGCTTTGCCGAGCCGTCGGCCCGCACGAAGCAGCCCGTCTCGCCGCGCGGACCCTCGATCGGGTAATACGCCTCGCCCGGGGGTACCCGGAAGCCCTCGGTCACCAGCTTGAAGTGGTGGATCAACGCCTCCATCGAGGTCGCCAGCTCGTGGCGCGGGGGCAGCGCGATCTTGCGATCAGTGGTGATGAACGGGCCGTTCGGCAGCCCTTCGAGCGCCTGCTCGATGATCTTCGTCGATTCGTAGAGCTCGGCGTGGCGGACCCGGAAGCGGTCGTAGTTGTCGCCGACCGTGCCGATCGGGATCTTGAAGTCGAACTGGTCATAGCTCGAGTAGGGGGCCGCCTTGCGCAGGTCCCAGGGGTTGCCCGAAGCCCGCAGCAGCGGCCCGGTGACGCCGAGCCCCAGCAGCGTCTGCTGGTCGACCACGCCCGTGCCGCGCAGCCGCTCGAGCACGATCTCGTTCTTCTGGAGCAGGTCCGCGTACTGGTCCGCGCGGCGGGGCATCTCCTTGACGAACTTGCGCAGCTTCGCCGGGAACCCGCGCGGGATGTCCTCCATCACGCCGCCGACCTGGAAGTAGCGAGTGTGCATCCGCTGGCCCGAGGACATCTCGAACAGGTCGAGGATCGTCTCTCGCTCGCGGAAGCAATACCAGAACATCGAGATCGCTCCAATGTCCAGGGCGCTCGTACCGAGCCAGACGAGGTGCGACATGATCCGGTTGAGCTCGAGGTGGATCACGCGCAGGTACTGGGCGCGAGGCGGAACCTCGACTCCGAGCAGCGTCTCGACCGCGCCGACGAACGCCATCGCGTTGAAGTAGTAGGCGAGGTAGTCCATCCGCTCGACGACCGGGATCGCCTTCCAGTACGCCTTGTCCTCGGCGGTCTTCTCGATCCCCGTGTGGACGTAGCCGATGATCGGCTTGATGTCACGGACGACTTCGCCCTCGAGCGTCGCGAGCAGGCGCAGGACGCCGTGCGTGGCCGGATGGTGCGGCCCGATGTTGAGCGTCAGCAGTTCGTGGGTCTCGGTCTCGCCGGCGGGCTCGCTCGAGAGCGTGATCGACTCCTCGCGCCGGCGATAGTCCTCGGTCAGGTCTGTTGAGCGCGCGCCGGGATGCGCGTCGGGCGCGGTGCCTCCTGCTCGGACCGCCGCGTACCCGTTCCGCGGCCTGTGGCGCTCATTGCCACTTCCCGTAATTCTGCTCTTCGTTGTACGTGAACAGCACCGGCTCGCCGCCGATCGGGAAGTCTCGACGCTGCGGGTGGCCCTCGTAGTCCTCGGGCATCAGGATCCGGCGCAGATCGGGATGGCCATCGAACACGACCCCGAACATGTCGTAGACCTCGCGCTCGGGAAACTCGGCGCCCGGGAACAA
Source organism: uncultured Solirubrobacterales bacterium (assembly GCA_963811155.1). Lineage (GTDB taxonomy): Bacteria > Actinomycetota > Thermoleophilia > Solirubrobacterales > Solirubrobacteraceae > Palsa-465. The sequence continues at coordinate 80,657 of CAWEQQ010000018.1, forward strand.
CTCGACGACCGAGTCGATCTGCGGCGCGGCGGTCGCCAGCCGCGCCTTGACCGTGATCCGGTCGACGCGCTCCATGTCCAGCAGCTCGTAGAGCACCCCCAGGCGCGGCTCCTCTGGGTAGTAGTCGACGCCGTGCAGGCTCGCCAGCGATTTGTAGCCCTTGCCCTGGAGATGGCGGAGAATCGCTTTGATCCGCGGCGGACTTGCGACCAGCGTCGCGCGGTCGCGGTGAAAGTCGGTGTCGAGGATCGACTCGGGGTCGAGCTCCCGGAGCTCGTGAGCGGTCAGCTCGAGCTCCGTCGCGTCAGGCACCGGCGGTGTCTCCCCTCGGCCGGCGGCCCGCTCGGCCCATCCGGCTCCTCCCGACCGGGCCGGGCCGAGTCGTCCCGCTGAAGGTGTTGATCGGGGCACCGTCGGCCGGCGCCTCGTCGAGCAGCAGCTCCTCCGTGCCGGCGGCGCCGTAGCGTTCGCGCCAGCCGCCCTTGGGATGGCCGTGGATCTTCTCGCGCAGCCTCAGGATCCCGTGCGCGAGCGCCTCCGGGCGCGGCGGGCATCCCGGAACGTGCACGTCGATCGGCATGAACTTGTCGGCCGGGACGAGCGCGTAGTTGTTGAACACGCCCATCGAGGAGCAGCAGGCCCCCATCGAGATCGCCCACTTCGGGTCCAGCATCTGGTCGTAGAGGCGCCTGATGACCGGCGCCATCTTGATCGAGACTCGGCCCGAGAGGATGATCAGGTCTGCTTGGCGCGGCGAGGCGCGCAGCGCCTCGAAGCCAAAGCGCGCGATGTCGACCCGCGCCCCGACGACGCCCATGAACTCGATCGCGCAGCAGGCCAGGCCGAACGTCAGAGGGTAGAGCGAATTGCCCTGCGCCCAGGCGACAGCTCGCGCGGACGTCGTCGTCAGCACGCGCTCCTCAACGTAGCGCTCGAGCTCCTCGTCTGAGAGGTCGCCGCGCAGCATGTCGCGGGCATGCAGCTGCCGGACCCGGAAGTCGCTGCTCGGGATCGGCTCTCGCTTTATCTCCACTCCAAAGCCCCCCGGCGCCAGACGTAAACGAACGCAATCATCAGCAGCATCACGAACACGATCGTCTCGCCCATCGCAAACGTGCCGAACGCTCGCAGCTGCACTGCGATCGGATACAGGAAGATGACCTCGATGTCGAACAGGATGAACAGCATCGCGACGAGGTAGAAGCTGATCCCGAACCGGAACCCGCGCTGGACCTCCGACGGCAGCCCGCACTCGTACGGTGCCTGGCTGCGATTCGGGTGCCGGTGCCCGAAGAACAGGTTCAGGACCGCGAACAGCGCCCCCGATGGCGCCACCGAGGATCAGGAATACGATCGCGGGCAGATAGCTGCGCAGCATGAGCGGACCTCAGTCTTATACCACCGTGACCGGATAGCTTGTAACACCGTGTTACTTAGTGCGAAATGCGGCTATGTTTCGCTCTGCTTGCGTGTGCGTGGAGGGGGCCGGGCCGCAATGAGGAAGTGCACATCGTCGTGGGTGTGCTGGCGATCGCGCTGAACGCGGCCGCGGCGCTGTACGGGGCCTTCTGCTGGTGGCGGGTGCGGCGGACCGTCCTGTTCTGGCAGCTGCTCCGTGCGGGGCAGGCCGTGATCGTCGTCGAGGTTGCGCTCGGCGGCGCGCTGTTGCTGCTCGGCCGCAAAGCGCCCGGTCTCCACGTCCTGTACGGGGTCTTGCCGCTGTTGGTCTCGTTCATCGCAGAGCAGCTCCGAGTCGCTTCTGCCCAAATGGTGCTCGACTCACGCGGGATCGAATCGTCGGCTGCGGTCGGCGAGCTGGAGCAGGAGGAGCAGCGAGGCCGTGGTGGTCGCGATCGTCCAGCGCGAGCTCGGTGTGATGGTGCTCGCTGCGATCGTGATCGTCGTACTGCTGGCGCGCGCGGCCGGGACGGCGTAGCGGGCCTCGAGCGGCTCTGGATCACGGCGCCACCTCGTGGTAGCGCCCTCCGTACCACAGCAGCGGCCGGCTGTCGCCGAGCACCACGAGCGGCGCCGTCGCCGAGGCCGAGCGCGATCACCTCTCCGATCGCGATCGTGTGATCGCCGCCGGCGAGCAGCTCGCGCAGCTCGCAAGCCGCCCACGCGAGCACGCCGGCGATGATCGGCAGCCCGTGCTCGAGCCGGTGCTCGACGCCGTCCAGCTTCTCGGCCTCGGGCAGCTTGGAAGCGAACAGGCCCGCGACGTGCTCCTGGTGGGCGCTTAGGACGTTGACGGCGAACCGGCCGGCGTCGCGGACGATCGGCAGCGTGCGGGCGTCGTTCTCAAAGCACACGAGCGCGAGCAGCGGCTCGAGCGACAGCGAGCAAAGGGCGTTGGCGGTCATCCCACCCGTGCCGGCGGACCCGGCGCTGGTGATCACCGCCACACCGGTGGCGAAGCGCCCGAAGACCTCGCGGAACAGCTCGGGATCGGGGTCGCCCGCCATCGCCGGCTCGTTATACCGCGGCGGGCGGGTGGCGCAGAACCGGCCCCGGCGCCGGCCCCTCTGGTTGCCGCCGTAGGAGGACGATCGCGCTGTGGGTTGGTGGGGCGAGCGTCTCATCGGCCGGCGCCGGGGACGGGAGCCATGTTTCGCCGCCGCGCTCGTAGTTCCTTCCCCGAGGCTATGACGTCACACTCCGCAGCGTCCCGTACTGGCCGAGCGTCTGATCGGACAGGATCGTCGAGGCCATCAGGTAGCTGCCCGGCGTCAGCGTGAGCGTGAGCTCAGCGGTTGGCCCGGGCCAGATCGGGCGCGTGATCGCCTGCGCCTGGCCGCCGCGGGAGATCACGAGGTTGTGCGTGAGCCGCCCGTAGTTGTGCACGAGGATCGTCAGCGGCCCCTGGCTGATCTGCACGCTCTGGGGCGCGACCCGGTATTCGGTGAGCGCGACGTACAGCGTCCGCGCGTGCCGCGATCACCTCTGTCTGACCGCAGCCGGCGACCAGCGCGAGCAGCACCGCGGCCAGGGCGGCGATCGGTGCACGCGGCTCTGACATGGGGATCCGATTATGATCCGGGCCCGCATGAGGGGCCTCGCTCATATCGAGCGCGTTGATCGCGATCGCGGCTTGCGCGGCTGGCTGCGGGACGCAGAGCATCAGCGTCCCGAAGTCCGATCCGACCTACGCCGGCGCCGTGCTGTTCTCGCAGCGCTGCTCGGGATGCCACACGCTGTCCTACGCCGCCACCCACGGCTCGGCGGCGAACATCCGTACGGCCCAGTTCAACAACGGCCCGAACTTCGACACCCGCTGCGAGCGCCCCGTCACGCGCGTGCTGTACGCGATCGTCAACGGCGGCTTCTCCGGCGCGATCATGCCCCAGAACGTCGTCGTCGGTCAGGACGCGGTCGAGGTCGCGGAGTTCGTGGCGAAGTACGCCGGGCGCCAGGAGCCCAAGGTCCCCGGGGTGCCGCCCTGTCAGTCCGAGCCGATCGGCACGATCCCGCCGCCGCCGTTGATCACGACACCGGCGAGCACAAGCTCGAGCCGCGCCGCCGAAGGTGGCAAAGGCTAAGGCCAAGGTCGCGGCCAGGCGCAAGAAGAAGTAAGCGACCCGCGAGCGAGGTCTCGTTCTCGACATCAGGCTGATCCGTCAAGATCCCGCCGCCGCGCGCGCGGCGCTCGCGCGACGCGGGCCGGACGCGGCGGCGGCAGTGGATCGCGTGCTCGCCCTCGACGAGCGTTGGCGGGCCGTGACGGCCGAGCTCGAACAGCTCCGCGCCGAGCAGAATCGCGCCAGCCGCGGTCGCCACGGGGCCCCGACCCCAGAGGAGCGCGAGCAGCTGTCAGCGCTCGCCGCGCGCGGCCGCGCGCTGAGCGACGAGGAGTCAGCGCTGCGAGCGCAGCGCGATGCGGAGCTCGCCTCGGTCCCGAACCTCCCTGCCGGCGACGCGCCGGAGGAGGATCGGGTGCTGTACGAGCGCGGCGAGGCGGGCGCCACGGGCCGGGACCATCTCGAGCTGGCCGGGCCGAGGATCGACATGGAGCGTGCGGCGCGCCTGTCGGGATCGCGATTTGCCTACCTGCGCGGCGAGCTCGTGATGCTCGAGCTGTCGTTGGTCCGATACGCGTTCGAAACGCTGAGCAGGTACGGATTCGAGCCGGTGATCCCGCCGGTCCTGGTCCGGGAGCGCGCTCTGTTCGGGACCGGCTTCCTGCCCGACACCGAGCAGCAGATCTATGCGCTGCCCGACGACGGGCTGTACCTCGTCGGCACCTCAGAGGTGGCGCTTGCGTCCCTGCACGAGGACGAGATCCTTGCCGGGGACGAGCTACCCGCCCGCTACGCGGGCTTCTCGTCCTGCTTCCGCCGCGAGGCGGGCGCCGCCGGCAAGGATACGCGCGGCATCTTCCGGGTGCATCAGTTCGACAAGGTGGAGATGTTCTGCTTTGTCGAGCCGGAAGAATCGCCGGAGGAGCACGAGCGGCTGCTGTCGATCGAGGAGGGAATCCTCCAGGACCTCGCAATCCCGTACCGCGTGGTCGCGATCGCGGTCTCGGACCTCGGGGCCTCGGCGGCCAAGAAGTACGACTGCGAAGCCTGGCTGCCCGGTCAGGGCCGCTACCGCGAGCTCACGTCGTGCTCGAACACGACCGACTACCAGTCGCGTCGCCTGGACATCCGCTACCGCCCCGCGAGCGGCAGGCCGATACATCTGCACACCCTGAACGGGACCGCGGTGGCGGTCGGGCGAACGATCATCGCGCTGCTCGAGAACGGCCAGCGCGAGGATGGCTCGGTGGTGTTGCCGCCGGCGCTGGTGCGCTGCGGCGCCCCGGAAGCGCTCGCGCCCGCCGGGTGACGGGGTGCCGCCGGCGTTGGTGCGCTGCGGCGCCCCGGAAGCGCTCGCGCCCGCCGGGTGCCCTTAGGCCCCGTTCAAGAATTATTGGCGGTTTTGACGGCGTCTGGACGCGCCTGGCGCCACCGGCTCGTCCTCAAATACTCCCGGTATGATCGGGCCGAGCCGGCGGCGCCAGACACGCCCAGCCACTCGTCAAATCCCGCCACTAATTCTTGAACGGGCCCTTAGCGGTCGAGGCTGCGCAGGCGCGCCGACTGCTCGAGCACGAGGAGCGCCGCCCGAGGCGGCCCGCAGGGCGCGATCCGGACCCGCATGCGGACGCCGAACGTGTTCCACGGGCGCACGAACACGTGAATCGGCGCCTGGTTGCCGCCGGCGGCCTGCGTGACAGCGCCGGCGAACCGGCTCTCGCTTCGCCCCTCGGCGTCTGCCGCCACCAGCAGCTCCGTCACCGGGCGGTTGACCGCGAGGTCCTCGGTGACCGCGAGCAGCGACTCGGCTGTCCGCGACATCGCCTGCACGAGCAGCGACGAATCGATCACCAGGAAGGCATCGCGGCCGCCGGGGACGGCGTCGGCGGGCGTCTCCAGCAGCAGCCCGAGGCCGCACGACGGGCACACGCGAGCGGTCGGAAACGGGGCCTCGCCTCCCGGCGACGGGGCAGCGCAGTGACCGCAAAACCACGACCACGTCGCCGGCGCCTCGGCCTGTCCATGTACGAGCGTGAGCCTAGGCCGCCTGGGTATTGGGCTCATCTCGCTGCGTTCAGTTCGCGTGTCATCTGGTCCTCATCCAGTCGGAGTCCGTTCCGTGGGACATTTTTGCGCGTAAGCGAAGCCCTGCAGTTCTAACGTGGGAGTTTGTGATGCAGCGAGTGAGAATTCAAACGGATTTCGCTCTTTGAGGCGGAGAGGGGGGGATTCGAACCCCCGAACGAGGTCAACCCCCGTTACGCGATTTCCAGTCGCGCCCGTTCAACCGCTCCGGCACCTCTCCGTAGACGCTCGAGTTAGCCTACCGTGCCTTTGCCTGTGCGCCCGCGGTGAGCGGGGGCTCGACGCGCACCTCGGTGCGCGGTACATCGCTCGCAGCGAACGCGATCACCCGCTGCGCCTCGTCGATGACCTCGCGTCGCTGCGGTGCCGGCAGCTTGTGAAACGGACGCGCGGTGAGCGCAGTGGGCGCGTGCGGTCCTGGTCCAGCCACCAGCAGCCAGCCAGCTGCCCTACCTGGCGATGATCCTGGACGGGCTGCGCGCCGGCACGCCCGAGGAGGGGTCCCCGGCCCGCCCCCGACGTGGCGCGAGATCAGAGCGCTGGGTGACGTGACCGCGACCCGGCCGCGTTCGGTCAGAGGTACAGGCGTCTCCGCGGATCTTTGGCCGGCTGGATAGAGGCGGCCGGCGGGTTTGCGGGCATCATTGGCGTCAGCATCCACTCGCGGCAGCCAAGTCCGATGACTCCAGAACGTGCCCACGCCTACCGTCAAGTGATCCACACCCTCCAGGAGGTGGGTCCGAGCAAGCTGCTCGCCGGCGAGCAGGACCGCATCCGCTACGCCGCGGACAACCTGATCTTCGGCGAGGACCTGCTCGCAGACGCCGGTGTCCAGGAAGCGCTCGCGGACGTGGAGCGTCTGTGTCGTGGACTGGTCGACAGCGGGCGCTGGGAGCGATCCGCTGCGATGCGGCTCGCCGACTGCGTCGCCTGCTGCGGCCCCTCGCACGAGGCTGAGCTCGAAGCCGCCTGAACGCCTTATCGGGCGCGGAAACCCGCCTCTGCCGCGCAGCTGCGATGCATCAGCGTCGTGCGGCTCGTGGGAAGCAGCGGTTCGCGCGCCAGCGACGTCGTGCGCGCCAGACCATCCTCGATCACCAGCGCCGGCTCGTACACGCCGATCGCGTCCTGGCACAACGGGCAACGCGGCACAACGCAGGCGGACACGGGGCTTGCCTCCATCTAGGCGAGCTTAATCCCGCCACGCGGCTTGTACTCAGCAGTTTCCCGCATACTTGCTTCGGCTCATTACGCGATGCGGGCCAGCTGGTAACCGGGCATCACCCGGCGCCCGCGCAGCGTTACGGAAGCTCCTCCGGCTTCGATCCCCGCTTGCCGACCGTGACTGTCCCCGTAGCTAGCTCCCCGCCCCCTAGTGGCCCACTAGCGGCGACTTCGCTCGGCCCTCGCACGCCGCGCGCGGTCGCCTCAGGCCACGCCAACAAGTGTCGACGCTGCTGCAAAAGGCAAACGCGGTTTGACACTGCCGAACGAGGTCTGGTAATCTCGGCCCCAGTCTGTGGTGCAGTGGACCGAACGCTGCGCCGGGCGTTACGGAGAGGCTTCGAGGGTAGGCATTGATCGCGATCAGACGTGACAGCGACGTCGTGTTGGTGCGCAGGATCGGGTTGTGCACGGGCTCCAGCCCGTCGGACCGCCATCTGCGGGAGCGAGATCACCGCCTCGAACAACCGTCGCGACGATGCCGCAACTGGGCTGAGCAGGACATCGGTCGCGGCTCGCAAAGACCGACACGCACGTCACGAGCGCGCGGGAAGCACCGCGACGGGCGCCAGGTCACCGGACCCCGGTGCGGTCAGTCGACGAGCGCCGAGCGCGAGTGAACGTTTCCTTGAACCCAACGTGTTGGAGGAGGGTGTGTGGCGACAGTAGCTGAACCAAGAACGGTCCGATCAGCCTTGCCGCTTCAATGGCGCAAGAGCTTTGCCGGAGACCTGTGGGCCGAGTTCTTCGGGTGCTTCATCCTGATCAGCTTCGGCGACGGGGTGGTGGCGATGCTGTGGGCCCTGCAGGGATCGGGGCGTACCGACGCCCTTGGGCCACTGCAATCGGCGGGCGACTGGCTGCTGATCACCTTCGGATGGTGCTTCGCCGTGTGCTTCGCTGTGTACACGGTCGGCGGTCTCACGGGCGGACACATCAATCCGGCGATCACGCTGGGCGAGGCGATCCGCGGGAACTTCCCGTGGAAAAGGGTGCCCGGCTACTGGCTGTTCCAGTGCCTTGGCTGCTTCGTCGGCGCCGCGCTCGTGTTCCTGGTCTACAACCAGGCGATCAACCACTACGACCAGGTCAACCACATCGTCAAAGGCACCTACGCGTCCGCGGCCACCTACAGTACGTTCGCCACCTTCCCCGCGAAGTACTTCGGCACCGTCTGGGGGCCGCTGGTCGACCAGATCGTGGGCACGTTCTTCCTCGCGTTGTTCGTGTTTGCGGTGACCGACGAGTTCAACTTGCCGGTCGGGTCGAACATGACCCCGTTCATCGTGGGCTGCATCGTGCTGGCGATCGGCATCTCGTTCGGTGCGAACGCCGGATACGCGATCAACCCGGCTCGCGACTTCGGCCCGCGGATCTTCGCGTGGATCGCCGGATGGGGCAAGGTGGCGATGCCTGGGAACTACCTGGTAGACGGAGGCGTGATCAAGAACTACTTCTGGGTCCCGATCGTTGGGCCCCTGGTTGGAGCGGCGATCGCGGCGGTCGTGTACGACCTCGGCATCCGGGACTTCCTGAGGGCACGCAAAGGGCCTGAACCTGGGGTTCACGCCGCAGGCCGGGTTGTGGAGGATGTGCGGGGGCCGGCCCCGGACCGTTAGCAGACAAACACTTGGGGCTGAACAGGGCAGGGCGGCGGCATGCAGGCGCCGCCGCCCCGGCCCCAGACGGGCGGCGGTAGTGCAGGCTCCGCCGCCCCGCCGTGGCCAGCTCAGCGAGGGCGCAGGATGCCGGCGCCCCGCGCCCACTCCACCGTGCGCAGCAACGTTTCGCGCGGGCTCGTGTACTGCAGCCCCAGCTCCCGCGTGGCCCGCGACCCGTCGTAGCGGTGGCCGTGCAGCAGCGTCCGGACCATCTCGTGGCAGACTGGCGGCTGCCGGCGCAGCAGCCGGAACGTGCGCTCGATCGCATAGGTGGCGGGAAGCGCCGCCTGGCGCGGGATCAGGCGGGGTTTGCGGTTGACCCCCGCCACCTCGCTCGCGAGCGCGAGCGCGTCAGTGACCGTCAAGCTCATGCCGTTGAGCACGTAGCGCTCGCCCGGCGCACCGTGCTCGGCCGCGAGCAGGTGTCCCTCGGAGCAGTCCGCAATGTCCACCAGGCTGACGTTGGTCGGCACGAACACCTTCAGACGACCATCCAGGAACGCGAGCAGGAAGCGCGCCGTCCCGCCCGTCCGCCCGGGACCCTGGACCGACGAGGGACACACGCACACCACCTCGACGCCGGACTCGCGCCCTGCAGCGAAGACCGCGTGCTCGCCTTCGGTCTTCGTGCGCTCGTACTCCGAGAGATACCAGCCGCGGTGTCGAGTCTGCTCCCTTCCCACGGCTCCTCGCGGCTCGCCGATCGTCGCCGCCGATGACGTGTGAACCATGCGCGGCACGCTCGCCCGCGCCGCCGCCCGTACCGCAGCCACCGGTCCCTCGATGTTGGCGCGCACCATCGGCGTGGTGTCATCGAGGCACAGTGCGTTCACGCCGGCCACGTTGAAGGCGACCGCGCAGCCGCGCATCGCGTTGGACATCGCCTCCTCGTCGAGGATGTCGCCGCGAGCGACGTCGGCTCCCAGCGACGTGACAACCGCCTCTGACTGCGCCGAGCGTGCGAGCGCGACCACGTGGTCGCCTCGCGCCACGAGTCGCTGCACTAGCGCCCGGCCGACGAAACCAGTGCCGCCGGTGACGAACACACGGCTCATGCAGCGCGCAAGGCGGAAGCGAAGCGCACGAAGTAGTCGATCCCCGACCAGACCGTCACGAGCGCGGCGAGGGCCAGCAGCCACTGATCGAGGTACGCGCCGGCGACGATCACGTCCGGGCGCAGCATCGCCAGCGTCAGCGCCGCGAACTGCGCCGTGGCCTTCCATTTGCCGAGCATCGAGGGCTCGAGATGCTGTCCCTGAGCCGCCACCGCCGCGCGCAGGCCGAGCAGGCTGAGCTCGCGGCCGATGATCACGATCGACAACCACGGCGACGCTCGGCCGACCGCGACCAGGGCGAGCAGCCCACCCGTGATCAGGAGCTTGTCGGCGGTGGTGTCCAGGAACGAGCCAAAGCGCGAGCTCACGTTGAAACGGCGGGCAAGCCGGCCGTCGAACCAATCGGTGCTGGCCGCCGCCAGGAACACGATCGCGGCGGCCGTCCACGAGTGGCTGAGCACCAGCCCCATCACCACGGGCATCGCCACGATCCTGACGCTGGTGCCAGCCAGGATCAGTGCGCTGGCTCGCGCGCTGCCCGTCCTGTCTGCTCTCAGCGCGCCTGCCTCCACAGTGCGGCCGATGCTACCAGCGCGTTTTCTCACAGAAGATCGGCTGCATACAGGCGCGCCTGGATGGAGTCGCGCGCGTCCAGTGCGCGCCGTGCGGCGTCCTGCGCCTTCGCCAGCGCAACCGATCGCAGTGCCGCCTTGACGTTGGGGACGAGCGGCGGCGCCATGCTCAGCTCGCGAACCCCAAGGCCGACGAGCAGCAGCGCCGCGGCCGGGTCTCCGGCAAGCTCGCCGCAGACGCCCACCCAGCGCCCGTGCGCGGAGGCGCCGGCGACCGTTGCGCGGACCAGGCGCAGGACCGCGGGTTGCGGGCCGCTGAGGAGGTCGCCCACGAGCTCGTTGCCGCGCTCGGCGGCCATCGTGTACTGCGTGAGGTCGTTGGTGCCGATCGAGAAGAAGTCCGCCGTCAGCGCGAGCTGCTCCGCCTGCAGAGCTGCGGCGGGCACTTCGACCATGATGCCCACTTCGAGCGGCGCACCGACGCCCGTCGCGGCGCGCGCCTGCGCGACGGCCGCCAGCGCGGCATCGAGCTCGTCAACGGTCGCCACCATCGGGAACATCAGCTTGACCGGGTGCCGAGCTGCGACCCGCAGCACGGCTCGCAGCTGCGTTGCGAGCAGCTCGGGGTACTCGAGCGAGAGCCTAAGGCCGCGGCGGCCGAGGAACGGGTTCTGCTCCGGAGGCATCGGCAGGGCGGGCAGTGGCTTGTCCGCCCCGACGTCGAGCGTGCGCACGATCAGTGGACGGCCGTCGAGCCCCCTGGCGATCGTCTCGATCGTCTCGGCCTGCTCGTCCTCGGACGGGATCTCCGGACGGTCCAGGAACAGGAACTCCGTCCGCAGCAGCCCGACCCCGTCTGCGCCAAGCTCGACGGCCGCCTCCGCCCCGCCCGCGCCCCCGAGATTGGCTGCCACCTCGATCCGGGTTCCATCCCGCATCACCGCCGGCTCTCGTGCATGCCGGCGCGCCTCGCGCCGGCGCTCGCCCGCCCGCTCGCGGGCTCCGCGGGCACGTTCGAGCGCCTCCTCGCCCGGAGCGACGAGCACCGTGCCCTGATCGCCGTCCAGCAGCACGAGCGTCTCCTCGGGGATCGCGAGCACCGACGGGCCGAGGCCGACCGCGGCTGGAATCCCGAGCGCGCGCGCGAGGATCGCGGCATGCGCCGTCGGCGTGCCGCGGGCGGTGGCGATCCCGCGTACAAGGTCGCCGTCGAGTGCGGCTGCCTGCGCCGGCGTCAGCTCGGCCACGACCAGCACTCCCGCCGCCTGCACGCCGGGATGGGCCTCGCGTCCGGCGAGCGCGGCCAGCACCCGGCGGCCGACGTCCTCGACATCGGCCGCACGCTCTGCCAGTAGCTCGTCGTCGAGCGCCCGCCAGGCAGCGGCGGTCTGCGCGCTGGCGTCGTACCAGGCCGTCTCTGCCGCGACGCCCGCCTCGATGCGCGACCGTGCGTCGCCGACCAGCGCGTCATCGTCCAGCAGCGCCAGGTGCGCGGTGAAGATCGCAGCCTCGCTCGCCGCGCCCCGGTGCGCCAAGGCGTCATGGTCGCGCTTGATGCCCAAGCGGGCAGCGTCGCGCGCCGACTCGAGCCGTTGGCGCTCCGCCTCGGCGCCTTGGGATGGCTGCTCGGTGCGGCGATCGAGCTGCTCGACGAGCCGGCGGACCGGCCCGATGGCGATGCCGGTCGATGCGGGGATCCCGGCCAGCAGCGTGCCCGGCTGCGGCGGAGCGGCCGAGGTCGGTGGCGCCGCCGCGGTTCTAGGTCGGCGCGGGCGCGGTGCGCGCGGTGCGGGCGCGGTCGTGGGCGCGGTCGTGGGCGCGGGCGCGGGCGCGGGTGCGGGCGCCGTCGCTGCGTCGACTCCCTCGCCGAACCCGTTGCGCGCGAGCTCCTCGAGCGCTGCCAGCGCCGCGCGCGCCTGCGGTCCCGACGCGCTGGCAAGCAGCTGATCGCCCTTGCGGGCGACGAGCGTCATCAGACCGGTCAGGCTGCGCGCGCTCACCGGACCAGCCCCGCCAACCTTGGCGAGCCGCAGGTCTGCGTCGAAGCGGCCCGCGAGCTCCACGACGAGCGCAGCGGGACGAGCGTGCAGCCCGATCTCGTTCAGGATCGGGATCCGAGTCTGTGGTCCGGCGGCTCGGGTGGGCGGTGCCGGCGGGGTGGCCGTGGGGCCGGCGCTCGAACCATCGCCATCGCCACCGCCCACGGCCGCCTGCACATGCTGTGGCGCCGGCCCCCCGGACACGAGCTGCGCCCGCTTCATCTCGAGCGCGCGCCCCGCCTCGGCTCGCACCTCGGGCAGCGAAGCGCCGCCACGCGCAGCGGCGGCCGCCGCGACGGCGCCTTCGACGAGCGGCGCCTCGCTGAGCGCCACCTGCTGCTCGCCACCCAGCAGCTCGACCGCCAGCTCGGCGCTCATCAGCGCGCTGCCGAGGTCCATCAGCACAAGCACGCCATCTTCGGTCATCGCCCGCTCGATCGCTTCGCGGACGCGCTCGGCATCGGTCCCGATCGAGCCGTCCTCGAGCCCACCCGCGGCCTCGAGTGCGAGTTCCCCGCCGCCCATCTCCCTGGCGAGTTCGATCACGCCCTCGGCGAGCGCTGCGCTGTGCGAGACGACGACGATCCCGACCACTAGTGTCCCGAGTCGCTAATCGTGTTGCAGTTACCGTTATCTGACTCGGGGCTCAATACGCCCATTGGTGGTCTGGGCCCTGATAACCAGAACAGAACCAATGCCTCAGGCACTAGAGGCGGTAGGCCCGGTGCAGCAGCTCGATCGGGTGCACCGAGGGTCGGTGCGTGCCGTGCTCGATCTGCCACCGACAAGTCTCGCTGTCGCACGCGACAACGCGGGCGCCGGAAGCCTGCACCTGACCGAACAGGTCGGCTCCGACGTCCATCGCGATCTGATACTTCTCGCGCTTGAGTCCGTACGTGCCGGCAATCCCGCAGCAGCGCGCGTCAAGCTCGCGGACCGCGAGCCCCGGCACCAGTCGGAGCAGCTCGAGCGCGGGCTTGCCGATCCAGTGTCCCTGCTGCTGGCACGGAGCGTGGTAGGCGACGATCTCCTCCACCGGCTGGAAGTCGAGCCGCAGCTCGCCGCGATCGTGCTGTTCGAGCAGCAGCTCGCAGACGTCATAGGTCTGACGGCTGACGAGTGCCAGGTCGGGATCATGCTCGAGGCCGAGGATCTCGCGCGCCTCGCGCTTGAGCATCAGTGTGCAGCTGGTTGCGTTGCCGACGATCAGCGTGCCGTCGCGTGCGTGTGGCGCGAGCGCGCGCGCCAGCCGCAGGACGTACTTGCGCGCGTCGTCGAACAGGCCGCTGGACTGCAGCGGCAGACCGCAGCAATCCTGGTCAGGGATCTCCACCTGGTAGCCGTTGTGCTCGAGCACCGCGACCACCTTCTCGCCGACGTCCGGCTCGTAGAACTCGGTGCCGCAACCGTGGAAGTAGACGACCCTGGTGCCGGTGCCGGGGCTTTGATGCGCGCGCGCCCACGATCGGAACCTGCGCCCGGCGAACTTCGGCATCGCCGCGTCGCGGTGCACTCCCAGCAGCCGCTCGGCCAGCACGCGCACCGGCCGGGCACGCAGCGACGCGTTCGCCAGCGGCGCCACCGGCGTGCCCAGCCGCCCGAGCACCGTTGGCCGGGTAATGATGCGATCGCGCAGCGGCACGCCCTTGTGCTGCTTGAGCGCGTAACGGGCGTTGGCGTTGAGCTCGGCGATCTTGACGCCCTGCGGGCAGGACATTGTGCACAGCCCGCAGCCCGAGCAATAGTCGACCGATGACTCCTCCGGGGGCTGACCCAGAGCCCGGTAGCGCTCGGCCTGAGGCCCGGCGTACTTGGGTCCGGGGAACAGCGGCGTCACGTTGGAGACCGGGCACACGGTCTCGCAGATCGTGCACTTGATGCAGTGGTCGAGTGAGCTGCGCAGTGCTTCGTGCAGCGGACCGTCGCTCATGCGGTGGCTGTCGCCCCCTCTCTGCGCAGTGCCTCGTGGAGCAGACGGTGGCTCATGCGGTGGCTCCCGCCCCCTCGCGTTCCAGCACCGTCTGCGCGACGAAATGCCCGCTGGCGATCGCGATGCCCTCGCCCGAGCCCTCGCGCCAGGGCGCGGCGCCCGGCAGCGCGGCACCGGCGACGAACACGTTCTCGGTCTCCTGTGCCAGCAGCGAGGAGTCCACCGCGACGCCGATCCGGGACATCGGTTGGGGGCCGAAGTAGTCGGCGGCGAAGCGGGGCTCGCCGGCGGCCGGGAGCCCGCGCAGCGGGAGCCCGAGGATTGTCTCGCGCGCCTGCCAATCCGAGCCCAGCTCGATCGCGCCGGAGTGCAAGCCGCCCGTGGCCAGCACGACCCAACGCGCTCGATAGACCGTGTCGTGACCGCTGGTGTGTGCGCGCACGCCGCTCACACGATCGCCCTGGCGCTCGACGTCGAGCACCTCCGCGCCGAGCACGAGCCGGCCGCCGGCTGCGCGCAGCGCCGCCAGCAGCGCATCGTAGACGCGCATCCCGGGAGCCGATGGTGGCAGCGTCGGGATCTCGAACACCGATCTTCCTAGCCGGCGCTGGAGGTCAGACCAGGCGCCGTAGGGGTCGCGCAGACCCAGGATCGCGGGCAGACCGACCCGCTCTCCCGGCCGCAACAGCAGCGCCAGCCGGGCGGCGAAGTGGGCGCGGAACGATCCGTCGTCAAAGCGCCGCGCGAGCCCGAGCGCGTTGACCTCGACCCGTCCCACGTCGAACTCGATCTCCACCGACCGGCTCGCGATGCCGGCGCGGCGCAGGTTGCCCGCGCACAACGACGCGTGAAAATCTCGCAGCACGCGCAGGCCGACCACGCACACCGGTGCGCCGCCGCTGATCTCGCCGCCCGCCATCGTCTCTGGCACGAGCGCCGACGGACGGATCGCGCCAACCGCAGTGGGCAGCTGGTGGTTGCGGTCGAGGTCCCCGGTGTAGGCGTAGGCAGGTTGTGGGCCGCGCTCCATACGGGCGGCGAACCACTCAAGCGCGGGGGCGATCGCATTGGCGCCGACCAGCGCGTAGGGGTGATCCGGATGGGCCGCGATGAAGCCTGGCAGCGCGCCCGCCGGGTCCTCCACGCGCTCGGGGGCGTAGCCCAGCACGTCGACGGTGCCTGGCGCCAGGTGTGTGGAGCCCACGCCCTTGGCGAGTACGCACACCCGCGCCCCGCCCTCGGCCAGGCGCGCCGCGGCGGTCAGGCCGGCGACGCCGACACCCACTACGAGGGCGTCGTAGTGCAGCGCCGGGCTCATGGCAGATGCTCGATGTCGAGCACGCCCTGGAAGATCCATTCGTCAAATCGGGCCTGGCGCAGCTGATCGCCGTAGAGGATCGGCCAGACCCCCTTCCAGCGCTCGCGGACGTAGTCCAGCAGCGCCGCGTTCGCCTCCGCGGTGTCGATCCCGTCGAAACCGTGGAGGATCCCGGTGACACGGTAGATGCAGAAGCCGCCCTGGCACGGGCCCATCCCGAGCCTGAGCAGGCGCCGGATGTCGTCGAGATCGGTCGTGCCGCGGCGGCGGATCGCGTCCTCCACCCGGCGCCGGGGGACCAGCTCGCATTCGCAGATCAGCTGGTCGTCGAGCAGTTGCTGCTCGCGCCGGCCGAGCCGTTCGCCGACGCGCTGATACTGACCGTCCTCGGATCCGGGAAGCCGCTCGGTCGCGGTCGTGCACAGTCGCGCATCGCCGAGCTGGCGGCAGACCGCATCGACGGTGTCCTGCGCCATCAACCTGTAGGTCGTCAGCTTGCCGCCGGTGATCGTCAGGAGGCCGCGTACGCCGTCGCGCTCGCGGTGGTCGAGCAGGGCATGCGCGCGTGTGACGTCGCGCGTCGAGGCGACGTCACCGTTCTTGCGGTCCTCGAACAGGGGGCGGGCCCCGGTCCAGACGCGCAGCGCGCGGGCCTGCTTGAAACCGGGCACGAGACGCTCGCCGTCTGCCAGCATCGCGTCGACCTCCGCCTGCAGGACGGAGTGGTCGTCGGGATCGTCGGTGCCGACGTCGGTCGTCCCGATCACACTGACCGTCCGGATCGGCACGATGATGTCGCCGTCGGTTGGCATCTGGCAGCGGTTGACGACGGTGTTGACCAGGCGGTGGTTCATCGCGATCATGATCCCCCGGCCGGGCATCACGTGGACGCCCTCGATATCCGCGAGCGCGGCGATCCGCCCCGCCCAGGCCCCCGATGCGCTGACCGTGATCGGCGCTTCGATGTCGAATTCCTCGCCCGTTCGCGAGTTGCGCACGCGCGCGCCGTGAACCTCGTCGCCGTCCCGGTGCACGGCGATCGCCTCGTGATAGGGCAGCACGCGCGCGCCGCGCTCCTGCGCCCCGCGCGACAGCGACCAGACGAGCTTCCAGACGTCAATGCTGGCGTCCGGAACGCGGAACGCTCGGGAGATCTGCGGATTCAGCCGTGGCTCTTCGCGCAGCGCCTGCGCCGGACCGATCTCCTCACACGGAACACCGGTCTTGCGACATCCCTCTCTGAAGCGGTCGGCGTAGGCAGGGTCGTCGAACGGCGTCGTGACAAAGAAGCCGCCCGTGTCCTCCACGCAGTCGGCCGCTACGTGGCGTACGATGCCGTTCTCACGCGCGCATTCGACCGCCGCGTCCGGGTCCTTGACGACGTAGCGACCGCCCGAGTGCAGCAGGCCGTGGAAGCGCCCGCTGGTGCCGGTGGCGAGGTCCCCGCGCTCGACGAGCACAACATCGAGCCCCCGCAGCGCCGCGTCCCACGCCACCCCGACGCCGGTGGCGCCGCCGCCGATCACCAACAGGTCGCTGCTGAGCTTTTCCACGAGTCACTCCTCCACCGGGTCAGCTTACTCCTGGTCGTATGCCTTCCCGCTGGGGCGCCGGCGTGCCCGTACCGGCGCCCCTCGGGATGTCTCGGCAGTAGCTATTCGGCCCAGTCGAACGTGCGCTGCACCGCCTTCTTCCAGAAGTGATAGGCCGTCTCGCGCGCGGTCGCGTCCATCTTCGGCTCCCAGCGCTTGTCCTCGACCCAGTTCTCGCGCAGGTCCTCGACCGCACCCCAGAAACCGGTCGCGAGGCCCGCCGCATAGGCGGCGCCCAGCGCCGTCGTCTCCGCCACCTTCGGCCTGATCACCGGCACGCCGAGGATGTCGGCCTGGAACTGCATCAGCGTCTCGTTGACGACCATCCCGCCGTCGACCTTCAGGGACTCGAGATCCACGCCGGAGTCGGCGTTCATCGCGTCGGACACCTCGCGGCTCTGGAACGCCGTCGCCTCGAGCGCGGCACGGGCGATGTGCCCGGCCGTGACGTAGCGCGTGAGCCCGGCGAACACGCCGCGCGCGCTGCTCTTCCAGTACGGCGCGAACAGGCCGGAGAACGCGGGCACGATGTAGCACCCGCCGTTGTCCGCGACCGTCTTGGCGAGCTCCTCCACCTCAGTCGAGGTGCGGATCATCTTCAGGTTGTCGCGCAGCCACTGCACGAGCGCTCCGGTGATCGCGATCGAGCCCTCGAGGCAGTACACCGCGGCCTCGTCGCCGATCTTGTAGCCGACCGTCGTGATCAGCCCGTTCTTGGACTGGACCGCCGCGGTGCCCGTGTTGAGCAGTAGGAAGTTGCCGGTGCCGTAGGTGTTCTTCGCCTCGCCGGGGTTGAAGCAGGTCTGACCGAACGTCGCCGCCTGCTGGTCGCCGAGGTCGCCGGCGACCGGCACGCCCGCGAATACACCGGCCTTGATCTCCCCATAGGGAGCGCTCGAGGGTCGGATCTCCGGCAGCATCGAGCGCGGCACGCCGATCGTGTCGAGCAGCTCGTCGTCCCAGTCGAGCGTCTCGAGGTTCATCAGCATCGTGCGGCTCGCGTTCGAGACGTCGGTGATGTGCAGCCCGCCGTCGGTGCCGCCGGTCAGGTTCCAGATGCACCACGTGTCGATGTTGCCGAAGGCGAGCTCGCTCGCGTCGGCCTTCGCGCGGGCACCGTCGACGTTCTCGAGGATCCAGCGAACCTTCGGGCCCGAGAAGTAGGTGGCGATCGGAAGCCCGTTCTTGAGGCGGAAGCGGTCCTGACCGCCGTCCTGCTCTAGCTCCGCGCAGATCTTGTCGGTGCGCGTGTCCTGCCAGACGATCGCGTTGTGGACGGGCTCGCCGGTGTTGCGGTCCCAGACGACGGTCGTCTCGCGCTGGTTGGTGATCCCCATCGCCGCGATCGTGCTCGCGTCGCCTCCGGCCTTGGCGAGGGCGGCGTCCATCACCTGACGGGAGCGGTCCCAGATCTCCCTGGGGTCGTGCTCGACCCAACCGGGCTGGGGGTAGATCTGCTCGTGCTCGAGCTGCTCGACCGCGACGACGTTACCGCCGTGGTCGAAGATCATGCAGCGCGTGCTGGTTGTGCCCTGATCCAGTGCAGCGACGTAGTCCGCCATCCGAGTTCTCTCCTTTTCAACTTGCCAGCGCCTCTACCGCGGTCTGGCAGAGGTAGTAGGTGGAGGTCGCGCCCGGGTCTTGGTGATCCCGACTGCGCTCCCCCAGGTAGCTCGCCCGCCCCTTTCGGGCGACCAGCGGGATCGTGTCCCGCATCCCGCGCTCGGCGGCGCTTGCCGCCTCGCGGATGCCGGCATCGAGATCCGATGCCTGTTCCAGCGCCTCGACGGCGGGCGTCAGGGCGTCGACCATCGTCTTGTCCCCCAGCTCCGCCTTGCCCCGCGCTTTGACGCCCTCGACTCCCTTGCGCCACGCGGCCGCGTAGCCATCCAAGCCGACGTCTTGCTTGCCGGCGAGCGCGGTGCTCATCTGCAGCATGAGCGTCCCGTACAGCGGGCCGGCCGCACCGCCGACGCTCGAGACGAGCGCCATCGCCACCGTCTTGAGCACCATCGCCGGGTCCGACTGCTCCTGCGCGCTGAGCTTCTCGAGCGCCTTGCGCATCCCCCGATCCATGTTCGTGCCGTGGTCACCGTCGCCGATCGCGGTGTCGAGGCGCACCAGCTCCTCGCGATGCGCCTGCATCGAGGCGGCGAAGCGGGTCATCCAGTCGAGGACCGTGTCGCGAGTGACCGGCAACCTCAGGCGCCCCAGCGAAGGCCCGGCGTGTTGACGGGCGCGTCCCAGTAACGGATCATCTCGTCGTCGAGCTTGAGCAGCGTGATCGAGCAGCCCTGCATCTCGAGCGACGTGATGTAGTTGCCGATCAGATTGCGCTCGATCTGCAGCCCGTGCTCCTGGCACAGCTTCGCGACCTCGTTGTACATCACGTAGAGCTCGATCAGGGGCGTGCCGCCCATGCCGTTCATGAACGCCAGCACCCGGTCGCCCGAGGAGAACGGGAGGTCCTGCACGATCGGCGTCACGAGTCGCTCGGCGATCTGGGATGCGGTCCCGCCCACCCCGATCTTCTCGCGGAAGCGACCGGGCTCGCCGTGGATCCCGATCCCGATCTCCACCTCGTCCTCGGCGAGCTCGAAGCTGGGCGAGCCCGACGCAGGGGTGATGCAGGCGGTCAGCGCCATCCCCATCGAGCGGCCGTTGGCGTTGACCCGACGGCCCAGCTCGGCGACCTCCCGCAGCGAGCGACCGTCCTCGGCGGCGCCGCCGCAGATCTTCTCCAGCACGACCGTGATTCCGACCCCGCGGCGTCCGGCGGTGTAGAGCGAGTCCTCGACGGCGACGTCGTCGTTTGTCAGCACCGACTCGACCTCGACGCCGTCGGCCCGTGTCAGGTCCGCGGCCATGTCGAAGTTCATCACGTCGCCGGTGTAGTTCTTGACGATGTGCAGCACGCCGGCGCCGCCGTCGACTGCCTGCGTGGCCGCCTGCATCTGGTCGGGGGTGGGGGAGGTGAACACCTCGCCCGGGCACGCGGCGTCGAGCATGCCGACGCCGACGAAGCCGCCGTGCATCGGCTCGTGGCCCGAGCCGCCGCCGGAGACGAGTCCGACCTTTCCCTTCACGGGAGCGTCAGCCCGGACCACGAGGCGCGGCTCGTAGCTGATTCGCAGGCGGTCGGGGTGGGCGGCCTCCATCCCCTGCAGCGCCTCGACAACGACGTCGTCAGGGGCGTTGATGAGCTTTTTCATGCAGCCTCCAAGGGCGCGGGAAGAGGACAGCAGAACACGACGCGCACAGGCGGAAGCTGCGCTCCGCGACTCCTTGAGCCGAGAAAATGCCGAGCAAGCACCCTCATTTCGGGAACAATCGCTCTCCACCCATGAGCGGTTGTTTGCGACAATAGCGGAAATCGTTCGCCAATGTCAAACTACGTTCGGGGGTCGACGCGAATTCCCGCTGAGCGCAGATAGGTGTCGGGTCCGATTCAATCGATCGAGCGAGCGGCCGCGATCTTGCGGCTGCTGTCCGGACGCTCGCGGCGGCTGGGGGTCGTCGAGCTGGCCGGACAGCTCGGGCTGCCGAAAGGGACCGTGCACGGCATCCTGCGGACGTTGCAGGCGGTCGGGTTCGTCGAGCAGGACTCAGACTCGGGCAAGTACCAGCTCGGCGCCGCCCTGTTGCACATCGGCTCCAGTTACCTCGACGCGAACGAGTTGCGCACGCGCGCGCTCAACTGGGCGGATGCCCTGGCGACGCTGAGCGGCGAGAGCGTGCGGATCGGCACGCTGCACGAGAACCAGGTGCTGATCGTCCACCATGTGTTTCGTCCGGACGACAGCCGGCAGGCGCTTGAGGTCGGAAGCCTCGTGCCCACCCACGCCACCGCACTCGGGAAGGCGCTCCTCGCCCACCACATGTACGTGCTGACCGAGCTTGGCTCCGGTCACCTGGCGAGCTACACCCCGGCGACGGTCACGGACGTCAAGGCGCTGCAGCGGGAGCTGGAGGAGATCCGTCAGCTCGGCTGGGCGAGCGAGGTCGGGGAGCTGTTTCCGGGCATCGCGTCGATTGCCGCGCCGATCGAGGATCGTCGCGGTGTGACTGCCGGCGCGATCGGAATCTCGGGGCCGATCGAGCGGCTGTGGAAGGGCCGGCGCCCGCGGGCCGAGCTCGTTGCCGATGTGATGCAGAGCGCCCGCACGGTCTCGCGCGAGCTCGGGGCGATTCCATGGTAGGAATCGACCTTCGATGAGCGGCCGCTACGTAGCCTCGATCGATCAGGGCACCGCATCGTCGCGCTGCCTGGTGTTCGACCACCGAGCGCGGATCGTCTCGGTCGCCCAGAAGGAGCACCGCCACCATTTCCCGCGCCCCGGGTGGGTCGAGCACGACCCGCAGGAGATCTGGAGCAACGTGCTGACAGTCGTCAGCCAGGCGCTGGAGAAGGCCAATCTGTCGCCAACCGAGCTGAGCGCGGTCGGGATCGCCAACCAGCGGGAGACCACTGTGCTGTGGGATCGTCGCACCGGGGCGCCGGTGCACAACGCGATCAACTGGGAGGACACTCGCACCGATCACCTCTGCCGCCAGCTAGTTTCGGACGTCGGTCACGAGTGGTTCCGCGAGCGGACCGGGTTGCCGGCCAGCACGTACTTCTCAGGGCCGAAGGTGCGGTGGCTGCTCGATCACATTCCCGGCCTGCGCTCGCGAGCCGAGGCCGGGGAGGTTCTGTTCGGGACGATGGACTCGTGGCTGATCTGGAACCTCTGCGGCCGCCACGCCACGGACGTGACGAACGCCAGCCGCACGCTGCTGATGAACCTGCAGACGCTCGACTGGGACGACGAGCTGCTGGCGGTAATCGGCGTTCCCCGGGCGATGCTGCCCGAGATCCGGACGTCCGCCGAGATCTACGGCGAGGCCGGCGCGGCGCTCGCCGGGGTTCCGGTCGCGTCGGTGCTCGGCGACCAGCACGCGGCGCTGGTCGGGCAGACCTGTTTTGACCCGGGTGAGGCGAAGTGCACGTTCGGCACGGGCAGCTTCCTGCTCTTGAATACCGGGGAGCATCCGATCGCATCGCAGAGCGGGCTGCTCACGACGCTCGGCTACCAGCTCGGATCGGGGCGGCCGACCTACGCGCTCGAGGGCTCGGTCGCGATCACCGGGGCGCTCGTGCAGTGGTTTCGCGACAACCTCGGGCTGATCGGCAGCGCACCTGAGATCGAGACGCTGGCGCTGACCGTGAAGGACAACGGCGGCTGCTACTTCGTGCCGGCCTTCTCCGGGCTGTTCGCCCCGCACTGGCGAAGCGACGCCCGCGGGGTGATCGCGGGGCTGACCGGCTACATCAACAAGGGTCACCTCGCGCGCGCGGTGCTCGAGGCGACGGCCTGGCAGACGCGCGAGGTCGTGGAGGCAATGGATGCCGACTACGGCGGCGGGCTCGCGGAGCTGCGGGTGGACGGCGGCATGACCGCGAACAACCTGCTGATGCAGTTCCTCGCCGACGTCCTCGGCGTGCCCGTGATGCGTCCGATCGTGGCCGAGACCGTCTCGCTCGGCGCTGCATACGCCGCCGGGCTCGCGGTCGGATTCTGGCCGGACCTCGATAGTCTCAAGCGCAACTGGCACAGGGCGGCGGAGTGGCTGCCGGCGGTCGATCGCGCGGTGCGCGAGCGGGGCTATCGAAAGTGGAAGAAGGCCGTCGCGCGAACCGTTGACTGGCTCGACGAGGATGACGACGAGTAGACCTTAGCCTTAGCCCTTAGGGCCCTTAGTCGTTGGCGGTCTCGAAGAAGCGCTGCACGGTCTGGATCACCTCGGAGACGTTCTCGGTCGGCGTGATCGGGTCGCCGAACGAGATGCTCACAGCATGGCGCTTGGATCCATTGCGGGCGTGCAGGCGCGATGGCCAGAAGCGCCCCGGCGGCATCGCATCGTGAGTGCCGGTGACGCGGATCGGCACGATCGACATATCGTGACGGGCCGCGAGCACCGCCGCGCCGCGCCGCAGGCGCCCGGTACCGCCGCTGCGCGAACGGGTCCCCTCCGGGTAGATCAGCAGGTTCCAGCCGCGGTCCAGCAGGCGGTCGACATGGCTGGCGGCATGCTTCTCCAGACCACCGCCACAGCGATCCATCGGCACCGTGTTGAAGATCAGCGAGACCAGCATCGCGACCCACCGGTTGCGGTAGAAGTAGTCGGATGCGGCGCCGACCGCCGTTCGCTTTCGAAAGCGGCGCGGGAGCGCAGCCAGGATCACGGGGGTGTCCATGTGGCTGACGTGATTCGCCACCAGGATGACTGGCGAGCGCAAGCGGGCCAGCTTGTCGCGACCGGTCGTCCGCCGGCGCGTGTAGAAGGTCATGATCGGCGCCAGCAGGAACCGGAGGACCGCCTCGCGCGCGCTGACCGCCCAGCGCGAGCGTGCCCACGGAATGTCCAGCTGCGGAGCGGCGTCGCGGATCTGCTGCGCGCGCTGGCGCAGGCGCGACGAAGCCGACTTCTTGCGCCGATTGCGGAGCACGTAGCAACAACCCCGCTCTGTAACAGACGTTACAGAGCGCCCGATCTGACTCCGTAAAGGTGGACTTCTGCTGGTCAGCGGCACGCGCGTACACGACCGCGTCACCGCTAGCGAGCTCTGCCTACCTGCCGCGCCACGTGGGCGCGCGCTTGTGCAGGAAGGCGGTCATCCCCTCTCGCGCGTCGTCGGCGCGCGCGTTGTCCGCCATCACGACCTGGCAGTGCTCGTATGCGTCGTGCTCGCTGCGATCGATCTGGTCGTAGAACGCCTGCTTGCCGGTCGCGATGGTGTACGAGCTCGAACGGGCGATCGCGTCGACGAGCTCGCGCACCGCCGCCTCGAGCTCGTCGCCGGGCACTACCCGATTGACGAGGCCCCACTCGACGGCAGTCGCGGCGTCGATCGGCTCGCCGGTGAGCAGCAACTGCATCGCGCGCTTGCGTCCGACGGCCCGTGACACGGGCACCATCGGCGTCGAGCAGAACAGGCCGATCTTGACCCCCGGCGTCGCGAAGCGCGTGCCCTGCGCCGCGATTGCGAGGTCGCACGCGGCCACGAGCTGGCAGCCGGCCGCCGTCGCGATCCCGTGCACCTTGGCGATCACCGGCTGGGGCAACTCGTGGAGCTCCTCCATCATCACCGTGCACGCTCCGAACAGCTCGCGGTAGAACGCCTCATCCCGGTCGATCATCTCGGCAAGGTCGTGGCCGGCTGAGAACGCCTGTCCGGCGCCCTCGATCACGATCGCGCGGGCCTCGGCTTGTGCCGAGCACTCGCGCAGCGCCGTAATCAGCTCCTCGATCAGCTCGAACGACAGCGCGTTGCGCCTCTCCGGGCGGTTGAGCACAATCCGCGCCGCCGGTGCCTCGGCTGTGACGAGCAGATTCCGGTACTCGGTATCCGTTACATAGCTCATCCCGGGAGGGTACTGGAGTAATCGATACCCTAACCCGCGTCAGCGGCGACAGCTTTCAGGTGGCGGAGGGGGCGGGCGTTGCGCAGCTCGCGGATCACGCCCTCGATGAGTCCGTCGCTGGGGAGCTGGCGGCCGTCGGTGACCGCGGATACGATCGCACGCTTGCGTTGGATCAGCGTTGCCATGGTCTCGTCGATCGTGTCGGCGGCGAGCAGGTACCAGGCGGTCACAGCGTCCTTTTGGCCGATGCGATGGCAGCGGTCCTCCGCCTGATCGTGCATCGCGGGAGTCCACTCGAGCTCCAGAAAGCAGACGTTTGACGCCCGCGTGAGCGTGATCCCCTGCGCCGCGACCCGGTTCGCGCATACGATCAGCGGCGGGCCGCTGCGATCTTGGAAGGTGTTGATGCTCGTCTGGCGCCTGGCCAGCGTGTCCTCGCCGAGGAGATGCAGAGCCTCAGGGAAGCGCCGGAGCACTGCCCGCTGGACTTCGACGTGGCGTGCGAAGACCACGAGCGGCTCCCCGGACGCCAGGAAGTCGTCGATCCAGGCCAGGGCCCCGGCCAGCTTGCCGCGTGCTGCCAGACGCTGGAGTGTCGTCAGCTGGGCCAGGCGCTCGGCCCGCAGCGTCGCGGCGATCCGCGCACCGAGCTCTGTGAGATCGAGCGGCTGCGAGCGCAGCCAGGCGATCACGTCGTTCTCGGCTAGGCGATACTCGGGCTCGTTCGTCAGCGCGATCGGCACCACGACCTGGCGCTTGGCGGGCAGCTGGGGGAGCACGTCTGCCTTCAGGCGGCGCACGAAACAGCGCCGGCGCAGATGCCAGTGCAGGCGCTCTTCGCTCCGCTGCCCCTCGAACTCTCGCGCGAACCTGGCGCCGGAACCGAAGTCCTGCAAGCGTCCGATCAGCCGCAGCTGCGCGATCAGCTCCTCCGGATGATTGAGCACCGGAGTCCCGGTCAGAGCGAGGCGCAACCCGTCCGCAGCGACAGCTTCGGCCAAGCGGCGCACGGCCTGCGTGCGCTTGGCGTGCGGGTTCTTGCAGTAGTGCGACTCGTCGACCACAAGCGCCCGTGGGCCACGGCGGGCGAGAGCGACGCGATGGGCAGCGACAATCTCGTAGTTGAGGATCGTGATCTCGCCGGCCGGTGGAACCGGCGCGCGTCCCTGAACGACCGCGATCGAGCGGTGGGGAAGCCAACGTCGGGCCTCCCGCTCCCATCCAAGCTTCATCGACGCGGGGCAGACAATGACCGCCGGATAGGCGCCGTCGGCCTCCAGCGTGGCGAGCGCCTCGACGGTCTTGCCCAGGCCCTGCTCGTCGGCCAAGAACGCGGCCCGAGCATCAAGCGCGTAACGGACCCCCGCCCACTGAAACGGCGCCAGCTCGCCACCCAGCACCGCAGCGACATCAGCGATCGGAGCCGCGTTGTCGGCCTGTGACCGACGAACGGCTCCCGCCGCCTGCCGATACTCGACCAGCAGCCCCTCGAGCGCGCGCGCCGCGAGCGCGCCGACCTGGACGCCGTGGACGGCCACGAACGCGTCGAGCTGCTCGGCTAGCCACGGGTCCAACGCGACCCCATTGCGGGTCGCGCCCGGCAGGCGCTCAAACGCCACACCGATCGCCGGATCCCAGAGCACCTCCAACAAAAGCCGCTCGCCGTCCACGCCCCGGGCGAGCACCAGCCGAGCGGGAGGCGGAGCCAGACCAAGCTCGACCAACTCAAGGCACCGTGTGGCTGACGCGCTCATGCGCGCCGAGCCGAGCTCTCGCAGCGCCTCAGCGGCGCCGCGGGTGAGCGGCACGAGCAGCCTGCCCTCGTGTTCCAACGCCCCCTCCCGTAGCCCGCCAGGAACCGCGCCGGCGACGGTGTCCAGCGCCCACCAGCCGCGGCCGTCGTAGCGCGCGGTGCGAACGTAGCCGATCCACCGCTGCTGGACGCCTGTCAGCCACTCATCGACCGCCCGATCAGGCGTGAGCTCGGGAAACCGCGCGAGGACCGCCGCGACTCGCGCGCCCGACCAATCGTTAGCCGGCGCAGACCACTCGCGGGCATCCCAGTCAAAGCGACGGTTCGGGATCATCCGCACGCAGGCCACGATCTCGGCGTCGTACGGAAACGCGAACACAACGGTGCGCTGCCCGTCCGGGCCTTCGCGCAGCTCGACATTGGGGCGAGATCGGACGGGCTGCATGAAACCCCAACGCTACTAGTGCCTGCCGACCGTCAGGACGCACCGCGCGTTGACTAGGGGCTCCCGTGAAAATTACTGCCGGCTCCGACGGCGTCTGCTCGGGCCTCCGCGCGCTCGGCATCCGGCCTCGCCTGAACGCGCGGGGCCCGAGTCATCCGGCTGCCTGGCGCCGCCGGCTCGCCCTCACTTGCCACCAGCAATATCGGGGCGAGCCGGCGGCGCCAGCCACGCCCAGCCACTCGCCGGATTTCCGCATTAATTTCCGCGGGAGCCCTAGCGCCACCACGGCCGGCGCCGGACCTCGGCCAGGTGTGTGGCTGGCCGCACGAGCTCGCCGAGGTGCTCGGTGAGATGGTCGAGGTGCTCCCGGAGCCAGATCGTGTCGCGCGACGGCGGTCCGCTGTCGGCGCCGTCCCCAACGAATGTGGGCGCGGCGAGTGTGGCGATGGCCTGCCCGCGAGGCCTACCGAGCTGGGCGGCGAGCCGCTGGTAGAAGGCGACGAGGACCTCCGCCCAGTGACCGAGCACCGCTTGCGCGGTCGTGATGCTCCGCGTGTCGCCTCCTGGCAACCCGGATATCGCGTGCGCTGTGAGGCGCAGGCGCAGCGTGCCGCCGACCAGGCGCCAGAGCTCCTCCTTGGCGATGTGCTTGGTTCCCTGCTCTGTGAGGAACCCGCGCAGCGCCGCGTCGAGGCGCAAGCCGGTCGTGACCGCAGCCGCGCCGGCGTCCGGGTTGTCTGCCCGCAGTCCGCACACCCACTCGACCGCTTGCGACAGATACGCGGCTCCCGAGCGGTATGCGTCGGCGAGGTCGTCGCCGACCACCGAGGCCACCCCCCGCGGCCAGAACAGGCTGCCGACGACGATGCTCACGGCACAGCCGATCGCCACGTCCTCGATCCGGAGCGCCCCGACCTGCCAGCCGACGGGGACCAGCAGGTTGAACAGGACCACGACCGTCACGGTGAACGCCGCTTGCCCGACGGCGAATGGAGCCGCGCCCGGCGCGTAGGCCGCCACGAGCACGGCGAACGGAAGCGCCGCCCACAGCGCCGTAGAACCGCTCCCGAGCGCCAGCAACAGGGCCGCACCGATCGCAAAGCCGGCCGCGGTCCCAACCAGCGCTCGCAGCGCGGTCGCGCCCGTCGATGCGGCGTTCGTCCGCAGGACCGACAGCGTTCCGAGCACCACCCAGAACCCGTGCTGGACATTGCTCAGATCGGCGACGGCCACGGCTGCCGCCAGCGCCATCGCCCCGCGCGCGCTGTTGATAAACCATACCGACCGCACGCTCGCGTGACGGAACGCGATCCCCGTGTACCTCGCAACGCCGGCGAGGCGGCGTTCGTCGCCGGAGCCCGGCACTGCCCCTCCGAACCAGCGCCCGCGCGCGTCGGCGGTCCAATCCGCCCCGGCGAGCCGCGCCGCGACAGTGGCGTCGGCCCCGATCGCAAGCACCGTCACCGCGATCGTCTGAGCATGGAACGAGACTGCGCCTGCGCGCGAAAGTCTTCGCTGCCCGGGGTCAGGCGTTGCAGCCGGCCGATGCTCTGCCTGCGGCACAGCCTCGAGGCGCTCGAGATCGGGCCTGATGTCACCCCCAGCGAACAGCGCTCCGGACTCGACGCAGGACCTGGGCCGCGACGTCGAGCAGCTCCCGATCCGACGGTGCCGCGTCGCGCAGGTCGCTGCGCTCATGCACGCTGTCGACGACCAGCGATGTGCACCACTCGAGCAGTTCGACCGCGTTGGCGACCGCCTGGTCGGTGATCGCCAGCCCGGTCGGGCGAAACGGCGTGGCGGTGAACTGCGTGAGCAGCTCGTGCTTGGCATCGATGCAAGCGTGCAGCTGCGCTTCGGTCGCCCCGCCGCGCAGAACCGCCGTCGATCTCCTCGGCCAGCGCAGAGGCGAGCCTCGCGGCGGCGCTGCGCAGCTTGTCACCGGAGGCCGGCGTCGGGAGCGCGAGGACAGCAGCAGTCCCGACCACGGAAGCGAGCCACCAGCCCGCGAGACGATCCGGGATCATGCTGACCGCACCAGGCGATGCCGCCGGCAACACGTAGGCCAGCAGTGCACCGGTCACGCCCGAGGCGGCATTGGGTCCGGCGACGCCGGCGAAGAACACGGCGAACGTCACCGGGACGGTCACGACGGCAGCGAGCACGGTCGAGGAACTGACCGCAGTCCCGATGATCAACAGCACGCTTCCGGCCACGGCCAGTTCAGCGTGGGCGACCAGCTTGTCGCGGCGGGTCCCCGCAAAGCCGACCAGGACCAGCGTGGCAAATGAGCCGAAGGACGCGAACAGCGCGATCTGCAGGTTGCCGATCACCTTGTCGGTGATCGCGAGCAGGCTCGGCATGACGACCGCCGCGCGCAGGGCGCGGATCGCCGCCGGGGTCGACCAGGCGCCCAGCCGTGGCGTTGGATGTGCTGCCGCCGTCCAGCGCTGCTTCAGGTGTGCGACTGAGAGTGCATTCACGCCGCTGGCCACGGACGGCGAGTCTAGGGCTCGCGAAGCGACCGACGAACTAAGCCGGATTTCGGCATTAATTTCCGCGGGAGCTCTAACCGCTCGGCGCGCCACAGCCAGAGTGGCTCGCGGCGCTGCTCAGCGGCCCGGGGCCCCGGGGGCGAGCCGCCGGCAGTCCCCAGGAGCCGGTGTTTGCGGACGTTCCTATGATGAAGATAGACAGCCGATGAATGCCGAAGACCTGAACGAGATCGAGCGCGCCGGACGCCGCTGCGGCGTCTGCCAGTCGGGCCGCGGATGGCGCCGCTTTGAGATCCTCCGCTTGGCCGGGCGCGAGCCGGTGGTGCTGTGCGGCAGCTGCCGGGCCCGGTTCGGGGACGATCCGCCGGTCGGACGCGCGCCAGCGCCAGCGCCAGCCGCCCCTGAATCGCCCTCGTCGCCGAAGCCGCGCAGCGGCGAGCGCCGGACCGATCGGCGTCCGGATCGCCTCCGAGCGGCACTTCGCAAGCTGCCTGGCTCATTCTCGACGGCGATGGCTGCTCGAGCGGCGGGCCTCAACAACGACAAGACACTCGCTCGGCTAAGCGAGCTAGAGCGACGCGGCGAGGTCCGGCGCGTCGGCAACCGCTGGTCGACCGAGCCGCCCGCTGATGCTCTCGCCTCGGCGATGGATCGGCTCGAGGCGCGGACGACCAACCTTCGGATCGTCAGGGGCCGCTAGCGCGCCGGCGCCCCCGGTGCGCCGCGCAGACGCTCAGCTAATCGAGTCGATCGAGAGCGCGCGGACGCCGCGAGGCGTCTGCACTTCGACGGCGTCGCCGACACGATGGCCGATCAGCGCTCTTGCAACCGGGGAGGCAGCAGACAGAGTCCCCTCGGATGGATTTGCGTCGTGTGCGGAGACGAGCGTGAAGGTCTGTGCACGGTTCGTCTCCCGGTCGGTGAAGGACACGGTCGAGCCGTGCTGCACGACATCTGTAGTCCCGGTCGGTTCGATCACTGCCGCGCTTCGGATCTGGTTTCGGAGTTTCGCAATCCGGGTCTCCAGATGGGCTTGCTCCTCTTTCGCAGCGTGATACTCGGCATTCTCTTTCAGATCGCCCCATTCACGCGCGGTCTTGATCCTCGCGGCCACGTCCGTTCGACCAGCGCTTTCAAGCCGGCGAAGCTCCCGCTGAATCGTCTCGAGCTCCTCAGCGGTCATGGTGATTCTGTCCATTCTCTGTGTTCCGATCGCTCCGAGGCGAATGCGTCCCTGCCGATCGTGTGGACCATCAGACGCCCGATTTCACGACACGGTGGCTTGCCGCCGCCCGAATGATGAGCGTAACTCACGATCGCGGCAGGCCACGGTCACGCCCTGAAAGAAGTCTAGACGCGGGTCGACGCCGGCAGTAATTTCCGCGGGAGCCCTGAAAGGCTCTAGCATGGAGGCGTAAGCCCATGCCGGCCGCCGGAACCCGCGATGCAGTTCACCCGAAGGACTTCCTCGCGCTCGACAGCGTTCTGTCCGATGAGGAACGGGACATTCGCGACATGGTCCGTGCATTCGTGACCGATCGCGTGCTGCCGAACATTGCCGAGTGGTTCGAGCAAGCCCGGCTTCCGCGTGAGCTCGCCATGGAGCTTGGGCGGCTCGGACTGCTGGGCATGCATTTGGACGGGTACGGGTGCGCTGGCGCGAGCGCGACCGAGTATGGGCTGGTGTGCATGGAGCTCGAAGCCGGCGATAGCGGCGTGCGCAGTCTCGTCTCGGTGCAGGGTTCGCTTGCGATGTTCGCGATTCATCGCTGGGGCTCAGAGGACCAGAAGCAGCAGTGGCTGCCGCGGATGAGCGCCGGGGAAACGATCGGCTGCTTCGGGCTGACCGAGCCGGACGCTGGCTCCGATCCCGGCGCGATGCATACTCGTGCCCGCCGTGATCGGAGCGACTGGATCCTCCACGGGCAAAAGATGTGGATCACGAACGGCTCTGTCGCCAATGTCGCGGTCGTATGGGCTCAGACCGACGATGGGATCCGCGGCTTCCTTGTACCCGCGGGGACGAAGGGCTTCAGCACACAGGAGATCCACAAGAAGCTGTCGCTGCGGGCATCGGTGACCTCGGAATTGTTGCTCGACGACGTGCGCCTTCCCGCCGACGCGATCCTGCCCGAGGCGACGTCACTGAGCGCGCCGCTTTCGTGCCTCACCGAGGCCCGTTACGGCATCGTGTGGGGCGCCGTCGGTGCTGCCCGTGCGTGCTTTGAGGCCGCGCTTGACTACAGCAAGGAGCGAATCGCGTTCGGGCGACCAATCGCTGCTACGCAGCTGCAACAGGCCAAGCTCGCTCAGATGGCACTCGAGGTCAACCGTGCCTCACTGCTCGCGCTACATCTCGGTCGCCTGAAGGACCAGGGTCGGCTGCGCCCAGAGCAGGTCAGCATGGGCAAGCTCGGGAACGTCGACGCAGCGCTCGCGGTGGCGCGGACTGCCCGGCAGGTGTTAGGCGCCAACGGCGTCACCCTGGAGTACCCGGTAATCCGGCACATGAACAATCTCGAGTCAGTAGTCACCTACGAGGGGACTGCCGATATCCACTCGCTCGTGGTTGGCGGTGCGATCACCGGGATCCAGGCCTTCCGCTGACTAAGCCGTCCGGCGTTACGGCAAGACCGAGACGGGTGATCGTCAGGCCGGCCGAGGCGGCTGGACGCTGGGCCGGCATCGTCTGCAGACGCGACTGGAATGCGTGTGCGACGCGCTCCGCGTGGGCCTTCGCAAGCTCGGCTCGGCCCCCCTGGAAGAGGTCGTCCACGGTGCTGCGCCACAGCCACAGCCATCGCTCGAAGTGGCCGGCTCGCAGCGGTACGCGCGCGTGCAGCGCGGCGTGGGGGCGAAATGCCCCCCCGCTGTAGGAGCGAGCACCGAGCAGGATCGTCTCCCAGAACGACGCGATCTGCGGAACATGAGCCTCGATGTCGAGCTTGGCGACGTCGACGAAGATCCAGCCGATCACCGGATCCGCGAGAGCCCGACCGTAGAAGGCGCGGACGAGCCGCTCGCAATCGCTGCGATCCTCGATATCGCCGATTTCGGTCCTCATGCTCAACCAAGGATATGTTGTGCTCAACCGTTGCCGTGCGACTCGGGGACCAGCGCGATCACGCGGCTCCAGGCAGCGCCGGCGTCGGCCAGTCTGACGGGCAGCGCGCTCACGAAGAAGTCGGTCGACGGAAGCCGAGCAAGACCGACGAGCTTCTCGATCTGGCAATACTCCTTGCGCCGTCCCAAGAAGTGCGATTCCCAGAGCTGCTCGCGGTCGCCGGCGCGGGCCTCCTGCGCCATCACGTGCAGCGGCCGATCGAGCCCCCACGCGTCGATGCCGATCAGCCGGACCCCGCGATCGACCAGCCATTCGGTTGCCGAGAGGCGGAGCCCCGGCTGCTTGCGCTCGTAGCCGGGGTGATCGAATTCGCGGGATGTGTCGGTCCGGATCAGGACGATGTCGAGCGGTTGCAGATCGTGCTGCGCCCGGCCCAGAGCAACCTCGATCTCGGGCGCTTCGATCCCCTCGCCCGCCCGTTTGTGCGTGAAGTCCAGGACCACGGCGGGACCGAGGCACCAGCGCAGCGGGACCTCGTCGATCCGCCGGGCCGGCCGGCCGTCGGTGGTGGCGGTGTAGTGATACGGAGCGTCGATATGAGTTCCCGCATGCGTTGAGATGGTGGCGCGCTCCACGGCCCAGGCCCTACCCCCGGGCCACAGCTCGGGCTCGATTCCGTAGGCGCCGGTGAGCGCCGCCGCGGCCTCGTGATCGGTGTACTCGATACTGTGCGGATTTGGCTCGAACTCACGGGTGGCGTTGCTCAGACGCTGCGACAGGTCGATCAGTCTGAGCGGCCCGGGGGGAAGCTGACACTCTCCTCGGTCACAGCATCCGGTCGATCCTGGTGGCCCATGCCTCTCGCGCACAATAATCGATAGTTTTGGTCTACGTCTACGGTATTCGCATCCGTGGCTGAGGGTATGCACCCGGTGGCCGCAACGGTGTTCGTCGTTAGGAACACGCGGCGACCGCGCACCACTTCGATCTGCGCCTGGAAGTCGGCGGCGTGATGGAGCTCCTGGGCGATCCCGAAGGGCCCCTCGCTAGACCCGGCGGCAAGCGGCTCGCCGTTGAGGTCGGCGATCACGCCACGTCTCACAACACGTTCGAAGGGGCGATCGACGCGGGCGGTGTGATCGTCTGGGACCACGGGACGTACGAGCAGGGGGCCGCGTCGCCTGAGCGGCCGGTCGTCCGCTGAGATCCTTGAAGGAACGGAGCGCTGCTGCTCTTGATCGAGAAAGAGCAGTGCGGCCCAACCAACGGCAAGCAGGTAGATCAGTGCGACTCGCGTGGACGCTGCTCGCGCATGCTCTGCTCGGCACGCTCCAAGCGCCGCTCGAGCTCCTGCAATCGGTCGCTTGACCCCATTCCCAATCTGTATAGCCTCGCCCGCAGGAGAGCGACACGCTCGCGGTAGTAGCGCGCGTCGGCTTCGAGCAGCTCAAGCTGGCTGCTGGAGCTCACGAGTCGGACTCCAGGACCGCATAGGCGCTGCAACCCAGGACCTCACGCCGTCATCCGCAGCTTTATCCGTAGCTATAACCCGCGCTCGCGGGCGTCCCTGCTCAGGGCTAGACCAAGCGCCGCCGGTTGAATCCGAGCCTCGAGCTCGGCGAGCCGCTTGCCGTGCCGCTCCGACTCGCGATGCACAGAATCCTGAAGCGCCTCCACTAGCTGCTCCAGGTGGTCGATTCGCACTTCCAGAGCCTGCGCCCGGATAGTGTCGAGGTCGGGCTTGGCGTTCCGCGGCGACGTCGCTGTTGCCGTGGCCGCGCGCCGGATCTGTCGAATCCGCGTGATCAGCCGATCGCGATCGCGCATACTCTCACCCCTCATCAGGACACTCGGACCGGACGGGATGGATACCGCAGGCGATCTTGCTCGGTCATCTGGCGAATCGCCGGCGCACCGTTCTCGACCCGATCACCGATGAGCTTTAGCTTCGCGTGGCACTTCTGCTCAGGCCGCTCTCGTACCGTCTTCATAGGATCACCCTCGCCGCGGCGTGATCGACGTGAAAGCGGACACTCTCGCTCCGCCCACTCAGCCGATGCGTTCCAAGCAGGAGGCCCAAGCTCCTGGCCGCGGTCGGTGGGCATTGCGTTCCTTCCTTCGCCGGCGCCGTAATACGGGATCACACGAGATTCGCCGCGCCGGCAAGAGAACCTCGGCGGACGACAGGCATCACCCGCCACCATTCACCGTAGCACCTGAGCGAGCTGCTCACGAGGCATAGCGGCTCGGTGTCGCCGCTGCGAGAGAAAACCACGAGCTCGAACGGTCGTTCCACGGATCCACGAGACCCAGGATCCGCGTTCCGGGGTTTCAGCCTTTCTTGCGCGGCTCGAGAAGAGGGAGTACGACCGGTGGGTGGAAAGCGCCGAGTGGCCCTGGATCTTCGAGAAGGTGATGGCCGCCCGACATCCTGGTCCCGCTCTCGCCGATCTGGCTTGGGTGAGAAGTCGTCGGTTCGCACGCCGGTGCCCGATCGCCTCGTGCGCTCGCGCGGATCGCTCAGCCGAGCAGCCCGCGGATGTCGTCGGCGGTGAGGCTGCTTGCGAACAGGTCGCCCTCGTCCATGACCCCGCTGAACAGGGCGGCCTTGCGGCGCGCGAGGGCGACGACCTTCTCCTCGATCGTGTTGCGCGAGATCATCCGGTAGACCATCACCGGGCGGGTCTGGCCGATCCGGTGTGTGCGGTCGATCGCCTGGGCCTCGGTGGCCGGGTTCCACCACGGGTCGAGCAGGAAGCAGTAGTCGGCTTCGGTGAGGTTCAAGCCGAAGCCGCCTGCCTTGAGGCTGATCAGGAACACCGGGTCTGCGTCCGTCCTTGAAGCGCTCGAGCACGCGATCGCGCTGGCGGGTGCGCCCGTCGAGGTAGCAGTAGTCGATGCCCTCGTGGTCGAGGCGCTCGCGGACCTTGGCCAGGAAGCCCGTGAACTGGCTGAAGACGAGCGCCCGGTGGCCGCCGCCGATGACGTCGCCCAGCTGCTCGAGAAGCGCGCCGAGCTTGGCGCAGGGCACGGCGTCGTGCTCGGTCGTCGACGAGGCCCGGATGGAGGCTGAGCTGGCGCAGCAGCGTGATCGAGCGCAGGATCGTGAAGCGGTTACGGTCGAAGTCGTCGATCAGCCCCAGGATCTTCTGGCGCTCGCGCTGCAGGTAGGTGTCGTAGAGCTTGCGGTGGCGCGGATGGAGGTCGACCTCGAGCGTCTGCTCCTGCTTCGCCGGCAGGTCGGCGGCCACCAGCTCCTTCGTGCGGCGCTTGACGAGCGGCTTGATCCGGCGCCGCAGCCGCGCGAGCTGCTCGGCACCGCCCCCGCGCTCGATCGGCCGCGCGTACTGCTCGGCGAACCGCTTCGGATCGGGGAACAGCCCCGGCGCCGTGATCGACAGCAGCGACCACAGCTCCATCAGGTTGTTCTCCATCGGCGTGCCGGTGATCGCCAGCTTGAACGGCGCCGCCAGCTCGCGAACGCAGCGGTAGGTCTTCGCCTGGTGGTTCTTGACGTACTGCGCCTCGTCGAGGATCAGGCCGGCCCACGCCACCGTGCGATAGTCCTCGGCTTCGAGCCGCAACAGCGTGTACGTCGTGACCACGACGTCGGCCGCGGCGACCTCGTCGATCGTGCGGCCGGACCGCGCGAGCGTGTCGGTGACCGCCTCGACCTTCGAGCCCGGGCGCGAACCGCGCCGCCTCGCCGACCCAGTTCGACACGACGCTCGTCGGCGCGACGACCAGGAACGGGCCGACGCCCGGGTCGCGCCGCGCGCGCGTGGCAGATCAGCGCGAGCGCCTGCAGCGTCTTGCCGAGTCCCATGTCGTCGGCGAGGATCCCGCCGAGCTCGAGCTCCCACAGCGACGCCAGCCAGCCGAACCCGTCGCGCTGGTAGGGGCGCAGCTCCGCCGCCAGCGTCGCCGGCGGGTCGTGCTCGGCGACCGCGTCGAGCTCGAGCAGCGCGCCGACCTGGCGCCGCCACGCCTGCGCCTGCTCGGTGACGACGCCGAGCGCCGCGAGCTCGGCCCAGAGCCCGGCCTGGTAGCGGCTGATCCGCAGCGGCGCCGACGGCGAGTCGGTCAGCGCCCTGGCCTCCTCGATCAGCTGCGCGCAGCGACTGCAGGCGGGGCGTCAGCAGCGAGAAGTGCGCGCCGTCGTCGAGCAGCATGCGCGACTCGCCGCGCGCCAGGGCCGCGAACACCTCGGCGAACGGCAGCTCGCGGCCCTCGACGCTGATCGTCACGCCGAGGTCGAACCAGTCGCGCTCTCCGGCGATCTCGGCGGTGGAGACGCCGATCGTCAGCGAGTCGCCGACGTCGCGATAGTCGGCCGGCTGCCCGTGCGACCTCGACCGCGACGCCGGGCAGCTCCGCGAGCCGCGGCAGCTCCTCGGTCGTCAGCCGCATGCTGTCGATGCCGGTCAGCGAGACCGCCGACGCCGTCAGCGGGTCGTCCCGCGCCGTCGAGCAACCCGAAGCGCTCGAGACCCGTCCCGCCGAGGACCGTCTCGGCGAGGATCGCGCGCTCGGCGTCGAGATCGC
Organism: uncultured Solirubrobacterales bacterium; assembly: GCA_963811155.1. Taxonomy (GTDB): domain Bacteria; phylum Actinomycetota; class Thermoleophilia; order Solirubrobacterales; family Solirubrobacteraceae; genus Palsa-465. Next base: position 117,359 of record CAWEQQ010000018.1, read on the forward strand.
GAAACCCCGGACCCGCCCCGTTGACTGCCAAGCGGCGCGCGCCGCGTCGTCCGCGCCGACCCGGTAGGCCCACTCCCACCCGACCTCGAGCGCATGCTCGGCGCCGTAGCTTGCGCGCAGCACGAGCGTCGGCGCGGAGATCTCCGGCGGGGTGAACGAGCCGTCCGACGACACCACCGTGGCGACGCTGCGCAACGCCGGGCAGAGCTCGTCGGCGAAGCGGTGGAGCTCGCCTGCCGGGATCCTCGAGCGCGCTCGCCGTCGAGCAGCCATCCGCTGCAGCGGCGGCGGCGCCGGTCTGGCGAGGCGCACCAGCCGCAGCCGCCGGCTGTCTCGACACCGCGATCGGCGGTCACGTCGCCGCGCTCGGCGCACACGACGCCGTGCCCGCTGGAGCCGAGGAACAGCAGCGGCTCGAGGCCGTCCGCGTCCTCGCCGTCGACCCGGAGCACCGCGCGCACGAGCGACCCTCCTCGCCCTGGGTCGTGACGTCGATCAGCAGCTCGCCGTGCTGATAGCGCGGCACCTCGCCGAGTCCCGGGTGTGCGTGGACGAGCGTCAGCCCGAGCCGGGCCGCCTCGTCGAGCAGCGACCACAGCTGCGGGCTGTCGCAGTCGCTGAGATCGAGCGTCTTGTCGGCGCCGTAGCTGTAGTAGTAGCCGGCGCGTCCCGCGCGGGCGCGGTGAACGGCGTGCAGCTCGCGGACGAGCGCCAGGTGATCGGGGCGATACTCGCCGCTTCTGGACCTGCCAAGAGTCCAGCCCGCTCCACGTCAGCGAGCCGTTGACCCAGCCGCCGCGCGCGCCGGGTCGCATCAGCCGCGCCATCAGCCGCGGCGCGCCACGTGCCCGCGAGCCGTGCTCGTGCAGCGCCAGCTCGATCGCCAGCGGGTTGCCCGCCACGTGCGTCGCCGGCGCCTGGATCAGCGCCCGCAGCGGCGTCTCCCACGACCGTGATGGGCCGGCCGTCGCGACCCCGGCGCGGCGGGTGCCGCTCCCGGTCGCCGCCGACCAGCGCCCGGTCGTCGGTCGCGGCGATCACGAGCGCGGCGACGTGCTTGCAGTTGTATCCGACCGGGCAGGTGCATTCGCCCTCGTCGAACGCCAGCGTCCCCGTCACCGTCGGCGAAGAACGCCGCGGTGCTGTAGACAGCGCCCTGGCCGACCACCGAGCCGCTCAGCGTCTCTTCATCCGGGTCCCACTCGATCGCGAGCACCCTGTTCCCGCGCGCGTAGCCGCGCCCGCGCTTGAAGGACGTCGAACCGACGGCCGCCTCGACCTCGGCCAGCTCGACATCTCTCAGTTCCTCGACTGCACTCAACACACGCTCACTATATGCGCCGGCCCGGACAGTACCGATCGCCTGGCTGGGCGCTCGTGGCCGCTACACGTGTTGTGCGCCACCGTCACCGTCGGTGCTGCCGAGGTCGTAGCCTGCGTGTTCGCTGACGCTCTCGATTCTCGGATCCGGCAGCCGTTGCTTCCAAGGCGCCCCAGGCGCGACCATGGACTCCCGATCGGTGAGTTCGTCGCCCCGGGTGCTGGACCCGGGACCTGACCACGGCGCCACCATCCGGGGGGGTGCAAGCGACTGTCGTCGGCGCAACAAGAGCCCGGGTCAGACATCACCGAGGAGGTCTCGGCTATTCTGTCGGACCCGACGCCGTCGGGCGAAGCGACCTAGGAGAGGCGGGCATGCAGACCATCGAGGAGACGCTCGCGACGACGCGGATGTTCGGGAACCTGACCCCGGAGCAGTTTGGGAAGGTTGCGAGCCTGGGCGAGGACGCTGACTTCGCCGACGGCGTTCCGCTGATGATCGAAGGTCAGCCGGCGGACTGGTTCTTCCTGATCCGCGAGGGTTTCGTGGCCGTGCAGACCGAGGTACCTTCGGTGGGAGCGATCACGATCGAGACGTTGCACAACGGGGACCCGGTGGGTTGGTCGTGGCTGTTCGAGCCGTATCTCACCCACTTCGACGCGCGCTCGCGCGGCGTTACCCACGCGATCCGCTTCGACGCCCGGACGCTGCGTCGGCGCTGCGCGGAGGACCCCGTGCTGGGCTACGAGCTCATGCGCAGCTTCACGTCCGTGATCGTCGAGTGTCTGCAGGCGACTCGGCTCCAGTTACTCGATGTCTATGGCCGCGTCGCTGTCAGCTGAGCCGCTGACGCCCCGGGGCGCGATGACCCGCGCGCCCACCAGGTCGTCAGCCGGCGCCGCGAGACTGCCGACAGCTGCGCAAGCTGGATCTGGGCGACGTCGACCTGGTTCCCGTGTATCGCACGTTCAACGCGAGCGCGCCGGCCTTCCAACGCGAAAGCAACAAGTGCCTCACTCTAGTGCCTTGCACAGCCGCCTGCGCGATTGGGGGCTCCTATTTGATAGATGCGGCTGCTGGGGTTGTGCGACACCTTCGTTCCAAAGGACAACACACCGCCGGGACGACCTCGGGCTTCTGCTTCCGCCGGTTGGTTGCCCGCACCGACATCCCCGTCGTGCAAAAGTGGGGATGAGGTCGTTGCTCTGAGCTCCAAGACCACTCACTGCGCGGCGTGGATTGCCGTCGGCGCAAGCGCGCGGATGTGGCTCCACGTATACCACGGCTCGCGTCGCGGAGGTCGATTCGGTCACAGCGGACGGTTCGCGGCTGCGTCCGGCTCCTCAACTGAAGCGGCGGCCCTCTAGAGCCGCCGCTTCGGCCAGAGCAACACGCGTAGCTACGCGAGCGCGCCGATCTGCTGCTCGAAGAGCTTCAGCACGTGGCCGAGCTCCTCACCGAAGTACAGCTCCTCGACGTCAAGGTCCTTGATCAGCATCTGTGCACGTAGAACGTAAGCGAGGAACTCGTCATCGTGACGCACGGCGGTGATCTGCTCCGGGGTGCCGCGGACGATCATGAAGCCGCGGAGACCGCCGCCATGAACCCCGAGCACGAACGGCTCGAAGCCGCCGATGCGACCCGCGTCCAGTACCTTGCCGTAGTAGGCGACCACATCGGTAAACAGACGCAAGGCTTGCTCCTCGCGACCGGGATAGATTTCCCCCCAACTGATGAGCATCCCTGAACGGCGCATGTGCGCGACCTCCTTCTCGCAGGCGCCGCATTACCACGGCGCCGTGAACGGGCCATCTAAACGCTACATCGATAGCGATCTGGCGACAACCGAGTGGGCTACTGCACTGCGTCCGTAGAAGCGCGCCATCGTGGCTCTGTCTTCAAGCTCCCGGATACTCGCCACTGCAACGGTCACCTACCCTCCTAAGCGGCGATGGTGGTCAAGATCATCGCGCTGGTCCTGCCGCTGGCCTGGACACGTTCGCGGTCGCCGCGACGCTCGCGCTGGGCGGTGTGACTGCGCAGCGGCGGATGCGCACGTCGCTGCTGTTCACGACTTTCGAGGCTGGGATGCCGCTCGTCGGGCTGGCGATCGGTCGCCCGCTCGGGACGATGATTGGCAGCGCGGCTGACTATGTCGCGATCGCTGTTCTGTTCGCCTTGGCGATCCATGTGCTGATCGCCGAGGAGGACGGTCGGGAACTGCGGTCGCTGCAGGGTGGCGGCGTCGCGCGTCGATCGCGCTCGGGATCTCGATCAGCCTGGACGAGCTCGCGATCGGGTTCACGCTCGGTCTGCTGCGCGTCCCGGTCGTGCCTGTGATCGCGCTGATCGCCGTCCAGACGTTCGTGGTGACCCAGACCGGGATGCGGCTGGGCGCCAGGGTCGGGGAGCGCGTGAGCGAGGGCGCCGAGCGACTCGCCGGCGTCGCGTTGGCGCTGCTTGGTCTCGGACTGCTGATCGCGAAGCTGACCGCCTAGCCGTACCCGGTCACTGAGCATCGCTTGACCTCCGATCAGACGGCGGTGGCTCGGGCGGCGGTTCCGCGGCGAGTTGGCTATGGCGACGTCGGCGAGCAGGTCGATCAGCCGGCCGACGGCGTCCTGGTCGCCCTCGACCGCGGCTCGCTCGTTGTCGGTGAGCGGGATCTCGACCAGCATCCGCTGCAGCCCGGTCTTGGCCTCGAGCAGCTCCTGCTGGTGATCGCCAGCCACACAACAGCAGCGACCGGGTCGTTCAGCGGCCCCACCAGGCCGGGTGCGACTCGATCACATCCAGTACGTCGTCCACCGGAGCGATCAGCCGCTGCAGCGAGCCCGCCACGCCAGACGGCCATCGATACCGATGCTCGTCCAGCAGCGCCAGCGCCCGCTGCTCCCCCGCCGTCAGCAGCGGGCCCGGTCATAGCACGACGTGTCGATCAGCGGGCGCCAACGCCGCTCAGGCTCTCGCAGCGCCGCCAGAGCACTCATGTGAGCACCTCGCCCAGCTAGTGACGGCGGTGCGCCAAATACGCGGCCAGCAGCCGGCCCGCCACCGCTGAGTACGGCACGACCCGACTGCGTCGGCTCTTCGTGCCTCCCCGCCGCCAGGCTCCGAGATCGGATCATCGCGCTGGTCACCCCCGACGGCACAGCACGTCAAGTCGCGGCGACCTGACATTCCCCAACGGCATGGTCGTCACCCCCGACAACTCGACGCTGATCATCTCCGATTCCTTCACCGGACGGCTCATCGCGTTCGATATCGCCGACAACGGAGACCTGTCCAACCGGCGGGTTCGGCCAGGGACTCGACGGACGGCATCTCGACTCAGATCAGAGGGCGCGATCTGGGTCCAGACCCAAGACACGCCCGAGGGTGCCGTCGTCCGGATCCGCGAAGGCGGCGAGATGCTCGAGCGAATCGAGCACGACCGCGCGATCTTCGCCACGATGCTCGGCGGCCCAGACCGCACGACGCTGTTCCTACTCGCTAACGAGTGGCGCGGCATCGAGCACGTCGACGAGGCGATCGCGGCCCGCACCGGGCAGATACTGATTACCAAGGCACCTGCAGCCGGCGTCGGCTGGCCGTAACCCTAGCTGACGACCCCCCAGGCAAATCGAGAGCCTCCGACCCTTCGCCGACGGCACCCCACCTGCGGCCGGCACGAGCATACCTCCATTGCGCGAAAAACCAGCTTGTGGCCCAGCCGGACACCCACATGAATCCCGAACAGGCATGAGGACACGACCGCCTAACCCGCCTTGCGCGGATACGAAGGCGATCGCACAGTTCGGCACCGGCCGAAGCGGTCGAACGGCTATGGCGAGGAGCGCAGCCGCTGAGCTGTGCTGGTCAAGACCTGGTGACTCAGGCGGCGCGGATCCGGCCGTCCTCGCCGAGCGCGAACCCGGGCAGGCCGAAGTGCTCGAGCTTGTCCGGGATCACGGCCCGCGGCTGCTCGGACGACTCGACGCCGTCGGGTGCCATCGTCATCACCTGGAGGGGCCCGCTCCAGTCCGAGATGGCCTCGCGCCGGCCGTCGTCGTGGTTGACACAGGCGATCAGCCCGAACACGAACGGCGAGCGCGGGTTGGTGCAGATCCACCAGTTGCTCACATCGATGTCGATCCGCGGAACCGGATGCGGCGGGAACCCGTAGACGTCCGACCAGCCGTCCGGGCCGCGGGTCTGCAGCACCAGCTCGGAACCGTCCTCGATAACGCGGAAGCTCCAGCCCGACTGCTCGTGCACCGCGTCCGGGTCCGGGCCGAACGGGATCGGATCGAGCAGCGTGCCGAGGCCGAAGCCGACGTCCGCGTGCCAGACCTCCCGTCGCCGTCGGTGACCCGCAGCACGACGTGCCCGGCGGCGCGCGCCTCAGGGGGCACACCGCCGACGCGAACGCGCGCGAGCATCGGCTCGACCTGCAGGCCGAGGTGCTCGAGCGCCGAGGCGAGCAGCAGGTTGTGCTCGAAGCAGTACCCGCCGCGCCGCTCGGCGACCAGCTTGCGCTCGAGGTCCAGTTGATCGAGCGAGACCGGGATGCCCCGGTGCGAATCGAGATTCTCGAACGGGATCGACGTGGCGTGGGCCCGGTGAATGGTCTGCCAGGTCGGCGAGTCGCCGGCCCCGAGGCCGATTCGCTCCAGGTAGGCGTCGAAGTCGAGCATCGGCGCTCCACGTCTATAGCTGCGGACGGTGGCTCCGCAAGGGCCGGCGCGAGTCGCGTACGCGCCAAGCCAGCAGGCCAACGCTGCGGCTTTGACCAGACTCGACGAAACGATCGTGGCGATCAGTCGCTCCTGCTTCGATGCTGCGATGTCTCCTTTGCCCTTGGATGCATGGCGTCCGGCTCGAGAGCTAGTGACGGCCACCACCGCACGCACCGCGGATGGGCACGGCTGCGCGTCGTGATCTAGGAGTACGAGGACCGTCACCGCGGCGCGGTCATTGAGCTTACGCTCCGCGCCTGGACGCCGTGGTTCGCCTCCTTCGAGCGGCCCCCGCCCGCGAGATCTTCGAACGGCTGCACGGCGACTGGCGCGGAAACCCGGAGCAGCGCGCAGCCAGGGCGACCGCAGGTGCATGGCGCCGCCGATGAGACTGGCCCAAGTCAGCGACCCAAGCGTCTATGGTACGGCGGACGGCCGACACTGCCGAAGACCTGCCACGACGTCCTTCCACGCGCCGCCAACCCGCAGCAGATGCCTCTTGTGTACCCATTAGCAAAGGGTGGGAAGCGATGCGCTGGGAGCAGTAGACC
>CAWEQQ010000019.1:0-118574 GCA_963811155.1 uncultured Solirubrobacterales bacterium
ACCGCGGAATGCCGACAGTCCGCTCGGGCCCAGGGATGAGGTACCGCGCCTGGAGGAGCCCCCGTACGCCGTTGGGCGCGGAGTCTTCTAACGGGGGTCTGGGACGGACGGGGTGCGTTAGCGCCAGCCGAGCGCCGGCGCGACGTGGGTGAGGATGTTCTCGATGACATGAGCGTTGTATTCGACGCCGAGCTGGCTGGGAACGGTCACCAGCAGCGTGTCGGCCGCCTGGATCGCCTCGTCCTTGCGCAGCTGCTCAACGAGCACGTCGGGTTCGGCCGCGTATGAGCGCCCGAAGATCGCGCGCGTGCTCTGGTCGATCATGCCGATCTGGTCGTGGGAGTCGCGGTCGCCGGCGAAGTAGGCGCGGTCGGTATCGGTGGTGAGCGCGAAGATGCTGCGGCTGACCGAGACCCGCGGCTGACGGTCATGGCCGGCTTGGTTCCACGCCTCGCGGTAGGCCTCGATCTGCTTGCGCTGCTGGACGTGCAGCGGTTCGCCCGTTTCGTCGTCCTTGAGCGTCGAGCTTTGCAGGTTCATCCCCAGCTGGGCCGCCCAGACACTGGTTGCGTTCGATCCCGACCCCCACCAGATCCGCTCGCGCAAGCCGGCCGAGTGCGGCTCGATCCGCAACAGGCCCGGCGGATTGGCAAACATCGGCCGCGGGTTCGGCTGCGCGAACCCCTCGCCTTTGAGAACCTCCAGCGCGACCTCGGCGTGCTTGCGCGCCATCTCGGCATCGCTGTCGCCGTCGGCGGGGCCGTAGCCGAAGTATCGCCAGCCATCGATCACCTGCTCGGGCGACCCCCGGCTGATCCCCAGCTGAAGCCGCCCACCGGCGATCAGATCAGCCGCCCCGGCGTCCTCTGCGAAGTACATCGGGTTCTCGTAGCGCATATCGATCCGGCGGTCCCGATCTCGATCCGCGACGTCCTCGCGCCGATCGCCGCAAGCAGCGGGAACGGCGAGGCGAGCTGACGCGCGAAATGGTGAACTCGGAAGTACGCGCCGTCGGCGCCCAGTTCCTCCGCTACGATCGCGAGCTCGATGGATTGCAGCAGCGCATCCGCGCCCGAGCGCGTCCGCGAGTGCGGGCTTGGGCTCCAGTGACCGAAGGACAGGAATCCGATCTTCTTCACGCGTTCTCAGCCATCCTGACCGACAAGCAAGCCGGCGGTCGTAGCCAGGGCAGGCTAACGACCCGCCAAGCCGCCCGCGCAAGCACGTCGGAGCGCGCCAGCATCGGAGGCGATCGCCCAGACCCCGCAGCGACGGATCCTAACCGGCGCGAGTCCCGCGTCGCCGAGGCGGCCGTGCGCCTTGCCTGCTTCCGCCCGGCGAATGCGACGGGTGCGTGATAGCGGGTTGTCCTGGCGCGCTATTGGGCGCGTGACGCGGTTGGGATCGCCAACCGGTCGAGCAGGAGGCCGAGGGTCGTGCCGAAGATGGAGGGGTCGACGGTGTCTGGGTCGGCGAGTTGCTCGATGGCGATGCCGTTGGAGAGCGCGAGCACCGCGACGGCGAGTTGACCGGCGGGCGCTGGGAGTTCGATCCCCAGCTGGGCGGCGTGCTGTTCAGGAACCGCGCGATCAGCTCTCGCGCGGCGCGTCGCTGGCGAGCGAATTCCTTGCGGAGGCTTGGGTCGCGGACGGCTCGGGCCCAGAACTCGATGAACAGCAGATGCCAATCGGCTTGGCTGAAGATGAACTCGACAACGTCGCCGCGGCCGCGGGCCTGACGAAGGGAGCCGTGTACTCCAGTTTTGCACAGTATCGCAATCGGAGGGAGTCATGATGAATCCCCAGGCCCTGTTGGCAGAACCGGCGGTGATGCCGCGACAAGCGCAGCACGCTCAGCGGTGGGCGGCATTGGTGGTGCTGTGCGCCGCGGCCCTGATCATCAACGTGGATAACACGATCCTCAACGTCGCCCTTCCCACACTCGTTCGCAAGCTGCACGCGACCTCGAGCGGACTCCAGTGGGTCGTCGACTCTTATGCGCTCGTATTTGCGGGATTGCTGCTCGTCGGTGGCAGCCTGGCCGACCGGCTCGGGCGCAAGCGCTTCTTCCTCGGCGGCCTGACCGTCTTCGCCGCCGGATCGATCGGCGCTGCCCTCTCAGGGTCGGTCGACCTGCTGATCGCGTGGCGAGCGGTGATGGGGGCCGGTGCGGCGCTGACGATCCCGGCGTCGTTGTCGATCATCAACGACGTCTTCCGCGACCCGGCGCAGCGGGCCAAAGCGATCGGCGCATGGGCCGCGACGATCGGGCTCGGGATCGCGATCGGCCCGATCGCTGGCGGCTTGCTGCTGGCCAGGTTCTGGTGGGGCTCGATCTTCCTCGTCAACGTCCCGATTGCGATCGCCGCGTTCGCGGGAGCGATGGTGCTTCTGCCCGACTCGAAGAACCCGGCCGCCGACCGTCCCGATCCCGGTGGTGCCGCGCTCTCGATCGCGGGCCTGGGCCTGTTGCTCTGGGCGATCATCGAAGGTCCGACCGAGGGCTGGAGCTCGGTGAGCGTGGTCGGAGTCGGAGCCCTCAGCGCTGCCGCGCTCGCCGGCTTCATCGCCTGGGAAGCCCACACCGACCACCCGATGCTCAACCTCGCCTTCTTTCGCGATCGCAGATTCTCGATCGCCGCGGCGAGCGAGAGCCTCGGGATCTTCGGGCTGATGGGCGTCCTGTTTCTGCAGACCCAGTTCCTGCAGTTTGACCTCGGCTATTCGCCCCTCCAGGCCGGACTGCCGATCCTGCCCACCGCCGCCATGATCTGCATCAGCGCGCCGCTATCACCGATCATCGCCCGCCGCATCGGGATCAAGCTCACCGTCGCCGCCGGCCTGGCGGCGATCGCGGGCGGTTTGTGGCAGATCTCAGCGGTGTCCACGCCTGCCGCGACCTACGAGGCCGTGGTTACCGGCATGCTGCTGATCGGCTTGGGAGCTGGACTGCTGCTGCCCACAGCGACCAACTCGGTCGTCGGCTCGGTCCCTCAAGGCGACTCCGGGATCGGATCGGCGACCAACACCGTCGCCCTTCAGGTCGGTGGGGCGCTCGGCGTCGCTGTGATCGGCAGCGCAATGTTGACCCGCTACCAGAGCCACATGACCGCAGCGCTCACCGGCCGACACGTACCGATAGCTGCAACGCACACCATCATCGGCTCGCTCGGCGGTGCCCTCACCGTCGCCGGCAGCGTCGGTGGCACCACAGGCGCCCTGCTGGCGCGCGCCGCGCGTGCCGCGTTCGTGAGCGGCATGCAGACATCACTGGAGGTCGGCGCGCTCGTCGCCCTCGCCGGTGCCCTGCTCGTGCTCACCCGTCTACCGTCGCGAACCTCGCAACCAATCACCAGATCCCAGCGCGGCACAACCACCGCGCACTGCGACCGGTCCGAACCTCACCGCTCCGATCCTCGGATCAGCACCCTCTCGCAAAAGCGCTGAACTAGGGCCGACGTAACCCGCCATTGAGGACCGCTCAGCGACATTGAGACTCCACTGGAACGCGCAGCTGCTCCTCTGGCTATGTTGCTCGAGGTGGTCGTGCCGGCCTTCGCGGACCTCGCGTCACTCGATGCCGTCGGTCACGGCGGTGACGTGCGCCGGCTCGGGGCGCGGGTCGAGGCCGGCGGGGCAGAGCTCGAGCGGGCGCTGTTGCGCCGCCGCTGGCTCGCCGAAGCTCGGGTTAGGGTTCCCAAGGCGATCTCTAGCGGCAGCGCGCAGCTGCTCTCGCTGGTGCCGGACGAGTACCTCGGGGCGTGGGCGGCGACCGAGGACGACCTGGGGCTGTTGCGCTGGCTGGGCTTGAGCTCGGTAGCGCTCGTGATCGGGCTCGATCGAGCTTGTCCGGGCCTCGTCCGGTTGAGCGTGCGCGGGCCTACGCATGCTCGTGCCCCGTGCGTGGGTCGCCGTGCGGTTGGCTTGCGGGTGCCGGGACGGTTGGGGGGTGAAGCAGGTTCTCCACGTCGCGGACGTCCGCCATCTTGCGCACCTCGCGCTCGATACGCTCGATCTGTTGGACATCTTCGAGCTGTCCGCGCAGGACCACGATCCCGCGGTCGGCGTTGATGCTGATCTGTCCCTTCGGAAGCGTCCGGTCGCGGAACAGCTCGCTCTCGACCTTGCGCACGAGACTGACATCGTCCATCTCTGCTGGGAGCTGCTCGCGGTGCGTGATCGTATGCGCGAGGCCGACGAGCTTGCCCGCCTCGTAATGGGCCTGGCGCTCGACCCGCCGAGCGCGGCGGCGGAACGCAGCCCGTGTACGGTCGCGAACGAGATGCCTTCGGCGCGCGCCGCTGCGGGGGTCAAGGAAGAACTCCAGCACGACGCCAGCCGTCAGACCGGCGGCGGCGGCCGTAGCGAGCTCACGGGCTGAACGCTCCTGCGAGCGCGCCTGTCTGCGATGGCCGCGCTTCACCGACGGACCAATCCGCGGCAACCACGCAAGCGGTCGCCGCCGAGCATGTTCGCGGAATCGGTTCATGCTGCTCCCAACGGGTTGAATGCCGGCCTTCAGACGTTACCGCGCTCGCGTGGGAGAATCATGCTCCGCCGCTGGCCGCGAGGCCACGGGCGGTCTCGGCGCATCGATTAGCGGGGCTCCGGGCGCGTCGGCTGGAGCTGGGTTTGCCCCGGCAGTCGCTTTGTCCCTCGCGGAGCGACAGGAACGCTGCGATTGCGCTTGAGGACGAGTAGCCTGAACGCGGATGTCAGCCGGCTCTGTCGCCCAACTTGAGACCTATCTGCGCGATCATGGCGTGAGCTTCGATCTCATCAAACATGCCCGCAGCGAGTCTGCCGCGGCCGAGGCGCGGGCGGCCCAGCTCCCGGCGGAGCAGACGGCGAAGACGGTTGTGCTGCACACGCCCCATGGCTACCGGTTCGCGGTCATTGCTGCATCGGATCGCCTGGACCTGCACAAGGCGGCCGCTGCGCTCGGGCTCAGCCGGCACCAGCTGCGCTTTGCTACCGAGGCGGACATGGCCGCCGACTTCCCCGCGTACGAGATCGGCGCGACCCCGCCGCTCGGCCCGGACACGCCCGCCGAGCTGATCGACCCACGGCTACTCGATTACGGGCATGTGCTGTGCCCGGCGGGCGACCACGCGCACTCCCTGAAGATTGATCCCGCCGACATCGTTCGCGTCACCGGAGCGCTGACCGTGGACCTCCGGCAAGACTAGCCCCCAACGTTACTGCGTTACTGCACATTCGGGGGCGAATGGCGGCCGGACATGATGCTCGCCCAACTTGCGCACGCCGCCCAGGAGACTACGGCCGACTGACGAACAACTAGTCGCCGAGGTTCTCATCGGGTTGCATTGCTGGCGCGCGGTGGTCCATAACTTCTCCTACGACGGGGACGTGTGGCTCAAGGGCGAGCTCGGAGGCGATCGCGAGGTAGCGAGCGAGCAGGCGCTGCAGGTCTGCCTCAGACGCTGCCGGCAGCAATGCGCCCGCTGGTGTTCGCGCGATGCCTACCGAGCGCAGTTCGCTCGCGCTGGCCGATCCTCGCTGATCCCCAGGTGCCCCGTCACGTGTGATCCGGATGTCGCCCACGAGCCCGCGGGTGATCCTGGACGCGGAGATCGTCGCGGTCGAGGGGTCACCTCTAACTGAGCATGCGAAACGACCGCGTCCTGTCGCTGGCGCCTGGCCCTCTCTGGACAGCAGGTCGCGGCGGGAGAATAGGGTCGCACCCACACGAAGGGAGCTGATACCAAAAGATGGAGACTTGGGACGCCATTCGCGCCCGCCGGAATGTCCGCGCATACACCGATCGGACAATCGCCGGCGAGGACCTCGACCGCATCCTTGAAGCCGGGCGCCGCGCCCGATCGGCGTCCAACACGCAACCGTGGGACTTCGTCCTCGTCACCGACAAGACATACCTCGAGGAACTGTCGCTCGTGTGGCAAGGCGCCGGCCACATCGCGCGGTCCGCGGCCACGATCGTGCTTGTTGCACCGATCGCCGTCGATCCCCGACGGGCCGGCCTGATCGAGTACGACCTCGGCCAAGCGACGCTTCAGATGGCTGTGACTGCAGCCGACCTTGGCATCGGCTCGGGCCACGCCCGCGATCGGTGACCAAGACCGCCTCCGAAGGCTGCTCGGCATCCCCGAGGATCGGCGAGGGGCATACCTGCTGGCGCTCGGCTACCCGGCTGACCGGCCGCTGGCGCCGTTGACGAAGATCAACCGCCGCGCATTTGAGGAAGTTGTCCACCGAGGCCGGTGGTGAGATAGAGATACGGGACCGTCGGGCCGATTCGTGGCCCGTCAAACCTCCATGGAACCGCTTGTTGTCTCGCCAGGCGCATTGATCGAGCCCCGAGCTTGCGCTGTAACTCCTCGCGCGTCGCGGGGAGGCGGCGGCGTGAGCGGTCAGCCGACTGCGTGACGGACGGCCGGACGGGCGCCGCTCGCACGGTGTGTGGTTGGGGGGCGCAGTGAGATACGGACCCTTGTGCCATGTCGCGGGGAGAGCGTCACATTGCGCCGAGTCGCGCGCTCGGCATCGGGGCTGGCGGCGTGCAGGACGCGGCGGCGGAGCATCGTGCTCAGCACGACTCGCATCTCAAGCTCGGCGAACGCGGCACCGAGGCACCGGCGCACACCGCCGCCAAACGGGATCCAGCCGTAGGTGGTAGGTGGGCGATCCAGAAACCGCTCCGGCCGAAACGCGAACGGCTCGGGGTAGAGGTCGGGCCGGGTGTGGGTCAACCAGATCGCGGGCGTCACGTCGGTGCCCGCCGGAAGCGTGAGCCCGTCCACGCGGAGCTCGCAAGCGAGGCGCCTGCCAGCCAGCGGCACTACCGGGCGCAGCCGCAGCGACTCTTGAATCACGGCGCGTAGGTACGTGTCATCAACGCCGGCGTCGACCTCTGCGGTCAGACACTCCAGCGCCGCGGGCTCGCGCAGCAGCAGGTCGACCGTCCACGCCAACGCGGTCGCCGTCGTCTCGTGGCCCGCGAGCAGCAGCGTGACGAGCTGGTCGCGCAGCTCATGATCGTCCATCGCGCTGCCGTCCTCGAACCGCGCGACGGTCAGCATCGAGAGGATGTCCTCCCTGTCTCCGACCGCCGGATCGGCACGTCGCTGCGCGATCTCCGCGAACAGCGCGTCGTCGATCTCGCGGGTGAGGTCGTGCAGCCGCGCGAGCGGCCCGGGCCGGTTGACCTGCCGCGCCAGCAGGACACGAAACTGATAGTTCGCCGAAGAGGTGCTCTCGAGCAGCCGCGGCAGCAGCCGGCGCAGACGGTCGCGCCGCTGCGGGTCGGTGACTCCGAAAACGGCGCGCAGGATGACCTCCAGCGTCACGCCTTGCATCCTCGGATGGAGCGCGAACGGCTTCTCCAGCGGCCAGCTCTCGATCTCACGCTCCGCGATCTCGCCGACCGTGTCCTCGTAGGCGCGCATCCGCTCCCCGTGGAACGGGGGCAGCATCACCCGCCGTCGCGCCAGGTGTTCGCCGCCCTCCAGCAGCAGCACCGACCGCGGCCCCATCAACGGGCGCAGCGCGAAAGTGCGACCCGGCGGCAGACCGTGCTCACGCCCGGAGTACACCGCACGGATCGCGTCCGGATCAGACACCATCACCAACGGCGTCTGGAATCCGAGAAACCGCACGCTGAACGAGTCTCCGAACCGACTCCGACACGACTCCAGGAACGCGATCGGCCGCACCAGCCACCGCGCCGTCTGCAACGCGGGCGCCTCAGCGGGGCCAGGAGGCAACGAACTCATGCTCTACAGCATCGCACGCAGCACGCCGGAACCCTTCGAGGAGCACGCTCGCTTCGTTGTCTCCGTTAGGGCTCCTGCGGAAATTAAGGGCCCGTTCAAGAATTAGTGGCGGGATTGGACGAGTGGCTGGGCGTGTCTGGCGCCACCGGCTCGGCCCGATCATACCGGGAGTATTTGAGGACGAGCCGGTGGCGCCAGGCGCGTCCAGACGCCGTCAAAACCGCCAATAATTCTTGAACGGGCCCTCAGCTCCCAGCGCTCGACGGCGAGAAGACGTTCGGAACCCCACGGATAGGCCCGATAGGAGCAGCTCCAGCCGCGCCTCCGACGCCGCGGCTACCCAGACCAGAGGCGGCAGCGCCGCGACGCTGTCCGCCGACTGCCGGCTTGCCGCTCATGCAGTCATCCCGCGCGCCAAGCGGAACGCCGTGTGACTGCTTCCGCCCAGGACCGATCGCGACGACTACCCGAGGTGATGGCCACCGCGGCGCTCGGGCTCAGGCCCGCGACCGAAGCCCGAGGCCGGTAGGGGCAGCTCAGCCGACGACCATCAGGGTGTTGCCTTCGGGATCGCGCAGCCAGAACATTGGCGGAACCGGATCTCCCATGCGGCTGATCTCGGCATCGACGTCCACGCCGTCGGCCTTCAGCTCGCCGTGGTAGGCGTCGATGTCATCGGTGTGCAGGCTGATGCCCGTCTCGCGGTTGCCAGTCGCGGTGCCCTCAGGCGGTGGAGCGAGGGCAATTGTCGTCACCGCGTCGCCGGGCGCCACCTCGACCCACCGGTAGCCGTTGGCGAAGGGCACGTCGATGCGCTTCTCAAAGCCAAGCTTCTCGACGTAGAACTCGATCGCGCGGTCCTGATCGGACACCGGAATCACGACCGTGGCGATCTTGTCGACGCGGGTCTTGGTGCTGGTCACAACATCCTCCTAGGGGTTGGAATCACACCGCTAAGACTGACGGACCCGCCGAAACTCATCGCAGCTGACGGTCCGGGGTGGACATATCACCGCTCGATAACGCTTACCATGGCGCCATACCGCAGCGCTATACTACGGCGCCATGGCGCAAGATACGGCGACAATTAGAGTTCCGCGCCCGGTGCGTGACAGCCTGGCCCGCAGCGCGCGAGATCGTGGCTTGTCGGTGGCGGCGCTGATCGCCCAGCTTGCCGAGCGACTCGAGCGTGACGCGATTCTGCGCTCCGAGCGAGACGCGACGCTGAAGGACGCCGAGAGCGCTGCCGTCAGCTCCGAGGAGCGCGACTGGGAGCGGGCGCTCGGCGATGGTCTCGATTGAGCCGCGGCGCGGCGAGCTTTGGCTTGTCTCGCTAGGCGCAGCGCGGGCAGGCGAGCCTGGGAAGAGCCGCCCCGCGATCATCGTGTCCGTCGACGAGCTTCTCTCCGGCACAGCCGACGAGCTGGTCGTGGTGGTACCGATATCGGCGTCCCGGTCACCTTCGGTGCTCAGACCACCGGTTGGCAAACACGAGGGCGTCGACCGTGCGAGCGTGGCGGTGCCGCGAGCCGTTAGAGCCGTCGCACGCGCTCGTCTACTGCGACGGGTTGGAAGCGTGAGCGCGCAGACATTGAGCGCCGTCGAGAGCGGGCTGAAGTTGATTCTCGGCCTGGACCGATGAGTGCCCCGGCTCAGAACCTCGGCTCTGTCCGGCGTGAGCGCCGTGTCGTCTTCGCCCACCGATCTGGGCATTCGGCGCCGAGCGAACGCCGCATCCCGCGTCTGCAGATCGGCTATCGCCCTGGACCCTCCAAGCCCGCAAGCGCGTCTCATCAGCCAACGTCATCGGATGACCATGGCGGTGCCGGCTGATCGAGCGCCGCTTCGATCCGCGCCAGTCGTTCGCTGATCTCCTCGAGCTGCCGGGCCACGTCGACCTCGGACTCGGCGAAGCGCCGGCGGCTGCTGTCCACCAGCGACGCCGTGACAGAGGCCGTGATCACCGCGAGAAAGCCGATCCCGGTGAGCATCACGACCGCGGCGATGAATCGCCCGTCAGATTGCCTGGGGGTGACGTCGCCGTATCCGACGGTCGTGACCGTCTGCAAGGCGAACCACAGCCCCTTGCCGATCGTGTGGAACTCGCGATGGTCGACCACGCGTTCGAGGATCCCGCCGGCAACGGTGATCAGCACCGCAGCGCCGGCGATGATCCCGGCCGCCCTGCGCGCGGTCACCGACTCGCGCAGCAGTAGCCGGGCGGTCAGCGGAGCCTTCGAGCGCGGAGCACTTGGTTCGCCCTGCGCAGCCGAAGATTGGGGATCCTCAAGCTCGCTCAACTAAGGGCCCGTTCAAGAATTAGTGGCGGGATTTGACGAGTGGCTGGGCGTGTCTGGCTCCGCCGGCTCGGCCCGATCATACCGGGAGTATTTGAGGACGAGCCGGTGGCGCCAGGCGCGTCCAGACGCCGTCAAAACCGCCAATAATTCTTGAACGGGCCCTAAGACCCTCCTGCTTTCAGGCACCACAGTATTCCCGTCTGGGCGCGTGGCTGCAGCGATCCGCCGGCTCTTGGGTCGCAGCAGGGAGCGCGTCGGGGTAGGAGACGCCGGGGAAGCTCAGAACGGCTCCAACGACGAACGTCAACCCGGCGTCCCGCAGACCGTCACCGTCACACTCGCTCGGTTCATCCGGTTCGGATGACGCGGACGCTGTGCGAGAGGACGATAGTCCGGCCATGCCAGCGATTCTCGAGGTCATGGGCGCCAGCGATCGCCTTGTCCTCGACGTCGCACTGCCAGCCGACCAACGCCGGCTCGAGCTGCCCGCGTTGCGGGGCCGGTTCGACGCGTTCGCAGGCGGACAGATGGATGACTGCAACAGGCGGCGCGGAGTGCGAGCAGCGCTTGGGGCCGCGCGCAGCTACGTCGCGCCACAGATTGCCCTGCCTGTCGCCCCCGGCTTTGCCCGCAAGGATCAGCCGTGACTCGCGAGCGCTGGATGGCCTTCCTCTTCGCCCTCGGATCGGCGTGCTTCCTGATCGGCCCGTTTCCAGGATACGCGAACCTCGTTGGGGATAGCGCCGACTCGGTCACGTTCTTCGTCGGCTCCATCCTGTTCACCGGCGGTGGGGCGCTGCAGTCCTTCCTGGCCTTCCCTGAGCGCCGTTCGCCCGGTATCGGGCCGGCAGCGTGGTGGGCGGCTGCGGTCCAGTCCGCCGGCACCCTGTTCTTCAACGTGACGACCTACCAAGCGATGCACACAGCCCTGTCCAACTCCGGGTACAACAGGCTCGTTTGGCGGCCGGATGCCCTAGGATCCATCTGCTTCCTGGTTTCGGGGGCAATCGCATACCGAGCCTCGGCACGGCATGGCTGGCTACCCGCCCGCGGCGGTTCGGGATGGTGGGAGCCGTCGGTCAATCTGCTCGGCTGCATCTTTTTCGGCATCTCCGCCGTTGCCGGCTACGTCGTGCCCACAACTGGCTCGATGATCGACCAGGCAGCCGCAAACTGGAACACCTCACTCGGAGCGGCATGCTTCCTCGCCTGCGCTCTGGCCACGCTGCTTACGGGCCACACGTTGAAGTCGCCGCGGCTGCGGCGCGTGCACCGATTGGAGCAAGACGTCGAGCGCGACGTCAAGGGGATCGCGTCACGCATGTGAGAGTCGGAGACCCGGGCTTCGACCCCCGGTCGTCGGAGTTCACGCAGGCGGCGGCATGCGGGTGAGGCTGCCGTGATCCTTTGGTTCACGATCGCTCGTACGGCTTGACGCCGTCGAGCGGCAGCCAGATGTGGAACGCCGTCCGTCCGGGGGCTGAGTCGAATTCGATTGATCCGCCTAGGCGCTCGGTGACGATTCGCCGTGCGGTATCTAGGCCGAGCCCTGTCCCCTCGCCCACCTCCTTGGTGGTGAAGAACGGGTCGAACACCCGACCGCGGATCTCGTCGGGGATTCCCGGACCGTCGTCGACGATGTCGACCCGCGCGCACGGGCCGTCGCGCTCGGTGGCGATCTCGATCGTGCCCGAGTCGCCGAGCGCTTCGATCGCGTTTGCCAGCAGATTGGTCCACACTTGATTGAGCTCCGAGCCTCGAAGCGTGAGCCTGGGGAGTGAACGGTCGTACTCCCGCCGGATCTCGATCGAGGTCTGCTTGAGCTTGTGGCCGAGGACCAGGAGCGTCGTCTCGAGACCTTCATGGATGTCGGTCTCGACGAGCTCGCCCCGATCCATGAACGCGTATGCCTTGATCGCCTTTACGAGCTTGCCCATCCGGTCCGTCGACTCTGCGATCTCCGCCGCCAGCCCCCGGGCATTCAGCGAGGCGGCGATCCACGCGATGGCGGCGCTCGGCAGCCGGCCCGGCGGCCTGGGCGAGTCGATCGAGCCATTCGACGTCGACCCCGGCAGCCGCAAGGGGTTCGGTGAGCCGCCACGGTTCCGCCACCCCCAGACGCTCGAGCGAAACGAGCAGCGCGTCCTCGGCATCAGCTGCATCGAGCGCCGAGAGCGAGCCTCGCGACGCGGCACGATCCATCGCCTCGCGCTGCATCACCACCAGTCCCTTCGCCTGCTCGCGCTCGATCCCGGACTCGACGAACACGCCGAGCGTCGAGGCCAGCACGTCGAGCGCCTCGGCCAAATCAGCCGCTGCGCGGCGGGCCGCGGCCGCCGGATTGTTCAGCTCGTGCGCGAGGCCGGCCGCCATCGTGCCGAGCGACGCGAGCCGCTCGCGATTCTGCTCGCGCGCCGCCGAGCGTGTCGATACTGTCCGAATCGCGCGCATCACGCGGCGATGGACCGACCGTTGGCTGAGCGCCAGCCGGGTGAAGTCCTCCGGACCGACCACGGCCATCCGCGCGTCAGTCACGGCCCGCATCTCGCCGGCAAACCCGGTCTCGGTCAGGACCGGGATCGCGCCCATCCAGGTTGGCGCAACCTGGCGTGTGATCGGCTCGAGGCGGCCAGCTTCGAACACGAGACCCTGCACAATCCCCTCCAGCAGCAGGAGCACTCCCGCTGACGGCTGCCGGGGCTCGGCGACCACGGTATTGGCCGGCACCTCGCGGATCACCGCGGCCTCGTGCCAGAGCGCCAGCTGCTCGTCGTCGAGCTCGTCGAACAGGTCGATCCGGCGGAGCTCCTCTAGCGCCGGCCGCTCCACTCGGTCATGCGCTGGCGAGGTATTCGTGGATCAGCGAGACCGACATCGACCCCTCCCCGACCGCGCTGGCGACCCGCTTGATAGAGCGCATCCGCACGTCCCCCGCGACGAACACGCCGGGCACGCTCGTCTCGAGCACGTACGGCTCGCGCGACAGCGGCCAGCCGTGGTCGCGGACGTCTGCGCCCGCGAGGATGAACCCGCGCTCGTCTCGCGCGACGACGCCCTCCAGCCAGTCCGTCCGCGGCGCGGCGCCAATGAACACGAAGCAGGCGTCGACGTCCTCGACCGTCTCGGTCCCGTCCGCCGCTCGGATCCGCAACGTGTGAAGGTGGCCGTCCTCGCCTTCGGCGCCTACGGCCTGCGCGCCGGTCCGCACCTCGACGTTCGACAGCGCGGCGATCTGCTCGATCAGGTAATGGGACATCGACTTCGACAGCGAGTCGGCTCGCACAAGCATGGTTACCTGCCCGGCGTAGCCACTGAAGTACACCGCGGCCTGGCCGGCGGAGTTCGCGCCGCCAATCACGACGACGTGCTGGTCTGCGCACGAACGCGCCTCGGTCAGCGCGGCGCCGTAGTAGATCCCCGCGCCGGTCAGCTCGGCAAAGCCCGGAGCGTGTAGCTGGCGATAAGAGACGCCCGACGCGACGAGCACCGTGCTCGCACTCAGGATCCCGCCGCCGGTCAGCTGCACAAGCCGTCCAGAACCTTCCACCTGCAGCGCGACCGCCTCCTGCACGCTGACGAGCTCGGCTCCAAGCCGACGCGCCTGATCGGTCGCCCGGCGGGCGAGATCCGAGCCGCTCAGACCGGCCGGGAAGCCGAGGTAGTTCTCGATCCTGCTCGACTGGCCCGCCTGGCCGCCCGGCGCCTCGCGCTCGACCATCACCGTACGAAGGCCCTCCGAAGCGCCGTACACGGCCGCCGCAAGCCCGGCCGGCCCGCCGCCGACGATCACCAGGTCGTAGTGGTCGCCAATCGGCTGGGCCGAGATCCCAAGCCGCTCGGACAGCTCGGGCATCGTCGGGCGCTCGAGAATCGACCCGTCTTCGAGCAACGCGACGGGCAACCGATCAGCGTCGACGCCGGCGACCGCCAGCAGCTCGCGCGCCTCGCCGTCGCGCTCCACGTCCAGCCACCGCGCAGGCACGCGGTTGCGAGCCAGGAAATCCCGTATGTCGTGCGAGTCCTTCGAGAAACGGTGCCCGATTACACGCACACCCCCCGACTCGAGCGCCGCGCCCGCCTCCCAGGTCGTCAGCAGATCCTCAAGTACCGGGAACAACTGCTCCTCCGGCGGGTCCCAAGGCTTGAGCAGGTAGTAATCAAGCGACACCTCGTTGATCGCCTGGATCGCCGCCTCGGTGTCCGCGTACGCCGTCAGCAGAACCCGCTTCGCATCCGGCACAAGCTCCCGCGCCCGCACCAGGTAGTCGGTTCCCGACAGCCCCGGCATCCGCTGATCGGCAACTAGCAGCGCAACCTGCTCACCGCGAGCCCGGACCTGCCTGAGTAGGTCTAGCCCCTCGGCACCCGAACCGGCTCGCATCACCCGATACCGCTCGCCGAAGCCGCGCCTCAAATCGCGCGAGACCGCGGCCAGCACCGCCGGCTCGTCGTCAACCGCGACAATCGCAGGACGACGCCTCTGGCTCTGGCCGTCCCGCTGATCCACATCGGCCGCCGGCGGTTCGATCACGAGAGTCGATGCTAAGCGATCAGGACCAGCCACACGTCAAACGGAGCCCATCCGGCGGAGCCCATCCGGCGCTACCGCTGGATGGCACTATCGGCGACCGCGTCAATGCCTGCGAGCCACGCTGAAGGAGATGCTGCCGTAAAGGGCTGTTCCGTCGATGACCTTGCCTTGTCGCATCTTCATGAACCATGGTCAGCTGCTGGGGGCGGGTGACGAGCGAGCGCCCGCTTGCAGCTCGGTCTCGGGGCGAAGCTCCCCGCCGCGCATTGTGGCGCCGGCGGCGGCGTACGCCTCGGGCGCGTCGAGCGTCTCGGCCGCCAGCAGCGCGTGCGTGAGGCTGTCGAGCTGGTCGCGGTGGTCGAGTCAGCAGCTGTGTGACGGCCGCGTGCGCGTCCTCGATCAGGCCGGTGGACCTCCTGATCGACCAGCCATTGGGTCTGCGGCGAGGTCTCGCTGGCGCCCGGGAGCAACGGCCCGGCTCCGTCGCTCGGGAGCACGGCGACCGGTCCGAGCTTGTCGCTCATCCCCCAGCGCCCGACCATCTGGCGCGCGATCTGGGTGAGCTGCTGGATGTCGGACTCGGCGCCCGGTGGTGATCTTGCCGTAGACCACCTCCTCGGCCACGCGGCCGCCCGAGCGACACCTGGATCTTCGCCTCGAGCTCCTCACGGGAGTAGGAGACCCGGTCGGCGTCGGGGGTGGAGAGCGTGACGCCGAGCGCCATCCCGCGCGGGATGATCGAGACCTTGCGGACCGGGTCGGCGTCCGGGCGTGAGCATCCCGACGAGCGCGTGCCCTGACTCGTGGTAGGCGGTCCGCTCGCGATCCTCAGCGCTGAGCATGATCCCGCGCGGCGCGCCGAGCATGATCTTCTCCAGCGATCGGTGAAGTCCGCCATCTGCACCCGCTCGTGCCCGCGGCGGGCGGCGAGCAGCGCCGCCTCGTTGGCGAGGTTGGCCAGGTCGGCGCCCGACCATCCCGGGTGTCGTGGCCGCGAGCGCGTCGAGATCGACGTCGTCGGCCGAGCGGCATCGAGCGGGTGTGAACCTCGAAGGATCTTCACGCCGGCCGGCGCGGTCGGGCGGCTGCACCGCGACGCGGCGATCAAAGCGCCCCGGTCGCAGCAGCGCGGGGTCGAGGATCTCGGGACGGTTGGTCGCGCCGAGCACGACGACCGCCTCGGTGCTCTCGAACCCGTCCATCTCGGTCAGGATCTGATCGAGCGTCTGCTCGCGCTCGTCGTTGGCGCCGGTGAATCCCGCGGACCCCTGCCGCGAGCGGCCGATCGCGTCGAGCTCGTCGATGAAGATGATCGCCGGCGCGGCCTCCTTGGCCTTGGCGAACAGGTCGCGCACGCGCGCGGCGCCGACGCCGACGATCGCCTCGATGAACTCCGACGCCGCGATCGAGAAGAACGCCGCGTGCGCCTCGCCGGCGACCGCGCGCGCGAGCAGCGTCTTGCCCGTCCCCGGCGGGCCGAACAGCAGCACCCCATGGGGCATCCGGCCGCCGAGACGCTGGTAGCGCTCCGGGGTGCGCAGGAAGTCGACGATCTCGGTCAGCTCGGCCTTCGCCTCGTCGATCCCGGCGACATCCTCGAACGTGACCCGGATCTTCTGCGGGTCGACCCGGCGCGCCTGCGAGCGGCCGAAGTTGCCGAGCGCGCCCATCCCCGCCGCCGGCCGTGCGCGCGCCGTGCGAGCAGCACGAACAGCCCGACCAGCAGCAGCGTCGGGCCCGAACCCGAGCAGGATCTCAGCCAGCAGCGATGTCCCCGTCGAGGTCGACTGCGCGTTGACCTGCACGCCCTTGCTGCCGCAGCAGCGCGGTCAGCTGCGCGTCGTTCCAGAACGTCGGCACCTCGGTCGAGAACAGCGTCGTCGGCGTCGCCTTCTGTCGTCCGGCGGGTAGCGCAGCTTGATCGCGAACGTGCCCTGGATCGTGTCTCCCTGCGAGGAGATCGACTTGACCTCGCCCGCCTCGCACCTGATTGAGGAAGTACGGGCTGAACGGCACCGTCACCCGCGGCTGCCGCGCCGGCTGTGACGAGGAGCACCGACAGCCAGTTCACCGCCAGCAGGACGACGAACGAAGATCCAGAAGCCGCGCCAGCCGGTGCGGCGGGCGTCGGCTTGTGCTCGTCGGGCATCCCGCGGCCGTCCGGCGCCGGCGCGACCCGCCAGCCGTGCTTGTCCCGCGGCATC
Organism: uncultured Solirubrobacterales bacterium; assembly: GCA_963811155.1. Lineage (GTDB taxonomy): Bacteria > Actinomycetota > Thermoleophilia > Solirubrobacterales > Solirubrobacteraceae > Palsa-465. The sequence goes on from CAWEQQ010000019.1 coordinate 16,789, forward strand.
GGCGCCGGCGGCACCGCCTCGTTCGCGTCCTGCCGCGAGTTCGCACCGTGGGGCAGTTCAGCCACCGCTGGATCCTCGCGCGTCGCGGTCGCGGCGCATCATTTCACTGGCCGTGACTGACCCGGCGGAACGCGGGCTGGACCGGCGACCGGTCGGCGACGACCGCGGAAGCCACGTGAGACCAGCGACATCACGCTCCGCAGTAAACCAGCACGCGCGCATTGGCCTCAGTCGACTGACGGATGCGGGAGGTGATCATCGGCGATTAGCTTCGGAGCTTCGGTTGCACCACCGAAATCGCCGTCGGGACGAGCCCTTCGCAGATAGCTGCTTTCGTTCTGAACGACCGAACCGACCACGAGGAGCGCCGGCATGATTCACCTGATCGAGCTCGCAGTTGCGTCACAGGACACACTCGCCTTCTGGGAGCAGCGGCTTGCGACGCTCTCCCCCGGCTTTGCCGTCGACGAAGACCCGGATCATCTGGGCGAGGAGCTACGACTGCCAAAGCGGCACGAGCATCTGAGTGGGCGGCTCGAGCACCTGCTCACCCCGGTCGAGAATCCGCGCGCTCCGCGCCGCCAGTCTGTCGGAGCATGACCGAGCTCGCCTTTCGCGAGCGCCCGCCTGCGGATGAGCCGGCCGGCCTGCTCGTGCTTCACCATGGGCGCGGTGCCGACGAACACGACCTACTCGCTCTCGCGGACCACCTCGATCCGGGCCGGCGACTATGGGTCGCCACGCCTCGCGCCCCGCTGACGCTGCCGGGATGGCCCGGCTATCACTGGTATGTCGTGCCCCGTGTCGGCTACCCCGACGCCTCGACGTTCCACCTCGCCTACGACAAGCTCGCCGGCTTCCACGACGATCTCTGGCAGCGGACCGGGATTGGGCCCGAGCGGACCGTGTTGGGGGGTTTCTCGATGGGGTCAGTGATGAGCTACGCGCTGGGCCTGGCGGGTGAGCGTCCAGCACCCGCCGGGATCCTTGCGTTTTCCGGCTTCATCCCGACCGTGGACGGGTGGCGACCCTCGCTCGCTGATCGTGTTGGTTTGCGCGCGTTCATCGCTCACGGCCGGCAGGACCCGGTGATGGACGTTGGATTTGCACGGACCGCGCGGAACCTACTTGTGGGCGCGGGGATCGACGTCGAGTACCACGAGTCAGACGTGGCTCACGAGATCGACGGCACAAAGCTTCAGGCGGCTTCAGCCTGGCTCGCTGCGACGATCAGGCTCGGCCAGGCGGCCGGCGGCTGACCGGGAAGTAGCGGCCGCCGTGGCCGAGTCGGCCCGAACCGCGCGGATAATCGCGGAGGCGGCGATCGAAGCTGCGCGTGGCCGGCGAGCAAGGGCCACGGGTTCGCCCTCCAGCTTAGGGCTCCGCGAAAATTACTGCCGTGCGCGCACCTTCCGAGGAGCCGAACATGGAAACGAGGACTGGCCGTATCGACTATAAGACCTGCTTGGATTCCGTAGCCACTAGTGGTGCATCCCGCAAGTTCGTTGCGGTCTGGCGGCTGCAAATCCTCGCCTGGCTGCGTCCTCGGACCTCAATGTAGCCCCACTACACCTTCGGTCCTGCGTCCTTGCCAGGGCTCGATTTTCGCTCGCCAGCCCATCAACGAACTTGGCGGATGCACCACTAGTACCCCTGGCAGACGTTGATCACCCGCTTGTTCGGGTTACCGCGCTCGTCAACGATGAACCAGTAGCCGCCTGTATTGCCTTGGCAGAACTGCCCGTAATCCTGGCCGGGACCGTTGTCCTCAGTGTTCGTGTATAGCGGGCGACGGTTGTAGGTGACCTGCAGCTGACCGTTGGTTCGGCGGGTCGTGCCGAGCAGCTTCTGGGTTACACCCGAGCCATTGCGGGCGAACACCTTTCCCCCGGTCAAAACCGGATTCCAGCCGGTGAGGCAGGTCCGATAGCAGTAACTGCGCCCGTTGTGATCGCCGGTGAACACGTACACGGTTCGTCCGCGCGCGTTGACGAGCGCCGTGGTGCCCGGCTGAACTCGACCGGTTCCGATGACCGCGTTCGGCAGACCCGCGATCGCGGGCGCTGCCGCCACCGACAAGGCCGCGGCGCACGTCCCGATGAGGCCAACAGCCGCACGTCTTCCTGCGCCCATGAAACTCTCTCCTTTCGGCTGCCCGCAGACTAGCGGATCGCAACCCGCGCTAGCTTCAACACGCGATCGCTACCGAGGTTGCGCTCGCTTGAAGCGCGCCCACGCATGGCACGCCGCCGCCGCCAACCGCGCCGAGCATGACTGCCGAGCGGAAGTTCGCGTCGAGGCGGTACATCGTCAGCGCCAGCAGCGTCTGTTTTTCACTCCCGGGAGCACGGCGCGCAGGAAGACCCGGATCCGTCCCGCGCCGGCGACCCGCAGCACTTCAGCTCGACGCGAGCGCTACGCGGTGCGTAGGCTTAGGACGGTCATCGAGTGGGCGGGGAAGGTGTAGCTGAAGGAGGCCCCGCGCATCCCCAGGCCGCTGGCCTTGGGAGCGACCGCATCGGGATCGGAGAGCGAGTTCATTGCCGCCGGGTCTCCGGTCAGCACGTTCGCGGTGCCGCCCGTGGCGCCGCCGCGCAGGCCGACCAGCTTGACCGTGGTCTTCGCAGCGACGCCACCATTGTTCACCACGACCACGTATGTGTGACCGCGGCTGTGGCTGGCGACGGTGGACAGATTGCGACTGCCGGCACGCAGCACCGACCCGACGACCTGTCGGCCGTGGCCGTCGGAGAACATCTTCTGCACCCAGTACGAGGGCGAGCCGTAGCTTGTCAGACCGTTGTAACCGATCATGTTCGTGGGCCCGTTAGGCACGTTGACGCTGACCAGCAGCGGCGCGTATGAGGCGCCGATCACGGCGTCTGCGTTGCGCTCGATGCCGGTCAGGAAGGCAGCCTCCCCGAGCGCGTCGGCCAGCGTACCGGTCGGCCCACTGCCCTGCACGGCAGCGTACTCGGAGACCAGGATCTTGGGGCCGCGGCGGCTGACGTGGTCAAACAAGTGCGCCTCGCCGGCAAAGAACGATGGGGTGTTGCTGTAGTAGTGCTCGTCGAGGATGTCCATCGGGCGGCTCGTGACGGGCGTGGTCGCGACGATCTTCAGCTGCGGATAGGCCGCCTTGATCGCGTCGTAGAACATCGGATACCGGTACGCGTTGTAGCTGCCGGTGTTGTCGAATTGGTCCTCGTTGCCGATCTCGACCATCGTCATGTCGAACGGGGGCGGATGTCCATCCGCAGCACGCTGGGCGCCCCAGAACGTCCTGGTCGACCCAGTCGCATACTGGATCTCGTTCACGGCGCTCTGCACATAGGGCGCCAGCTGGGCCTGCGGCACCACCTCGCCGTCCAGGGAATAGCCGGCATCGACTGCCAGCAGCACCTGAGCGTGCGCCTCCTCCGCCAGCTCGAGCCACTCCAGCAGGCCCATTCCGTCCTGAGACCAGTAGCCCCAGGCGCTGTCGTCGTGACCGGGGCGATCCTCGATCGGGCCGATCGTGTTCTGCCACTGGAAGCTGGTGGCAAGTGTGTCACCCTCCAGGTAGTCACCGCCCGGGACACGGAAGTAGCCCGGACGCAGGGCGGCGATCTTCTGCATCAGATCGATCCGGAAGCCGTTGGGATTGTTGTCGTAGGTCGGAGGGAAGAGCGAGACGATCGTGAACCAGAGCGTGCTGCCCGAGTCCGCGGGGTCGCTAGTGCTGATCGTGAACGTGTTGTTCAGCGTGGCCGGGATGTTGGCGGGCGTCCTGATCGTTGCCGTGTACTTGGCCCAACGGTTAGTGACGCTGCCGACCGTGCTCGACGCCCACGTTGGGCCCGGAAGCACGCTCCTCAGGCGGACCGTCAAGGGGCCCGAGGCAGGCCTGCTGCTCTTGGCGAAGAACGACACCCGGTAGGTGGTAGACGGCCGAACGGGGATACCCCAATAGCCACTGTTGGACACCCCGACGCTGCCGCTCGCGGTGATGCTCCCGATCGACAGCTTGAGGCTGACCGGATTGGCGGTGTTCAGCCCGTCAGTTGGCGTCGTGTCGAGACCGATGCTGTCGCTCGACTTGTTGGTGTTGTAAGTCGTCCAGTACACCGGCGCGCTCGGATCCTCCTTGAGATCGCGATTGCGAATCAATTCGCCGTACAGCCCACCGTCGCCGGAGTGGTTGATCTCCTCCATGAACGCCCCGAACTGGGTCGAGTTGATCGTCGGGCCGACGTGGGCCGCATTGACCGTCAGCGACGCGCTCGCCGCGAGCGCGGTTGCAATCGCCGGCCCGGCCAGCAGCGAGGCGGCGCCGAGCAAGAAGGCGATCAACAGCCGGCAAGTGGCCCGCAAGCGCGAGCAACGCGTGCATGACGGACGTGGGACCACTGCGCTGCGGATCATTGGCGTCTCCTCCTTCGTCGCACCGTGACGCATCGGGCGCCCATTCTAAGGGCTCCCGCGGAAATTAATGCCGAAAATCCGGCGAGTGGCTAAGGACCTGAGGCGCAAGTGCCGTCCTCGACCCCCAGTGAGTGAGATCACGGACAGAAGCTGTCAACTGCTAGAAATCGCGGGTGGGTGCGGACCAGTCGACAGTTGGCTGCTTTGGCACGTTGAGCGTCGCCACGCGGGGGTCTGGCGGTCCCGGGGAAGTGCTGGTGAAGATGCGCGGCGGGACGGAAGCGTACCTGGCGTGGTCCGAGGAGCCGCTCGCGATGGGGACCACCGTGCTGGTGTTCAACTCACGCGGCGGGCGGACGGTCGATGTGATGCAATGGTGCGAACCGCTTCAAGATCTCGGCGATTAGCGCTTGGGTGCTCCTGAGAGGAGGCAATGATGTTCGGCTATCGCGTGCCCGCGCCTGACGAGGCGATGTTGGTTTCCGGCCGCAGGGTCGGGCAGGACGGCACCCCGTTCCGGGTGGTCACCGGACACGGCGCGTTCGCGATGCCGCTGTTCCGGCAAGTCAGCTTCCTGACACTGTCGATGCGCGAGGCGGAGGTCGCCGAGCAGTGCGTGACCAAGCAGGGGATCGCGCTGCAGGCGCGCGCGGTGATCGCGTTCAAGGTCGGCAACGACGCCGAGAGCATCGTCAATGCGGCACAGCGGTTTCTGTCAGACCAGGATCAGATGTCCGTGCTCGCCGGACGGATCTTCGCCGGGCACCTGCGCTCGATCATCGGCTCCATGACCGTGGAGGAGATCGTCACCGAACGCCAGAAGCTCGCCACCGAGGTGCTCGACGGCTCCAAGGCCGAGATGGTCAAGATGGGCCTGATCGTTGACTCCCTGCAGATCCAGTCGATCGACGACATGGGCGCGGGCTACATCGACGCGATGGCCGCGCCGCACAACGCGGCAATCCAGCGCCAGGCGAAGATCGCGCAGGCGCAGGCCAACCAGGCGGCCGCCGAAGCAGAGCAGGACTCGCAGCGCAAGCAGGCCGAGTACGCCCGGCAGACTGCGATCGTGCAGGCGCACTACAAGGCCGAGGTGGACAAGGCGCAGGCCGAGGCGGGTCAGGCAGGGCCCCTGGCCCAGGCCAGCGCACAACGCGAGGTGATCGCCGCGCAAACCGAGCTCGCTCAGCGCCAGGCCGAGCTACGTCAGCAGCAGTTGGTGTCAGAGGTCGTCAAGCCCGCCGAGGCCGACGCGGAGAAGGTGCGCGTCATGGCGAAGGCCGAGGCGGAACGGATGACGATCCAGGCCGAGGCGGCAGCCTCTTATCACCGCGTCGCGCTCGACCGGATGCTGATCGACCAGCTGCCCCAGATCGTCAGGGAGGCCGCCGGCGGGCTCGCCAACGCGAACATCAACGTCCTCAACGGCGCCGAGGGCCTCGGCCAGATCGCCGCCGGGCTCGTCGGCCAAGGCCTGACGATCTTCGACTCGATCAAGAGCAATATTTCGAGCGGCGGGGAGTACGAGGACGAGGACGAGGAGCCCCCGGAGCTCGCCGCCGACAACGCTGCCGCATCGACGCCCGTGAGCGGGAGATCGTGATCCACCGAACCTGCGCGCGCCGGCGCTGAGTACGTGAATCCCTGGAACTGCATTAGTCGTGCTTTCGCGCTCAGGGTCACCTCAGCCTCCCAGCGCGTAGCTTTCGATGTCGCTGTCCAGGGTCCCTTGCGAGAAGTACTGGCCGTCGTGCACGTAGACGACCTTTCCGGCGCGGTTGATGAAGATTGTCGTCGGCAGGCCCGCGATCACGGCCAGCGAGCCGAGGTCGGTGATGCTCGTCTGATAGCTCGGATAGCTGATCGGATGCTGAGCCAGGAACGCCCGCGCGTCGCTGGGCGAATCGTCGCTGTCGGCGCCGAGGAACGCGACTTCGCGCCCGTAGTGAGCCGACGCGACGGCAAACAGAGCGAACTCCGAGCGACACGGCGTGCACCACGATGCCCACACGTTGATCACGACCGGGAAGCCGCGCAGCGCGCGGACCCTCGCGGCGAACGGGGACTCTCCGCCGAGCAGTTCGCCCGCCTGCCCGTGGAGAGCCGCAAGCGGCGCTGGCGAGCCGGCAAGCTGCTGCTCGGCGGCGGCGCTCGCTGGGGCGCTGGGCGCGCGCGCCAGTGCGTCGCGTACCTCCCGCTTCAGGGCCCCCCGCGTGAGCCAACCCGACGTCGATACCTCCCGGTCCCAGAGTATGCGACCGGTGGGCGAGGTAAGCACGAACCACGGCACCCCTTGCACCTCGTAGCCATCGGCGAGCTGGCCGGTCTGATCGATTGCCACCGGGTAGGACAGAGGGCGCGCGAGGCCGCGCAGGAAACCCGACAGCGCCGCCGAGGATGGTTCCACGCTGCCCTCGTCGACGGCCGTCAGCGAGGGCAGCCCCGAAGCGGCGGCGGCGGATTGATACGCGTTCAGCGCCTCGAGCTGTCCAGCGAGGCTGGTGACCTCCTGATCCCAGGTGGCGAAGAACACGAACAGCCGCGGGGCGCGCCCAGGGCCGAGGCGGACGGTCCCGCCGCCGGCCCGAGGCACCACGCGGCTGCTGGCTGGGCCGATCCCCGCGATCTGCGAGTAGGAGACGTCTGAGCGCACCCGAGGATGCTCGGGCAACAGGCTCGATGCCTCCTGGGCGAGGAGCTGGCCGAGCTGGCCAACGGCGGCGTAGGACTGCTGGGTCATGTACACCTTGGCCTCTCGGCCGTGCTGGTCGATCACGAACAGCGCCGGCGTATGGGTGATCAGGCCGTGCTCGATCTCCGCGTCGACCCCATACGCCTTCCAGACGCGCTGCAGCTGCGACAACGACCCAGTCAGGAAACGCCACTCGTGGAGCATTCCGTGCAGCTCCGAGTAGGACCAGACATCCTCGAGCGCGGTCGCGGCCGGGTCAGCGTCGATTCCTAGCAGTTGCACCCGCGAGCCGGCTGCGCCCAGCATCGCCTTGGCATCCACCATCGCGGTCGCAGTCAGCGGACAGAGCGTGGTGCACTCCGAGTCGGTGAACGCCAGGATCACGACCTTTCCCCGGAAGGAGTCCAGCGACACTGGCTGACCGAACTGGTCGCTGAGCGCGAAATCGGGTGCAGGCCCAGACAACGGTGTGCCCGGGTCCAAGTACGGGTTTATTGCCAGGGCGTCGCTCTGGGCCGTGCTCGATCCGCCGACGAGGCTGACAGCGAGGATCGGGGCGCCGATCGCGACGCCAACGATGACGGCAACGCCGCGGACGGACCGGCTCGGCAGAGTCAGGAAAGCTCGCAGTCGCCCGCTGGACCGCCCATTGGCGCCTGCCGCATCCGGGTCGGGGCGCCGCCGGAACCACAAGCGGAGCGTGAGCACGAGCGCCGCGAGCGCGGCCAGAGCGGCGGTAACGATTGCGACGAGGCGGTCGCGGCCGCTGCTCGCAGGTGTAGTCGCGGCGCCGCCGCCGGCCCCGGCGGAAGTCGCCGCCGCGCCGCCCGACCCAGCAGTAGTCGCCGCCGCACCGCCCGACCCAGCAGTAGTCGCCGCCGCGCCGCCCGACCCAGCAGTAGTCGCCGCCTGGCCGCTTGCACTGGACTGGCCGATCCTGACGCCGCCGGCGGCCGCGAGCGCTCGCACGGCAGCTTGCGCCGCGCCTATCAGGCCGTTGGGACCGGGCTTGATCGGGATCTTCGCCAGCCATCTGTACGCCGACGTCGTCGAGTGCCCCGGCCAGTTGAAGCCGAACCCGTTCGGCATCACCACCAGCAGCCGCTGCTTGTAGGCCAACGACAGCTCGATCCCGAGAAACCGGGCATAGGCGCGAGGCTCGTGCCACAGCGCAGTCACCGCGCCAAGATCGTCGCTGCGCGCGATGATCGCGACTCGAACCGGGAAACCGGCCCGGCCCGCCGCCTGCAGCAGCCCGCCCAGCTGGACCTGCTCCGCGACCGAAAGACCCGCATCCGACCCGACGAACAGATTTTGGAACACAAGCACGTCGCTGCCCGGATCGCCGTCGGCGCGCGCAGGCGGCGAGAACGCGCCCGCGGCGACCAACGCCGCGAGCACAGCGACAACCATCACGCGCGCCAGTATCACCCTGCCGCTGCTCAAAATCGCTCCCCAGGACATAATCGATCGACTGCATTATCCGACGGCTGTCTCGCTAGGCGCTTCATGAGCTGCAAAGCACTAGCTGTCGGCGCTGCGTGAGCTGCTGCACCGATGAACGCCGCATATGTCTACGAGGCGGTCCGCACGCCGTTCGGGCGCTACTAGTAGCTGGCCGAGCGGCTGGCTACCCGTAGCCGCGCTGGCCGCGGAGGCGACCCGCCTCGACGACCCGCTCGATGCCGAGCTCGTACGCCGCGACGCGCAACGGCACCCCGCCGGCGCGGGCGCGCTCTTCGACCTCCCGGTAGGCGCGGCGCATCCTGGTGCCGAGCCGGTCGTTGACCTCGCGCTCGTCCCAACTGAAATGCTGAAGATTTTGCACCCACTCGAAGTAGGAGACGATCACGCCGCCGGCGTTGGCGAGCACATCCGGAACCACCAGCACCCCATTGCTGTTGAGGATCTCGTCCGCGCTCGGAGTCGTGGGGTTGTTGGCGCCCTCGAGGATCATCCGGGCGCGCACAGAGCCGGCGTTGGCGGAATGGATCGTGCCGCCAAGCGCGGCCGGGATCAGCACCTCGCAATCGAGCGCAGTCAGCTCCTCCGACGTGACCGCTTCGGCGCCGTTGGCGTCCGGGTTGTCCGGGTACTGGACCAGCTTGCCACCGTCCGCCAGGTGACGCAGCAGTGCGTCAGGGTCGATTCCGGCCACCGAGTGGATCGCGCCGCTGGAGTTAGAGACGCCGACCAGACGGCACCCCAGCCGGGCGAGGATCCGCACCGCCCACGAACCGACGTTGCCAAATCCCTGCACGACCACCTTCGTTTCGTCCGCGCGCAGACCGAGAGCGCGGGCAGCCTCCCGGTATGCGTACGCGACGCCGCGGCCGGTAGCCGACTCCCGTCCAAGCGAGCCGCCGAGCGAGATCGGCTTGCCCGTGACCACCGCCGGAGTATCGCCGTGTAGCTTGCCGTACTCGTCCATCATCCACGCCATCACCCGCGCGTTGGTGTTCACGTCCGGCGCCGGAATGTCGCGCATCGGCCCGAGCACGTCCCTGATCTTGTCGACGAACCCGCGCGTGACTGATTCCAGCTCGTCCTCGTTGAAATCGCGCGGCGGGCAGTTGACCCCGCCCTTGGCACCGCCGAACGGGACATTCACGATCGCGGTCTTCCATGTCATCAGGGCCGCCAGCGCGCGGACCTCGTCGAGGTTCACTAGCTCGTGGTAGCGGATGCCGCCCTTGTACGGCCCGCGTGCACCGTTGTGTTGCACCCGGTAGCCCGAGAACACGTGCGTCCCGGTGTCGCGGAGCTTGATCGGGATCTGTACCTGAACCTCCCGCTCGGCGCTCCGCACAACGCTGCGCAAGCCCTCCGCGAGACCCAATCGATCCGCCGCGACATCGAAGTAGTGCAGCACCGTGTCGAAGCTCGAGGTCTCCGCCGCGCCGGCATGCAGCGCCCGGTTGGCGACGCGCGGGGACTTGTCCGGATGACGTAGGCGCCCGACAGGAGTCTGCGGCCTGTCGCCGCCACCGGCCGCCTCCGGCCTGGGATCGTCTGCTCGTCTGGCCATCGGGTCGGGCAAAGCTTAGGGCTAGTGGTCGGTTTCGCAGGTTCCGTGACGAATCCGCTGGGGCATCTCCCCACCCGCAAAGGCAGAGAAGGCCGCCGGGGCGCCGCAGATCACGAAGACGACGACTTGGATCAGGAGCCTGTCGTGACGAACGTTGCAGACGGGGCGGATCGTCGACCGGCTGGGCAACGCCATGCGCCACAGGCGCGGCATCGAGTCGCGTCTGCGGAGGGATACGATGTCTTTATGACCACATTAGGCGTATCGCTGTTGATCATCGGGGCGATCGTCGTGGTGGCCGAGGCTCACGTTCCGTCAATGGGCATGCTCGGCGGTCCAGGGGTCGTCGCGCTGGCGATCGGGACGGTGCTGGCGGTCGGCGGACTCGGCGGCGGACTGCTGCTCGGGCTCGTCTCGGCGCTGGTGGTCGCGGCCGCGGCAGGCGCTGTGCTGGTCCTGTCGCTTCAAAAGGCCGGCGCGGTCCGGCGTCGGCGGATCCGCAGCGGACCCGAGGGCCTGGTCGGCCGTTTCGGGGTCGTGCGCAACTGGGAGGAGCCGACCGGCAGTGTGCTGGTCGACGGCGCCCTATGGCGAGCGCGGCACGTCGCCATCGATGAGGACGAGCAGCAGCTCGAGCCGGGCGACGCGATCGTCGTCGAGCGGCTCAGCGGGCTGACGCTCGCTGTCCGCCGCGCCGAGGAATGGGAGCTGGTGCCGTGATCACCGCAATCGTCGTGGTCCTGGTCGTCTTGCTGGTGCTGGCACTGACCGCCGTCGGAACCTCGCTGCGCGTCCTGCGCGAATACGAGCGCGGCGTCGTGTTCCGCCTCGGGCGGTTGGTCGAACCGCGCGGCCCGGGCCTCGTTGTGCTGATGCCGACGATCGACCGGATGGTGCGAGTCAGCTTGCGCACGATCACGTTCGCGATCCCGCCGCAAGAGGTGATCACGCGCGACAACATCCCGGTCCGGGTCACGGCCGTCGCCTATTACCGCGTGGTCGACCCGTCCCGCGCTGTAACCGAGGTGGAGAACCACCACAGCGCCACGCTTCAGATCTCGCAGACAACATTGCGTTCGGTGCTCGGCGGGGCGGACCTCGACACGCTGCTGGCCGAGCGCGAGCGCCTCAACGAGGCGCTGCAGCACGTGATCGACGCCCAGACCGAACCGTGGGGGGTCAAGGTGACGACGGTCGAGATCAAGGACGTCGAGATCCCCGAGCGGATGCAGCACGCGATCGCCCGCCAGGCGGAGGCCGAGCGCGAGCGGCGCGCGAAAATCATCAATGCCGAGGGCGAAGCCCAGGCGGCGGCGAAGCTCGCGGAGGCGGCCGACGTGATCGGCCAGAACCCCGTGACGATCCAGCTTCGCTACCTGCAGACGCTGCGCGAGATCGGGTCGACGCAGAACTCGACGGTCGTCTTCCCGATGCCGATCGACCTCGTCTCGCCGGTGCTCGACGCGGTCCGCAACGCGGGATCACGTGATGCCGACAGCACCGGCCGCAAGGCTCCTCCCGAGCTGGACGCCGCCGGCGTGGCTGCTCCCCAGCTGGGCGCCGGCGAGGCTACTCCCGGTCTGGACGCCGCCGGCGAGGCTACTCCACTTCTGGACGCCGCCGGCGAGGCAGCTCCCGGTCTCGTCGCCGCCGGCGAGGCTACTCCCGGTCTGGACGCCGCCGGCCAGGCTACTCCCGACCTCGGGCGCGGCGCGGCGGGAGTGCTCCAGGCGGGCGACCCGCTGGGCCTCAGCCCGGACACCGCCGATCGCTCGGCGGTGTCCAGGACTGAGCGCCGGTCCAGCTAGACCTTCAGCTTCAGTGCAAGCGCCGTGGTCGCGTGCTTGGCGTCGGTCACCTTGACCGTCACCGTGACGCTCTTGACCTTGCGCTTCTTGACCTTGGTCTGAAGCGCCGTGCTCTCGGTGAGCAGCGGCGCACCGAGCGTGATCGTCGCGCCCTTGGACGCCTTCTTGAACGTGATCACGAGCCGGCCGCCCGCGATGCGGGCACCCGAGACGGTGCCACCCGACGCCGTCAGGCCCTTGATCGTGACCGTCGTCGCGCACTTCTTCTTGCCCGTGCGCTTGCACTTCGTGCTCGTGGAGATCGCCTTGCGGTTGAAGCCCAGCCCGTTGGGCAGGCCGACCGACAGCGAGGAGACGAGCGGGGCGTTGCTGCCGGCGGTCACCTTGAAACGGAGCTTCGGGTGACCGGCGGCCAGACCGGCGACGCTGCCAGAGCTGGTCGGCGCGCCGGCGCAGTTCGCGTAGGCGATCACCGCGGGCACCGTCTGCGTCGCCGCGCTGTCCTGGGGTGTGAACTTGCCAACCACCTTGCCCGGCGCGCACGACGTGTTGAACGCCTTGGAGCCAGCTGGCCCGCTGTTGAGCGTCATGGTCAGCGAGGTGAGCGGGAGGTCCGGCACGCTCGCGAACGTGACCGAGAGGCTGGTCAGGTTCACGGTGCCGACGATCGAGATGGCCAGCGGCGAAGGGAACGAGATCGCGATCGTGGGCGCGGCGAGCGTCCCAGCGAGCGTCACGGTGCCGTTGGCAAGCGCCCCGCCGGTCGGCACCAGCGGCGAGGCCGCGGAGGCCGTGCCGATCTTGCAGCCAGTGGCGTTCAAGCACGCCAGATCGGCGGTGTTCGGCGCGAGGCTCGACGGCAGGTCGAATTCGATCGACTTGCTGGCCGACTCGTTCGCGTTCTGCGTGACGGTCGTCAGCACCGTGGCGCCGCTGTCCTTTGCGTCCTTGGTGACGGTGGCGGTGAGCTTCGGGGCATAGGCGAGAGACGCGCAGCCGCTTACGGCGAGCGGTGCCGTGGCCGTCTTTGTCGTCGGCGCCGCCTGGGAGTCGGCGGTCACCGTGACGTTCGCCGGGGTGGTCGGACAGCTTGACGGCAACCGCATGTTTGTGAACGCGATGTTCAGCTCGTCCAGTCCAACATTGGGCAGATTCGTAAACGCGATGTTGAGCCCGACGTCGGGAGTCGTCCGCAGCGTGATCGCCCCGGTGGCCGAGGCAAGCGGAGAGGACTGAGGCCCGAAAACGACGTCCAGGCCGGCGATGTCCGCCGAGCTCGGAGGCGCCACGAGATAGGCCGTAACCGGGTTAGGCACGCCGTTAAGCGTCGCCGTGCCGCTGCCGATCTGGCACGCTGAGACCGGCGTCGTTGTCGTGCACGCGCCATTGTTTACCGTGTGGTCGGCAAGCAGCCCTGGCGGGAAAGCGATCGTTACGTCCTTGGGCGAGTCGCTGCCTGGACTTGGATTGAACTTGATGTCGAACCCGACGCTGGCAAGCCTCTTGCCCGCGGCCGTGTCGCCGCTCAACGTCAGCGTCGGTGAGATCGCAGCCGACGCCACCGCCGGCAGCGCTGCGGCGGCAAGCGCTGTCAGCAAGCCGACCAGCGCTGGTCGCGTGAATCGTAAGAACATCTCGGAGATACCTCCTCCTCGTTAGTTGGGTCCCCAGATCCGGACTCGCGGCACGCCCGGCCGCTTTATTTCGAGCGTGAGCAGACGGGGAGGTTAGGAGCGGCCGGGGAGTCTAGCCACACGTCCCGGCGCGTGCATGCTCCGTCCGAGTTGCAGGCCTGAATGCATGGGCGGACGACGGGCGGTGATCTTCGCGGCCGCGTAACGTTCCTGCACGGTCGCCGAGGCCGCAGGACAAACGGTCGGCCGGGCCTCGGCCTGCTAGGGGCTCCCGCGGAAATTAATGCCGGAATCCGGCGAGTGGCTGGGCGTGGCTGGCGCCGGCGGCTCGCCCCGATATTGCTGGTGGCAGGTGAGGGCGAGCCGGTTGGCGCCAGGCAGCCGGATGACTCGGGCCCCGCGCGTTCAGGCGAGGCCGGATGCCGAGCGCGCGGAGGCCCGAGCAGACGCCGTCGGAGCCGGCAGTAATTGTCGCGGGAGCCCTAGGCCCGCCCGGCGGTGCCCGTCGGGATCCCGCGGACCGCGACGCCGCGGGTCGCAACGGCGCCGGCCGGCACGTCGCGGACGTCGGCGCGGGGCGCACCCGGTGTCCCTCGCGTGGCCGTGGGAAGCCGGCGTCCGGTTCCCAGCAGGCGCATCGCCACCAGGGCAAGCGCCGGGATCACGACGATCGCGACCATCGCCAGGAACCACAGCTGCCCGGCGTCCGTGCCCTCGCCCACGGCGTGCGCAAGTCCGAGGAGCCAGGCGAGCGCCGTGAAGCGATGCAGCTTGCGCCACCGCTTGGCGCCGATTCTGCGCCGGGCGTAGTAGGTGAGGCCGAGCAGGATCAGGGCCCAACCCGAGACGATGCCGAGCGTCGTCCAGGCTGACTTGTAGCTGCTCGCGAACGGAATCGCGATGTCGGCCAGCGATGGGTGCAGGTACTGATCGCCGAGCAGCGTGAGTCCATGCACGGCGATCGCGACAATCGTCGATAGCGACAGGATCTCGTGCGTGGCGATCAGGTCCGGGCCCCTGCGCTTCAGCAGCTTGGTGCTCATCAGGAGCCCGAGCGAGACGGCCAGGCTGGCAAGGATCAGCGCCGCGAAACCCGCGGCGCGGCTTGTTATCCAGAACAGGTGGGGTGTCAGGTCGGTGGTCATGAGCAGAGGATGGTGGTCCGCTCGCAGACCGCCGTAGGACTGGAGTAAGAGGTTCGTATGGGGACCGGCGGCTCGGCCCGGCAGCCAGGCGAATCGGCCTCAGGGCTCCCGCGGAAATTAATGCCGGAATCCGGCGAGTGGCTGGGCGTGGCTGGCGCCGCCGGCTCGCCCCGATATTGCTGGTGGCAAGTGAGGGCGAGCCGGTGGCGCCAGGCGCGTCCAGACGCCGTCGGAGCCGGCAGTAATTTTCGCGGGAGCCCTTTAGGTTAGGGCTCGGTGGCGGTGAGGCGGGTGGACTGCACGAACTCGCGCCGGACGAACATCGGGCCGCTTGGAACCGGCATGCGTGAGTAGACGACCTTGAACGAGCTGCCGCCGGCGCTTGGCGCCAGCGGCGTTGCGGCACCCACCGACTGGCCGTGGAGGGAGATGAATCGCGTCCCCGCTGGGCGGAGCTTGATCTTTGTCCGGCTCCAGCCGGGGTCGGTGATCGATCCGCTGAGGCCGGTCGTGGACACCGCCTGGGCGCGCCGGAACGTCGTGCTCCCAAAGTCGGCCAGCGGCAGCGTCCGGCAGGAGGTGCTGCTGACGCAGTCCGAGGGCGCCTCGACGATCCACTCGGCCGACGAGACGTCCACCTGTGGCGCGTACAGGGTCTTCGTGAAAGTACTGTGGCGCGTCCGGTCAGACAGCGCGAATACCACCTGACGGCCGGTCACGGTCACCTTCGCGGCGACGAGATCGCCTGGCCGGACTCGCAATCCGATCGTCCGCGCGGGCTCGGGCACGAGCTCGAACCAGGCAGAGGAGAGCACCTTGCCCGCCCTGCCGCAGTCGAGCTCGGTCCCGATCTGCTCGAGTGCGGTGGACGTCTCGCTGAAGCCGCCCAGACCAACCCAGGCAGCCGAGTAGGTCGGCCGTGCCGGCACGCACTTGGCTATCGGCTGGCGCCATTGCGCCGTGACCTGCTGAAAGCTGACCCCCGTGCCGTGGATCGCATAGCCGGCCCAGTTGGAGCTGTCGCTCGTGTCGGCCAGAGCGGGCGGCGCCGCCGCGAGCGCAAGGCTCGCGGCGGCGAGGAGGGCTCTGACAAATGGTCCACGCACTGTGCCTCTTATCGGGGGCTGCCTGCTGGGACTTGAACGGCAACCATGGCCGCTCGGCTAGCCTCGTGCGGCCGCCACGATGGCCGCTGCTCGGCCCTGGCAGTCGTACATCGTCGCCCGCGTCCCCGAGCTGGTCGTAAACGTAACAGCAGGGCAGGTCTCGGCGACGATGTTCATCGCAGCCTGGCTGCCCATCCGGGTATCGGCCGGAAGGCTGGCCGAACCACCATCATCGGTCAGCACCCATCGCAGATGGCCAGAGCGGACCTCCTTTGCGAGCCATGTGGCGCTGACCGAGCTCTCGCGGCCTGAGAAGCCGCCGAGGCCCGCGACATTGGCGTCAGAGGAGAGGATCACGGCAGCTGCGCTGCTTTGGCTGGGGACGCCGATCGTGCCGCCACCGTGGCTCGCGGCGTAGCGGATTGCGGCGCTCAACGTGGCGCTGTCCCCGCCGAAGCCGCCGGGACCGCCGGCGCCACCCGAGAAGCCACCGAACGCGCCACCGCCGCCTCGGAAGCTACCGGAAGCGCCACCGCCATTGGCTGAGCCTCGGAAGCCGCCCGAACCGCCACTGCCGCCGGGCCCACCCGAAAAGCCGCCCGAACCGCCTCCGCCACTGCCACCGACCGCGCCCGACAAGCTCCCCGCGGCGCCACTGCCACGGCCTGCGAAGCCCAAGGAGCCACCGGCCGCACTGAATGCACGGGCGCCCCCGGGACCGAACCGGCCACCGGGGCCGCCGGCGAACTCCGCGCTGGCAGGACCGCCGGCGGGGAACGTGCTGCTCGCCGCGTGTCCAAGCGTCTCCGTTGCCCACACCGCGGGCGCTGCCAGCAGCGCCGCCATCGCGACCGCTAGCAGAACTGCCCGCGTCCGTGGCGCAAGCGTCAGTGCGAGCAGCACCGCGCACCCCCCGCCGACGCCGATCACCAGCGGCGTCGCCCACGACAGCGCGCCGCCCAGGCCGTGCACGACCACGAGCTCGGTGATCGCACCGGCCGCGATCGCGACCGGCGCGAGCACGCGCGCCGGACGGCCGGCGTTCAGCATCAAGCCGGTGCCGGCGCCGATCAGCGCGGCGGCAAACGGCGCCAGGAACGAGACGTAGTACGGATGGAAGATGCCGCTCGCAAAGCTGAATACGACCGCGGTCGTCGCAAATGCGCCGCCGATCGCGATCAGCCAGCCGGTCCGGGGGTCGCGGCGGCGTAGCCTGGTGATCACCACCAGCGCGATGCCCGCGACCAGCGCGAAGCCGAGCAGCCACCCCGCCTGGTCCCCGAGCCCCGACTGCAGCAGCCGGAACAGCCCCGTCGGGCCACCGAACATGGCGCCCGCCCCACCCGCCCGCCCCACCCGCCCCACCCGCGCCACCCGGCCCGCCGGTCTGCCCCGCGACGCGGCCGAGGCCGTTGTAACCGAAGATCAGCGACCAGATGCTGTTGTCCGACGTCCCCGAGATCCAGGGCCGGTCGGCGGCCGGGGTCAGCGTCACGAGCAGCGGCCATGCCAGCCCGACGACGGTCATCGCCGCGCCGCCGGCCGCCAGCTGACGCAGCGCCAGCAGTCTTTTGCGGCCGGGGCCGTCCCAGCGCGTCCAGATCCATGCCGCCGCGATCCCCGGCACGATCATCAGCGCGACGCCCATCTTCGTCTCAAACCCGAGCCCGACGCAGATGCCGCACAGCACCAGCCAGCGCGTGCGGCCGGTCTCGAGGGCGCGCACGGCGAACCACAGCGCCGCCACGCTGCAAAGGATTAGCAGCTCGTCGGGGTTGTTGTGGCGCGAGATCGCGACCGTGATCGGAGTGGTCGCCAGCGCCAGGCCGGCGGCGAAGCCGGCAGCGCGACCGAACCGGCGGCGCACGAGGTCGTAGAGGAGGCCGACCGCGACGATCCCCATCAGCGCCTCGGGGACGAGGATGCTCAGCGGATGAAAACCGAACAGACGCGCCGATAGGGCCTCCACCCACAGCGCGAGCGGCGGCTTATCGACCGTCATCAGCCCGCTGCGGTCCAGTGAGGCGAACAGGAAGTCGTGCCAGCTGCTGCTCATCGAGCGCACCGCGGCGCTGTAGTACGTGTTGGCCCAGCCGTTGATGCTGAGGTTCCAGAGATTGAGGACCGCCGTCAGCCCGAGCAGGCCGAGCAGCTCCGGCCGGGCCACCAGCGCGCCTAGGTGTCCGCGCCGGCGCGCGTGGGCCCCCAGACGCGATGCCCAGGGGGCGGAATACGAGATCGAGTCCGAGCTCATGGCGCAAGCATCGGTCGCTGGGGTGAGACCAACGTAAGAGCCGCCGGGCGCCGGTGGATCAACAGCCGCGCAACGCCGCGCAGGTCCTCGAGCGCCGTCGCGAAGATGTCGACCCGCGAGTCGAGATCCTCCAATGGTCGGGCAAGCGGGTTGCCTCGGCGTACGCTCCGGGTCGTCATGGCTGGTCGGGCACGCGGGTTGCCTCGGCGTACGCTCCGGCCGCAGCGAGCGCACCCAAAGCCCCGATTGCGAGGCTGCCAAGCGCGCGGACTAGGAATGTCATCGTCGATCTCCTGAGAGCAAGGTGGTTGATGGACCACCGTCAGGATCGGCTGCCGGTCGAAGCACCCGCGAAGACGTCTCTAAGACGTACGTAGTAAGCGGCGCCTAGCCGCGGGGCGCTCGGCGGCCCACACCGCGCCGGAGCGGCCGGCCGGGACCGCGAGGCGGGGGGCTAGCCGCGCGCCTCGGGGACTCGCCGGACTCGCGAGCACGGAGAACGGTAGGCGCGCTCACGGTGGGCCTAGAGTACGAGCTACCACTGACCAGGAGACCGACTTTGTCAACGAACAGCTTTCATGCCCAAGCCGCGCTCACCGTCGGTGAGCGCACGTATCGGATCTTCCGGCTCGACGCGCTACAGGCCAACTACGACATCGCACGCCTGCCCTTCTCGCTCAAGGTGCTGCTCGAGAACCTGCTGCGCAACGAGGATGGCGAGTCGATCCGCGCGCACGACATCGAGGCGCTCGCGACCTGGAACGCCGGCGCCGAGCCGAGCAAGGAGATCGCGTTCACGCCGGCACGCGTAGTGATGCAGGACTTCACCGGGGTGCCTGCGGTCGTCGACCTCGCGGCGATGCGCGACGCGATGGCAGAGATGGGGGGCGACCCCGGCAAGATCAACCCGCTGGTGCCGGCCGAGCTGGTGATCGACCACTCGGTGCAGGTTGACATGTTCGGCTCGCCGCTGGCCTTTGAGCGCAACGCGCAGCTCGAGTTTGAGCGCAACAAGGAGCGCTACACGTTCCTGCGCTGGGGCCAGGGCGCGTTTCACAACCTGCAGGTCGTGCCGCCTGACACCGGCATCGTGCACCAGGTCAACCTCGAGTACCTGGCACGGGTAGTGTTCGTCAACAGCGACGGCCTCGCGTATCCGGACACGCTCGTGGGCACCGATTCGCACACGACGATGATCAACGGCCTCGGAGTCCTCGGCTGGGGCGTCGGTGGAATCGAGGCCGAGGCGGCGATGCTCGGACAGCCGATGTCGATGCTGATCCCGCAGGTGCTCGGCTTCAGGTTGACCGGCGCGCTGCAGGAGGGGGCGACGGCCACCGACCTCGTGCTGACGGTCACCGAGGTGCTTCGCCAGCGCGGCGTCGTCGGCAAGTTCGTCGAGTTCTACGGGGAGGGGCTCGCGAAGCTCCCGCTCGCCGATCGCGCCACGATCGGCAACATGTCGCCCGAGTTCGGCTCGACCTGCGCGATCTTCCCGATCGACGCCGAGACGCTGCGCTACCTGGAGTTCTCGGGGCGGCCACGAGAGCTGCTGGCGCTGGTCGAGGCGTACGCCAAGGAGCAGGGGCTGTGGCACGACGAGCACTCCGCGGAGCCGACTTTCAGCGACGCGCTCGAGCTCGACCTCGCGACGGTCGTGCCGAGCATCGCCGGGCCCAAGCGCCCCCAGGACCGCGTCCCGCTGACGGACTCCAAGCAGGCATTCCGGATCGCGCTCGCGGGCTACATGCCCGGCGAGGACGACGAGGACGAGGCGGTTGCAGAAAGCTTCCCGGCCAGCGACCCAGTCTCTACGCACGTCCCCAACGGCGCCGGCCACGGGCCCGCTGGCGGCACCGGCGGCGCCCGCCCGGGCGACACGAGCGCAGCCCGTCCGGGCGACACGAGCGCAGCCCATCCGGACGACACGAGCGCAGCCCGTCCGGGCGAGGCCGGAGACCGACCGGGGCGCATGCTCGTTGCCGAGCGCCCGCGGACGTCCGTGCCGGTGGCGCTCGCGGACGGCACCGAGACCGAGCTCGACCACGGTCACGTGGTGATCGCCGCGATCACGAGCTGCACGAACACCTCGAATCCGTCGGTGATGGTCGGCGCCGGCATCGTCGCGCGCAACGCCGTGCGCAAGGGGCTGAAGGTCAAGCCGTGGGTGAAGACCTCGCTCGCGCCCGGCTCAAAGGTCGTCACCGAGTACCTCGATCGCGCCGGCTTGACCGAGTACCTCGATGCGCTCGGCTTCAATCTCGTCGGCTACGGCTGCACGACCTGCATCGGCAACAGCGGGCCGCTGCTCACGGAGGTCTCAGAGGCGGTCAATACACACGACCTTGCGGTCGTGTCTGTTCTGTCTGGCAATCGCAACTTCGAGGGCCGCATCAATCCGGACGTGAAGATGAACTACCTCGCCTCGCCGCCGCTGTGCGTGGCGTATGCGATCGCTGGAACGATGGACATCGACCTCTATGACGAGCCGCTCGGCAAGGACGACGACGGCGAGCCGGTGCTCCTGAAGGACATCTGGCCGAGCGCTGCCGAGGTCGACGAGACCGTCGGCTTCGCCGTCCAGTCGGACATGTTCCGCCGCAGCTACGGCGAGGTGTTCGACGGCGACGATCGCTGGAACTCGCTCGCGGTGCCGACCGGAGACAGCTTCGCGTGGGAGGACAGCTCGACCTACGTGCGCAGGCCGCCATTCTTCGAGCGCCTCCCGCGCGAGCCCGACCCGATCACCGACATCGAGGGCGCGCGCGTGCTCGCGGTCCTCGGCGACAGCGTCACGACCGACCACATCTCCCCTGCCGGGTCGATCAAGCGCGACGGCCCGGCCGGGAAGTACCTGATCGAGCACGGCGTGCAGCCGCGGGACTTCAACTCCTACGGATCGCGACGCGGCAACCACGAGGTGATGATGCGTGGTACGTTCGCGAACATCCGGCTGCGCAACCTGCTCGTGCCGGGCACAGAGGGGGGCGTGACGCTGCATCTGGGTGAGGGGGACGATCCAGAGCAGCTGTCGATCTACGATGCGGCGATGCGCTACCTGGGCGAGGGCACACCGCTGGTCGTGCTCGCCGGCAAGGAGTACGGCTCGGGTTCCTCGCGGGACTGGGCTGCGAAAGGCACGCGCCTGCTTGGAGTCCGGGCGGTGATCGCCGAGAGCTTTGAGCGCATCCATCGCTCCAACCTCGTCGGCATGGGCGTGCTCCCGCTGCAGTTTAAGCAAGGCGACTCGATCCGGTCGCTCAGACTCACCGGCCTGGAGACGTTCAGCGTTGGCGGACTCGCCGGCGCGGACTCGGTCCCGCGTGAGGTGACCGTCACTGCCGGCGACACGCAGTTCGAGGCCACGGTCCGGATCGACACGCCTGAGGAGCAGCGCTACTTCCGTCATGGCGGGATCCTTCAGTTTGTACTGCGGGAATTGCTCCCGCGCTCCAGACGTTGACGACGATCGACGAGTGGCCTGGATAGCCTTCGGACGTGCCAACCCCCGAGCTGCTCCGACGCCTGCTGGCGGCGACCGGTCCGTCCGGCCACGAATCCGCCCCCGCTCGTGCCTGGCGCGAGGGATGCGCCGCGTTCGCGCAGGACATCGCGGGGGACGTTATGGGGTCCTCCCGCGCGCGCGTGCCCGGCACCGCCGGCGGACCGACGCTCGCGGTCGTCGGGCACATCGATGAGATCGGGTTGCATGTCTCGCACATCGACGACGATGGCCACGTGCACTTCGGTCAGGTGGGCGGCTGGGACTCCGTCGTGCTGGTCGGCCACCGCGTGCGCCTGAGCACGCGGACCGGCACGGTCGCGGGTGTGATCGGACGCAAGCCGATTCATCTAATGCGCGACGACGACCGCAAGAGGGTCCCCGAGGTCAAGGACCTGCACATCGATATCGGCGCCAAGGATGGCGAGGAGGCTCGCAGGCTGGTGCGAATCGGAGACGTGGCCGTGGTCGACGCCGACCCGATCGAGTTTCCCAACGGGCGGATCGTGGCGCGAGCGCTCGACAACCGCGTCGGATGCTTCGTCGCCGCCGAGGCGGCAAGGCTGGTGGCCACCGCCGGCGGAGCGCCCGGCGACGTGGTGGCGATGGCGGTTGTGCAGGAGGAGACGACGTTCGCCGGTTCGCGGACCAGTGCCTTCTCGCTGCATCCGGACCTGGCGGTCGTCGTCGACCTGACGCACGCCACCGATCAACCCGGAGTCGAGCTCGGCCCGACCACCAAGCACACCTTCGACTCCGGCCCGGTGATCGCGCGCGGCACCGCGCTTCACCCGCGCGTGTCCGAGCTGCTCTGCGACGCAGCCGAGCAGGAGGGCATCGCGTTCACGGTCGAATCGCTCGGACGGGCGACGGGCACCGATGCCGACGCGATTCACCTGAGCCGCGAAGGAGTACCGACGGGGCTCGTGTCGATCCCTTGCCGGTACATGCATTCACCGGTCGAGATGGTCTCGCTCGCGGACGTCGACGCTGCCGCGAGGTTGATCGCCGCGTTCGCGCAACGCCTGCAGCCTGGCACCTCCTTCGAGCGCTAGCTAGTGTTGCTGCTGTTCGACATCGACGGAACGCTCGTCGTCGGCGCGACGGAGGCCCACCGCGCGGCCCTGGACGCGGCTCTGCTGGAGGTCCACGCCGTCGACGCCCGCGCCGGGCGCCGTCCGCTCAACCCCGCCGGACGGACCGATGGCGAGATCGTCCGCGCGATCCTGCTCGACGCAGGCGTCGCGACCGGGCGGATCGACGAGCTCGCCGGCGACGTGCGCGACCGCTCCTCGGAGGCCTACGCGCGCTTGTGCCCGCGCGATCTGTCGTATGCGGTGCCCGCCGGAGTGCCCGCGTTGCTCGCCGACCTGTCCGCGCGCGAGGGCGTGACGCTGGGGCTGGCGACTGGCAATTACGAGCCGATCGCACGGCTCAAGCTCGCGCGCGCCGGCCTCGGCAATCACTTCCCCGCCGGGCAGGGTGCATTCGGCTCGGACTCCGAGGACCGCGCGGCGCTGCCGAAGATCGCGCGGCGGCGGGCCGGTTCCAAAGGCCATCCGTACGCCCGGGAGCGGACGATCGTGATCGGGGACACGCCGCTTGACATCGCCTGCGCGCGCGCCGACGGAGTGCGCTGCGTGGCGGTCGCCACCGGGAACTACGGCGTCGCGGAGCTCGCCGGCGCGGACGCCGTCGCCAGCGACGTAAGGGAGCTGCGGGACGCGCTCCTGGTGGAGCTGGCGCGGCCCTAGGGCTCCCGCGGGAGGCCCTAGTGGTGCATCCCGCAAGTTCGTTGCGGGATGCACCACTAGCGCCGGACGAGCTTCTTGTAGGTGATCCGGTGTGGGCGGTCGGCGTCGGCCCCGAGCTGCTCGTGCCGGAAGGTCTCGTACGCCTCGAAGTTGCCCTCGAACCAGCGCGCGACCGAGTCCCCCTCGAACGCCAGCACGTGCGTCGCGATCCGGTCCAGGAACCAGCGATCGTGCGAGACCACGACGGCGCAGCCCGCGAACGACAGCAGCGCTTCCTCCAGCGCCCGCAAGGTGTCGACGTCGAGGTCGTTGGTCGGCTCGTCGAGCAGCAGCAGGTTGCCTCCGCTGCGCAGCAGCTTCGCCAGATGCAGCCGGTTGCGCTCTCCGCCGGACAGCTTCTCGACCCGCTTCTGCTGGTCGGTGCCCTTGAAGTTGAAGCCGGCCACATACGCACGGCTGTTCACGCTGCGATCTCCGAGCTTGATCTGATCGATCCCGCCTGAGATCTCCTCCCAGACCGTCTTTGATCCGTCGAGCGCCCCGCGGGACTGATCGACATACGCGAGCTGCACGGTGTCTCCGATCCGCAGCGTCCCGGCGTCCGGCTGCTCCTGGCCGGTGATCATCCGCAGCAATGTCGTTTTGCCGGCCCCGTTGGGCCCGATCACACCGACGATGCCGCCGCGCGGGAGCTTGAACGACAACTCGTCGATCAGCACCCGCGCGCCGTAAGCCTTGCGCAGTCCATCGGCCTCGACCACGAACTCGCCGAGCCGAGGACCGGCGGGGATGTGAATCTGCACCTGATCGAGCTTGACGTTGCGGTCCTCGGCGAGCAGCGCCTCGTATGCGTTCAGACGAGCCTTCGGCTTGTTGCGGCGAGCGCTCGCGTTCAGCCTCACCCACTCGAGCTCGCGCTCGATCGTGCGCCGGCGCGCACCCTCCTGGCGCGCCTCCGCCTCGAGCCGGGCGCGCTTCTGCTCGAGCCACCCCGAGTAGTTGCCCTCGTACGGGACCCCGCGGCCACGGTCGAGCTCGAGGATCCAGCCGGCGACGTTGTCGAGGAAGTAGCGGTCGTGGGTAATGGCCACGACCGTGCCCCGGTAGTCGCGCAGGTGGCGCTCGAGCCACGCGACGGACTCGGCGTCGAGGTGGTTCGTCGGCTCGTCGAGCAGCAGCAGGTCAGGCTGGCGCAGCAGCAGCCGGCACAGCGCGACGCGGCGCCGCTCGCCACCTGAGAGGGTCGTGACCTCGGCGTCGGGCGGCGGGCAGCGCAGCGCGTCCATCGCGATCTCGAGCGTCGTGTCCAGGTTCCAGGCGTCCACCGCATCGATCCGCTCCTGCACGCGCGCGAACTCGTCCGCCGTCTCCTCCGAGTAGTTCATCGACAGCTCGTTGAAACGGTCCAGCAGCGCGCGAGCCTCCGCCACGCCCTCCTCGACGTTACCGCGCGCGTCCTTGCTCGGATCGAGCTCCGGCTCCTGCTCGAGCAGCCCCACGGTCGCGCCCGGCGCCAGCTGCGCGTGGCCGTCGAAGTCGCTGTCGAGCCCCGCCATGATCCGAAGCAGGGTCGACTTGCCGGCGCCGTTGTAGCCGAGCACGCCGATCTTGGCTCCGGGAAGGAACGACAGGGAGATGTCGCTGAGCACCTTCTTGTCAGGCGGGTAACGGCGCGAGAGCTTGTACGTGGTGAAGATGTATTGGGAGGACATCGGCTCCATGAGGATAGGGCGCCCGCTAGAACTTCCGTGTGCTGCACGTGCTGGCAATCCTGCTCGCGGTGATCGCGGTCGGCTGCATGGTGGCCGCGATCGTCGGGATGGTGACCGGAAGACCCGGTGCACGGGCCGGCGGCTGGATCCGCGCGCTGGCGCTCGCGTGCTTCGCTGCGGCCGTCGTCGTGAACGTCGTCGCGCACTGAGGGTCCGTGCAGGAATAAGTGATCGGATCGGGGCGGTCCGGGGGGCGAGCGGGGCGGTGCCGGCGCGTGCGTGGCAGTAGTGGCGCTACGGCGCGCACGCGCCAGCCGGACGACGCCCTTAGGGCCCCTAGTCAGTTCTCCGGCCGCCAGCCGCTGAGCGCCCAGCCACCGGGCTGCAGGCGGACGACCGTTGCGATCGCCAGGTGCCAGGCGGGGGACAGCCCCGCGTAGGCAGTCGTGTTCGTCGCCGTCGTCGCCTCGCGGCTGACGACGACGTACTGGCCCGGGTGGCCGAGGAGCGGCGCGATGGCCTCCACGGTGCCGCTGTTGGCGATCCCGCCACGTTGGAGCTCGTAGTCGTTGGCCGTCTGGGCCGCCGCCAGCTCCATCGCGGAGCGCGCCTGGCCGATGCTCTCGGTGGCGAGTGCCCGCATGTCGCTGGCGACGCTGAGCGCTGTCCAGTTGATGTAGGCGGTGGCGAAGTCGCGGACCGCCTGCACCGGGTTGGTTGCAGCGTCGGCAGCGGTCTCGGGCGGAGGAGGCGGCGACGGGTATTCGTGCGTTGCCTGCGCTTGGGCGAGCCTCGCGGCCTCGGACGCCGTGGCCGGTCCCGGCGAGCCCCCCGCCGCTCCCGGCGAGCCCTCGGCCGCTCCTGGCGAGCGGTCCGCCGCTCCCGGCGAGCCCTCGGCCGCCGCCGTCGGCGCCACCCTCGAACTCCGCGCAGCGCCGCCATGAGGCCCTCCAGGGATTGCGCAACCGGTGAGTAGCGCGCAGAAGGCCGCCGTGCGGATCGCTGCCCGGGTGATCACAACCCCACAGGATGCCGCGCCACGAACCCGTCCGAGTTACGCACGAGCGGATGCCATCCGATGCCCCTGCTTCCGTCGCCGGCACCGGCCGCGTTGTGCGTGTCCCAGCGCAATCCGGCGACGTACATGAACACGTGGTCTGCGCTGGCGTAGATCGTCACCCACTGCCCGGGCCCGGCCTCGCCGAAGGACTCGAGCTCACCGGACGCCGCGTCATAGGTGACGGGCAGCAGCCTGGCGCCGTACAGCAGGTGCTCGACGCTGCCAGAGCAGTCGTACGCCGGCGCGATCTCGCTCAACGGCAGGCCATGGCCGCCCCCGACCAGATACGGCTTGCCGGCGATCTGGTTGCCGGCGGCGATGATCTCCTCGATCGCCGCAGGCGCGTCGCTCGGCGCCGCGGCTTGCCCGTTTGGCAGCAGCCGCGCGCGCTCCCCCGAGGTCAGCGGCACGCCGGTCAGCGAGCCGGCCGCGCATGTCGCCGGATCCGCGGCGCTGACCGGTGATGCCAGCAGGTTCGCCGGCTGCTCGGGCGTCTGACCGAGCAGGTTGGCGGCGCCGGCTTGCGGCGGACGCTCGATCCGTACCGACCCTGACCACAACCCGTTCTCGTACGGGATCCCCAGCCGTCCCGCGAATTGCCACCAGAGATCGATCACGCGCGGGAACCCCGCCACGGGTCCGCCGCCTAGCCCGATGTCCCGCTTGTAGGCGATCGCCGAGCGCCGACCCCAGGTGATCCGCAGCGGGGCCAAGTACGGAAGACCCCCCATCGCGGTGGCGGTCTGGAAGGTGTCGCCGCCGAGCTCCGCGTAGCTGTCCGGGTGCTCGAGCAGGTTGGCGCCCGACGAGCCGACAGTGCCACTGCTGGGATCGCCCGCGCCGCCGTACTCGGTCGCGCCAACAAGCTGACCGGTTCCCGGTGCTCCCAGCGGGATCGCGCCCGGCGCCGAGCATTGGCTGCCCTGCGTGAACACGCTGATCAGCATCGACAGCAGCGCCGCTCCGAGCCCGGCGATCACGGTGCCGCCGATCACGCCGGCGACGACGATCGCGCCGGTGCGGGGACTGCGGCCGGACCTCGGTGCACTCATTCCGCGAGCATATGTACGGCGAGTACAACTGACTCTAATTGAAGCTGTTTTGTTACTAGCCCCGGCGTCGCGCAGCCACAGCGCCAACCGCCCAAGAACCACTCGGCGACGCTAACGTAGAGACTTCATGCCACGGATCCTCGACGTCGAAGAAGCGCTGCTGCTGCTCGAGCTAGAGGCTCCGTTCGACCAGCGCTCGGTGCAGCTGGCGCGGCGGCGGATGGCCAAGCGCTGGCATCCGGACATCGCGCCGCCAGGCCGCCGCTATGAGCACGAGCGCCACCTGCAGGCGATCAACGAGGCCGCCGATCAGCTCGAGCAGCTGGCGGAGACCTCGCGCGGAGGCCGCGTTACCCGCAACGCGGTGAAGGTCTCCGCAGCGGCGGCCCGCAGGGCGAGGGCGGAGGCCGGCCGGCGCGCATACGAGGAGGAGCAGCGCGCGCGGGCAGCCGAGGCGGACCGCGTCAAGCACGACCCGTTCGGCTCGCGCTTCCCGGACCACTCGGTCGTGCACCGCTACGCGCGCTGCATGTCGTATCCCGAGTGGGGTGTCGGCACCGTGAGCGGGATCTATTTCTCGGGCGAGGAGGACGACGTCCAGCAGTGGGCGCGGATGTCGTTCGCGGTCGGTGTCCGCACGGTGCCGGCGGGCTCGCTGCAATTCGTCGACTTCTCGAAGCCCGACCCCGCGGCCGACCGCGTGCAGCGGTTCATGACCGCTGCACAGCACGCGCTCGCGGAGGGCGATGCGTCGCTGGCGGCGCAGCGGCTCGTGTACGCCCGCGACGCAGAGCCAGACAATCCCGCCGTGCTGAGGTTGCTGACCGCGGCCTTCTGGCAGGCCGGGAACCTCCCCGCCGCCGCACGCGCGGTGCGCGACTGGGCGCGCGTCGACACCGACCGCCCCACCCCCGAGCGATTCGCGGCACGCATCTACGAGGACATGGGCGCGGTCGATCTCGCCGCCGAAGCGGCCGCCCGCGCTGCTGGTCGCGCGCCCGAGGACGCCTCAGCCTGGGAGCGGCTCGGCCGCCTGCGGTTGCGCCTGGGAGATCGCCGCTGCGCGATCTCGGCACTCGAGCAGGCGCGGCTCGTCGGGCCAACCGTCGAGGGCCTCCTCGACCTCGCGCTCGCATATCACCTCGCCGGAGACGTCGGCGCCGAGGTCTCGGCGGCCGAGGCCGCGACGCGACTCGATCAGAGCTCGGGGACCGCCTGGTCGACCTACGCCCACGCGCTCGCGCGGACCGATCGCTTGTCGGAGTGCGCCGACGCCTGCCGCCACGCGCTCGCGCTGGCCAACGACCTCGAGGTCGCCGACCTGCTGGCCCGCATCGAGGCCGCCGCCCCGCGCCCGCTCTCAGAGCGCGCGGCGTAGTCGGTCCCGGACACCAACCGCCGGGCGGCGGCCGCCCAAGCGCTAAGGGCCCGTAAGCCTCGCCGAAAGAGCGCCCAAGCGCCCATACAGTTCCCGTTCGGCCAGCCTCGCCTGGGGTGCTGCGATCAGGACGCGACCGACCCCTCGCGACCGCACACCGGGCAGCACTCCAGGGGCGCGAGCGGGCGGCCGCCGCAGCTCGGGCAGTTCTCAACCTGCTCGAGCACTCCCAGCAGCTCGCCGACCCGGCACACGAGCAGGCGCTCCTCCTCGACCTCGATCCAGACCCCGGCCGAGGCCGGGAACACGACGTGGTCGCCGGGCCTGACCGGCATCGCCACCCCGACGTGATCCCACCATTCGAGACCGGGGCCGACCGCGAGCACGATCCCGTGCTGGGGCGGCGGCTCCTCCGTCCCGGGCGGGATCAGCAGGCCGGAGCGACGGACCCGGTCGGGGTCCAGCTCCTTGATCACAACTCGGTCGAATAGGGGACGAAGCTGGTTGCGCATGTTGAGGCCGTCCGCCCCTGATCATAGGGTGGCGCGATGCGTTTGCTCGTCGCCCGCTGCGAGGTGCGGTACTCCGGCCGGCTGCATGCGCTGCTCCCGCAGGCGGTCCGGCTGATCATCGTCAAGGCTGACGGATCGGTCCTTGTACACGCCGACGCCGGCGGCTACAAGCCCCTGAACTGGATGACGCCACCGACCGTGATCGAAGAGTCACCCGGCCAGATGGTCGTCCGCAAGCGTGCCGGCGCCAACGAGGATCGGCTCGTGATCTCGATCGCCGACATGCTCTCGGATGTCACGCACGAGATGGGTTCGCCGGGCGAGGACGTGCAGCTGGCCAAGGACGGCGTCGAGGCCCACCTGCAGGAGCTGCTCGCGGAGCAACCGCACTGGTGCGGCGAGGGCCTGCGCCTCGTGCGCCGCGAATGGCCGACCGACATCGGACCGGTCGATCTGATGTGCCGCGACGGCAACGAGCGATGGGTGGCGGTCGAGATCAAGCGCGTCGCCGGGATCGAGGCCGTCGAGCAGCTCACGCGCTACCTGGAGCGGATCTACTGCGACCCGGCCTTCCAGGGGTGTCGCGGAGTGCTAGCGGCGCAGGTGATAAAGCCTCAGGCGCGCGTCCTGGCGACCGCGCGCGGAATCGATTGCGTCGAGGTCGAGCTGGACGTGCTGCGGGGCGAGCGGGAGCCGGAACTGAGACTGTTCGCGGCATGACCGACGAGCAAGCAGTCCTCACACAACGCCGAGGACGCGCGTGAGGGCGCCACCGCGTTCGCTGAGAAGCGCGCCCCGAACTGGAAGGGACGCTGAGACCGAGGCTCAACCGCACCGCCGTCCACCTGGCGCCGAGGCTCACCCCGACGGCCGAGGATAGGCCCGCGCCCGATTAGCGCAACCCTGATATCGTGGGTGGCGCCGAATTCCCTGCATTTCCGGGGAAGCGGGGGACCCAAGTCCTCACGGGGCGAATCACCGCCTGATGGCGGCGTAGCGCATGTCGCGCGAGCCCGGCAGCTAACCCCGTAGGCCAACGTTATGAGCTCCAGCAGGCGCACTGTCTACATCCGGTTCGCCGCGGCCGCGGCGACCGTTCTCGCTGCGCTCGCGGCCGCCGCAGGGCTACCGCTCAGCTCGAGCGCCGATCCTAGCCTCGGCCAGCTCAACTCGCAGCTCGGGCAGGTGCAGGCGCGCCAGCAGAGCCTCGCGGCGAGTCTCAGCAACCTGTCGCAGCTGATCTCCTCGCTGAGCGGCCAGATCGCGCTGGTCGAGAGTCGTGAGGCCGCGGTACGCGCCGAGCTCGCACGCGACCGAGTCGAGCTCGCCGCCGCGCGCGTGGCACTGGCCCGCGAGCGCCGACTGCTGGCGCTGCTGACGGCCCGGCTGGCCTACGCCCGGTATCTTCTCTCCCGTCAGCTGGTGAGCAGCTACGAGGGCGACAGCCCGGACCTGGTTTCGGTCGTCCTGGAGGCACACGGGTTCACCGAACTGCTCGACCAGCTCGATTTCCTGCACCGAGCCGAGCAGCAACAGCAGACGATGATCAAGCTCACGCGCCAGGCCAAGGCCGCGGCCGACGCGGCCGCCCGCCGGCTGGCGCAACTGGAGGCGACCGACGAGCGAATCACCGCCGACGCGGTCTTGCGCGCTCGTGCGCTGGCCGGAATGAACGCGCTGCTTGACGCCAAGCAAGCTGCGCTGCAAGGGGCGAGAACGGCCCAGCAGGCGGCGTTTGCCGCGGCGCAGGCAAGGGGCCAGCAGCTGCGGTCGGCGATCGCCCGCGTGGAGGCCGAGCAGGCAGCGGCGGCACGAGCCGCGGCGGCCGCGGCGGCGCGCGCTGCCGCGGCGGCTGCCGCGCAGGCCCAGGGCGGCTCGCCTGCGGCCGCCGGCGCGCCGGTGGCCGTCGGACCGGCGCTCGGCCCCTCGGGCGGCTGGGCGATCCCGTACCCGATCGTCCTCTGCGAGTCCGGGGGTCAGGACCTGCCTCCCAACAGCGCGAGCGCCTCCGGCTACTACCAGATCCTCGCTTCCACCTGGAGCCAGTACGGGGGCACCGGCCCAGCGGCGTACCTTGCGAGCAAGGCCGAACAGGACGCCGTCGCCGCGCGGATCTGGGCCGGCTCCGGCGCCTCGGCATGGGTCTGCGCCGGAATCGTCGGGATCCATTAGCTATTAGCTTCTCGGGGCCGTGCCACCGCTCCCGAAACCACGCCTCCCCACGCGCCGCCCCCCCACACCACGCCTGCACGCACCCCGCCGCACTCTCGTGGTCGCCGGCCTGCTGATCGCCGCGCTCGTAATCCGCGTCGAATACGTCCAGCATACGGCCTACAAGCCGATCAACGACGCCGGTTCGTACATGTCCCTCGGATCCCAGGTCGCCAACACCGGCGACTACACGAGCACGCATGGCGCCGGCGGGACCCGGGGGCCGACGGCCTACTTCCCGCCGGCGTATCCGTACTTCATCGCCGGCCTCGACATCCTCGACGGGCAGAAGGCCGGTGGACCGGCGTCGGTGCACCCGACCCGGCTCGGTCAGGCCGTCCTCGGGACGATCGCGGTCGCGCTGATCGGCCTCGTCGCGCTGGAGGCGTTCGGCCCCATGGTCGCGCTGGTGGCGCTCGCGCTGGCGGCCGTCTACCCGGTGCTGGTCGAGGTCGATGGGACGCTGGTCGCCGAGAACCTGCTGGTCGTGTTCGAGCTGGCGGCCGTCTGGGCAGCCCTGCGCTCCCGCCGCGCCCGGCGCTCCTACCTGTGGGTCGCAGCCACCGGCGTCTTGACCGGCCTGGCGACGCTCACCCACGAGAACGCGATCCTGCTGCTCGCGCCCCTGATCGCCGCCGTCTGGACCACCCGGCCGCGGCTCTCGCGCAGATCGATGGCCGCACCGGCGCTGCTGGTCGCCACCACAGCGCTCACGATCGCGCCCTGGACGATCCGCAACGCAATCGAGCTGCATACCTTCATCCCGGTATCCGACGAGACCGGGATCACGCTCGTCGGCACCTACAACCCAGCCTCGGCGGCGTTCGGCGCCGTTGCGTACAAGTGGCGGCTGTACTTCGGGATCCCCGGCGAGCACGCGCTGATCCGCGAGTCGCCGCGGCTGACCGAGCTGCAGCTCGGCGGCCGGCTCCAGAGCCAGGCCTTGCATTTCATCGGCCAGCACCCGACCGCGCCTATACAGGTGGCGTTCCACAACACGCTGCGGCTGTTCGAGCTCGAGGGCACCTACGCGTGGAAGGCCTCGGCAACCGCGATCGGGCTGCACACGGGCGTCGCCCGGATCGGCGTCTTCAGCTTCTGGATCATCTGCGTCCTCGCGCTGCTGGGCCTGTTCACGACCGCGGTGCGGCGCGGGCCAAAATGGCTCTGGGGCGTACCGCTGCTGCTCGGGCTCAGCGTCGTGCTCGTGAACGTCGAGACGCCGCGCTTCCGCGAGCCGGTCGATCCGTTCGTGGTCCTGCTCGCGGCGTGCGCGATCGCCGCGCTGATCGGACGCCTACGCGGTTCTCCAGTCGGGCGTGTAGGCCGCCCGGCGGATCCGGCCCGCGACGCTCAGCTGGTCGAAGTGGGCGAGCGCCTGACCTGACCCGACCGCCACGCACGTGAGCGGCGATTCGGCGCTGGAGACCGGCATCCCCGTCTCGGCCGCGACGAGCTGGGAGAAGCCGCGGACCAGGGTCCCGCCGCCGGCCAGCAGGATCCCGTCGCGCGCGATGTCGCCCGAGAGCTCCGGCGGCGTGTCCTCGAGCGTGTCGCGAATCGCCTGAAGGACTTCCCGCATGGGGCCTGCGATCGCGTCGCGGATCTCAGCGCTGTTCAGCTGGATCGCCGTCGGCAGCCCGCTGAGCAGATGGCGCCCGCGGACCTCGACGGTCTCCTCCGGATGCAGCGCAACCGCCGAGCCGATCTCGATCTTGATCCGCTCGGCCGTCCGCGAGCCGACCGCCAGCTGGTGGGCGGTGCGCAGGTAGTGTGTGATCGCCTCGTCCATCTCATAGCCGCCGACGCGCACCGAGCGGGACACGACGATCCCGCCGAGCGAGATCACCGCCATCTCGCTCGTCCCACCGCCGACGTCGACGACCATCCGCCCCACCGGCTCCTCGATCGGGAGCCCGGCCCCGATCGCAGCCGCGATCGGCTCCTCGATCAGGTGCACGCGCCGCGCCCCGGCCGCCAGCGAAGCCTCCTCGACGGCCCGCTTCTCGACCTCCGTCACGCCCGAGGGGGCGCAGACGATCAGCCGCGGATGCGCCATGCGGCGGTCGAGGACCTTGCGGATGAAATGCCGGAGCATCGCCTCCGTCACCTCGAAGTCGGCGATCACTCCGTGACGAAGCGGCCGCACGGCCGAGATCGTGGCCGGCGTGCGGCCGATCATCAGCTCGGCGTCGACCCCAACCGCATGCACCTCCCCGGTCTCCACGTCCGAGGCGATCACCGAGGGTTCGGACACGACGATCCCGCGACCGCCCACGTAGACCAGCGTGTTGGCGGTCCCGAGGTCGATCGCCATGTCGTTCACGCCCAGGCTCGGGACCAGGTGGCGGCGCGAGTTGTCTTTTCGGGTGCCGTCTCTACGTAAGCGGATACCCGACAGGTTGCCAGAAGCGGGCGCCCCGCGCCCGCTTCTCGGCAGCCAGGCCGGTCACGCACGCCGGCGCGGCCGCGCGCCGCCGCCTATCGCTCGCCCGGCGGCTTGTCCGTCGGCGCCGGCGCGGCCGCGCGCCGCCGCCTATCGCTCGCCCGGCGGCTTGTCCGTCGGCGCCGGCGCGGCCGCGCGCCGCCGCCTATCGCTCGCCCGGCAGCTTGCGCGGATATTGCGATACCGGCTCGCCGAGGTCCAGCGCCGTCGTCACGATCCGGTTCTGCTCGGCGGCGTGTGCGACGGGATAGCCCTCGCCCGATGCAGCCCGCTCCGGCCGCCCGATGTACCCGAATCCCAGCTCTCGAGGCAGGATCTGCAGCAGCCGCGGCGCCATGTGCGCCCGCGCGCCCATGTTGCGTGGCTCCTCCTGCACCCACACTACCTCCTGCAATCGCGGGTAGCTGGCGACCAGCGCCATGATCTCCGACTGCGGGAACGGGTACAGCAGCTCTACGCGGCCGATCGCCAAGCCTGGCTTGTCTGTGCGGTCCTTGTGGGCGACGAGGTCGTAGTAGATCTTGCCGCTGGAGAGGATCAGCCGCGTGACCGCCTCGGGGTCGACGCCCGGCTCGGCGAGCACCGGCTGGAAGCGGCCCTCTGACAAGTCTTCAATCCGGCTGACCGCCTGCGGCAGGCGCAGCAGGCTCTTGGGCGTCATGATCACCAGCGGGCGGTGCTTGGCGATTCGCGCCTGGCGGCGCAGCAGGTGGAAGTACTGGGCCGGGGTGGTCACGTTCGCGATCCGGATGTTTCCTTCCGCAGCCAGCTGCAGGAAGCGCTCCAGCCGTGCGGAGGAGTGCTCGGGACCGGAGCCCTCGTACCCGTGCGGCAAGAGCAGCGTCAGGCGCGAGGTCTGGCCCCATTTGGCCAGTCCCGAGATGATGAACTGGTCGACCACCACCTGGGCGCTGTTGACGAAGTCGCCGAACTGCGCCTCCCACAGCACGAGCGTCTCGGGGCCCTCCTGCGAGTAGCCGTACTCGAATCCGAGGCAGGCCATCTCCGACAGTGGGCTGTTGTGCAGCTCCATCGGCGCCAGCGCGCCGGGCAAGTGCTGCATCGCGCAATGCTCCTGGCCGGTCCGCGGGTCGTGCAGCACCAGGTGGCGCTGGCTGAAGGTGCCGCGCTCGGTGTCCTGGCCCGTGAGCCTGATCGGGATCCCCTCGGTCAGCAGCGACGCGAACGCGAGCGACTCGGCAAGCGCCCACACGATCCCACCCGCCGGCCCGAGCGCGTCGCGGCGCTGCTCGAACTGCTTCACGAGCTTCGGGTGGACGGTGAACCCGTCGGGAACCGCGAGCAATTCCTCATTCAAAACCCGCAGGCGCTCGATCGAGACGGCCGTCTTGACCTCTGGCGAGGGCGTGCGGTCGAGCTGGTACTCGCCGGTCGGGTGGTCCACCTCGCGAGCGGCGGCGATCCGGGCCTTGAGGCTCTGGTGCTCATCGGTCAGCACGGTCCAGACGTGGTCGGTCATCTCGGTCGATTCCTGCTCGCTGACCACGCCGGCGTCGATCAGCTGCTTGGCGAACAGCTCGCGCACCGGCGGATGGCGCTTGATCACCTGGTACATCTCGGGCTGCGTGTAGGCGGGCTCGTCGGCCTCGTTGTGGCCGAAGCGCCGGTAGCCGATCACGTCGATCAGCACGTCGTGCCCGAACTCCTGGCGGAATGCGAACGCCAGGCGCACGGCCGCGACGCACGCCGGCACGTTGTCGGCGTTGACGTGGATGATCGGCACGTCGTAGCCCTTGGCGAGGTCCGAGGCCCAGGTCGTGGAGCGCGCGTCCTCGGGGTCGGTCGTGAAACCGACTTGGTTGTTCTGGATGATGTGGATCGTCCCGCCGACGGTGTAGCCGTCGAGCGCTTGGAGGTTGAGCGTCTCGGCGACGATCCCCTGGCCAGGGAAGGCAGCGTCGCCGTGGAGGATGATCGGGATCGCCGCGTTGGTGTCCTGATGCGCGTGGGGTCCCTGACGCGTGGTCTGCGCGGCCCGGGTGACACCCGCCGCGACCGGCGCCACGAACTCGAGGTGCGAGGGATTGGACTCCAGGCGCACGATGATCGACTCGCCGCTGGCCAGCTGGTACGAGCCCTGGGCGCCGTGGTGGTACTTGACGTCGCCAGTCCCGCCCTGCGGGATCGTGGTGATCGGCTCGAGCGTCGAGGTACCCTCGAACTCGGCGAAGATCGTGTCGTACGGCCGGCCGAGGTTGTGAGCGAGGATGTTCAGGCGGCCGCGGTGCGCGGTCCCGACCACGACTTCGCGCGCGCCGCGCGTCGCGGCGAGCTGGATCAGCTCGTCGAGCATCGGCACCGTGATATCGAGTCCCTCGATCGAGAACTGCTTCTGGCCCAGGTAGGCCTTGTGCATGAAGCGCTCGAGTGCGTCCACCTCGGTCAGGCGACGCAGCAGCGCCTTCTGCTCCTCGGTGGTCAGCGGCTTGCGGAACCGCCCCGACTCGATCGCCTCGCGCAGCCACAGCCGCTGCCGGTGCGAGGCGATGTGCTCGATCTCGTAGGCGAGCGGGCCGCAGTAAGTCTCGCGCAGGTGCGGCAGCGATTCGGCCAGCGTCTCCCCCGGCACGTGCATGCGCAGGATCCGCGAGGGGACCTTCGCCATCAGCTCGGGCGTCAGGCCGAGCGGCTCGGGGTCGAGCGCCGGATCACCCCCCGGGTGGCGACCGAGCGGGTCCAGCTTCGCGGCGAGGTGGCCGTGCGTACGGTGCCCCTTCAGCAGCGAGGTCGCGGCCTGCACGGCCTCCAGCAGCTCCTCGTCCGCGGTCAGAGCGAGCGCCGGCGCGACCGCAGGCACGGCCGCGACCGCCGCCGGCGGCGGCGGGAGCGGTGCAAGTGCCACGCCCAGGTCCGCGAACACGCCTTCGTAGAACCCGCCCTCACCGTGCAGCCGGGACTCGATCAGCGCCAGGAACCGACCCGATTCCGCGCCCTGGATGATCCGGTGGTCATAGGTCGACGTCATCGTCATGACCTTCTCCGCCCCGATCGCCTTCGCGACGCGCCCGAGCCCGACCGGATACGCGATCGAGCCGGTGGCGACGATCGTTCCCTGACCGACCATCAGGCGTGGCACCGAGGCGATCGTCCCGATCCCGCCGGGATTGGTGAGCGTGATGTTCGCGCCGCTCAGATCGTCGGCGCCCAGCGTGTTCGTGCGCGCCTTGTCGACCAGCGCGTTGTAGGCCTCGAGGAACTGCGCGAAGCTCAGCCGGCCCGCATCGCGGATCACCGGCACCATCAGGGTCCGCGTTCCGTCGCGCTTCTCGACGTCGACGGCCAGCCCGAGGTTGCAGCCGCCGTCATCGACCCGATGCGGCTTGCCGTCGATGCTGGCGAAATGATGCGCCATCACGGTCAGCTCCTCGGTCGCGACGCGCGCGATCGCGTACGCAATCAGGTGCGTGAACGACACTCGCCGGCCGGCCTCCTTGAGCTGCGCGCGCCGCTGCTCGAGCACGGTGACAGTCAGCGTGCGGAACGAGGTCGCGGTCGGGATCGACCGGCTCTCGTCCATATAGCGGGCGAGGGTCGCGGCGCCACCGCGGATCAGCTGTTCGATTGGGGCGGGCCCTTCGGGCCGCGCCCTGTTTGCTTCGGCCGCGGCGGGGCGGGCGGCGATCGCCGTCGCCCGGGCGCCGTTGCCGACCGCGGCCAGCACGTCGGCCTTCACGATCCGGCCGCCGCGTGCGCTGCCTGTGATCTGCGACAGGTCGATCCCCTCGTCCGCGGCGACCCGCCGGGCGACCGGTGAGGCGCCGGCGCCATCGCCGAGCGCCTCGCTACCGACCGGCGATGGCTCACGTCCCGCCACAACGTCGGCCGCAGGCGCCGCGCCGCCGGCCGTCATCCGTGCGATCACCTGACCGACGGTGACCGTCTCTCCCTCCTGCGCCAGGATCTCGACGATCGTTCCGGACGTCGGTGCCGGTAGCTCCATGTCGACCTTGTCAGTCGAGATCTCGACCACGGTGTCGCCATCCGCGACGGTGTCGCCGACCTTCACCGACCACTCCAAAATGGTGCCCTCGCTCACCGACTCGCCGCCGGCTGGGGTCACGATGTCGATCGTCTCACGGATAGTTGACGCGGCGGCGATGCTCTCGGCTTCGGTGATCGCCCCGGCCACGGCCTCCTCGGGAGTCGCGGGCGGGGATTCGCCGGACACGGGCAGGGGCGGCGCGACCGGCGTGGCGCCGTCTCCATCGGTGGCGATCTCGGCCAGCAGCGCACCGACCGCGATCGTGTCGCCCTCTGCGGCGTAGATCCTGACCACGGTCCCGGCGGCGGGCGACGGGACCTCCGCGTCCACCTTGTCGGTCGAGATCTCGACGATCGTCTCGTCGGCCTCGATCCGGTCGCCCTCCCGCTTGTGCCACTCGAGAACGGTGCCCTCGGCGACCGAGTCGCCCATCGCCGGCATCACGACCTGCACCGTGCTCGTGTCAACGGCCATTACGCACCTCAACTGTAACGCGTGCCGACGGTCATCGCGGGATCCCGGGCGCGCCCACGGCGGCGCTCCACAATCACGAAGCCGATCGTCCCGGCGAACGGGCCGAGGCCCCCCAGCACGGCGACCGTGACCGCCAGCCAGAACGGGATGATCCGCGCCTTGGCGGCCGCGATGCAGGTCAGCGACATCGCGATCCACAGCAGCCCGTGGCTCATCCCGAGCACGAACGTCTCCGGCTGGGGGTTGCGGAGTACGAACGCCGATACGAGCAGTGCCAGGTAAATCGTCGAGTGCGTGAACGACACGGCCTCGAGGCGGCGGAAGGTGACCGCGCGGCGGAAGCTCGCGGTCACGCGGCGGAAGCTCGCGGTCACGCGGCCGCCAGCAGCGCTCCCATGCGCCGCAACGGTTCGTCGGCCTCGGCCGGCCAGTGGCGCATCTCCGCCGGCCACCATGAAAACTCGTCGTGCTCGTGGTCGGGCGTGACGGCCGCCCCCTCCGCCAGCCACGCCTGCCCGACGAGCAGCACGCCCTCGCTGGGCAGCAGCAGCAGCGCCTCGACGCGCAGGCGCTGGGGCGCCACAGACCACTCCTCTTGCAGCTCGCGTTCCATCGTGTGCGTGGGGTTCTCGTCGACCTCGACCGAGCCGCCGGCGCCGAGCGCCCAGCGACCGGCCCATGACGCCAGCCACTGGGCCCGCCGGCCTGCCAGCCACCGCCCCCGCGCGTCACGCACGAGGCACAGCACCGAGAAGCTCTGCGCGGCGCCGAGCGGGATCAGCCGCAGTGCCCACCGGGCGGGCTGCAGCTCGAGTGACAGCCGCCCTTGCTCGGCGTTGAAGCTCGCGAGCCGCGCGGCGAGCCCGTCATGGCTCGGCGAGCCTCGTGCGCGCAGCGCGCCGAGCGCTGCGTCCGCGGCGTCCACGGCGCGCTGCTCGGGCTCGAACGTGTCCGGGCGCCACGAGACCTCGACCTGGGACGGATCCCAGGGCCCGCGAGCCAGCACACCGGGCGAGGCAGCCACCGTCAAAACGGTAGCGGGGTACCCCGATTAGGGTTCACGGCCCTAAGGGCCCGTTCAAGAATTAGTGGCGGGATTTGACGAGTGGCTGGGCGTGTCTGGCGCCACCGGCTCGGCCCGATCATACCGGGAGTATTTGAGGACGAGCCGGTGGCGCGAGGCGCGTCCAGACGCCGTCAAAACCGCCAATAATTCTTGAACGGGCCCTAACCTTCTTCACCTGATGGCCGATCCCTACCAGGTCCTCGGCGTTCGCCGTGACGCCTCCGATGGCGAGGTGCGCGCGGCCTACCGTCGGCTCGTGCAGCGCTACCACCCCGATCACAACGCCGGCTCGGTGGACTCCGCGCGCCGCTTCGAGGAGGTGCAGGACGCCTACTCCCGGATCAGGGAGCTCCGCGCCAAGGCGCCACCCCGGCGCCAGGCGCCACCGGCGTCGGGGGCCCGCGCCCGGGCTCCGCGCGCCGGCCCAGCGCCGCCCACCACGCCGACCGATCCCGCGATCGAGTCCCGCCTGGCCGATCTGGAGCGAGCGGTCCGGGAGGCGCACGAGGCCCGGGAAGGCGCGCGCCGGGCCGCCCGCGAGGCAGCCGCGAAGGCGACCGAGCGGGAACGTCCCTCCGACGAGGAGCTCGGGTACGTGACGACCGACGACAGCTTCACGAAGATCTTCGACGACGCGCTTTCGCAGCTGTCGCACAAGCTGGCCGGCGCGCGCGAGACCCCGATTGGCAAGCGCGTCGAGGACCTGATCGAGGACCTCGACTTCCTGCATTCA
Organism: uncultured Solirubrobacterales bacterium; assembly: GCA_963811155.1. Lineage (GTDB taxonomy): Bacteria > Actinomycetota > Thermoleophilia > Solirubrobacterales > Solirubrobacteraceae > Palsa-465. The sequence continues at coordinate 56,763 of CAWEQQ010000019.1, forward strand.
CACGGCGACGACAAGCGCCAGTGACCGGCGTCTCGCTGGTCGAAGCGGCTGGGGGGTGAGCAGCGTCAGGGCTTTAGGGCTCCCACCGAAATTATTGACGGCTCCGACGGCGTCTGGACGCGCCTGACACCGCCCGCTCGCCCTCAAGTACCACCAGTACTATCGGGGCGAGCGGGCGGCGTCAGACACGCCCAGCCACTCGCCGGATTCCGCCACTAATTTCCGTGAGAACCCTTAGCGCCGAGCTTGCACTCGCGTTCGAGCTGGCCGAGGTCGCCGAGGCGATCGCGGTCGAGCGCTTTCGCGCCGCGGACCTGGTCGTCGAACACAAGCCTGACGGCAGCCCGGTGTCCGACGCCGACCGCGAGATCGAGCGCGTGCTGCGAGCCCGGATTGCGGCCGAGCGCCCCAGCGACGCGATCACGGGCGAGGAACTGGGCGCGAGCGGCGAGTCGGAGTGGCGCTGGTACCTGGACCCGATCGACGGGACCTCGGCGTACATCGCCGGCGACGAGAACTGGTGCACGCTGATCGCGCTGGCCCGGCGCGACCAGACGCAGCTGGCCCTGGTCGCCGCGCCGTTGTGGCACAGCCGGTGGTGGGCTCTGCGCGGACAGGGAGCGTTCAGAGACGGCCGGCGGTTGCACGTTTCGACGACCGCGCGGCTGGCCGATGCGACGGTCGGCGACGACTCGCACCACACGCTCGCCCGCGGCGTCGAGGATCATCCGCTCGCGATCCTGGCGGCCCGCGCCGCCGCGGTGCGCCCGCATCTGGGGCTCAGCTTCCTGTGGCTCGCCGCCGGCGAGATCGACGCCTGCGTCAGCATGGCCGGCTTTGTCTGGGACTACGCGCCGATCGAGCTGATCGTGGAGGAGGCCGGCGGGCGCTTCACTGACCTCGATGGTCGGGCCCGGATCGACGCCGGCAACGCGCTCGCGACCAACGGCTCGATCCACGACGAGGCCGTGCAGACCCTGCGCGGAGCCGCTGATGGCAGCCGCAGATGATGCCGCGGCGCTGCGAGCCCCGCTCGTGGAGGGTCTGCGAGCGAGGGGGGTGATCCGCCACGAGGAGATCGCGGAGGCGTTCGGCACTGTGCCGCGCGAGCGCTTCATCCCGGACATCGCCCGCGGTGCGCTGCAGGCCTGGCGCGAGCTGCGGCGCGCCAGCCGGCGACGCTGGCAATCAGCGCCCGTCCCGCCGGCGCGAGACGATGCGGGTGCGGTTCGAGTGGCTTTGAGCTAAGCGCTGGCGGGCGTGGGCGAGGCGCCGTCGAGGAGACGCTCGTAAACGCGGTAGCGCTTGATGATCCTTCCCCCATCGCCTCCATACCGCGGTTCATCGAGCTATTCGTCTCGAGGATCCAGCCCATCTCGCCGTATTTGCGGTGGGTCCGCTCGGCGATCCCGAAGCTCTCCAGGTACAGCGCCGCCGCCACCCCTGTGTGCTGGTACTCGGGCAGCACGCCGAGGAAGCCGACGCGGACGCGATCGATGATCCTCCGCCTGTTGAGGAAGTACCACCAGCCGAGCGGCAGGAGCCGACCGCGCATCTTCTTCAGCACCTGGTTGATGTCCGGCACCGTGATCTCCATCGCGACGGTCTGCTTGTCGTTCTCGGCGATCATGAACCAGTCCCGGTCGTAGACGAGGTGCAGCGTGAACGCGAGCTCGTCGAGGTCCGCCTTGGAGTACGGCACGAAGTCCCAGTTGCGAGCCCAGGCGGCGTTGTAGACCTTCGCGAACTCGTCCAGCTCGCGCCGCAGATGCAGGCGGGACATCTTCCTGATCCGGATCCCGTGCTTGACCCGCGACCGCTCGGCGAGCTTGGGCAGGACCGGGAGCATGTGCGCCCGATCGGAGATGCGCAGCGTCCACGAGTACAGGTCCATCGCCTTCGTCAGGCCGGCCTGCTCACAGCGCCGCTGGTAATACGTCGGGTGCCACGGCTGCTTGATCATCGGCTCGAGCTCGAAGCCCTCGATCAGCACGCCGCTCTCTTCGTTCATGACCAGGTCCATCGGGCCGACCATCCGCTCGCAGTTGCGCGCGCGCAACCACCCGGCGGCTGCCTGAAGCAATGCCTCCAGCACCTCCTGGTCATCCTCGAACTCGAGGAAGCCGAAGTTGCCCCAGCGCGTTTTGTGGTAGTCGTTGAACGCCTGGTTGACCTGGGCGGTGATCCGCCCGACAACCCGGCCACCGCGCCGCGCCAGGAAGTACTCGGCCTCGCCGTGCTTGAAGTAGGCGTTCAGCTTGCGGTTGAGGTACATGTACCGCTCGAGCTTCAGCGGCGGAATCCACGGCGTGCCGGCATGCAGCCGGAACGGAAGCTCGACGAACGCCCGGAGGTCGCCAAAGCCGCGGGCCGGGCTGATCTGCACGGTGCTCGCCGTCGGCGCGGTCGAGATGGTCTCAGTCGATCGTGACGAGCTGATCGCCGAACTGTATTCGATCCCCGGGTCGGAGCCGGCAGCGCCCGACGCGCGCGTGGTTCACGCTCGTGCCGTTGGTGGACTCGAGGTCCTGGACGATCCAGCTTCCGTCGCGGAACACGAGCCGGGCGTGCCGCCGCGAAACCGTCGAACGGTCGAGCACGATGTCGCAGCACGGATCACGGCCGACGAGCAGCTCCTCCTGCTCGCCGCTCCAATCGAGCGCCAGCAGGATCGGAGCACTGGTCTCGTGGCCGGCGGCAAGCCGGCGAACCGACGACGCGAGCGTCCGGAGGTGATCGCCGAAGCGGTCCGAGCGACGCGTCAGATCGCCGACCAGCCCGGCGGGGTCGATCACCCGGCTGCCCAACAGCTGATCAAGCCTGGACGTGAACGTGCGCTCGCTGAGCAGCCCGTCGGCATAGGCCGCATTCAACTTACTTGCGAGTTGGCGCCGCAACTGACCCGGCCGGAGCACAGGCGGAGTGTCGCGCACGCCACAAACCCTGTCGAGGCCCCCGCGAGCGTCCCACTCCGAGCAGCGCCATTGTTAGGATCCGAGGACGCTCAGTCAGGAAGCACGAGGCGCGAGGAGATGCGTGCGCGAGGAACCGCGAGCGCAGAGACCACCGCGCGAGGAAGGTGCGAGCGAGGAGACCACCGAGCGAGGAACCGCGAGCGCAGAGACCAGCGCGCGAGGAACCGCGAGCGCAGAGAGCGCTGGGATAAAGCGCGAGCGATGACGTGAGCGCGGACAACGCAGCGGGAGACGGCTCGCGCGCCGGCATCGCAATTCTCGGCGCCGGCGGCGTCGGCGGCTTCCTCGCCGGCGCGCTCGCCCGCGCCGGCTACGACACGGTCGTGATCGCCCCCGAACAGACCGCCGAGCTGATCGCGCGCAGCGGCATCTCGGTCCAGAGCGTCCGGCTCGGGTCGTTCGTCGCGCACCCGCACAGCACGCCGGCGCTCGAGGCCCCCGTTGAGTTCCTGCTGGTCGCGACCAAGGCGACGGCGCTCGACGACGCGCTGCGGCGGGTCCGCACACAACCGTCTCTCGTCGTGCCGCTGCTCAACGGCGTCGACCACATGCGCACCCTGCGCGAGCGGTTCGGCGCCGGGCGCGTCGCCGCCGGCGTGATCAGGATCGAGTCAGACCGTCCTGCTCCTGGCCGCATCTTGCAGACCAGCCCGTTCCTGCGGGTCGACCTGGCCGCCGACGACCCGGCGCTCCGAGGCCCCCTTGACCGGCTGGCGGCGATCTTTCAAGACGTCCAGATTCCGGTGCAGGTAGGCGCTAGCGAGGCCATGATCCTGTGGTCGAAGCTGGTCCGCTTGAACGCGCTCGCGTGCACGACGAGCGCAGCCGACCGCCCGCTCGGGTTCATTCGCAGCGATCCTGAGTGGCGCGCGATCCTAACCGCGTGCGTCACCGAGACGGCAGCCGTCGCCCGCGCCGAGGGTGCCCGGATTGACCCGGCGGAAACGCTCGCCGAGCTCGATGCCGCGCACCCTGAGCTCGGCTCCTCGATGCGGCGCGACATCGCCGCCGGCAGGAAGCCAGAGCTCGACGCGATCTCCGGCTCGGTGCTGCGCGCCGCCGCCCGGCAGGGGCTCTCGTGCCCGACCGTCGCCCGGTTGCACTCCCAGACCGCACGGCTAGCGGGTCTGCCGGCCACCTACTGAACTACTGATGGGGGCGTGAGAAACGCTGCTAGCCACTAAGGGCTAACGAGCGATCTCATACCGCCGAGCGGTTGGGAAGAACCACGTGATTCGGGCATCCATGCCCGAATCCCGAGAAACGGTCTTCCGCCCTGCCTCCGGCGGCGGGCTCCGCATGGTGATCGACCGTGTCGAAACTTGACTCGTTCGTGCAGGTCCAGATCAGCAAGCGGAGCTAGAACGGTGGGCGCACCTGGGGTGCGGGACCGGGCGCGCCGGACGGCGCCACGACCTCCTCGGAGGAGACCGCCTCGACGACCTCTTCCTCCTCCTCGGCCGCGCCCTGGTCGTGCTGGCCATCGCACAGGATCCTGAAGTTGCCAGTCCCGCCGCCGTCGGCCTGGAGCACGACCCCTGGCAGGAGCTCCTCGCCTTCCTCCAGCCCCAGCCGCTCGATGTCGAAATGCGCCATCCCGATGCCCCAGGTGTTGTGCGTCGGGTTCTCGCGGTCGTGCGCGTAGACCGCCTGCGCAAAGCGCTCCAGCAGCTTCGCCATCGTGCTCGTGTCGACCATCGGCGCCCTTTACTGTACCGGTCACGCCGCGCGCGGAGCCTGCGCCGGGCTCACGCCCGCCTCGGCAGTGCCCGGACGAAGCCCGCGCCGGGTCGTCGCTGGCCGGCGCCGGCGACTCAGGTCCGCTCGAGGATTTCGATCCGGTAGCCGTCCGGATCGCGCACGAAGCACAGGCGCGGACCGCGCTCGCGGATCGTGTACGGCGGTCGCTCGGGCTCGATCCCTTGATCGGCGAGCGACGCCAGGGTCCCGTCGAGATCGGAGGTCGAGATCGCGATGTGCCCGTAGCCGGTGCCGATCTCGTACGGCTCCTCGCGGCCGATGTTGTAGGTCAGCTCCAGGCGCGGCTCGGAACCGTCCTCGGGCAGCCCCATGAATACGTTGATCGCCTCGTCGCGGATCGGCGCGCGCCGCTTCTCCTCGAAGCCGAGCGCCTCGTAGAAGGCGACCGAGCGATCGATGTCGAGGATCCGGTAGCAGGTGTGGATCAGGCTCATGTCGAGAAGAGGATAGGCTGCTAAGGGCCTGTTCAAGAATTATTGGCGGTTTTGACGGCGTCTGGACGCGCCTGGCGCCACCGGCTCGTCAAATACTCCCGGTATGATCGGGCCGAGCCGGCGGCGCCAGACACGCCCAGCCACTCGTCAAATCCCGCCACTAATTCTTGAACAGGCCCTAAGCGTGATCATCGAGCGCTCGATGAACGAGCAGTGGCTCTCGAACACGTACCTGATCGCTGACGAGCAGGGCTCTCATGCGGTGCTGATCGACGCCGGCGGTCCGGTCGGGCCGCTGCTGGACGTCATTGACAGGATGCGCTTCGAGCTCACCCATGTCCTGCTTACCCACCACCATCACGATCACGTCGCCGACCTGGCGCCGGTGCTGGAGCGCCATCCGGGCACCCCGGTGCTGATCCATCCGCTCGAGCTCGATCTGGTCGCCGGCGCGACCGGCGCGATGGAGCCCCACGTCAAGATCCTCAGCGGGGCGCTCGAGATCGAGCCGCTGCACACCCCTGGGCACACCGCCGGGATGCTGTCGCTGCTCGTTAGCGGAACCGACGTGTTCACGGGCGACACGCTGTTCAAGGGCTCGGTCGGCGGCGTCCGCGCTCCCGGGCACACGACCTATGCCGACCTCAAGTCCTCGATCATGGACACGCTGCTGACGCTGCCGCCGCAGACCAGGGTCCATCCCGGGCACACCGACCCGACTACCGTCGCCGAGGAGCTCGAGCGCAACCGGTTCGTGCGCATCTGGCGCGGGCTCGATCCCGAGGGCGACGAGCCGTGCACGGCGTTCGGTGACCCCGCGACACTGATCCTGCTGGGCGATGACTACGACGGCGGCTACAAGGCGTGGATCCGGTGGCCTAATGGCGCCGACGACATCGTGCCCGGCTCGCAGGTGAACCGATCCGCGATCGTATAGCCGAACGCCGAGCCGGGGCCGCCGCAACGCGTGCAGCCGGACGCCGAACCCGGGGCGACGCAACCCGGAGAGCCGGACGCCACCCGCATGTGACCCGCAAAGCCAGGCGCCGCCCATGGCCGGCACGACCGGAGAGCCACGCGCCGCGCCGGCTAGCATTGCTCGAGTAGTGGCGAGAGACAAGATCCCCACCTCCCGTGTGGGGCGCACCGCCAAGATCGGTGGCCTCGCCGCAGGACAGGCGATCCGCCAGGCGGGCACCCGCGCGGCCAATGTCGCACGCACCAGGGAGGGCCGTCAGGCGGCGCTCGAGCGGCGCCACATCGAGGCCGCGCAGCAGATCGTCGAGGCGCTCGGGACGATGAAGGGCGCGGCGATGAAGGTCGGACAGGTGATGTCGTTCGTGGACGTCGGCCTCGTGCCCGAGGAGTATCGCGAGGAGTTCCAGCGCCGGCTCGCGGCACTCCGCGACGCCGCCCCCAAGGTCACGTTCAAGGACATGCGCAAGGTGATCGAGTCCGATCTCGACGACCGGCTCGGGCAGGTGTTCGACGAGTTCGACGAGGACCCGATCGCCGCCGCTTCGATCGGCCAGGTCTACCGAGCGAGGCTCACCGACGGCCGCCGCGTCGCGGTCAAGGTGCAGTACCCGGGCGTCGCTGCGGCGGTGCGCGCGGACATGCAGAACCTGGGCCTGATCCTGCGCCTCGCCAAGCGGATCGCGCCCGGAATGGATCCGAAGGCGATCGGCGAGGAGATCCGCAACCGGGTCGAGGAGGAGCTCGACTACGAGCTCGAGGCGCAGAACCAGCGGGCGCTTGCGCGGATCTTCCGGGGCCACCCGTTCATCGTCGTGCCAGAGGTCATCACCTCGCTCTCCCGCCGGCGGGTGCTCGTCAGCGAGTACGTCGGGGGGACCGGCTTCGAGGAGCTGAAGGGCGATTCGCAGAATGAGCGCGACCGGATCGGCGAGATCCTGTTCCGGTTTTATTTCGGCTGCCTGTATCGCCACCACCAGTTCTCGGGCGATCCGCATCCGGGCAACATGGCGCGGCTGCCCGACGGGCGGGTCGCGTTCTTCGACTTCGGGCTGTTCAAGCGGATGCCGCCGGGGTCCGTGGAGCTCGAGATCGACGTCGTGCGGGCCGTGATCGAGGGCGACAAGGAGACGATCATGCGGATCGGGGCGCAGACCGGCTTCTTTCCCGAGCCGGAGAGGTTCGATCCCGACCGGGTCCTCGAGCACTTCCGCGCGGCGACCTCGTGGTACACGGCCGACGAGTACGTCGAGCTGTCTCCCGAGCACGCGACCCAGGTGCTGATCGACATGAGCGATCCGCGCTCGGAGTACTTCGGCCAGCTCCGCCGCGAGTCGGCCCCGCCCGACCACCTGTTCGGGCGCCGGATGGAGGTGCTGACCCTCGCGGTGATCGCTCAGCTGCACGCCCGCGGCAACTTCTACCGGATCGGTCGTGAGTGGTTCTACGGCGACGGGCCGGCGACCGAGCTCGGCGAGCAGGAGGCCAACTTCTATCGCCGCGTCGCGGCGTAGACAGCCGCCGCCAGCGGCGCGACCTTCCACCGTCAATCTTCCCGGCGGGTGCGGTGTGCGGATAACTACGGCCCGCAGCACGAAGCATTACTGACCACTAGCTAGACGCGCTGGATCTGGATCAGGCTCGTCGTCCCTGGGCGCCCGCTCGGCAGCCCGGCGGTGATGCCGACGCGCGCTCCGGGACTGACCCAACCGAGCTCCACGACGCGGCGCGCCGCGTCGGCGATCAGCGCCTCGGTGACCTCGTGGCGTCGCATCGAGCCGGCCTGCACACCCCACATCAAGCCGCAGCGGCGGACGGTCTCCCGGCCGGGTGACAGGGCGAAGATCGGGACCTGGGGCCGGTGTGCTGACAGCAGCCTGGCCGAACGCCCGGACAGCGTCGGCACGACGAGGGCCGCCAGATGCAGTTCACGCGCCGCCGCGCAGGCGCTGTAGGCGACCGTGTAGGCGGGGTCGCGCGCGTCGCGCTTGACCCGATCCTCGTTCCAGGCGCGGTAGGGCAACGTGTGCTCCGTGCGCTCCGCGATCGCGGCCATCATCTCGATCGCCCCCACTGGGTAGGCACCGATCGCGGTCTCCTGAGACAGCATCACCGCATCGGTCCCGTCGATGATCGCGTTCGCCACGTCGGCGACCTCCGCCCGCGTCGGGCGCGACGAGTTCACCATCGAGTCGAGCATCTGCGTGGCGGTGATCGAGGGGCGCGCGAGGCGCCCCGCGGTCCGCAGCAGCTGCTTCTGGACGATCGGGACGTCCTCGATCGGTAGCTCGATCCCGAGATCGCCGCGCGCCACCATCACGCAGTCGGCGGCGCGGATGATCTCCTCGGCCGCGTCGACCGCCTGCGGCTTCTCGATCTTGGCGACCAGCGGCAACCGCGTGTGGCGGCGGACGGCGCGCACGTCCTCGGCCGTGCGCACGAACGACAGCGCGACGAGGTCGACGCCGATCGATTCGCCGAACCGCAGCATGTCGAGATCCTCCTCAGGGACCGCCGGCAGCCCGCGCGTCGAGCCCGGGATGTTCAGGCCCTGCCGCGAGGCGACCGAACCACCGATCTCGACCGCCGTCTCGACCTCGCCGTCGCCTGGCCGAACCGTGTGCACGCGCAGCCGGATCGCACCGTCGGCCAGGTAGATGACGTCGTCGGGATCGACCGCGCCGGCGAGCCCACCCCAGCTGACCGACATCCGCTCGCCGTTGCCGACGGCGGTGGACCCACACAGCAGAATCAGCGTTTCGCCCGGTTTGAGCTCCGCGCGGTTCTCGTCTAGGGCCCCGATCCGCAGCTTCGGGCCAGGCAAGTCCTGCAGGATCGCCACCTGCCGGCCCGCCGCGGAGGCCGCCGCGCGAACGCGCTCGGCGTTCTCGGCATGGAGCTCGCGGTTGCCGTGGGAGAAGTTCAGCCGCGCCACGTCCATGCCCGCGCTCACCATCCGGACGAGCGTCTCAGGGTCCCGGGAGGCGGGACCAATCGTGGCGACGATCTTCGTGCGGCGCATCCGAGCCGGACGCTACTGCACCCCACCCGCCGGCTAGTAGCACACTAGTGGGCCCGTACAGGATGGTTACATTAAGCGGGACGCGGAGCCGCTCGAGCGGTCGATGCCGAGGTTGGTGCCATGCCAACCTCGCCGAGCAGGTGCGCGCCGGCGTCGATCATGGCGCCTGGAGCTCGGGGAAGTGCTCGCGGACATGCGAACGCAGGGAGTCGCGAACGAACAGGCGCTCCTGGCTCGAGGTGATCCGGTAGCGATCCAGCAGCTCCTTTTGGCGCTCGATCGCGAGGCCCGAGATCGACCACGAGACCGCGAGGCGCTCGAACAGGAGCTCGACCGCCCGCTGCCATGCGTCCTCACGATGTAGGCCGCCCTCGAGCACAGCCGCATATTCCCGCCGCGACGCTGGCGACAGCGAGCCGCGCAACGTCAGCACGTTGCCCTCCTCGTCCCGGTACTCGGAGGTGGGTGCGGCAAGCTTCTCGCGTTGTCGATGACGCCGTCCCACGCTACAGACGCGCCGACGCCACCTGCTCGAGCTGTGCGCGCACGTCGCCGGTCACCGGTCCCGCGTGTCCCGCCCAAGCCGCGGACGGCTCGAGCTCGGCCAGCTTGCGGATCGAGACTCGGGCCTGCTCGACGTCGACGTCGAACGCCGGGTGCGGGACGCGGGGAGCACCCCTGATGCCCGTTTGCGGGTCCAGCGTGTAGATGCAGTCGCTCACCAGCGCCAGGCGGTCGGACTCCCGAAACAGCCCGATCAGACCGGGGGCATGGCCGGGCAGCTCGACGACCCGGAAATCTGCGACCCGATCCCCCTCCTCGAGGGTTCCCGTGACCCGCACCGCGCCCCCGTCCCAGAATGGCAGCAGCCGCCCGAGCAGCCATCGCCCGTGCGCATCTAGCTTGGAGAAATCCCAGTAGCTGCGGAACGTTGAGTCCGACTCGGCAGCGGCGCGCTCGGCGGGATGGCAGAGCACCGGGACCTCGAGCCCCGGGGCCGAACCGCGGTGATCGGCGTCGGCGTGCCCGAGCACGATTCGCCTGACCCCGCCAAGCCGCGCGCCGGCCGCCGCGACGGCGGTCGTCATCTCCGAGATCCCGGCGTCGAAGACCGTGACCCCGCCGTCGTGCTCGAGCAGGTACACGTTCATCGTCTTGATCGGGAATCCGCCCCGCAGCATCCAGACGCCGTCGGCGATCCGGTGCGGCTCGGCGCCTCGGATCCAAGAGAAGAGCTTGGTGCGAACGTTCGCGAGCTTTGCAAGGCGTGCCTCCGTGCGCGACCCGGCCGCGGGCAGGAAGCCCAGCTGCCGGGCGATGTCACCGCTGTCGAAATAGGCGTCGTCGTGCTGGATCAGCTCGTCCGCGACGGTCAGCACGTCGCACCCCTCGATCGTGATCCGCGCGCCGTTCGGAGTGAATCCCTGGAACCTGCCCGGACCGGCGAACGTCGCTCGGGCCCGCCAGCGGACCGCCGAGCGCCCCCGGTAGCTCGGCCCCCGGTAGCTCGTCAGGTCGATGATCTCGAACGTGAAGTCCGGAAACGCCGCGAACAGCTCCCAGAAGTAGCGCCTGATCCCGTCCGGGGCGACCAACTCCTGCTGGCCGACGAGGCGATCGACCGCTCCCGGCGCCCAGCACGCGACGGCGCGGTCGAGGTCGTGGGCGGCGAGCGCCTTGAAGTACCGCCCCGCAACGTCTGCAGTCGACATCGGCACACGCCAGTCTACGCCCGCAATATCGTGCACGCATGACCCGCCGTCGCGAGCTCGGTCGAGGGGAGCGTGTGGTGCCCGGCCTCTGGCGCCTGCGGCTGCCGCTGCCGTTCCCGGCCGTGCCCCACTGTAACGCCTGGGCGATCGCCGCAGGCACCGGCGTGATCCTGATCGACACAGGCGCGCACGGGCCCGATTCGATGCAGCAGCTCGAGCGCGCGATGGCGCAGGTGAACCTCCGCGTCGAGGACGTCCGGCTGCTCGCCTGCACCCACGCACATAACGACCATTGGGGCCAGGCGGCTCCGATCTGCGAGCGCGCCGGCTGCGAGCTCTGGATGCACCCAAACCACGAGCACGCGACGCGCACCGCCGGCGATCCCGGGGCGGCGATCGCGCAGTTCGTCGAGCTCGGGCGCCAGAGCGGCGTTTCGGAGCAGGCGCTGCGCCGCTACGTCGAGCACGCCAGGGACAGCCCTTCGGGGGTCGCGCGCGTGATCGAGCCCGACCGCGACCTTGTCGCCGGCGTTGAGCTTGCGACCGACCTCGGCCCCTGGACCGTGTACGAGACCCCTGGCCACGCGCCTTCGCACGTGTGCCTGTTCCAGCGCGAGCGCCGGCTGCTGCTCTCGGGCGATCACGTGCTCGGACGGATCTCCCTGTACTACGACCATGGCTTCTCGCCCGATCCGGTGGGCGAGTTCATGCACTCGCTGGACGCGGTCGACAAGCTCGACGCGCGGCTTGCCATGTCCGGGCACGGCAAGCCGTTCGTCGACGTCCACGGTCACATCGACGGCACCCGCAGGCTCGTCGAGCAGCGACTCGATCACGTGCTGGCGGCGCTCGACGGCGGGCCGCAAACGGCAGTCGCGATCATGCCGAGCGTGTACGGCGAGGCGCCGACCGAGGCGACCGCGCCGTGGCGCCTGCGGGAGACGCTCTGCTATCTGACCCATCTGGCGCGCCAGATGGGTCAGATCGCGCCAGAGCCCGATGGCGCCGTGACGCAGTGGCACCTGCAACCTTGACACGAGCTTGTCAAGGTTGTACTGTGCCGCCACCGTGCGAATCGACGAGATCTTTGCAGCGGCCGACGAGCCGGTGTTCTCATTCGAGTTCTTCCCGCCCAAGACCGATGACGGAGAGCGCAACCTGCGCGCCACGCTGGCGGCGCTCCAGGCACTGGAGCCCGACTTCGTGTCGGTCACCTACGGGGCGGCCGGCTCGACGCGAAACCGTACGCTGGAGGTCACCAAGTGGCTCAAGCAGGAGCTGCAGATCGAGGCGATGGCGCACCTCAGCTGTGTGGGCGCCACGTGCCAGGAGCTGCACACGATCCTCGGCGGCCTCGACGAGGCGGGGATCGAGAACGTGCTCGCGCTGCGCGGGGACCCGCCTCGCGGCGAGCCGCAGTGGACGCCCCATCCGGGCGGACTCCGGTATTCGACCGAGCTCGTTGCGCTGATCCGAGCGGACTACGGCTTCAGCGTCGGCGCGGCGTGCTTCCCGGAGATCCATCCCGAGGCACCCGACATGGCCCACGATCTGCGCTATCTCCGGGAGAAGGTGCGGGCCGGCGCGTCGTTCTTGATCACGCAGCTGTTCTTCGACAACGAGCTGTACTTCCGGTTCGTCGACGAGGCTCGGGCGGTCGGGATCGAGGTCCCGATCATCCCCGGGATCATGCCGATCACCGACGTCAACCAGATCAAGACGATCACCGGCATGTGCGGCGCGTGCATCCCAGATCAGCTGCTCGAGCAGCTCGAACAGTCCGGCTCCGATCCCGGCGGCGTGGTCGAGCTCGGCGTTTCCTACGCGACCCTGCAGTGCGCCGAGCTGCTCGCCGGCGGAGCTCCCGGAATCCACTTCTACACGCTTAACCGCTCGCCGGCGACCCGCGCCATCTTGTCCGCGCTGAAGCTGCTGCGCCCATGGGTCAGGCGCGAGGTCGTGCGGACGGCGCCGTGATCTGGAGCGCGCTGGCGACCATCGGCTGCCCGCCGAGCTCGTAGCGCACGTCGACCTCGTCGTTGCGCTTGTACGTGCCGATCCCCCAGAAGCCGAGGAACCACGCCCACGGTCCGAGCTTCTGCTGCACCAGCTCGCGCTCGAACAGCAGCTCGCCCGCGGAGATGCGATAGTCGACGCCGAGCTCCTGGGGGACGCCGTTGACGTACACCTCAAACGGCGAGCGAACGCCGGGCGGAAGCTTCACGCGCCAGTACTGCATCAGTCCTCCAGGTCGCCTCGCACGAGTGACAGCACGGCCGCATCGACACGCCGGCCCCGCTCACGCAAATGGGCGCGCAGGACGCCTTCGTCCCGGAACCCGGCGCCGCGCCCGGCGCGGCGCATCGGCTGATTGTGGGTAGCGGTCACGAGCGCGACGCGTTCGATGCCGCAGTCTCGCAGCAACCAGCATGCGACCAGCCGCAGGGCGCCTCGCGCCAGGCCCCGCCCGCGGGCCTGAGGCGCCACCCAGATGCCGAGCTCCGCGCGCGTATGGTCCCAGTCAACGTGATGGATATAGATCTGGCCACGGCACTCGTCCGAGCCAGGCTCGAGGATCGTCAGCGTCGCGCCGGTGCCCGCGATCCTCGCGCCGCGCTCGCCCTCAGCGCGCCGGCCGAGCTCGGCGCCGGTCGGCGTTCGCTCCTCGCCGAGCAGCACGTGCATGTCGGGATCGTCCTGGTGCGCGATCAGCACCTCCGGGATGTCGCGCTCGGCGCCGTCGCGCACAACCACCCGGTGGTCACTGAGCGGCTCGTTCAGAGAGGGGATCGCAGGCACGTCGGGATCGCACCGTAGTCTTTCGCGACGTGGAGCAGATTGCCCGCTTGGAGCAGATCCCCTACCGCGTCCGTCGCTCGGCGCGCGCGCGACGCGTGCGGGTGACCGTCGACCTGACCCGCGGGGTCGAGGTCGTGTTGCCCCGCCGCACACCCGAGCGCGAGGCGGCGATCGCGATCAGCGAGCTGCGCCCGTGGATCGAGCGGCGCGTGCGCGAGCTCGATCGCGCGCGGGCGGCGCTGGCCGAGCGCGGAGACGCCGTCCCGTATCTCGGTCTGATGCTGGCACTCGTCCCCCAGCCGGGCCGGACGCGAGTTCATCGTCGCGGCGGCGAGCTGCTCATACCCGCTGGAGGGGCTCGCCGCGAGGCGCTGGAGCGCTGGTACCGTCGCGCCGCGCGCGCCGAGATCGCACCCCGGTTGGACCGCGCGTGCTCGCTGATCGGCCGCTCGTACTCGAGCCTCACGATCCGCGGCCAGCGCACGCGATGGGCAAGCTGCTCCGCGAGCGGCGCGATGAGCTTCAACTGGCGACTGCTGCTGGCGCCCGAGCCGGTGCTCGACTACGTCGTCTGGCACGAGGTCTGCCATCTGCAGGTGATGGACCATTCGTCACGCTTCTGGGCGCTGCTCGCCCGCCACCGCCCCGACTACCGCGAGCACGCGCGCTGGCTGCGCGAGCACGGGGCGTCGCTCGTGCTCCACTAGGGCCCGTAGTCGTCGGGCTTGGCGGCAAGCGCAAGGAACGCCTCGCCGTGAGACCGCTGATGGAGGGGGACGTCGCCGTAGAGCGAAGCTGGACGCGCACGTCGCCGTGGAGCGAGAGATGGCGTGGTCTCAGGCGACATCTGGCCGGCGTCGAGCGCTCGCCGCCGACCGCGATCAGGCCGCCAGCGCTGATGATGGAAGGCGCTCGACGGCCAGCGCCTTCGCAGCGGCAAGCGTGCTGACGCGGTCTCTGCGCGCGTGCGCGTAGACCTCCGTGAGCGTGTCCGCGATGCCGTCCACGGCCCGCAGCGCGCGCTCGCGCTCGAAACCGTCGAGTTCGCAGGCAACCGCGATCAGCCCCCCGGCGTTGATGATGAAGTCAGGCGCCCAAACAATCCCTCGCGCCGCCAGCGCGTCGGCGACGCGGTCCTCCTTGAGCTGCGCATTCGCCGCACCAGCGATTACCGGCACTTGTAGCGAGGCCACCGTGTCATCGTCGAAGATCCCGCCCAGCGCACACGGCGCGAGCACGTCAGCGGCCACCGTCAGAGCCTCGCTCGGCGCCACCCAGCTGGCTCCCAGCTCCCCTGCAAGCGCCCGCTTGCGTCGATCGGTGTCGCTGAGCGTCAGCTTCGCGCCGGCTACGTGCAAACGGCGGGCAAGCTGGCCTCCGACATGCCCGAGGCCGACCACGACCACATGGCGCCCGCACAGCGAGCCCTCAAGCGACGCGTTGATCCCGGCCTCGACGCCGCGTGCGGTGTACGGACTCGGATCCCCGGACCCTCCCTCGCTCACGGCGTGCCCGGCGACATGCTCCGTGAAGCGCGCCAGGTAGCTGATGTCCTCGAGGCTCATCCCGACATCTTGCCCGGTGACGAAGCGCCCGTCAAAGGACTCGACCAGCTCAGCGAAATCACGCAACAGCCGCTCGCGACGCGCGCCCTCCGGGCGCTCGCAGTCGGGAAGCGCAATCACAGCCTTGGCGCCGCCAAGCGAGAGGCCCGCCGCGGCTGCCTTGAAGCTCATCGAGCGGGCAAGCCGCTTGGCGTCCGCGAGCGCGGAGGAAGCGTGGTCGTAGTGCCACATCCGGCAGCCGCCCAGCGAGCGGTCCTGAACGGTGCGGTGCACGGCGATGACCATCGTTGCTCCCGAGCGCCTGCCTTGACAGACGCGTACCTCCTCGAACTCGACCTTGGCGCCAGCGCCCTGAAGGCGCCTGCGTGTCGAGGATGGACGTGGCACTGGCAGCATTACTGCACTCGCTCGCTCGCTCGCATCGGAAGAGCTCTTTACTGCTGACACCTTTACTGCTGACACCGGACGGCCTCCATTCCTTTGACTGATGTGTGTCCACGCGCCCGTCTTGGGCCAAGGAATCTACTTGCCATGGCGCCGTGGGCTGTCAGCCACGCGGCCAATGTTTGCGAGCGCGCCCTACGCCACGGGGCCAAGTGGCCGACGCCCGATCATGTACGCCGATGTCGTCGTACACACTCGCAACGCTTCGCCCCTCTCTTGGGTCGCGGATTGGAGCGATTCGAGAGGACTCGCCGCAGCGCCGCCCAGGCGCTCTCGCCACGCCGCAGATCGACCAGCTGACGGCGCACGCGGCCAAGGTAGGCCTCGCTTGAACCGTCGCCGCGGACGTCGACACCCGCCCGCACGCTTGGCACCAGCCGCTCGGGGCCGGCGAGCTCGATCCGCGCCGCCACCTGCTGGACCGGTTCGAAGCGCTTGAGCTTGACGTCTACCGAGCCGCGCGGCGCGTCGCGAGCCAGCTCCAGGCCTCGCAGCTCGGCGGCATCGAGCGCGGCCTCAAGCTCCCCGAACCGCCGGCGCTCGATCCGTGGCCCCGCGCGGACAGTCACCTTCCACGGCACCCGCCGATGATCTCACGCCGCCGGTCCGCCGGTCGGCGGCGCTGTTGGTCGTCCTTTGCACTAAGGGCCCGTTCAAGAATTAGTGGCGGGATTTGACGAGTGGCTGGGCGTGTCTGGCGTCGCCGGCTCGGCCCGATAATACCGGGAGTATTTGAGGACGAGCCGGCGGCGCCAGGCGCGTCCAGACGCCGTCAAAACCGTAGTAATTCTTGAACGGGCCCTAACACCCCCTTCTTGGATCGGCGACCCGCTTCGACCGCGCGGACAAGCGGTGCCGGAGTACAACCGCTGGGGCGGAGAAGGACAGCGGCGGCCGGACTACGCCAGCCGGCGCAACGATCGCGAGGGGTCAGCGCTGCTCGATCGGCACATAATCGAGCCCACGATCGCCGGTGTAGATCTGCCGCGGCCGGGCGATCTTCTGCTCCTTGTCGTCGATCATCTCCAGCCACTGCGCGATCCAGCCGCTGGTGCGGCCGATCGCGAACAGCACCGGGAACGTCTCCATCGGCATCCCGAGCGCCTCGTAGATCAGGCCCGAGTAGAAGTCGACGTTCGGGTACAGCTTGCGTGACGTGAAGTACTCGTCCTCGAGCGCGATCTGCTCGAGCTGCAGCGCGATCTCAAGCAGCGGGTTGGTGCCGGTGACCTCGAGCACGTCGTCGAGCGCCTTCTTGATGATCTTGGCCCGCGGGTCGTAGTTCTTGTACACGCGGTGGCCGAAGCCCATCAGCCTCTCATTGCCATCCTTGACGCCCTTGATGAAGTCCGAGACGTTGTCCGTGCTGCCGATCCGGCGCAGCATCCGCAACGCGGCCTCGTTAGCGCCGCCGTGCAGCGGGCCGTAAAGGGCAGCGACGCCCGCGGCGACGGCCGAGTAGGGGTCGACCTGCGAGGAGCCGACGCTGCGTACGGCGCTCGTCGAGCAGTTCTGCTCGTGGTCGGCATGGAGGATGAAGAGCACATCGAGAGCGTGCTCGAGCCGCGGATCGGGCTCGTACTTGAGCTCGGTCATCTTGTAGATCATCGAGAGGAAGTTGCCCGCATACGACAGGTCGTTGTCCGGATACACGTACGGCAGGCCGCGGTTGTGGCGGTAGGAGAAGGCGGCCAGCGTCGGCATCTTCGCCATCAGCCGGATGATCTGGATGTAGCGGATGTCCGGCTGCTTGATCTCCCGCGCCTCTGGATAGAAGGTCGAGAGCGCACCGACGGACGCGAGCAGCATCCCCATCGGGTGGGCGTCGTAGCGGAAGCCCTGCATGAACTCCTTGATGTTCTCGTGTACGAACGTGTGGATCGTGATCTGGTGGGTCCACTCGTCGAGCTCGTCCCGGGTCGGCAGCTCACCGTGGATCAGCAGGTAGGCGACCTCGAGGTAGCTCGACTGCTCGGCGAGCTGCTCGATCGGATACCCCCGGTATTCCAGGATGCCCTTGTCGCCGTCGATAAACGTGATCGCCGACCGGCACGAGGCCGTCGCCATGAAGGCCGGGTCGTAGGTCATCAAGCCGAAGTCGTCGTCGCGGGTCCTGATCTTGCGCAGCTCCGTTGCGCGGATCGTCCCGTCCTCGATTGGCAATTCGTATTGCCTGCCGGTGCGGTTGTCGGTGACGGTGAGGGTCTCCTGCGCCGTCGCCACGCCAGTGCCATCTGTTTGCTGTGTCTGAGTCGTCATGGCATTCCTCTCGCGCGTGGTTGCGGGGGTGGTCGGTCCAGCTCCGCGGCCCGAAGACCACGTCATCACTCTAGTACCCGGATGTCGCGGGCGGGTAAGCCGGCCGCTTGCGGATCAGACTCGCTACTTGCTGGTCACAATCGCCATCGCGATCGCGATCGCGATGAGCGCGAAGCTGATCGCCATCACGCCGCGCGCACCGCGGTCGCTGTACGGGAACTCAGGCCGCGTGAGACCGATTCCGGCAAGGACCACCGCCCACGCAGCCAGCACCCCGCCGGCGAAGTAGAACGGGACCTTCGACGGCTCGGCGGCGACGATCAGAATGCCCAGCACGGCCGCGAGCCTATCTGATCGGATGCGTTCGGGCGCGCTCGCCGGGCGCACCTTCGTAGCGGCTCTCGGTCGCCGCGCGCTGGCCTAGGTAATGGCTGCCGAGCTCGGGGCTGCCATAGGGCCGCAACGCGGGAGCGTCGAGCGCCATGAACGACAGCTGCGCGATCAGCAGCCCGGGATACAGCTTGATCGGCACGCGGGTCAGGTTGTTCAGCTCGAGCGTCAGCGTCCCCTTCCAGCCGGGATCGCAGAAGCCGGCGGTGGCGTGCACGATCAGGCCGAGGCGGCCCAAGCTCGATTTCCCTTCGATTCGCGCCACGATGTCATCCGGGAGCTCCACCCATTCCAGGGTGCGCCCGAGGCAGAACTCGCCGGGATGGATCACGAACGAGTCGTCGGCGGGCACCACGACCTCCTCGGTCAGGTTCTCCGGCGGCTTGCGCAGGTCGATCGCCGACGCGCGGTGGTTGTGAAACACCCGGAAGGAGTCTCCGAGGCGGAGGTCGATGCTCGCAGGCTGGACGAGCTCCGGTTCCCACGGTTCGATCCGGATCCGGCCCTGCTTCACGAGCTTCAGGATCGTGCCGTCAGATAGCACCGAGCGGGGCGCGTCGCTCATCGGCGCAAGTCTGACAGCGAGCCGGGGTCAGTGGCCGAACGTGCGGATCGGCGCCCGCACCGTGCGAGCCCGGGTCAGTGACCGAACGTGCGGGCCCGTGCCCGCACGGTGCGGACCCGGGCCGGCGGCAGCGGCGGCGGATCGCCGTGCGGGCCGCGGCGCGGGCGGCGCGGGAACGGCTTCGGCTGATGCGGGCGGCGGCGCTTGACCCCGCCGTCGTCGTCGGAAGCCGGCGACGGCGTCTCCTCAGGCTTCTGCTTGACCGCCCACCACACAATCCAGATCAGGCCGATCAGCGGAATTTTCAGCGCCAGCATCAGCCACAGGAATCCCCAGGTCACGACCGCGCGATCCTACCCGGATCCGATCCGAAATGAAACCCCCGGCGACGACCCGCGCGGGGCGCTTTTCTGCGGCGGCACCGAGTGCCCCGAGGCACAAATTGGTTGGTTGTCTCGAGCGGCCCACCGAATTTCTGACCATGCAGACTGTCGCAAAATGGCCGTGGAGCCGTGCACCGAAAACAGGTCCAGTTCGATCTGACAATGATTTCCAGAATCCGTCAGATCGTCCGAGCAAAGGTTTTGCGACAGCCTGCATGATTGGGTTATCCGCCGCCGAGTTGGATGGCTTTGACGAGCAGCAGGATCACCGCTATGACGAGATAGCCGCGTAGTATGAGCATCGCGACTTTGCGGCCAGTCGACCATTGTGGTCGGCCGAGCAGTGCGAGTGGGGCCATCGTCCAGTTCTGTTTGGGGACGGTCGGCGTTTCGTCGAGGATGCCGACGCCGGCCGGATGTCGGTGTGCGCGAAGGGTCACCGCCCCGAACGCGAGGAGCCCTGCGGCGAGGAGCCCGCCGCCGATGAGCGCGACCTTGGTCACGTCGACATTGGGAAATACCGTGCTGGCCATCAGGATTAGCGAGAGCAGCACGAGGGTCGCAACGATTACGCTTGCGAGAGCGTTCAGCCAGGGCGGATTGCACCACGGGCCGAGTACCTCGCGGTCGTTGCAGAGCAGCAGCAGGAACACGCTGGCGCTTGGCAGCAGGACGCCGGCGAGGGCTTGGACCGATTCGGTGATCACGCCGAGCGGCGCGCCGGGGATCAGCACGATGCCGGCGGCCGCGGCGATCATCGCGGCGAAGATCGAGTAGAACAGCTTCGCGTCGGCGAACTTGCGGTGCAGCGAGCTGTGGGTGCCGAACACGTCGCCGAACGCGTAGCTCGTGGAAAGGGTGAGCGCGCCGGCTCCGATCAGTGAGGCGTTGAGCAGCACGACGGCGAACAGGCCGCCCGCGGGCGACCCAGGTAGTGCTCGAGGCCCGAGGCGGTGGTGCCGGCGTCGTTGAACTGTCCGGCGGCGGCGGTGCCCTGGAAGGCGAACGCGGAGACGCAGATCAGAGCTGCGGCGCCGATCACGACGACGACGGCGCCGATCCACGTGTCGAGCCGCTCGTAGTTGATCCAGCGGGGAGTGATCCGCTTGTCGATCACGTTTGACTGCTGGAAGAACAGCTGCCACGGCGCGACGGTCGTGCCGACGATCGCGATGATCAGCAGCACCGAGGCCGAGTTCGCCCCGCCCTGAATGCCGGGGATGAAGAAGTCGTGGACGATGCTGGAGCCTTTCGGGTGCGCCATGAGGAACAGCGGGATGACGAGGAAGTTCGCGAACACGAACACGAACATCGAGCGCTCCCACGAGCGAAAGCTGCCGGTGACGGTGATCGCGACCAGCGCCACAGCTGCGATCGGAACCGCGATGAACTTCGACACGCCGAAGTAGCCGAGCGCAAGGCTGACGCCGATGAACTCGGTCACGATCGTGAGGAAGTTCAACAGGAACAGGTCGCCGACCGAGAACCAGCCCCAGAAGCGCCCGAAGCGCTCGTTGATCAACCGGGCGTGGCCGACGCCGGTGACCGCGCCGAGCCGGACGACCATCTCCTGGTTGACGATCAGCACCGGGACGAGCAGCAACAGCACCCACAGCAGGCTGGTCCCGTAGTTCTGCCCGGCTTGCGAGTAGGTTGCGACGCCCCCGGCGTCGTTGTCGCCGACCATCACGATCAGGCCCGGCCCGATGATCGCCAGTAGCGCCAGCGACCGTGCCCGCACTCCGCGGCGGTCACCCTCGCGTTGG
Organism: uncultured Solirubrobacterales bacterium; assembly: GCA_963811155.1. GTDB lineage: Bacteria > Actinomycetota > Thermoleophilia > Solirubrobacterales > Solirubrobacteraceae > Palsa-465. The sequence continues at coordinate 77,813 of CAWEQQ010000019.1, forward strand.
CCGATGGTGCCGAACGCGCCCTGAATATCGCCGACGTGCGCGGAGTCGAGCACGAAACGCTCGCGCGGCGGGGCACCTGCTGAGGGGGTGGTCGCAGGCGGGTCGGGGGTAGCGTCCGCGCTCGGGTCGGTCGTCATCCGCTCGACCTCCCTTCTCGCTCGCCGTCGGGTGCCGCGACGTCCATCCCGAACGCACCTGACCCTGGGATCAGCCTCCCGAGGTCGGGGGTGACGACCATGCTCGGGCCGGTCGACGGGGTCATCCGCGTGCTTCCCCAGCCCGGCGTCGCCACTCGTCTGGGAGCAGAAGCTCGAGCACGTCGTCGAAGGCGACCACGCCGATCGGCTTCTCGTCGCTGTCGATGACCGGGATCGCGAGCAGGTTGAAGTCGGCCATCAACCTCGCGACCTCGGGAAGCTCGGTTTGTGGAGAGACGATCGGGATCGCGGTCTCGATCAAACTCGTGACGCTCGCATCATCCTCAGCGCGCACCAGCTCGGGCGAGAACACGCCACCGACCAGGTGCCCCTGCACATCGATCACCCATAGCATCAGCAGTTGCCCCGGCGCGAGCTCGCTCTCGCGCACCCGCTCCAGTGCCTGAGCGACGGTCGCGTCAGCTGGCAGTGACGCGAAGTCGGGGTTCATCAGCCCGCCCGCGGTCGATGGGTTGTAGCCCAGCAGCCGCTTGATCTTCAGTTGCTTGGAGGCGGGTAGGAGATTCAGCAGCGGGATCCGGCGGTCCTGTTCGATCTCGAGCAGCAGATCGGCGGCGTCGTCGCTGGCCATCCGCGCCAGCACCCCTGCCACCTCCTGATCTGAGCGTACGCGCAGGAACTCGACCTGGTGCTCGTCATCGAGCTCCTCGAACACGTCAGCCTCGAGCTCCTTGTCCTGCCCGACCGCCTGCAGGATCTCCTCCCCCTCGTCGTGCGAAGCGGCCTCGACGAGATCCGCGATCTGCGCCGGATGAAGCCGCGCCAGGCGACGCGAAGCGAGCCGCAGCCGCGAGGTCGGCACATGCGCAACGAACGGCTCGACCTCAGACCACGGCACGAATCGGGCGTGCTCTCGCTCGTGGCCGCGAAAGCGCCGCGGAAGCAATCGCCTGATCCCCGCGCCAACGCTCGGGTCGATCCCCGCGACCCGCCACGTCCCGGCCACGCACACCAGCTCGACCTCGCGCGCTTTGACCAAGCGGGCGGTAGTGACGTTGATCACGCTGCGCCCCAGCAGATCACCGCGCAACAGCACCTCGCCAGGCCGGCGCTCGAACTGCGCGAGATTCAGCTTCGTGGTCGACGTCCGCGCCGCCGCCGGTTCTAGCTGAGCGATCCGGTTCGCGGGCACGAACAGCTCACGACCGCCGATCCGGGCCTTCACGCCCGTAACCGGTGGCAGCTGGTCGCCAGCATCGAGCCTCGCGATCAGATCCTCGACACGCCCCAACCGCTGCCCGCTGGAGTCAAGGAGCGGGCTGCCCGCCAATGAGGATAGGTGCAGAACCGCCTCCGGCATCACCGGCCCACCCGGGCGGCGAACGTCGAACCGGCGCGACCCCCTCGGGTCAAGCGCCCCACAGGACAGATAGCGGTCAAAGCGTCCCCTTTTGTTGTCGGAATGGCTTGCTGCTTGCGCAACGCGCGGTAAGGGCTCCCGCGGAAATTACTGTCGGAATCCGGCGAGTGGCTGGGCGTGGCTGGATCGGCGTCGGCGCGGTCTGCGGGTCGCTGCTCAGCCGGCCGCGGGCGTCCGTCGCCGCCGCGTGCGGGTGGGGGTTGTGCGTGTGCGTCGCCGCGGTGGTAGGGATGGTGGGAGGATTTGCTCGTCGATCGAGGGTCGTAGGACGACGATCTCGCCGGGGGCGTTGGCCAGCAGCCAGGCGACGTCGTCGGGAGCGAAGCCGGGGTTGCCGTGGGCGGCGGCCGCGATCACGATCCGGTCGTAGCGTTCGTTGGCGATCATCTCCCTGAGCGTATGACGGTACGTGCGCCCGCGCTCGATCCGGGCGTCGACGGGGATCCCGAACACGGTCGCCCGGTGCTCAATCGCTTCTTGCAGCGGGATCGCGATCGCGCACTGCCTGGGTAGCGGGGCGTCCAGTGGGAGCTGCAACGACACCCGCGCGAGAAATACCGGGACCAGCGTGGCGTCCTCGGCGCGGGCGAGGCGCAGGGCAGCGTCGAGCGCGCGAGCTGAGAGCGCGTACGCGACGAATGGAAACAGAATCCGCCGGCCGCCTGTGGCCGGGACGCGCGAGCGCCGCCGGCCGCGGTGGTCGAAATGGATCGCTGCGAGCGCCGCGAGCGCGACCGCCAGCACGACCACCAGCGCGATCAAGACCGCGGTCATGGCTGCTCGGTGGCGCGTTGGGTTCGGTCGGCGACGATCCGCAGGTCGATGCCGGGTAGGAGCGCGAGCAGCCGGTAGGGAAGTGCTGGCGTGGTCAGTCGGCGTAGCGCGCCGCGTGGCTGGGGGGTGCCCATCAGCACGTAGGTCGTGCCGCGCTCGCGCGCGACGCGCTGGGTGATGAGCGCGATGTCATCGCCGTGCTCGATCAGCAGGTGCGCGCCGAGCACGCTCGCGAGCCGCCGCAGCGCGTCGAGCTGTTCCTGCTCCTCGTCGCTGGCTTGGTGGTCGGTGACCCACAGCAGATCCAGTTCGGCGCCGAGCCGCTGCGCGGAGCGCCAGGCGCGTCGCACCACCCGCTGGGATTTGGGTCGCGGCTTGATCAGCGCCAGCAGCCGCTCGCCGATCGCCTGCGGAGCGGCGGTGTCGATCAGCCGCTCGTCATGCGGCCGGCCGCCGGCTTCGGTGGGGATCCGCTTGGCCTCGATCTCCTCGGCGACTTGGCGCAGCGAGACCTCGCGCAGCGCGGACAGGTTCTCGATCTTGAAGAAGTTGTTCAGCGCCGCCTGCGCGCGCTCGCCGGGGTACACCTTCCCGGCGAGCAGCCGCTCGATCAGCGACTGCGGGGTGATGTCGATCAGCACGACCTCGTCCGCGGAGCCGAGGATCGCGTCGGGGACCGTCTCGCGGACGCGGATCCCGGTCAGCTCCGCGACCTGGTCGTTGAGGCTTTCGAGGTGCTGGACGTTGACGGTCGAGTACACGTCGATCCCGGCCGCCAGGACGTCGTCGATGTCCTCAAAGCGCTTCTCGTGCTCCACCCCGGGGGCGTTGGTGTGCGCAAGCTCATCGATCAGGCACAGTTCGGGCGCGCGACGCACGATCGCCGGAAGGTCCATCTCCTCCAGCACGGAGTCGCGGTAGGTCACTCGCCGGCGGGGAATCATCTCCAGGCCCTCGCCCAAAGCGGTCGTCTCGGCGCGACCGTGGGGCTCCAGATAGCCGATCACGACATCGCGGCCGGACTCCGCCTCGGCATGCCCCTCCTGCAGCATCCGGTAGGTCTTGCCCACGCCAGCGGCCATCCCCAGAAAGATCTTGTAACGGCCGCGGCGCGGCTCGCTCATCGCGACACCGGCCGGCGACGGCGCAACCGCTCCCCGAGGACCCCTGGGGGGTCCTGCGATCGGCGAAGCTCCTGCGTCCGGGCGGCCATCTTTGGGCAACGCATCGCTGAGCCTATCGTGCGGCTGTTGCTCGGGAGATCGCGTCAGTCCTGCACGTCGAGACACTAGGGGCTCCCGCGCCTAGGCCGCGACGGCCACTTCGGGCTGCACCGAGCGATCGCTGACCGGCGCTCGCGCGGCGATCGCCAGCGCGGCGCCGATGCCCAACAGCGTCCACGTGTCGGGGTCCTCGAGGAAGTCCGCGTACAGCAGCGTATGGAACACCAGCGCCACGAACGCTGCTGCAACGGCTGCGCGCGCCCGATCCGAGCGCGCGCGGCGCAGCAGCGCCACGGCGGCTGCGAGCAGGAGCGCGAGATACGACAGCTCGCCGATCAGGCCCTGCTCGGCCGCGATCGTCACCGGGATCGTGTGCGAGGCAGCCAGCGTCTGGGATGTGCCCGGGTGCAGCTTGCGGTACTCGGTCGATGAACGACCCGGAGCCGTAGCCCCACAGCGGCCGCCGTCCGAACATCGTCGCGCCGCTGCTGACCAGTCCCGCCCGGCCCGCCGAGGCCCCGTTGGCCCCCTGATTGAGACCGAACGTCGTCGGCGAGGCCGCCACCGCGGCCGCCCCGACCGCCACGACCGCGACCCCCACGACCACCGTCCACGACGCATTCCAGCGTAGCGCCGCGAGGATCCCGAGGCCCACCAGCAGCGCGCCCAGGCTCGAGCGCGACAGCGTCAGCACGAGCGCCGTCCACAGGACCGCGAGCACGACGGTCGTGATCAGCTGCTCGCGCCCCCGACGTCCGTACAGCAGCTCAGCGGCGAGCAGGATCATCACCAGCGCGAGGAACCGGCCGAAGATGTCCGGGTCAAAGAACACCGAGTTGATCACGAAGTACGTGTGGACGTTGTTGGCGGCGACCAGCTTCGGGTTGAGCAGCAGCGTCTTGGTCGCGTACTCGACGAACCCGACGAGCGCGAACAGGACCGCCAGCCCGGCCACTAGCAGCAGGCACGAGCGCAGCAGCTGCGGCGTCCATGCCAGCCTTCGCAACAGGCAGAACAGGAGCGCGAACGGCACGTAGAAGAACACCATGTTCTGCAGCGCCTTCTCGAAGTCGGGCGAGTAGATCGCCTGCAGCGCGTACAGAACGACATACAGCGCCAGCAGCCGCTCGACCCACCGCACGTCGCGGTGGCCCGCCCCGGCCGGCGGCTCGGCGGGCTCGCGCGCCACGCCTCGACGGCCGACCAGCGCGGGCACCGCGAACGCCAGCGACCCGGCCGCGACGACGCCGTACAGCGGAACCAGCAGGTTGTTGGTGATGCCGCCTGACTCGATCGGCACTCGGAACGGCAGTGCGATCACGACGAGCGACGCGAGCACCGCGGGACGGCGCACGATCACGGCGGCGACCGCGCCCACGACAAGCAGCGCGCGCGAGCGCCGCGACGCCCGCAAGCAGCGGATGTCGGTGCAGGACGCCGAGCTGCGGCGAATGCCAGATGTCCCCCAGCAGCAGCACCGGCGCGAGCACCAGCGCGCCGATGGTCGCCAGGGCTTGACGGCGCGGCTCGCGATCCAGCAGCGCGCCCGCGGCGAGGCAGGCGACCGCCACCACACCAAGCTTGGACGGCGCTCCGCCGACGGCCGCGACTGCGATCACGCACTGGATGATCCTCCACGGCCGCCCGGAACATCGCGCTGCGGCGCCCGATACCCTCCTGTTCGATGCCCGCAGCGAAACTCGTGCCGGCCTGCGTCCTCGTCGTCCTCGCGGTGGGGGCGTGCGGCGGAAGCGTTGCAAATCCGGTCGCCGGTTCCGACAACGTGTCCAAGGGCCGTGGCAAGCTAGACAATCCACGCACCAATCACCCTAATCACGTCACCTGCCTGCGACAGGATCACCTGCCGGTCGTCAGCATTACGATCTATGGTCGCCCCGGGCTTCAGATCGGCTCGCCTCCGGATGGCCCGACGGTCATGTTCGAGCCGGCAGCAGGGATCGCGCAGGGAGACCAGATGCAGGGGGATCGTGCATCCCAGGGCGCCGAGGTGATCGGCAGTGCGCTGCTGTACCCAAACGCGGCCTCCGACCGCGAGCTCAGCAAGGTTGAGGCCTGCGTCGCGAAGGGCGTCTCGGGGTAGCGCTCGGCGCTGCTGCGCGGTCGCGCCGCCTTGCCCTTTACAATCCGGCAGCGATGCCCGCGCTCGGTGCGCGGGCACGTGTGCGTCTGCCGCCCCACGCGTCTTGAGCCCTCGAGCGCGGCAACCTGAGATCGATGTCTGTCCCGACAGCAGAGCTGACTGCGCCGGTCACCGCGCCCCCCACCAGGGCACGGATCCCCGGCATCACTAGGCACCTCGCCGGAGGCCGCCTATACCTCACGCTAGGCGCCGCCGCGCTGGTGATCGGCGGGCTGTCGCTGCTGATCCCCTCCAGCCCCAGCTACGACCCGTGGGCCTGGCTGGTGTGGGGCCGCGAGATCGTGCACCTGGACCTCCACACCGCCGGCGGTCCCTCTTGGAAGCCGCTGCCGATGATCTTCACGACCGTGTTCGCACTGTTCGGCCATGCTCAGCCGGACCTGTGGCTGATCGTCGCCCGGGCCGGCGCGGTGATGGCGGTCATGATGTCGTTCAAGATCGCGTGGCGACTCACGCGGGCGCTCGGCTCAGGGCTGGCGAGCGAGACCGGTTCCGCTCGCTTGTGGACGGCGCTACCCAGCTTGCTCGCCGGCGTGATCGCCGCGGGCAGCCTGATCAACTCGGGCGGGTTCGTCTCAGACAACGCGCTCGGCTATTCGGAGGGATTGGCGACCGCGCTCGGGCTGATCGCGGTCGACCGCTACCTGGACGGCGCGCCCCGGCAGGCGTTCGTGGTCGGGTTCTTCGCCGCGCTGGATCGGCCCGAGCTGTGGATCTTCTGGGGCCCGTTCGGGCTCTACCTGTACTGGCGCGACCCGGGCACCCGCAGGCTCGTGCTCGCCTTGTTCGCCCTGATCCCGGTGCTGTGGTTCCTGCCGGAGCTGTGGGGCTCGGGGCACCTGTTGCGCGGTGTCACGCGCGCCCAGCACCCGCGCTCCAACAGCGCCGCGTTCGCGAAGTGCCCCGTCTGCACGGTCTTCAAGCACGAGGCGTGGCCAGCCGTGCTCAACCGCGTGAAGGTCGCCGGCATCCTCGCGCTGGTCGTGGCCGCGTTCGGGGCCTGGCGCACACGTGGCACGTGGTGGCGGCAGGGTCGTGCCAGCTCGGCCACGCGCGCTCGCGCATGGCTGCTGGGAATCGGCGTGTTCGGCTATGTCTGGTGGTTTGGAATCGCACTCGAGACACAGGCCGGCTTCTCGGGCAACAGCCGCTACCTGGTGCTCGGCACGGCGCCGGTCGCAATCGCCGGGGCGATCGCGTGGGGATGGATCGCTCAGAGCGCCGCCAGGGGCTTGCGCCGGCTAGCGGCGCTCGTACCCGGCCTGCGGCGGCTCGCGACGCCGGCGGTCGCACTGCCCGGTGGTACGGTCGTGGCGATCGGCCTGTTCCTCGCCGTGCCGCCCTGGATCGGGCAGAACATCATCAGGTTCCCACGCACTCACCATGCGCTCGTCTACCAGGCGCACCTGCGTGAGGATCTCACGGCCGCCGTGCGCGAGGCCGGTGGTGCCGGCGCGCTGCTCAAGTGCGGCTCCGTGATGACCGAGGGCTTCCAGGTCCCGATGGTCGCCTGGACCCTGGGGGTGCGCACGCTGCGGGTCGAGGCTGAGCCGACCGGCCTCGCCCCACCGCCCTGGCCGAACGTGATCCTCCAGACCCGCGCGCAGTCCAATTCGACGCTCTTGCCGACCCCGGCTCAGATCATCGCGTGGGAGCGCGACGGGGCCCGCTACGCGCTCGTCGCCCACGTGCGGACCTTCAGGGTCTTTTCAACTTGCGGACGTAAGGTGAGCTCGTAGATGGCGACCGTCGTTGCTCCGCCTCGCGCTGTGCCGAAGGTCGTCGACGTCCGCGAGCCGAAGTGGCTCGAGCGCGTCCCCGTGTGGGCGAGCACCGGCGCGGTGCTCGTCGTGCTGCTGGCGATCTCCGCCTACTTCCGCACGAAGTTCATCAGCGGCCAGTTCTGGATGGACGAGGCGATCACCACCGGAATCGCGTCGCATCCACTGAGCCAGATTCCAGGGATCCTGCGACACGACGGGTCGCCGCCGCTGTTCTACGTGCTGCTGCATTTCTGGATTAGCGCCTTCGGCGCGAGCGAAGCCGCCACGCACGCGCTGCCGCTGCTGTTCGGCCTGCTGACCGTCCCCGTCGGAATGTGGGCCGGCTGGAGCCTGTTCGGCCGCCGGGCCGGAATCTACGCAGCGTGCCTGTTCGCGTTCAGCTCCTTCCTGACCGAGTATGCGCAGGAGACCCGGATGTACGAGCTGATGGGGCTGCTCGGAATCGTGGCCGCGGCCGCCTTCATCCACGCGTTCGTGTTCCGCCGGCGCAAGTACCTGATCGTGTTCTCGGTCTCGCTGGCGCTGATGCTGTACACGCACGCCTGGGGGATGTTCTTCGGCGTAGGAGCCGTGGTATCGCTGATTCCCGCCTATCTCGCCAGCGGTGATCGGCGCGGGCTGGTGCGTGACGCGGTGATGGCGTTCGTGGGCGCGGGCATCCTGTTCCTGCCGTGGCTGCCGAACTTCATCTACCAGGCCACGCACACCGGCGCGCCGTGGGCGCCGCCGCCCCGGCTCGGCGCTCCCGTGTTGCTCTCCCGAGACCTGATGGGCGGCGACCGGATCACCGTGGCGCTCCTGTTCGCGACGATCATCGGGCTCGCTCAGTTCTTCACCCGCCGCTTCCGTGGCACGCGCGAGAACACGCTCGCGTGGACGCTGATCGCACTGCCCGGCGCAACGCTGCTGATCGCGTGGCTTGCCTCGCAGGTGACACCAGCGTTCGTCTCGAGGTACTTCGCGCCCGTGCTCGGGGCGATCCTGCTGCTCGCCGCGTGGGGCTGCGCGCGCTCGGGAATCGTCGGGCTGGTGGCGATCGCCGTCTCGTTCGCGTTTGTGATCCACGTCGCGTCCTACACGCCTCAGTACAAGAGCGACATGCGCGACGTCGGCGGGGAGATGGCGCCGCTGCTGCATGGAGGTGACCTCGTGATCAGCGGCCAGCCCGAGCAGGTTCCACTCGCCTGGTACTACCTGCCCTCCGGCCTGCGATACGCGAGCACGCTCGGATCGGTGTCGGACCCGCGGTACATGAACTGGGTGTACGCGCTCAAGCGGCTTCGGAAGGCTAACCCCCAGGCCACGCTCGCACCCCTCCTCGCCAGCCTCAAGCCAGGACAGCAGCTGCTCTACATCCGCCCGCTGACTGAGGGCGCCCAGAACTGGGAGGCGGCGTGGACGCTGATCGTGCGCCGGCGCTCAGCCCAGTTTGGAGCGATCCTCGCCGGCGACTCCCAGCTCAAGGTAGTCGCCGTGGCCCCGCACAACTACCGCGGCTCCTGCTGCGTGGCCGACAGTGCAATCCTCTACCAGAAGGTCTCGTGAGCGATCCGACGCCAACAGCTATCCCCGGCAGGGGCGCGGAGATCACCGCGGATCATCCGGTCGTCGTGCTCGGCGGCGGACCCGCGGGTCTGACCGCGGGATACCTGCTCGCCAAGCGGGGCAAGCCGGTGATCGTGCTGGAGTCAACCGGCCAGGTCGGCGGCATCGCGCGGACCGAGGTGCGAGACGGGTACCGCTTCGACCTCGGCGGGCACCGCTTCTTCACCAAGGTCAAGGAGGTCGACGATCTCTGGCACGAGATCATGAAGGAGGAGTTCCTTCGGCGACCGCGCCAGTCTCGCATCTACTGGAACGACAAGTTCCTCGAGTACCCACTTCAGGGCATGGACGTGATCCGCAAGCTCGGTCCGGTCGAGCTGCTGCGCTGCGGGCTCTCGTACCTGTGGGCGGCGATCAAGCCCAAGGGACGGGAAGACACGTTCGAGCAATGGGTCTCGAACCGCTTCGGGAAGCGGCTTTACCAGCACTTCTTCAAGACCTACACGGAGAAGCTGTGGGGCGTCTCGACCGACGAGATCCGCGCAGAGTGGGCGGCGCAGCGGATCAAGGGTCTTTCGTTCTTCAGCGCGGCGAGGGCGGCGTTCTTCGGCAACAAGGGCAACAAGATCAAGTCCCTGATCTCAGAATTCAACTACCCGCGCTACGGGCCCGGTCAGATGTGGGAGCAGATGACCGACGACATCCGCGCGTTCGGTGGCGAGGTGCGCCTGAACGCGCCCGTGACGCGGCTGCGGATCGAGGGCGGCCGGGTGGTCGAGGTCGTGGCCGGCGGCGAGACGCTGAAGCCCTCGCACGTGGTCTCCTCGCTGCCGCTGCGCACCACCGTGGGGATCGCCAAGCCCAAGGCGCCGGATTCGGTGCGCGACGCCGCCCGTGGACTGCGCTATCGCGAGTTCCTCACCGTTCTGCTGGTGATCCAGAGTGACGACCTGTTCCCGGACAACTGGATCTACATCCACCAGCCCGGCGTGCGCGTCTTGCGGATCCAGAACTTCAAGTCGTGGAGCCCGTGGATGGTGCCCAACGCCACCGACGCCTCGATCGGGATGGAGTACTTCTGCTTCGAGGGCGACGAGCTATGGAGCATGGCCGACGACGACCTCGTCGCGATGGCCAGCCGCGAGATCGAGCAGCTCCACTTGGCCCGTGCGGATAAGGTCAAGTTCGGCTTCGTCGCGCGCGTGCACAAGGCCTACCCGATCTACGACGTCGAGTACGCCTCCCGCGTCGCGACGATCCGCGGCTGGCTCGACGGCATCCCGAACCTGATCCAAGTCGGGCGCAACGGCCTGCACCGGTACAACAACTCCGACCACTCCATGCTGACCGCGATGCGTGCAGTCGACAACATTCTGCTCGGAGCCCGCCACGACATCTGGGCGGTCAACGCCGAGAGCGTCTACCACGAGGAGCACGTCGAGCCAGAGCAGCCGTACCGCGAGGCGCCCGACACGCCGGCCATGGAGGAGCCGCTCGCGACGGAGCGGTAGGTGTTGGACAGACGCTTCTCGACAGCCGGTCTGGGGACGCTCGCCGCCGTCCTCGCCGGCTGCGCGCTCGGCGCGGCTCCCGCCGCCCTCGCGCAGGGGTCGGGCAATCCCCTCTCGCCTGGCGTGCCGCAGATCGCGCCAACGGTCACGACCACGGCGCCGCCGACGGTCACCAACGCGAACACAGCCACATCGGGTAGCAGCGGGATCAGCAGCGGCAACGCGATCGCTATCGCGGGCGGAGCGCTCGTCATCCTCGGTGGGATCTCGTTGTTCATCTGGCGCGACGCGCGCCGACGCGCGCCGACGCGCCATCGAGCGGCCGCCGAAACTGCGGGCGCCGGCTCCAAGCCACGCCCCAAGCCCCGCAAGCTCAGCCCCGCCGAGCGACGCCGGCGCAAGCGCGGGCGCGCGCGCTAGCTAGGCTAGCTAGTCGAGCTCGGCTTCCCTGATCCGTCGCTTCGCTCGCAGTAGCTGCCGCTCGACGGTCCGTGGCGTGCAGCCCGTGACCAGCGAGATCTCGGCGTAACTGAGGCCGAGCGCGCGTAGCCACAAGAGTCGCTGCTGGCGCTCGGACAGGCTGCGGATCGACTCCAGCCGCTCACGCTGCTCGACCAGGTCCTCGGGGCCGGGCGATGCGGCAACCAGCGCCGCATCGCCGGCGTCATCTAACGATAAATCGCGGTCTCGCCGCCGAATCAGCTTGTAAGCCTCGTGCACTGCCGTCGTCGCGAGCCACGAGAGGGCCGCTTCGCGGCGGACGCGGCCGGCGTGATGCAGCAACCGAGTCCACGCGAACTGACACGCATCTTCGACCAACGCATCCGAGGCCCGGATGTCGATGCGGACGATCTGCTCCAGGCGTGGAGCGAGTGTCCGGTACAGGTCGCCGACGTCGAGAGCGCAGTGGCTCACGGGAGAGCCCGGAAGGAGAACAATAACCATTGAGGCAAAGTGAGTCTATGTTGATGCAATCGAACCTAGCAGATGTAATTGGATCCTGCTAGGTTCTCTTTGACTCAATTCATCTCAGGAGGTCTACGTGACAGCATTTTTCGACGGGGCGGTCAGCGCCAGCCCCGATCCCACCGGTCTGCCGGGCAGCAACGTCCTGCAACAGCTCGTCAACGGGGCGGAAGCCTGGGCGCTGGCGATCGCGCTGCTCGGTGCCTTCATCGGCGCCGCCCTGTGGGCCGTCGCCTCCCACACGCACAATCACCAGTACGCCGCGCGGGGACGGATGGCGGCGGTGATCTCGGCCGCCTCGGCGCTCGTCGTCGGGGCAGCGCCCGGCCTCGTGAACTTCTTCGAGCGCCTCGGGACGACCGCGAAGTGACAACCCGCAGCCGCACCCTGACAGCCGTCACGGTTGCGCTCGTGACGACAACCTGCGCGCTGGGCCCGGCTGCGCCGGGCGCCTCGGCACTGAACGTCTCCAATCCGATTTGCACCGCCACCGGCCTGGTCAGTGGCGTCGCCGGCAAGGCCTGCAAGCTGCTCGCACACGCCGGCACGATCGCGAAGGCGGGCAAGAAGGCAGTGGGCGGGCACCTCGGAGGCGCCGCCAAGACGCTGCTCGGCGATGGCGGATCAACCGCATCGACCGCATCGACCGCCCTCGGTCTCGCCGCAATCGGGGCATGGGTGCTCGGCGGCGCCACGCTTGCGCTGCACGAGACGGCGAAGGTGCTCTCCGACACGACCACCCCGCAGCTGGAGAGCACCTGGTTCTCGGCGGCCTACTGGCGCATCGCCGCGATCGGCGGCGTGCTGACACTGCCATTCCTGTTCGCCGCGGCCGTGCAGGCACTGCTGCATTCCGATCTCGCCCTGCTGACGCGCGCGGCGCTCGGGTATCTCCCACTGTCGCTGCTGGCGGTCAGCATCGCGGCTCCGGTGACAATGCTGTTGCTGTCGGCATCCGATCAGATGTCGGCGATCGTCGGCTCGGCGGCGGGCAACGCCGGCACGCGCTTCCTGGCGCAGTCCGGAGCCACGCTCGGGGCACTGACGATCCTCTCCGGCTCACCATTCCTGGCCTTTCTGGTCGGCCTGTTCACAGCCGCCGGCGCGCTCGTGCTGTGGCTCGAGTTGCTGATGCGCGAGGCGGCCGTCTACGTGATCGTGCTGATGCTGCCGCTCGTGTTCGCAGCGTTCGTGTGGCCAGCACGGCGGGTGTGGGCGATGCGAGCTGTGGAGCTGCTCGTCGCGCTGATCCTGTCGAAGTTCGCAATCGTGGCCGTGCTGGCGCTGGGCGGCGCGGCGCTCAGCCACAGCGCCGGTCACAGCGTCACTGGCTCGCTGGCCGGAGTCGTGCTGCTGCTGATGGGCGCGTTCGCCCCATGGGCGCTGCTCCGCCTTGTACCGCTCGCCGAGCTCGCTAGCGGTGCCGCCGGGTCGCTGCGGGCCGAAGGCCGCGCGATCAGGGGCCCCACATTGGCCGCCAGCGCGGGCGCCGCCTGGGCAGACGAGCGCTGGGGCGGCGGCTGGGGTGACGGGTGGGCCGCGGAGATGACAGGCGGGATGCGCCGCCAAGCCGAGGCGATGCCCTCCGCAAGTCCGGTGCCCGGTCGCGCTGACCAGGAGCGAGCGCCGCTGGCCGAGCTCGCCGCCCAGGCTACAGGCGGCACTGAGACCGAGCTCGCCGCCCAGGCTACAGACGGCACTGAGCCACCTACTGACACCACCGACCCGTTCGGCGGTGGCCCCGGCGGCGCTTCCGGCGGCGGAGGCGACACCGACGGCGTCGGCGCCGCCGGGGACAGTGACGGCGACCTCGGCGGCGGCGGTCTCGACGGCAGCGGTCTCGACGGCAGCGGTCTCGACGCCGGCGGCCCGGGTGGCGCCAGCGGCCACGGCGGCACCGGCGGTCTCGGTACCGGCGGCCCGGGCGGCACCAGCGACCACGTCGGCGGCGGCCCGGGCGGCGGCGCAGGCGGCGCCCACGGACTAGGTGCCGGTGAATTTGCTGCCGGCGGACCAAGCGCCGGCGGCGACGGCCACGGCCGCGGCGGAGCTCTCGCCGACGGAGGCGGCCACGACGGCGGCTCCGGCCGGCGAGAGCGGTTCGCGGACTGGGGCGAGATGTGGCAGGCGCAGGACGGAGAGTGGCGGCCGTTCACGTATCCGTTCGACCACGAGTCTCCGCCCCAGCCGCCCTGGCCCGTGGGCGACGAAGACGTCACCGCAGGCCACGACCCGGGCGACCCCGCCGGCGCGAGTGGCGAGCCCCGACCACCTCTCCCCGACGGTACCGGAAGCGACCCCGGCACCCGGCGCTCCGCGCGCACCACCGACCACCAGGAGCGCCAGCCACAGGAGCAGGAGCCCGAGGACGGATGGCTGTGAGCGACTCCCGCTTGACCTACAGATTCGGCCCGCTGGAGCGCCGCGGCATTCTCGGTCCGGTTCGCGCCGGCCAGGCCGGGCTGCTGGCGGCCGGTGCGCTGCTCGCGATCGCCCTGATCGACCGCGCGCCGACGGCAACCGGGGCGTTCCTCGCGACGGCCGTGTTCGCCGGGTCGGTGCTGCTGGCCGTCGCGCCCGTCGGCAGTCGCACGGCCGAGGAGTGGGCACCTGTCGCCGCGTCTTTTGCACTCAGGCGTGTCCGCGGGCGGACTCGCTTCCGTTCGCCGTCACCCGTGCAAGGAGTCCGGCTGCGCAAGCCGGCGCCGGCGCGCGCGCTCAAACTCGACAACCCCGCACCGGCTCCGCCCAAGTCGCTCGAGGGTGTGCGGATTCTCGCCGCCGCCCACCGCGACCGTCCGATCGGCCTGCTCTGCGAGCAGCGCGGGCGGCTGCTGACAGCCGTGCTCGCGTGCAGGGTGGTGTCGTTCTCGCTGCTCGACACCGAGGCGCAGGAGCGCCGGCTGGCGCGCTGGGGACTCGTGCTGTCCGGTGCGGCGAGCACGGCGATCAGGCGGATCCAGTGGGTGGAGCGCACCGCTCCCGCGCAGGGCGACGAGCTCGCCCGTTGGCTTCACGCCGAGCGCGATCCGGCTGTCCCGCTGCGGGGCACGCCGATGATCGAGTCCTACCTGCAGCTGATCGGCGCGAGCGCCAGCGTCGCGCAGGAGCACGAGATCCTGATCGCGGTGCAGGTCGACGCGCGCCGCGTCCGTGACCGTGGCGCCGACGCCGCGACGCGAGCGTTGATCGAGGAGGCCGAGCGCGTCGCGCAGGGGCTCGAGGCTGCCGAGGTCCTCGTGCGCGGGGCCCTCAGCCCCGGACAGCTGGCGCGAGCGCTGCGAACCGCCTTCGATCCCTACGCGAGCGCCGAGCTCGCCGCGCTGCAAGTCGCCGATCCTGCCCGCGACGGCCTCGATGAGACGAACGCCTGGCCGCTCGGCGCGGACGAGCACTGGGATCACTACCGCAGCGAGGGCGCCGTGCACGCCACGTACTGGATCGGAGGGTGGCCGCGGATCGACGTCTCGCCGATGTTCATGGAGGCGCTGCTGGGCCGCTCCAGCGTGGTCCGCACGGTGGCGGTGACCTTCGATCCGATCCCACCGGAGCGCTCGACGCGCGAGGTCGAAGCCGCGATCACGCGCGACCGCGCCGACAGCGATCTGCGCCGCCGCTTCGGCCAGGCCGAGACCGCCCGTCAGCGCCAGGCGCAGGACGCCACGATGCGTCGCGAGGCGGAGCTCGCCGCCGGGCACAGCGAGGTGCGCGTCGCCGGCTTCGTGACCGTCTCCGGCCGTGACCGCGACGATCTGCGCCGGGCAAGCGCCGAGGTGCTCGACCACGCGGCCCGCGCCCGGTTGGAGCTGCACCGCATGTATGGCCAGCAGGCCGATGCGTTCACGTTCACGCTCCCACTCTGCCGGGGGCTGAAGTGACCGCGGCCGGACTGCATCGCGATCACCGACGCCTTGGAGGGCGCCCGTGAGCCCGCGCAGCGTGGAGCGACCAGGGCACCGGTGCACCACAAGGCACGCCCAGGCGATTTACCCGTTCATGGCGCCAGGAGGCCTCGGCGGCCGAGGAGTGTTCATCGGCCGCGACTCCGGCGGCGGCGCCTTCTGCTTCGACCCCTGGGTCCTGTACGGAGACGGCGCGCTCGACGACCCCAATGCGATCGTGCTCGGCAAGCTCGGCCAGGGCAAGAGCGCGCTCGTCAAGACGCTGCTGTGGCGGATGCTGCTGTTCGGGCGGCGCGCGTTCGTGCTCGACGTCAAGCGCGAGTACGGCCCGCTGTGCGAGGCCGTCGGCGTCAAGCCGATCTCGCTCGTCCCGGGGGGTGGCGTGCGGCTCAACCCGCTCGCGTCCCGGCCCGAGGAGCATGCGCAGCTCGAGCTGCTGCGCGCCGTGACGATCACCGCCCTGGCCGGCCCCCTGACGCAGATCGAGGCCGCCGCCCTGCGCGAGGCGCTGCGCACGGTGCGGGCGAGCAGCGCGAAGGAGCCGACGCTGCCGGCGATCGCCGCGGTGCTGTTCAACCCATGTGCGGACACGGCGCAGCGGTTGCGCACCACGCCACAGCGGCTCGCCGCCGATGCGCGCCGCGCCGCGCTGGCGCTGCAGGACCTGTGCGAGGGGCCGTTGCGGGGGATGTTCGACGGCCCGACCACACCGGGCTTGGACCTCGACGCGAGGCTCCTGGTGCTCGACCTGCACGCGGTCAGGGATTCACCCGCGGTCGGGATCCTGATGGCGTGCGCGAGCGCCTGGATGAGCGCCCTGCTCGCGCGGATGGCGCAGCGCCCCGGACGCGAGCGTCTGATCAACGTCGCCGACGAGTCGTGGAAGATCGTCCAGCACACCGGGCTCGGCGAGTGGTTTCAGTCGAATTTCAAGCTGGCACGCCAGTTCGGCGTGATGAACCTCGTCGTCCTGCACAAGCTCGCCGACCTGCAGGCCGCCGGCGACGCCGGCTCGCGCGCGGCACGCATCGCCGAAGGGCTGATCGCCGACGCATCCACGCGGATCGTCTACCACCAGGACGAGAGTCAGGTTCCGCTGACGCGCCAGCTGCTTGGGCTGTCGGAGAGCGAGGCGCGGCTGATCTCGATGCTCTCCGCCGGCCAGGCGTTGTGGCGCGTGGGTTCGCGGTCGTTCGTCGTGCAGCACTACCGGTCGCGCTACGAAGCGCAGCTGACGAACACCGACACGGGGATGCGGGTCACGGCCGAGCAGGGGGCGCGGGGATGAGCAGCGATCGCGTCGGCTCGCTCTCGGACTTTGCGATGCTGGTGGTGATCGGCTCGGCGGCCGCAATCACCGGGCTGCTATGGCTGTGGGGCGGCGTCGCGGGCGCCGTGTTCGGGGGCGGCTGGCCACGGGTCGAGGGCGGCCAGCTGCTCGGCGTGCTGATTGCACTCCCCGGCCACGTTGTCGATCCGGCACGGGCATGGCCGGCGGCCGTGCGCTCACGATTGCCGGGGCCAATCGGGTTCTACGCGGCGCTGGCGCTGATCGCCGGCGCGGGCGCCGCGTCCGTGCAGCTTGGCAGCCGGATGGGGGCCTTTGCGATCGTCGGACGCCACCGGTCCGGCGCGCGGTGGGCCGGTGCCGGGGATCTGCGGGTGCTCCGCCGCCGGCATCGGGCCGGCCACTCCTTTTTCCCCGGCCGCTTCGTTTTCACCGGCCGCTCCATCTTGTCCGGCCGCTCCATTATGTCCGGCCGCTCCATTATGTCCGGCCGCTCCGTTCTGTCCGGCCGCTCCGAGCGCGCCGTTCACGCCGGCCAGGCCGGCCGTCTGGCGCTCGGCCGCCACCGAGGGCGCCTGCTCTACGCCGAGCAGCGCCACGCGCTGGTCGCCTTCGGTCCGCCTCAGTCGGGCAAATCCGCCGGGCTCGCGGTTCCCGCGCTGCTCGAGTGGGACGGCCCCGCGGTCGCGTCCTCGATCAAGACCGATCTGCTCGCTGCCACGATCGCCCGCCGTCGGGCGCTGGGCGCCGTGTTCGTGTTCGATCCGTTCGCGCTCGCCGACGTCGCCGCTGACACGTGGTCGCCACTGCACGCCGCGCGGACGTGGGACGGGGCGCTCGAGGTCGCGTGGCGGCTCGCGGCCTCAGGCGAGCTCGACCAGCGCGGCGTCGAGGGCGGGGACTTCTGGACGATCGCGGCCGAGCAGCGACTGGCGCCGCTGCTGTACGCGGCCGCAGCCGGCGGTGCGCGGATCGACAGCGTCGTGCGCTGGGCGTATGGGCAGGGTGCGCGGGAGCTTCACGCGACGCTTGGGCGGCTCGCGGAGCGCGCCGCCGACGAGGCACAGCTGTCTGACGCGCACGCGGCATACGACGCGGTGCGAGCGTTCGAGGCCCAGGCCGACCGCACGCGCTCGTCGATCGAGGCGACGGCGCAGGCGCTGCTGCGGGCCTACCGCTTCACGCGTGTGGCCCGCTCGGCGCGGTCGTGCGAGATCACGCCCGATCGGCTGCTCGACGAGGGCGCCACGCTTTACCTGATCGGCGACGCCAAGGCGTCGAAGCTGCTGCGGCCGATCTTCCTCGCGCTGCTGTCTGAAATCGTCGACCGCGCGTACGAGCGCGCGACACTCGCTGGCGGCCGGCTCGCCAGGCCCCTGCTGCTGTGCCTCGACGAGGCCGGCAACGTGGCGCCTCTGCCGAACCTCGCTGAGATCGCGTCGACCGCTCCGAGCCACAACATCCAGCTGGTCTCGATCTTCCATGACCTCGCGCAGGCGCGTAGTCGCTACGGGCCGCAGGCCGAGACGGTCGTCAACAGCCACCGCGCGCGGATGCTGCTGCCCGGGGTCGCGGACCTCGAGACGCTGCGCTACTTCGCGGGGCTGGTCGGCGACGAGGAGGCACCTGACCGCACGCGCACAACCGGGAGCGGCGGAACGAGCCGCTCGACCGCGACTCGGCGCCGGCCGCTGGTTGCGCCGGAGGCCCTCCGACAGCTTGCGACCGATCACGCCCTGCTGCTCTACGGCCGCATCCCTCCGACCGAGCTCACGCTGCGGATGTGGTTCGCCGACCGGCGCCTGCGTCGATTGGCGGCCGCGGCATGAGTTGGTCAGAGCCCGACGAGGGACGCTGGGACGAACCGTCCAGCGGCAGCGGGCCGGACGGTGGTCGCTGGCCGCTGAGCCCGGTGGGCCTCTATCCGCGTGAGCGCTGGCTGTGGTTCGAGCAGCTGTGGAGCGACGTGTGCATGCTCCGTGACCGCTACCGACTCTCGATTCGATCGGGATGGTGGGAGGACCAGGTCCAGGTCGAGGCGCTCGCGGCGCTCGCCGCGTGGGCCGAACGCTACGACACCGGGGAATGGGACGACCCACCCGGCAAGCTGGCGCTGCTGTATGACCTCGAGCGCGTCGCCGCCCTGCTGCGAGACGGCAACGAGCCTTTTCACCCCGACCGCGACCGGCTGGCGTTCGCGCGTCACCTGATCGAGCTCGGGTGTCAGCCGCCCCCGGGGCGTGCGCCGGAGGGTCCTGATTAGGGCTCCCGCGAAAATTACTGCCGGCCGCGGCCCAGAGCTGCTGGCGAGCAGCGCCCACCGGCAGCCAGCCCTACACCAGGTCCCCCAGCCGCCGGGCCGCCGCCGCGATCTGCGCGAGCGTGCTCGCCTCCAGCACCGCCTGCAGGTCGAGGATCCGCGCCCCGAACGAGTCGAGCTCGCGAGTGCCGACGATCGCGTGACACGGCACGCCCGACTGGCGCGCCCGCGTCGCGATCTCTGACACGAGCTTGCCGGCGAGGCTCTGCAGGTCGAGCTTACCTTCGCCGGTCACCACGGCTCGCGCCGCCCGCATGCGGCGGTCGAACTGCACCGCCTCGAGCACGAACGCGGCGCCCGGCGTCAGCTCGGCTCCCAGCGCGGCCCACAGCCCGCCGGACAGGCCGCCCGCTGCGCCGGTCATCGCAACCCCGCGCGGGTCGCGCTCGAGGCGGCGCGCGCGTGCGTGCAAGCGCCTCGTCAGCCGCGTCACCTGGGCATCGTCGGCTCCCTTCTGCGGCCCGAACCCCCGTGCGGCCTCCTCGAACGGTGTCCGCACATCACAGAGGACGACGACCCGCGCGCCGCGCAATCCGCCCCGCTCGCGGATCGCGTCGACGGCGCCGGCCCCGCCGTCGGTCGTCGCGCTGCCGCCGACCCCGAGATAGACGGTGCGCGCGCCGGCCTCGATCGCGGCGGCGATCAGTTCCCCGGTGCCGAACGTGCTCGCCTCGATCGGGTCTCGTTCTCGCTCGGCGACGAGGCCAAGACCGCTCGCGGCCGCCGTCTCGACGACCGCGACATCGCCGCCAAGGCCGAACGGCGCCTCGATCGTGCGTCCGAGCGGGTCGCTGGCGCTGGCGCGGCGAAGCTCGACGCCGAGTGCGGAGCACAGCGCGGCGAGCGTCCCCTCCCCGCCGTCAGCCACCGGACACAGGTCGACCTCCCAACCGCCGGCCCGCAACCCGTCGCCGATCGCGGTCGCCACCTCGGGCGAGGTCAGGGTGCCCTTGAACGAGTCCGGCGCGACGAGAATCGTGGTCGGGACCCCGGAGACGGCGGGCATCGTCGCAGTATGCGGGAGCCTATGCCCTGGCGGCGATCGAAGATCAGCTGCGCATCTGCTCCAGCCGGCACTCCTGCGGCGCCTTGTCCTCTCGCCAGCGCAGGATCTTGGTGCCGTGGCGGATGCGGCCGCCGCTCTGGTGGTCGAACGTGACCTCGACGACGAGCTCGGGGCGAAGCTCGATCCACTCGAGCTCCTTCTCGGTCTTCCAGCGACTGGGGTCGCCGTGACCGCGCTTGCCGGTCTCGTACGCCTCGAGTTTGCCAACCAGCGCCCGCTTCTCAGCGACGCGCAGGCCCGACGAGTGACCAACCACGTGCAGCTCACCGGCATCGTCGTAGAGACCGAGGATCAGCGAGCCGACGGTGTCGGCCTCCTTGCCCGGCCGGTAGCCGGCGACGACGGCGTCGATCGTGCGCACACGCTTGACCTTGACCATGCCCACCCGCTGCCCCGGACGGTAGGGCGCGCCCTGTTCCTTGGCGACGACGCCCTCGCCGCTGTGCAGCCAGGGCTCAGCCGCCACCGGGTCGCGAGTCAGCGGAGTGAGCGTGATCGGTTCGTCGACGGCGGCCTCGAGCGCCGCTCGGCGCTCCGCAAACGGGAGCGCCAGGATCGCGTCATCGTCCCGGGCGAGCAGGTCGAACGCGACGTAACGGGCCGGCGTCTCCTCGGCGAGCAGCTCGATCCGCGACTGCGCGGGATGGATTCGTTGCTGGAGGGCGTCGAAGTCCTGACCGCCGTCGCCGGCGTCGATCACGATCTCGCCGTCGAGCACGTACCGGCCGGGGGCAAACGACAGCTCCGGAAAGTACCGCGCGAGCGGCTTGCCCGCCCGCGACTGGATGTAGCACTGCTCTCCGTCGACGAACACGATCGCGCGAAAGCCGTCGTACTTGGGCTCGTAGGACCACTGCTCGCCGACCGGCAACCCGGCACGCGGCCGTGCGAGCTGTGGCTCGACCGGGGGTTTCAGGGGCAGGTTCAAGACGCCGGCGATCCTAGCTGGCGGTGAGGGGCGAGGCCGGGCGCCCGATACGATCGTCGCAATGGCCAAGGTGCATGCGACGGTTGCCGAGAACGAGTACGTCGAGATGCTCTACTGGCTGTTCGAAGCCGGTTTGCCGATGACGGGCGCGAACCTCGCACGGGCGATGCAGCTTTCGGCCCCGACGGTGCACGAGATGCTCGGCCGCCTCGAGCGCGACGGCTACATCGTTCGCACCGCTGCACGCGCGATCGACTTCACCGCGCAGGGCCGCGAGCACGCCGAGCGGCTCGTCAGCCGCCACCGGATGATCGAGCGCTTCCTGACCGACGTGGTTGGCGTCCCCTGGGACGACGTGCACGAGGAGGCCGAGCACCTGGAGCACGCGATGACACCCCGCTTCGAGGCCTACGTGCGCGCTGCCGTCGGGGACGCCAAGTCCTGCCCGCACGGCCATCCGATTCGCGTCGGTGAGCGGATCGACGGCGTGCCGCTCGCCGACTGCGCGGTCGGCGCCAAGGTGACGATCCTGCGCCTGGAGAACGAGGCCGAGGATCTCCTGCACTACCTGAAGGCCGCCGGGATCGCGCCCGGCCTCGCCGGCGAGGTGGCCGCCAACGACGGCGAGCACGTGTCCGTCGACGCCGACGGCAGGACCGCGACCGTGACTATCAGCGTTGCGGAGACCGTCTCGGTGCTCGCGGACCCGTCCCCGCCGGCGCGCATCGCCCTGCCCGAGCAGCTGGTGCTCGGGCGCGAGCGCTACGGACGCTAGACGTCTGGTGTCGTCGGAGTGGTCGATCGACCACGCCGGCGACGAACGCGGCGTAAGGGCCCGCACGAAGATTACTGACAGCTCCGACGGCGTCTGCTCGGGCCTGCCGCGCGCTCGGCATCCGGCCTCGCCTGAACGTGCGGGGCCCGAGTCATCCGGCTGCCTGGCGCCGCCAGACACGCCCAGCCACTCGCCGGATTCCGCCACTAATTTCCGTGCAAGCCCTAAATCTCCTCGCGCGCCCCAAATCCGGATATACATGATAGGAACCGGTTCCCCACTCAGGAGAAGAGATCAGGCGTGGCCAGCAACGTTTCAGAAGAGCAGGCTCGTGAGGTCGCCGAGGCGGCGCGCGAGACGGAGTGGAAGCTGCCGAGTTTCGGCAAGGAGTTGTTCCTCGGCGATTTTCGCCTTGACCTCATTCATCCCCAGCCGCGGTTGGAGCCGGCGGCGGTGGAGAAGGGCGAGCGGTTTCTCGCCCAGTTGCGCGCGTTCTTGGAGAAGGAGGTTGATCCGCTCGAGATCGAGCGCGATTCGAAGATTCCCGATCGGGTGATCGAGGGGCTCAAGCGGCTGGGGGCGTTGGGGATGAAGGTCGCGCCGGAGTATGGGGGGCTGGGTCTGTCGCAGGTGTATTACAACCGGGCGTTGGCGATGGTCGGGGTGTGGCATTCGGCGCTGGCGACGATTTTGAGCGCGCATCAGTCGATTGGGGTGGCCGAGCCGCTGCGGATGTTCGGGTCCGAGGCGCAGAAGCGCAAGTGGTTGCCGTTGGTCGCTAAGGATCACATCAGCGCGTTTTTGTTGACCGAGCCTGATGTGGGGTCTGATCCGGCGCGGATGGCGACGATCGCGACGCCGGTCGAGGGTGGTTATCTGCTCAACGGCAGCAAGTTGTGGGCGACGAACGGGACGGTCGCGAACACTGTTGTGGTGATGGCGAAGGTGCCCAAGAGCGAGGGGCATCGCGGCGGGATCACGGCGTTTGTGATGCCGTACGACAGCGAGGGCGTGACGGTCACGCATCGCAATGCGTTTATGGGGATGCACGGGATCGAGAACTCGGTCACGGTGCTGGAGGACGTGTTCGTGCCCGAGGAGAACCGGATCGCGAAGGAGGGCCACGGGTTGCGGATCGCGTTGAGCACGCTGAATACGGGGCGGCTGGCGTTGTTGGCGATCTCGGCTGGGATGGCGAAGTATGCGACGAAGATCATGTCGTGAGTGGGGTAATGAGCGGGTGCAGTGGGGTCGGCCGGTCGGCAAGCACGATGAGGTGTCGCAGAAGATCGCGTTTATCGCCGGGAGCGCGTTTGGGCTGGAGGCGATGATCGATGTGTGCGGGCGGCTGGCGGATAACAAGCGCAACGACATCCGGATCGAGGCTGCGATCGCGAAGGTGTATGGGTCGGAGCTGGGCTGGAAGATGATCGATGATCTGATTCAGGTCCGTGGTGGGCGTGGGTGCGAGACGGCGGCGTCGCTCAAGGCGCGGGGCGAGAAGCCGGTGCCGTGCGAGGCGATGATGCGCGACTTCCGCGTCAACCGGATCTTTGAGGGGTCGAGCGAGATCATGCACCTGCTGATCGCGCGTGAGGCGGTCGATCAGCACATGTCGGTCGCGGGCGGGTTGATGGTGCCCGGCGGCGAGTTCAAGGCCAAGGCCCAGGCGGGGCTGAAGGCGGGGCAGTTCTACGCGAAGTGGTTCCCGAAGCTGATCGTCGGGGAGGGGCAGAACCCGCGCGCGTTTGACGAGTTCGGGTCGCTGGCGACGCATCTGCGCTATGTCGAGCGTTCCTCGCGCAAGCTCGCGCGGTCGACGTTCTACGCGATCGGGCGCTACCAGATCAAGCTCGCGGACAAGGGCGCGTTCTTGGGGCGGATCGTCGACATCGGCGCGGAGCTGTTCGCGATCGCCGTCGGCGGTGATCTACGCGGACACGATCGGGCGCGAGCAGCCGGCGCGCAAGGCGGAAGCGATCGAGCTCGCCGACCTGTTCTGCAGCCAGGCCACGCACCGCGCCGACAGGCTGTTTCACGAGCTGTGGTCAAACAACGACGACGGCAACAAGGCGGCCGCGCTGCGCGTGCTCGACGGCAACTACACCTGGCTGGAGGAAGGGATCGCCGACCCATCCGGCGAGGGGCCGATGATCCCACCCGAGGCCCCCAAGCAAGCAGCCGCCAGCACCGGCCAGAACGGCAGCCCAGGCGAGACGTCGGCCCCGACCAAGCAGTCGCCACGGCCTGACCTCTCGAAAAAGTGAGTGTCAAGCACGGCGACTTGCCCCTCGCCCTCGTGACGGGCTAGCTTCCAGCAACACACTCAAAGGCGATGTTTCGGCGCCCGCCCGCAGAAGCGGCGGGCGCCGCAGCCGGGTTCCCCGACGGATCCTTCAGTTCGCCAGAGCTCGTGCTGAAACGGGAACGTCGTGAGCCCTTAGGGCTCGGCTCCCTTACGCCGCATCCGCGCTGGCCGTCGTCACCTCGGCGTAGGCATCGGCCAAGCGGGCGACGCCCTGCTCGATCTCCGCTGGCGTGACGCCCGAGTACGCGAGCCGGAGGCTCGCCTCGCCGCCGTCGAGCACGAAGTCAGAGCCCTTCACGAACAGCACCCCGCGCTTTGTCGCCGCGGCGAACAGCGCCTGCCACGTCGGTCCCGCGCGGCAGCTCGACCCACAGGAAGTAGCCGCCGTCAGGCGCCACGAACCGGGCGTCGGGGAGCTCGCGCGCGAGCGCCTCGCAGAGGGTCCGGGCCCGCTCGCGCAGCGCCGCCTTGACCGCCTCGATCGAGCGCTCGAGCGCGCCGGACTGGCAGAACTGGTGGACGATCGCCTGCGAGACCATGCTCGGGGAGATGTAGGTGTTGGTCGCGAGCTTCACGATCCGCGCGATCAGCTCCGCGGGGCCGACCAGGTAGCCGACGCGGATGCCGGGGCAGACCGTCTTGGAGAACGACGACGCGTACACGACCGCGTCGGCGCCGGCCGACAGCATCGTCGGCAGCGACTCGCCGTCGAAGCGCAGCGCGACATACGGGTCGTCCTCGAAGATCGTGAAGCGATACTCGCGCGCGAGCTCGAGCAGGCGCGCTCCGCTTGGCGGCCGACAGCGTGTAGCCGGCGGGGTTCTGGAAGTTGGGGATGATGTGCGCGAGCTTCGGCTGCGCGCCGGCCGGCCAGCGCCCGCTCGAGCGCGTCGACGTCGATTCCGTCGGGCTCGAGCTCGATCATCCGCACGTCGGCGCCGCGGTTGCGCAGCGACAGCAGCGTGCGGTCGTAGGTCGGCCGCTCGACGATCACCGCGTCGCCGGCCTGCACGAGCGCATCGAAGAGGAACGCGTCCGCCTGCATCGAGCCGTTGGTGACGATCACCTGCGCCGGCTCGACCTGATGGCGCTCGGCGATCCAGCTGCGCAGCGGCAGGTAGCCGATCGCCGTGCCGTAGCCGGTCGATCCCGCCGGGGTCCTCGGTGAACGCTGTCTGCGCGGCGGCGCGCAGGCCCTCGACGTCGACGATGTCAAGCGACGGGGCGCCGCGCGCGAATGAGATCGTCGTGGCACGCCTGGAGACTACGCCGTTCAGGCGCGGACGAGACCGGCCGCCACGTCGGCGACCTCGGTCGGCGTGCGCCCGACCCGGACGCCCTTGCTCTCGAGCGCCTCGGCCTTCGCCGCGGCGGTGCCCCTCGAGCCGGACACGATCGCGCCCGCGTGCCCCATCGTCTTGCCCGGGCGGCGCGGTGAAGCCGGCGATGTAGGCGACGACCGGCTTGGTGACGTTCTCGGCGATGAACTCGGCCGCTCGCTCCTCGGCGTCGCCGCCGATCTCGCCGCACATCACGATCAGCTCCGTCTCGGGATCCTCCTCGAACAGGCCGATCACGTCGATGAAGTCGCTGCCGGGGACCGGGTCGCCGCCGATGCCGACGATCGACGAGTTGCCGAACCCGCGCTGGGCGAGCTCGTTGCCGATCTGGTAGGTCAGCGTTCCCGAGCGCGAGACGACGCCGACGTTGCCCTCGCTTGAAGAACGCGGCGGGGATGATGCCGACGTTCGCCTTGCCCGGCGAGAGGATGCCGGGGCAGTTCGGGCCGATCAGCCGCACGCGGCCGTGCTTCTGCTGATGTTGTAAGACGCGCAGCTCGTCATGCGCGGGGATGCCCTCGGTGATCGCGATGATCGTCGCGATCCCGGCGTCCTCGGCCTCGAGGATCGAGTCGGCGGCGAACCGCGGCGGGACGAAGATCATCGCCGTGTTCGCGCCGTGCTCTGCGACCGCGTCGTGGAACGTGTCGAACACCGGGATCCCCTCGACGTCCTGGCCGCCCTTGCCGGGCGTCACGCCGGCCACGACCTGGGTGCCGTAGTCGCGGTTGCTCAGCGAGTGGAAGGTGCCCTCGCGGCCGGTGATCCCGGACACGCACAGCCTCGTATCGGTGTCGACGAGGACGCTCATGCTGCGAGCTCCACCACGCGTCGCGCCGCCCCGTCCATCGTCGACTCGGCGTGCACGTTCGGCAGGTCCGCCTCGGCCAGCAGCTGGCGGCCCTCCTCGTCGTTGGTGCCGTCGAGGCGCACGA
The DNA here is from genome assembly GCA_963811155.1 of uncultured Solirubrobacterales bacterium. GTDB lineage: Bacteria > Actinomycetota > Thermoleophilia > Solirubrobacterales > Solirubrobacteraceae > Palsa-465. The sequence goes on from CAWEQQ010000019.1 coordinate 104,217, forward strand.
CGAACGGCACCTCGGGCTTGATCTGGTCGAAGGCCTCGATCAGACCCGCGCGCGACCTCGTCGCAGCGGGTGATGCCGCCGAAGATGTTGAACAGCACCGCCTTGACGCTCGGATTGGAGAGGATCACCTCGACCGCGCTCGTGATCGCCTCCGCCTTCGAGCCGCCGCCCGCGTCGAGGAAGTTCGCCGGCTGGCCGCCGGCCTGCGCGACGACGTCGAGCGTCGACATCACCAGTCCCGCGCCGTTGCCGAGGATGCCGATGTCGCCGTCGAGCTTGACGTAGGTGAGGCCGCGCTCCTTGGCCATCCGCTCCTGCGGGTCCTCGGCGGAGAGGTCGCGCAGCGCGGCGTTGTCGGGGTGGCGGTACAGCGCGTTGTCGTCAAGCGTGACCTTCGCGTCGAGCGCCCTGACGTCGCGCTGCGGCGTGACGATCAGCGGGTTGACCTCGACCAGCATCGCCTCCTCCGCGACGAACACGTCGTAGAGCTTCGCGAGCAACGCGCCCGACCCGCGCACGACGTCGGCGTCGACGCCCGCCTCGAACGCGAGCCGGCGGCCGTGGAAGTCCTGGAAGCCGAGCAGCGGGTCGACGTGCAGACGGGCGATCGCCTCCGGATCGGATTCGGCGACCTCCTCGATGTCCATCCCGCCCTTGGTCGAGAGCATCGCCAGCGGCGCCTTCGCGGAGCGGTCGAAGATGACCGAGGCGTAGTACTCGGAGGCGATCTCCGACGCGCCCTCGATCCACAGCTCGTGCACCGTCAGCCCGCGGATGTCCATGCCGAGGATCGCCGCCGCGTGCTCGCGCGCCTCGTCGCCGTCGCGGGCGATCTTGATCCCGCCGGCCTTGCCGCGGCCCCCGATCTGCACCTGCGCCTTGACCACGCACGGGTAGCCGATGTCGTCGGCCGCAGCGACGGCTTCGTCGACGCTCGTCGCCGGCCGTCCCGCCGGGACCGGGATGCCGTGGCGCGCGAACAGCTGCTTGCCCTGGTATTCGAGCAGATCCATCGCGCGCGAGCACTCTATTAGATCGGTTGCCATGGCATCATCCCCGCGCGATGGCGATCCCCAAGCAAATCTCGTTCGTCACCTTCGACGTGTACGGCACCCTGATCGACTGGGAGACGGGGGTCTACGAGGCATTCGCGCGCGAGGCGCAGCGCGACGGCTTCACGCTCGAGCGAGACGAGCTGATCCCGCTGTTCCACGAGATCCAGCAGCAGATCGAGGCCGGCTCCTACGAGCTGTACGCGGAGGTCCTGAGGCGTACCGCGGTGCAGATCGCCAAGCAGCTCGGATGGCCGCTCGAGCCCTCGCGCTCGGGCTTCCTGCCCGACTCCGTCCAGCGCTGGCCGCCGTTCAAGGAGACCAACCCGGTGCTGCAGAAGATCGCCAAGCAGTACAAGGTCGGGCTGATCTCCAACATCGACGACAAGCTGCTCGGCCAGACCCGCCGTCACATCCCGCTCGACTTCGATCTCGTCGTCACCGCCCAGCAGGTGCGCTCCTACAAGCCCGACCCGGCCCACTTCACCGAGTGCGAGCGGCGGATCGGCGGCAAGAAGGGCTGGGTCCACATCGCCGCCAGCTACTACCACGACGTCGAGCCCTGCCTGAAGAAGAAGATCCCGGTGATCTGGGTCAACCGCTCCAAGCAGCAGCTCGAGTCAGGCCAGAAGAAGCCCGACGCCGAGGTCCCCACCTTGCGCGACGCGGCGAAGCTCATTGGTGACTTAGGTGCTGCGCGGGATGCGCAGCCGTGTAGCCCTTAGCCGCCGGATGCGTTCATGAGGGCGCTCGCGCTCGGGCCCGACGTGATCGTCTTCATCAGCCGCGTCTGGCAGACCACCTGCACGGCGGTGCGGGCGGGCGACGAGGGCTTCGTGATCGACTCGCCCGTCTATCCCGATGAGCTCGAGGCACTCCCGAGCATCCTCGAGCAGGCGGGCTTTCCCGTCTCGGGGCTGCTGGTCACGCACGCGGACTGGGACCACCTGCTCGCGCGGCTGGCGTTTTCGGACGCCGCCCTCGGCTGCGGTGAGACGACCGCGGCGCGGCTGCAAGCCGAGCCCGGCGACGCCCAGCGCAAGCTGCGCGCGTTCGACGACGAGCACTACGTCGAGGCCCGTCCAGCCCTCAGGCTGGCGGCGATCCAGCGCCTGCCGGTGCCTGGGCATCTGTCGCTCGGCCCCGAGCACGAGCTCGAGCTGCACCCGGCCGACGGCCACACCGCCGACGGCACCGCGTTCTGGATGCCGTGGACGCGCGTGCTCGTGTGCGGCGACTATCTCTCGCCCGTCGAGATCCCGACGCTGTCCGCCGGCGGGTCGATCGCCGCCTACCAGGCCACGCTGCGGCGGTTGCGCCCACTGGTGGCGCAGGCCGAGACGGTCGTCCCAGGGCACGGCGCCCCGTTGAGCCGCGATCAGGCGCTGCGCCTGCTCGAGCAAGACGTGAGCTATCTGGATGGCCTCGCTGACTCGCAGCAGTCGGGCGCGACGCCCCTGCCGGAGGGTCGTCGCACCGCCGTGCAGAAGCGGATCCACCAGGAGAACCTGCAAGCCGCGATCATTGACCCATGACAAAGGTCGTCATTGACCCATGACAAAGGTCGACGAGCACGCCGCCGTGCCGATGGTCGACGAGGCTGCGCGGTTGCGGCTCGCGGCGGCGCTTGACATTCCACCGGTCGTCTCCGCATTGCTGTTCGGCTCGCAGGCGATCGGCAACGCCGGCCCCCTGTCTGACGTCGACCTCGCCGTGTGGTTGGATCCGGCGTCGGAGCCGGCCGAGCGCGACCGGTGGCAGTTGGAGCTGATGAGCGCCGCTGCAGGTGCGGTCGGCACCGACGAGGTCCAGGTGGTGGTCCTCAACGACGCGACACCCCTGCTGCGCCAGCGGGCGATGCGCGACGGGGTGAGACTTGTGGACCGCGATCGGCCCGTACGCGTCAGGCTCGAGGCCAGAGCATTGCTCGAGTACCTGGACACGGCGCCGCTGCGCGCCGAACTCGCAAGCGGTCTGCGCCACCGGATCGCCGAGGGGCGCTTTGGTCGACCCTGAGAGCGTCACCAACCGGCTCGCGCGCCTGGCGCAACTGATCGAGCAACTGGAGCGCGCCCGCGCAAGCGGCATCGATGCATACCTGCTCGACGATGATCTCAAGGCCGCAACCGAGCGACGCCTGCAGCTGGCCGAGCAGATCTGCATCGACGTCGGCGCCCACCTGCTCAGCGAGATCAACGCGCGGCCCCCCGGCGACTACGCCGGAATCTTCCTATCGCTCGCAGAGGCCGGCCAGCTCGACCACCGCCTGGCGAGCCGTATGGTCCAGGTGGCCAGACAGCGCAACCTCCTCGTCCACTCGTATCTGGAGATCGACGACCGGAAGGTCCTCGAGAGCCTCGATCACCTCGACGACCTGCGCGCGTTCGCCGCGACGGTCCAACAGCTCGTGGACAGCCAGCAGCAGAAGCACTGACGGCCCGCCCCGCTGCTGCGCAAGCTGCCGGAGGGTCGCCGGCCCAAGACACCGGAGCGGATTCATCGCGGCAACGTCGCCGGTCCGCCCTGGGCTTGTCAGCCGTGCGGGTACTCGTGCGTAAAGACTGACAGCCCGGTTGCGGGCGAGCGTAGTCAAACGCCACGAGGAGGCACAGTTGACGAGGTACATCAATGCAACGCGCACCGCAATCCTCGCGGGGCTCGTATCGGCGGCTGCGCTGGCGCTGCTCGCAGCGCCCGCCGAGGCAACGCTGGTGTGCCCGCCGGGCACGACAGACTCGTCGTATTGCACCAACGTTCCGCCGACCGCGGCGACGGGGCCCGCCACGGGCGTCGGCCCCACAAGTGCCACGCTCAACGGCGTGTCCGGCCCGGGAGTCGTGGACGGCGACATCACGAATTACTACTTCCAGTACGGCACGACCACCGCCTACGGGTCGCAGACCCCAACCGGCACTGTCGGTACGTGCCCGTCTGGCGTGACTAGCGGGCCGTCCTGCAGCGTGCCGGTAACCCAGAGCGTCTCGGCCACCATCACCGGACTGGCGACGGGGCGGAGGTATCACTACCAGATCGTCTCGACGAGCCCCGACGGGACGTCGTTCGGCGTTGACCACACCTTCAAGACGCAGACGGTCCACCCGATCGCGTCGGTCACCGCGCCTGCGCGCGTCCAGCACGGTCACTTCTTCATCGTGGTCGTGAGCCTGAACCTCGGCTCGACGGTGGTCATCACCCTGCTGCACAAGGGAAGCGTCATCAAAACTTTCAACGAAGGCTTCCGGACGGGGACCTTCCATCAAAGGATCAAGGCGCCCGACACGCAGGGCCTCTACGCGTTGCGCGTGAAGGCCACGGCTCCCGGCGTCACTCCTCAGACAGTCAATCGGAGTCTCACAGTGTTTTGAGCGAGGCGGGAGGCAGACTCAGGCGCCGAGTCTGATCTCCATGGAGGGGCCGCCGGCCTGTAGCCCGGTGGCCCCTTCATCGCCTGACAGACGGGCGGTCGTTAGGGCGCCCATTGATGTCTCCTGCTCGTTGCGCTCGTCCGCTTACGAGTTCCAGCTCCCCGCCCGTCAGGCGCGCCTCCCTTTGCTCGTGCGACGTCCCACAGGCGTCCGCGCCGGCACATGACTTCTCGGGCGTGCGTCGGTCCACGTCGATTGCAGACGTGTGCCTCAAGTCACCCGCAACGACGAAGTCAGCGGGCCGTCCGTTCTCAGCATCGCTCCCGCAGGGCGCAAGGCGCTTTCTGCCCTACTCGCGGGATCCAGCAGACACAACCGCCCGGGTCCATGCGCGTCTTTGACGGTCAACGCTCGCTGCGCGCCTCCGAGCGTTGGCTTGGGCGAGCGCTCGGGCACCCCGTGCCGGCTCGCCGCACTGCTTGTTGCGGTCGTGCTTGTGGCGCTGACGGCAAGCGCGGCGTTGGCCGCGGCCAGCGCGAGCGCCGCGCCGCTGCCGGCGGACAGCCTCGGCGTCAATACCAGTGGCCTGGTCGGCGACCTGGCGGCAGCGTCGGCGGCCGGAGCGGGGGTGGCTCGCGAGAGCTTTGTCGTCATCAACAGCGGCACCGACGCGGCCTTCGAGCTGACCGCTGCCGCCCACCTGCGGCTGTACGCTGCGCTCGGCCTGCCGCGGAGCACCGGCCCGAGCGCCGACGCCACCGCGATGGCCGCGTTCGTGACGAGCTTCGCGCAACGGTACGGGCCTGGCGGCTCGTTCTGGGTGGCGCATCCGGAGCTCCCCAACCTGCCGGTGCAGAGCTACGAGATCGGCAACGAGCCGAACACGCCGCCCACCCGTCCCGGGGATGGAAGCTGGCTGCGCTACGGCAGCCCGGCCGGCTACGCGGAGGTCTACGAAGCCGCGCGCACCGCGCTGCACACAGTCGATCCGAGCGGGACGGCGGTCCTCGGGGGGATGCTCGACTCCGGCGCTCTCCCGCTATCAACCGTCGAGAGCTACCTGTCGGCGCTGACGCCCGGCGCGGTGGACGCCGTCGGTTTTCACCCATACCTGGGCGACGAGACGTTGATGGAGCAGGACACGACAGCGGTTCGCGCCTGGCTCAACGCTCACGGTTTTGCCGGCGTACCGCTTGACATCAACGAGTTCGGCGCCTTCCCCGTAGTGCTTACGAGCGCGAGCTGGGGCGCGCTGGCCGCGGACTACACGCAGTGGTCGCTGTGTACACCGTCACTTGGCGTCGAGAACGTCCAGCCGTTCTGGTGGGGCGGGGATGCCAGCGCGGACAGCAACCCGTGGTTTCCGCTCATCAGCTCGGAGCTTGCACCAACACCATACGGAACCGCGTTCCTCAACGAGGCCCAGCAGCTGACTACGCACGGCTGCCCGGGGCCACCAACACCACCCACGCCGCCACCACTCACGCCGCCAGGCAAGAGCAAGACCCCCGCCAAGACAACCAAGCCCGCGACCAAGAGCAAGACCCCCGCCAAGACAACCACCGCGAGCAAGAGCAAGACCCCCGCCAAGACAACCAAGCCCGCGAGCAAGAGCAAGACCCCCGCCAAGACAACCAAGCGCGCGAGGAACAGCAAGATGTCCGCCAAGACGCGCAAGACCGGCAAGCGCCTGTCAACACCCAAGTAAGAACGCGAGCGCCCGGTAGGAGCGAGCCTGCCAGCCAAGGCCAACCACCGCGCTCGAGGCGGCACCGGAACGAGGACCGTTTCATGTCCAGCGTATTCGGCTGCCGTGCGACGGACCGCACCGCCGTGAACGGTTGTGCTATCGGCGTGATTAGCGTGATGCGCTCATGCCGGCAGCACCGGGGCGTTGCGGTTGGCGCGCGCACTCTCAGCCCGATTGGGTCCAAATGAGACTCGTCTGGGACCCCACCCGCGCGCGCAGCACAGCGCGGCCACGAATCGAGAGCGTCTTCTCAAACACCTGGCGCCCGCCGACCGCGAACCTCGCGACCACCTTCCAGCCGCCTGTGCTGCTCCGCTCGATCACGAGAAGTCCACGCACCGGTGCTCGCCCCCACGCCAGCACCCGACTGCGGTTGATGCGGCTGGTGACGAACGGGAAACGGAACGTCATCGCCGCAGGCTTGGGCTGGCCATTCACGTAGAGCAGACCCGTCTGGTTAAGAGCAAGCGTGCCTGGAGGCGTCGGCGAGTCCTCGAGCTGGAGCAACAGCACGGTACTGACGCCCTGACTCCAGAGCACGTACAGCGCCTGCTCGTACCACCTGGCCTGCTCCGCGATCGGTACACCCTGCGGGTTAGGAGGGTCGCTATCCCACCCCAGCTCGGTGACCCACACAGCCTTTCGTCCACGCGGCAGCACTGTCCCGTAGTGCTCGGCCGCGTTCAGCACACGCGCGACCTTGTAGAGATCCGGCACGGCAACATCGTCGAGATCCAACGCATGCCATAGCGGCCCTTCGATCGGATAAACACTCTGCGCTAGGACATCGAGATGAGCCGGCGCCGAGCAGCTCTTCGGCCTCAGCGTAGCGCCAAGACAAAGAAGCGAGCGGTCGAATGCCACCGGCGGAATCCGCTGACCACCGGGCGAATCGCCGTACGGCGCCATGCCGGCGCTGAGGACCACGTTCGACTCCGCGACACCCTTCACCGCAACGTAGAACGCGTTCAGCATCCGGCCGTAGATCACCGGACTCGCGGGCGTCAAGCCGCGCGAGGTGCGAGACCACTGAGGCGCCAGGTAATAGGACAGATTCGGCTCGTTCCACGCCTGCCAAAAGCGCACACGGGGCAGCACGGAACCCGGATCGCTCGGGTCCGGGAACCGACCGTCGTAGCGCCGCGCCGCCGCCTCGGCAAACTGTCCGAATTGCGCCGCGTTCGGCTCCCAGGTGCCGACGGTCCCGCCGGCCGGCTGGTTTGGCCCCTCGGCCCATGATGGGGCCTTGGTGATGTTGAGCAGAACCTGTAATCCGCGGCTTGCGAGCGCGCGCACCACCGGATCTACCGACGACCAGTCGTAGCCAGGGGTCGCCGGGTTGCTGGCCACAAATCCTGGCGGTCGCACGGCAGGGGCAACGCCGGACCAGTCCACGTTCACGCGCACGATCCCAGCGCCCTCTGCGACCGCCCCATCAATCCAGTTTGAACGCACCGAAGCGGAAGAACCGGTGAGTTGTGGATCCTGGTTGAATCCGGTGAGCAATCCTCCCGCGGCATTTGCAGCCGGCGCGAGTCCCGCCACAAGCAGCGCGAGCAGGAGAATCACAAGTTTGCGCAACCCCACGCTGCGCGCGTCCTAGGTGACCCGCCGACTGGCGATCGCAGCCGCCCGAACGAGTCCGAAGATCAGCAGCCCCACAAGCACAACGCTCATGAATAGCAAGTACGTGCGTGTTAGGGGGAGGCTGACGCGGGCCGTCCCGGCTCATGACCTCCCGGCTCTATGTTGCCGGCCGGTCTGCCGGGTGCCGAGAGGCCCGTTCAGTTCGACTTGGTCCTCGGGTCCTCAAGATCCTGTAGATCGCGCGGTCAGGGTCTCCCGGTCGCCTGGAGCGCGCCGAGCGCTAGCAGCACGAGGCACACGGCCAGGCAGCCGATCACGAGCAGTCGCAGGTGCGCCGGCCTCGGACCGCGTCGAGCACCCCGCCCGGCGGTGTGCTCGTTCTCGTTTTCCGGTCGGTCACTCATGGTTTGAAAACAGCGGTGAGCGGGGGTCCAGCGATCGAGCCCGGCGGTAGTCGCCGAGCGACGCCTTGGCGTGCCCGGTCTCCGCCTCCAGGCGCGAGAGCACAAGCCAGTTGCTCCAGTTCTGCGATTCATCGGCGCTCGCTCGTCGCGCCGCCGCGAGCGCTGCCTTGTAGTCGTGTTCCAACTCGAGCACGAGCGCCACCTGGAGGTGCGCGGAGCCGGCCCCGGGCTCCAGCCGCACCGCCGAGAGCGCGTCGCTCAGCGCCAGCGACGTATCGTCGGCGCGGACGGCGGCCTGGCTCTGGCGAACCGACACGGCAGTCTCGAGGGGAAATGCGATCGCCACCAAGCAGGCGAGCGCGACGGTGATCAGGCCTAGGCCGACGATCTGCCGACGGCCCGCGCCCCCAGGACCTCGACCTGACGCTGCGCCACCGGCCGCATCCACGCGAGCCGAGCGACAGCCCGAGCTAGGCGCCAGCACCGCGGCAGCCAGCAGCAGAAAGGCGGCCGGAAGCGCCGCCACCTGCCACACCCAGTCGAAGCTCGCCGAGACCATGAACGCGAGCAGCGCGGCCGTCGCGCCGGCCGCCTGCGCTCGCGCGTCGGAAGTGGTCCTCGCCACGAGCCTGAGCGCTGCACCCACCACCACCAGCAGGAACCCGGCGAGCAACGCCAGCCCGATAATTCCGACCTCCGCGAGTGTCTCGATGTACAGCGAATGGGCGTTGATGATGGGGCTGTAGAAGGGCGCCCGTGGCTGCCAAAGGAGCTGGAAGGTGCCGGGTCCCGATCCTGTGAGCCGCTTGTCGCTGGTCGCTTCGATGGCCACCTTCCAGTAGTAGTAGCGGCCCTCTCCGCTGAGGCTGCCAAAGCGGCCAGCAAGGTCGGCTTGTGATATTCCGCTCGGCCGCTTGAAGTCGGTCCAGGCGCGAGAGAGCCGCGAAGGCGCTCCGGCCGCAAGCGCGGCGACGAGTGCCACGACAACCCCCGCGGCGAAGAGCATCTGCGCGCGCCTGCGCGGCACTCGCAACAAGCGCGGCAGCGTCCCGTAGAGCGCCGCCAGTCCGAAGGCGATCTGCCCGACCGCGACGCCCGCGCAGACGAGCACGATTGCGACCAGCACCTGCCGCCCCTGCACGGCGGCGGCGTGATTGGTCAAGCCATGGACAACTGCGCTTCGGTGCGCGGCAGCAGCGATCACGATGGCGCTCCCAGCGCCGGCGACGAGTCCAGTTGCCAGCTTCCAAAAGCGCTCCGGAGCCAGCATCACGAACGCGAGCACGGCCACTGCGCAGGCGATCGCGCCGCCGCGCGAGAACGTCAGGTAGCCGCACAGCGCCAGCACCGGGATCGCTGCCGCCGCCGCGGCCTGACCCGGTACCGTGCGAGCAGAGGTCGCGATCGAGAGCAGCAGCGGCAGGCCCAGCGCAACGAGCGCCGCAAGCCCGTTCCAGTAGTTCAGCGGCCAGCCCAGACGACCCTCTGAGCCGCCGAGGAACTGCGCGGTCACGTGCGAGGTAGGAAAGCTGTTCGGGAAGAGCCGTGAGACGAGCGCAAACCCCGCAATCACGACGACTGCCGCACCGACGGCGGTGACCGTATGGCGCACCGCGCGTTCGCGGTCGCGGTGGATCGCGAGCGCAAGCAGCAACACGCCCAGATAGCAAACCACGCGCGAAAGCTCCTGGAGGCTGCGTTCGGAGCTCAGCGACCAGGTCGACGCCAGCGCCGTCCAAGCAACGAACGCGCCGAACAGCACCACCGCGGCCCACGCCAGGCGTGCCAACCTGGCAGCCGGAAGCACGCCCCATGCGGCCCCGACCAACACGATCCACCACAGCACGATCCCGACTTGGTTGCGCACGATTATGTCGTAGCCGCCGCCATCCAGACCGAGATACAGAACCAGCGCGCCCGCCAGCGCCCAAGTCGAGATCGCCGCGCCGTCCACCCGTCGAAGCGCCGACGACCAAGGCGCCGCTCGGCGCACGGCTAGAGATTCCATCCTGCGGCTATACGCGCATCCGACGCGCGACCTGACAGCCGCGGTCTCAGCCCGTTTGGGTCCAAGTGAGACTCGTCTGGGACCCCACCGCGCGCGCAGAACAGCGCGGCCACGAATCGAGACCGTCTTCTGAAACGCCTGGCGCCAGGCGACCGCGGACGTCGCGACCACCTCCCAGCGGCTTGTGCTGTGCTGCTCCGCTCGATCGCGACGAGGGCACGCGGTGCTCGCCCCGACGCCAGCGCCGACTGCGGTTGACGCGGCTGGTGACGAACAGAAAACGGAACGCCATCGCAGGGCAGATGCCCGCCCACCGGCGCTCATAACGTCCCGCTCGTGCGTGCCCTATCCTGCCGGCATATGTCATTGGCGAAGGTCCGTGGCTCGGGGCCCCTGACCGATTGTGAGCGCGAGCGCGCCTTCGTCGGCCGGACGTTCGACATGGTCACCGGATGCGCTCTCACGCGAGGCAAACAACACCGCTGAGCCGCTGTGCGCGTCCTGATGCTCGGAAGGGCTGGTTCCGTCCAGCTCGGGGGTCTCAATCGCTACTACCGCGAGCTGTTCGAGCAGCTGCCCGAGGCGCGAGGCGTCGTGGTCGGACCGGCGCAGGACGCCGACGCGCGCGTGGTCGCTGTCTCGGACCATTCCGCGCCGCTGCCTGTGCGGTTGCTCGCGTTTCGCGCGCAGCGCGTCGGGAAGCGCTGCGGGCCGATCTGATTGACGCGCACTTCGCCCTGTACGCGTTCGTGCCCCTGCTGACCGGCGGCCTGCGCGCGAGCCGCTGCTCGTGCACTTCCACGGCCCGTGGGCCGATGAGAACGTTCCGCCGGCGACGCCTCGCGTCGGCGCCAGCAGGCACGGCGGCGCCTGGAGCGGGTCGTATACTCTCGGGCCGACCTGGTTGTCACGCTCACGGCGCGTTCCGGCGGCTGCTGGTCGAGAGCTATGGCGTGAGCCCTTGGAACACGGCGGTGCTGGCACCCGGCGTCGATCTCGAGCGGTTCTCGCCAGGCGACCGGGTCGCCGCGCGCGATCGCTTCGGCTTGGCGTCCGACGCGTTCGTGGCCTGCTGCGTGCGTCGGCTCGTGCCGCGCATGGGCTCAGCGTGCTGCTAGAAGCATGGCGAAGATGTCGCCCACGATCGCGCGGCGCGCGGCTTCTGATCGCGGAGACGGTGAGCTGCAGGAAGAGCTTCACGCCAGATCCGGCGCGAGTCGCTCGAGCAGCGGTGACGCTCCTCGGGCGCATCGACGACGAGGACCTTCTCGCCCTCTACCGGGCAGCGGACGTCAACGTCGTCCCTCGATCTCGTTGAGGGGTTCGGGCTGGTGGTGCTCGAGGCGGCCGCCTGCGGACGCCACGATCGTGACGCGCGCCGGCGGGCTTCCCGAGGCCGTCGCCGGCCTGGGCAAGACCTGACGGTGCCGCCGGGAGACGCCGCCGCGCTCGCCTGACGCCTCGCCGCGCCGCGCAGGGGCAGCTTCACCCGCGCGAACAGACGCGCGCATGGGCCGGGACGCCGGATGGGCAGCAGGTGGCCGAAGCGCACCGCAAAGCTGTTCGAACGCGTCACGCCGCCGACCGGGCGCCGTGCGCGAAAGCTCCGGGTCGTCTACCTCGACCACGTCGCCGAGCTTCAGGAGGAGAGCTTGCGCTGCTGCGGTTGCTCCGAGCGTTGACCGACGTCGAGGCCCACGTGATCCTGGCGGAGGAAGGCCACTCGTTGATCGCTGCCGCGGTCGGGCATATCGGTAGAGGTGATGCCGATGCACGGGCGCAAGCGGCAGCTGCGAAAGGACAGGTCCGGCCCGGGCGCCTGCCTCTGCAGGCAATGTCCGACACGTTCGCTTATACGGTGAGGCTGGCCTGGCGGCTGCGCCGGCTGCACCCGGACATCGTCCACACAAACTCCCTGAAGGCAGGCATCTACGGGTCGATCGCGCGCGCCTGGCCCGCAGGCCACTGGTCTGGCACCTGCGCGATCGGCATCGACACGGACTATCTCCGGGCCTGCCGTCCTCCTGATCCGCCCCTTACGCGCTATTTCGCGGACGTGGTGATCATCAATTCGCGTGGCGACGAGCAGCACGCTTTAGCCAGCGCAAGCGATCGCTGGTCATCCCCTCGGTAGTGGAGCGGTGGGAGCCGCCCGGACGCCGAGAACACGCGGCCCTCCACATGCGTTGGCATCGTCGGCCGCCTTGCTCCATGGAAGGGCCAAGAGGTGTCCTGCGGCGTTCGCCCCGCGTTCCCGTGAGGGAGATCAGCGAGCGGTGATCGTCGGCGCACCGCTGTTCGGCGAGGACGAGGCCGCATACGCGAAGGCTTGCGGCGCCTTGCCGAGCGAGCTCGGCATCGACGACCGGGTCGAGTTCCGCGGCCACCGCGAGGACATCGTCGAAGAGCTACGCGACATGGACGTCCTCGTCCACGCCTCCAAGACTCCCGAGCCGTTCGGCCAGGTCGTGGTCGAGGGGATGTGGCTCGGCTGCCTGTCGTGGCCGACGCGCGGCGGCGGCCCCAGGAGATCATCACCGACGGGGTCGACGGACTGCTCTACGCCCGCGCAGACGTCTCGGGACTCGCTCAGATCCTCGTGCGACTGGAGGCCGACCCCGAGCTGCGTACGCGGCTCGGCCTGGCTGCCGCGCGACGGGCGCACGAGCTTCTTACCGACGGCTGTCGCCGAGCAGATGATGAGCGCCTACGAGCTAGCGGAGCGATCCGGAGCATAGAACGCCGTACCAACTTCCGGTAACGCCTGCCGCGCCGTCGGAGCACCCAGTTCGGCTGGGTCGCGCGCACACGCGCGCGACGCGCTCGAATCTCTCCTTTGGAACGCCCGGGTTCCAGGTCTAGTATAGCGATATCTGTTTGATGAGGTCGTCTCGCCAGGCGGGTCGCCGACCGCCGTTTCAGCCCGCTCCGACTCGGATTAGGTGTATCGGAGCGGGTTGGCCGACGTAGGCTTGGGTCGAGTTGTGTTAGAAGATGGAGTCGCGGCTGGTGAAGCCGTATCTGGCCGCAAAGGCGGAGGGCCAACGAAGCCCGCCAGATCATGGGTTGATCCGACCCCAGGCAACTGTCCAAGATGACGAGGCATCCGTTCACCGGATCAGTTCGCTGACGACCGGCAAGTTGTACGACAACAATGCGCAACGCAGAATGATCACAACAAAGCGCTTACGTCGCAAACCCACTCAGAGTCCTGTGGTCTCGACGAATTGCAGGACGCCACGGCTGCCCGTAACGCTGTCGGTCGTGGTGCCGAGCTATCGACGGCCGGATGCTCTCCACTCCCTGTCTTCGCGCCCTAGCCGCACAGTCTCTTCAGCCGTTGGAGGTAATCGTCGTCCTTCGTCTCGACGACATCGCCGGCCTTGCTGTCGCCTCAACCGTCCCGAACGTACGAGTTCTGACCGTGGAGGAGCCAGGTCAGGTAGCCGCCCTCAACTGCGGATGTGATGCGGCTCGTGGTGACATCATCGCCATCACCGACGATGATGCTCGGCCGAGGCTCCATTGGCTGGAAGCGATCGCAACGCGCTTCGCGACCGATCCTCGAATAGGCGCAGTAGGGGGCAGGGACGTAGTCCACCATCAAGGCCGGGGTCGGCGGACGGGGAGGCCAGACGCGTTGGTCGCGTGTCCTGGTGGGGACGGCGCGTGGGCAACCACCACCTGCGCTCTGGCTTACAGGACGTCGACTTCCTCAAGGGAGCCAACATGGCATTTAGAGCATCTGCCCGAGAACCCTTCGACCGACTGTTGCGCGGAGATGGCGCCCAAGTCTGCAACGACCTCGAGGCAACGTGGTCCGTGCGTCAACGCGACTGGCGCGTCATCCATGACCCGGATGTAACCGTCGATCACTACCCGGCGCCGCGCCACGATGATGACACGCGCGACGTTCGCTCCACGCTGGCCGAACGAGCCGAGGAACACAACGAGGTCTACGCGCTCATGCGCCACGCACCGCCGTGGCAGCGCGTGATCTTGCTGGCTTACCGGCTCCTGGATTGGCAAGCGGGACGCACCGGGCCTCGTGCTCGCCGCGATCCGCCGGAATGCCCGACGACGGTGGTGCTAGGTTCGTTGGCCTCACGTTCGCCCGGCTCTCCGCACTGAAAACGCTAAGGTCCGCGCGGGACGAGGGTGGCTAGTGTAGCGTCTCACGTTTGGTTTGCTA
>CAWEQQ010000020.1:0-157724 GCA_963811155.1 uncultured Solirubrobacterales bacterium
ACTATCAGGATCTCGCCGCGGCAGTCAAATCCGGCAGGATCACCGCCAAAACGGGCCTCTGACAGAACCTCGCCCGCAGGCGAACTCTTGCCGGCCAGACGCGGACGGCACCCCGCGAAGACGACAAAATCCTCGCGCCCTGCCCACGCGTGGATCGCCGGTGATCCCGAACACCGCCAACACATCGGCAGGTCCCCCGCCGACGGGCCTCGCGAGTCTCCGAGCTGGTCTCGGTGTCGCCGCGTCACTCATCGTCAACTGCCCCGAACCTCGAGGAGCGGACCTGCCCGTCGATCGCTCTCGCCTCAAGCAAGGCAAAGTCCGAGGTCTGGGGGGTGTCCAACCAACGGTGTAGGCGGTTAGCCCGGTTAGCTGTACATCCTCCCGCCAGATCGTCGTAGGATGCCGCATCGCAGCAACGTGTCCTTCCGCGCACGGGAGGGGCATCATTCGCGCGCCCACCGGACCCGGTCATCACCCGCTTGGGGTGATGCCCCGGTCGACAGGCCGTGATCGCGGTGGCAGGCGCACCACCGCGCCTACGATCAACTACGGTCCGACCGCCCGCCGTCGCTGCGGCGTATTCGGCGGCGATGCGGGCGATCGATCGCTCTGTCAGATCGAGGGGCCGGTCCTACCGGCGGGTGGCGATGACGGCGGCGGCGATCACGAGTGAGAGCGCGACGAGACCCCCGACGGCGGTGAACGGGGTGATGCCGGTGCGCTGGCGCTCCTGGTCGACGAACGCGATGAATGCGATCGGGATCGCAACCGAGAGAATCAGCAGCGTGGTGCGCAGGATCCGGCGCTTGTTCTGTCCGGCGTCTCTTTGCTGTTTGGCGGCGGCGATCGCCGCTTGCGCGCTATCGGGCTCGCTGTCGTAGAAGATCAGCGCTCGCCGGCCGAGCGCTCGCGCGCTTGAGTCGCAGCCCCAGGCCATCGCGATCATGAAGCTGAGCGGGAACACCCACGTGATCACCCACACCGTCGCTCCGAACAGGACCCCGATCGCGGTCTTCACCCACGGGTGGGCGCCCTCTTGGCGCTTGTCGGAGGGGGCGGAGAGGAACCCGCCGTAGATCAGCAGTACGTAGATGCTTCGGACCCACGTACGCCATGGCCGGCGCGCGGCCGGCTTCTCGGGCACCGGTGTGTCTCGCACGGGGAGTAGGGCGGCACGGGCGTCGTCGACGGTCGGGTGCACGCCGCGAAGCGCCAGCATCTCGGCGGCGGTCTCGAGCTCCCGCGGGTCGCGGTCGTATAGCGCCGCGGTGCGCAGCAGCATCCGCGCCTCCTGGCGGAGATACAGCAGGTAGCCGGGGACCAGCGCGATCAGGAACGGCGTCCCAGCGACCGCCCCGTCGATCGCCGCGACCTTCGCGCTATCGGTGCGCAACTGCTCGGCGATGACCGCGCGCGGAACACCCTCACGCTCCTCGCGGACACGCTGTGCCCACTCCAGCGATGGCTCGCCGAGGTTCTGCGTGCTGTGCAGCGCGATCCGCTCGGCGACATGCTCGGGGTCGCGATAGGCAACCACCGCAAGGTGCCACCCTACTGAGAGCGTGTGCCCGATCCGCCTCCTCGAGCTCGCCGGAGCGCTATCGGGCGAGACGTCATCCGCCGGCGGCACTCCACCCCTCGCGAGGTCGCTGGCGCCGTCTGACGGCGGCACGCTCGGATCGGCGGGATCAGCACTCATTTATGAGCCGACGCTACACGTTGAGCGCTTTCCGGTGCAGCTCCAACGGTTTTCGCCACTCGGTCCATGAGACCAAATATCGCGGGTGGCCACGCATTTTGGAATCATCCTTTTCGGCGTAGATGCGCGGGTCCCCGAGGCCGGGCCCGAAGCCAGCGACCGCGCCAGGTGCTATCCGGATCTGAGCCGGCGGCGACGCGACTCACCGCCTCGTGAGCTCCAGCAGCAGCGACTCGACCCGCTCAAGCCGCGCGGCCATCTGTTCGAGCTGCGGGTCGGTTGGTGCTTCCGCGGCGGTCTCCTCGCCCAGCGGTGCGGACTTCTGCTCGCGCTGCGCGCGGGTCACGAAGGTCGAGGTGATCGCCGCCGTGACGATCGCGAGGAACGCGATCCCCTCGAACATCACGACCGCGCCGACAATCTTGCCGGCCGTGTTCTTAGGCGTCACGTCTCCGTACCCGACGGTCGTGACCGTCTGCAGGGACCACCACATGCCCTCCCAGATGCTCGAGTACTCGCGATGGTCGATCGCCCTGATCGCGATCCCACCGGCGACCACGACGATGAACGTCGCCGTCA
This sequence comes from uncultured Solirubrobacterales bacterium, assembly GCA_963811155.1. Lineage (GTDB taxonomy): Bacteria > Actinomycetota > Thermoleophilia > Solirubrobacterales > Solirubrobacteraceae > Palsa-465. Next base: position 2,282 of record CAWEQQ010000020.1, read on the forward strand.
CGATCACGCTCGCGGCGTTGCGTACCGAAATCGGCTCGCGTAGGAACCGGTTCATACGGCGCTCGATCGTCCTCGGCCGTTTCATTCCCGCCACGTCACACCCCTCGGGCCGGGAAGCGGCCTGAGCAACCGCGACCCGGAAGGCCTGCCATCACCGTCGGCCTTTTGACAATCTTCTCGCTGCTCGGCTCCAGCACCGAAAGCACCTCAAGGGGCACAGGTTCCAGCCGGTCGAGGTCATTCGTCATCGGACTGCTTTCCCGCGGTCCTGGTCGCGCTCGTGGTTCCCACCGAGCGCGACCACGGGTCGAGCAGCTCCGACGCTAGAGCAAGGATGCCGCGCTGAAGGCCAAGCAAGGAGCCGGCAAGCACTCCCACCCGCCGTGGCGGACTGACGTGTCAGCTGCACTTCGACTTGCTGGCGTCCGAGAAGCTCTTGACCGAGCTCACGACGTTCTTGGCGTCGAGTCCGATCGCGGCGATCTGACTGGCTGAAGGGCTCGACGGGAGCGCCTTGACGGCGCTCTGGAGCGCGTCGACCGACGTCTTGACGGCGCTGGTCTGACTCGGGAAGTCGCTCTTGGCCGAGCTGACAACCGAGTTCGCATCGCTCACGATCGTGTTGATCTGTGACTTCAGGCCGCTGACGCCGCTGCTCGAGGCGGCGCTCGGCAGATTCTTGACCGAGTTCTCGAGGTTGGTGCGATCAGTGCAGTACGCCGGCTTGCTGCTGCTGCCACACCCGGCGAGCGCGATCAGCGTGCCGACGGCTACCGCCGCGACCGCGGTGCGGATCGCGGCGCGACCCACGGGACGCCTTGACATGTCCACCCTGTTGCTCAGTTCCATGGCATCAGGCTATGCCGCGGAGCGAGGCAGTGCATCAGCCAAAAAGGATGAGATCACGGCGCCGGCAATGATTTGCAGGGAAAAGCCCAGCGCAATCAATCTCCTCCGGCCGGATTCGCCCGAGCAAAGACAGTTACGCGTCGTTGAAGTACGCCCGATCGCTGATCTGTTCCCGAATGGTGCTAAACCGGTGCCCTTGCGCTCGCTGCCGACACAACTGCTCCGCTGAGGATCGCAACGCGAACCCCGCCGGCGGGTCGGCGGCGTTGCATATGTACGAGCAGGTCGATCAGACGAACGCGCCAGCTTCTGCTCCGCCCAGAGGCAGGCACGCGGAGGCCCGGAAGCTGACGAGTGCCTTCCTCGGCCCGCCGTGGGTGCAGGTCGTTCGTAGTGGGTAGATAGCCCAGTTTCTCTGGCAGATTGTGCGGTCGGACGCGCTTCTGTCCGGGTTATTCGCGGTGATTCCGGAAGGAGTGCGCGTGAGCGGCGGCGAAAGTCGGGGTGTTATGTCCCGTTCCCAACGCGATACGGAGGTGATCGCGTGGCTCCTGATCTGCTCGACTTGTTCGCCTCGGCCCGGCAAAGTGACGGCTCTGTGAGCGAACCGTCGCCGGAATGTCTGGATGGTGATGAGAGGGCCGTGGGCGGCGAGCAGCAGTGCGCGGCGGGGTCCGCTGCGTGCCCGGTCGCGGGATTCGAGCGCTCGCAGGCGCGGTTTGCGGGACTCGTCGAGTGGGTGGCGGGTGAGCAGGCGTTGGGGCTTGAGCATTCAGAGCTCGAGACGCGGCTGGCGGAGGACGCGCGCGGGTTGGCCCGGCAGGTGTTGCAGGACCAGCTCGATCTCCGCGCCCGGGTCGAGCAGCGTGCAGACGGGGTGATCGGCGCTGACGCCACGCCCAGACGCGCTGTCGAGCGTGGGCACGAGCGTGACCTGCAGACCGTGCTCGGCGAGGTGCAGGTCACGCGGCTGGCCTACCGGGCGGCCGGCAGCGAGAACCTGTATCCCGCGGACGCGCGGCTGAATCTTCCGCCGGTCAGGCACTCGCACGGGGTCCGCAGGCTGGCAGCGTTGGAAGCGCCGCGGTCAAGCTTTGAGGACGGGCAGGCCGCGATCATGCGACAGACCGGCCAGCAGATCGGCACGCGTCAGCTCAGAGCGCTGACGCTCGCTGCCGCCCAGGACGTTGATGCGTTCTACGCGCAGCGCGAGCGCACGGCCCCGGACGGGAAGGATCTGCTGGTGCTCTCGTGCGATGCGAAGGGGGGTCTTGCCAAACCGGCGGCGTGGTCGGCTGACGATCGGGTTCGCCCATGAGGACCAGTCCGCCCCACCCGGCGCCCGGACGCTCCGGAGTGCGCCCACCTGGCGGTCTCGGACTTCTGCCTCTGGAGGCCGTGCGGACGCTCCCTCTTCAAATCAAGCTCGGGTGGTCCTCTGAGTCCGGCCCGTCGACTACTCGGACCGGTCCGGTCTGTGTCAGGTGCGGGCCGTATCGCGAGACGTGAAGTCGGAGCACGCGAAGGTCAAGAGAACCCGTCGGCGGCTGCTCTCCAGGCCGCTCCCGCCGATCGGTCCCGGTTCGGGTGCGGCATAGCGTTCCGCTCATGGCAACGAAACACGACCGCTCCACACCCGGCCAAGCGCGGCCGCAGCGCAAGCCTGCTAACAAGAAGCGTCTTCGGGGCCGCCCCAAGACCGGTGGCGTCGAGACGTGGGTGCGCAAGAACGGCGACGTCGGCTTCGGCGTAAGGTTCATCGACCAGCACGGCATCCGACGCTATGAGCGATGCGGCCTGGCCAGCGAGGGATGGTCGCACCGGCGCGCCGAGATCGAGCTCGAGAACTTCGAGCGGCCGAATTCTGCCGAGAAACCGCACTAAAACGCATTCTCTCGGCAGAAATAGCGTCACCACGGACCTCCGCAAAAGGCCCAAAAGCCTGGGATTAGCAGGATGTTTCTCAGGTGGGCGGTACTGGACTCGAACCAGTGACTTCCTGCTTGTAAGGCAGGTGCTCTACCAGCTGAGCTAACCGCCCCAGCCGCGTATGGTAACGACGCCCGCTAGCATCGCCACCTGCATGGACCTTGGGATTTGCTGGGAAGACGGGCCTGGTCACCGGAGCGGTGAAGAACTTGGGTCTCGCCGTCCCGGCTGCGCTTCAGATCCTCGTCGCAAAAGCAGCGGTCCGGCGGGGCGCGCTGACTCCGCTGTCGGTACACGCGTGCGGACTGGCGCGCCGCATACGTGGACCGGTGCCGATCGGCGCGATGTGGTCGATCGAGTCGCTGCTTGCGGGATTGCGAGAACGAGGTTCGGGACGGAGCCTCTCGCCATCGAGCGTGGTGCGCGAGCCGCGTCCGACCCTGGTGCGCTCCGCCGCCGGCGTGGCGGGTTGCTGGCTGCTTCGACGCCGGTCGTGAGGCAGGTCGCAGGCGATGGCGTGACGCTAATTTGGCTGCTTTCCGGCGTAACGGCGCCCGACCGCGTCCGCGAGCCCGACGCCGACGGGCATGCATCGCTTCGCGAGCTGCCGGCGGGACGGCTTGAAACCGGCGAGGAGCTCGACGCGGTGGCGTTCCCGCGCTCGCGGCCCGGCGGCTCCGGCACCGGCTCCGGCTCCGACACCGACACCGACACCGACACCGACACCGACACCGACACCGACACCGACACCGACACCGACACCGACACAACGATGCTCCTCGACGGCGGCGGCGCCAGGCGCGTGTGGGCGGCGCGCTGATGAGCTCTCTCGTGCTCGATCCGCGGCAGGCGCTCGCGGCGGCGAAGCGGGCGTTGGCGAGCGCGCCCGCGCAGCTCGCGAGCGGACTCGCGCGCGTTGTGCGCGACTCGCCCGACGAGTGGCTCGAGCAGCTGATGCAGACGCCCGCGCGCCGTGTGGTCCTCGAAGCTCTCTTCTGGCAGTTGTCACAGCGTCTCGAGCCCGCGCATGCTGCGACGATCAACGCATCGATTCGCTGGAGGATCACGGGGCGCTCCGATAGCGCGATCGACGTCTACCACCTCGAGGTCGCCGGGGGCTTGTGCCGGGTGGTCCGAGGTCCGACCGATCGCGAACCACGGCTCACGATCACTGTCGACATGGTCGAGCTGCTGCGGCTCGTGACCGGGGACTCGGATCCGCTGCGGGCCTATCTGCGTGGTGGCCTCGCACTGTCGGGCGACGTCGTCCTGGCAGCGAAGCTGGCGTGGCTGTTCCGCGGTCCGTCCACCGGCCATCAGCGCCACGCTTGACACCTGAACGCCGGCAGTCGGCGCCGCTCCTGGCCGCGCCCGTCGGATGGACAAGGAGTACCCCCAGGGGGAATCGAACCCCCGCTACCAGCGTGAAAGGCTGGCGTGCTTACCTCTACACCATGGGGGCGGGGCTGGAGCCATTGATTCTAGGTGCCCGCGTTCCCCGTTCGGCGGGGCGGTAGCCGCCGTCGGTGTCGTGAGAGCTTCCCTGCTGTCCGCTCTGGATGGCAAAGCGCGCCCGTAGCTGGGCGGGTGCGAGGCGTGTCGGCGTCGCTTGCTTGGCCACCCGCAGCGAGCGAACGGCTCGTGGCGCCGTCGCTCTGGGCTCAAGGGAGGGTGAAGACAGCGCGAACGCTGGGACGGCAGCTTGTCAGGTTGACCCGCAGTAGGGCGGCCGGCGCCTTGAGCGGCCGCGAGGGATTCGACGATAGTCAGCTATAGCGACCTGCTGAAGAGATTCTGGTCGATCCACAACCCCACGACCCGCGATGGGCAAGGCTGGGACATCGGCAATCAGTACTGCTCGGCGATCTTCTTCCACGACGACGGCGGCGGCCGGCAGTCAGCCGTAGCTCCGTCTAGCCCTCCTCGAGCCCCAAGTACGGCTCGAGGAGGGCGCGCAGCGCCATCCGGCCGCGGTGAAGGCGGCTCTTGAACGCCGCCTGGCGCACACCGACCACCTCCGCTGCCTCCTGCGTCGAGAGGCCCTCGATGTCGCGCAGGACGACCGCCGCCCGCCACTCGACGGGCAGCCGCGCCAGCGCCTGCTCAAGGATCTGCTCGAACTCGTGCTCAAGCGCCCGGGCCTCCGGACCGAGCGCCGGCGCCTCCGGCACCGAGACGACCACGTCATCGCGACCTGGATCGAGATCGGCGCGCGGTGGCGCGCGGCGCGAGAGGCGACGCTGCGCTTCATTGAACGCGATCCGATAAAGCCACGTTGAGAACTGCGCCCGCTCCCCGAAGCGCACCAAGCCACGCCAAGCGCGCAAAAACACCTCCTGCGCCACCTCGTCGGCCTCGCTCGCATCCAAACCAAAGCGCCGCAACGCGCCATACACGCGGTCAGCGTGAATCGCCACCAGCTCGGCGTACGCATCCTGATCGCCGGCGCGCGCGCGCCGAATCAGCTCATGCTCGGAGCTCGGGCCGCCGCTCACCGCGCGTTTATATCGATACATGCTCGCCGGCGGGCAACACGCGAACGTGCCACCCGCCGAGCGGGCAGAGCTCTAGTGCTCGTCGAGCTCGAGCGAGCAGGAGTTGATGCAGTAGCGCTCGCCGATCTCGCCGGGGCCGTCGGGGAACACGTGACCGAGGTGCCCGCCGCACGCCGCGCAACTCACCTCGATCCGGCGCATGCCGTAGCTGTGGTCGTCGTGCAGCTCGACGTTGGCGCGATCCGCCGGCACAGTGAAGCTCGGCCAGCCGGTCCCCGAGTCGAACTTGGTCTCGGAGGAGAACAGCTCCGCGCCGCACCCCGCGCATCGATACGTTCCCTCGCGCTTCTCGTTCACGTAGCGACCGGTGAATGCCCGCTCGGTCCCCTTGCGGCGCAGCACCTCGCACTGGGCCCGAGTGAGCTGATCGCGCCACTCGCGCTCGGTCTTCTCGACGTGATCGTGCGCGGTCTGGTTCTCGGTATGACTGTTGTCTTTCATACCCCGTTTGACCCGCCGCACCCGCTCAACGGTTCAATCAAAACCCCGGAGGCTCTTCCAATCGCCGGCGCACCGCAGCGGCGATCTGAACCACCTCCGCGCCGCCGGTCGGGCACGGCAGACGATGCAACGCACCGAGCATCCGGCGCAAATCGGCGAGCAGCCGACGGCACTCGGGGCACTGCTCCGCGTGCCGCTCCACCCGCATGCGCCGGCTCGAAGCAAGCTCGCCATCGAGATAAGCCGACATATGGCGCGAGGCCCACCGATGATCGCGCCTGAAACGCGCCCAATCGAAGAACTCGGTCACCTGCAATCTGACCCGATCAAAGGCCGAAAAGGTTCGCACACCCCCCCAAAATACGCCTGAAACCCCCGATCCTCCCGTCGCGGAAGGATCGCTACTCTCTCTGACCCCTCCCCGGGGCGCCGTTCGCAATGCGATAGGAGAGCAACAGACCGCACGCACCTGCTGGGCGTGACGTATTGGCGCTAGTCTCGCGAGAATGGCCAGGCCTGTCGTTCGCCGTTTTGGCCGCTTTCCCGCACGCGGGCCGAGGGTTCCAACCGAGCGTGACTGGGTGGGCTCAGTGTTGCTCGAGCCCCGCTCAGCGCTGCGTCATCCGGAGCTGATCAGCGATGGAGGCGGGTTGCCGTTTGCCCCGAGCGCGCTGTCTGGCTCAGGCGGACAGCTCGATCCGACGGATGCCGCCGTAGGCGCCCTAATTGAGCAGATCACTCGCCGGTCGGCGTCGAAGCGCGCTCCCCGCGGGCGGGGGAAGCGCCGGGCGGCCCCCGCGCCGGCGCTCCCGAGCCTTGACGGCTGGAGGTTGCTCGCGCGTACTGACGGTGAGGTCTTGTTCGGGCGTGGCCGCCCGCCGGAGTTGGTTACTGTGGCTGTGCGCCAGGACGCTCGACGCGGCACGTGGACGTGCGTCGGGGTGAGCACCGCGCGGCCGCTGCGGGCCACGCGCGATGGGATCCGCGCGTCCGGATGGCGCCTTGATCCAACGTGCGAGGTCGATCCTGACCAGACCGTGGTGCGCGTAATGGTCACCGAGCAAACGTGGGCGGGCGGAAGGCGGGCTGACAGCCGCCTTCTCCAGCCTGACCTCCACGTTGGCGCTGAAGAGCTGGTGCTCACGATGTTCGTCACCCCGCAGCCGGGATTTCAGGTCCGATCGCCCAATCCCGAGACCCCCGCGCGCATCGCCCTCCCCCATCGCGTAGGGTCGCGGAAGCTGATCGATGGGGCGCTCTACGACAGCGCGTAACGGGCACGCGCCCCATTGAGTTCGAGCCTGCCAGCTTTTGATAGCCACCGATGTGGGACACCTCGGGTGCCCACGCGTGTCGACGGCGACGATCGGTCCGTCATCGCTGAGCGCAGGGCTTCGGGGGAAAGGCACCGAACCGGCCGCCTGTCGAGCGCGAAAGGCTCCCTGGTATGGGCAGCTCCTTTCGCCGACCCTCGCGCAACCTGGCGGTCGGGGCGACAGCCGCGCCTCGATGTCCGTTTCGCACGCTACTCTAGTTTCCCGAAACTAGCAAACTATTTCCAGAAGGGTTAACATACTGTTATCATGGCGGAGTGGAGCTTCCTCACCAACCACGCCCGGGTCCTCGTCTGCATCGCCGACGACCCCGGCGTGCGCCTCCGCGACATCGCCGCGACGCTCGGCATCACTGAGCGGACCGCGTTCGGCGTCGTCACGGACTTGACCGAAGCCGGCTACATCGTGAAGGACAAGGAGGGCCGGCGCAATCACTACCGCATCCAGGACCATCTGCCCCTGCGCCTAGCCGTCGGTCGAGAGCCGACGATCGGTGAGGTGCTCGGAGTGCTTATCGACACCACAGCAACAGAATCCGCGCAACCAGACGGGAACGCCGCTTCGGGCAAGCAGCCCCCAATCCGCCCCAGACCAGCCCCCGCATCGTGACCGAAAAGCCTCCGTTGCGCTCTATTACCTTAGCCCGCGGCCTAGGGGTCTGGACGTTGACATCTGTGTCCGGTTCGAGGGGGGCGGCGAGGACACCACTGGCTGGTAAGCCGGGGTCGGCACCTCGCCGCCTACCCTGCAGCCGCGTTCGGTAACAATCGCGTCAAGAGCGCGCGAGCAGCGGCCGTCGAAACTACCTTTGGTCAAAGGACACTACCTTTGACCAAAGGGAACCACCTTTGACCAAAGGGTTATTCCGCTCGCCCGAAGGCTTCGATCTCCTTCTGCTCCTGTTCTGAGAGCTCGCGCGGGCTCTCGCCGCGCGCGAGCTTCTCGCTTTGCACGTTGTGGCGGATGTCGTCGACGATCTCGGGGTTCGCGAGCGTAGTGGTGTCGCCGACGTCGGCGAAGTTGGAGATCGCGGCGATCACCCGACGCATGATCTTGCCCGAACGGGTCTTCGGCATGTCGGAGACGATCCACACGTTCTTCGGACGTGCGATCTTCCCAATCTCCCGGTCGATCGCATCGCTCACCTTATGCTCTATCTCCTTGCTCGGTTCGTACCCGGGCTTGAGCGCGACGTACACCTCCACGATCCTGCCGCGGAGCTCGTCGATCACCGGGACCGCGGCCGCCTCGGCGACCTCCTCGACGGTGATGGTCGCCGACTCGATCTCCTTGGTTCCGAGCCGGTGCCCGGCGACGTTGATCACATCGTCGATCCGGCCGAGGATCCGGAAGTACCCGTCGGCAGCCTGTACGGCGCCGTCACCGGCGAAGTACGGCCAGTCGTGCCAGTCCTTGCTGTCCTTGTTGTTACAGTACTTCGCGTAGTACGTGTCGACGTACCGCTCGGGCTGGCCCCAGACCGTCAGGAAAGACCCAGGCCACGGGTTGCGGATACAGATGTTGCCCGCCTTGCCTGAGCCCTTCGCTACCTCCTCGCCGTTCTCGTCGAAGATCACCGGGTAGACGCCGAGCACACCCGGACCGCAGCTGCCGGGCTTCATCGGTTGCAGCCCGGGCAGCGTGCTGCCGAGAAAGCCGCCGTTCTCCGTCTGCCACCACGTGTCGGTAATCGCCGCCTCGCCTTTACCCACGAAGCTGTGATACCAGCGCCACACATCGGGCTCGATCGGCTCGCCGACGGTCGTCATCGTCTTGAAGTGGTAGTCGTACTTGGCCGGCTCGTCCGGCCCGAGCTTGCGCAGCATCCGGATCGTCGTCGGCGCGGTGTGGAAGATGTCCACGCCGAGCGTCGCCGCGATCCGCCACGGCCGGCCAGCATCCGGATACGTCGGCACGCCCTCGTACATCACGCTCGCCGTCCCCAGCGACAGCGGCCCGTACACGATGTACGAGTGACCGGTGATCCAGCCGATGTCCGCAAAGCACCAATAGGTGTCGTCGGGATGGATGTCCTGGTAGTACATCGAGGTGCCAGTCACGTACGAGAGGTAGCCGCCCGTCGAGTGCTGGGCGCCCTTCGGCCGGCCGGTCGTACCGCTCGTGTACATCAAGAACAGCGTCGCGTCGGCCGGCATCGAGACCGGCTCGACGGTCCTCCCGCGGTAGTCCTCCAACAGCTCGTCAATGAAGAAGTCTCGCCCCTCGACCATCGGCGTCTTCGACGAGTACCGGCCGGGGTGCCGCCTCCAAACAAGGACCTTCTCGACCTCCACGCCCTCCTCGCGCGCGGCCGCGATCGCCTCATCGGCCTTCTCCTTGTGGTCGATCAGCTCGCCGTTGCGATAGTAGCCGTCGATCGTCACCAGGATCTTGCTCTGCGAGTCAGCAATCCGATGCCCACACGCAGCCCCGGCGAACCCACCGAACACCTCTGAATGGATCACGCCCATGCGAGCACACGCCAGCATCGACACCGGCAGCTCGAGCACCATCGGCAAGTGGAACGTCACCCGATCGCCGGTCTGCACCCCCCCGAACCCCTTCAGCAGCGCGGCGAACTCATTGACCCGGCGGTGGAGCTCCTCGTAGGTGATCTCCTGCGTCTCCTCATCCTCGGGCTCCGGCACCCAGATCAACGCGTTCTTGCTGCCACGAGACTCCAGGTGCCGGTCAACGCAGTTCACGCACGCGTTCAAACGGCCGCCGACCCACCACCTCCAAAACGGCGGATTGCTCGTATCGAGAACCGTGTCCCACTTGCGATCCCACGTCAGCATCTCCGCGTACTCGGTAAAGCAGTCCGGGAAGTGCTCCTCGCTGAACCGCTCCAGGATTGCCGGGTCGTTCGCGTTCGCCTGCGCCACAAACGACCCCGGCGGCTCAAAATACTCCTCCTCACGCCAATGAACCGCAATCTGCGCCTCCGACAACCCGGCCTGGGCAATCTCCTGTGCCGTCGCTGCTCCTCGTGCCGTATCAGCCATCGAAACCCTCTCCTTCCAACGTGCTGGTTTAGTGCTCCTTCTGACGCACTGATCTATACGTTCGCGATTCCGGTCCCCCTACTGCTACGTCGACGATTGGGACGCAAGCCATTGCGCCCAGTGCCTTCGACGACGAAAACCACATGCCTAAAACCCCGGCTGATGGTCGGGTCGCGCCCGTAGTCGGTGAAGCTCAGCGGTTGCCCACGCAGCTGAACCAGACCATCGAGCCCTGCGCCAGCCGAGACGCCGACTCGGCTGAAACGTCGCTTGGGGACCCCGCCCATGAGCGTGATCGAACATTCGTCACCGTTGCCCTCGACGGCCGCCAAGGTGGTCGCCGAGCCCAGAATCTCGCGACCCTCGACCACCGCAAGACCAACACCTAGGGTGCTCTGCAGACCAACCGAATGTGCGACCGACTCGTCTGAGCATTCGTGTTGCATGACCTGACGCCATATTCAGCGGTACCCTAGCCTAAGCACGGTTGCCCGTGGTGCCATCGGCATTCCGCCCCGAGTCGGGACGGTAGGAACTACCTACAAAGGGCCCGTTAAGCAGGGACGTCGAGGTTGCGATCATCGGGACGCTTCTACGTTGGGCGATATTGGGCACGTGGGATGCTCAATCCGCTAGTTGACCGGCGGCTCAAGCGGGACGCGGCTCGGCGGGCGCTGCTGCGCGACGACGATGTCGAACGGCGTGCGTGGGCCCCGGCGGGTTGAGACTGGAGGGCGTGGCCGTGCCTCGCATGCCGTCGGTTCCGCGCCTCCCGGGGCTGCCGGATCCACTGCGACGGGTGCGCATCCCGCGTGACCTCGAGCCGGTCACCGCGTTAGGGCAGGAGAAGGCCGACGGCGGTGGCATGAGCGGGGAGTCTGTGGAGCGCATCTGGAGCGCGGCCGTCGACCTTTATCGAAGCGGAGTCCTCCGCTCTCGCAGCTGTTTTCGCGGGCGGTCGGGCTCCCCTTCGACGAGCTGGTCGAGGTCAGCAACGACGAGCGCCTCCTGACCGCGATCGTCCCGTCCGTGAACGTGGTCACGACGGCGAACGAGTTCGCGCGCTTCTTTGAGATCTTTCGCCGCGGGGGCGAGCTCGATGGCGTCCGCGTGATGAGGCCGGAGACCGTGCGCAAAGCGATGACCGGGCAGTCGCACTTGGAGGTCGACCTGTCGCTGGGATTCCCGACGCGGTTCGGGTACGGGCCCGTGCTCGGCGCGCACTTGCTGAGCCTGTACGGGCGCGATACCCAACACGCCTTTGGTCATCTCGGCTTCACGAACATCCTCGCCTGGGCCGACCCCGAACGTGCGCTCGTGTGCGCGGTGATGACCAACGGCAAGCCGTTGCTCTACCCGGAGCTTTGGCGCTTCTACGCGCTGATGCAGCGCATCACGAGCGAGGCACCGAAGGTGCACGGATCGGAGATGGCGGTCTTGGGATCCCGTCGCGGGACGACCGGCAGGCGGTGAACGCGAGGCGACCGGGCTCCAGATCGGCAAGCGCCAGTAGTGCTGTAGCGAAATCGGGCGATTATTGACTACCCAGATTCTGGACCAACGCCGATTTCATCCGCCGCGGGTGGCGAAGCCCCGCCACGGTGACTCTTAGGAAATCCCTGCTCTGAGCCTGATGCCGCCGGTGGGACTCGAACCCACGACCCGCGGATTAAAAGTCCGTTGCTCTACCAACTGAGCTACAGCGGCCGGCGACCAATCATCGCGCACGACGGGCCATGCGCGCCGGGCGCAGCGATCACGGCGCCAGCGCCACGGCCTCGATCTCCACCAACATGCGGGGGTCGATCAGGCCGCTGACCTCGACCATCGTCATGCAGGGACGGACCTCACCGAACACCTCGCCGTGCGCGCGACCGACCTCCTCGGACCTGGAGATATCAGTCACGTACACCCGCGTCTGCACCACGGCTGCCAGCGAGACGCCCGCGCGGGACAGTTCGTGCTCGATCTTGCACAGGGTCTCGATCGCCTGGTCGTACGGCGTTGTGCCGAGCACGACCCCGCTGGGATCGACAGAGGTCGTGCCGCCCACCACGACCAGCCTACCTGCTCGCAATACGCGGCTGAATCCAAACCGTCCCTCCCACGGAGACGGCGGGTCCCCCGCAAGCCGTTGCACCCCGGAAGGAGCGCCACCAGCCGGGCCTTGAGCGCCAGCCGCCTCAGGGCTCGGCGCACTCAATGCCGGAAATGACGCCGGCTCGTGAACACCATCGCTGCGCCGGCCGCGTCGACGGCGTCGACGACCTCGTGATCTCGGACCGATCCTCCGGGCTGAATGATCGCCGTGATCCCGGCCTCGAGCGCGAGCTGCGGGCCGTCGGCGAACGGGAAGTACGCGTCTGAGGCCATCGTCGCTCCGGCCAGCTCTGAGCGGGCCTTCTCGATCGCGAGCCGCACCGAATCGACCCGGCTCATCTGGCCGGCGCCGATGCCGACGGTCGCCAGCTCACGTCCCAGCACAATCGCGTTGGACCGGACGTGCTTGCAGACCTTCCAGGCGAACGACAGCTCGCCCCACTCGGCCTCGTGTGGGTGGCGTTTGCTGACGACGTGCATCTCGGACCGTTCCTCGAGGTCGAAGTCCCGGTCCTGCACGAGCAACCCACCGACCACCTGGCGCAGGTGGGGGTCGATCATGTTCGGGGCGCGGCGCTCGCGGTCGTTCAGCACACGCATGTTCGGCTTGCTCGACAGCACGTCGAGTGCGCCCTCATCGTAGCCGCGGGCGAACAGCACCTCGATGAACTGGCCTACCAGCTCCTCCGCGAGCGCGCGATCGACCTTGCGGTTGAGGCAGACTACGCCGCCGAAGGCGGACATCGGGTCGCAGGCGAAGGCCCGCCGGTAGGCCTCGAGGGCCGTCGTCGCGACCGCGACGCCGCAGGGGTTGTTGTGCTTGATGATCACGCACGCGGGGATCTGAAACTCGCTCAGCACGAGCCGGCCGGCATCGAGGTCGAGGAGGTTGTTGAACGAGAGCTCCTTACCGCCCTCCTGCGAGACCATCGAGAGGACGTGGGTGCGGCTGCCGACCTGCGCGTAGTACGCCGCGCGCTGGTGCGGGTTCTCGCCGTACGGGAGCTCGAGCACCTTCTCGAACGCGCGCACGAACAGCGGCGGGAAGTCCTCGCGCCGCTCCTGAAACCAGCGGGCGATCGCCGTGTCGTAGCGCGCCGTGTAGGCGAACGCCTCCGCCGCGAGGTTCTCGCGCGTTGCCGGCGACAGGCGCCGCTCTGACTCGCGCAGCTCGGCCAGCACGGCGTCGTAGCTCTCGGGGGTGACGACCGGCGCGACGAACGCGCAGTTCTTGGCGGCGGCGCGGATCATCGTCGGACCACCGATGTCGATGTTCTCGACGACCTCCTCGTCGGTGACCCCCCGGACCGAGGCGGTGCGCTCGAACGGGTAGAGGTTCACGCACACGAGATCGACGAACTCGACGTCGTGCTGCTCGGCGGCGCGCATATGGCGCGGGTCGTCGCGGACGGCGAGCAGGCCTGCGTATAGCTTCGGATGAAGCGTCTTCACGCGCCCGTCCATGATCTCGGGGAAACCGGTCAGATCGGAGATCGACCGCACCCGTAGACCGGCCTCGATCAGCGTGGTGGCGGTGCCGCCGGTCGAGACGAGCTCGATTCCGAGCGCGACAAGGCCCCGGGCGAACTCAACGATCCCGGTCTTGTCGGACACCGAGAGCAGTGCCCGTCCGACCTGGACCTCATCGCTCGCGATCGGAGCAAAGGCGACGGTGCCCTGTGCCATCGACCCCGGACTCTACCGATCGATGAGCACTCGGCGCGGGTTCGTGGGGTCGGAGCGGACCGCGCCGCGCGCGATCAGCACCACCGCGTCGGGCAGCAGACGGTGCTCGATCGCGTGCAGCCGCTCGAGCACATCGCCCGAATCGCGGGCGTCCGGCAACTCGACGGCTCGCTGCAGGATCACTGGACCGGAATCGATGCCCTCGTCGACGAAGTGGACTGTCACGCCGAAGACCTTGACGCCGTACTCGAGTGCCTGCTCCACCGCCCGCAGCCCCGGAAACGCAGGCAGTAGCGCGGGATGGACGTTGATCACACGACCTGGAAAAACGCCCAGGAAGGACGCGCCCAGCAGCTGCATGTATCCGGCGAGCACCACGAGCTCAACGCCCCGCTCGGTCAGCCAGACGGCCATTGCCCGGTCGCGCTCCTCGCGGCTCGCGTGCAGCCACATCGGGAACGACGCGCACGGAACGCCGGCCGCGCGGGCCCGCTCGAGCGCTCTCGCGCTCGGCTTGTCGGAGACGACCGCGGCGATCTCGATCCCATCGCGCCCGTGCACGGTGTCGAGCAGCGCCTGCAGGTTCGTGCCCGCCCCCGAGGCCAGAACTCCGACCCTCACGCGGCGCGCAGCTTCGGAAACCGCCCGCCGGTCGAGCGCAGTGTGCCGGCCGCGAGCAGCTCGTCGACTCGCCCCAGCACTTCGTCTGAGCGCAGGTGCGCGAACGCACCGAACACCGGCAGGCCGTTGTAGGAGTACTGCGCGATCACCTTCGATCGCCCGCCCCGAAGGATCTCGACCGCACGGGTGCGCCCGACAGGTGGCTGCGCCGACGCCACGACCTCGACGATCGCGCGGTCCAGCTCGCCTCCGGCCCCGACCGCAGCCGCCTCAGGGCGCGCGCCGGCCACACGCCCTGCGGCGGTCGATCGGGCGTAGCGCGCGCCCACCTCGCCGCCAGCCTCATCGCGGCCCACCGCACCGACTGGCCCGCTCGCCGGCGCCACCGTATCGGCCGGCCCCCTCGCAGGCACCGAGGGCAGCGCCGCCGGATCGCAAACGTCGCAGCAGGCCACCGCCGGCGCCGGCGCCGCTCGGTCCCCGAAGTGCGCCAGCAGCGCCTCGCGCCGGCATCGCCGGCCCTCGACGTACTCCCATACTGCCCGGTACTGGCTCCAGCGCACCCGTTCGGCCTCGCGCGCGGACCCGCGGCAGCGCGCGAGCACGCGCCCGTCCCACTCACCGACCACCCGCCCGACGGCCCGGTCGGGTGGCGCGGGGTCCGGCGCCACCAGTCCTGCCCGTGCGAGGTGGCCGATGATCGCCCGGACCGCGTCCTCGTCGGAGCCGCGCGGCTCGACGAGTTCCCCGAGCGCCGAAAGCGGAATGTCGTAGCGCGGCGCGAGCCCGCCCGACTCTCCGACCACCCCGCCCCCGCGCTCGGCCGTCGGCCTCGCCGGAACGAGCGCAGGAGTGGTCCCGTCCTCGGCACCCTGCCTCGCCGGAACGAGCGCAGGAGTCGCCCGGTCCTCGGCACCCTGCCTCGCCGCAAGTAGCGCGGGAGCCGTCCAGCTCTCGGCATCGAGTTGCGCTTGAACGTACGGCGTACGCGTCGCCCCGCTGCGCAGCCGCCCGGCGACGCGCTCAAATGCGCCCTCGTCCACCCGTGCCCGCTGGATGAAGAACACGTGCAGGCCCTTGTCGCGCTGCTCGGCGAACAGCAGGCAGCGGGCGGGCCGGCCATCGCGCCCGGCACGGCCGGCCTCCTGGTAGTAGGCCTCGAGCGAGCCGGGGACGCCCGCGTGGCAGACGGTGCGCACGTCGGCCTTGTCGATCCCCATCCCGAACGCATTGGTCGCAACGATCACGCGGGCGCCGCCCGACATGAAGCGCTCCTGTGTGGCGGCGCGCAGACCCCGCTCGAGCCCGGCGTGGTAGACGAGCACCTCCTCGCGCAGGCGCCCGCGCAGCGCCCGGGCCAGCCGCTCGCTGCCGTCCCGCGTGCCGGCATAGACGATCGCCGGCAGCGCGCCGGGCTCCGACAGCGCCGCGGCAATCCCCGCCTCCTTGTCCCGAGCGGTCTTGCAGGGCACAACCGCGAACGACAGGTTGGGGCGGTCGAAGGCGGTCGTGACGCGGACCGGGTCCCGGAGGGCGAGCCGCCTGACGATGTCGTCGGCAACGCGCGGCGTCGCCGTCGCGGTCAGCGCGATCGTCGCGCGCGCCCCGATCCCGCGCGCCGCCTCCGCGAGTGCGAAGTAGTCGGGCCTGAAGTCGTGGCCCCAGTGTGAGACGCAGTGCGCCTCGTCGACGACGAACAGTCCCACGCGCGCACGCCGGATCGCGGCGGCGAAGCGGGGCAGGGCGAACCGCTCGGGCGCGACGTACAACAGCCGCACCTCGCCGGCGACCGCGCGCGCCACGGCCTCGGCGTTCAGCGTCCCGGCCCGCTGCGCATTGACGAGCTCGACGCCGCCCGGCGCAACGCGGCGCAGCGCCTGCACCTGGTCCTGCATGAGCGATACCAGCGGCGAGACGACGACCGTCAGGTCGTCTCGCATCAGCGCGGGCAGCTGGTAGCACAGCGACTTACCCGAGCCGGTCGGCATCACCACGAGCGCGTCACGGCCGGCGCACGCGGCCGCGACGGCCTGCGCCTGGCCGGGGCGGAAGCGCTCGAAGCCGAAGATTGCGCGCAGAGCGTCGCCGGGATCCATGGGCGCCCGAAGATAGCGGCACCGGCGGCGGCGCTATCCGAGCTTGCACAGACTTGGGGCCCGCCCTTGTCACACGCGCCCCCGCCCACCACAGGCTCGCGGCCGGAGCGGCAAGCGCCAGCCGGGCTACACCTGCGCCAGCGGCAGCTCGGCCTCGAGCGCGTACTTGCCGCTCGCATCCTCGGTGCCCTGCAGCGGATATTCGCCTGTGAAGCAGGCATCGCAATGGGCAGCCCGCGAGGTACCCACCGCCTCGTAGACGCCTTCGAGTGACAGGTAATGCAGCGAGTCCACGCCGAGCTCGTCGGCGATCTCCTGTGTGGTGCGGCCGTGGGCGATGAGCTCCTCGCGGGTGGACATGTCGATCCCGTAGTGGCACGGATGCTTGATCGGGGGCGCCGAGATCCTCAGGTGGACCTCGGCAGCGCCGGCCTCGCGCAGCATCTGCACGAGCTGGCGCGTCGTGTTGCCGCGCACGATCGAGTCGTCGACGACGATCAGCCGCTTGCCGGCGACGACCTCCGGCAGGGGGTTGAACTTCAGCCGCAGCCCGTGGCGGCGGAGCTCCTGCCCGGGCTGGATGAAGGTCCGCGCGACGTAACGGTTCTTGATGAAGCCGTCGTCCTGCGGCAGTCCCGCGGCGCGTGCGAGCCCTCGCGCGGCCGGGTTGCCCGAGTCGGGCACCGGGATCACCAGATCGGCCGCGACGGGCGCCTCGCGCCACAGAATCTCGCCCATCCGGGCCCGGGCGACCTGCAGCACCGTGCCGGCCATCCGCGAGTCCGGCCGCGCGAAGTAGATGTACTCGAACACGCAGAACGCGCGCCGCTGGGCGCCATCTACAATCCGCGTCTGCACGCCCCGCTCGGTCAGCGTCAGGACCTCGCCAGGCTGCACCTCGCGCAGCATGCGGGCGCCGATCAGGTCAAAGGCGCAGGACTCGCTGGCAACGCAATAGGCAGGCCGGCCGCCACCGTCGTCCTCGATCATCCCGAGCGCCAACGGCCGCAGCCCATGGGGGTCGCGGAACGCGACGACCGCGTCCTCGGTCATCACAACCGTCGAGAACGCGCCGCGCAGCCGCGGCAGCACGTCGGCGACCGCGTCCTCGATCCGCGCCGTGGGGTGCGTCGCGAGCAGCGCCGCGATGATCTCCGAGTCCGAGGTCGAGCGGAACGGAACGTCGCGCTCGCGCAGCTCGGAGTGCAGCTGCACGGCGTTGATCAGGTTGCCGTTGTGCGCCAGCGCGACCGTCCGGTGATCGTCGCGGACGATCGGCTGCGTGTTCTCCCACTGGGAGGAGCCCGTCGTCGAGTACCGGACGTGGCCGATCGCCATGTCGCCGACCAGCGAGCGCAGGATGTGCTCGTCGAACACCTGCGCAACCAGGCCCTGATCGCGGATTGCCATGATGCTGCCGCCGCGCGGGGCGGTCGCGATCCCCGCGGACTCCTGACCGCGGTGCTGCAACGCGAACAGGGCAAAGTACGCGAGCCGAGCGACGTCGCGCCCTGGGGCATAAATCCCGAACACGCCGCACTCGTCCCGAGGCCCATCGCGATGATCGTTCACATGAGGCATGGCGTCGATGCCCTGCGCCGGACTCTTCGAAGCCTAGCAGCGGCCTCAGGGTACGCTCGCGAGGCCCTGCTCCCGGGCATCGCGCAGCGCCGAAACTGCGAGCTTCAGCAGCGGGACGACTCCAGCGCCGCCCGATTCGGCGAGGGCGGATGCCGAGCGGGCGGCAGGCGGGAGGCCACCCGGGAGGCCAGGCGCGAGCGCGATCTCGAGCTCCTGCCCGCCGACCCGGCCGATGATCTGAAAGCCCGCCAGCGCCTCGTCGCTGCCCGAGACGACGAAGGCGCGCCCGGGCGCCTCGCCGAACGGCTCGAGGTCCGCCGGCAGCGCCACCCTGGCCCCGATCTCGCCGGCTAGGCAGCACTCGGCCAGCGCGACTGCCAGGCCGCCTTCGGAGACATCGTGTGCGTTATGGAGCGCCTCGGTCCGGACGGCATTCCGGACGGCTTCATGCGCGTCACGGACGGCACTCGCCGTTACGGACGGGAGGGCCCCGGCAGTGGGCCGGCCTCGAAGCTTCGCCAGCTCGCTGCCGACCAGCGAAGGCGCGAACGGGCCCACGAGTGCGATCGCGTCTCCCTCGCGGGCGAATCCGAGGCGCCCCGCCCGCGTCGCGTCGGGCAGCTTGCCGACCATGCCGATCACCGGCGTCGGGAAGATCGGGCCACCCGGGCCCTCGTTGTACAGCGACACGTTGCCGCCGACGACCGGCACGCCGAGCGCATCGCACGCCTGCGCGATCCCCTCGACGGCCTCGGTCAGCTGCCAGGCGACGTGGGGCTTCTCTGGATTGCCAAAGTTCAGGCAATTGGTCAGGCCGAGCGGCTCGGCGCCGACGCACGCGAGGTTCGCCGCGCACTCGTACACTGCCTCCGCCGCGCCGGCCCGTGGGTCGCACGCGACTCGGCGGCCGTTGCCGTCGATCGCGACCGCGACCGCGGATCCGTCCGGCAGTGCGAGCACCGCTGCGTCCGCCTCCTCGGGCCGCCGCACGGTGCGCGACTGCACGATCCAGTCGTACTGCTCGAACACCGGACGGCGCGAGCAGATGTTCGGCGAGCGCAGCAGGGCGAGCAGCAGCTCCGCCGGCGACTCATCGCCGGCCAGTGCCGGGTCCGGGGGCGCGTACACGGGGTAGTCGGGCGCCACCGGGATCAGGTCGTACAGGGGGCACTCGTCAATCAGCACGCCGACTGGCAGGTCGCCGGCGAAGTTACCGGCGCTCAGCACCCGGAGGCGTCCCGATGCGGTCACAGAGCCGATCGGGGTAGCGAGCGTCTCCCATCGCTCGCAGACGTCGAGCACCCGACCGACGCATTCGGGCGTCACCACGCACAGCATCCGCTCCTGCGACTCGGAGACCATGATCTCGAACGGCTCCATCCCGGGCTCGCGCAGCGGCACGCGCGAGACATCGATGTCGAGCCCCACGCTCCCCTTGCTCGCCATCTCCGACGCGGCGGACGTGAGCCCCGCGGCGCCGAGGTCCTGCAGGGAGATCAGCAGGTCCTGATCGAGCAGCTCAAGGCAGCACTCCAACAGCTTCTTCCCAGCGAACGGGTCGCCGATCTGGACCGACGGGCGCTTGGCCGAGTCGGCCTCCCCGAGCTCGGCGCTTGCGAGCACCGAGGCACCGCCGATCCCGTCGCGTCCAGTCAGCGCTCCGAGCAGCACGAGGACGTTGCCGGGCCCGGCCGCGGCGCTGCGGATCAGCCGAGCGCGCGGGGCGAGCCCGAGGCACATCGCGTTCACCAGGCAGTTGTGCTCGTAACTCGACTCGAAGTAGATCTCGCCGCCCACGGTCGGCACCCCGATCGAGTTGCCGTAATGGCCGATCCCGGCAACCGCGCGCTCGAGCAGGTAGCGGGAGCGCTGGAAGCGCGGCTCTCCGAACCGCAACGAGTCCAGCACGCCGATCGGCCGGGCCCCGACCGCGAACACGTCGCGCAGGATTCCGCCGACGCCCGTCGCGGCGCCCTGGAACGGCTCCACCGCGCTTGGATGGTTGTGCGACTCGACCTTGAATGCGACCGCCAGCCCGCCACCGACGTCGACGGCGCCGGCGTTCTCGCCCGGACCGAGCAGCACGTACGGCCCGCCCGTCGGAAGCCGGCGCAGGAGCTTGCGCGAGTGCTTGTACGCGCAATGCTCCGACCACATCAGCGACAGCATCGCCAGCTCGACGGCGTTGGGCTCGCGCTCGAGGCGCTCGACGATCAGCTCGTACTCGGAGTCCGTCAGCCCCAGCTGGCGATGTCTAGGCGTAGACGCCGTCGCCAACGTGCGCTCGCATCGACTCGAAGATCCTCAGCCCATCGCTGGACCCGGTCAGCGGGTTGACCGCGTGCTCGGGATGGGGCATCAGCCCGAACACGTTTCCCTGCTCGTTGCAGACCCCGGCGATGTCGTCCTGTGAGCCGTTCGGGTTCTCGCCGGGCGCGTAGCGCAGCAGCACGCGGACCGGACCGGGCGCGTAGTAGCGGCCAGTCGTGTGCTTGACCGGGATCGAGAGGCGCTCGCCGGGCGCGCACGCGCTTGTGAACGGGCTGCCTGCGTCGACCACCTCTAGTGACACCTGGCGGCAGAGAAACCGCAGCGAGGTGTTCGGCAGCAGCGCGCCCGGCAGCAGTCCGGCTTCGCAGAGCACCTGGAAGCCGTTGCAGATGCCGAGCACCAGGCCGCCCTCCGAAGCGAACTGCGCAACTTCCTCCATCACCGGCGCGAAGCGGGCGATCGCGCCGGCACGCAGGTAGTCGCCATACGAAAAGCCACCAGGGACAATCACGGCGTCGACCCCCTGTAAGTCGCAGTCGCGATGCCACAACAGCACTGCCTCGCCGACGCGGGCGGCGGCTTGCAGCGCGTCGACGTCGTCGCACGAGCCGGGAAAGCGAACGACGCCAAACTTCATGCGCCGTCGCCCCGAGCCCCGCGCCGGCGACTCTCATGCTCGATCGCCCCGAGCTGTGCGCCAGCGGAACTCCCGATCGAGTCGGCATCAGTCGATTCGACGATCTCGTAATCCTCGATCAAGGGATTGGCGAGCAGCCGCTCGCACATCTCCGGCAGCCGCTCGGGATCCTCGACGTCGAGCTCGATCAGCCTCCCGATGTGCACCTCGCGCACGCCGGCAAAGCCCAGCGCCGGCAGGGCCCGCTCCACCGCCTGGCCTTGCGGGTCGAGGATCCCCCGCTTCGGGCGGACTAGCACCCGCGCGCGCATCAGGCCTCGGTCCGGCGCAGCCACGCATCAAATGGCTCGCCGGTGACACGCTCGTATGCCTCGACGTACTTGTCTCGCGTGCGCGCGACAACCTCGCCGGGAATCGCCGGCGCAGGGGGATTGCGGTCCCAGCCCGTCGCGGACGCCCAGTCGCGGACGAACTGCTTGTCGAAGCTCGGCTGCGGGCGACCCGGCGCGTACTCGTCCGCGGGCCAGAAGCGCGAGGAGTCCGGCGTGCAGACCTCGTCGCCGAGCGTCAGCGTGCCGTGCTCATCGAGACCGAGCTCGAATTTCGTGTCGGCGAGGATGATCCCGCGCGAGCGCGCGTGCTCGGCGGCGTGCGCGTACACCGCGAGCGAGACGTCGCGGAGGCGCTTGCCGAGCTCGCGATCGCCGACCAGCGCCACCACAGCGTCGAAGTCGATCGCCTCATCGTGGCCCACCTCGGCCTTCGTCGAGGGAGTGAAGATCGGCTCGGGCAGGCGATCGGACTCGCGCAGGCCGCCCTGCAACTCGATCCCCGACACTGCCCCGGTGCGCTGGTAGTCCTTCCAGCCCGAACCGCTCAGGTAGCCACGTACCACGCACTCAATCGGCAGCATCTGCAGCTTGCGCACGATCATCGCGCGGCCGCGGACCTCCTCAGGAACGCCCTCGCCGACCGACACCAGATGATTCGGGACGATCGAAGCGGTGCGCTCGAACCAGTATGTCGACAGCCCAGTCAGCACCCTGCCCTTGTCCGGGATTGGCGTTGGGTGGATCACGTCGTACGTCGAGACTCGGTCCGAGGCGACCATCAACAGAGTCTCGCCCAGGTCATATATCTCGCGGACCTTTCCCGAGGCCCGAAGGGGAAGGTCTACCAGCGCGGTCACCGGGGCGACTCTAGCAACGGGTCCCGACGCTCAGACCCGCTCCCGGCGTCAGCCATGTGATCCGGCGTTGGTTGCGTCGGCGATGGGTCAGGCGATCGCATCGAGCCGGTCGACGATTTCGTCCGCGTAGCGGACGAACGGCGCGTAGTCGAAGATCGCGTCGAGCTCGAGGCCGGCGCCCTCCGGCTCGGCGGCAAGCAGGTCTCGCAGCGGCGCGCGCTCGTCGAGAGCCTGCTGGGCCAGCCGCTGCACAACTCGGTAGGCACCGTTTCGTGAGAGGCCACGCTCCCCGACCAGCGCCAGCAGAACCCGCTGGGAGAACAGCGCGCCGCTGGTCAGCTCGAGGTTGGCGCGCATCCGCTGCGCGTCGACGATCATCCCCTCCACGAGCGCGATCGCCCGGCGCTGCAGGTGGTCGAGCAGGATCGTCGAGTCGGGCAGGATCACCCGCTCCACCGAGGAGTGCGAGATGTCGCGCTCGTGCCACAGGGCCACGTCCTCGAGGGCGGCCAGCGCGTTGCCACGCAGCACCCGCGCCAGCCCGGCGACCTGCTCTGACTTGATCGGGTTGCGCTTGTGCGGCATCGCGCTCGAGCCCTTCTGGCCGGCGGCGAACGGCTCATGGACCTCGCCGACCTCGGTGCGGGCAAGGTGGCGCAGCTCGGTCGCGAAGCGCTCGAGGCCTGCCCCTGCGAGCGCGATCGCCTGCAGCAGCTCGGCGTGCCGGTCGCGGGCAACGACCTGCGTCGAGACCGGCTCGGGCTCGAGCCCGAGCCGCGCGAGCACCCGCTGCTCGAACGCCGGCGAGGTCGCTGCGTAGGTCCCGACGGCCCCGGAGATCGCGCCGATCGAGGCCTGCTCGAACGCGCGCGCCAGCCGGTGGGCGTTGCGATCGGCCTCGAACGCGAACCCGGCCAGCTTGATGCCGAACGTGGTCGGCTCCGCGTGGATCCCGTGCGTCCGCCCGACGC
Organism: uncultured Solirubrobacterales bacterium; assembly: GCA_963811155.1. Lineage (GTDB taxonomy): Bacteria > Actinomycetota > Thermoleophilia > Solirubrobacterales > Solirubrobacteraceae > Palsa-465. The sequence goes on from CAWEQQ010000020.1 coordinate 25,547, forward strand.
ACAGCGTGTGCCGGTGCTCGCGCGCCTTGCCGGCGAGCACCGCGACCAGCCGGCGCGCGTCGGGCAGCACGAGCTCCCCGACGCGGCGCAGCTGTAGCGCCAGCCCCGTGTCGAGCACGTCGCTTGAGGTGAGGCCGTGGTGGATCCAGCGACCGGCCGGCCCCGCCGAGGCGGCCAGCACGTCGACGAACGCCGCCGTGTCGTGGTCGGTGACCTGCTCGCGCTCGGCGATCTCCTCGACCGTGAAGGTGGCCGCCCTGATCGACTCGAGCTCCTGCGGGATGGGACCGTCCATCTCCTCACACGCGGCGACCTCGACCTCGCGCATCGCGTCGAAGCGCGCGCGGTCAGACCAGACCGCCGCCAGCTCCGCTCGCGTGTACCGGGGGATCACACCCCCGATTATCGCCCGGGGCCGGCGCGCCGCGGGCAACGGCGAGCGCTCAGGTGCCGAGGATCCGCGCCGCGAGCACGGCGGCGTTGCGGGCGTTGTCGACGCCGACGCAGGCGACCGGGACCCCTGGAGGCATCTGGGCAATCGCCAGCAAGGCGTCGAGCCCGCCGGCGACGGATGTCCTGCTCGTGAGCGGCACGCCAATCACCGGCAGATCGCAGTGCGCCGCCACGACCCCGGGCAGCGCCGCCGAGAGGCCGGCGCCGGCGATGATCACTCGCAGGCCGCGAAGCCGGGCGTTGCGCGCATAATTTGCGACCACGTCGGGCTCGCGGTGGGCGGACATCACCCTCGTCTCGGAGCTGATCCCGCGCTCGGTCAGCTCGCGCTCGGCCGCCTCCATCGCCGGGATATCGCTCTTGGATCCCATCACGATCCCGACCAGCGGCTCGTCGATGGCGAGCTGCTCGAGCTCGGTCCGGGCCACCGCCAGCGTCTGCGGCCCCCGCTCGGTCACGTACGTCTCCCTTCACCCGCGGGCGTGGCCGGTCGGAGCGCGATGTCGCATCTGAGCTGCTTGCCGGCGAACTGGATCACGTCGGCGGCAGCATAGGCGGCGGCTCGGGCGGTGGCGGCGTCGCGGCCGAGTGCGGTCACACTCAGCACGCGCCCGCCCGCCGTCACGATCTCACCAGACTGCGCCCGCGCAGTCCCGGCATGGGTCACGAACACGTCCGGCGGTACCTGCTCGAGCCCGCTGATCACGTCCCCGCTCGACGAACAGGCCGGATAGCCCGCGCTGGCGAGCACGACGCTGACGGCCGTCTCGGAACTCCACTCGAGCTGGGCCTCGCGCAGGGTGCCCGGCACGGTCGCCGCCTCGAGCAACGTCAGCAGGTCCGAGCGCAGGCGGGGCAGGATCGCCTGCGTCTCGGGGTCGCCGAAGCGGACGTTGAACTCGAGCACCCTGGGTCCGTCGGCGGTCATCATCAAGCCGGCGTAGAGCACACCGTGAAAGGCGGTACCCCGCCGCACAAGCTCGTCGAGCACGGGCTGATGAATGGCATCGCAGAGTTCCCGCGCGCGCGCCGCGTCAACATCCGGCACCGGCGAGTAGGAGCCCATCCCGCCCGTGTTCGGCCCCTCGTCGCCGTCGAAGATCCGTTTGTAGTCCTGGGCCGAGGCGAGCGGCAGCGCGGTCCGACCGTCGCACAGGGCCAGCAGCGACAGCTCCTCCCCCTCCAGGTGCTCCTCGACCACGACACGCTCGGTTGCAAACCGGCGCGCCACCAGCAGCTGCGCCAGCGCGTCGCGCGCCTGCGCCTCGTCGCGCGCGATCAGCACGCCCTTTCCGGCCGCCAGCCCGTCGGCCTTGATCACCGCCGGGTAGGCGCTGATCGCGTCGAGCCCGGCTTGCGGATCGGTGACGACGCGGTACGCAGCGGTCGGCACACCGGCCGCCACCATGATCTCCTTGCAAAACGCCTTCGATCCCTCGAGCCTGGCGGCGCCCGCGCCTGGCCCGAAGCAGCGGATCCCGGCATCGGCGAGCGCATCCGCGATCCCGGCGACGAGCGGCGCCTCGGGCCCGACCACAACCAGCTCGACGGCCTCGTCGGCGGCGGAGCGGACGACCGCGTCGATGTCCTCGGCGTCGACGCCGATCAGGCGCGCGTCGGCCTCGATCCCGGCGTTGCCCGGGGCGCACAGCAGCTCAGGACGGCGCGGGGACCGGGCCAGGGCCTGCACCAGGGCGTGCTCGCGCGCCCCGGCCCCGACGACCAGCACGCGCGAAGCAGCGCCCGCCGAGTCAGATCGCGCCAATGAAGTCGTCGATCGGGATCGCGACTAGCGTCTCGTACTTGGCGGTGCCGCGCGAGCCGAGCTCGAGCGACACGCGCGCGATCGTCTTCTCGTCGGGCGCTTCGACAACGTTGACGAAGTCGAACTGGCCGAGCGTCGCCCATTGCGCCTTGACCGTGGCGCCGAGCTGCTCGACCTCGCGGTTCACCTCGCGGATCCGCGCCGGATTGTTCTTGATCGTCTGCACGCCTTCCGGCGAGAGCGTCGAAAGCATGATGTAGGTCGGCACTGGGTGTCCTCCTGGTCGTGATCGCCGAGCATCTTGTACCCGATCGAGTCCTGCGCCGCCCGCCGGGGCCGGTGTCAGAGGATCGTCGTCGGATCCGATCGCCCCGAAGATGGTGCCGGACCGCGGCGGGCCCAGCACCGCTCGCTCACACCGCCGCGGGAGCCTCCGCACGCTCCAGGCGCAGCTCTCCGCCCGCCGCGTCGACGTGCACCGTATCGCCCGGCGCGAAGTGGCCCTCGAGAATCGCCAGCGCCAGCGGGTCGACGAGCCGCTTCTGGATCACGCGCTTGAGCGGCCGGGCGCCGTACGTCGGGTCGTAGCCGAGGTTGCCGAGCAGCGTCCTGGCGTCGTCAGTCAGCTCGACCTCGATCTCCCGTTCGCGCACCCGTTGCACGAGCCGCGCCACCTGGAGGTCGACGATCTCGCCGATCTGCTCGCGGGTCAGCGGATGGAACTCGACGATGTCGTCGAGCCGGTTGATGAACTCGGGCTTGAAGCAAGCGTCGACACCCGTCCGGCCGCCAGCAATGTTCGAAGTCATGATCAGCACGGCGTTCTTGAACGACACCGTGCGGCCGTGCCCATCGGTCAGGCGCCCGTCGTCCATCACCTGCAGCAGCGTGTTGAACACGTCGGGGTGAGCCTTCTCGATCTCGTCGAGCAGCACGACGCAGTAGGGGCGGCGGCGGACCGCTTCGGTCAGCTGACCGCCCTCCTCGTAGCCGACGTATCCGGGCGGCGCGCCGACCAGCCGCGAGACGGCATGCTTCTCCATGTACTCCGACATGTCGATCCTGACCATCGCGTCCTGCGTGTCGAACATGAACTGGGCCAGGGCGCGTGCGAGCTCGGTCTTGCCGACGCCGGTCGGTCCGAGGAACAAGAAGATGCCAATCGGGCGATCCGGATCCTGCAGCCCGGCGCGGGAGCGGCGCAACGCGCTTGCGACCGCGGACACGGCCTCGTCCTGGCCGATCACGCGCTCGTGCAGGCGCTGCTCCATGTGCACGAGCTTCTCGATCTCGCCCTCCATCAGCCGCGAGACCGGGATGCCCGTCCACTTGCCGACCACTTCGGCGACGTCCTCGGCGTCGACCTCCTCCTTGAGGAACTTCCGGGCGGTGCCGGCGGCGGCCCGCTCGACCGACTCGGCGGCGGCCAGCTGCTTCTGAAGCTCGGGTATCGTCCCGTATTGGAGCTCAGCCGCGCGGCCCAGGTCTGCCTCGCGCTGGGCGCGCTCGAGCTCGATTTTCGCCTGACCGATGCGCTCGTTCAACTGTGCGACGGCACCGATCGTGTCCTTCTCACGCTGCCACTCGGCGTGCATCGCGGCGGAGCGCTCGCGCTCCTCGGCGAGCGCCCGTTCGAGCTGCTCGCGGCGAGCGACGGTGCCTGGATCGTCATCGTCGGCGCCGAGCGACTGCAGCTCGATCTCCAGCTGCATGATGTGACGGTCGACCTCGTCGATCTCGGTCGGCTTTGAGTCGATCTCCATCCGGATCCGGGAGGCGGCCTCGTCGACCAGGTCGATCGCCTTGTCCGGGAGGAAGCGGTCGGCGATGTAGCGGTGGCTGAGCGTCGCCGCGGCGACTAGCGCCGAGTCCTGGATCCGGACCTTATGGTGCAGCTGATAGCGCTCCTTGAGCCCGCGCAGGATCGCGATCGTGTCCTCGAGCGTCGGCTCGCCGACGTACACTGGCTGGAAGCGGCGCTCGAGCGCGGGGTCCTTCTCGATGTGCTTGCGGTACTCGTCGAGCGTGGTCGCTCCGATGCAGCGCAGCTCGCCGCGAGCGAGCATCGGCTTGAGCATGTTGCCCGCGTCGATCGAGCCCTCGGCCGCGCCGGCGCCGACGATCGTGTGCAGCTCGTCGATGAACACGATGATCTGGCCTTCGGCGTCCGAGATCTCCTTGAGCACCGCCTTGAGGCGATCCTCGAACTCCCCGCGGTACTTGGAGCCTGCGACCATCGCGCCGATATCGAGCGACATCAGCTTGCGCTCTCGGAGGCCCTCGGGGACGTCGCCGGCGACGATCCGCTGCGCCAGCCCCTCGACGATCGCGGTCTTGCCGACGCCGGGCTCGCCGATCAGCACCGGGTTGTTCTTGGTGCGGCGGCTGAGCACCTGGATCACGCGACGGATCTCGTCGTCGCGGCCGATCACCGGGTCCAGCTTGCCCTGCGACGCCGCGTCGGTCAGGTCGCGCCCGAAGCGCTGCAGCGCCTGGTACTTGTCCTCGGGATTCTGGTCGGTCACCCGGTGGCTGCCCCGAACGTCGGCGAGTGCCTTCAGGAGGTCCTCCCGCGAGGCGCCCGCGGCGCGCAGTGCGTCGCCCGCCTTGCCGGGATGAGCGGCGACCGCGAGCATCAGGTGCTCGGTGGAGACGTACTCGTCGCCAAGCTTGCGCATCTCGTTCTCGGCCGCCCGAAGCACCTGAACGAGCTCGCTCGAGCCCCCGGCGGGCTCCGGGGCGGGCGTGCCGCGCAGCTTCGGCAGGGCGTCAAGGCTCTCGCCGACGACTGTGCGGACGACGGCCGGATCGGCGCCGAGCTTGCGCAGCACGGGGACGACGATTCCCCCGTCCTGCTCGAGCAGCACGGCGAGTAGATGCTCGGGCGTCGCCTGCGGGTTGCGACGCTCGTCGGCGAGCCGCTGGGCCGCCTGGAGCGCCTCCTGTGACTTGATCGTGAAACGGTCTTGTTGCATTGGCCCTCTATCGGACATCTAAGTCTTGTGGACTTAGATTATGACACACGATCGAGCGTTAGAGGGGGCTGTGCGCGAGGGTCAGTGTCGACGCAGCCGATTGGCGCTCGATGTTGCCGGCGGGGTCCACGATCACTCCGAAGACCTGCGCGACGATCTGCTGGTGGCGCCCCCGCGCGGAACGCAGCTTGCCCAGCTGACGCGCCGAGAACGGGATCTGGACCGTCTTCGAGCCCTCCGTGTGCAGGTTGTGGACGCGCGAATACGTCGTGAACACTCGCGAGCGCCCGATCGTGACAGTGGCGAACGCTCCCATCAAGCACGGGCCCGAGCAGGACACGGTCGCGAGGATGTGGCGCCGGGCGATCGGCGTCTGGCGCCCGGGCAGCAACAGCCCGACGTCGACCACCGCCGGCTGGACCTGTAGCGCCAGCGCGGCAAAGTTGGCGACGTTGACGCTGCCCCAGCCCGAGGCCTCGTCGTACCCGGGTCCGGCGGTGCAGCAGCCGAGCGGGAGTCCGTTGCCCGGGATGAACGGACCGACGTCGTTGCCGATCGCCGTCACGTCCGAGAACGCCGCAGCAGCATCGGCTGGGTCGCGCCCGAACGTGTACAGCAGCGGATCGACGAGACCGAGATCCTGGCGCTCGTGCAGGCGGAGGTCCTCGTCGACGAGCGCGAAGCCGCCGGCCAGCAGCGGCGTCGCGGCGCTGGTGCCCCCGACGGTCTGCCAGGGGTGCGTGTTGGGGCTGTTGATGCAGTCCGTGCGCACCGAGCAGTAGACCGCGTAGCCGGGCGCGACGTCGGCCAGCATCGAGACGTCAGGAAGCGCGCGCGCCGCGTCGGCCACGGTGCCGGTCTGCCAGTCTGGCCGTTTGAACAGCGCGCTGAAGCCGCCGCCCCCGGCCGCTCCCGGCTCGAGCGCGGCGTCGTTCCAAACGAGCTGGCTGAGGATCGTGTTGGCCGAAGTGAGCGACAGGTTCGTGCCGCCGACGGCCGTCACCCACGGCGAGGACGCCGGGTAGTTCACGGATAGCTGATCGATCGGCACGCCACTTGGTGAGAGGCAATCCGCCGAGCCGGAGTCGCCGCTGGAGGCCAGGACTGTGATCCCGCTGGCGGCCGCCTCCGCCAGCGCTCCCTCGGAGGCGAGGATCCCCGGCCTGCCGACTGCTGCGTAAGTGAACGGCTCGCACAGCCCGAGCGATGCCGAGATCACCTGCGGCTTGAACCCGGTGTGCTGCAGCGGCGCGGTGAGCGCCCTCAGCGTGTCGGCCGGGTCGGCAGTTGACTCGTAGACGTCGATCGCCTTCAGGCCCGGCGCGGCCGCATCGAGGGCCTCGAGGTCGAGGGTCGCCTCGCCGCCGGGCGCCAGCGGCTTGCTGACGCCGATGCCGAAGGCCTCGATCAGCGGCAGGCGCAGACCGAAGCAGGTCGCGAACGCTGCGATGTCGCTCTTGCGGAACCCGTCGATCTCGATCAGCGCGACGCGCTCGCCCTGGCCGGTGATCCCCGCGCTGTGGAGCGGCCCGTAGTCGTACGCCGTCAGGTACTGCGAGGGGGTGAACCCCTTCGTCGCCCGGGCCGCGTTGCAGCCGCCTGGCGTGCCCGTCGCTGGAAAGTAGCCGGACTGCGCCTGCAGGGCCGCGTGCGTGCGCGCCTCGGGCTCCGCACCGGCGTGCAGCGAGCCGGGCGCCACCAGCGGCCGCGTGTCGAGCCCGATCACGCCGCCGATCAGGCCCCTCAGCGCCCGCGGCACGACGACGGACGCGGTCGGAGCGATGAAGGTGTATCGGCCGGTGCGGAAGCGGGCCAGCGGCGTCGCGAACAACCGCTCGGCGCGCCCCGCGCTGAGCGTCGCGTCGGCGAACAGCCCGGTCGCGTCGATCGTCACGTGATCGGCGCCGGCGCCGCGCAGAAAGGCAAGCACCAAGCGACGGGTGCGAGGCGAGGCCCCGAATCGGTGGGCGAGCTCGCCGATCGACTGATACTGGCCGTACCGGCGCGAGCCCGGCGTGCTAACGGCAAGCGCGAAGCGCTCCAGCGCGCCCTCGTCGGCGCTCAGCGGGAACACGAGCGACAGCGGCTGCGAGCTCGAAGCCGAACCCACTCTCGCGGCGTGCGCATCGGTAGCGCCGGCGCTCGGCGCCGCCGCGGCGCTCGAGGCGATGAGCCCACTCAGGACGACCGAGCAGGCCAGCCAGACCAGGCCCCTCACTGCGGGTGCACCGATCTCCCACCTCACCTTCCCGCGGGCGCCGCGGGCCTGGATCACTGCCACGGACAGGATCGTCGCACAACTCAAGGGCCGGCCGGCCACCCTGCGGCCACCCTGCGGCCACCCTGCGGGCCCTTAGGGCCCGCGCTCGATCGAGATCCGGAAATGCTGCAGGTCCCTGCTGCGAACGAGCTCGCCGCCGCCTGTGTAGGGGACGATCTCGGCGCGCAGCTCTCGCCGCAGCGCCTCGAGCCGCTCAACCTCGGCCTTGAGCTCGGCCGCGCGCCGCTCCAGCAGCGAGACCTTGCGCGTCGTCGTCTCGAGCTTTCCCTCGAGCTCGAACACGCGCTCCACGCCGGCCAGGTTCATCCCCAGCTCAGCGGTCATCTCCTGGATGCGCCGCAGGCGCTCGACGTCCTCCTGGGAGTACAGACGGGTGCCCTTCGGCGAGCGCTTGGGCTCGATCAGCCCGCGCGCCTCGTACATCCGCAGCGTCTGGGGATGCATGTCGGCGAGCTCCGCCGCGACCGAGATCATGAACACGCCGCGATCGGACGAGACCTCGACCCGGGCCGTCCTCAGGCGGCCTACCTTTGGACGCTTGGCGGCCATCAGGCCCCGCCGCCCGCCTGCGCGAACAGCTCCTGACGCGGATCGCCGTTCATCACCTCGGAGAGCTTGTCGATCGCGTCCGACTGCTCGGGCGAGAGCGATACGGGCACGTCGATCACGAACCGGTAGTGGATATCGCCGCGGCCCTTGCCGGCGAGGCGCGGCGGCCCCTCGCCGCGCAACCGCTGGACGGTGCCGTGCTTGGTGCCACGCGGCACCCGCAGGCGCTTTGACCCGTTCAGCGTCGGCACCTCGATCACGGCGCCGCGAACCGCCTCGGGAATCGTGAGCGGGACCTCGACCTCGAGGTTCTCGCCGAGGCGCTTGAAAACCGGTGACTCGGCCACCCGCGTGATCACGTAGAGGTCGCCCGGCGGCCCGCCGCGGAAGCCCGCCTCGCCCTTGTCCGCGAGCCGGATCCGGCTACCGTCGCGCACGCCGGCGGGGATGTTGACGCGCAGCTTTCGCACGTTGCGCTGAGCGCCCGTGCCGCCGCAGGTCGGGCACGGATCGTCGATCACGGTACCGGAGCCGTGGCAATTGGAGCACGGCTGGGAGATCGAGAAAATCCCCTGGCTCTGCGCCTCGACCCCGCGCCCGTTGCAGACCGGGCAGACCTTCGGGGTGGTTCCAGGCTTAGCGCCCGTCCCGCTGCAGGTGGGGCATGGCTGCGAGGTGGGCACGGCGAGCGGGACCTGAGCCCCGTTGACCGCCTGCTCGAAGCTAAGCGAGACCTCAGTCTCGAGATCGCGGCCGCGCTGCTGTTGCGGGCGCCCGCCACGGACGCTGCCGCCGCGTCCGCCGCCTGCGCCGCCGCTGCCGCCACCACCACCGCCAAAGAGGTTGGAGAGGATGTCGCTGAAGCTCCCGCCGAGGTTGCTCGGATCGAATCCACCCGGCATGCCGAAGCCGCCGAACGGACCGCCGCCGCGGTCATAAGCCTTGCGCTTCTCGGGATCGGACAGGACGTCGTAGGCCTGCGAGATCTGCTTGAAGTGCTCCTCCGCCTTCTTGTCACCGGCGTTGCGGTCCGGGTGGTACTCGCGCGCGAGCTTGCGGTAGGCCTTCTTGATCTCACCCTCGGAGGCGTTCTTGCCCACCCCGAGAACCTTGTAATAGTCAGGTCTGTCGGCCATCGCCTACGGCCCGTCTCAGCCTGCGACGACGACTCGGGCGGGGCGCAACACGCTTTCGCCGATCCGGTACCCCCGCTGATACACCTCGACGATCGTGCCCGGCTGCGCGCCCTCGACCGGCAGCTGCGCGACGGCCTCGTGGCACTGCGGGTCAAATGACTCGCCCCGCGGCGAGTAGCGCTCGATCCCGACCCGCGCCAGCGCGGCGATCACGTCCGCGTGCACGAGCTTGATTCCCGACACGAGCGTGTCGCCGTCCCCCGAGCCGTTGGCCTCGACCGCCTCCAGCGCCCGGTCGAGGTTGTCGACCGCCGGCAGCAGCTCGCGGGCGAGCTTCGCGATCCCGCGCTCCTGCGCCGCCGCCGCTTCGCGCGTCGCCCGCTTGCGGTAGTTCTCGAAGTCTGCCTTAGTCCGCTGCGCGAGCTGAAGGTACTCGTCTGCCTTCTCGGCCCTCGCGGTCAGCTCTTCGAGCTCTGGTTGCGCGCGAGCCTCGTGGTCGGCCGGCTCGGCGGCAAGCTCCACCTCAGCCGCGTCGGCCGGGTCTTCCACCTCAGCCGCCGCGACCGCATCCGCCTCTGCTCCCTCGCCAAACACCTCGGGCTCATTCACGACGGCGGCCGGTGTCACCCAGACGTCGGACCCACCGCAAGATTGCGATCGCGCGGCAGCCGCAGCCGCCGCGACTGGTCGGTCGTCGCCGGCCGACGGCGAGGCGGCTTGCGCCGCATCGACGGGCGCCGGCGGCCGCGCATCGGCCACCGGCGCCTCGGGCTCGCCCGGCGCCACCCCCGGCGCGTGCTGTGCTTGATCTGAGGGCATCGCTACTTGCCCTCGTCGACTACCTCGGCATCGACCACGTCCTCGGCGCCCGATCCGTTTGTCGAGGAACCGGCGCCGTCGGTCGCGCTCGCGCCGGACGCCGCCTGCTCCTGCGCGCGCTGATACATCGCCTCGGAGACCTTGTGGAACGAGGACTGCAGCGCCTCGGTCTTGGCGTTGATCTCGGCCGCATTGTCCGACGTGAGCACCTCGCGCAGTTCCTTGATCGCGGCCTCGATCTGCTCCTTGGAGGAGGCGTCGACGGCATCGCCCAGATCCTTGAGCTGGCGCTCGGCCTGGTACGCGGCGTTCTCGCCGTTGTTGCGGGCCTCCGCGAGCTCGCGCAGGCGGCGGTCCTCCTCGGCGTGCGACTCGGCGTCGGTCACCATCCGCTTGATCTCATCGTCGGATAGGCCCGAGCCGGCCTTGATCTCGATCTTCTGCTCCTTGCCGGTGCCGAGGTCCTTGGCCGACACGTTGAGGATCCCGTTGGCGTCGATGTCGAACGCGACCTCGATCTGCGGGATGCCGCGTGGGGCCGGCGGGATGCCGGTCAGCTGGAACTTGCCCAGCGATTTGTTGTAGGCGGCCATCTCGCGCTCGCCCTGCAGGACGTGGATCTCGACGGAGGGCTGGTTGTCCTCTGCCGTCGAAAAGATCTCGGACTTGCGGGTCGGGATTGTCGTGTTGCGCTCGATCAGCTTCGTCATCACGCCGCCCTTGGTCTCGATTCCGAGTGTCAGCGGCGTGACGTCGAGCAGCAACACGTCCTTGACGTCGCCGGCGAGCACGCCGGCCTGGATCGCGGCGCCGACCGCGACCACCTCGTCCGGATTCACGCCCCGGTGCGGCTCCTTGCCGGTCAGCTCCTTGACCTTCTCCTGGACGGCCGGCATCCGGGTCATGCCGCCGACGAGCACGACGTGGTCGATCGTCGCCGCGCCCTTGTCCTTGGCGTCGCCGAGCGCCTGGCGGACGGGAGCGACCGTGCGGTCTAGCAGCGCCGCCGTCAGCTCGCCCAGCTTGGCGCGCGTGAGGCGCGTGTCGAGGTGCTTGGGGCCGCTCGCATCGGCGGTGATGAACGGCAGGTTGATCTGCGTCTCCTGGGTGGTGGAGAGCTCGATCTTCGCCTTCTCAGCCGCCTCGTAGAGTCGCTGCAGCGCCATCGGGTCCTGGCTCAGGTCGATCCCTTGTGAGCGCTTGAACTCCGCCACCAGCCAGTCGACGACCGCCTTGTCGAAGTTGTCGCCGCCGAGGTGGTTATCGCCTGCGGTCGCCTTAACCTCAAACACCCCGTCGCCGATCTCGAGCACCGACACGTCGAACGTGCCGCCGCCGAGGTCGAACACCAGGATCGTCTGGTCGGTCTCCTTGTCGAGCCCGTAGGCGAGCGACGCCGCGGTCGGCTCGTTGATGATCCGCTTGACGTCGAGACCCGCGATCCTGCCGGCGTCCTTGGTCGCCTGGCGCTGATCGTCGTTGAAGTATGCGGGCACGGTGATCACCGCGCTGTCGACGGTCTCGCCGAGGTACGCCTCGGCGTCGGTCTTGAGCTTCTGCAGGATCATCGCGCTGATCTCGGGCGGCGAGTACTGCTTGCCGCCGGCCTCGACGCGCGCGTCGCCACCGGGCCCGGAGACCACCTTGTAGGGCACGATTTGCTCCTCGACGCGTACCTCGGCCTCCTTGCGGCCCATGAACCGCTTGATCGAGAACACGGTGTTCTGCGGATTGGTGACGGCCTGGCGCTTGGCGACTGTGCCGACGAGGCGCTCACCGGACTGCGCGAAGGCAACGACCGACGGCGTCGTGCGACCGCCCTCGGCGTTCTCGACCACCGTCGGCTCGCCGCCCTCGAGCACGGCCATGCACGAGTTGGTCGTTCCGAGGTCGATTCCGATCGTCTTTCCCATTTGCGTTCTGCTCCTCTGCTTGCCTAGAAATCTGAGTCTGGTTATAGCAGATGTTCGGCAATTGCGTGGCGGGTCTTGAGCCGCTCGCCAGCGCTGGCTGAGGTCACACCCGAAACGCGCTGGGACACATCCTCCGCAGGGCGCAGCCGGCGCAGTTTGGGCGGCGGGCGTAGCAGGTCCGGCGGCCGTGGCGCAGGAGGTTGAGGTGCAGCTCGAGCTCCTCGCCGGCGGGCGTGAGCGCGAGCATCGCGTCGTGCAGCTCGACGAACGGGGCGCCGGGTGCGAACAGCCCGAGGCGGGTGCCGACGCGCGACACGTGGGTGTCGACGGGCACGTCGCGCAGCCCGAGCGCGAACAGCAGCACGCACGCCGCGGTCTTGCGTCCCACGCCGGGCAGCGAGCAGAGGTACCGCTGCGCTTCTGGGACACCGCACTCGGACAGCCAGTCGAGCGACAGCTCGCGATTGGGAGCGGTGTCGGTGATCGCGCGCAGGATCGACTTGATTCGGGCTGACTTGACCTTCGAGATGCCGCCCGGGCGAATCGCCTCCTCGATCGCGTCCACCGGCGCGTCGCGGACCTCTTGCCAGCAGGACGACTCGGGCGCCGCGCGTTCCGGCGAGGCCGGATGCCGAGCGCGCGGCTGGCCCGAGGGGAAGCGCTCGCGCAGCGCGAGGTAGGCGACGTCTCGGTTGCGGTCGTTGGTGGACTGCGAGAGCACGGTCAGCACCAGCTCGGCGATCGGTTGACCGTGGGGCTCGGCCAGCGGGACGCCGTAGATCAGTCGCAGTCGATCGCGAATCGCACGGACACGCCGCGGCGCGGGCTTGCGGTAGACCGCATCCGGCTCCAGCGCCTCGCCGAGACACAAGGTTCGCGCGGCGCGCGGCGGCTCGGCGGACATGGGCGAGGACGTTATCCTCGCCCGCGGGTGCGTGTCGACGAGCACACGATCGAAGTCGCCGGAGCGTCCGTCTTCTATCGCAGCGCGTCGTGGACCGGGACCCCCGCCGTGTACCTCCACGGCGTCCCGTGCAGCGGCGACGAGTTGGTGGCGTTCCTCCCGCGGATCGGGGGCATCGCCCCCGATCTGCCCGGCTTCGGGCGTTCGAGCAAGGCGAGTCACCTCGACTACTCGCTCGTCGGACAGGCCGACTTCCTCGAACGGCTGCTCGCGGAGCTGGGTCTCGAGCAGGTCGCACTGGTCGCCCACGACTGGGGCGCCGGCGGTGGGCTCGTGTTCGCCCAGCGCCACCCCGAGCGGGTCCAGCGGCTGGTTCTGTGCAATGCGCTGCCGCTGCTGGACGGCTGGCGATGGCATCGCCAGGCGCGGATGCTGCGAGCGCGCGGGCTCGGAGAGCTGCTGATGGGCGCGACCACCCGCTCGCTGCTCGCCCGGCACCTGCGCCGCGGTTGCGTGCGTGCGAGCTCGTGGCCCGACAGCGCGATCGACGCTGTGTGGTCCCAGTTCGACCACGGTACGCAGCGCGCGATCCTCCGGCTACTGCGGGACGGCGCCGAGGCACGGCTCGCGACCGCCGGCGCCTCGCTCCAGACGCTGCGGATGCCGGCGCTCGTGATCTGGGGCGAGCGCGACCCATGGCTGGCCCCGGAGCTCGCTGATGCGTACGGTGCGAGGCTGGCGCACGCCGAGGTGCAGCGGATCGCCGATGCCGGCCACTGGCCGTGGCTGGACGAGCCCGGGGTGCTCGACCGGATCGCGGCTTTCATAGCAGCGCCGTGAGCGCGCATCTCGACCGCAGGCGCGCCGCTCCGGTGCTGCTCGCCGGCGCGCTGGCGCTCGTCTATGTGATCGCCTCGCCGCCGAGCCTCGATCTCGCGGCGCACATGTTCCGCGCGCAGCTGTTCCGCATGGAGGGATTCGGGATTTGGAACAACCTCTGGTACTCGGGGCATGACACCCCCAGCTACAGCGTCCTGTTCCCGGCCGTCTCGGCGGCGCTCACGCCGCAGCTCGCCGCGGCGATTGCCGCGACGGCGACGGCGGTCTTGTTCGAGCCGCTCGCGCGGCGCCACTGTGGCGCCGACGCGTGGCTGGGGGCAGTCGTGTTCGCCGCGGCGACCGCAGCGAACCTTTTCACGGGTCGGCTGGCGTTCGCATTCGGCACGCTGCCGGCGATCGCCGCGGTGGTGGCGCTCGATCGAGACCGGCCCTTGTGGGCAACGTCGCTCGCTGTGCTAAGCGCGCTCGCAAGCCCCGTCGCCGCGCTGATCCCGGCACTGGCGGGAGTCGCCTACGCGCTCGCCGCGATCCGCCCCGCGTCCGCCTCTAGTCGATGTGCCACTAGTGGATGTGCCACTAGGCCCTGCACCGGCGCGCAGCGGCGCTCTCGTGGGCTGCGTCACATCCTCGCCGGAGGCAGATCCGCGCACGCCAACATCGGCCCCGTGCTTGCCAGGATCCGTCCCGCGCTGCCAGGCATCGCGGTCTGCGTCGGGGCGCTCGCGCCGATCGGCCTGCTGGCGATCGCCTTTCCGGAGGGAGGCCAGGAGCCGTTTGCGTTCTCCGCCTTCTGGCCGATCCCACTGGTGGCGCTGGGCATCCTGTCGGCTGTCCCGCGGCGAGCGCGAGTGCTGCGCGCCGCGATCGTGCTCTACGCGCTTGGAACGCTCGCCTCGTACGCGATTCCGTCGCCTGCCGGCAGCAACGTCGCGCGGCTGGGGACGTTCGTCGCTGCTCCGCTCGCAGCGCTGCTGCTGTGGCCGCACCGGCGCCAGTTGCTGGTGCTCGCCGCGCTGCCGCTGCTGTACCTCGAATGGCACGATCCGGTCCGCGATCTCACCAAGGCCGCCGGCGACCCGTCCGCCGCGAGGGGCTACTACGTCCCCCTGCTGCGGTTCCTCGCCCGCCAGGGCGGACCGCCGTTTCGGATCGAGATTCCGTTCACGGCCTATCACTGGGAGACCTACGCGGTCGCAACGAGGTTCCCAATCGCTCGTGGCTGGGAGCGCCAGCTCGACATCAAGGACAACCCGCTCTTCTACGACGGCCGCCTGACGGCGGCGAGTTACCGCGCCTGGCTGCACCGCGACGCGATCCGGTTCGTCGCGATCGCGGACGCGCCGCTGGACTACTCCGCGCCCGCCGAGGCGGCGCTGATCGACCGCGGTCTGCCGTATCTGCGCCTGGTGATGCACAGCGCCCACTGGCGCGTCTACGCCGTCGCCAACGCGACGCCGATCGTGCAGGGCGCCGCCGCGCTGACGGCGCTCGGCCCTGACTCGCTGACGCTCCGCGCCAACCATCCTGGAACCGCCCTGGTGCGCGTCCACTTCACGCCGTACTGGGCGCTGGGAGAGGGTTCGGGTTGCGTCGCTCCGGCGGGCGACTACACATCGCTGACGCTGCGCGGGGCGGGTCCGGTGCGGCTCGTGATCCGCTTCTCGCTGGGGCGGATCGGGGCGCGCTCGCCACGCTGCACGTAAGGGTCTGACGGAGAGTCGACGGGCGTCGGCGGTACGATGCGATCAGTTGATGCGACTCGTTATTCGGCTGATCGGAGTGCGGGTCCTGCCGCGCGGATGGCGTGATCTAATTCGCCAGGTCGCGTTATTCGCTGGCGCGTTCATGCTCTACGACCTCGTTCGCGGGCTCGTCGACGACGGCAGCGGCTACAAGCCGTTCGGTGACGCGACGAGGATCATCGACGTCGAGCGCACGCTGCATATCTTCATCGAGCCCAGCGTCCAGGCCTGGGCGCAGAACGAGCACTGGCTGATGGACGCCGCCGACTGGACGTACCTCAACGGTCACTTCCTCGTCACGCTGGCCGCCCTGATCTTCATCTACATGCGCCGCAACGACTCCTTCTACTTCGTGCGCAACATGCTGTTGATCGCGATGGCGATCGCGCTGTTCGGCTACTGGCTGTACCCGACCGCGCCGCCGCGGCTGATGCCGGAGTGGGGGTTCACGGATTCGATCTCGCAATTCCTGGGCGTCGCGCACTTCGACAACGGGCCGACGAAGGCGTTCCTCAACGCCTACGCCGCGGTCCCATCGATGCACGTCTGCTTCGCGGTCTTGATCGGTCGCTCGATGGCGCGTCTGGGATCCCACCGGGCGGTCAAGGTCGTCTGGTACCTGTATCCGCTGTTCGTGACGTTCGTCGTCGTGGCGACCGCCAACCACTACCTAACCGACGTGTTCCTCGGCGCGCTGACCGCAGGCGCGTCGGCTGTGCTCGCGCAGCGGCTGCTCGCCCGCGCTCGACCCGACGTGTGGGCGTTCGGGCAGGCGGCGGCGTAGTGGTCCGGCGTGGAAAGTCGGTGTCTTACTCGCGAGCGAAAATCGAGCATGGCAAGGACGCAGAACGCCGTCGTCGTGGTGGCTACTCCGGCGTTCGAGGACAGCCCGATGACTCGGGAAGATTTGCAGCCGCGATGAGGCAACGAATTTCCAGGGTGGACCACTAACTTCATGGCGGATCGCACCAGACCGACGCCTGCCCGGGCCCCCCGGCCGGGCCGCTCGCGTCCCCGGCGGGAGGGCCCCACGACGCAGGAGCTGATGCGCGACCGGCTGATCGAGTCGCGCCTGACGCCGAATGCGATCTCGCTGACCGGCTTTGCATTGAACCTCGCGGCCGCGGGCCTGGTCGTCGCCCGGCTGTTCTTCCTAGCGGGGATCGCGTTCATCGTCGGATCGGTGATGGACACGCTCGACGGGCGCTACTCGCGTATGTCCGGCAAGGGGACCCCGTTCGGGGCGTTCTTGGACTCGACGCTCGACCGCCTGGAGGAGGGCATCGTGCTGACCGCGGTCGGTGCGTACTTCGCCTCGCGCCAAGACCAGGTCGCGGTCGCGGCGGTCGTTGCGGCCGTGCTGTTCTCGCTGATGGTGTCGTACACGCGCGCCCGCGCCGAGGCGCTTGGCGTCGCCTGCAAGGTCGGCCTCGCGACCAGGCCAGTGCGGGTCGTGATCCTGTCGATCGGGCTCGTGTTCGCCAAGGGTGCCTCGCTCGGCCACTTTGAGCTGCTCGCGCCGGCGGTCTACGTACTCGCGGCGCTGACGGCGCTGACGACCGTGCAGCGGATTATGTACGTTCGCGGCCAGCTGAAGGCGACATCGGTGTAACCAACCTCGCGCCGAGGGGATACCTAGTGGCTCATCCTGATTTGCAGGATGGGCCACTAGATTGTCGGCGCCGCGATCATACGCCGCGCGACCAGGTTTGATTCGAGAAGGGAGCTCTTCACATTGAACGCCAACGGCCGTTCCACCGACGGCGCCGGCCGCTACCAGGCGGACAAGGTACGCGTCGCGATCATCGGCGTCGGCAACTGCGCGAGCTCGTTCGTACAGGGGGTCCACTACTATCGCGACGCCGACCCTCGGGAATCGGTGCCCGGCCTGATGCACGTCGATCTCGGCGGCTACCGTGTCCGTGATATCGAGTTCAGCGCCGCGTTCGATATCGACGCCGAGAAAGTCGGCAAGGACCTGTCTGGAGCGATCTTCGCGGGACAGAACAACACGTTGAGATTCCAGAGCGAGGTGCCGGAGCTCGGCGTCGAGGTGCACCGGGGGATGACGCACGACGGCCTCGGCAAGTACCTGTCGCAGAAGATCACGAAGGCGCCCGGGCCGACGGCCGACATCGTCGACATCCTCAAGGAGACGCACACCGATGTGGTCGTCTCCTACCTACCGGTCGGGTCCGAGCAAGCGACCAAGTGGTACGTCGAGCAGATCCTCGAGGCCGGGTGCGGCTTCGTCAACTGCATTCCGGTGTTTATCGCGCGCGAACAGTACTGGAACAAGCGCTTCACGAAGGCGGGGCTGCCGATCGTCGGCGACGACATCAAGTCGCAGGTCGGCGCGACGATCGTGCACCGTTCGCTCGCGCGACTGTTCCACGACCGCGGGATCAAGCTGCTGCGGACCTCGCAGCTGAACGTCGGCGGCAACATGGACTTCTACAACATGCTCGAGCGCGAGCGGCTTGAGTCCAAGAAGATCTCCAAGACCAACGCGGTGACCTCGATCATGGGGCACACGCTTCCCGCCGACGATGTCCACGTCGGCCCCTCCGACTACGTGCCGTGGCTGACCGACCGCAAATGGGCCCACATCCGGCTCGAGGGGCAGGCGTTCGGGGGGGTGCCGCTGAACGTCGAGCTCAAGCTCGAGGTGTGGGATTCACCGAACTCGGCGGGGATCGTGATCGATGCAGTGCGCTGCTGCAAGCTCGCGCTCAACCACGGCCTGTCGGGGCAGCTGGACGGCCCCAGCTCGTACCTGATGAAGTCGCCGATGAACCAGCGGCCGGACGACGAGGCGCGCGCGCTGACGGAGCAGTTCATCGCCCAGTACGCGCGCAAGGCGGCTGGTAAGGAAGGCAAGACGCCAGCCAAGGCATAAAACAACCAGGCAGGTTGTCGCAAAACTCTTGCTCGGACGATCTGACGGGTTCTGGAAATCATTGTCAGATCGAACTGGACCTATTTTCGGTGCACGGCTCCGCGGCCATTTTGCGACAGCCTGCAGGGCCGCGCAAGCGGCCCCCAATAAAATCAATCCGTGGCCGGCCTATCGATCGCCCAGGTGACGCCATTCGCCTGGGAGGTGACCGGCGAAGTCAACGAGTACGTCGCGAGCGTCGCGAGCGAGCTCGCGCAACGCGGCCACCGCGTCCTCATCATCGCCCCATCGGAGTCGCCGTCGCTGGTTCGAGACAGCCGCCGGGCGATTCGCTCCGAGCGCGAGTCGATCCTCGAGCACGCCCAGGGGACCCCGCGCGTGCTGGCCGTCGGCGAGGTGCTCCCGTTCTCGCCCACGCGGCGGCGCGCCGCATCGCTGCCGGTCGACGTGGCGCGTACAATCGAGGACGCGCTGACCGCGCTTCCGCTCGATCTTGTTCACGTCCACGAGCCGTTCGCGCCGAGCGCCTCGAGCGTCGCCCTGCGACACTCGCGCGCGCTGAACGTCGGCAGCTTCCATGCGCCCACGGAGCGCATCCTCTCGACGCAGCTCGCACGCCCTCTGTCGCGCCTGCTGTTCGGCCGGCTGGACGCTCGCACCGCCAGCTACGGCGCGACGCGGGAGCTGTTGCAGCGTTTCTTCCCCGCCGACTACGCGGTGATCCGGCCGGGCGCGGTGGTCGCGCGTCGCGAGCGCGAGGGAGAAATCGTCGAGCTCGCATTGATCGCCGAGGAGGAGCGGGCCGCGCTACGGACGTTCCTGCGCGCCCTGCGCGCCCTGCCGCGCGGACTGCAGTGGCGTGCGACGGTGTTCTCCGCTCGCCCGCTGGCCGCGCCGGCGGCGCTGAGCAGGGAGCTGCGAGAGCGGATCAGGTTTCTCGACGCCAGCGAGACCACCGAGGCGCAGGTGCTGGCGGGCGCCGACGTCGTCGTGCTCGCCTCAGAGGGGATCCGGGCGATGCCCGGGATCCTGCTGCGTGCGATCGCGGCAGGCGTGGTTCCTGTGTGCTCGCGGCTGCCCGCCTACGAGGAGGTGCTGTCAGACGGCGACTACGGGCTGGGGTTCGAGCCCGGCGAGGTGCAGACGCTCGCGGTCCACCTCAACGCGCTGATCACACAGCCAGCGCAGCGCGCGCGCCGTCGCGCGCGCGCGGAGCCGCTGCGGGCAACGCTGACGTGGTCGCGGGTGGCCGACGACCTCGAGCAGATCTACGCCGGTCTCGTCGCGCGCCGGCACCGGGCGCCCGTCGACGGGCGCGTCCGGGCGCGCCTGTCAGCGCGGCCGCTGATCGACGTCGACCTCCACATGCATACCGACCACTCCTACGACTGCGCGACCCCAGTCGAGGTCCTGCTCGCCGAGGCGCGCACGCGGGGGCTGGGAGCAATCGCGATCACCGATCACAACGAGATCTCCGGCGCGCACGAGGCCCGGGCGAAGGCCGACGGGGTCAAGGTGATCGTCGCCGAGGAGGTCAAGACGGCCTGCCAGGGCGAGGTGATCGGCCTGTTCATCGAGGAGCGGATCCCGCGCGGGTTGACGCTGCGGGAGACGATCTCCGAGATCAAGCGCCAGGGTGGCCTGGTGTACGTCCCGCACCCGTTCGACCGGCTGCACTCGGTTCCCGACTACGAGCACCTGCTCGACGTGCTCGACGATGTCGACGCGATCGAGGTGTTCAACCCGCGCGTGGCGATCAGCGAGTTCAACGACGAGGCGGTCCGGTTTGCCGCCAAGTACCGGATCCCGGCCGGTGCCGGGTCGGACGCGCACGTGCCCCAGGGGCTCGGCTCGGTCCGGATCCGGATGCGCGACTTCGACGGGCCCGAGGAGTTCCTCGAGTCACTGCGCGACGCCGACATCGTCCGCAACCCCGCCAGCTTGCTGTACGTGCAGGCGCTCAAGTTCCTACAAACGAAGGCCCTGCCGAGCGGCGCCAGGAGGGCCTCGCGCGACCGCCGCGTGCGCCGGGCGACGGGCCGCGATTCCCGCAAGTCCTGATGCACTCGCAAGGACAAGCCCGCCAGCCGTCCAATTCGAGGAGCATGCCGGCCACCGACGACGAGATCCGCGAGAAATATCTGGAGCGGGCGATCCGCGAGCTCAACGCGTTCGCGCGCGAGCTGCAGGGATGCTCGCACTGCCCGCGCGGACAACTGCTGCCGGTTCTCGGGTCCGGCCATCCGCAGGCCGACATCTTCCTGATCAAGTACTGCCCGCGCCCGTCGGAGGTCGAGGAAGGCGTCGCGTTCTATGGGCGTTCGGGCAACGCGCTGATGAAGTCGTTGCGGCGGCTGTCGATCGATCCGCTGGCGGTGTACGGGACGCTGTGCGTCAAGTGCCCGGTGTCCGACCCGTCGCTCGCCGATCCCGCCTGTGTCGCGCGGTTGGCCGAGGAGCTCGCGATCGTGGCACCGAGGATCGTCATCGTGATGGGACGCGACGCGCTCGCGGTCGTCAACGAGCTCGGCGTTCCGCTAGGGCGCGAGCTGGCGCCGGCACCCGGGGAGATCCAGCAGTTGACGCCCTCGATCGAGGCGCTGTACGTGCCCAACATCGACGAGGCGCTCGACGAGGAGCCCGCCAAGCGGGAGTTCTGGGCGGCATTCCGGGTGCTGGGGCAGTGGTGGGCCGACCTGCCACCGTATTGAGGCACGCCCGCCCGCCCGCGCGGCGGACGCAGGTCCCCGGTTATAGACTCGCCCGCATGGACCTCGAAGACGACACGATCGAACACATCGGCGACCGCTGTGAGGAGTGCGGCGCGAAGCTCACCCGTCAGGAGATCCAGGCGGCGATGGAGTCAGGCGGGCCGGCGCTCTGCTCGATCCACGCCGACGAGGTCGTCCCGCTCGGGGACGACGAACGGGACTTCGGCGAGGAATAGCCTTGGAATAGGCGCGCCGGCGGGGTGCGGGCTGGCCGGCCCGTCCCAAGGGCTGTCAGCCCATATCGAGCACGATCTTGCCAAGCTTGCCGCCGGCGGCGAAGCGGTCGTAGGCAGCCTCGGCCTCGCTCAGCGGCGTACGTCCCGGCGATCGGCACGCGCGACCGCGCCCGAGGCCAGCAGCGGTAGCACCGAGCGCTCGAGCGCGCGGGCGGTGAGCGCCTTCTCCTCGAGCGGCCGGGAGCGCAGGGTCGAGCCGTGGATGGCGCCGCGCTTGCACATCAGCAGCCCGAGGTTGAGCTCGCCCTTGGCGCCGGCGCCGATCCCGATCACCGTGATCCGGCCGTTGATGGCCAGCGCCTGCGAGGTTCTCGGGGAGGTTGGGCGCGCCGACAAGCTCCAGGATCACGTCGAACGGGCCGTGCTCGGCGAAGCCCTCGGGCGCGATCACGGTGGCGCCGAGCTGCGCGACGCGCTCGCGCGAGCTCGGGGTTGCGGACGGTCGCGGTGACGCGGGCGCCGGCCGCGCGGCCGAGCTGGATCGCGGCGGTGCCGACCCCGCCGGCGCCGCCGTGGACGAGCAGGCGCTCGCCGAGCCTGAAGCTGAGCCTGGGTGAAGACGGCGTCATGCGCGGTCGTGAACACCTCCGGCACCGCGCCCGCCTGCACCCAGTCGAGGTTGTCGGGCACGGGCATCGAGGATCCGCTCGTGCACGACGGCCAGCTCCGCCTGCCCGCCGCCGGCGACGATCCCCATCACGCGGTCGCCCTCACTGAAGCGGTCGGCGCCGGGCCCGTTCTGCACGACCTCGCCGGCGAGCTCGAGCCCGGGGATGTCCTGCGGCGCGCCCGGCGGCGCCGGGTACAGCCCGCGCCGCTGCATCATGTCGGCGCCGTTGACCCCGGCGGCAGCGACCTTGACGAGCACCTCGCCGGCGCCGGGGGCCGGGTCGGGATGCTCCTCGACGCTCAGTTGCTTGTCGCGGATTGTGACGGCGCGCATCGCTGTGTGGGAACCCTAACGGCGCTCGAACTGCGCCACGCACTCGATGTGCGGCGTCTGCGGAAACATGTCCACCGGCCGGACCCGGGTCAGCACGTAGCCGGCGTCGGTCAGCTGCGCGGCGTTAGGCGCGAGCGTGGTCGGGTTGCAGGACACGTACACGATCCGCTTAGGCGACGCCTCGATGATCCGTCTGACGATCTTCTGCGAGAGCCCCGCACGGGGCGGATCGACGACCAGCACATCCGGGCGTCCGGCCATCTCGACCAGCTCGCGCAGCGCCAGCCGGGCGTCGCCGGCGAAGAAGCGGGCGTTGTCGATCTCGTTGCGCCGGGCGTTGTCGATCGCGTCAGCGATCGCCTGCTCGACGATCTCCAGGCCCCACACCTCGCCGGAGCGGGGGGCGATCAGCAGCCCGATCGTGCCGATCCCACAGTACAAGTCGTACACGCGCTCGAAGCCGGTCAGGCCGGCGTAGGAGATCGCGAGCCCGTAGAGCTGCTCGGCCATCTCGGTGTTGGTCTGGAAGAACGCCTCCGGAGAAATGCGCAGTCGCAGCCCGCCGATCTCCTCCTCGAGGCGGTCAGACCCCGACAGTAGCTCGGTCTGCCCGCCGGTGGTCGTTTCACCGAGCGCCTCGGTGCGCGTCCACAGCAGGCCGTCGATGTCGCCTGCGGCGGCGATCAGACCGGCTTGATCGAGGTGATGATCGCAGGACACGAGGCGCACCTGGACCTGTCCGGTGCGCCTGCCCTCGCGGACCACGAGGTTGCGCAGCAGGCCCTCACCGCTGCGACGATCATACGCGGCCAGTCCCCGGTCCCGGCACCACGCCACGATCCGTTCGCGGGCGTCATTGCCCGCGGCGGAGGCCAGCAGGCAGTCTGTCGTCTCGACGATCTCCTCCCAGCGTCCGGAAGCGTGAAAGCCGCACACGAGCCGGCCCGACGGGCCGCCGCCGAACGAGTACTCGAGCTTGTTGCGGTAGCGCCACGGCTGGATCGCCGGCAGGATCGGCTCGAGCGTGTACCCGCGCAGATGACCGATGCGCTTGAGCGCATCGTCCACCTGGTCCTGCTTGACCTGCAGCTGGCGGTCGTAGGACAGCACCTGCCAGGGCGCGCCGGGATGGTCAGCCAGTGGCGCGACCCTGTCGGGACCGGACTCGAGGATCTCGACCGCCCGTGCCTGCGCGTAAGCACGCTTGGCCCTGCCGACGAGCGCGCGGACACGGTCACCCGGCATCGCGCCGGCGACGAACACCACGTATCCGTCCAGCCGGGCGACACCGTTGCCGCCATAGGCGAGCGACTCGATCGTCAGCTCGAGCTGATCGCCACGAGTGGGCCTGCTAGAAGCGGGTGTGCTCACGTCCACCCCATCTAGCATGGCAGCGCATGGACCTCGACGCATACCGGCGCGCCGCCGGGGCATTCCTCTCGGAGCTGCTCGGCGAGTACCACCGCCATTACGCCGGGCTGAAGGAGGACTGGTCGGATCCGAAGCGCGCTCCTCCGCCAAGGCCAGCTATCCGTCGGCCAAAGCGAGCTGGGTATGTACCCTTCGGCGGAATTCTGGCTCATGGATCCCACGGAAGACGCAGGACGCAGCGCGCAGCGCAGCCAGGACGAGGCGGTCGACGAGTTGCTGCTCGCGCCTGCGGCGATCCTGGAGGGGCTGCCCGACGCCGTGGTGGCGGCGGCGCGTGACGGGCGGATCGTGTTCGTGAACGCGCTCGCCGAGAAGCTGTTCGGCTACCCGCGCGAGGAGCTCAATGGACAGCCGGTGCAGACGCTGTGGCCGGAGCGCATGCGCGAGCGCTACACCCGCAACATGCAGCTGTACTTCGCCACCGATCATCCGCTGCGGTTCTCCACCGAGGCGCGGGGGTTGCGACGGGACGGCTCGGAGTTCATCGGCGAGATGAGCTGGGGGATCGTGGAGACGATCGCCGGATCGCTTCTGCTCGCAATCGGCCGCGACATCTCCGAGCGGCGCGCCGCCGAGGCGCGCCTGCGCGCGGTGGCGGCGATAGGAGAACGCGCGCTGGCTGGTGCCGATCCGGCGGACCTCGCCGCCGAGGCGGTCGAGCTGATGCGGACCACGCTGCCCATTGCCGGCGTGGAGGTGCGGCTAGCCGGTGGCCCCGCGCTCGCGTCACAGGGGCGGATAACGGAGGCGAGCGTGCGGCTGCCCCTCGGCACCGGCGACGAGCTGCTCGTCGCCCCCGAGCGCGAGCTCGGCGACGACGAGTTGAGTATCGTGCGCGTGGTGGCGCATAACGCTCGCGACCGCGCTGGCGCGGCGGCGCGGCGAGGAACACATGCGCTACGAGGCGGTGCACGACCCGCTGACCGGGCTGGCCAACCGCACGTTGCTACGTGACCACCTCGAGCACGCGCTCGCACGCTCCGAGCGCGAGGGCGGGGCAACCAGGATGCTGTTCGTCGACATCGACAACTTCAAGCAGGTCAACGACACGTACGGCCACGCCACGGGTGACGCGGTGCTGGTGGAGCTCGGCAGGCGCCTGCGGATGGCGGTCCACCAGGCCAACGCCGTCGCGGGGCTCGGCGGCGACGAATTCGTCGTGGTGTGCAAGGACATCGATGAGGAGTAGGCACTCGCGCTCGGCCGGCATCTGCAGGAGACGATCCGGCTGCCACTCAGGGTCGGTGGGGTCGGGCACGGGATGTCGGCAAGCATCGGGATCGCGCTAGGACGGAGCCGACCCAGATGCGCCTCCTCGGGGACGCTGACGCGGCCGTCTACCGCGCGAAGGCCAAAGGCCACGGGCGTGTGGAGCTTATTCCATTAGGGCTCCCGCGGAAATTACTGCCAAGCTGAAGCTCGGCGGCCATCGGGGAACGAGCAAGCGGAGGAGCAGCCCTGCCCTCGGTTTTCCGTGCAAATTCTCAACCGACCCCCTGTAAACCGCCTGAGCGGTAAAAATCCATTTAGCGGCGGCGCGCGAGGTTTCTTTGGTGCCGGGGCGCCGTTGCCGTTAGAGGGCAATCTGATGGAGCTGATAAGGCGCGTCGTTTCGGGCTTGAGGAAGCGTTCGCAGGGTGGGCCCGCGGCTGTGGCACGCACGCCGGAACGACCGACTGAGGCCGCCCTGATGGGGCATTTGCACCCGGCATCGCCAACAGCCTCGACGAGGCGGTGCTGCTGAGGGTGCTGTGGGATGTCAAGGCCGGCGACTTCACCGCACGCATGCCCCTCGACTGGACCGGGGTGGCGGGCAAGGTCGCCGACGGCCTCAACGAGCTGATCGTCGCGAACCAGGCGTTCCGCGTCGAGCTGGCCCGGGTGAGCCACGTCGTCGGCAAGGAGGGCAAGCTGTCGCAGCGCGTCGCGCTCAGGGGGTCGACCGGGATGGTCGGCGACGCGTCGACTCGGTCAACAGCATGATCGACGACCTCGTGCGGCCGACGCTCGAGATGCAGCGCGTGATCGGCGCGGTCGCGGGCGGCGACCTCAGCAAGAAGGTCTCGCCGACGTCCGCGGCGAGATGCTCGAGCTGAAGAACACCATCAACGCCATGGTCGACCAGCTCAACGGCTTCATCTCCGAGGTGACGCGAGTTGCCCGCGAGGTCGGCACCGAGGGGAAGCTCGGCCAGGCGGCGGCGGTCACGATCGAGGTCGGCGGCGTCTGGAAGGACCTCACCGACAACGTCAACCTGATGGCGGGCAACCTCACCGGCCAGGTGCGCAACATCGCCGAGGTCACCACGGCGGTGGCCAACGGCGACCTGAGCAAGAAGATCTCGATCGACGTCAAGGGCGAGTTCCTCGAGCTGAAGAACACCGTGAACGCGATGGTCGACCAGCTGAACGCGTTCGCCGGCGAAGTGACCCGCGTCGCGCGCGAGGTCGGCGTCGAGGGGAGGCTCGGCGGTCAGGCGCAGTCGACCGAGGTGAGCGGCGTCTGGAAGGACCTCACCGACAACGTCAACCAGCTCGCCGCGAACCTCACCAACCAGGTCCGCGCCATCGGCGAGGTCGCGACCGCGGTGACCGAGGGAGACCTCACCCGCCAGGTGCGGGTCGAGGCCAGGGGCGAGGTCGCGGTGCTGAAGGACACGCTCAACCAGATGATCCGCAACCTGCGCGAGACGACGCGCGCAGAACATCGAGCAAGACTGGTTGAAGACGAACCGGGAGCGGTTCACGCGGATGCTGCAGGGCCAGCGCGACCTTGCCACGGCGTCGAGCATGATCCTCTCCGAGCTCGCGCCGCTGGTCTCCGCGCAACACGGCGTCTTCTACGCGATGACCACTCACGCCGATGGCGCCGAACCCGTGCTGCGAGATCCAGGCCGGCTACGGCTACGAGGAGCGGCGCCAACTCTCGAAGACGTTCCGGATCGGCGAGGGCCTCGTGGGCCAGTGCGCGAAGGAGAAGAAGCGCATCCTCCTCACCGAGGTGCCCGGCCGACTACGTGCGGATCAACTCGGGGCTCGGCGCGTCGACGCCGCTCAACATCATCGTCCTGCCGGTGCTGTTCGAGGGCTCCGTGCGCGCCGTCATCGAGCTCGCGTCGTTCTCGCCGTTCAGCGTCGCCCACCAGGCGTTCCTCGACCAGCTCCCCGAGAGCATCGGGCTGGTGCTCAACACGATCGAAGCCAACACGCTCACCGAGACGCTGCTCGAGCAGTCGCAGTCCCAGGCGGAGGAGCTGCAGTCCCAGCAGGAAGAGCTCCGCGAGTCGAACGACGACCTCGGACGCCAGGCGCGCTCCTCGCCGAGCAGAACATCGAGGCGGAGCGAAAGAACCGCGAGGTCGAGCAGTCGAAGCGCCTGATCGAGGAGAAGGCCGGGCAGCTCGCGGTGTCGTCGAAGTACAAGTCGGAGTTCATCGCCAACATGTCGCACGAGCTGCGCACGCCGCTCAACAGCCTGCTTGATCCTCGCCGAGCAGCTCGAGGACAACCCCGAGCGGCAACATGACCGACGACGCAGGTCGAGTACGCGAGCGTCATCCACGCGTCGGGCAACGACCTGCTGCGAGCTCCTCAACGGCATCCTCGACCTCGCCAAGGTCGAGTCGGGCACCGGCGAGCGGACGTTCACCATCGCCTGCATCCGCGACATCTCCGAGCGCAAGACGTACACCGAGGCCCTGGGGCACCAGGCGCTCCACGACGCTCTCACCGGGCTGCCGAACCGCACCCTCTTCGGTGACCGGATGGACCAGGCGATCGCGTCCGCGGACCGGGCCGACGAGCCGCGCGGTTTGCTGCTGATTGATCTAGACGGCTTCAAGCAGGTCAACGACACGCTCGGACACGATCAGGGCGACAACCTGCTCAGAGAGGTCGGCAAGCGCCTCGCCGCCGCACTGCGCGAGACCGACACGGTCGCACGACTCGGTGGAGACGAATTCGGGATCCTGCTCGAGGGCGCAACTGACCTGGCGGCAGCGGCAACGGCGGCCTGGAAGATCCAGCAGGCGTGCGAGCCGGAATTCGTGATCAACGACGAGGTCATTCACGTGTCTGCGAGCATCGGCATCGCCCTGTTTCCCGAGCACGGCAGAACCACGGCCGATCTGCTCCGCCGTGCCGACCTGGCGATGTACGACGCCAAGCGATCCGGCAGCAGCCACGCCGTCTTCGACGCGGCGCAGGAAAAGCAGATGGCGCATCAGCTCTCCCTGCTGAGCGACTTGCGTGAGTGCGTCGCCCGCGACGAACTGGTCGTTCACTACCAGCCCGAGATCGCCCTGGCGACCCGCAAGACCACTGGTGTCGAGGCACTGGTCCGCTGGCGCCACCCCAAGCAGGGTCTGCTGCTGCCCGCCAGCTTCCTGCCCGAAGTGGAGCGCACCGCCTTGATCGGCCCACTGACGAGATGGGTGCTCAACGAGGCTCTGCGCCGGCAGCGGATGTGGCGCGACGAGGGCGTCGACCTCACAATGGCCGTCAACATCTCCGCCCGCACACTATTGCGCGCCACCCGCGACCTCCCCGACACCGTGGCCGAGCTCACCGAGATCTGGGGCACCCCGCCCGACCGGCTGACCCTCGAGCTCACCGAGAGCGCACTGATCGAAGTCGCCGCTCCCGATGTCCTTGGTCACCTGCACAACATGGGGGAGCGGATTTCGATCGACGATTACGGTACCGGGTATTCATCCTTGGCCTATCTGCAGAACCTGCCGATAGACCAGCTCAAGGTCGATCAGTCGTTCGTCGTGAACCTCGCTTCCGTCCCGGGCGACGCGGTCATCGTACGCTCGACCATCGACCTCGCGCACAACCTCGGCCTGACGGTCGTGGCCGAGGGCGTCGAGGACGAGGTCACGCTGGACATGCTGGTCGAGGCCGGATGCGATAGCGCGCAAGGCAACTTCTTCAGCCGCGCGCTTGCCGCCGAGGAACTCACCACGTGGCTGACCGAGTCGCCGTTCGGAGTGCCTGAGCAGAGTGTCCGCGCTACGCGTTCGTGACGACGAACTCGAGCAGTGCCTTGTGGGCGTGGCGACGGTTCTCTGCCTGGTCCCAGATGCGCTGGCGCTCGCCGTAGAGCACCTCTGCGGTGATCTCCTCGCCCGGGTGCGCCGGCAGGCAGTGCAGCGCGAACGCGTGCGGGGCCGCGCGGTCGAGGAGCTCGTCGTCGACGCGGTACGGCGACAGCGCCTGCATGCGGTGTGCGGCAGTCTCGGGGTCGTCGTTCATGCTCACCCACACGTCGGTGTAGACGGCGTCGGCTCCATCGACGGCCTCGACGGGGTCCTGGGTCAGCCGCACGCCGGCGAGCGACTCCGACCCGGATTCAGCTAGGGCGTAGCCGTTCGGCGAGGCGATCCGGACCTCCACGCCCGCCGCCGCGCCGACGATCGCCAGCGTGCGCGCGACATTGTTGCCGTCGCCCACGTAGGCGACCGTCACCCCCTCGAGCCGGCCGAACGCCTCCTTGAGTGTCGAGCAGGTCGGCCAGCACCTGGCAGGGATGGTGCCTTGCGGTCAGCATGTTCACGACCGGCACGGTCGCGTGCTCGGCCAGTTCCCTGACGAGCTCGTCGGGGCCAGTCCGGATGCCGATCGCGGCTACGTGCCTGGAGAGCACGTAGGCCGTGTCGCGCACCGACTCGCCGCGGCTCAGCTGCAGGTCCTCGGTCCTCAGCACCATCGGATGGCCGCCGAGCTCGACGATCCCGGCCTCGAACGACGTTCGCGTGCGCGTGGAGGGCCGCTGGAAGATCAAGGCGACGGTTTGGCGGTCCAGAGCGTCGGAGCTGTGCGGGGCGGACTTCAATTCCAGCGCGCGGTCGAGCAGCCCGTCCAGCTCGGCTCGGGTGAGCTCTGACCCGGTGAGGAAGTGGCGTGGCAAGTCGCGCAGTGTACGTTGGCCTGATGGTCCTGCGCGTGCTTACATGGAACCTGATGCACGGCCGCTCGGTGCCCTCCGCCGGCCACGACCTGCTCGACGAGTTCGCCGGCGCGCTGGGCGGCTGGGATTGGGATGTGGCGCTGCTGCAGGAGGTGCCGCCCTGGTGGCCGGCGCTGCTGGCGGCGCGGCTGGGCGCTGCTGGGCGGCTCAACCTGACCTCGCGCAACGCCCTGCTGCCAGCGCGGCGCGCGATCGCCCAGCGGTGGCCGGACGTGATCAAGTCAAACGGTGGCGGCGCGAACGCGATCCTGTGCCGGCGCTGTGCCGTGGCTGAGCACCGGACGCGCCGGCTGTGCGCGTGGCCCGAGCGCCGGCGGTTGCACGCGGTGCGGTTGGATAGCGGGGGCGGTGAGGCGCTGGCGGGCGCTAGCTTGACGGGCGGCGTGGCGGGCACTGGGTCGCACGGGCGCAAGCCTGTGGATGGGGAACCTGCATGCAACCGTGCATGATCCGGCCGGCGCGTTGCGAGACATCCGGCTTGCGGCAGCCGACCGCGCTGCGCTGGGCGCGGCGGCGCGCCGGTCGTCCTCGGCGGGGACTTCAACGTCCGCTCGTTCGGCCTGCCCGGATTTACGTGGGCGGGCGGTCACGACGTCGACCACGTGTTCGTGGCGGAGCTCGAGCCGGTCGCCGGCAGCCTCACGGTGCTCGACCGCGGGCGGCTGTCCGACCACGCCCCGGTTGTGGTCAGCGTCGTGTGGGAGGTTTCTCCCGTATAGGTCCAGGAACTTCCCACGCCCCGGCCGGCCGCCGCTCGCCGCTCACCCGCGCCCCGCCCGCAGACCGAACCCGCGCAGAATCAGCAGCGCCCGCTCGCCCAGCGAGCCGCGACCGGGGAGGATGCCGAGCTGGACCGCCGCGTCGTAGAGATCGAACAGCGCACGCACGCGGTACAGCTTCTCGGCAGCCAGCTCGCAATAGAACACGCAGTGGACGATCACGAACTTGTTGGACGCCGGCAGCCCCTCGAGCGGTTCCTTGTGCGTGGCGAGCAGCTTCGCCGGCGCGGCCAGGAAGTGCCCGTTCGTGAGACGGTCACCGGTTGCCTCCAGACGCGCGTCGGGAAACGCCGCCCACAGACGCTCGGCGTGGCGCCTGAGCTCGTCGATCCCCTCGAGTGGTTCGGGCGTCACCGGGTCCTCGTAGTGAACGCCCGCCAGACAGGACTGCTCGAACGCCGCCGGGTCCCTTCCCGACCAGGCGGCCTCCCACTTGTCGATCAGCTCGTTGACGTTCACTCGAACACCGGCACGCCCTCATCGGGCGTGGACGCGAGCGCGTAACGCCGGCGCGGGATTCGCCCCGCCCCCCGCGCGAGCATGCCGGCCTCTATACCCAGCCGGATCGCGCGCGCCATCGCCGCCGGATCATGCGCGCGGGAGATCGCGCTGGCGCACAGGACCGCGTCGCAGCCGAGCTCCATCGCCAGGGCACCGTCGGACGCGGTCCCGACCCCGGCGTCGAGGATCACCGGGACGCCGGCGCGCTCGACGATGATCGAGATGTTGTACGGATTGCAGATCCCCATCCCGCTGCCGATCGGCGAGCCGAGCGGCATCACCGCCGCACAGCCCACGTCCTCCAACCGGCGCGCGAGCACCGGATCGTCGGTCGTGTACGGGAGCACCACGAAGCCGTCGTCAACGAGCTCCTCGGCGGCCGCCACGAGCTCGACCGCGTCGGGCAAGCAGCGTGCGGTCGTCGCCGATCACCTCGAGCTTGATCCAATCGGTTGCGAACGCCTCGCGCGCGAGCTGTGCCGTCAGCACCGCGTCGCGAGCGGTGAAGCAGCCGGCGGTGTTGGGCAGCACCTCGACACCGGAAACCTCGAGCACGTCGAGGATCGAACCGCGGGCAGCGGGGTCGAGCCGACGGAGTGCGACCGTACACAGCTCCGAGCCAGACGCGGTCAGCGCCTGCGCGAGGAGCGCGTGATTGGCGAAGCCGCCCGTGCCAAGGATCAGGCGTGAACCGAACTCCCGGCCCGCGATGCGTAGTGGCTGGTTCATGTCGTTCATCCTCCCTGAATCGCTGAGACAACCTCGATCCGCGCGCCTTCGGGCAGCGCGGTCTCCAACCACGCGGCCGCGCGCGACGACCTCGCCGTTGAGCGCAACCGCGACTCCGCGCGCGCCCCGCGCCGCGCCCAGCAGCTCGACCACAGTCGCGACGGTGGCGCTCGGCGGGAGCTCGCGCGGCTGTCCGTTGATCGTGACGATCACGCCGGGCTCCCGGCCGCCGCGCCAGCGCCGGCGCCCCGGAGAGGTTGGGAACCGCGCGCGGCTTCTCGACCGGGGTCGCCAGGGAAATGCGCCGATGCGAACTGTCCCGTGTCAAACCGTCCGGGCGCAAAGGCGATCGCCAACTCGGATGCACCCTCGCCCACCAGCGCATCGGCGAGCAGCCCGGCGGTCACCGGGGCGAGCAAGATGCCGTTGCGGTGGTGCCCGGTCGCCCAGTAGAGACCGGGTGGGTCGCCCGCTCCGATCACCGGCGAATTATCCGGGGTCGCCGGGCGCAGCCCGGCTCCGAGCTCGTCGAGCACCAGCTCCGAGACGCCCGGAACGAGCTCGGTGGCGTCGCGCAGTAACTCGAACGCCGCGCCGGCGGTGAGGGTCGTGTCGAAGCCGCGCTCCTCCATCGTCGCGCCGATCACGTACCGCCCGTCGCCGCGAGGGACGATGTACGTGCTCGCCAGTCGCGTCACGCGCGTCAGCAGCCCGGGGCCGGCGGGATCGTGCAGGCGCAGGATCTGGCCCTTGACGGCGCGCACCGGTACTCGGGTCGGGCACACCGCCGATCCGAGGCGACCACACGCCGGCGGCGATCACGACCCGTTCGCCGCGGACCCGCTCGCCGCTGGCCAGCGCCACGCCTCGCACGCGGCCGTCGGCGAGGTCGAGTTCCCGGACCTCGGCGCCGACGCGAACCTCGCCGCCGCAACTGGTGATCGCCTCGACAAGCGCCGCGGTGAGCTTGCGGGGATCGATCGCGTGGTCGTCGGGGACGTCGAGTGCGAGTCGCAGCGTCGGCGCAAGCGCCGGCTCAAGGCGGCGCGCCTCGCTGGCACGCAGTCGCCCGACACGCAGTCCGAACCGGCGGCGGAGCTCGAGCTCCCGTGCCAGCGCTTCGGCTTCGTCGGCATCGCGGGCCGCCAGCAGCGTGCCGCAGGCGAGGTAGCCGACGTCGTCGCGACCGGACGCCGCACTCAGCTCGGACACGAACGCCGGATACATCTGCGCGCTCGCGAGCCCCAGCCGCAGCAGCCGCTCCTCCCGCGCGCTTGCCTCGGCGACCGGCGCAAGCATCCCGGCGCCGAGCCAGGACGTGCCGTGGCCGGGCTGCTCGCGCTCGAGCACGAGCGCCCGCAGCCCGCGCTCGCAGGCGCGCCAGGCGACGGCCAAGCCGATCACGCCGCCGCCGATCACGACGACGTCAGATGCTGCTGCGGTTCGATTCGACAAGAGATCACTCCCTGCGCCGGCATTAGGGCTCCCGTGGAAATAACTGCCGGCTCCGACGGCGTCTGGACGCGCCTTGCGCCAGCCACGCCCAGCCACTCGCCGGATTCCGGCATTAATTTCCACGGGAGCCCTTACCCGGGTAAGGTTCAGACGGTCGGCGGATCGCTGCTCCGCCCTCTCAGCCCAGTCGAAGGGCTCCCGTAGCAGCAATCCTAGCGCGGCCGTCCTGCCAGACTTGATGCGTGATCGACCGACGCAAGCGCCTCGCATCCGCCCACCTGTATCTCGTCTGTGACGCGCTGCCGGACTCGTTCGTGACCGCCGCCCTGCGCGGCGGCGTGGACATCGTCCAGCTGCGGATCAAGACCGCGCTGGACGAGGAACTGCTGGTGGCGGCGCGCCGGTTCGCGGCGGTATGTGCGGCCCATGGCGCGCTGTTCGTCCTCAACGACCGGCCGGACCTCGTCCGCGAAGCCGGCGCCGACGGCGTACACGTCGGCCAGGACGATGCGCCGGTCGCAGACGCCCGCGAGCTCGTCGGTGCGCAGCGGCTCGTCGGGCTCTCAACCCACAGCCCCGACCAGATCGATGCGGCGGCCCCGCTTGACGTCGACTACATCGGCGTCGGACCCGTGCACGAGACTCCCACGAAGCCGGGTCGGGCGGCCGTCGGCCTCGAGCTCGTCCGCTACGCGGCGGCCGACTCGAGGCGGCCGTTCTTTGCGATCGGCGGGATCAATCCGGACAACGTGGCGAGCGTTCACGGCGCCGGCGCCACCCGGATCGCGGTGGTACGAGCGCTGACGGGGTCCTCCGACCCCGAGCTCGTGGCGCGTCGAGCTGCGGAGCGCAGTGGCGCGAGGAGGCGAGGTGCGGGTTGGGTCAACGTAGCCGCAAGCGGGGGCGAAGGCAGCGGCATGATGCGGGCACAGAGCCAGGCGCTGGTCGACGAGGCGCACCGACCGGCGCGGCGCGCACGGCGGGCCCGGCGGGTGCCCGAGGCGCACAGCCCGGCGCCGTCAGGAACCCGGCCGCCACCGGCCCCCGCCCTGGGGCCCGGCCGAGCCGCTCCGAGGACCGCAACGCGGCCGTGCGCGCGGCGCTGACTCCGCTTGCCCCGGGTGAGCGGCCGTGGGCGGTCACGGTCGGCGCGCTCGTCGCCACGCTGCTCGGCGCCGCCAACCTGATCGCGTACCTCGCCGGCGTGAAGATCGGCGGCAAGCATCCGGCGGCGAGCGGGATCATCGTGTTCGCGGTGCTGATGGCGTCGTGCGCGATCGGCATGTGGCGGATGTGGTTCGGCGCGGTGCTCGGGTTCATGGCGCTGCTGGCGATCATCGTCGCGGTGTTCACGCTGTTGCTCATCAAGGCAAGCAACCTCCTGGGGTTCCTCGTGCCACCCGTGATCATCGCCGGCGCCGGCTTCCTGTTCTGGAAGCTGGTCCGAGTGCTGAGCCGGATCCAGATGCCAAAGCCGCCGACCGGCGACCACGGCTGACCGAAGCGAGGCTGCGCCAGCCGGCAGACAGAGCCGGCAGACAGCAGCCGGCGGACAGCAGCCGGCGGACAGCAGCCGGCGGACAGCAGCCGGCGGACAGCAGCCGGCGGACAGCAGCCGGCGGACAGCAGCCGGCGGACAGCAGCCGGCGGAGAGCAGCCGGCACGGAGCGCCGTTCCTATAGGCTGCGGACGGATGCCCGAAGCGTCGTATGACTGCATCGTGATCGGTTCCGGTCCGGGTGGATACGTGGCCGCGATCCGCGCCGCGCAGCTCGGCATGAAGACGGCCGTGATCGAGAACAACAGGGTCGGCGGGCGGTGCCTGAACTATGCGTGCATCCCGGCCAAGGCGGTCCTGCGCAGCGCCGATGTGCTTGCCGAGGTGCGCGAGGCCGGTGACTTCGGGATCAGGGTCGCTTCGCCCGAGGTCGACTACGCGGCCGTCAGCGCGCGCCGGGAGAAGGTGGTCTCGACGCTTACCGGCGGCGTCTCAGGGCTGTTCAAGAAGAACGGCATCGAGCTGATCGAAGGCGAGGGCAGCCTCGTCGGCGGCGGCGGCGTCAGCGTCGGCGGAGCGCAGATCGCCGCCAAGACGATCGTGATCGCCACCGGGTCGGTGAAGAAG
Source organism: uncultured Solirubrobacterales bacterium (assembly GCA_963811155.1). Taxonomy (GTDB): domain Bacteria; phylum Actinomycetota; class Thermoleophilia; order Solirubrobacterales; family Solirubrobacteraceae; genus Palsa-465. Next base: position 60,763 of record CAWEQQ010000020.1, read on the forward strand.
CCAATTCCCGGAACGCAGTTCGCGGGACGGGTGATCGGGACCGAGGAGGCCTGGGCCCTTCCCGAGCTGCCGGACACGATGGCGGTCGTCGGCGCCGGCGCCTCGGGCGCCGAGATCGCATCAGGGTACGCACGACTCGGAGTCGACGTGCTGCTGTTCGAGGCGCTCGACCGAGTGCTCCCCACGGAGGACGCAGACATCTCAAGGCTCGCCGAACGAGGCTTCAAGCGCCAGGGGATGACGATCCACACCAACGCGCTCGTGCAGAACGTGCAGCCCGGTGAGACGAGCGTCAGCTTCACGTACGGTGATCGGTCCGCAGACGTGGACTGGTTCGTGATCGCAGCCGGGCGCGGCCCCGACGTCGAGGCGCTCGGACTCGAGCGCGCGGGCGTGAGGCTTGCCGGCAGCGGCCTGATCGACGTCGACGGCGCGATGCGCACGAGCGCCGCTGGCATCTACGCGATCGGAGACGTCGTCCATGGACCCGCGCTCGCCCACAAGGCCTCGGACGAGGGCGTGATCGCGGTCGAGGACGCCGCGGGTCGTGAGACGCACCCAATCGAGTACATCGACGTTCCGCGCGCGACGTTCTGCAGCCCGAACGTCGCCAGCTTCGGGCTGACCGAGGCGCAGGCTCGCGCAGATGGGCACGATGTCGTTGTCGGCAAGGTGCAGTACGGCGCGGTCGGCGCAGGAACGGTGTACGGAGACCGTACCGGCCTCGTAAAGATCGTCGGCGACCGCAAATACGGCGAGCTGCTGGGCGGTCACATCGTCGGCACGAGGGCGACCGAGTTGATCCAGGAGCTGGTCAACGCCCGCTCGCTGGAGGGCGGCTACCCGGAGGTCGCACGGGTGATCCACGGTCACCCGACGCTGTCCGAGGCGGTGATGGAAGCGGCGCGCGCTACCGACGGCTGGTTGATCCACGGCTAAGGGTCCGTGCAGGAATAAGTGATCGGATCGGGGCGGTCGGGGGGCGAGCAGCTGGATGACTCGCGCGCGGCCCGTTGCAGCGAGGCCGGATGCCGAGCGGGCCGCAAGCGCGAGGGTGCCGGCGCGTGCGTGGCAGTAGTGGCGCTACGGCGCGCACGCGCCAGCCGGACGACGCGAGGCCGGCCCGATCCGGCGAGGCTGGATGCCGAGCGGGCCGCAGGCTCGCGCGCATCCGCGAAGTCATCCCGGCCAGCTGGACGACTCGGGCGCGGCCCGTTCCGGCGAGGCTGGATGCCGAGCGGGCCGCGGCCCGAGCGGACGATCAATTATTTCTGCGCGGGCCCTAAGGACCTCAGGATGGGCCAGTAGTGCCGCCTGCAGACCCACAGCCGATCTTCTATTACGACCTGGGTATCCCCGAGTGTTATCTGATGGCCGAGACGGTGATGTCGGCGCTTCCGGTCGTACCCGAGTGGGAACCGGTGCTGGCGCAACAGCTCGGGGGGCTTGATCCCGAACCGGATCGAGCCCTGATCGAGCGGCTTGCGGCAGGTCAGGGGCTCCAGCCGCTGCGCTGGCCCCGCACCTGGCCGCCGGACACGCGCGGGGCGATGCTGGCCGCGACCTACGCCAAGCGGGTCGGCCGCGCCGTTGCCTTCTCGCTGGCGGCGTTTCGCCAGGCGTTCGCCGGGGGCCGAGACCTCGGCGACGAGAACACGGTCCTGCTCGCGGCCGCCGCCTGCGAGCTGCATCCTGCCGCCGTCCTCAGGGGGATCGTCCTGCGCTCGGTCAGCGAGGCGCTTGACCAGGCGGTCGTCCGGGCCGCCGGCGCCGGGGTCTCAACGTTGCCCGCACTCGCACTCGGCGGCGAGGTGTTTACCGGCGACGACGCCATCGTCCGCGTCGCGCTCGCGCTCGGAGCGCCCGCGTGAAGGCCAACCGCGCGTATGACCTGCTCGTCTCGCGAGACGGAATCGAGCCGGCGTTCCTGGCGGACGCGGGCCGTCTTGACCGGATCGAGCTCGTTTCGATCGACGATGGCGAGGTGGTCCTATTCTGGGATCTGCCTGCCAAGCGGGCTTCGCAGCTGGTCAGGGCGCTGCGCGCCGACCTCGCACAGCTCCGTGCCGACGAGTTCATCGCTCGCTGGGAGGGGGCCGACGCCCAGGACGACCCGCTGCGGTGAGCTATGTTGCGTGTTGAGCGATGGTCGATCACGTTGCAACCTCCGCCGTCGGTGCCAGGGGTGAGACTCGCCTCGAGGAGCCGAACGCCAGACAGCGCGCGATCGCGCGTCGCACAGCCGAGTCGCGAGCGACCGTTCCCGACATCGAGCTTACAACCGAGGTCGATATGCAGGTTCCGCTCGTGATCGTCGGGCAGCAGGGTTGCTCGATCACCGCGATGCTCGTCCGCTCCTGCGCGCTCGCGCTCCGCGACGTGCCGCGCGCCAACGCCGCCTACCGCGACGGCCGCTTCGAGCTCTACTCGCGCGTCAACGTGGGGATCACGGTCGCGACCGAGGACGCATACGTGACCCCGACCGTGTTCGACGCCGATCGCAAGTCGCTCGCCCAGTGCAGCGCAGAGATCGAGGAGCTGCGCCGTCGCGCACGCTCTGGCGAGCTGGCGCCGCCCGAGCTGTCCGGAGCGACGTTCACGCTGACCGACCTCGGCGACTACGGCATCGTCGGAGCGAGCACCGTTATCACCCCCTCGCAGGCGGCGGCGCTGGCCGCCGGATCGATCCGTGAGGTCCCTGTGATCCGGGACGGAGCGCTGCGCAGCGCCCCCGCATTGACGCTCACGCTGACGTGCGATCACCGGATCCTCTATTGGACGCATGCCGCCGCGCTTCTGAATCGGATCGGTGAGCTGCTCTCCGAGGCGGCGCTATGAGCGATACGCTTGAGCACACCGCTCGCCGGATCGCAGAGCGTGGCCACGAGGCCCTGATCGAGCGCCTGCGCCCGGCGTTCGCGGAAGCTGCCGCCAGGCACGCGGAAGTGCTGACGCTCGATCCCGACCAGCTCGAGGGCATGGTGCAGCGCGCCGCCGAGCGTGCCGACGGGCTCCAGTGGCGCCGCGCACTGGCGTCGGTCGCCGTCGAGGAGCTCGGCATCAGCCTGAGCGAGGCGCTGACGCACCCGGCGGTCGCACGCGCGCACACGATCGTCGGTGCCCCGTCGTACGAGGACAGCGTCGCGAAGCTCGCGCCGGCCGGCACCGCGGCACCAGCGCGCACGCCCGCCACGCCGGCCCGCCCGGCCGCCACGCCGGCCCGCCCGGCCGCCACGCCGTCAACCCCGGCCGCCACGCCGTCAACGCCGGCCGCCACGCCGTCAACGCCGGCCGCCACGCCCGCAACGCCGGCGCGAACGCCCGTGGCGCCCGCGCAGGCGGAGGCGGCGGGCGAGCGGGAGGGCGAGCGCGTGCCCGAACCGGTTGTCGCCGCTCCGGAGGCGGCGGGCGCCGAGACCGGGGTCGTCGCGCTCGCAGCTATTCATCTCGGGGGGGTCGCCAACCTCGCGCCGACCGAATCCGAGATCGAGCTGCGGATCGCCGAGGACGGCTTGCAGCTCGTTCGTAGCGGGCAGGTGTTCGAGCGGCTGTCGTGGGCTCAGATCCGCGGGGTGGAGGTGCACGACAGTCGACGGCTACGCCGGCGCGGCCACGGCGCGCAGCTACTGCTGCGCAGCGAGCGTGGCGAGGCGAGCTTCGAGATCCGGGGAGTGGGGCCGAAGGAGCTGCGCGAGCGACTCGGCCCGCTGCTCACCCGGCGCTGAGCATTCGGCCCCAGGGAATGCTCAGCGACGATGACGGAGGCAGTCGAACTCGCGCAGCGACTCCGAACGGCGGTAACGGACGAGCGCGTGCTCGCTGCGATCGCCTCGATCCCGCGCGAGCGGTTCGTCCCCGCTCGCGAGCGCGACCGTGCGTACGCCAACGTCGCCCTGCCGATCGCATGCGGCCAGACGATCTCGCAGCCGCTGGTCGTAGCGCGGATGCTCGAGCTGCTGGCCCTGCAGCCGACCGACCGCGTGCTCGACGTCGGCACGGGCTCTGGCTATCACGCCGCGCTACTGGCGCTGCTCGCCGGCCACGTGTGGACGATCGAGATCCACGACGAGCTGAGCACGCTCGCGCAGCGGACGATCGGTGAGCTCGGACTGGACAACATCACGTTCGCCGTCGGAGACGGGCGGCTGGGGCTTGCAGAGCAGGCGCCGTTCGACGCGATCAACGTGGCCGCAGCGACGGGCGACTCGGTGCCCGCCGTGCTCGAGCAGCAGCTGGCGCAATCGGGACGCCTTGTCGCGCCGGTCGGCACCCGCAACCAACACCTGATCCTCACCCGGCGGACAACGGAGGGCTTCGAGCGCGAGCGACTGGAAGCTGTGCGGTTCGTGCCGCTGGTCCGGCGCACGACCTCCGCCTAGGCGTCTGCCGTAGCCTGCTGCCCCGCGCCACCGGCCAGCCCCAAGCGCGTACGGATCACCTCGGCGGCCACTGGGCTGGACTCGATCAGCACGAACCGGCGACCCAGCACGCGGCAGACGGCTCCGAGCGTGCCCGAGCCGGCGAACGGGTCCAGGCACCAGCCTCCGGGCCGGGAAGAGGCAGCGACGATCCGCCGGAGCACGCCTTCGGGCTTCTGGGTCGGGTAACCGGTCTTCTCGCGGCTGTTGGTCGGCACGATCGTGTGGAACCACACGTCGGTCGGCCGCTTTCCGCGCGCCGCCTTCTCGGCGCTGACGAGACCTGGCGCCATGTAGGGCTCCCGCTCGACCGCATTCGCATCGAAATGGTGCGCCCCGGGCGTGCGCACGTAGACCAGGATCGTGTCGTGCTTTGCTGGCCAGCGCCGGCGGGGCTTGGCACCGAAGTCGTACGTCCAGATGATCTCGTTCAGGAACGCCTCGCGTCCGAAGATCTCGTCGAGCAGCAGCTTGCAGTAGTGAGCCTCGCGGTAGTCGATGTGGAAGTAGAGCGTGCCGTGCGGCGCGAGCAGCTCCCGCGCTCGCACCAGTCGGGGCTCCAGAAATGCGAGGTAATCGGCGAACGCGTCCTCGTAGCTGAGCGTTCGCAGTAGTCGGGACGCGTAGCGCCGTCCCCCGAAGCCGGTTCGGTCGCCGGTGGCGTCGGCGGCGACCGCGAGCGACCGGCGCGCCTGCGCCCGGCCGGTGTTGAAGGGAGGATCGACATATATCAGGTCGAACATCCCCTCGTGGAGCCTTGGCAGGACCGCGGCGTTGTCGCCGACGATCAACAGGTCATCGCTCACAAGGTCAGGGCTCACAGAGAACTCTTCGGTTGTGCAAAGCACGCGCACGGGTATCAGAACGTACAGTCGGCGGCGGCCGATGAACCCTTCCCGCTAGGATCAGATCGGTGCTCTCCGATCACTTGCAAGCGCGTGCGCAGCTCCGCGCTGGCGACGCGGGTCACGCGCTACACGCTCGGCTCGGTAGTTGCGCTTGCGACGAGCGTCGTCGTGTTCGCTTTGCTGTACGTCCTGGGGGCGAGCACGACGGTCTGCTCGGTGACCGCCTTCGCCGCGGGCGCGGTTCCGAACTGGATCCTGAACCGGCGCTGGGCGTGGGCCGTGCGTGGCCGGGTGGCGTTCGGACGGGAGATCGTCGGCTACATCGCTGTCTCCGGTCTAGCGCTCGTGACCTCCTCGCTGGCGACTGGCTGGACGCAGGCACAGGTCAGGGGAATCCCGGCGCACCACGGCATCCGCGTGACGCTCGTGACCGCGTCATACGTGGCGGTGCAGGCAATCCTGTTCGTCGCGAAGTTCGTCGTGTTCGAGCACTGGGTGTTCTACGGACGCAGCCGGATCCGCGCTGCGGTCCGATCGCGCCACCAGGTCTGGACGGCGGCGCGGGCGAACCGCACCCCGTAGCCCAGGTTCCCGCCCTTCTTGGTGCCGGTCGCGTGCGCTCCGCGATCGCGCATCGTGGTCGGGACCTCGGCCAGGCGGAACCCGTTCAGCGCGGCGCTGATCATCAGTTCGGAGGCTTGGTACTGCGGCTGCTCGAGCGTCACGACCCCGGTCAGGTCGGCCCGCATCGCACGGATCCCGCACGCCGGGTCGGTGATCCGGTGGCGGACGAGCACGCTGATCAGCGCTCCCGAACACGATCACGCCGAGATGGCGCACCCGGTCGGTGGTCAGCTCCTTGCCGAGCCGGCGGGAACCGGACACGAAATCCGCGCGGCCGGCCAGGATCGGCTCGACCACTCGCCCGATCTCGCGCGGCTCGTACTGGCCGTCGGCGTCGATCGTCGCGATCACGTGGGCCCCGCGGGCCCGCGCCAGCCAGTAGCCGAGGCGCAGCGCGGCGCCCTGGCCACGGTTGACGGGCACGTCGCACACGAGCGCGCCCGCGCAGCTCGCCTGGGCGGCGGTGCCGTCCTTGGCGCCGTCGACGACGACGATCACCTCGATCTGCAGCCCGGCGGCCTCGGACGGGATCTCCGCGACCACGCCGGCGACGGTCGGCTCCTCGTTGTACGCCGGGATCACCACCGCCAGCGGCGGGCCGGCGCCCGGCGGATGGGCGGCGAGGAACGCCGCGGCGCCGCGCTCCGCGCTCACCGGGCTCGCAGGCCGGCGCGAGCTCCGGCCTCGGCGCGCGAACGGCTGCTGGCCGGCGCGAGCGTCACCGGGCGACCTCCGCCGTCACCGGGCAGCGGGCGCGCCGGCGGCGATCGCGTCGACGTCGGCCCGTGACCACTCGTCCCACACGCCCGCCAGACCCGTCGGCGAAGACCGTACTGGGGAGACCAGCCGGCTGCTCGCGCGCGGCTGGGGTCGACGATCACGGCCGGCATCTCGCCCGGCTTGGCCGGCCCGTGGCGGACCGTGCAGTCGGCGCCGGTCACCTCGCGCACCGCGTCGACGACCTCGAGCACCGACAACGAAGTGCCGGTGCCGATCACCATCGGGCCGTGCCAATCGTCGCGCAGCCAAGCCCAGGCGCATCGCCGCGATCACGTCGCTGACGTGGACGTAGTCACGAACCTGCCGGCCGTCGCCGTAGATCTCGAACGTCTTGCCCAGGCGGATCGCACGCATCAGCCGGGCAACGATGCTGTCCTTGGCCTGCATGCCGGGCCCGTAGACGTTCGTCAGCCGCAGCGCCACGCAGCGAACCCCATATGAGGCCGTGTACGCCGACATCAGCATCTCGGCGGCCGCCTTGGTCGAGCCGTACGGCGTCAGCGGACGGAGTACCGCGCTCTCGGTGATCGCCGGCGCGTCCATCGGCCCGGCCACGGCGTTGGTGGAGGCGAACACGAGCGACCGCACGCCCGCCTCGCGTGCGGCCTCCAGCAGGCTGGCGGTCGCTGCGACGTTGGTCCGATAGGTGAGCTCGGGATGCTCGACCGAGCGCAGGACCGAGGTCACCGCAGCCAGATGCACGATCGCGTCGAACCCTCCCGCCAGCGAGGCCTCGAGCACGTCCGCGCTCGGCCAGGTCGCCTTGGACCAGCTCGACCCGCGGATCGCGGGTGCGCCGCGAGGTCGACGACGCGGACGCGTCGCGCCCGCGCTGTCGAGATCCGCCACGACGTGGCGGCCGATGAAGCCCGAGCCGCCGGTGACCAGCACCCGGCATCCGGCCAGGTCGCGCCGGTTGTGCGGGCTCCGCCGATGCGAGGCGCTCACGTCCCGGCCAGCTCGCCGACGGTTCGGGGCAGCTCGCTCGTGGTCTCGCGCCAGCGAACGGTCGGCATGATCGCGTTCAGGTCTACTCGATCGCGGTGACGCTCAACGACGTCGAACATGTGGTCGATCAGCGCCATGCTCAGCAGCGTCGGCTTGAGTCCGAGCTTCTCGAGCTTGGAGTGCTTGGCGTTGTAGTAATGATTCTCGAGCTCCACGCGCGGGTTGTGGACCTGCTCGATCGCGCATTCGCCGGGGAACTCCTGCGCGATCGTGTCGGCGATCTGGCGCACCGACAGCGACTCGGTGAACTGGTTGAACACGCGGAACTCGCCCCTCTTCGGCGGGGTTCTCGGAGGCGATCCGGATGCACTCGACGGTGTCGACGATGTTGATCAGGCCGCGGGTCTGAGTGCCGTTGCCGTAGACCGTCAGCGGGTGACCGAGCACCGCCTGGATCACCATCCGGTTCAGCACCGTGCCGAACACGCCGTCGTAGTCGAAGCGCGTCGCGAGCCGCGGGTCGAGCTTGGTCTGCTCGGTGTCGGCACCGTACACGACGCCCTGGTTGAGGTCGGTCGCACGCAGCCCCCAGATCCGGCAGCCGAACTCGATGTTGTGGCTGTCGTGAACCTTTGACAGGTGGTAGAAGGAGCCTGGCCGCTTGGGGTACAGCACCCTGTCGCTGCGCCCGTTGTGCTCGACGGTGATCCACCCCTCCTCGATGTCGATGTTCGGGGTTCCGTACTCGCCCATCGTCCCGAGCTTGACGAGGTGGATGTCACGGTCGATGTCGGCGATCGCGTACATCACGTTGAGCGTGCCGACGACGTTGTTGGTCTGCGTGTAGACCGCGTGCTTCTGATCGATCATCGAGTACGGGGCCGCCCGCTGCTCGCCGAAGTGAACGATCGTGTCCGGGCGCGAACTCGGCGACCATCGCGTGCACGAACGTCGGGATCGCGGAGATCGCCGACGTACGGCTTGATCGCCCTGCTGCTGATCTCCAGCCAGGCCGCGATCCGCTCGTCGAGCGTCGCGATCGGCACGAGGCTCTCGACGCCCATCTCTTCGTCATAGCCGCGACGGGCGAAGTTGTCGCAGACGGCCACATCGTGACCGAGGGCGGACAGATGGAGGGCCGTGGGCCATCCGAGGTACCCGTCACCGCCTAGAACCAAGATTTGCATACGGATGCTCCAGTGCCTTCCAGTCGAATTGAACTTCAGCGGTCTCTGCTACGACGCGACCCGAAAGGGCGAGAACGCTGGGGCGATCGCTGATCCGCGAACGCCGAGGATAGTCGAGCAGTCACACGGAAGTAGGCCTACCGCAGCATAAGGTTACGGTAAAGCGGCTGCCAAGGGTCGCTTTACCGACGCGGTGATAGCGTTGATTGTGCCATCGCGCAGGAGTATCTTTACGGCGCGTTTGCAGACGCTTTCCGGACGCTGCGGCTGCTACCGTCGTCGCCTCGTCGTGACCCAGCAAACGATCGAAGCCCCCCCGGCCGCGGGCCCGACGCCCCACCGGCGTCAGAGCATCGAGCCGCGGCGCTCGCCGCTCGAATTCGCCCTTCGCTATCCGTGGGTGCTGAGCGCCGTCGCATTGCTGCTGGTCTCCACGGTCGTTGTCCTGTGGGCCCGCCCACGGCCCGGCTATGACCCCTACGGATGGCTGGTCTGGGGCAAGCTGACGATCCGTCTGCAGCTCGACACCAACGGCGCGCCGTCGTGGAAGCCGCTGCCGTTCCTGTTCACGGTCCCGTACGCGCTAGCGGGCCATTACGCGCTGTGGTTGTGGATGATCACCTCTGTCGCGATCTCGCTCAGCGGTCCGATATTCGCCTGGCGGATCGCGTTCCGCCTCACCGGGGCGGACCCGGAGAGGCGCTACGCCGCGTACGCCGCGGGGCTGTTCGCCGCTCTGTGCGTGCTCGCGATGCAAGACCCACTGGCGCCCGCCAACTACATGCATTACATCCTCAGCGCGGAGTCCGACACGATGATCGTGTCTTTGTGCCTGGCGGCGATCGACTGCCATCTGTCGGGGCGGCACCGCTGGGCGTTCTGGATGTGGTGGCTGGGGGCGCTGGGACGCCCCGAGGTGTGGCCATTCTACGGTCTGGCCTGGCTCTGGATGTGGCGTTCGATGCCGTCGTACCGCCGCTGGCTGATCGCCTCCTTCGTGCTCCTGCTCGTGCTCTGGTTCGGGATCCCTGGACTCACCTCGAAGAGCTTGTTGACGGCGAGCAACATCGCTGAGAACTCGCCCAGGGCGGTGAAGGGCAACAAGATCACCGGCACGATCGACCGGTTCCACGAACTGGAGGCGACGACCGTCTGGATCGCCGCGGCGCTGGGCGTCGCGCTGGCCGCATACCGCCGCCGACGGGCGCTGCTGGTGCTTGCCGGCGGCGCGCTCCTGTGGCTGGTGATCGAGATCGCGTTTGCGCTCCACGGCTTCCCCGCCGTGCCGCGCTACATGTTCGAGGCCGGCGCCGTGGTGGCGGTGCTCGCGGGAGTGTTCGTGGGCCGCGTGATCCTCGACTTACCGCCGCTCGCCACGAGAATGCTGCGCGGCCTGGTTCCAAGCCGGCTCGGGACGCGAACGGCGGCCCGCCTGGGCGCGTGGGGCACGGCGCTCGTGGTCGCGGTGATCGCCGGCTCGATGCTGCCGGCCGCTCATTACCAGGAGCGGCTCGAGCGCCACGATCTCACCCAGCAGCGCACCCGGACGATTCTGTTCGACCACCTGTCGGGCTTGGTGACGAAGGTCGGCGCCTCCCGGATCCTGGCATGCGGCCAACCCAGGATTCCGATCGAGTACCAGAGTGTTTTGGCCTGGTACCTGGACGTGAAGATCGGTGAGCTGTACGTCAACCAGACCTTCATCGACCAACATCCCCATCCGCTGGTGAACATCTACCCGTCGGCGAACCTTGGCTGGAAGATTTTCCCCAGCTATGTGACCCCGTCCGCGGCCGCACGCTGCCGCAACCTGACCCTTTTCTACACCCCCTAAGGGCCCGTTCAGAAATAATTGATCGTCCGCTCGGGCCGCGGCCCGCTCGGCATCCAACCTCGCCGGAACGGGCCATCTTCCAGGCGGTGCTCGTCGACCGCCCTCCATGCTCCGACGTTCGCATGGTCGCCGGAGCCGGGCACAATCGACGTCACGGCGGCCTCGGACACCTCCCAGGTGAGGTGATCGCGGGCCGGCTGTAGCGACACACGCGATCAGACAGCCTCCTTCTCGGGCTCCTCGGCGATCGGGGATTCGACGACTACGGGCCCTCGACCCCACCGCAGGCTCGACCACCACCGCAGGCTCGACCACCACCGCAGGCTCGACCACCACCGCAGGCTCGACCACCACCTCAGGCTCGACCACCGCCACCGGCCGCTGAGCCGACGCGATCGTCTCGGCCATTCGCGCTTCGTATGCCGCACGCGCCTGGTGATCGGTCACTGCGAGCGACTTGTGGGCCCCCAGCAGCCTGGCGATGGCGTCCGACACTCGCAGCGGCACGAGCGCCGCAAGGCGGATCGTCGCATTCATCCTCTTTGGCACGTAGACCTCGAAGCGCGGTGCCCGGAGGGCGTCGACGATCGCGCGCGCGACGTCCTCGGGCTCAGGTGTCTTGAAACCTCGCAGTTGCGAAGCCCCGGAGTACAGCTCGGTGTTGACGCCAATCGGCATCACGACGCTGACGTCGATGCCCGACCCGCGCAACTCCTGGCGCAGGGAGTCGCTCAGGCCGACAACCGCGTGCTTGGTGGCGGAGTAGGTTGCGCCATTGGGAGCACCACCCTTTCCGGCGATCGAAGAGACGTTGACAAGGTGGCCGCTGCGGCGCGGCATGAACCGTTTCAGCGCCAGCTTGGAGCCATTGATCACGCCGTGCAGATTGATGTCCACCATGCGCCGGGCAGTCGCCTCCGTCTCCTGCGCGAACGGGCCGATCGGCATGATGCCGGCGTTGTTGATCACGACGTCAAGCGGACCGAGCTGCGTCTCGGCTTGCTCGAGGAAGCGCTCGAAGCTGGCCGAGTCGGTCACGTCAAGCGCGAGTCCGATCGTGCCGGAACCAAGCTCGGCTGCCGTCCGCCGGGCGAGCTCGGCGTCGATGTCGCCAATCGCGACGCGGGCGCTCTGTGCGATCAGAGCAGCTGCGGTCGCGCGACCGATGCCGCGCGCGCCGCCCGTGATCGCGACTACCTCGCCGGCGAGCGATCGTGGGGTTTTTGACATGGGAACAGTTCTCCTTGATTCGGTGCGGTGCCTCTAATGACGGTATCGCTCCGGACCCCGATGGAACGAAATACGCCGCGATTGTGCTGCTAACGGGCGCCGCCGCCCGAGCCGGAACCGCCGCCGGCCCTCCCACGCGGTCGACCTGCCTTGCGGAACTCGCGACAGCCCTCGCACTCGCGCAGATGACGGCGGATGGTGGCGCGTCGCAGCTCGCCTCCCCGCAGCGTCGCAAGCTGCGTGCGGATCTCGTTGCAGTCGGTATCGCGCGCGGCACGACTGGCGGCTAGCGATTCGCGCGCCTGGAACACCAGCGCCTTCACCTTCTCTCGCGGGACGCTGAGCACGTCCGCGATCTCCTCGTGCCTGAGCTCGTCGAGCTCGGCCAGCACGAGCGCGACGCGCTGGTCGTCGGGCAGGCGCTGCACGTCGAGCACGAGATCGCGAACGTCCTGCCGGCGCTGAACGACCGTCGCCAGGCCCTCGCTCGCCGGCTCGGCGAGATCGGTGGCCGGTTGCTCGCGGCGCGCGCGGAGCATCGAGTAGCAGCGGTTGCGCGCGATCGCGAACAGCCACGCACGGAGATGGATCGGCTTCTCGGTGCTGATCAGGTCGTTGTAAGCGGCCAGGAACGTCTGCTGGACAGCGTCCTGAGCTTCCTCGGCATCGCCGAGCACGTGATGGCAGAAGGTCAGGATCGCTCGATGATGGCGATCGTAGGCAGCCTCGAATGCGGCGGATCGCCCCTGCCTGATGAGGGCCACCAACAGCGAATCGGGGGCGACCCGCAGACGCTTTGACGGCACCACGACGACCCCTGTCGGCGCCGCTGGAGGCACCGCACCGGCATCCATACCGCACATTATGTTCGTTCTGGAGCAAATTGGCCAAACGCAGTTGACCGAAATTCTGGGTGCAGGTCCCGGCGGCGCGAACGCTATCGAGGCGCTGGCGGTCCGGGCGGAGTGACGATGTCGCGGCCCGTCGGCGCCATCCGCTCGTCGAGCTCGAGCTGCCAGAAGAAGCGCGTGAAGGTGGTTCCCGCGCGGAACTGGCCGACATGCGGCTCGAGCTGCTCGCCGCGCGCCATCCGCACGATCAGCTCCGGGTAAGTGTGCCCCGGCAACGCGGCGTACATCGGTCCTGGAAACGCTCCGCCGAAGCGCGTGTTGACATCCGTGATCCCTAGCCCGATCTGACGGTCGCGGAACACCTGGACCGTGCACGGCCCGCGTACCCCGAGCGCCTCGACCACGCGCCGGCCCAGCTCGATCAGCTCCGGATCGGAGATCACGGTCCCCTTGATCGACTCGCCGCCACGGGACTCGATCATCGTGCGCGGAATCGCGTTCAGACAGCGGCCACTGAGGTCCGACAGGCAGTCGATCGAGAACTCGGGCCCGTCCATGTAGCGCTGCACCATCGTCGGCTCGTCGACGTAGGCGACAAAGAACTCGGCTGCGCGGGCATCGTCGGCGCGATGGATCGACCGCGCACCGGAGCCCTGCCGGGGCTTGACCATCACGGGGTAGCTCGCGACCGCCTCCCCAGGCAGCACCGTTGGCGGCGAGGGCAGCCCCAGCCGCTCCAGCAGCAGGTGTGCCTCGTACTTGTCGAACGTGGCGCGGGCGATCTCCGGGTTGGGTACCAATGCCGGCAGCTCCCCTGATGCTCGTGCGTGCGCGAGCGACCTCGAGGTCGAGGTCGGTCAGCGGCACAACGGCGCCGACGTTGTGGCGCTCGCACAGCGCTCGTAGCGCTGCAACGTAGCCGGGGTCGTCGATGCGCGGGACCGCCACGCGGTGGTCTGCGGCGTACTGCGCCGGCGCAAGCGGGTTGGGATCGGCGGCGATGACCGTCGTGTGCTGCGCGAACGCGGACACGATGTCGTAGCGCTTGCCGACGCCCGTGAGCAGAACGGCTACGCCGGCGGCTGCCATCCGCCCGTCTCTCCCTTGTAAAGCCCGTGGCCGGTGAAGACGAGGCGTATCGTCTGCAAGACGATCCGCAGGTCCAGCGCCAGCGAGCGATGGTCGAGATACCAGAGGTCGAGCTCGATCCGCTGCGACCACGGCAGCGATGCCCGGCCGTTGATCTGCGCCCAGCCTGTGATCCCCGGCTTGACGGCGAGCCGTCCACGCTGGCGGTCGGTGTACCGCTGCACCTGGACCGGCAGCGTCGGTCGCGGGCCGATGATCGACATCTCTCCGCGCAGCACGTTCCACAGGTTCGGCAGCTCGTCGAGCGAGTAGCGGCGCAGGAAGGCGCCGATCCGGGTGATCCGGTCATCGCCCTCTTGGATCGCCAGTCCGGCGCCGGTGATCTCGGCGCCGCGGACCATCGTCCGGAGCTTGTAGATCGAGAACAGCCGCCCGTCCATGCCAACGCGCGTCTGGCGGTAGATCGCCTGGCCGGGTGATTCGAGCCGGATCGCGACCGCCAGCAAGGCCACCAGGGGCGCGGTCAGCACCGAGCCGACCAGCGCGACCACGACATCGAATGATCGCTTGATCACCTCGTTCCCTCCGCGGGCTCCCAGCCGGCCGGTGTGCCATGCGTCAGCCAGTCCCACAGGCCGGCAGCCAGCGAGGCGGTGGTGAGGACGTAGTAGCGCGCGATCAGCAGCGGTCGCGCGGGCACGGCCCGGGCCGCCCCAGCGCCTACAACCACCGCGGCTTGGATCACAACTGCGGCAACGTACACCCACCCGTCCGACAGCAGCGCGATGCTCGTGCCGAGCGCGACTAGGTGCAGGAACGGGGAGGCGTAGCGCAGGATCCGGTGCGAGACGATCATCAGCGCGTAGACCGGGTCGTAGCCGCGCGGCGACAGCATCCCGCCACGGACGACGATCGGCCACGTGTGGCTCATCATCCGGCGCTTGCGGGCGAACTCGCCCTCGATCGTCGGGACCATCTTCTCGCTCGCACGCGCCGCCGGCGCGTACAGCGCGCGCCAGCCCCGCTTGACCATCTTGAAGGGAAATGAGAGATCGTGTCCCATGATCGGATCGACGACCAGATACGCGTCCCGGCGCGTCGCGTAGATCGCACCGTTGCCCCCGGTCACCGAGCGCACGCGCGACTCGAGCCCTCGCAGGGCCATCTCATAGCGCCAGTAGAGCCCTTCTTGATTGGTGCCGGAATCGCTCACCAATCGAACCTCGCCGCAGACATAGCCGACGCGGCGATCGGTGAACGGCGCTACCAGTTCTCGCAGCGCGTCAAGCTCCCAGACCGTGTTCGCGTCCGAAAACGCAACCAGCTCGCCGCGCGCCCGCTCGACGGCGGCGTCCTGAGCCCTGATCTTGCCACCACGGGGCAGCTCGAGCACCAGGTCGGCGCCCGCCTCTCTCGCGCGCGCGGCCGTCGCGTCGGGCGAGCCGTCGCAGGCAACGATCACCTCGAGCGCCTCGGACGGGTAGTCGAGCGCACGCAGATTGGCGATCCGCTCGGCGATCACGGCCTGCTCGGCGTACGCGGCGACGATCACCGACACGTCTGGCGGCGCCGGCGGCGCGCCGGCGGTGGACCCGGCCGCCGGCGCCGGCGCGGCGGGACGCAATCGCGCAAGCAGCGACAGCAGCAGCCAGTAGCCGGCGTGCGAGTACAGCAGCAGGCCGGCGGAGATCCAGAAGAGGGCAACGAGCACGGTCACGGCGCGCCGGATTGTGGCGTACGAGGGGACTGCTTGAATGACAAGCGTGTACGAGACCCCCGAGGACCTGCGCGCGCTGCAGGAGCTGCTGGATCGTAGCTACGCTGTGGCCGGCTCGCATCTGCGGAGCATCGTCACGCCAGATCGACGTGTCAGGGCGCAACAGCTTGTCGCCCGTTCAGAAATAATTGATCGTCCGCTCACTTATTCCCGAACGGACCCTTATTCCATTATTCCTGCACGGGCCCTAACCCCGGACGCAACGTCATCGACCGGTTGGCGTCAGCGTCCGGTACAGGGCCAGCGTCTTGTGTGCCGCCTCGCTCCACGAGTATGGTCCGGCCGCCGCGGCCAGCGCGGCCAGCGCCAGGCGCTCGCGCGCGCCATCGTCGGCTAGCAGCACGGTGAGGGCCTCGTGCAGCGCGGCGACGTCGTCTGGCGCCACGAGCCGCGCAGCCCCGAGCGCCGCTATGTCCCCAAAGCCGCCGATGTCGCTGACCACGATCGGCTTGCCAAACGCCAGGGCGGTGGCAAGCACGCCGGACTGGTCGAAGCGCTCGGTCCGGGAGTAGGGCAGCACGACCACGTCGGCGCGGCGGAAGAATGCGCGCAGCTCGGAGTCGGACACGAACCGCGGGATCAGCCGCACCCCGGCACTGGCGAGCGCCCGCAGCGGCGCGAGCGCCATCCGCGGCCGCCCCACGATCCACAGTTCGGCGTCGGCGATCCCGCGCCAGGCCCGCAGCAGCACCTCGATGCCTTTGTACGGGCGCAGCAACCCGAAGAATAGGACCACCGGCGCCGTCACCTCCCCGAGCTCACCGGGCAGCGCAGCGGCGTCACCGGCCCCAGCGAGATGTCCGAACGCGCCGTGGTGGATCACGTGCACCCTGCTCGGATCGACGGCCAGCACCTGCGCAAGCTGCCGGCGGCCGTACTCCGAGTGGACCACGATCGCGTCGACGGCGTCGTACAGGCGCCGCTGCGCCCGCGCCTGGCCGGGCCGCGCCTCGCGCGGCAGCAGGTCGTGGGCCGTGAGCACGGTCGGCCGGCCGGGCAGCAGGTAGCGATCGAGCCACTGGACGTCGAGCCACTGGAAATGGACCACGTCAGCGACGCTGGCGACGCGTTGGTAGCGCAGCATGTCCGGGACGTGCTCGGCGAGCTTGCAGGCACGGCGGGCCCGTGACGCCGGCGCTCCGCGAGCGTGCCTGTAGAACAGCTCGCGGCGGCGGTAGCCCTCGGCGGCCGGCGCCTCGCCGTGGGCGAAGCGGCTGGTGATGAGCTCGACCGCCGCTCCGGCGCGCGCCAGCGCCGCGCACAGCGCGTGGTCGTAGGGGGGCGTGAAAGCCGACGGGTCGACAACCTGAACGCGCATCAGCCGCTCGCGTCAGGCCGCCGGCCGGCGAGCGCGGCCAGCCGCCGTGCGGTCGCGCGCGCCTCCTCGCCCCCGAGCGCGTGAACGCGCGCCTGGCGCTCGCGTCGCAGTCGCAGCGCCGCGGGCGCGAGCGCCGCGAGCGATGGGCCTTCGCGCCGGCGGTGAGCGAGGTCCAGCGCGCAGCGAGCCGGGTGGCGGACCACCAGCACAGCCAGCGCCGTCGCGCGCGCAGCGAGGCCGTCGTCCTCGCGGTATTCGACCGGCACCGAGCGCTCGGTTTGCGCATCGACAACCTCTGGCCGGGCCGCCGCCTCGACCCGCGCGCTCTGCAGGGCGCGGGCGAGCTCGGTCAGGGGGTCCTGACGGACGGGGAACCGGTCTGCCACCAGCACCACGCGAACGCGACCGCGGTGCCCGGAGCGGTGGTGCTCCTTGACAGCCCGGTTGGAGAGTGCGAGTCCCGCGAGCTCCTCGGCGGCGAGGACTGCGTCGAGCGCGAGGTAGCGCCCGCGTTCGAGTCGCCCGGCACCGGCCACGGCGCTGCCGCCAGGTGGCTCCGGGCTTCCAAACCGGGTACCGCGCGGGCGGCTCAGCCTCCGCCAGGCGCGCCCGGCCGCCCGCCGCACAGCGGGCTCGGGCGCAAACCCCGCGTAGCGACGACCCAGCCAGGCGCGCCCGGCCGCGTACCCGCGCCACTGGCGGCGCAGCTCCCTGACCGTCGTGCGATAGCAATGCTCGACGCGCGCGTGCGGGCGCAGCTCTAGCCGCCAGCCCGCCTGTTGAAGGCGCCAGCTGAAGTCAGTGTCCTCCGCGGCACGCACACCCTCATAGAACCCGCCGATCTGCTCGAACGCCGCGCGGCGCACAAGCAGGTTGGCGGCGACCGCTCGGGGTCGGTAGGGATGTGCGAGATGCGCTTCCTGGCTGAGGAAGCTGCGGGCGGCGCCGTAACGGGCGGCGAACGTGTTCGCGTCGGGCGAGGCGGTGACCTCACCAGCCAGCGCCCCGACCGCCGCCGCCACCGGCTTGGAGAAGTAAGCGTCGAGCAATCCGCTCGGCGCCCGGCAGTCGGCGTCGATGAACAGAATCCAGTCGCACCGCGCGCGCGCTGCGCCGGCGTTGCGGGCGTGCGCAGGTGAGCGCTCACCCCGCGCGGGTACGACCACCAGCCCGTTGACGGCGGCGGCCACCCCCGAGTTGTCGGCGAGGATCAGCTCGTCACCCGGTCGCGTGGCGAGCGCACGCAACGTCTGCATCGCGGCGCGCGCGGCTGCGAGGTCGCCGGCGAACGGGATCACGACGCTCACCGCGGGCCTGTCCATCTACGAGCCACCTGCCGGGGTCGCCGACAGGCGCCGTACGCGGAGCGCCAGCGCCCTGAGCTGCGAGAGCTCCTGCGGGTGGGCGAAGCCGGTCGCCAGCAACGCGATCGGGATCAACAGGAAGACGAGCGCACGGGTCAGGAATCCGACTGCACCGTAGGTCGGAAGCAGCAGATCGCCGGCTACGGCAAGGCCGCCCATCACCGCCGCGAGCTGGGCCAGCCGTCGCCACTCGAACGCGACCGCGAACGCGCGGCGCGTGAGCAGGTGCATGACCGCCAGCATCACCACGTAGGCGCCGCATAGCGCGATCCCCGCGCCGGCGATCCCGAGCGTCGGGACGAGGACCACGATCAGCACGACGTTCGCCGCCAGCCCGGCGAGCGAGGCCGGGAAGTTACGCGTTGTCACCTTTGCTCGGCCGGCAATCACCAGGAACACAACCCAGAGGCCGTACAGCGCCCAACCTAGCGCGACCCACGGCAGCGCGCGGTACGCCCCGAAGTACGCGGGCGCGGTCAGCAGGCGGAGCACCCAGCGGCCAAGCAGCGCCAGCCCGGCCACGACCCAGCCGCTGACCACCACGTAGTAGGTGGTGACGAGTCCGTACAGGCGGGAAGCCTCGCGGTCGTCTGAGACCGAGTACGCGAGCGGCGGCCAGGCGTACTGGAACGCCCGGGCGATGAAGGCGACCGCGCCCGCGAGCTTGACGGCGATCGAGTAGAGGCCGGCGAGCGCCGGGCTGCGATGGTGATAGATGTAGTAGCGATCGACGATGCTGAGCGCGTACACAGACGCCTCGGCGGGCACGGTCGGCAGCCCGAACCGCAGTAGCACCGAGATCCGCTCTGGGATGCCCGGCCGTGCGATCAGTCGGTGGCGCATCGTCCACCAGAGCGCGACGAGCACCAGCGCCGAGACGCCGTAATTGCCGAGCAGCAATCCCTGGGCGCCCTGGTGCAGGCCGACGACAAGCACGACCGAGGCGACAACCGTCAGCAGCACGTTGGCAAGCGACGCGGTCGCGTACGCCCGCAGTCGCTCCTCGACTCGCAACAGGCCGTAGGCAAGCTCGAGGTTCGTGAACGCCCACAACCCGAGCACCGCGATTAGGAAGATCGTCGGATCGGGGTAGCCAAGCACGAGGCGCGACAGCGGCGTCGCCGCCGCGGCGAGCGCAGCCGACGCGACGGTCGTGGCGACCAGCACGAAGCGGACCGCTCGGCGCGCGAGTGCATCCCGCCGGGCCTGGTCTGAATCGCTGAAGTGGTAGCGCAGGAACGCCTCGATCATGCCGAAGCGGACCACGATGCTCACAAAGATCACGCCATTGCCGAGCAGCTCGACGACGCCGTAGCCGGCCGGCGTGATGTAGCGCGTGTAGACCGGCAACAGCAAGATGGCGATGAACTTGGAGACGATGTCGGCGACCTGGTAGGCCGCCAGCGAGGACACCAAGCGCTTTAGGTATGCAGCCACAGCGGCTAACGGTACGGATCGGGCTCGGTGTGGACTACTCGCGGGTGGCGCGGACTACTGCGCGAGGACCGTCCAGAGCCGGCCGATCAGCTGCTGGGAGTCGGGGCTGTGGGCGAGGCTCGAGCCGAAGCCCGCCAGCCCGACCTCGACGACGATGCCGCGGCCGAAGCGGAAGCCGGCGATCTCTGGCGCGGTGGCCGTCGCACCGGCCGCCGAGACGATCCGGGCACCCTCGACCGACGCGATCGGCTGGTAGCTCGGGAACCCCGTCAGCGTCCCCGAGGTCCCGGTGAAGATGCCCAGGCCGTCGCGGATCTCCACGATCGGCATCTCGTTGTGCGTGACGAGCGCGCCGGAGCGCGCCCCGAACGGATCGGCACCGGCCGGTTGCGTCGGATCCAACGCCGTCGCGTTCAGCAGCGACCCGGCGACCGGGAGCTGCACGATGACCGACCCGCGCAGGGAGTCGATCCCGATCGAAAGCACGTGCCCACCGCGCTCCACGTAGGAGCGCAGCTCGGAGCGCAGCGAGGCGGGCAGCCAGCGCTCGCTGCCCGCCAGCACGACGCCGCGGTAGGCCGACAGACGCGGCCCGGTGCCGTCGAGCAGACCGAGGTCAGTCGTCAGATCGTATGGAAGACGCGCCCTGTCCAGATAGGCGAGCAGCGCCGCCTCGTCGCCGAATCCCGCGGGAAGGCCGTCGATCAACGGACGGGCGAGCGAGATCTCCTGTCCGCCGGCGAGCGTGTCCGGCAGGCCGTCGCCGTCGTCGTCGCGCGGATTCAGGCCCTGCCACGTAAGCGCCGGAAGCACCACGAGCAGCTTGGCTGATCGCCGGCCGGCGCTGCTTGGGACCGAGCGCGGCCCACCGGCGCTGTCGGCGACGATTGGGGCCTGCGTGGCATGGCCGCCCGAGCGCAGCGACAGCTCGTACAGCCCCGCCGCTGCGTCGGGGAGATGCACGCGCAACTGGGGACCCTGCGCGGAGCCGCCGGCGACCGGCGTGGCGGCGCCGACGCGCCGTAGCGTCCACGTATACGGCCGGAGGGAGTCGACGGACACGACCGCGGTGGCGCCGGCCATCACCGGATCCAGCGGCGGCGTGGCGGCCAGGTACTGGACGGTGACGCCGGCGTGTGGTGCCGTGCCGGGCGGCGGGGGCGGCGCGGCCGGGAAGTGACCGGTGTTGCAGGCTGCGTCGGTCACGTCGAGTCCTATCAGGTAGGTCCCCTGTGGTGCCAGGCGCCCGCCTCGCACCGTCCCGTCCCACTCGGCGGTCTGTCCCTTCCACGGCGTGAGGAAGCTCTTGACCAGCTTCAGCCCGCCGGCGAGATCGGTCCGGTAGATCCGGACTGTGCCGCCGCGCTGCTCGTTGCCGGCGTAATGGATCTTGACCCTCACGGCGCCGCGCGTCGGGTACAACGAAGGCGAGACGTCGGTGACGACCGGGTGCGGGGTCACGGTCCGGACCGTGACCGTCTCAAGCTGCCCGGAGTCGTTCGTGATGTCGACCGTGCGTCCCTGGTGGCGTAGCGCGACGCGGATGTAGTAGACGCCGTCGCGCGCGACGCGCCCGTCATCCTCGCGTCCGTCCCAGGTGAACAGCGTTCGTACGGGGTGCGCGCCGCCGCGCATGTAGCGCCCGGAAGCGAGCGTTGCGACGATCGCGCCGCCCTGGTCGACAACGTAAACATCGACGTCGTCGGAGCGATTCAGGAGGTAGAACGAGATCCTCATCGCGCGGTGGTTGACGCGATCGCTCGCAGGCCCGCAGGTGACGCCCTCCAGCGGGTTGATCCACGCCGGATCTGGTTTCGGCGTTCCGGCGATCAACGGCGTGGTCACCTTCAGGTGCTGCGTGACGAAGAACGCCGCCACCGTCGCCACGACAAGCGCCCCGAACGCGAGCACGGGCAGCCGGCTCACAGCGCGACGATGCCGGCGTTCGGAACATTGAACTCGTGGAAGGCGTCGAGCGCCCGCGGGTCGTGCTTGCTGAGCATCACCCGGATGCTGCCTCCGTGGCACACGACCAGCGCGGGCAGCTCGCCCGCGCGGCGGATGTCATCCACCGCTGCCGACACGCGGTCCAGCTGGTCGCGCAGCGACTCGCCGCCGGGGAAGCGGAACCCCTCCCCGGCACGCTCCCAGGCCGCGTAGCGCGCCGGCTCCTCGCACGCCACGTCGACGAACAGCCGGCCCTCCCAGCGACCGCGATACCCCTCCCGCAGCCGTGGGTCCAGGCGCGGCTCGAGCCCTAGACGGCGGCCCACGACCTCCGCGGTCTCGCGGGCGCGCAGGAGGTCCGAGGACCACAGCGAAACGATCCCTTCGGAAACGACGCGCTCGGCCAGCTCGACGGCTTGACGGCGGCCGGAGTCGTTGAGCGGCGTGTCGGTGAACCCCTGAAAACGCAGCGGCCTCAGATTGTCGTTGGTCTCGCCGTGGCGCGCGAGGAGCATCGCTCCGGCGCCGCCGTGCGCGCTCACGCTCGGAACGCGCCGGCGCCGACGGTGTCCGAGCGCAGGCCGAGACGGATCGTCTCCAGCGAGAGGACGTCGTCCGGGGCGACGTTGCCAATGTTGACATCCGGGCCGAAGCGGCGGACGAACCATACCTGCTGGTCCTTGCGCGGCGCCTCGAACAGGATGCGCTCGGGCGCGATCGCGTGCACGATCTCGTCGATCAGGCCCATCCGCACCTCGCCGTCGTGCCTGAAGATCCCGACGGTCCCGCTCTCGCGGGCTTCGGCGATCACCTTCCACGCACCAGCCGCCAGCTCCTGCTCGATCTGCTCGACCCAGCGGTACGGGGCCATGATCCTCGTATCGTCCTTGGAGCCCACCTCGGAGAGCACCACGAACTCCTGCGCGAGGCGCTCGATCAGCTCGACCTTCTGGTTGTGATCGAGCTCGATCGTACCGTCCGAGACCTCGATGTGCGCGAGCCCGAGCTCGTGCAACCAGCTGATCAACTCGTCGAGCCGGTCCTGAGCGATCGCCAGCTCGGTGAGCGTCCCGCCGAGCACGACCGGGATCCCGTGACCTCTGTAGCTGCGCAGCTTACGCTCGAGGTTCCCGGTCGCAAGGGCGGTCCCCCAGCCAAGCTTGACGAGGTCGACGGACGCCCCGGCGACCTCCATGAGCCCGTCGACGGCCGCGACAGACAGGCCGCGGTCGAGCACGTGGGTGATGCCCTGCTGCCGGGGCTTGGCGCTCCGCTGCGGAAGGTCGAGCAGCACGACCTAGGCGCGCGAGGCGAGGTCGGAGCCCAGCGTGACGACCACCTCGTCCGCACACGGCGATGGCGGCGGGCAGGCGATCGCGTGGGTGGTCTGATCGATTGGCTGCACGGACGTCACGCCGAGTCCCAGAGACAAAGCGACGTGCAGCGCCGCTGCCTTCTGACCCTGGAGGTAGGCGACGATCGTCGAGGTGTGGGTCTGATCGGCGGCGTTCGTGGTCGCGCCGATCTTGTACCCGTCGCGACCAAGTTGGTGGGAGAAATTGGCGGCGAGACCGGCCGTCGCCGTGCCGTTCAGAACCGCAAGCGTGACGGAGGCCGGCGTGAAGGCGATCGCGCGCGAGGTGCGGTGCGACAGGGCAGCGTTGCTGTTGCTCGTGGAGCGGGGACCCGACTGCTGCTTGCCGCCGCTCGAGGTCAGCACCAGCAGCAGCGCTACAGCGCCACCGACGGCGAGCGCCGCCAGCAGGACGGCGAAGGCGCGTGCCGCCGGGCCGCGGCGGTGTGGCGGCTGTGAAAGGAGCCCCCGCGAAGGCCCGGGGAGGCGGCGGCCTTTGGCACCGACGGCGTCCGGCCGGACCTGGACGCGGGGCGGGGGTTGCACGCCGACCGGCGCCGCAGGACCGGATGCTGCGCCGTTCTCGAGCGAGTCTCTAGCCGAGCCGTTCGCGCCCGCAGGCGCCGGGGCGCCCAGTCCGGGCTCCGCGATCGATCGCTGCGCCGCCGCCGTGGCGGCGGCAGGTCGCGGGGCGGGTGTGGCAACGCTGGCAGGCGCGTGGGTCGGAATCGGGATCAGCCGGGTCGCCGCGGTCAGCGCCGGGGCTGCGACGCCGGCGGGAGCGGCCGGGGCGGCGGGGAGCGAAGCCTCGCCGGCGGCTAACGCCGGCGACGTGGCGCCGGCGTTAGCCGGGAGCGGGTTCGTCACCGGCCTCGGGAACCCGGACGGCGCTGGCGCCGGCTGCGGACCCGCGGTCGCGGGATCAGCACGCATCCGCGATAGCTGGACCAGGCGTGCCTCGAGTTGCTGTACGCGCTGTGCCGACTGAAATGCCTGCTCGCGCAGCGACGCCGTCTCGCGGGCCTGCGCGAAATACAGCAGCACGAGGATCGCCAAGCCGATGATCGCGGCAAAGCCAGCATCCGCGCCGACGGAGCTGATGAAGTGGTGAACCGAGAACCCGTAGATGACAAAATGCATTCCCAAGCTCCGCAGTCTACGTCCCGAACCGGGCGTCAATCGCGGCCCCCGCGACGCGGGCGCCCGAAAGCGTCGAGACCTTCTCGGCGAGCGCCGCCGGATCGCCCTCGAGCACGAGCAGGTTGATGTCCGCGAACGACTGCTCGACCCATGCCGGGTCGAGACGGTCGCGCTCCGCCCGCAGGATCTTCTGGGCAGGGGTCGGTTGCGGGCGCTCGTATGGGTTGAAGAGATCCTCGTGGAACTTCTCGCCCGGTCGCGCCCCGACGATCTCGATCGCGATGTCGCGCTCCGGCTCGAGGCCTGAGAGCTGGATCATCGTCTCGGCAAGCTCGATGATCCGGATCGGGGACCCCATCTCGAGCACGAACACTTCGCCACTCGCTGCTCTGACGGCCCTCCGCCCGCTGGGATCGTCCAACCGAGCGCCGTCGACGTCGGCGGACTCGGCCAGCGACCCCGCGCGGATGATCAACTGCACGGCTTCCGGGATCGTCATGAAATAGCGGCTCATGCGGGTGTCGGTGACGGTAACCGGGCCGCCGGCGGCGATCTGACGCCGGAAGATCGGTACTACCGAACCCGAGGACCCCAGCACGTTGCCGAACCGGACGGTCGCGTAGGTCGTCCGCGGATGGATCGCGGCCGCCGCCTCGACCGCCCACTCCGCGAGCGCCTTGGAGGCGCCCATCACGGTTGCCGGCTTGACCGCCTTGTCGGTGGAGACGAGCACGAACGTGCCGACGCCGGTCTCGCCGGCGATCCGGGCAACCAGCCGCGTCGCGAGCGCGTTGTTGCGGATCGCCTCGACAGGATTGAGCTCCATCATCGTCACGTGCTTGTACGCAGCGGCATGGAAGATCGTCGACGGGCGATGCTCTGAGAGCACCTCTCGCATCCGCTCCTCTTCCCGGCAGTCGGCCAGCACCGGGACCGCGGTCCGAACGTGGCGATCCTCCTCGAGCTCGCGCAGGATCTCGAACAGGTTGTCCTCGGCGTGGTCAGCCAGCACCAGCCGCTGCGGGCCGACCCGCGCGATCTGACGGCACAGCTCCGCCCCGATCGACCCTCCCGCCCCGGTGACGAGCACGACCTGGCCGGTCAGATAGGCGCCAACGCGCTCGAGCTCCTCGCGCACGGGCTCGCGGCCGAGGATGTCCTCGACGCGGACCTCGCGCAGCTGTCGCGCGACCCGCAGGTGCCCGGATCCGTCCCTCAGCAGCTCGAACATCGTCGGGGTGGTTCGGACGGGGATCCCCCGCCTGCGGCACGCCATCACCACCTTCGCGCGCAGCATTCCCGGGGCCGACGGGATCGCGATCACGACCTCGTCCGGCTCGACCTCGTCGAGGATCCGCTCCAGGTCCTCCTCGGCGGTCGTCCCCAGTACCTTGAGGCCGTACTCGTCCTTCATCCCCAGCTTGCGCGGGTCGTCGTCGACGAATCCCACCGGCCGCATCCGCAGCTGTGGGCTGCGCACGAGCTCGCGGGCGACCAGCCGGCCGCCATCGCCGCCACCGACGATCAACACGTCCCGGGCGCCGTATGCGACGCGGAAGCTCCGCACCCGGCCCTCGACGATCAGGTGCACGATGAACCGGACACCCATCAACAGCGTCAGCGCGAGCAGGAAGAACAGCGCGATCACGCTCGCCGGCAGCGTCACCGCGCTGCCGTTCCCGAAGCGCTCTGCGACGACCGGGTGCAGCAGCGCGATCGCCCCGACGATCAGCAGGGTCGAGACCACGACCCCCTTGACCACTGCCTCGTAGTCGCGCTGACCGACGAAGGTCCACAGCCGCTGATAGAAGCCAAATGCGGCGAACACGATCAGCGACATCAGGACCAGCCATCCGACGGTGGCCGCGAACAGGTCCTCGTAGCGCTCCGGGACCGCGTCCTCGAACCTTAACCTGAAGGCGAGGAAGTAAGCGAGCGCGACCAAGATGCCGTCCACCAGCAGCTGGAGCAGGGAGTGGCGGTGAACGGGAAAGGCCGCGGATCTGATCCGCCGGCGCATGCAGCACGGGATTTTAGTCAGTCCGCTGACGTTTTCACTGCCGCGGTCCGGGGTGTCGCAAGCTTTATTGCACGTTTACTGTCGAGGCCGGGGCCGGCTACGGCTATTTCTGAACGGGCCCTAAGGCACCTGCAAGCCCTTGGAAGTGCCGATCGCGTGGCCGTTTGCGTTCAACGCTTGCACCTTGAACCACTTGAAGTTGCCCTGCACGGCAATCGCGGTCTCGAAGCCGGACCTGAGCTTGGTAGCCACGAGCGGCAGCTTGCTCGGGTTCGAGCCCGCCAGCACGCGCCAGCCGGTGACCTGAGTGGCGCCGTCCCAGCTCGCGTAGACGGTGGTCTTGCCGTGCTTCTTGCGCGCGGCGCCGCTGGGCGGGAAGTACGGCCTGCCCACCCACTGCTCGATATACGCCCGGTAGCTCTGATCAGGCGACGGCCACATCGCGTCGAGCAACAGCTTGCCCGCCTTGCTGTACTCCGAGAAGAACTGCAGCGAACCCCAGCCGACGACGACGTTGCCGTCCGGCAGCAACTGCGTGTTGCCGAGGAACTCCGCATAGCGCCTCGGCTGGTGGACGTACTGGGCGACAAACGACGCGGTGTGAGTGGCCGTGTTTAGCTTCAGCACCAGTCCGCGCGACGGCCCGCTCGTCGGACCGGGCTTGCCCGATGGGAGGATCGCGCAGCAGGCGTCGTCGAACATGCTGACCACGTTCCCTGGGTGCAGCTCGACGTCGTGCTGCCATGCGAACGAGCCATTGGATGGTAGCTTGAAGTCAGTGAGCTTCGGGTTGCCGCTCAGCGTCCACTCGATGCTGCCGGTCTTCGCGTTCACCATGTAAGCGGACCAGGTGTTGCGCATCGAGACGAGGAGCGTGCCCTTACCGGTGAGCTGGATCGAGTTGACGTGGTAGGCGTCCCACGGGATCGCGGCACCAGTCGGTCCCGGCTTAGAGGCGAGCGGTTGCTTCGATTGCGAGAGGGGAATGTGTTGCAGGGCGTCCCAAGTAGACACAAGGTGGCCGGTCTTCACGTTGTACTCCTGGACCCCCGCGTCGTACACGACGCCATTGGCAGAACCGCCGAAGGCCTTGAGGTTCATTGGCACGAACCTGTACGCGGTGACCCACACATCGGACGCGCTGATCACAGCCTCGTGCTCGCTGATCGTCCAGCCGTCCTGTCCAGTGACCGTGGCCACCTTGCGGTAGTGCTGGTCGACGACCTCGACTTGACCGCGGATCGCCGCCCCGGTGTTCGTGAGCGAACCCTGCCACCAGGTGAGCACCGGCTGACCCTGATATGACTGCTCCTTGAGGTCCATCGCCACGACTTTGATCGGAACGGGGTCAAACCACACCGGCTGCAGCTGACTGTCGAGGATCAGCGGACCGCTTTGGCCGGTCACTGGCACACCGACACTCGTCGCCGCGCCGTTGGGGGAGTTGGCGACCAGGAAGTCACCCGGCGCGAGCTTGTTGGCCTGCGTGCGGACGTCGGTGTGGAGCTTCGGCGGGTGGAGGTTGGGCGCCGATACGAAGCTGTACGCGCCGCGAGTGGTGTAAGTGCCGATTGGGGCCGCCTGAGCGGTGGCGCCGATGCCCGCCCAGGCGATCGCCAACGCGGGCTTCAGAAATCGTTGCCGTGTAAGCATTCTCAGTCGCGCCCCCACAAGTCGCTGCCCCGTAGAGAGCCTCTCGATCGACACTAACACGGCTTCTGGCTCATCGTTGCGCCGTTGCCAAGAGCAACACGTCTACTAGCAGCGCCGGGTCGCGGCGCACGCGAGGCCGGCGGTCGGCGCCACCCGGACGCTTGACGAGCAGGACCTGCTCGGGGCTGCGGAGCCGCTGTAGTCGTCCGTCCGCGATCAACCGTTCGTCGACCGCACCCAGCCGGCCCTCAAAGACCGTGAGCACGGGCGTGCCGAGCGCGACCGCTTCCCGGTTCATGGTCCCTCCGGCCGACACGACGAGGTCGGCGTAGGCGATCAGCGACTGCGCGTCGATCGCATGCTCGGGGACGATGAATCCGCCGGCCCGCTGGAGCTCGGAGCGCTGCTGCGCGGTCCGGGGCAGGACCACCGCCTGCGCGCCGCGCACGCGCTCGAGCACAGCAGTGAACAGATCGTTCTCGAAGCGGTGGTACAGCGACACCTCGGGCGCGGTGCGCACGACCACGATCGGCCGCTGAAGGTCGAGCGCGAACTCGGCCAGGACTCCGGGATCGGGCTCGAAGTCGGCGAGATAGTACTCCTCCTTGAGTCCCGGATAGGTATGGATCTTGCCACGCGCGCCATACCGGTACAGCCGCCGCGGCGGGATCGCATCCGGCACCACCACGCCCCGCGCCAAGCGGCAGTTGACGCTGTGCTGGACGGTCGCCCACTCGTAGTCGAACATCGTCGCGGACGGGATCCGCAGCAGCGCAGCGGCGACCGTGATGTCGTTGGAGCCGTGCCCAAGTGCCAGATCGAAGTCCCAGGGCCGCGCCCAGCGAGCCAGCCGAGCCGAGCGAGCCGCGAGCCCGCGAGCCTTGGCCGCGAGCCCGCCGCCCTGATGGCGCCCGATCGCCGTGTGCTGGATGCCGAGCCGCCTGCACAGCCCGAGCGTCTGCGCGAAGTCCCTCGCCGTGACCTCGACTTCGTGGCCGCGCTCGCGCAGGTTGGAGATCACGGGTGCCATCACCAGCACGTGAGGCGAATTGGTGAGGTCGATCCAGACCCTCACGACGGCTCGGCAGCCGCGATCGCGGCGACCACCTCCTGCACTTGCTCGGCGCCCAGGACCGGGCTCATCGGCAGCGCAACGTTCGTGCGTGCGAGCTCGTCGGTGACGGGCAGGTCGACGCCCGCGCCCGCGAACGGCGCCATCGCCGGCTGACGGTGAAGCGGCGTGCGGTAGTACCCACGCGCCTCAATACCCCGCTGATCGAGCTCGGCCAGCAGTACGTCGGCGCGCGGGTGCCCCACGAGGTACAGGTGCCAGGCGGGCTCGGCCCCTGCCGGGACGACGGGCAGCGTCACATGCCGGCCCAGTCCCGAGGACTCGTATGCCGACGCGGCGTCCCGCCGGCCTCGCGTCCAATCGTCGAGGTGCGCCAGCAGGACCCGCAGCACGGCGGCCTGCAGCTCGTCCAGGCGGGAGTTGTAGCCGACGTACGTGAACGTCTGCTTGTCGTGCGAGCCATGGAAGCGCAGCGCGCGGGCCAGCTCGGCGACCTGGTCGTCGTCGGTCGCGATCGCACCGCCGTCGCCGAAGCAGGCGAGGTTCTTGGAGGGATAGAACGAGAATGTCGCCGCGTGCCCCAGCGATCCCGTGCGCCGGCCGTCGAGACTCGCGCCCGCCGCCTGCGCCGCATCCTCGAGCACCGGCAGTCCGAGCTCCTGCAGCGCCGGGACCGGCGCGGGCACGCCGCACAGGTCGACGGCGATGATCGCCGTCGATGCCTGCGTTAGCGCGGCACGGACGGTCTCCAGGCTGACGTTGCGGGTCCGGGCGTCGACGTCGCAGAAGACCGGACGGGCGCCGATCGCCGCGACCGCCTCCGCTGTCGCGTAGAACGTCAACGAGGGCACGACGACGTCGTCGCCCGGCTGCACGCCCAGCGCCCGCAGCGCGATCTCGAGCGCGTCGGTGCCGTTGGCGACGCCGATCACGTGCTCGACGCCGAGATATGAGGCGAACTCGCGCTCGAATGCCCGAACCTCGGGGCCGAGGATGAACGAGCCGCGCTGCACGACGTCGGCGATCCGGCCGAGGATCGTCTCGCGGAGGGGAGCAACCGGAGCGTCGGTGTTGAACAGTGGAAGTACCATGGTCGTGAGGAAACACTAATCGCGCCTCAGGGGACGATTCCGGCGCGACCGCTACGCTAGCCGCCTTGCTGCTCGTACTCTCTTCGGTCACCGACTCGCTCGTCAACGTTGCGACCCACCTGATCCGTGACATCGGGCTGGGGGGCGTCGGGCTGCTGACGATGACCTCCGGCGTGATCGGTGTGCCGGGCACCGAGCCGACGATGCTGTTCGCGGGCTTCAACGTCTTTCAGGGCCATCTGACGCTGTTCGGGATCATCGTCTTCGGCCTGCTCGGCGATTTGCTCGGCGCCACAATCGCCTATGGGATCGGCTACGTCGGCAGCCGCGAGCTGTTCGAGCGCCAAGGCAGCAAGTTCCACATGAGCGCGCAGCGGCTGGACCGCGCGCACGGGTGGTTCATGCGTCATGGCGTGACGGTGGTCGTCGTATCCCGACTGATCCCGTTCGCGCGCGCCGCGTTCCCGTACGCGGCCGGCGTGGCCCGGATGCCCTACGGCCGATTCATTGCGCTCGCAACCCTCGGGTCGATCCCCTGGATCGCGGGACTCGGGATTCTGGGACGAGCGGTCGGGAGCAGCTGGCAAAGCTGGCGTCACAATCTCGAGTACGTCGACTACGTAGGCTTGGTGATCGTCGTGTCCGCGCTCGCGTTTGTGATCGTGCGGCTGACGCGCGATCGGGGAGACGGGCCCACGCCCAATGTCGCGTCCTGAGCGGACGCCACACGCGGGGCTTCCGATCAGGGAGGCGATCGGCCTCGGCGCACTGCACGGACCGGCTGAACTGCTGCCGATCTCCTCCTCGGGACACGTCGCGCTGATTCCCTGGTTGCTGCGGTGGCGCTACGAAGAGCTCGACGATGAGCTGCGCAAGTCGTTCGAGGTCGCGCTGCACGCCGGCACGGCGGCAGCGCTGCTGATCACGCTGCACGCGGAGGTCGGCGAGGCCGTCCGCGGACTGAACGCTCGTAGGACGGCCCTGATCGCGCTGTCGTTCATTCCGCCGGCGGTCGTCGGCTACACGCTGGAGCGACCGATCGAGCGGCATCTCGGCACGCCCCCGACGATCGCGGCCGGGTTGTTCGGAGGATCCGCCGTGATGGCCTGGGCCGACCGCGCGCCCCAGCTGCGCCGCCATCAGGACGCCGGCGCGTGCGACGCGCTGTGGCTCGGCATCGCCCAGGCATGCGCCCTGATCCCAGGCGTTTCGCGCAACGGCGCCACGCTCGCCGCCGCACGGCTGCGCGGGTTCACGCGCGAAGACGCCAACCGCCTGTCGCGTCACGTGGCGCTGCCGGTGATCGCCGGCGCGACGCTGCTGAAGGGCATCCGCCTGCGAAGCCGAGGTCTGCCGCCCCGGGCGAGGCTGCCGTTCGCCGCTGGAGCCGCCGCCTCGTTCGCCTCGACGCTCGCCTCGACCTGGTTGATCCGTCAGGTTGAGCGCGACCGCTCGCTGCTGCCGTACGCGCTCTACCGCGGGGCGCTCGGCACCGTGGTGCTGGTGACGCTGGCGCGGCGACGCAGTTGATGGGGACTCGAGCTCCGAAGGGCACTTGGAGCCAATGTTCCACCTCCCCTGACCGGCGACAAG
Source organism: uncultured Solirubrobacterales bacterium (assembly GCA_963811155.1). Lineage (GTDB taxonomy): Bacteria > Actinomycetota > Thermoleophilia > Solirubrobacterales > Solirubrobacteraceae > Palsa-465. The sequence continues at coordinate 92,338 of CAWEQQ010000020.1, forward strand.
ACGGATCGGTGTAACTAGAAGCCTCGACGAGGGCATCTGGCGCAAAATAGAGAGATCGAGATGAGCACCCTGCTCGGCACCACGCTCAGCGGCCGGTACCGGCTCGAGGCCAGGATCGGGGCCGGCGGGATGTCGACGGTCTACCGGGCGCTCGACGAGACGCTGCTGCGACAGGTGGCGATCAAGCTGATGAACCGGGAGGTCACAGCAGACTCCGACGAGCTCGAGCGTTTCCGCCGCGAGGCTCGCGCAGTCGCCCAGCTGTCCCACCCCCACGTCGTCGGCGTGATCGACGCGGGGGAGGACGAGGACGGACGCCCGTACATCGTGTTCGAGTACGTCGAGGGGGAGACGCTCAAGGACCGCATCCGGCGACTCGGACGGCTTCCGATCGCTGAGGCCGTCGCGTACTCGATCGAGATCGCACGCGCCCTCGGCGCCGCCCACGCCCGTCACATCGTCCATCGAGACGTCAAGCCCCAGAACGTGTTGATTGACGAGGAGGGCTCGGCCAAGGTCACCGACTTCGGGATCGCTCGGACGCTCGACGAGGAGGGCCTGACCGCCGACGGCCGCGTACTCGGCACGACCGACTATGTCTCTCCCGAGCAGGCGCTGGGCCGCCCGGTGACAGGACAGTCGGATCTCTACTCGCTGGGGGTCGTGCTGTACGAGATGCTGACCGGCGAAGTCCCGTTCAAGGGCGAGAACCAGATCGCCGTCGCGATGAAGCACGTGCGCGAGGAGATGCCGGATGCGCAAGTCAAGCGCCCCGAGATCTCAGCCGCACTCGCGGCGGTCGTCGACACGGCGACCGCCAAGGGCCTCGAGGACCGCTACGCCGATGACGCGGAGTTGATCTCCGATCTCGAGGACGTGCTCGCGATCGAGACCGCGCGGGCCGGCAGCGCGACTGGTGAGGTGACGAGCGTCCTGCGGACGCTGCCCTCCAGCACCCGGCGCCGCGTCCCGTTCGGGATCCGCCATCGAGCGGTGGCGCTCGCATTCGGCCTGCTGGTGCTGGCCGGAGCGGGGGGCGGCGCGGCCTGGCTGGCGACGCGCGCCCACCGCGGCACCGGCAAGCTCGCCGCGCCGGCGCCCGCGACCAGGCTCGAGCAGGTGCAGCTGTGCCAGGGCTGCGCGCACGACTACAACCCCTTCGGCCTCGACGGGGACCGCACGCAGAACCCACAGGAGGACGGGCTGGCGATCGACAGCGATCCCAACACCGCCTGGCAGACCGAGGACTATTACGACGGGACGCTCGGCAAGCCCGGCGTAGGGCTGTACGTCGACGCCTACCCGAGCACGAGGGCGAGCGAGATCGTGATCTTGACCGCGACGCCAGGCTTCAGCGTCCAGATCTGGGCGCAGAACTCCAAGCCCGACCCGAATGCGTTCGACAGCGCCTGGGTCAAGCTCGCGCAGGTGGCGTCCGTGCACAGCCGGCAGCTGATCCCCCTGGTCAACGGCGGGGCGCGGTACCGCTACTACCTCGTATGGATCACGAACCTGCCACCGGGCGGCCAGAGCGTGTCGCTCAACGAGGTGGCGCTGTACCAGTACACCTAAGCTCCCTTCTGACCCCCGAGAAGTGCGGAAAGGGAGCTAAGGGCCCCTAAGGGCCCCTAAGGGCTATCGCCCTGCACGATGCCGATGCTGTTGAGCCTCTCCGGGCTTGTCGGCCTGGTCGAGGGCGCGCCCGATGCGCCGTTGATGTGGATGCAGGACTTCGGATCAGAAACGGTGGCGCCGTTCGGCGGCATGGCGTTCGACGCCCAGTGCGACCAGGCGATCCAGGAGCTCCGGATAGGGAACTCCGCTGGCCTCGAACAGCGAGCCGAACACGCTCGTGCGCGTGAACCCTGGAATCGTGTTGAGCTCGTTGACCAGCACGTCCTCGCCCTGCACGAAGAAATCCACCCGCGCGAGGCCGCAGCAGCCGGTCGTCTGGAAGGCCGACACGGCCAGCTCCTGTACGCGCCGGCGGACATCTGCGGGCACACGGGCTGGGACGACCAGCTCCATCCGACCCGGCGTGTACTTCGCCGCATAGTCGTACCAGCCGGCCTCCTCCGCCGCGAGCAGGATCTGACCGGGCTCGGACGCGATCGGCGTTCCGTTGCCGATCACCGAGCACTCGATCTCGACGCCGAGGGATGCCGCCTCCACGATCGCGAGCGGGTCGTGGCGGAAGGCGGTCTCGAGCGCCGCGGGCAGGGCAGCCGCATTGGTCACCCGGACGATCCCGACTGAAGACCCGAGTCGTGCGGGTTTCACGAACACCGGCAGGCCGAGGGATCCGAGCGCTTCGAGCTCCGCGTCGGGCTCCGCTCGGTAGCGCTCGACCGGCACGGCGCGGTAGCGGACCTGCGGCACATCCGCATGGGCCATCGCCGCCTTGAAGGCGACCTTGTCCATGCACAGCGCCGAAGCGAGCACGCCGGAGCCCACATAGGGAACGTCAAGGCACTCCAGCAGGCCCTGGACGGTTCCGTCCTCGCCGAATGGACCGTGAAGCACCGGGAATACAACATCGGCACCCTCCAGCCCCCGGCCTGGCGTGAGCGCAAGCTCGGAGCCGTCCCGGCGCCACACGCCGTCGCGTCCGACCTCGATCTCGACCGCCACGTAGCCGGCGGCCCGCAGCCCGCTGCGCACGGACTCGGCCGAGGCGAGCGAAACCTCGTGCTCCGATGAGCGGCCACCGCCGAGGACCGCGACGCGCAAGCCGCTCACGTGGTCGAGGTGCTCGTGGTCGAGCTCGGCGACGATGTGCCCGAGCTGGTCGTCGTCGTCGTGGTCGTGGGCCGCGTGTACTTGCCGACGACGATCGTCACCGTGCTGCCCTTGGTCGCCGCACTGCCGGCGTGTGGGATCTCAGAGAGCACGATCCCGTCCTGATGGCGATTGGTGGTGTCCCTGGTCTGTACGGTCGGCTGAAAGCCGGCGCTGCTCAGGACGCCGGTCGCCTGCGCCTCGGTGTCGCCCCTTGTCCGGGGGACCGTCGCGGTCGACGTCGACGTCGACGTCGACGTCGATGTCGGCGTGGCGGCGATCACGAAATCGACCGCCGACCCGGGGTCCACCTGCGCGTACGGCGAGGGATTGACGCTGATCACGTTGCCCGGCGGGATGGTGGTCGATGGCTGGGTCGTCACCGAGCCGACCGTGAGCCCCGCGTTGACGACGTCCGCCTCGGCGATGGCCTGCGCCACGTCGACGACGTCAGGCACGCCCACCAACGGCTTGCCCGTCGAGACGAGCAGCGTCACGGGTTGGCCGACCGGCACGGTCTGTCCCGAGCTCGGATCGGTCCCGATCGCCTCGCCCGCCGGCACGGTCTGGGAGCTCTCGTGCTGCGGGCGCGACTTCAGCCCCACCTGCGCGATCGCGCCCTCCGCCTGCCGCTCGCTCATCCCGAACACGGACGGCACGGTCGCATTCCCGGGTCCCTGCGAGACGGTCAGCGCGACCGTCGAGCCCTGCTTCGCTTTCGCTCCGCCCAGCGGGTCCTGGCGGATCACGGTGCCCGCTGGCTTGCCGTTGGTGACGTTGATGACGCTGACCGCGAGGGCGGCGTTCTGGATCTGCGCCTGGGCGACGGTCAGCTGCTCGCCCACGACTGTCGGGACGATCTCCTTCACCGGACGCGTAAGCAGGTACGCCGCGGCCCCCCCGCCCGCCGCCAGCAGCAGCACAAGTACCAGCACCCACGGCCAGCGGCGGCGGGGACGCGGCGGCAGCGGCGGCGGCAGCGTGCCCCCGAATCCGGTGTCGTCGGCGACGGGCATCGGCAGCGAGACAGCAGGCACGACCGGCAAGGACAGCGGCGCGAGCGCGGCCGGCACCGTCGGACCGACCGGCACTCCGACAGCGGCCAGCGCCGCCATGCTCGCCGTGCGCTGACCGCTGGAGTGCGCCAGGATCGCCGCCTTGGCCTGGTCCAGCGCGACGAGGAACTGGTCGGCGTCGGCCGGGCGGTCGGCCGGGTTCTTGTTCAGCGCCCACAGCACAACCTGCTCGAGCTCCGGCGGCACGCTGGGGTTGACCGCGCTGGGGGGCGTCGGCGACTCGGATACGTGCTTGAGCGCGATCGTGACCGCGGCCTCGGCATCGAACGGCACGCGGCCGGTCAGCAACTCGTAGAGCACGACGCCGACCGAGTACAGGTCCGAGCCGGCGCTCACGGCATGGCCCTGCGCCTGCTCGGGGGACAGATACTGGGCGGTACCCATGATCGACCCGGTCTCGGTCATGTCCGACGCTCCCGCGCGGGCGATCCCGAAATCGGTCACCTTGGCGTGGTCGGAGTCGTCCACGATCACGTTGTGGGGCTTCAGATCGCGGTGGATCACGCCGCGGCGATGGGCGAAGCGCGCCGCCTTGAGGATCTGGGCGGTGATCTCGATCGCACGGACCGGATCGATCGGCGCCTCCTGGCGGATCAGCTGCTTGAGCGAACGGCCGGGTAGGTACTCCATCGCGATGTAGTACGTGCCGTCGTAGGCGCCGCGGTCGTACACGCTGACCACGTTCGGGTGCTGAAGGCCGGCTGCGGCCTGGGCCTCCCGCCGGAAGCGCTCGACGAAGCCCGGGTCCTCGGCGAAGCGATGGTGCAGCAGCTTGAGCGCGATCTTGCGGCCGAGCTGCTGGTCCTCGGCGAGGAACACATCGGCCATCCCGCCGCTGCCCAGACCGCGAGATGACCTTGTACCGGCCGTCGATCAAGGCGCCCTCGGCAAGCTCAGCCATCGCTCAACCTCCCTCCGACAGCAGCGTCTGCAGAACCGCCCTAGCGATCGGCGCCGCGACCGTGCCGCCGAACCCGCCCTGTGACTTCTCGATCATCACCGCGATCGCGACGCTTCGGGTTCTGGGCCGGTGCAAACGCGACGAACGAGGGCTGCGTCAGGTTGGAGCCGGATCGGGCCGATCGACGCGGTTCCCGTCTTGCCCGCGACGCTGATGCCGCCGAGCTGGACCGCCGTGCCGGTCCCCTCCTCGACCACTTTCTCCATCATCTGCGTCACCTCGGCGGCGGTCGAGGGCTTCATCACCTGGCGGTAGACGCTCGGTTTGATCGTCTCCACCGTCCTGCCGGTCTGATCCACGACTCGGTCGGTGAGGTGCGGGGTCATCAGCTTGCCGCCGTTCGCGACCGCCGCCGCGACCATCGCCATCTGCAGCGGCGTGACCGCCAGCCCACCCTCGCCGATGCCGATCCGCCCGATGTCCTCGTCGGGGCTGGCGGGCGGCAGCGGCTTGCCGGTGAACGAGTGGACGTCGCTGGCGCGTAGCTCGGTGGGCGGGTAGTCGAGCGGCGGCTTGGAGTAGAAGCCGAAGCGCTTCATGTAGTCGGTCATCGTCCGCCGACCGAGGTGCTCGGCAACCTGCGCGAAGATCGTGTTAATCGAGTAGGTCATCGCCGTCGTCAGCGTCTGCAGGCCCCAGCTGCGGCCGCCGTCGTTGGCGAGCGGCACGCCGGAGACCGTGATCGGCGAGTTGCCGTTGATCACCGAGCTGGGGGTGTACATGCCGCTGTCGATCGCCGCTGTGGCGGTGACGATCTTGAACGTCGAGCCCGGCGCGTAGGCGGCCTGCGTGGCGCGGTTGAGCTGGCATCCGAGCTGCGAGCACGGCGCATTGGGATGGTTGTCGTCGTAGGTCGGGTTGGAGTACATGACCTTCACCGCGCCGCTACGCGGATCGAGGGCGACGACCGAGCCGGCACGGCCAGCGAGCTGCTGGGCGGCGACAAGCTGTCGCCTTGGGATCGAGCGACGTGTAGACGTCGTCGCCGACCGGATGCGGGTTCAGCTGCCCGAAGATCGAGCTGACACCGGTCTGCACGCCGCGCAGCTCGGAGCCTCGCGACAGCTCCAGTCCCGCGGCTCTGCCCTGGGCGGCGATCGAGTATCCGACCGCCTGCGAGAACACCGTTCCGGTCGGGTACCGCCGGCTCCATGTACCTGCGCTGGCCGGGACCGACTTGGCCAGCACGATCCCGTCGTCGGCCAGGATCCGCCCGCGCTTGACCATCAGCTGATCGATCAGCGTCCGCGCATTGAGCTGGTTGTTGTTCAGCGCCGAGGCCTCGAACACGCTCCAGCGCGACGTCCATGCGATCAGCAGCGCGAACAGGAGCACGACGAGCGCGAACAGGCGCACGATCGCAGCGTTCATGCCGGCCTCCGCGCTCGGTCGGAGACCAGCAGCAGCAGCGCCAGCAGGACGAAGTTCGCGACGATCGAGGAACCCCCATAGGAAATGAACGGCAGCGTCACCCCCGTCAGGGGGATCACGCGCGTTACGCCACCGACGATCACGAACACCTGCAGCGCGAACATTGCGGTCAGCCCGGCGCTCATCAGCTTCGAGAACGAATCGCGCGCGAGCAGCGCGATCTTGAACCCGCGCCAGACGAACATCAGGTACGTGCACAGCACTGCCACGGCACCGAACAGGCCCAGCTCATCGGTGATCACGGCGTAGATCATGTCCGTGCTCGGCTCGGGCAGCAGGTAATGCGGCGTACTGAAGCCCGGGATCGTGAGCACCGCCTCGCCGAAACCCTGGCCGAACAACCCGCCGGCGGCCTGCGCGAAGATCCCGTTGGCGACCTGATAGCTACCGAGCGGATCGTTGTAGAGGTCCACGTTGAACGGGTGCAGCCAGTCCTCGACGCGCGCATGCACGTGCGAGATGTGCGTCCCCAGGTACCAGGCGCCGACCGCGAACGCGAGCAACCCGACGACCACGAACGACAGCCTGCTGGTCGCGACGTACAGGACCGCCAGTAGCCCGCCGTAGAACATCAGCGACGAGCCAATGTCGTGCAGCACGATCAGGATCAGCATCGCCAGCCCCCAGATCACGATCACCGGCCCGAGGTGCTTGAGCGGCGGGAGCGTCACCCCGAGGATCCGCCGGGCACCAACGACCAGCACCTGGCGCGTGTCGCGCAGGTAACTGGCGAGGAACACGACCAGCCCGATCTTCGCGAACTCCGCCGGCTGGAAGCCCGTGCTCAGGCCTGGGACACGGACCGCGAGGTACGCCCCATTGACCTGCTCGCCGACCCCCGGCAGGCGCGGCAGCACCATCAGGCCCAGCGACACCACCACGATCGTGTACCGGTAACGCTCGAGCTTGCGGTAGTCGCGGAAGATCACGACCGTCGCCGCGAACAGGATCAGGCCGATCACGAACCATGTCGCCTGCTCGCGGGCGAGTGTGGTGTCGATCCGGTAGACCATCACGATCCCAAAGCTCGCCAGCACAGCGACCAGCGGGAACAGGTACGGGTCGGCGTGGGGCAGCGTGACACGGATGAAGACGTGCCCGGCGAAGCACAGCCCGAGGAAGATCGCCCCGTAGGTCAGCGAAACATTCGAGAGCACGTTCGAGCGCTGGATGAAGACTCCCGCGAAGCCCGCCGTGACGAGCAACGAAGCCGGGATCAGGCCGATGAGCTCTCGGTTGCGCTCGCTCATTTCGAAAGCAGCCCCAGCTCGAGGTCGTGCACCAGCGCCTCGGCATCGGTCTCGGACCGAAGCTGGTGGTTGAGCAGCGTGCTGCGGCGGTCGGCCGGCACGAGCACCGCCGGGACACCCGAGACATAGAACGTCTCGTAGAGAGGAACTCCGGCCGGGAGGTCGTACGGGAGCCCGCGATAGATCGTCACCATGCCCTGCGGGTTGGTGCCGACGAAGTACAGCTGACGGGTGGCCAGGTAACCCGCACCGCCGATCAGGAACAGTACGATCGCGGTCGCCAGCAGCGCTGCGAGCGGTTTGGCGTATCGGCGCGGTCGCCCTCTGGGGGACACCGGGGGCTGCCCGGGCCGCCCGAACGCCGGTGGGCGCGGCGTTCGCACCGCCCGCTCGGCGAGCGCCGTCGGCGCGCCGCGCCCGGCGACCGTGCCCGCGCTTACAACCGGCGGCGCTGCGGATTGCGATGCGGCCGAGGTGCCGGCGGTCAGCTGCTCGGGAGCACGAACGCCAACCATCGTCGGATCGTCGGGCGACTCCGCCGAGGCTACCTCCTGGACCCGGAACAGGATCACCGTGATGTTGTCGCGCCCGCCCGCTTCGTTGGCGTCGTCGATCAGCTGCTCCGCCATGCGCTCGAGCGTCCCTGACGAGCCGAGGATCTCCGCCACGCGCTCTTCGGCGATCATCGACGTCAGCCCGTCGCTGCACAGCAACACGATGTCCCCGTCCCGGGCTGGATGTGTCCGCGTGTCGACCTCGACGGTCGGCTCTGGCCCGAGCGCCCGCGTGATGATCGATCGCTGCGGATGCTCGGCCGCCTGCTCCTGAGTCAGCTTGCCCCGCTTCACGAGCTCTTCGACGAGCGAGTGGTCCTGGGTCAGGCGCGTGAGCGTCCCCTCGCGGAACAGGTAGGCGCGGCTGTCGCCGACGTGAGCGATCGCCATGTGGCCGTCCCCGAGGTATGCCGCCGTCAGCGTCGTCCCCATCCCCGCCCGTTCGTGCTCTGAGCGCGAGACCTCGTAGATCTGATGGTTGGCCTCTCGCACCCGGCTCGCGAGCCGCTCCTCGGCACTCCCCGCGTCCGGAAGGCCCTGCTTGAATGCGTCGATCGCGATCCGCGACGCAACCTCTCCGGCCTGGGCGCCGCCCATTCCGTCGGCGACGACGAACACCGGCGCGCGCGCGAACATCGAGTCCTCGTTGTCACGGCGCTGGCGCCCGGTGTCAGTCTTGGCGATCGTTTCGGAGGCGACGAGCATCAAGCATCTGTGATTGCTGGTAGGAGAACTCTGAGTCGCCGATCCGGATGCGATCGCCGTCGTGCAGCGGCTGCGGTCCGGTGAGCGGCTGTTCGTTCAGATAGGTGCCGTTTGTGGAGCCCAGATCCTCGATCACGACCACGTGTCCCTCCCGCGAGATCCGGGCGTGGCGCGCGGAGGCGAACGGATCATCGAGGTGGATCTCGACGTCTCCGCGGCCGAGAGTAGCGCCCCCATCGGGAATTTCGTACGCCGTGCCGGCCTCGTGACCGATCGCGCGCTGCACCAGCAAGGCGGGCTCGAAGCCGTCCTCGGCGGTGCCGAAGCCGCCGTTATCGGCGGCGTACATCCCGGTGGCTTCGAGCGGCGGATGCTCCTCTGAAACCACGACCCGGCCGCGACCGCCGCGACGCAGGTCGCGCAGCGCGCTCCATGCCACCCACATCAGGAACAGGTAGAGAACGGCAAGGAAGCCGAACTTGAGGGCTACCGAGACGGGCTCGAGCGCCATTTCACTCCAGCTCGAAGGTGATCAGGGACGTGCCGAGCTCGATCTCGTCGCCGGGCCTGACCACCTCGGGGGCGTCGATCCGGCGGCCGTTGAGCACGGACCCGTTGGTAGACCCGAGATCCATCAGCACCCACGAGGAGCCGCGGGGTCGGATCTCGGCGTGCTTGCGCGAGACGTTGGGGTCGCTGAGAACGACGTCGCATTGGCGACTTCGGCCGAGCGAGACGCCGGCCGGGCCGACGACCAGCCGCTTGCCGTCGAACAGCAGCAGGGGCCGCTCGGGTCTGCGCCGGGGGCGGTCTTCGAGCTGACCGACAGGCTCGCCCTCCGTGCCGTAGATCATCGTCGACCCACTCTCGTCGGGCTCGCGCTCGGGCTCCGGGTGGACGACACGCGTCTGGATGCCGAACTCGCCGAGGCCGAGCCGGTCGTCTGTCTCGAACTCGATGATCGGTCGTGAGAGCAGCGTCAGCCGCTCGCGGCGGGCATGCTCGAGCAGGAAGCCGGCAAGCTCGCCTGCGAGGGCATCCTCGTAGTCGGCAAACCGTTCGCGGTCCCGCGGAGAGAGGAACACCCGGTAGTCATTGGGCACGTAGGTTCGCGACAGCGAGGACGACTTGTGCTCCTCCATCTCCCGGGCCAGTTTGCGGGCGAGCTCGACCGGCCGGACCTCGGAGCGAAAGGCGCGACTGAACGTGCCTTCTACGAGGCCGGCGATCTTGCTCTCAAGGCTTCTGAGCACGCTCATGGCATAGCCCCGGCCGAATCGCTCGCGGTTGCGCTTCGTTTACAAGGTCAGGGGCGGTTCCATGCTACGCAAGTCCGGCCTGCGGTTCTGCGATTCGCCCCGGGAGCGCCATGCTCTCAGGATGCTGGGCGCCAGCGCAACCGCGACGCTGACCGCTGCGCCCAGCGCCGCGCTCGGGGGCGTGCCGAGATCACGCCCGGCGTGCAGCACCGCAATCGTTGCCGCGCAGACAAGTGCGGCCCATGAAACGGCCGCGACCGCATCGAGGACCAGCGAGCGGCCTCTCAGCAGCCAGGGAAGCGCAACGGCCGCAAGCGCCCAGACCGCCGCGGCGAGCAACGCGCCGGAGGACAGCAGCGGCCAGATGAGATCATGCACGGCCGGCGCCGGCGACGCCATCCAGACGGCCGCTGGCGGGGTGCCAGCGAGGCGTCGCAGGTACAGGTCGTCGCCGACCAGCGGGCCGGCCAACGCCAGCCAGACCCATCCGGCGACGCCCAGCGCCCCGCGCCGCCAGGGACCGGCCACACGCCCGGCGAGCGCCGGCCACACGCCGGCGAGCCCAAGCGTGCCGAGTCCGGGCGCCGCTGCCGCGAGCGGCCACGCGGTGCCCGCTCGCGGCAGCAGCACCGCCGGCACCAGCGACCCGAGTACGATCACGAGCGACCCGCCAGGGCGGTGCGCCTCGGCCGCCCCCACCGCCAGCAGCGCGCTCAGCGCAATCCAGCCGGCGCGGGGAAGCACCAGCACCAGCGCCGCGCCAAGCAGCGCCGCCGAAGCGGGCGGGATCGGTGGCGGCGCAAGCAGATGCACGGTCAGCCACGCGGTCAGCGCGGCGGCTCCCAGCGCCGCCGCGGCGCGCGCTCGCCAGGCGCGAGACGGGCGCTGATTGGCGGGCTCGGCGAGCTCGATCGGCCCCGCAGGCCGCGCAGGCCGCCGTGGCTTGCGACCTGTGGCGGCACGGGGCGTGTCGTCGACCCGCTCGAGCGAGGTCGCCAGCGCCTGGCGCAGCTGCGCGAGCGTGCCCCGTTCGCCCGCGCGCGGACGCAGGCCGAGATCGACCGCGCAGCCGAGCTCGCGAGGGAGGTCGCGGCGCCGCCGACGAAGCGGGGGAAGGAAGGTGACTACACTATGTGCACGCTGGGCCGGCGACGCGGCGCGCAGCGGGTTGACGCCGGTCAGTCCCTCGTACAGAATGACCGCAAGTGCGTACAGGTCTGCGGGCGGCCCGGCAGCCCGTCCTGCGGCCTGCTCGGGTGCCATGTAGGCCGCGGTGCCGAGGACATCGCCGGTCTGGGTCAGCCCGTCGCCGCCGCCCACGCGGGCAACCCCGAAGTCCGTCAGCTTGGCGACACACGCGGGAGTCGCCGGCGTTTCGGGCACGAGCACGTTCGAAGGCTTGAGGTCGCGGTGCACGACGCCGTGGGCGTGCGCGTGCGCGAGCGCGTCACACAGCGCGAGTCCGATCGCGACGACGTCGCGATCCGACAGGCGCCCGGCCTGCAGTAACTCGGCGAGCGTGCCGCCGCGGACTAGCTCAGATACGAGGTAGGCGTCATCGTCGTCGACCGCCGCCTCGAATAGCGTCACGATCCCCGGGTGCGCGAGTTTCGCGGCAGCCCGAGCCTCGCGCTCGAACCGGCCGCCAGCGATCCGCTCGCGCGGCACGACCTTGACCGCCACGCCGCGCTGCAGCCGCTCGTCGTGGGCCATCCAGACCGTCCCGAATGCCCCTGCGCCGAGGCGCCGGCGCAGGCGATAGCGGTCGAGGACCAGCGTCGGCATGGCGCGCGTTGCAGCTGGATGGTCGGCGTGCTTCGCCCGGACACGGAAAGTAGGAGGCTCGCCGGCGCTCATCGGTGGCCTTTTTCCACGCCGCGGCTCGCGTCCCTGCGGCTTAGGGCTCATCCCAATAGCTCGCACGCCTGGATGCGCCCCATGACGGCTGCCCCAGTCGCACGACTTATTGAGATAGGCTCTGACCGGCGTAGCTGGCGCCACTGGGAAGCTGCCCGCGGTGCACGATCGCTTGCCTTGTTGGCTGTCGCGCCGACCGGCGGTCATACTGGTGCTTTTAGATCGCCGCAAGGAGCGAGAAACTTGTCGTTCTTCGACGAAGTCGACGAGCCTTCCCCGACACCGCCCCGGCCCCAGCCTTCGGGGAGCCGGCGTGGCCCACCCAACGACGCGCAGACGATCCGATTTCGGCGGATCGTCGCGCTCGTCGTGATCGTGATCTTCGTCGTCGCAGTGCTGCTGCTCGTGCACGGCTGCCAGGTCAGCGCGCAGAACAGCGCTCTGCGCAACTACAACAACAGCGTCGCCACGGTGATCCAGCAGTCCGATCAGACCGGTGCCCAGCTGTTCAGCGAACTCGCCGGCGGCTCCAGCTCCACGACGCTGCAGAGCCAGGTCGCCGAGACGGCCGCCAACGCGGCCTCCGAGCTGAGGACTGCCCACGCCTTGAGCGTGCCGAGCGCGATGCAGAAGGCCCAGCAGAATGTGATCCTGGCACTGCAGATGCGCCACGACGGGATCCAGAGGGTCGCCGCCCAGGTGGAGCCGGCGCTGGCCGGGTCCGCCAAGCAGGCCGCGGTCGCGGCGATCGCAGCCCAGATGGCCCGCTTCTACGCCTCGGATGTCGTCTATAGCGACTACGCAACAGACGGGATCGCTGCCGCTCTGCACGCCGCTGGAATCGCGGTCGGACCGCCCAACGGCGTGACGATCTACAGCGGGCAATTCGTGCCCAGCCTTCAGTGGCTGATGCCGTCGTTCATCGCCTCCGAGCTGCACATCACGCTGCCGTCCTCGTCGGGGGGCAAGATCGCACCGGGACTGCACGGCCACGCCCTCAACTCCGTCAGCGTGAATGGAACGACCCTCCAGACCGGGTCTGCGAACACGATTCCCGCCAATCCGCCGCCGACGTTCACCCTCAACTTCACCAACACCGGAACGAACACAGAGACCAATGTGATCCTGAAGGTAACGGTCAACGGCACGTCGATCAGCGGCCAGCACACCGTCGCTCAGACCACGCCGGGTGAGACGCTGAACACCAACGTCACACTCGCCTCTTCCCCGCCGGCCGGCAACTACCAGGTGACAGCGACGGTCCAGCCGGTGCCGGGCGAGAAGAACGTCGCCAACAACTCGCTCACGTTCCCGGTGACTTTCCAGTAAATGGGCCGGGGGCGCTCGCGCGGCGGCCGCGGCCAGGCCGGCTCGCCGGGCGCCGCACGGCGCCGTGGCCGGCGCGGCGCCTATTCTTACCGGGTGGACAACCTGAGCAGCACGGCCGGCATCGTCGCGATCGCCGCCGGTGCGGTTGCGGTCGTGGCGCTGTGCCTCAGCGTGGGGCTGGCCGCGAGGCTGCGTCGTGTCCGCGCCGACCAGCGCAAGATCCTAGGCGACCGCCAGCAGGACCTCGTCGCACACGCCGCCGCGCTGCAGTCCCACTTCGAGGCGCTCTCTGACTACGTCGAGGATGCCGCGGCGCACCTGCACCAGCGGATGCAGGCCACCGAGCAGCGGCTCGACCACACGATGGCCTACCGATCGCTCGTCCGCTATGACGCCTACGGGGAAATGTCCGGGCGCCAGTCCACATCGATCGCGCTGCTCGACGCCACGCGCTCGGGCATCCTGCTGTCCGCGATCAACCACCGCGACCAGTCTCGCCTGTACGCCAAGCAGGTTCGCGATGGACAGCCTGAGCTCGAGCTCTCCCCGGAGGAGGACGAGGCGATCCGCCAAGCGTTCGAGGGCGACGCCTAGGAGGCGTCCCAGTAGCTGGTCCTTTTCTAGTGGCTCATCGCGAAAATCCTCGCTCGCCGGCACTGCACGGCGAGCGCAGCAAGTGGCGTGGTGGGCAATGATTTCCAGGATGAGCCACTAGTTGCGCGTCGGCTACTTCGGTCCAGAGGGGACCTTCACCCAGGAGGCGCTGATCGATGCGTTCCGCGGCAGCCAGCTGGAGCCGGTGCCGTTCGCGACGATCTACGACACGGTGATGGCGGTCCATGGCGGGGCGGTGCAGCGCGCGCTCGTGCCGATCGAGAACTCGCTCGAGGGATCGGTCAACGCGACCCTTGACGCGCTTGCCTTCGAGACCGAGGATGTGGCGATCGTCGGCGAGATCGTGCACCCGATTCGCCACTGCCTGATCGCGCGCAGTGCGCTGGAGCTGCCGGAGATCGAGGCGGTCGTCTCGCATCCGCAGGCCACTGCCCAGTGCGCTCGGTTCATCCGCAGCCGGCTGCCCCAGGCGCGAGTGCTGGCGGGCAGCTCGACAGCCGACGCCGTGCGGATCGTCGCCGAGCACGACGGGCCTTGGGCAGCGCTCGGCAACCGTCTGGCGGCCGAGCGCTATGGCTGCCACGTGCTGCGCGCTGGAGTCGAGGACATGTCCGGCAACGAGACGCGGTTCGTGTGGCTCGCGCCGGTCGGCACGCCTCCTGGCGGCCCGGGGACCACCGAGCCTGTCCTCGGTCCGTGGAAGACGGCGATCGTGTTCTGGGGTATCGGCTCGGAAGCGCCAGGCTGGCTGGTGCGCTGCCTATCGGAGTTTGCCCGCCGTGACGTGAACCTGACCCGGATCGAGTCCCGGCCGCGCAAGCAGGGCCTCGGACGGTACATGTTCTTCGTCGACCTCGAGGGCCGCGACAGCGAGCCGCATATCGCCGCGGCGCTCACCGGCCTGCGGAGGCACGTCGAACTGCTGCGGCTCCTCGGCTCGTTCCCCGTTGCCGGATAAGGGCCCGTGGAGGAACAAGTGATCGGTTCGGGGCGGTCGGGGGCGAGCAGCTGGATGACTCGCGCGCGGCCGGAAAGAACGAGGCCGGATGCCGAGCCGGCCGCAGGCTCGCGCGCATCCGCGAAGTCCTCCTGGCCGCATCCGGACGATCAATTATCTCTGCGCCGGCCCTAAGCGCGCCCGCCCAAGACTCGCCTGATCCCGCCCAATCCCTCGCTACACTGGCGCCAGCGAAATGGCCGCCTCAGTACCACCAGCTCCACGGTGGTCCGCGTCGTCATCAGAGCACCGACGGCGCGGGCCTGAGGTTGGCCGGGTGCTCGTCCTGAATGCGACGTACGAGCCGATCAACGTCTGCACCGTGCGTCGCGCCGTCGTGCTGCTCCTCAAGGACAAGGCTGAGATCATCGAGCACGCTGACTGGCAGCTGCACTCCGCCTCGTGCACGATCTCTCGGCCGGTCGTGATTCGGCTCGTCGCCTACGTGCGCGTCCCTCGCGACACGCACCGCCGCAAGATCACACGGCGGGCGGTGTTTGCCCGTGATGACTGGACGTGTCAGTACTGCGGCTCGCGCTCCAACCTCACGGTCGACCACGTGATCCCGCGCTCGAAGGGTGGCGTGTCGAGCTGGGAGAACATCGTCGCGTCGTGTGCCCCGTGCAACCGCCGGAAGGGCGATGCGCTGCCGCGCCAGGTGGGGATGCAGCTGCTCAAGCAACCACGAACGCCAAGCGCGCACGTGTTCATCCACGTAGCGAGCCCGACGATCCCAGCCGCCTGGCTGCAGTACCTGGCAGCCTAAGGGCTCCCGCGGAAAGTAATGCCGGAATCCGGCAAGTGGCCTGGGCGTGGCTGGCGCCGCCGGCTCGCCCCGATATTGCTGGTGGCAAGTGAGGGCGAGCCGGTGGCGCCAGGCGCGTCCAGACGCCGTCGGAGCCGGCGTACTTCGCGGCAACTCAGGGCCAGGCTAAGGGCTTCGCCTACGCTGCGTAGCGGCCGCCCCTGGCCCGGGCCTTGGCCGCCTCGGCCTCGCGGTTCTTCGGGGGCGCCGCTGTCTGGAGCGCTTGCAGCAGCTCGGCGGACGCCTCGGCGACCACGTTCACGGCCCGTGCGAACGCCTCCTCGTTGGCGCGCGACGGCTTCGTGAAGCCACTGATCTTGCGCACGTATTGGAGCGCTGCCGCCCGGACCTCCTCGCTGGTGGCAGGCGGATCGAAGTTGTGCAACGTTCGAATGTTCCGGCACATGCCTCCCAAGATTACGACCCAGACCGCAAGGCGGTCGTCGCCGGGTCGGCGATCCAAGCCAGCTCAGACGCGGGCCGCAGCCGTTGTGCGCCAAACACGAGAAGCACGAAGGGCGCCGTCGACACCGGCGCCCTTCGCGTACATCTGGCTGCCTGGAATCCGAAGTGGGCCTGATCGAACCGGTGGGACTAGTTCCGGCACCCACTGCGGCGGTGCCACGGGTGGACTCCGCTCAGCGGGGTCAGCCTCCGACCTAGCGGCCGGACACCTCCAGGGTCCCGCAAGAACTGTCAGACAGACGGACCACCTCCTTTCTCTGGTTCGATCAGATTAGCGCACCTGCGCAACGTCCACCCTTGACGGCGCAGCCGTACACTGCGGCGCCTTGCCGGACGCACGCGACCCTATGTTCTCTTCGATCAGTGCGATCGAACGCGCTCCCCTGACGCTGCTACTCAGCGTCGACTTCGAGGACTGGCACCAGCTGGTCCGCAGGCGCGTCGGAGCACGTGGTTGGCGGCACGCGGGACGAGCGCTTGCGCGCCAGACCGAGGTGCTGTTGGCGCTGCTGGACGAACTCGAGGTACGCGCGACATTCTTCGTCCTCGGGATGTCTGCCCGCGCGCATCCGGACCTGGTGCAAGCGATCGCAGCGCGCGGGCACGAGATCGGCTCCCACGGCGATGCTCACCGACCGGTGCACCGCCAGACACCGAGCGAGTTCGCTGCCGACCTGCGTAATGCCCGCACGACGATCGAGCAGCTGACCGGCCACACCCCCGTCGGATACCGCGCGCCGGCGTTCTCGGTCACGCGCGATTCGCCGTGGGCATACGAGGTCCTGGCCGAGGAGGGTCTCGCGTACGACGCCAGCCAGCATGACTCGCCACGAATCCGCAACCGGCTGGTCGGATCGGCCAGCTCGCCGCATCCGCTCGAGCTTGCCGGCGGGCGCACCCTGTGGGAATTCCCGATCGCAGTCTGGCGCGCCGGGCGGGGTGGAGGGGGCGGGTGGGTACGGATTCCCGTCGGCGGCGCGTCCTACTGGGGCCTGATGCCGACGTCGATCGTCCTGCACGGGCTCGCGCAGGCCGGCCCGCTCGCAGGCCTCTACCTGCACCCGCATGAGCTCGACCCCGAGACGCTACGGCCAGAGCTGGCGCCTGGCGCAACATTGTCGCAGCGCATCCATGGTCGCCTGCGCGCGGCGCAACGCAACGTAACGCGGCGACGCGCCGGCGACGTGCTGCGCGCGATTGGCGGCCGCTATCACCTGATCCCGTATGGTGAGGCGTATGCCGCGCTCTCTGGCGGCGCCCCAGCGCGTCCGTAACCGCTTCCGCGCCAAGGCGAAAGAGTTCGACGACCTGTATGAGGACGAGCGGCCGCTGGTGCGAATCCTGCGGCCAGGCCTGTTTCGCCGCCGGCGGCTCGCGATCGAAACCGTCCGGTCATACGTGCAGCCGCGCGTGCTCGACGTCGGCTGCGGGTCCGGGCGAATCGCCGAGCTCGTCCTGGAGGCCGGCGCCTGCAACTACGTCGGAATCGACTTCGCCGAGGAGATGATCGAGCTGTCGCGGGCGCGACTGCAGCGATTCGACGATCGTGCCGAGCTGGTTCTCGGCGACTTCCTGCAGGTGCCGATCGATGGGCCCTTCGACGTCGTGCTCGCGCTCGGCCTGTTCGACTACCTGCCCGAGCCGTACCGGTTCGCGCGCCGGATGTTAGAGCTGTGTGCCGAGGGAGGCGCGATGGTTGGGTCGTTCCCGACCTGGTCGCTGGTCAAGGGACCGATCCGCAAGATCCGCTACGAGTGGATCGGCGACTGCCCGATCTTCAACTACAGCCGCCGTGAGCTCCGGCTGATGCTCGGGGCGAGCGGCTTCGATCCGATCGAGATCTTCAGTCCGGGGCGCAGCGGGTATCTCGTGCGAGCCGGGCGCAGTCAGCGTTAGGGTCCGTTCGGGAACTTAGGGCCCGTTCAAGAATTGTGGCGGGATTTGACGAGTGGCTGGGCGTGTCTGGCGCGGCCGGCTCGGCCCGATCATACCGGGAGTATTTGAGGACGAGCCGGTGGCGACAGGCGCGTCCAGACGCCGTCAAAACCGCCACTAATTCTTGAACGGGCCCTTATGCGGTTCACGCGGCATGGGTCGCTGGTGATGGACTGGGTCGAGGTGTTCGCGCCGGTTGTGTTCGAGCCTTACCGTCCACGCGCGTGGCCTGAGAGCGGGTCGCTGCTGCTCGACGATCTGCCGTTCCGCGTGCGCAACCCGCGCACCGGCCGTACCCTGGTCGCGTTCCGCGTGTTCGCCGCCTTGGGGTACGAGCGCGGGCGCCCGAAACTGTGGCGTCTGCAGGCATTTACGAGCAAGTCGCAGACAGACTGGGAGGCGTTCCTGGCCGCGCTTCCGGGCGCACGCAAGCGGGTCGTGTGCGACAACGATGATGGGCTGACGGGCGCTGTGCGCGCGCTTTTCCCCGACGCCGAGCTGTACCTGTGCGAGTGGCATCTGCGTCACGCGCTCGAGCGGCTGATGGTCAACCTCCGCCGGGAGCAGCCAGAACACCGGGAGGCGCTCGACGAGCTGCTGGCCGGTACCGAAGCGGCGTTCACCGGCGTGTTGGGCCCGTTAGCTCTGTATAGCTTCAACGAAGCGCATGACCGACGCCTCTGGCGACGGACCGGCCCGCGGACGAGCGCGGGGGACTACGCGTCCGCGTCTGGCGTCAGCGGCTCGTCGCCGATCACCTGCGCCGCGGTCTGAGCTTCGGACTCGACCACGAGCGCCACCGCGCTGACCTGGTCGTCGTCGCGGATGTTCATCACCCTAACGCCTTGCGAGCTTCGGCCGTACCGGCTGATGCCCCGCACCGAAGTGCGCTGCACCATGCCGTTCTGCGAGATGAATACCAGCTCCTGGTGCTCGCGGACGACGAGCGCGCCCGCGAGCTGCCCCTTGTTCTCGGTCAGCGTGATCGTCTTGACGCCCATCGTCCCGCGGCCCTTGACGGGATAGTCGGGGATCGGGGTCCGCTTGCCGTAGCCGTTCTCAGTCACGACGAGCAGCTCCTGGTCATCGCGCGCGACGTCCATCGCGAGCACCGAATTGTTGCGTTGCGAAACGTTCATGCCGCGTACGCCGCTCGTGTCGCGGCCCATCGCACGCACCTGGTCCTCGCTGAAGCGGGCCGCCTGCCCGGAGCGGGAGACCATGATGATGTCGTCGTGACCGCTTGTGCGGCGCACGGCGATCAGCTCGTCGTCGTCGCGAATGTTGATCGCGATGATCCCATCGGCCTTGATCGGCGTGTTGTACGCCCCGAACTCGGTCTTCTTCACCATCCCCTCGCGAGTCGCGAACACGAGGTACTTACCCTCGTTGAAGTCGCGTGTGGCGAGGGCCGACTGGACGCGCTCACCCTCGCGCAGCGGCAGCAGGTTCACAAGCGCGCGACCGCGCGCCGTGCGCGAGGCTTCGGGCAGCTCGTAGACCTTCAGGCGGTAGACCTTGCCCCGATTGGTGAAGAACAGCAGGTAGTCGTGCGTCGAGCACACGAACAGGTGCTCGATGTAGTCGTCCTCCTTCATCTCCATCCCGGTGACGCCGACCCCGCCGCGCCGCTGCTGGCGGTACGTCGAGAGGGGCAGCGACTTGATGTAGCCGGAGTGGGTGATCGAGATCACCATCTGCTGATCGGCGATCAGGTCCTCGATATCGATCTCGCCATCGGCGTGCACGATCTCGGTGCGGCGCTCGTCCCCATATGTGTCGGAGATCTCCTGCAGCTCGTCCTTGATCAGGCCGGAGACTCTGCCTTCGTCGCCAAGGATCTCGCGCAGCTCCTTGATCCGCTCGACCAAGTCGGAATGCTCTTTCCTGATCTTGTCGGCCTCGAGCGCGGTTAGCCGGCTGAGCGTCAGCTGCAGGATCGCCTGCGCCTGGATGACCGTCAGCTCGAACTGCTCGATCAGCCCGTTGCGGGCCGTCTCGGGATCGCGCGAGCGGCGGATCAGCGCGATCACCTCGTCGAGATGGGCAAGTGCGATCAACTGGCCCTCGAGCACGTGGACGCGCTCCTCGTTGCGCCGCAGCTCGTACTTGGTGCGGCGCACGACGACCTCGCGCTGGTGGTCGACATAGTGGCCGATCACCTCGCGCAGCGACAACGTGCGCGGCACGTTGTCAACGAGCGCGACCATGTTGACGCCGAATGTCGCCTGCATCGGCGTGTGCTTGTGCAGCTTGTTGAGCACGACCTTGGGAATCGCATCGCGCTTGAGCTCGATCACCAGTCGCATCCCATGGCGGTCTGACTCGTCGCGCAGGTCGGTGATCTCGGCCAGCTTCTTATCGAGTACCAAGTCCCGGATCTTCAAGATCAGGCCGCCATCGCCCCCCTTTCGCACCTGGTAGGGAAGCTCGGTGACGATAATCGCCTCCTTGCCCTGGCCGATCGGTTCGATGTGCGCCTTAGCCTGGACCCGGATCCGCCCGCGCCCGGTTGCGTACGCGTCGCGGATCCCCTCCCGCCCGAGGATCGTCCCGGAGGTCGGAAAATCGGGCCCCTTGATGTGCTTCATCAGCCCGTCGACGTCGATACTCGGGTCGTCGATGTAGGCGATGACACCGCTGATCACCTCGCGCAGGTTGTGCGGCGGGATGTTGGTGGCCATCCCGACAGCGATTCCCGAGCCACCGTTGACCAGCAGGTTCGGGAAGCGTGCGGGCAGCACCAGCGGCTCCGAGCGGCTGCCGTCGTAGGTGGGCGTGAAGTCGACCGTGTCCTGGTCGATGTCGCGCATCATCTCGGTCGCAAGCCTGGCCAGTCTGGCCTCCGTGTAGCGCATCGCGGCTGCCGAGTAGCCGTCGATATTGCCGAAGTTCCCGTGCCCGTCGACGAGCGGATAGCGCATCGAGAAGTCCTGTGCGAGGCGGACGAGCGTGTCGTAGATCGCGCTGTCCCCATGCGGGTGATATTTGCCCATCACCTCGCCGACGATCTGCGCGCACTTGACGTGCTTGCGGCCCGGCTGCAGGCCGAGATCGTTCATCACATACAGGACACGGCGATGAACCGGCTTCAGGCCGTCGCGCACGTCGGGCAGCGCCCGGCCGACGATGACGGACATCGCGTAGTCGAGGTACGCAGAGCGCATCTCCTCCTCGAGCCCGCGGGGTTCGATATTGCCGCCGCCGATGGTGTCGATCGCAGACATCCGAACCCTCAGACGTCGAGGTTAGTCACAAGCCGGGCGTTCTCCTCGATGAAGGCCCGGCGCGGCTCAACCTGGTCGCCCATCAGCATCGAGAACACGAGATCGGCCGACGCGGCATCCTCCATCGTCACCTGCACCAGCGTCCGGGTCGCGGGATCCATCGTCGTCTCACGAAGTTCCTCAGCGTCCATCTCGCCCAAGCCCTTGAAGCGGTAGTAGTCGATCCCCTTCTGCGACACCGCGAGGATCGCTGCGCGCAAGTCCTCGAAGGTCGGGGCGTCGTTGCTGTTATCGCCGAGGCGAACCGTGAACGGCGGCGTACCGACCAGCGCTACAAGCTCGCGGTGCACGCCGCCAAGACGGTGATACTCGTGAGCCTCGAGCGTCGCCCGACGCACGAGGTGCGTGGTCGCCAGCCCCGTCTTGGCCTCGATCGTGCGGATCACCACCTCGTCCACATCGTGGGAGATGAGCTCGGTCGAGTACGCGCCGCCGTTCGTCCCGTCCCCCTCGATGTGGCGGATCAGGCCGGCGACGTCGACGATGTCGTGCTCGAGCAGGCGGGCCTGCTGGAAGAAGGACACGACGCCGTGCCCGTGCGCAGCGCGCAGCGCCGAGGCCCAGCCCTCGTGCTGCTTGAGCAGCCGCGTGAAGCGCTTCCACCGAGCATCAGTGAGTTTGAACTGCGTGCCGTAGCGATCATGGACCTCGAGCTTCTCGAACTTGTCGCCGAGCAGGATGTCCTCGAGCTCCGACTCGCGCTCGAGGTAGCGGTGCTTCTGGCCGCGGGTGAGACGGTACAGCGGCGGCTTGGCGATGTACACGTAGCCAGCCTCGATCAGCGGCTGCATCTCGCGGAACAACAGCGTTAGCGCCAGCGTGCGAATGTGTGCGCCGTCGACGTCGGCGTCCGTCAGCAGCACGACCTTGTGGTAGCGGGCCTTGGCGATGTCGAACTCGTCGCGCACGCCGGTCCCGATCGCGGTGATCAGCGCCTGGATCTCGGTGTTGCCGAGGACCTTGTCGATCCGGCTCTTTTCGACGTTGAGGATCTTGCCCCGCAGCGGGAGCACCGCCTGCGTGCTGCGGTCGCGAGCTCCAACGGCCGAGCCGCCGGCGGAGTCGCCCTCGACGACAAACAGCTCGGCGAGTTGCGGGTCCTTGACCGAGCAGTCGGCGAGCTTGCCGGGGAGTGTGGAGTTCTCGAGCGCCGACTTGCGTCGCGTGAGGTCGCGAGCCTTACGCGCGGCGGCTCGCGCCTGTGCCGCGGAGACGGCCTTACGGATCACGGCGCGGGCATCCTGCGGGTTCTCCTCGAGGAATTCCGACAGACGAGCGTTCACGATTGAGTTCACGAAACCCTGCATCCCTGGATTGCCGAGCTTGGTTTTCGTCTGGCCCTCGAACTGAGGGTCGCTGAGCTTCGCTGAGAGGACCGCCGTCAGCCCCTCCCGGACGTCCTCGCCTGTCAGGTTCTCGTCCTTCTCCTTCAGCTCGCCCTTGTCACGCGCGTATTTGTTCAGGGCACCGGTGAGCGCCTGGCGAAAGCCACTGAGATGCGAGCCGCCCTCGATCGTGTTGATGTTGTTGGCAAACGAGAACACGGATTCCTGATACGAGGAGTTCCACTGCATCGCAACCTCGAGCGCACCCTCCTCGCTCTCCCCCGAGAACGAGATGATCCTTTTGTGAATCGGCTCCTTGTTGCGGTTCAGGTAGGCAACGAAGTCGACGATCCCCCCGTCGTACTGGAACTCCGCGCGGTGACCCGCTCCCCGTTCATCGATCAGCGTAATCCTCAGGCCACGAGTCAGGAACGCTGTGTCGCGCATCCGCTCCTCGAGCGTCGTGAAGTCGAAGTCGAGCGTCTCGAACACGTCCGCGTCGGGAAGGAAAGTGATCGTCGTCCCGGTCTCACTGGTGGGCTCGCCCTTCCCGAGGTCGTGCAGCGGCGTGCCGCGCTCGTAGGACTGCGTCCAGCTGAAGCCGTCGCGCCGGACCTCGAGATCGAGCCGCTCCGAGAGCGCGTTGACGACCGAAACACCAACGCCGTGCAGTCCTCCTGAGACCTTGTAGCCGCCGCCCTGACCGAACTTGCCACCGGCATGCAGTACGGTCAGCACGACCTCGACCGCCGGCCGCTGCTCCTTCTCCATGACCGCAACCGGGATCCCACGGCCGTTGTCGGCCACCGTCACCGAGTTATCCGGGTGGATCGTCACCGAGACCTCGTCGCAGTAGCCCGCCAACGCTTCGTCAACAGAATTGTCGACAACCTCGTAGGCGAGGTGATGCAGCCCGCGCTGACCGGTCGAGCCGATGTACATTCCCGGGCGCCTGCGGACGGCCTCGAGTCCTTCGAGGACGGTGATGTCCTGTGCGTCGTAACTGCCTTCTATCCTGGGGCGCCGTGGGGCCCCATCGTCATTCGCCAACGATCCTCCGGTCACATCGAGACGCCCCGGTGCCGCGCAACGTACGGCGCGCCGGGGCGTCGGAAGCTGGTGCTAACAAGGATAGCACAGCGCAGCCCTGGATCAGGGCGATAATCGGACTCGTTTTGCCTGCAAAAGGCTGGAAACCACGGCCTGCAGAAGGTTCCCGCAAAGGGGTCGCCCGCAGGCTTGCTGACGCCCTTGCTACGGGATCCGGCCTTGCGCTATCGCCACGCAGCGCAGGCGGACGATCCGCCCGGCGCCAAGAAGAGCATTGACACGCTCGATGATCGCCGGCGCCATCAGGTCGAGCTCCTGCGCCCAGACCGATGCTGAGCAGGAGACGATGACCACCCCACCGCGTTCGCCCGTGGGCTGCGCCTCCGCTGCGATCGCACCGCCGACCGCGTCATTCCACAATCGTTGCACCTCGGCCAGTAGGGTCTGGGGAGCCACCTCACCCAGCAGCACGTCGAAGGCGTGCCCAAGCGGACGCGGGCCGCGGCGCTGAGGAGTCACGCCGGGATCTCCTGACGCACGTCTCCCTCGCTTACGGCAAGACGCGTGACATCAGAGTCCAAGGCACCCGGAACGTGCTCGAGATCGGTGGTAGTGATCACCGACTGGCCGCCCCCCGCACGCAGCAGGTCGACCAGCGCCTGCCGCCGAGTCCGATCGAGCTCGCTCATCACGTCGTCGAGCAACATCAGCGGCGGCGTACGGCGGTGGCTTGCGATCGTCTCGCGCTCGGCCAGCAGCAACCCGAGTAGCGCGAGCCGCTGCTGCCCCTGCGAGCCGAAGGTGCGCAGATCTCGTCGGTCGCGTAGCACCGTGAGCTCGTCACGGTGAGGACCGTGTCCCGTGTGGCCTCGTTCGAGGTCGCTCTCGATCCGCTCCGCCAGCTCAGCCGCCAGTTGGCCGGCTTCGCTCGCCCGCGATCGCGGATGGTAGGAGAGCGACAGCGTCCCGCCAAGCCCGAGCGCGGCGCCCAGTCGTTGAAAGGGATCGGCCACGAGGTCGACGGCCTGCTCGCGGTCGCGCATCAACGCAATCCCGGACGAGGCGAGCTGGGCGTCCCAGGTGCTCAACGCCGCACGCGACCCTCTGCCAGCGCGAATCCGCGAGATCAGAGCATTACGCTGGGCCAACGTCTGCGCATATGCCCGCCGGGTCGCGACCCGCGACGGCCACAGCGCCACCACCAACTGATCGAGATGCGCTCGCCTGACCGCGGGTGCACCTTTGATCAGCTCGAGCCTGTCGGGCAGAAACACGCCGAGCAGGGGCCGGTTCGGGTCATCGAGCAGACGCTCGACGAGCGCCCCATCCACTCGCATCCGCTTGGGCTGGCCGGGGGCGAAGCCGACCGACAGCTCGTGCTGACCGTCGTCGGCCTCGGCTCGCACAACCACGCGTGTGGCCGTCGCCCCGAAGCGCACGACCTCGCGCTCGTTGGCCGTACGGCAGGAGCGCCCGGTGCAACCGAAGTAGAGCCCCTCGAGGAGGTTCGTCTTGCCCGCCCCGTTTGAACCGCAGAGGACCGTGAGCGCACCACCAAGCGAGGCATCCGCATCGTGGTAGGAGCGGAAATCACGGAGTGTGACGCCCGTCACGCGCACTACACGTTGAGCCTGATCGGCATAATCAGGTACAGGAATCGGCTCTCGTCCGCCGCCTCAATCAGGCCGGGGCGAAGCGGGCTGATCAGCTTCAGCAGTACATCCCCGCCCTCGATTGCCTCCAACCCGGCGCGCAGGAACTCGGGGTTGAAGCCGATCTCCAGCGGTGCGCCCTGAAAGGCAACGGGCAGCGACTCCCGCGCTTCGCCGACGTCGGGCGTCTGCGCGGAGACGGTTAGCTCGCCGGGATTGAAGCTCAGCCGCAGAGGTGCGTTCTTTTGGGCTAGAAGACTGATCCTCCGCACGACCTCGGTCAACTCCGCACCCGAGACGCGCAACTCGTGCTCGAACGTCTCGGGCAGTAGCTGACGATAGTTTGGGAACTGGCCGTCGATCAGGCGCGACGACAGGACCACTCCGTCGAGCACGAACAGCACCTGGTTCTGACGCACGCTCACGCTCAGCTGCTCGTCCTTGGCCTGCCCCGCAAGTCGCGCAAGCTCTTGGAGCGCGCGGGCTGGCACGTTAACCTCGAAAGCCTGCGACAGCGGCGTCTCGAGGGTCGTCTCCTTGACACTCAGCCTGTAGGAATCCGTGGCCACCATGCGCAGCTCTCGCTCTGTGGCAGACACCAGAATGCCCGTCAGCACAGGCCGCGTCTCGTCACGCGAGGCTGAGCCTGCCACCTTCAGCGCAGTCGATACGAATGCAGCTCCTGGGAGTGTGATCGCCGACTCCGCATCGGGCTCTGGTAACGGCGGAAAGTCCTCGGTTCGCAGCGTCCGGATGTGAAACGTGGCGTTACCGGAGATTAGCTCGACATCCTGGTGAGCGGACCGCAGCTCCAGCGAGACCTGCTCATGCGGAAGCGCTCGGACCACATCGAGCAGCAGTCGCGCTGGAAGGACGACGATGCCCTCCCTGCCGATGTCCGCCGGCAGAGGAACCCGTAGACCAACGTCGGTATCCGTGGCGCGAAGTTCGCAGCCCTCCCTGTTGGCGGCGATCTGGACACCCGAAAGTGCCTGGATCGCACTGCGCGTGGAGGCGACCCTGCTGACGGTCTGAAGTTGCGTGAGCAGAGCATCGCGCTGGAGGGAGATCTTCACGATGAATACCTCAGAGGAAAATTAGAAGTCATAGGTCGAATAGAAGCTGTGGAGAAGTCCCCAATCGCTCGCATCAAGCGGGAAAGTTGTGGCTGAGGCGGACAGGCAAGTCTGTCAGGCAAGTCGGTCGGAGTCGCGGTTGCACAGCAGCGCGTTGAGCCCGGCAACTTCCTCGCCAGCGCCAGGATCGCTGAGGAGACGTTCGGAGACGCGCTTGCAGGCGTGGAGGACGGTGGCGTGATTGCGACCGCCGAAGGCATCGCCGATCGCCTGCAGGGAGCAGCCACTGAGTTCTCGTGCGAGATGGATCGCGACCTGGCGTGGCCACGCGATGCGGGCGGTGCGGCTTGGTGAGGCGAGTTCGGCGACCGTTAGCTCGTAGTGGGACGCAACGGACGCCTGGATGTCGGAGATCGACGGCGGGGCGGCTTTGAGGCTGGGATGGATCGTGTCGAGGACGCTCGTCGTGAGCTCGAGATCAATCGATCGGCCCGTCAGCGAGTGGTGTGCCACGACGCGGATGAGTGCGCCCTCGAGGGCGCGTACGTTGTCTGGGACTCGTTCGGAGATCAAGTCGAGCACGGCGGGATCGGCGAGGTCGATGCGATCGAGCGCGACTCGCTTGCGCAGGATCGCAACCCGGGTGGCGAAATCCGGGGGGCTGATCTCCGCCACCAACCCCGATTCGAAGCGTTCGCGCAGGCGCTCCTGCACCGAGACGAGCTGCTGCGGCAGGCGGTCGCAGGTGAGAACCAACTGGCGTCCCGTCTCGTACAGAGCGTTGAACGTGTGGAAGAACTCCTCCTCGGTCTTCGCCTTGCTGGCAAGAAACTGGACGTCGTCGATCAGCAGCACATCGGCATCTCGGTAGGCATGCTTGAAATGCTCCAGGGAGCGGGAGCCAAGGGCCGCTATGAATTGGTTGGTGAACGACTCGACGGTTGCGTAGCGCACCGACGCCCCGCCGCCGAAGGTGCTCACGTAGTTGCCGATCGCGTGTAGGAGATGGGTCTTGCCGAGGCCTGGTGGTGCGTAGAGGAACAGCGGGTTGTACGCCTGGCCGGGGAGCTCGGCGACTGCGAGCGAACCTGCGTGCGCGAGCCGGTTGCCCTCGCCGATGATGAACTGCTCGAAGCTGTAGCGCGGGTTGAACGCAATCTCGAGCTCGAGGGCACGGTTCGCCGGCGATACCGCGTCGACCTGCGGGTCACCAGCGAACACGACGCGGACCTCTGCGCCGGCAACGGCCTGAGCGCAGGCGGCGACGACGCGCCCGAAACGCTTGGACACCCATGCCTGTATGCCGGGCGGTGCCTGGAGCACGAGGACCTGGCCTTCCCAGGACTGCAGATCGAGCGGTGCGAGCCAGATGTCATACATCGGCTCGCCGACCATTCGCCGCAGGTGGGCGCAGAAATCGCGCCAGGCAGGGGTCAGCTCGCGTTGCGCAGGCAGCTCCAAACGACTCCTTCCTGGAGTGATGGTGAAAACGATTGTGAGGGCAGGCGGCGAGCCGCTGGAGCGGGCGAATATATCAGCGCGGATCAGAGCGCAAACGCGGCCGCTAGGGTCAGAGCGCAAAGCGCGGGAAAAAGCGGCGCGGGCGCTGCGTATACTGGAGACGTCCCGCCCGAGGGCCGGTGAGTCATGAAACGTACCTATCAGCCGAAAAAGCGCAAGCGCGCTCGGACCCACGGCTTTCGCGCTCGGATGCGCACGCGCGGGGGACGCGTCACGCTCAAGCGGCGTCGCGCGAAGGGCCGCAAGCGACTGACTGCCTGATGCGACGGACCGCCATCCCGCCACCCGCTTCGCGGGAGGTGCCGGCGGGAGGTGCCGCAGGGTTTTCCCTCGGCGGCCGTCCGCGACCCACGAGATCGCGCTTGTCGCGCAGTGCGGATTTCGATCGCGTGTTCCGCCAGGGGCGCTCGCATGCCGGCCGGGAGTTCGTGCTATACGTGTTCCCGCGTGCAGAACACACGCCTGCTCGGCTGGGGTTGTCGGTCTCTCGAAAAGTGGGGGGTGCGGTCGAGCGAAATCGCGTCAAGCGACTGCTGCGGGAGGCTTTCGTGCTCGAAAGCGAGGGGCTGCCGGCGGGCACCGACGCCGTGATTGTCGCACGCCATGAGGCGAGGGCCCTTGCCGAGCGTGAGGGTCTGAGTGGGGTGCGCCGGGCCTTGTCGGAACTAGTGGAGCGCGCCGCCCCGTCGGGGCGGGAGGCCGCAGTTGGTATGGAAGGCGGGCGGGAGAAGAGATGAAGGGTCTGCGGCTCGTCGCGGTGATCCCGGTTCGCTTCTACCAGGTCCTGATCTCGCCTGCGCTGGGCTCCAGGTGCAAGTACTACCCGTCGTGCTCGGAGTACGCGGTACAGGCAGTGCAGCGATTCGGCATACTCCGTGGGCTGATCCTTGGCGGGTGGCGGTTGCTCCGATGCAATCCCTGGAGCGACGGAGGGTTTGATCCCGTCGAGCAGCAGAGACTGTTCAAGTCCCGGGCGCCGGCGCCGACCGCCTGACCATGTTCGACTGCCTGACCATATTCGTCACCACCGCAAACATCTTCCAGCCGCTGATCGACGTGTTCGAGGCAGTGCTGAAGTTCTTCCACAACCACGTGGGCGTAGCGTGGGGCTTGGCGATCGTGCTGCTGACGATCCTGATCCGGGCGGTGCTGATCCCCCTGACCGTCAAGCAGTACCACTCGATGCAGCGTTTGCAGCGTTTGCAGCCCGAGCTCAAGGCGATTCAGAACAAGTACAAGGACGACAAGCAGCGCCAGCAGCAGGAGATCATGAAGTTCTACAAGGAGAACCAGGTCAATCCATTTGGTTCCTGTCTGCCGCTGGTCGCCCAGTTGCCGGTCTTCATCGCGCTGTACTACATGCTGCGCACGACGCTACGCGGCGACATCTGCCCGCAGTTGCAGCCCCACAAGATCGTCAACGGCAAGAGTGTCATCGACACGGCGCATACGGTCCCGTGCGGCCCTCACGGCGGCGCGAGCTTCCTGTTCATACCCGATCTGACAAACCACGCCACGGGTGTGGTGTTGGGCGTGCTGATCTTGCTCTACGTCGGCACGCAACTGGCCTCGAGCTTGATGATGAGCTCGACGATGGATAAGACGCAGCGCCAACTGATGATGTTCATGCCGCTCCTATTCGTGTTGTTCATCATCAGATTCCCGGCCGGGGTGCTCCTTTATTGGATCACGACGAATACCTGGACGATTGCGCAGCAGTACGTCGTACGCCGCCGAGTCGGTCCGGTGGGTCCACCGCCACCTCCGTCAGGCGACGGGGGGGGTGGTGGTCTTGGCGGAGGCGGTTCGAACGGCTCGGGATCGGGCGGGCTTGGCAATCTGCTGCGCCCGAGGCCGAAGTCCGAGCCGGAGCCCGCGGCGGTGGGCGCGGGAGCGAAGAGCACTCGCACCACGCCTCCGCCTCCGTCCCCGCGGAAGAAGAAGAAGCGCTCTGGGCGCCGGAGGTAACGTGAACGGGTCGGTCAGCGAGGCAGGCTCGCGCGTGCGGGAACTGCTCGAACGGGTCGCCGAGGCGGTTGGCGTGGAAGCATCGGTGGAGGTGCGAGAGGATGGCCAGATCGTGCAGGCCGAGTATGTCGGCGAGGATCTCGGTCTGCTGATCGGGCACCACGGGCAGACGATCGATGCGATTCAGCATCTCGCCTACCGGCTCGCGTTCCGTGGCACGGACGCTCGCAAGCGCGTCGAGATCGATGCTGCGGGCTACCGCGAGCGCCGCGCCATGGCCCTGCGAGCGGCAGCGGACCAGGCGGCCGAAGCCGCGGTCCACGACCGGCGGCCCGTCGCGCTGGAGGCAATGAGCGCGCTCGAGCGCAAGGTCGTGCACGAGCATTTGAAAAGTCGCCACGACGTAGAGACCTACAGCGAGGGCCAGGAGCCGGCGCGGAGGCTTGTGGTGGCGCCGCTCGTCGACTAGACCCTATGGAGGATACGCGGCATCGCTGGGTGTGCTGACCGGCGAGTTGACGCGTCAACGGTTCGATACCGGGGGGGTGAAGCCCGTGGTCGAGTGGCTGATTGGGTTGCCTGGGCCGGTGCGCGCGTGCTACGAGGCGGGCCCGACCGGGTTCGGGCTCTACCGGGCGGCGGCGGCCGCGGGGATCGACTGTCAGGTGATCGCGCCGTCGAAGACCGCCCGTCCGGCTACCGCTCGGAATGGGCGGCGCGGGAGTCAATCCTGCCGAATCCGGCCTCGCCGGCGGCGGCCGCGCCCCAGACATCCGGCTGTCCTCGGACCTCGATGTAGCTCTGCGACTACGTCGGTCCCGCATCCTCGTCATGCCGATTCTCACTCGGGAATCGGCCATCATTGACACGATGAGTAGCTAGCCGGATGGGGTCGGTCGCCGGCGGTCCGGTGTGGCGAGCGGCTGGGCGAGGCCCGGAGCGGCCTGGATTTGCGGCTGCGGGACGGGATGTTTCACGTTTTTTATGACGGTGAAACAAGGGCGCGATAGAAAGGTGCGCGTGCGTCCCTTGTCTGAATTCGAGCGCGGCCTTGTGATCGGCTTGCTTGTCGGCGAAGGATCATTCGGGGGCGACGGAAAGCAGCCGCAGGTAACGCTCCGCATGCATGTCCGCCACGAAGCTCTTTTCCAATGGCTGGTCCAGCGGTTTCCTAGCACGCGCCTCTACGGCCCCTATCACCACGGTGGCCGCTCGTACTACCAATGGATGGCACGCGGCCGGGCACTGGTGAACGAGGTGCTACCGCTACTCGAGGAAGAGATTAGTCGTGAGCTCGACACCTATGCAGCGGAGCGCTTCGAGACGATGCTTGTGCGCTATGCGAGCTACATTGAGCGGGAGCGCACGCGGCCAGGAGGAGCTGCGGTCGATGGCGGCGAATGATCTCGACCAGAGCCTTGTTGACATCGAGTTCCTCGCTTGGCGCTATCAGCTACCAGAACACGCGGTTGGGCAACTCAAGGCGCTGCTTGGCGTGCTGATCGGCGATCCACATGCGCCGACGGCAGTGCGCGAGCCCGCCAGGGCGGTGAGGGATCACCTCGCAGACGCGCTCGTGGCGCTCGACCTGGGGCAGCTGCGATCGGCCTCGACAGTCGCGGACGTGGGGTCCGGCGCGGGGCTTCCGGGGCTTCCGCTGGCGATTGCCCTGCCTGGAGCCGAGGTGTTTCTCGTCGAGAGTAGCGCCCGCAAGTGCGCGTTTCTGGAGCGAGCGATCGCGGCTAGCGCACTCGCGAATGCTCATGTGGTCCACGCGCGGGCCGAGTCCTGGGAATGGGGTTTGGGTCGCTTCGACGTCGTGACTGCCCGAGCCGTCGCTCCGCTGGCAGTAGTCGCCGAGTACGCAGCACCGCTCCTGCGCGTTGGCGGGACGTTCGTCGCATGGCGTGGGCGCCGAGACGCCGCGTCAGAAGCGACCGCGGCGCGCGCCGCCTCCGAGCTGGGGCTCGAAGGCGGCGAACCGATGGTCGTGCAGCCTTATTCTGGAACTGAGTACCGTCATCTACAGCTCATGTTGAAGGTGAGATCGACACCCTCAGGCTTTCCGCGACGTGAAGGTCTCGCGGCAAAGCGGCCCCTGGGCAGCCCTGATCAGCGCCACCGCCCCGGCTCTGCTGACGAGCCGATGGGTGACTCGGCCGGCGCTGACAACGAGCCGTCCGACCGCGTCCGACGGTAGCTTGGCAATCCATGGGCACCGTCTACGCGATTGCCAATCAGAAGGGTGGGGTCGGGAAGACGACGACCGCCGTGAACCTCGCCGCCTGCGTCGCCGAGGCGGGCTACGAGGCGCTGCTCGTCGACATCGATCCGCAAAGCAACGCCACGATTGGTGTCGGCCTCAGGAAGGACGCACCGAGGACCGTGTACGACGTGCTGATAGGCGCCGCCGGCATGGAGGACGTGATCGTTCCGACGTCGATCGAGCACCTCTGGATCGCTCCCGCCGGCCCCGATCTAGCCGGTGCGACGGTGGAGCTTCCAAGGATCGCCGGCTCCGAGACGCGACTGCGAGCGGCGCTGGCCGAGGTCCGCGATCGTTACGCGTTCACACTGCTCGACTGCCCGCCCTCGCTCGGTCCATTGACCGTGAACGCGCTCGTCGCTGCCGACAAGGTGATCGTCCCGGTTCAGGCGGAGTACTTCGCGCTGGAGGGTCTCGCCGCGCTGCTAGACACTCTGTCGCTGATCCAGCGTGAGCTCAACCCTCGCTTGACCGTCGCGGGGATGTTGCTGACCATGCACGATGGCCGCACGCGCCTGGCCCAGGACGTCGAGCGCGAGGTGCGCGAGCACTTTCCCGAACTGGTGTTCGACACGGTGATCCCCCGCAACGTCCGCATCGGCGAAGCGCCAAGCTATGGCAAGCCGGTGATCCACCACGATCCGCACTGCGCGGGCGCCGACGCGTACTTCGAGTTCGCAAAGGAGGTGGCCGCTCGTGGCTGATCGGCAGAAGGGAATGGGCCGCGGCCTAGCGGCGATCCTTACAGTCGCGCCAAACGATCAGGAGGAGCTGCGCCGGCTGCCCGTCGAGCTGGTCGCGCCGAACCCGCACCAGCCTCGCCGGACCCTCGACAACGAGACGCTGGTCGCGCTTGCCGACTCGATCCGAGTCCGCGGCGTGCTGCAACCGGTCCTCGTCCGGCCGCTGCCCGGCGGCCACTACGAGCTGATCGCTGGCGAGCGCCGCTGGCGCGCGGCTCAACTCGCCCAGCTCGCCGTGATCCCCGCGATCGTCCGGCACCATGACGACGCCGCATCGCTCGAGGTGGCGCTGATCGAGAACATGGCGCGCGAAGACCTCAACCCCGTTGACCAGGCCCGCGCCTGCGCGGCTCTCGTCGAGGAGCTCGGATTGACACGAGAGGAGGTCGGCCTCCGGGTCGGCCGCAGCCGTGTGGCGGTCTCGAACCTGATCCGCCTGCTCGACCTCCCCGACGAGGCACTTGAGCTGATCGAACGCGGCGACCTCTCCGAAGGTCACGGCCGCGCACTGCTGCTGAGCGAAGATCACGCGGAACGGCGTCTGCTGGCCCGCGCCACCGTCGACGCACAGTGGTCCGTCCGCGAGCTCGAGGCACGGGCCAGAAGCGCCGGCGAGGGACGAGCTAATCGCAAGGCACCGCCGCGTCACCCGCGCCGATTCCACCCGGATCAGGAGGCCGCGATCGAGCAGATCACCGATGCCCTCGGGGCGGCGCTGGGATCCGAGCTCGAGGTCGTACCAGGTCCCGGCCACGGCTACCGAGCGCAAATCATGTTCGCCTCCTTGGAGGAGGCGCTCGAGCTTGCCCGGCGCCTGCGCGTGCGCGCGGCTTCGTGAATCAGTCGCACATTGAGCGCCGGGGCGGGGCTAGAATGAACCGGTCCGGGGCTCGACGTGCCGCGAGATGGACTGGCGGATCGTGGTGGTCTCGTGGTTTTCGGAACAGGAAGGGCGATTAGCTCAGTCGGTTAGAGCGCTTCTCTGATAAGGAAGAGGTCCCAGGTTCGAGTCCTGGATCGCCCATAGCGGATTTGCAGGGATTTTCGGCTTGGTGAGACGGTCATCGGTTCCCGTCGGCGACCGTCACGGAACTCTCACGGAACATCAGCTCGGAACGTGCCTTCGCGATCAGCGCGTCGAGGTTCTCGTAGCGCTCGCCGGCGATCGACTCGATGACGTGTGCGTAGGTGCGGAGGTGCAGCGCTCCGCCATGGCCCATCCGCCTCGCGGCCTCGGGCACTGTGAAGTCGCAGTAGTGCAGTGCCGACGCGTGGCTATGGCGCAGCGTGTAGGTCGTGCCGTCGTCGATCCGGCCGTGAGTCGCGACCGCGACGGCGCGCCGCAGGCGCTTGGCGCCCCACAAACGAAGTGCATTGGCCGTCATGGGCCCGACGACCGGCTTGTCATCACCAGGCCGCCCGGCCAGTAACCGCCACGCCTTCAGCTCGCGCGCGGTGGCATCCGGGACCTTGACCGTCCGCGTGCGCATCGCGGTCCGCTTCGTGCTCGCTCGACCGACGACCAGCGTCGGGCCGGCGAATGCGCCCCACGTGACGGAGCGGATCTCGAGCGGCCTCAGTCCGAGATGGCCCCCGAGCAGCGCGATCGCTCGGTCGCGGCCCTCGAGATCGGCGATAAGTCGTTCGAGCTCGACGGGCGACAGCGGTCGGACCTCCTCGCTGCCTTCGACCGGAACCTTGCGCAGCGCCCGCGCGGGGTTCGCGTTCAGGTAGCTCTGCTCGACCGCGACCTGCAGGATGCCGCTCAGCCGCGTTAGAACCTCGCGCACCGTACTCGGGGTTGCGCCACGGTCGAGCAAGAGCCGTTGCTGCTCCGCGAGTCGTGCGACATCGAGCGCGACGAGGGGCTCGTCGAGCAGCTCTGTCAGATGCTTCTCCAGGGCCCACGCGTACTTCGCTTTGGTGGGCGGCCGCAGCGTCGCGGCGTGGGCGCGCCAAGGGCCACGAACATACGCGTCAAGCGACAAGGTCGACCGGTCAAGCTGGACGGCAAGCTCCGGACCGAGCTGCCGACGGCGCTTGAAGTCAGCCTCGAACGTGACCGCGTCGCCTTTGCGATCGAACGTGCGCGACCGTTGCTTGCCGGCGAGCCGGTACTTGACCCGCCATTTCTTGCCTTCCTTGTGGATGCTCATCTCTTGTTGCTCGCTTTCCATTCCTTGGGCGCGTCCTCACCTGCTCGCCATTGGCTCAAGCCGGTCATCCGCGATTCCCTAGCCGTCGGCTGACCCACGACCGCGACTCGCCTGCGGCGGCT
Source organism: uncultured Solirubrobacterales bacterium (assembly GCA_963811155.1). GTDB lineage: Bacteria > Actinomycetota > Thermoleophilia > Solirubrobacterales > Solirubrobacteraceae > Palsa-465. The sequence continues at coordinate 127,521 of CAWEQQ010000020.1, forward strand.
GCAATCTCTCGTATCGAGGACCCCCCCACGACGCCACCGTCATCGAGCTGCATGTCGGCCGCCGCGGCGCGGATCGCTCGCGTGAGCTCGACGTCGGCCTCGGCGAGCTCCGCCCGAGCCTCGCGGACTCGATCGAGCCGAGCCCTGGGGTTCTTCTCCCACTCTCTCGACGAACCGTCTCGCATACGAGACACTATAGCCATATGTCTCGGAGGTGAGACAGCTTGGCTACAGGTCACGGTGTCCTCTCCCGCCAGCCAACCGGCGGACCGGCGGCATCGCCGACCTTCCGATCGTCGTGTAGGAAGTCGAAACGACGCTCTGTGCTTCGCCGCCGGGGCGCCGACCCACCCACCCGCTCGAGCGTTTCGATATAGCCGCGGAGGTCGTCCCCGCGCACCTTCAAGCGCCCGTGCTCGCGCACCGCCGTGAGCTCGCCCGCCCGGATCCGGCGCCGGACCGTCTGCGGCGAGCAGCCGAGCACCCGCGCGGCCGCCGAAACCGAGAGCAGCCTCGGCACGGCGAGCACAGCGTCCAGCTCGAGTTCGGGACCGGTCACGTCGCCGCTGCCCGCGACACGCTGGCCGTTGGCGGTAGGCGAGCTAGGCATGGTGATCGTCCGGCGGGCGCGCGTCGAGGTGGCCGCGTGCGATCGCCAGCGCGCGGTGGGCGTACGCGCCCCAGAGCATCGCTGCCTGGAGGCTGGTTGCGATCAGATCGCGCTGTGCGGCGCCAATGTCGACATGCTCGAGCGCCTGTAGCGCGAGGACGCCCCAGGAACCAAGGTCTGCCGCTTCCTCGGAAAGCTCGTCGACCAACTCGCCGAGCGTTCGCCGTGCCCACTGGTCGCCGTAGATCTGCTCGCCGACGGCCAGGCGCCGGTGGGCGTGGTCGGCAAAGCCCGACTCGCCGGCGTCGAGCTCGGCGAGCCCGAGCCAGACGAGCTCGCGGTTCTCGTCCCGCTGGGGTAGCTCCGCGGCGGCCAGATGCTTCTTGCCCGATTGCGTCATCTGGCCACCGCGAGCGTTGCTTGCTCGGCGAGCCCGGCTTCTAGGCGCTCGAGGGGGGTCTCCTCGACCTCGGACAGCACCCTCACGACGATCCCTCTCGCCTGTCCCCTGACCAGGACCGAACGGGACCGAAGGGACCGAAGGGACCGAAGGGGGGGCTTTGGTCCCTTTGGTCCCGTTCGGTCCCGGTCAAACCGGGCGCAAAGTACTTGTGATGCCACCACCAGGTAGCGGGGCGGCCAGGGGTCGGGACGGTCCGCCAGAAGGCCAAGCGCCGCTGCTCTAGGAGCACAAGCGCGGCGTCGATGCCGGCAGCTCGGCGATCGTGGCTGAAGTTGTCGCGGATCGCAGTGCGGCTGAGCCCCTGGGCACCGGCGGCCTCGAGCTGGCGAAGGATCTCGTCGGCGGCGGTGTTGCCGAGGAGGTCTCCCCAGATCCATTGAACGGTCGCTTCGCTGTACTGCCAGAACGCGAGCGCCGCCTCGAGGTGCTCGAGCTTGATCGAGGAGGTGCGGTCGGCGACGGCGTGGATCAGGGCCAATCTGAGCGCGTGCGCCTCGGATCGGCTGGTGAGCGCTCCGACCAGGCCAACGACGTCGTCGTTGATCGAGCAATACCAGTCCTCCCACCGCTCTCGGGCGTCCGGCGCCCAGGTCATCTTGGGCTCGCGCTCACGCGCTCACGCGCTCACGCGCCCAGGCGATCGCGTCAGCTAGCGGCCCGGCGAGCGCGAGCAGCTCCTCGTCTGAGATCTCGTGGCCATGCTGACCGGCGTGTCACGGCCGTGAAGCTCAGCACACGCCCGAGCCGGTTAGGGACAGAAATTACCGCGCGTTACGGGAGGGTAATTTCTGTCCGTTCGTTTTGCAGGCGTTTTACAGCTTTCCTCACGCGGTCACGGGCCAGTTGATAGTGACTTTTGGCGAAGCCCTCGGGGTCGTTTGGATCGGCCGGCCACTTGTCGCGCGGCCAGTCCTCCGGATGCGCAAACCAATCCTCGAGAGCGACCAGCAGCCACACGGTGTGGTCCGTGGGCCCGGTTTCACCGTCGAACAATTCCGACCTGAGCTCCTCGGCCCGGGCTTGCCACCGTAGGTTACGGTCGAGCAGCGCGCTGCCGCGCGGACGGCCGGCGGCCCGGTGTGCCAATCGCTCTCTACGGCGTTCGAGGCGCGCGCGGATGATGCCCTCGGCCCAGGCCTCGCTCTTACCCGCGGCGGCCGCAAGCCTGGCGACCTCGCCTAAGCGCTTTCGGCGCCCAAGCTCAGTGTCCAAGTTCTGCCAGCGTGAGCGCCGGCGGCCATCAGTCCCGCTCGCCCATGGGTGGTGAAACCGATTCCAGTCCTCGGGTCGCACTCCCCATACGCTGCGATTCCACTCCGGGACCGTGATGAGCTCGGCCGGCAGGTGACCCTCGCGGATGTAATAGCCAATATCGGCGTCCGTGATCTCCCAGTCACTGGCGAGCTCTCCGATGGAGAGCAAATCCTTATCGGTCAGTGCGCGTGAGATTGCGTCCCGGAGGGCGTCGTTGGCGCAGTCCGCGGAGTGATACCGGCGCTCTCCTTCGGCGCGCTTAGGAGTGAACAGCTTCCCGCAGAGGGCACACGGACGTTCGGTGGGGGGCGGGTGCTTTGGGCGTGTCCCGGCGGGTCTGCGCGGCACGTCGCGCTCGAGGTGATCGCGGATGTGGCCCGGTGAGACGTCGAACTGCTGGCTCAGTTCGGCGTACGTGTGGCCCGCGGCGTACAGCCCTGGGAGGCGCGCGACCTCTTCCGCCGAGAGCCTGCGTGACGGCTTCCTGTCCCCGGGAGGATCGAGGTTGAGCACGCGCAGATCCCGGTAGAGGGTGGTCTTGTCGACGTCGACTTGCCGCGCGATCTGAGGTGCGGAGAGGTTTCCTTGCTCGACGAGCCGGCGCACCTCCTGCCTTCTGGCCGCGGTTTGCTCGGCTGTCGGCATCGTCTGCCGCGGCCGTCCGCGCCGAGCCTTGCGCAGCTGCTCGACAGCCTGCTTGGGGATCCGCCAGTGGCGGCCTACGCGCTCGCCGGGCAGCTCGCCGCGCTTGACCATGGCAACGATCGCAGCCCACCACGTTCCGAGTCGCTTCGCAGCCTCCTCGGCCGTGTACCAATCGCGATCAGGATCGTCCAGCGTCTCGTCTTCGCGAGCGCGGGCTCTGTCTCGGCCACCGTAGGAGAAGTGCTCGCCGCAGCAGCCGCTCCGCCCCATCCCGGGCGCCTGGCAGCCGGGCGCGCGGCATTTCGGCAGGGCAGCGAGGTCTGCGACCAGCTCGTCAGGATCGAACAGGATCGTCTCGCGGCCGCCGCGGTGCCGGTAGCGGCACCGGATCCGCTGATCGTGGACGAGCGTACGGAGCGAGCTGTCGGCGATTCGGTGCTTTCGTGAGGCCTGCTGCAGGGTGAGGAGCGCATGGCCTGCGTTGCGCAGCGCAGCGATCACGTGCATCACGGCCTTGTGCGCACGCGTTACGCCGATCAACGCGGTGAACTCCGTCTCGATGTCGGCGAGCCGGGCGAGCGCGTCCGCTGGCGAGAGCTCCCCGTGGCGGTCAAGCAGAGGGCGTAGCAGCGAGCGGTATGTCGCCTGGCTGCCCGGGCTTGCGACGGCGTTGACGTGATGCTCGCAAGCCGCCTGGACCGTCGTCGCTAGGCTCCGGTCCGAGGCCGGCTGCGTGGAAGCCGACTTCTTCATAGTCGCGAGGCTAGCCGTCGTAGCGGCGGCAGAGGTTCAATGCTGTCGCTGTTGGCTCACAAGCGCCATCCGCCGTCTGTGAGCGTCCAGACAAGTCTCATGCTCTCGAAGTGGCGGGATACGAGCCGCTGTTGGCGCAGCTGATTGAGCGCGCCGCGGACGAGATGGTCGGGTTCGCGGATCGCCGCCGCGATCTCGGGGGTGTCACGCTCGCCGGCGCGTAAGAGTTTGAGGATCTGGAGTTGCGTCTCGGAAAGGAACATCAGTGCAGCTCCCGGAGGATCAGCCGCTTCTTGCGGTCAGTGAGAGCGCTCATGACAGCGGGCGATTCTCCCGGATCCGCAGACGCGACAGGCCCCGCCGCGCATTCCCGTCGCCGATCTCGCGGCGGCAGACAAGCAGGTCGGTAGATCGGGCAATCTCGTCGAGCACGATCAGCTCTCGGCTGCGTTCGACGAAGAGTTCAGCGCGGAGAGCTCGTCGGTGCTCAAACGGCCGGTTGCACTTGCGTCACCGGGCGGTCTTTCTCTCGGTCAGCCACCTCGCCGCCTTCCGCCCGCCCGGCTGCCGACCAGCCTTCCGATCCAGCCGCGTCGCGCACGCATGAGCCGCGCTCCAGCTCCGGTGCTCGTGCCCGCACTCGCGCCCAGCCGCGTTCTCCGCGACGAAGTACTGCGCGCCGGCGCGCGTGCCGCTGCGCTTCTTGCGCGGCGCCGCGCGCCAATACGACTTCACCGTGGCCGACTTCGGCGGCGAGCACTTCGGCGCCATCACCACCCCCATTCCTTCGCCTTCCGCGCGGACTTCCGCCACGCAGCCTCAGGCTTCCGGCGGCAGTAGCCCCGCACATGAACGCCCGCTTAGCCATCCCCCGGGATGATGACGTCAGCGTCCCGTCGCGTCACGCCGGTCCCGATCAGGTCGTCGTGCAGGCGCCGGCCGACGCCGACCGCGACCACGGACTCAATCGCCCGGTCGGCGAGCGCCTGCTCGAGCGCCTCTTCAATGTCCTGCGCGCTGACCGTGCCGTGGTCGTAATCGATCGCGAGTGCGAAATAACGCGTGGTGACGGTCTTGCTCATGAGCGTCTCACAGCCCCGCTAGCCGGCACGATGGCTCGTGTAGAACCTGCACGCAGCCGGAGGGCCAGATTCGGATTTCGGGAAAGCAAGTGCAGCCACGTGCAACCGCGTCCGCCGCAGCCATCGCCGCGAGCGCGTGGGGCGGGTTGTCGTCTGATTGCATCATGGGGCTACTCCCTGCCCGATCAGCGCGGCACCGGCGTCGGTCAACGGCCCTTCGACCTTGCTGTAGCTGAGGCGCTGGCGAGCATCGGCGAGCAGGCGGCTGGCGATTCCGCGCCGCCGCCACGCGGTCGCGGTCCACACGTGCGCCAGCGATTCATACTCGTCGTCGTCGTCGCGGTCCTGCAGGATCGCGAACGCCACGAGACGGCCGGTGGCGCACGCCAACTGCTTGGTGCCCCCCATCCAGGAAGTCGGAGCGCAGGCGACAAGCCACACGCCGGTGTCATCGGGCGAGAAGTCCCAGCCGCATTCCCGGCGATAGGCACGCGCGGCTAACGCGAAAGCTGTTTCTCGGAACTCGCCGTCGAGCGAACGAAAGCCACCCCAGCACCCGTCCTCATCGTGGTCTCCTTCCCCGAATCCGAAGTTGTGTTCGCCTGCGTCGAAGTCGATAGCGCCCGTCTGCAGGTGCCAGCTTCGATCCTTCTCCGGCCATCGCGCGAGCCATGTCACGCGCGGCCCGAGTTCCCGCGCCGCTAGGTTCCTTGCCGCCTCCTCGAGGCTTTCGAATTGAGAGAGAACCTCGTACAGGTCAAGGTCGCGCTCGGGGACGAGGTCGATTTCGCCCGCCAGTAAGGACTCCTGCGCGCGATGCGCGTCCCTGCAGGCGCGCTCGAGTTTCGGAGTCTCGGACGGCTCGTATTGCGTCATCGCGGCGCGTGGTCGCGATAGAAGCTGTTCATCACGGGCTACAGAGCTTGCCGCAGTCGGCGGGCGAGGCTCTTGGGCTGGCTTGCTCGGCACTGTCGTGAAGCCGGGTCATGCCGCATCTCGGGATGACGAACCGGTTAGTGGCCGATCGATCTCGGGGGCGCGGTAGACGGTGGCTCTACTCACGCCGATGGCGGCGGCGATCTGCTGCACGGTGTGTTGGCGACCGTCGTAGAGCTCTCTCGCGATCCTCATCTTGTCAGGGGTCATCACCGAAGGGCGGCCGCCTTTGCGTCCACGCGCGCGGGCGGCGGCGAGTCCTGCGGCGGTTCGTTCTTTGATCAGGTCGCGCTCGAACTCCGCCAGGCTGCCGAGCAGGTGAAATAGGAGTCGTCCACCGGGCGTTGTGGTGTCGATGCTTTCGGTCAGCGAGCGGAAGCCGACGCCGCGCTCGTCGAGCGCGCGTACGGTGTCGATGAGATGGCGTAGCGATCTACCGAGTCGGTCCAGACGCCACACGACCAGCACATCCCCGTCGCGTAGGTGGTCGATCGTTCGCGTCAGCTGCGGTCGAGCGTCGAGTGCGCCGCTCGCGTAGTCGGTGAAGATCCGCGCGCAGCCGGCGGCCTGGAGCGCGTCCAGCTGCAGGGCGGGATCTTGGAGCGTGGTCGACACTCTTGCGTATCCGATCAAGGCCACGGCGAGCAGTCTCACTTGTCCGTCGGATGTTCACCGGTCGAGACGTTGAAAAAGAGCACGACTTATGGACGGGCAACCGGGCCGGCCCGGGCCGCTGCGGAGAGGCTCTGACAATTTCTCGTTTATGAGACTCGCCCGACCGCTTCGTCGCCGGAACGCCCCCGCCAGCTGCGGCGGCAGTGTAAGACGCTGGAGTTATCGATGAAGAGGTGGCCTGCGTCGTCGTCATCTGGAGCACCACCAATACTCTCGCGGTGTACGTTTGGTGGGGTACGTGTCGCTATCTGTGGATGCTGACCATCGTCTGCTTACCGCGGCAGCTGCGAGACTCACATTACGCCCGGTAGCGCGCGCACCTTCGTGATAGTGGTGGTTGCTGGTCCGCTGGACGACGTGGGGCGAGTTCGTTGGGAGCTCTCCGAACAGGAGCCGACGCTGCTCCGCCTTGAACCTCGACGGCTCGGCAGTTTGAGCTGGCAGCTGTGACAGCCGAAGCGACAGTGGTAAGCGCTTGCGCCCCTAATCGCTCAACCAGCGCGGCGAACCCATGAGTTACCCTCGCTGCTCGACGGTGTCAGCCCAATCCCAGGTCCGATTTGAGTACAGGAGACTCGCCAGCCACTTCTTCGATGATCCGGACGGCGCAGCCGAAACGAATGAGATTCTCGATAGCGTCAGGAGGCGGGTGCAAGCGTCGCTTGATGCCGTTGTGCTTGAGATTGCGATAAAGCTGCCTTGTCGCCAAGCGATGAAATTGAGTCCAGATCTTCACAGGCGTTCGGAGAAGTGCGAGCAGACCATTCCGGTCGTCAGCCAGCGCGCCTGCATACATTCCCAGGTTCCGTAACGCCTCTGGCTTGTGCTCCATTATTTCGTGGTCGACGGTGCCTTGGTCGTCTCGGACGATCGAGCGTTGGATCTCCGCAACCATGTCTGAAGGGAGTGGGGCCTCGTGAGCTTGCGCCATGCGCGTTGCGTAGCCGAACATCGTGACGCCCAGAAGAACACCGTACTGAGGATGCCCCTCATCGGCGTTGTATCTACCCTTCAGTGACACCCTCGTGATCAGCAGGCCGATGGGGCCGGGCGCTCCAAGCTCGACGAAGATCTGTTCAGCACGGGTCAGCAGATCGATGGCCGTAGAGCGGACATCAGCGCTCGACACTCCGAGAGAGTCGAACGTCAAAGCGAGTTGCGGTCCGCAGCTCGTCTCGTCAGCACCGGGATCGAGAGCTTCCTCTACATAGCGAACGCTGTAGCCCAAGCCGAACGCTCGCTCGCAATCGGCCACGGTGAGGGTCGAGGCATTGCCGTTGCCAGGGCCGGCGTTGCGGCGGGCTTGTGCTCGATCCAGGGCGCGCTGCCCGCCCCAAGCCGACAGCCGCGCCCAATGAGCCTTACTTTCGCCGAATGCTGCGGGGAGGCGGTCAGCCACTTTCAGCGCGAACCCCACGAGCACCATATCCGGCTCACTTGCGGCGTAGTCATCGAGCCGGGCAACGATTCGCTCGTCAAAGCGAGTTGCGCTCAGCAGCTTCCGCTCCGCGACACGAAGGCCGTAGCCCATCAAGAGAGCATCTGTGGCGGTAACCCAGCCGACCTCGTTAGTCGCGATCTCGTTGGCGAAATGTCCGATCGCTTCTTGACTTCGCTCAGGCAACGGACGGGGCTGTTCGGTCTCGAGCCACCGTACGATCTCGTGACGCAACCGGGCAACCGCCGGACCTACCAACGCGAGATCGCGGTCATCGTCCCCGGGAATCGCGGCCCCGATCGCCAGTTTCCCGTGACGTTGCCACGCTTTGCCGCCAGAAGTCCAGCGAACGTTCTCGAGCTCATCAAAGACTAAGCCCTCGTAGCCAAATGGCCCGCCCGGGAAGATGAGCTTGTCTTCTACCGCCGCAAAGGCCTCCCGGCCGATCGTGAGTTCGATCGCGGCTAGTCGCGCGTGTCCGCGAAGGAAGGTCCCGGCGTACAGCCTCTGCATTCGAACGAGCTCCTCATCTTCGTTGGGACCCGTGCCTTCCAAGGACTCCGGATGGAGCAGCGCCTGGTGATAGGCGGTCCCGGTTTCTCCGCCCTGGCGGACCTCGTCGCGGACCTCGCGGGTCTCGAGCGTGCGGTACTCCGCCCGGGTTGTCTCAAGGCGCCTGACGAGGTCATCCGAGAGGGGGAAGTGCTCCTGAATAAGCTGCCGAAACCCCAAATGCCGTTCGGCGTCGGCCACATGACCCTTGGATCGCATGAATTCGTAGCTCTCGGTGGCGTAGGCCTGTGCGAGGAATACAGCAGCCTCGCGCGCCCCTTGCCGATCCAGACAGCTAGCCAGAGCCTTGGCAACGTGTTTCCGCGTACCTTTGTCGCGACTTGGGACGCCCTCGGGCTCGGCAGAGTCAACCAAGAGGACTCCGCCACAGCTTACGAACCCATAGGCAAGCTGCGCAGGTGTGTTCCCGGGGTGGAGCGTTTCGACATAGAAGTTGAGGCCAACCGATTGCGCCAAGGGCGACAGCACTGCGCCAAGGAGCCTGGAATACTTAGCGTTCCTCATTACGCGGAAGACCCGGACACGAAGAAATAACGCGGACGCATGACGAGTCCTTTTCGGCATGTCACCGCGACAACCGTAATGACCTCTACGACCGCTCAGCAATTAGACGATCGGAACTCGTCGGACGCACATGAAAAGCTGAACGGGAACTCCCCCATGACGGTCGTGATCGGGATACCCTGGGGAGCGCCGCCTACAGGGACTGCGACGAGTCTGGCGGCTGCTACCCCGGGCGCTGCTCGAGCTCGGTGTAGCGCTGAGCAACGCCTCGTGTGACGATCGTCAGATTCGGGCGCCTTACGCGACTTTCACCCGGTGACGCTGGAGCACCCGGCAGACCGGTTGCGGGGCTGACCGAGAATAGCTTCGCGCGGCTGCACGTCAAAGGGTTCACCGACAGGGTGCTGGCGGTCGAGGTGAAGGACTCCCGGCGGACCTCGACAGGCTCTACGCCGACGCGGCACACCAGTTCCGCGCGAGCGTCGGCGTCAGCGGCAAGAAGATCATCAGGATGCGCCCGCGGTTCATGCCGTGGGCGCTCGCGCTCGACGCGCACAACCCGGCACGCTATTCCCACACGAACGGCTGATCGAGGCGCTCGGCCGACGGCGTCCTCAACGGCCCCGTCGACCGCAACCGGGTTCGTGGAGCGGTCGCGCGCGCCAATCGGAAACTGCTCAGAGATGAGAAGCGGTACCTCCGGCACGGTCCGCGGCCACGGCTACCGGATGCTCGCCGCCTCAGAGCACATGTCCGTAGCGCTCGCGAAGAAAGAATCGGCCGAGGGCTACTTCCGGCGAGCGATCGCGCTGCTCGAGGACGTCCGCGAGCACGAACTCACCCCGGCCGAACTGCACCTATTCCGCGGAACATCGCTGATCTGGGGAGGCGTGGCCGCGGTGATGGCCGAAGCCGACCGGCGCACCGACCGGATCGAAGGCCTGATCGACGATCTCCGCAACCGCGTCGAACGACTCGAGACCGACACCTGAAAAACTAGGCAACGCCGGGGCATGGTCCGGCCGGGCACGGCAAGGCGCGGCTGGGCCGGGCATGGCACGGCTTGGCGGGGCCAGGCGGGGCAAGGCATGGCAAGGGTGTGGCTTGGCGGCGCATGCCGCAAGCCACCATTTGACCCTTGGCCGCGGCGGGCGGCAACTCCGACCCGAGTGCCCCGGCTCTAAGTTCGCGAAACGGGCTCGAGCCGCCGGTCGCAGGCGCTGCACGTCGTCAGGCGGGCGCCGTAGCTGACGAGTAGCCGATATACCACCCCGCAGGATGGGCAGCGGCCGAGCTCGGCCGGGGCGGAGCTGCGGTGCGGGAGCGTCGCGACGAGCTGCGCGGCGACGGGTAGCAGCGCGCGCTCGCGGTCGCGCTGGCGCGCTGCTCGATCGAGCTGGCGGCGTTGCTGGGCCTCGGCCGCGACGCGTTCGCGCTGCGCGGCGGCCTGGTCGCGCGCGGCCTTGTACGCGCACGCTCGTTCGTAGTACGGCGCGGCGGCTTGCAGCGCCGCCAGCACGGCCTTGTCCGATCGCGCGCCGCGGATCTGCTCAGCGGCGGCGGTCAACGCGGTCGCGAGCGCCTGGCGGTCAGGATCGCGGCCGCGGCCCATCGCGTCGCGCGCGTCGAGCAGCTCGGCGGCGGCGTGCTCGCGCACCCATACGAATTGGAGGCGCTCCTCGACCGTGCGGCGTCGGCGGTCGCGCTCGACGGCTTGCCGCTGCTCGCTCTCGGCCTCCGCGGCGACCGGATCGGGCACAAAGCGCGCCGCGGGCGCCCAGACGCGACGCGAGCCGGCCGACAAACCCCGGCTCGGTTTGGTGAAGCGTCGTACTGCAGACCAGGTAGTCAAAGACGGTCCCGATCACGGCTCGCTCGTCGAGCGGTTCGTTGGTCAATGCGGCGCGGCCAAGCGCGATGCGCGCGAGCGGCTCGACATCGCTGTACTGCCAGCCCTCCTCGGTCAGCCCTGCGCGCAGCTCGCAGCGCAACAGCTGCCGCAGATCGCCCGGCAACGCCGACGCCGGCGGCTTGATCCGCGCAAGCGACAGGCTCGGGATCGCAACCTCGCCGCCGAACAGTCTGGCCATCGACTCGTCGACGTCGCCCAGCAAGAACCGCAGCTTTGTGGTGTCGATCACACAGCTGCGTCGCACGTGCGCCTCGTGGAGCGCGCCGAGCCCATCCCGGCGACCGTTCAGCGTCGTGTAGGTGATCGGACGAACCTTGACGAGCTCGCCCTCGAGCTCGGCGACGGAGTTGCCCTGCAACAGCCCGCCAGCGGCCGCCTTCACCTCGCGGGGCGCCTTGTCGAGCTCGTCAAGGCAGACGACGGGCAGGTCGAGCGCGGGGGAGCGCTCGAGCCGGTAGCCCGTCGGGCTCGTACGGTCGCGTTGGCGGCGGCCGAACAGCGACCCCGGGGTCTCGTACTGCGCGAGCTTGATCGCGCGGACCTCATCGATCCGGAACACGCGGCAGACCAGCGACGCGATCGACGTCTTACCGGTCCGGGTCGGGCCGGTCGCGATGAACCCCGGCCACCCCGCGGCATGCTCGGAAGCCAGATGCCAGCGCGCCACGACGGCGGCGAGCTGCAGCCGCGCGAACGCGCGCAATGCCTCCGCCGGCAGACACCCGAGCGCGACGTCGAGCGTCGGCGCCAGCGACAAGCCCGGAGTGCCCGCGCCGGCCTCGCGGCGCCCCGCATCGGTCGCCCATACCCGGCGCTTGCCATCCCGACGCGCGAGGCCTCGATTGACCAGCCGGCAGAGGACCTCGCGTGCGGTGCGTTCGGGCAGTCTTGCGAGCGCGGAGAGCTCTCCGCCCGGCTGAACGCCCGCATCGCCAGCGCCAGCGAGCACGGCGAGCACTGCGCGATCGTTTCCCGCCGCCGTCGCGTGACTGCGCTCGGCGAGCTCCTCAGCACGCATCGCCGCCTGCCGATCCGCTTGCCGGTCTTGCGTTTCCCGCCTGCCGATCTGCAATCAAGCGGCGGCAAACACGTCTACGACCCCTGTAGCTACCGGGGATCTCCGCTTGCCGATCTGCCGATTTCTCAGCCGGGAGAACGAACATCGCTAGCGAGCTACGTACTCGACGGCCCAAGACCATCCGCCTTCGCATGCCTCGCTGTGTTCGCATAGCGAGCTGCGGTGATGCAGGCCGAACCGCACCATCAGATCGATGGCCTTCTGCGCTCGATAGCGCGCCTGGTGTCGCGCCGGATACACCTCGCTACCAGCGACCGCGCCGTGCTCGAGCAGGATCTGATTGGCCTGCTGAGCCCATTCGACGTTGCGCTGCGAGGATGTCGGTAGGCGTGGCATGGCGTCTAGCGCCGCTGGGGCCGCGCGCGACGCCCTGATAGTTCGAGATCACGACTTGCGCTCGCCACTTCGCTGCCATCGTAGTTTCGCGCCCCTCGAACCGCCCCACGGGCAGCTCGAGGAGCACGAAGTGTCTACCGGATTCTCTACCAGCCCGAACCCCGCTGTGATGCCCTAGCGATTGAGGACAAAGGTCATCGAGCCCCACCAGCTTGCCGAGAGCGCCGGGCGCGGAGAGGACACGCGCCAGACTGGAGAGCCACGATTAGAACCGGTCTTGTCCAGCCCTCCCCGGTCGAGCAAGCCCTGACGCTCGAGCGATCGGTAGTGGAGGGCGACGGTCGTGGCGCCGATCCCGAGCTCCCGCGCAGCCCGCGCCTGTGCCAGCACCTCCGCCGGGAACCGGCGGCCCGCGTTCGCCGGCTTGCGGCCTTGTCCGTACTCCCGGAGCGTCACCGGCGAGACCGGCCGCCCCAGCGGGTCACGCAACGGCGCGCCGGCCGCCGCGGCCGCCGCGATCACCGCATCGGCCCGCGCCCGTGCCTCCTGCGCCTCGCTGAGGCCGGGCGGGGCAGTGCTCGTGGGGTTCTTCCGCCCTCCGCCGCTACCGCTACCCCGGCCCGGGGCCGCGTGGCGCCCGTGATGTGGCCTCTGCGGGCCATGGCCCTGCGCCGGTTGGCAGAGCGGTCCCACGCCAGAGCGAGGGTAGGCTCGGCTTGCATAGAAGACGATCCTTCTGTGCGGCCCCGGTGGCGTGTCCGCGCCGCCGGGGCGATCGTTATGACGGAGCGCCAAAGATCGCTAGCTCGGCCTACGAAGTCCAACCCGCACAGATCAGGAGCCAGGAGCAACCGACCGGCTGCATCAATCATTGCGCCGCTGATCGGGCGTCCCGACTCCGAGGCAACATGGCGACGGGTCTCTCGCATCCAGGACTCCGCACTCACCCGGTGCACACCTTCCCCAGCGTATTTTCGTTGCGCGTCGACCGCTCAAACCGTGTGACGTGGCAATGGGACGCTTGTGTGATCGTGATGCGGAATCACTGCAATCACGACGAGGCGGGCCTGCGGCCCTAGTACCCATCCGCTCGGTCATCACCTCGCGGGAATCGGGTCGCTAGGGTGCGGCATATACCTTCGCGCGGCGAGTTGGCGATCGTCCCGGTCTTAGATGGCTTCGGCGTGCGGGCGCGATGCTGGTGCCGCTCCAGCCGCCGCGCCATGCACATCCGCTACGCGCTGATCTTCTCCGCCGCCGAGGCCGAGACGCACAGTAGCCCCGGCGCGGCCTCGATCGGCCGCCCAGCGCTACGTGCTCACGGGTCCAGCAGGTGTCGGGGCCGGCGTATCGCGGCGATCCAGTGGCAGTACGGACCTCAGCGGCCTCGACCGGGATCGGGCTGACACGCGAGCTCGCGACGTCGGCAGGCCCGACAGGTAACGGCGGGGGTCGCCGGCAGCGACCCCCGCGCACCCGGGCAGCGCCGCGCGCGAGCTCAGTCGGACCGGGCACCGGGCAGCCGTCCCGCACGGGACGGCGCACGAGCTCGCCGGCGTCGACGGCATCCGCCGGGCCTCGGCGCTACCGACTCTGGTGTTCCACAAACGACAACATCGGCAAGAACTCTCGTTACCCGCTAGGTGGAGCGCGGATCTGCTCGTAGGTTGCTCCGGACGTCGGCGATCGCTCCCGGTTTTCGATCAGAGCAGCAGCGTCTCCGGGATGCCTTCAGAGGAGTGCGAATCGCAGGACGCTTGCGCCACCGACGAGCAGGCAGTAGGCGGCGAACGGGCGGAGGGTGCGGGTCCGGAAGTAGCGCACCAGATAGCGCACCGAGAGGTACGCCGCGACGCCGGTGACCAGCATGCCTACGGCGACCTGACCGTGGATGTGCGCTCCGGCCTGTCCGAAAAGCGTGGGCAGTTTGAGGATGCCGGCAGCGAGGATCGGCGGCGTGGCGAGCAGGAACGCGAAGCGGGCGGCGTCCTCGTGGTCAAGCCCGCGCCACAGCCCCCCGACCATCGTCACGCCCGAGCGGCTGATCCCGGGGAGCAGTGCGAGTACCTGCAGCAGGCCGACTGACACACCTTCGCGATATGGAAGTCGGGAGATGCGCGAGTCTGACGCATAGGCTTCGGCGAGGTCTTCGGCCGAGCGAGGGCCACGGAACGAGGGGGCGATTACTGCAGCCTGCGCGTCAAGCTCAGGCGAAGCGCCGGCGATTGGCATCCGCGCGCGTGGCGCCAACCCGGCCGCCGTGGCAGCCGTCTCGGCGCGCCGGCGTGCCCGGTCGCCCGCGAGCAGAATCAACCCGTTGATGACCAAGAGGACGCTCGCCGCGAGCGGCTTGGCGAAGATTGTGCGGAAAGTGTGCTCCAGCACTAGGCCGGTCAGGCCGACGGGGATCGTGGCGATCACGATCAGCCACGCCAGCCGTTCGTCCGACCCCTGGGCGCTGAACCTGCGGTCGCGGAGGCTGCGGCGGGCGCTGCGGATGAACCCTCCGATGATCCGGATCCAGTCGGCACGGAAGAACCACAGCAGCGCCAGCGCCGTGCTGACGTGCAAAGCGACAACGAACGCGAGGTAGAACGAGCTCTCGCTGTTGGCCTCGGCGGATTGGGTGACCAGCGTTTGCCAGCTGCCACCGAACCACGCCGGGACGATCACGGAGTGTCCGAGGCTCGAGACGGGGAACAGTTCGGTAACGCCCTGGACGAGCGCGATGACAATCGCTTGCAGATACGACACACCTCAACAACGCAACCCCCAGGCGCCTGCTTTCGCTCGACTCTTGGCGGCCGCTATCGGGCGACGCGGTGCTGCCGCTTCGGGCCAATAGGGGAAGCGTTCGATCCGCAGTCGTTCAGCCCCCGGCTACCACTTCGATCGGCCCAAAGAGTGCGTCCATAACCGATACCAACGTGAAGCCGTTCGACTGTCGGTGGCCATGAGAACCTCCCCGTAGGCGGCCATCGAAACGCCCTACTGGTGGCCGCCATTTGTCCCCACTCATGGCCACGGTTTCTCCCCACGGTTCTGTCCTGAGGGGCCTGTAGTCCGGGGCGCGTTGTTGTCGACGCGCGACCCGGGAGGGCGAAATCGTGAAGAGTCCGGAGGAAGTGATGGAGATTTTGGAGGCGTATGACCTGACGGGGTCGCTGCGTGGTGCGGCGGCGCTGGCGGGCTGTGATCACAAGACGGTCGCGCGGCTGGTCGCTGCGCGGGAGGCGGCTGGTGGTCTGCCGGCGCGGGCGCGGCGGCGGCCGTTGGTGGACGGGCATGCAGCGAAGATCGATGAGTTGGTGGCGCGTTCGCGTGGCAGGGTGCGGGCCGATAAGGCGCACGAGGTGCTGGTCGCGATGGGCTATGAGGGGTCGGGTCGTATCGCACGACGCGGCGGGCGGTCGCGGAGGCCAAGGCGCGGTGGCGGCGCGACCACGGGCGGATCACGCGGCCGTGGATTCCGCAGCCGGGGCTGTGGCTGCAGTGGGATTACGGGGATGGGCCGGTCGTGTGCGGGGCGCGGGCGGTGCTGTTCTGCGCGTGGCTGGCATGGAGCCGCTATCGGGTGGTGGTGCCGTTGCGCGATAAGACGATGGCGTCGGTGGTGATCGGGCTGGACCGCACGCTGAGGCTCGTGGGCGGGGTGCCGACGTACGCGCTGACCGATAACGAGAAGACGGTGACGGTCGATCATGTGTGCGGGATCGCGGTCCGCAACCCGACGATCGTTGATGTCTCGCGCCATTACGGGTTGACGATTGCGACGTGTGTGCCCGCGGACCCGCAGAGCAAGGGCGGCTCGGAGGCGGCCGTGAGGGTCGCGAAGGCGGATCTGGTGCCGACCGACCACAACCTCCGCGAGGAGTATCAGGATTGGCAGGCGCTGGAGGTGGCCTGCCAGCAGTTCATGGCCGATGTCAACACGCGGGCGCACCGCGCGACGCATCAGCCGCCGTTGGCGCTGCTCGGGCAGGAGCACGCGCATTTGCACCGTGTGCCGCGGGTGGGTCATACGTTGTGCTTTGGGCAGACCCGCAAGGTTTCACCTCAGGCGACCGTTTCGCTCGGCGACGCGGTCTACTCGGTCCCGCACGAGCTGATCCGCGAGCAGGTCTGGGTCCGCTCCGACGGCGAGCAGCTCGTCGTCGTGCATATCGACCAGATCCAAGGGCCCAGGGAGGTCGCGCGCCATGAGCTGACCACGCCCGGGCGTCCGAGCATCAACGACGAGCACTACCCACCGCGCCCAGCGGGCGCGCTCGAGCGCAAGCCGCGGGCCCGCAGCGAGGAGGAGCGGGAGTTCCTCGCGATCGGCGACGGGGCTGAGCGGTGGCTCAAGCGTGCCGCGGCCGAGGGCACGCAGCGGATCCGTCGCAAGATGGCCGAGGCGGTCGACCTCGCCAAGCTGCACGGCGCCCAGCAGGTCAGCGAGGCGCTTGAGCGGTGCGCCAGCTACGGCCGCTTTGCCGACGGGGACCTGGCAAGCATCCTCGCCCACCAACAACAAGCGAAAGTGATCGCGCTGCCCCACCGGGCGCCGGAGGACCGCTCGTTGCAGGCCTCGACCCGCAGCTGGGAGGCATTGGGACGATGAGCGAGTACACGCACGTGCGCGCGTACCTGGACCCGCTCGGGCTCGTGCGCACCGAGCATGGATATGAGCGCGAGATCGAGCTGGTGCTCAGCGACGACCCCGACCGCGACCCGGCCAGCCTCGCGGACCCGGTCTGCCGCCTGGATGCCCAGTGCGCCCGAGCGCTCGCCCGGGAGCTGCTGGAGCTCGCCCGCGACGCCTCACGCCCCCACAGCCCGGTGAAGGTGGCGCGATGACGCTCACGCTACCGACCCCGCCGCCGCTGAGCGACGAGCTCGAGCGGCTGCTGCGACGGCTACGGCTGCCGTACCTCCGCCGGGCAGCACCGGAGGTGATCGCGACCGCCAACAGCCAGCGCTGGGAGCACGCCGAGGTGCTGCGGGTCCTGCTCGCCGAGGAAGCCGCCGGCCGCGACAAGGCGACCGTCGCGATCCGCCGCAGAGCGTCCGGGCTGCCGGCCGGCAAGACCTTCGACGCCTGGGAACCCACCACATCAGCCATCCCGGTCGCCACCCAGCACGCGCTCCGTACCCTGGAATGGGTCGACCGCGCCGAGGTCCTCGTGATCGCCGGCCCGTCCGGGACCGGCAAGAGCCACTTCATCGAAGCGCTCGGCCATCTCGCGATCGACAACGACAAGACCGTCGCCTGGCACACCCTCGAGACGCTCGCTGCGCTGCTACGACGCCACCGCGCCGACGACTCGATCAACAAGGCGATCAGCAAGCTGATCCGCGCCGATCTCATCCTGATCGACGATGTCGGGCTGCTTCCGGTCTCCACCGACGCCGCCGAGGCGCTCTTCCGCGTCGTTGACGCCGCCTACGAGAAACGATCGATCGCGATCAGCTCAAACATCCACCCCTCCGGGTTCGACGAGCTGATGCCCAAAACGCTCGCTACCGCGACCGTCGAGCGGCTCCTGCACCACGCCCACGTGATCATCACCGACGGCCAAGACAGCTACCGACTCGCCCAAGCAACCGCCGGCAAGGGGGTGAAGCCCCTGACCTGACCCCGCCCCCCCTGTGGGGAGATCCGGTGGCCACCAGTGGGGAGAATTGGTGGCCACCAGCGGGGAATTTTCTGGCCGTAGTTGGGGAGAAACAGATGGCCATTGACATTCGACTACCCGGAGCCCACCGGGCGCAGCGCGAGCCGACGCAACCGCCAGCCCGACCCGCGGCGAATCCCTGATGTGGGCGGATGGCTCACGGAACATCTACGGAACACCAGATGCCTCTCCGTGGCCTAACACGCCATCGTCGACCACACGAATACCCCGTAAATGCGTGACATTTGCGGTCAGGGAGTGACAACGACGTTCTCTGATAAGGAAGAGGTCCCAGGTTCGAGTCCTGGATCGCCCATCCGCCGGAATCTAGGAATTCGCTGCATTTGGGCAATTTTCTAGGATCTGGCTGCTGGAGGGTCGGCACGGTCGAGGTGTTCCGTGGGGCCACAATGGGGCCACGGGCGGTTACCTGTGAGGCGAAAAGCGCTCCTTGGTTCGCGCCGCTGTCACCTGGCTGCGGGCTACAGGGACGCCGTTCGCCGCGTACTGAGGGGAACTCGCCGACGAGCGCGGAACGTTCGCCTCGGGCGGTTGGCGGCCCGGTGGGGCGACATCGACCACCTCGTGTGGGCGCGGAGCGGCGTCGGCTACGCGATCGAGGCCGAGACGCGGCGGCTCGACGATCGCCATCGGGTCCGCGCGGGCGCCACGGCCCATGCCCGTCCTGAGGGTCGGGCGGAGCGGCGGGCTCGAGCACCAGCACAGATCGGCGATCGTCGTCCCGCGCATTGCCGTGACAGCACTGGCGCCGCCGCTCGGGCGCCGCGCGATCATGCTCCCCGCAACACGATGGCGCGGTCGTAGCTATGCCGACCATCGCGCTCGTCGCGGAGCGATGCCGCCGCTGGGGTGGCCGCCTGCGATCGACACGTGGAAGCACAAGCGCGCGTCGGTCGGTTCGAAAGCGAAAGCATTCGTCCGGTTCGCTGCTGCGACACGATTGCGTTCCGCGCAACGCGATGGCGCGGTCGGCCGAGGCGGGACGATCGCTCCGGGCCGCAGGGTCGGTCGAGGCCGTAGAGAAGCAAGTAGCGCGGCGGATGCCGCCGGCCTCGACCGGCTCGGCTTCTGCATCGCCGGGCTGAAGCAGCCGTCCGCCAGCCGCGGCGAGACAACTGAGGCCGTGGCAAAGGCATAGCGAGACCGGAGCGACCGCGAGAGCCGAAGCAGTCGTAGCGCGCTCAGTCCCCGCACGCCTGGATGTGGGCGATAGCAGCAGCGCGCGATCCGACGGTCGGCGCCGTTCGTCGTTCGTCGCCACCTTGGGACCAGCATCGACGCCCCGCGCGGACTACTGCTTCGATCCGGGCGCTAGCACGAAAGGCTGCAAGCACCCGGTGCGCGGATCTGGCGAATAGGAGGTCTCGTCCTGCGAACGCTCTGAGACCCGGATTGAGCGCAAACCAGGGAAGAGGCGCATGCGCCCTGCTGTCGCGGGAAAGCAGGTCCGCACGCTGATGCCGCTGCAGCCGTCGACGGTCGTCGACGACGACAGTTACGAGATTGGCGAGGTGCGGGGAATCGCTCGTAGTTGGCGTGAGTCGTGCTTTCGTTGTACCGCGGGCACGGCACAGTGTGGGAGTCGACGCTGCTCAGTCCGGGCGTACAGCCCTTGTGCTCGTGGCGAGAGCGGCGTCGATTAATCAGGGCGACGACAACCTCCGGCGAGACAGCTGGAGCCTAGGTTGCGGGTACAGGGCCAGCCTGGAGCGGTCTTCTCAGCCTGACGGGCAGGCGTGACGGCGTGAATGGGTACAAGCCCGGTTTGGTGTGCTCGGAACTACCGATGGATGGCGCCTCGCATCGCGAGATCGTGGTGGTCATGGACTGCGTGTTTTTCAGCGCTGTCGCGGTTCCCGGGAGGACGGTGACCCCGACTGGAGCAGTTTCGTCGAGTGACGGTTCGCCCGCTCGTGATGAGGTGATCTCTATGCGCGGGTTGCGCATGTCCTATGGGGACTTCGAGGCGCTGCGCGGTATCGATGTCGACGTGCATCGCGGCGAGATCTTCGCGTTTGTGGGCCCGAACGGCGCGGGCAAGACCACGACGGTGGAGATCCTGGAGGGGTACCGCAGACGCAGCGGCGGTGAGGTGGACGTGCTGGGGGTCGATCCCGCCTCGCCGACGCAGGCTTGGCGTGCTCGGATCGGGGTTGTGTTGCAGACGTGTGAGCTGCCGGCTGAGTTGACGGTCCGCGAGCTCTTGTCACGCTACGCGGGTTACTACCCGGTGCCGCGGTCGGTCGAGGAGACGGTCGCGCTGGTCGGCCTGGAGGACAAGCGCGATACGCGTGCGGGCAGACTGTCGGGCGGTCAGCAGCGCCGGCTCGACGTGGGGCTGGCGTTGATCGGCGATCCCGAGTTGATCTTCCTCGATGAGCCGACGACCGGCTTTGATCCAGGTGCTCGCCATCAGTTCTGGGGCGTGATCGACGGCCTTCGCAAGCTCGGCAAGACAGTCTTTCTGACGACCCATTACATGGATGAGGCCGAAGCGCTCGCCGATCGGGTGGCGGTCATCGCTGCCGGGCGGATCGTCGCCGAGGGCGAGACGAGCCGGCTGGGCGGTCGCGACGCGGCGCCGTGCGAGATCCGCTTCCACCTTCCCAGCGGCCTTCTCGCGACGGAGTTGCCCGACCTCAACGGGTCGGAGGTCGCCGTGCAGGGCTCAATGGTGAAAATCCGTGCTGTCTCCGCGGAGGAGGCGCTTTGGGTGCTGCTGGGGTGGGCGCGCGAGCACGACACCAACCTCACCGGCCTCGAGGTCGTGCGACCGAGCCTCGAGGACGTCTATCTCGATCTGGTGCGCCAGTCATGAGCGCCGCGCAACTCACGTTCAAGGAGTTCGGCTACGAGCGCAAGCGCTTCTGGCGCGACCCGCAGGCAGTGTTTGCGACCGTCGGGCTGCCGGTGCTCTACCTGATCATCCTCGTCACGAACTTCGGCAACGACAAGATCACGGTCGCCGGCCAGCCCGGAACGATGAAGGAGTCGGTCTATCTGGTGGGCACGATCATCGCGATCGCGATTATCTCCGCCGCATTCTTTGACCCGATGAACGGGCTGGTGCGCGAGCGCGAGCGCGGGATCCTCAAGCGCCAACGCAGCACCCCCCTGCCCACATCTGTGTACATCGCCGGGCGGGTCGCCAACGCGGTCCTGCTTGTTGTGCTCACCACGATCGTGTTGATCGTGCTCGGACGCGTGCTTTACGGTGTCGCGCTTCCCTCTGACCGGATCGCCGCGCTGATCCTCGCGGTCGCCGTCGCCGCGATCGCATTCGCGTGCATGGCGTTCGCGTTCACGCTCCTGGTGCGCAACGAGAACGCCGCCCTCCCGCTCGGGCTCGGCGCGATGCTGAGCCTGTTCTTCATCTCCGGCAACTTCTTCAACATCAACAACCACACGATGCGCACAATCGCCAACGTGTTCCCCGTAAAGCACCTCAACACCGCACTGGTCACCGTCTTCAACCCCCACACGGCCGGCGGTGGCATCAAAGGCTGGGATCTCGCCGTGATCGCCATCTGGGGGCTCGCGTCGCTGCTGATCGCGATCCGCTTCTTCCGCTGGACACCCGCATCCGACTAACACGCATGCGCGGGTTCACAACCAACGGGCCGGCATCCACGAACGGTGGCACCGAAGGAAACGCGCGCGCGGATCGCTCGGTCGTGCTCGTGACCGGCGCCAACCGCGGAATCGGGCACGCATCAGCGACGCTGCTCGCCGAGCACGGCTACACAGTGCTCGGCACCGCCCGGAGGCCTTCCGGTGAGAGCGCGCATGGGTTCGAGCTGGTGGCGCTCGATGTCACCTCGCCGGAGTCAGTCAACTCCTGCGTCTCAACCGTCCTGGAGCGGGTGAGTCGCATCGACGTGCTCGTCAACAACGCCGGGGTGGGACTAATCGGCGCTGAAGAGGAGGCGTCCATCGAAGAAGCCCGGGCGCTGTTCGACGCCAACCTGTTCGGTGTAGCACGGATGGTCAACGCCGTACTGCCCGCGATGCGAGCCCGCCACAGCGGACTGATCATCAACTTCGGCTCGCTCGGCGCGACGCTCCCGGTCCCATTCCACGGCTACCTGTCCGCGTCCAAGGCAGCCGTGACCACCTACTCCGACGGGCTGCGCCTCGAGCTCAAGCATCTCGGCATCAACGTCTCAGTCGTCGAACCCGGCTTTACCGCAACCCACCCCGGTCAGCGATTCGCTCAGATGAGAGTCGCGAGATCGATCGACGACTACACCGACCAAGAACAGCGGGCGAGCGCAGTGATGGAGCAGGGCCAGCGCGCGGGCACCGAACCACGGACCGTAGCCGAGACCGTGCTCCGCATCATCCGCTCCAACGCGCCAGCCCCCTACTACCCGGTCGGCCGCGAGAAATGGCTATTGCGGCTGACCAGAATCCTGCCGTCGGCCGCCATCGAGTCCTTGATCAGCCGCCGCTTTCAGCTGTCGAAGTGAGCGCTCACCGATCGCCGACGGTTTGTCGGAGACCTCCCTTCGGGGACCGAGGAGATCTACGCCGTAATCGGCGTAACGACCTGACTTGCGCGGCAAGAGGAACCGCCGAGGCGCGCGCGCGGTCAGTCGCGGTCCCTGCCGCTCACTCAATCGCGAAGCACGACCTCGGCCACGGGGCGGGAGTGCTATCGGAGGCGGTTCGACGGGAAAGTCTGGTCGACGCCAATCCGGTCCGTCGAGACCGCTGCTGCTAGCTGCGGTGCCAGCGCGGCTGACTCTCCGGGCGGATGAACAGGCGCCAGCTCCAGGACGCTAGCGACCTGTTGCTGCCAGCCCAAAGGAGCGTTCAACCAGTTGCTCGACGGGCGATGGAGCTGCAGGTAGGGTTGCTGCGATGCCTCGGTCTTATCGGCTCAGCGGTTCGCGTCGTCTGATCAACGCGACGATCAAGCCCTTGGCGAGACTGGGACTGGCTGGACGCCACACCTATATCTTGGCGGTCCGCGGGCGCAAGACAGGCAGGCGTTATGAGACACCGGTCTCGCTGATTGAAAACGGAGATCGTTGGCTTGTAGCGCCCTACGGTGAGGTTGCGTGGGTACGGAACGCGAGGGCAGCCGGCGAGGTCGAGCTCACTCGGGCGCGACGCACGGAACGGCTTCGGATTGAAGAAGTGGCAGCGCAAGAAGCCGCTCCGGTGCTTAAGCGGTATCTCAAGGCCGGGGGCCCCGTCGTGCGTCCGTTCTTTGACGTCACGCTCGAGTCCTCGCTCGAGGACTTCGTCCGCGAAGCGCCGGACCACCCGGTCTTCCGACTGCTGCCCGGTCCGCCAAAGTAGGGTTTGGCCTCAGCAGCCCTTGAGACCCGACACGGCGGCAGCCTGGTTCTGAGCTATCCAGTGACTGTCGCCACGATCCATTTGCACCAGTCTTGGCCACGCTGCTGCATCTGAGCAGCAGCACGCGCATCCCGGCGTCGCTCGTCAGCTGCCGCTCCCCGGGCGAGCAGCAGCGAGCGCTCGAGCTATCGAAGCCTGGAGCGTCTCGGCGCGCAGACCTGCTTCCGCGACCGCGCCTGCATCTCGAACGCGCCGGCTACCGCCCCGCAAGGCGCGGATCTCGTGCATCTCCGGGCCGTCGAGGCGGTCAAGACCGGTCGGACCGAATTCAGAGACGCGCCCACCGCGCATACGGGGGGCCGGCGCCGCGAAGGCGAGAGGTACGTCGCGCCGCCAAAGCGGGTCTGATCGTGTGCTGGTCCCATTCCGCTCTCTTCTGACTGTTGGGCAAGCATCGGTCAGTCGACCGGGGCGTCACGGCCGCCGGGTGAGTCGCGGCGGCTGACCGGTGCTCCTACCCGCGGCAGATCCGGGCCCGCGAATAGCCAGCGGTTACCAATGACGCCTGGGTCGTTCCGATAGACGCGTCCGGCCCGCTCGTGGCGGGCCGGCATCGGACAAAATTGTCGTTTGCTGCGATCAGGCCGTGGCGGGGATAGTGGCCGTGAAGGCCGCCTGATCGCTCGTCGCTTTGCGGCCGCGGAGCTGCACGATCGCGATCCTGGTGGTGACTTCGCAGATCGCCATCAGCACCAGCGCAGTCGGCCACGCGGCTGCCGAGATGTGATGGGCGATGCTGAAGCTGGCGATATCGGGGCGCAGTCCGTGGCCGAGGGCGAACGCGAACACCATCCGCGAGCCGATTCCCGCGACCAGCAGGCCCGCGGCGAGCCAGCCGACGCGGGCGACGGCCAGGCCGTTAGCGCCGGCGCGGACGCGGGTCGCGAAGCCCGACGCGATCCCGAGCGTGAGCCCGACGGCTGCCAGCAGGCCGATCAGGACGAGGTCGTTGCCGGCGGTCGGGATCGAGTGCAGGTACATCTGTGCGACGAAGAACAGGATCACCAGCGGGACGATGACGCCGCGGCGGTCCAGCTCGCGCTCGCGAGCCTGGCGTGCCACGAGCAGAAGGAACATTGCGTTGATGAGGTAATCGATGATTGTCATGGCGCCATCATCTTCCGCGCGGCCGGTTCTGTCGTCGGCGCCGGGGTTGAACCGAGGGTTGATCTTCATCTCAACCCACGGGTCGACAGCCAATACCGGCGAGCGCGCGAAGCGGGACGCTCATCGCCCCCGGCGAGCTGCGCGTCGGAGAGCGAAAGAAGGTCCCAGGCATCGCCGACGCGGACCGCTCGCATCGCAACCCAGAATGTAGAAGTAGCCCGACTCGACGGTCGGATCCCGGCCTTGCGGCGCGTGCTTGTACGCGCCATGATCTAGTCGTGTTCTTGGGGCGCTTCTTCAAGCGCGTGGGGCGGTTCTTCAAGCGCATGGGGCGCTTCTTCAAAGGCATGGGGCGGTTCTTCACCCGGCCGTTTCGGCGCGACGGCTGACCCCTTTCCAGCAGATCCATTCATGAGCTCGAGGGGACTTCGGAGGCATTGGGCAGCGCGGGCAACGAGCTCCTCGTCAGGACCCCGGTTAGCGCTCTTCACGGCAAGCGCCGACCAGACCGCTGCTTCCACTTGGGGATGCGAAAGGCCTCGGAGGCGCCCCGGCGGTTCTGCTTGCCGCGCAAAGCGGGGCGCCCGGCGGCGAGTCCGAAGATGCTCGTGCGGCAACGGATGCAGGGCTGCCGTGGTGCGGCGCGCGGATCATCGCGTGCTGCTGCCCGACGGCTGTCCGGCTGGCGAGGGCCTCGTGCCGCTTCACTCGTCGGACGGTGGCGGGCTCTTGCGCCCCGACTTCGTTCCTGGCGACGGACAGCGAGTTGGGAAGGCAGGGCCGAGTGCGGCTGCTCGTCGTGTAGTCCCGTCGTGCGCTCGTGGTTGCCCGGCCTGGGCGCCCGCGAGCGAGCTCAGGTTGGGGGGGTCGTCGGTGAGGCGGGTTCGAGCTCGGTGGTAGCTGACCAGCTGCCGAGCAGATCGAGCGCCTGCTCGGAGCGGCTGCCGGGTTCGGCGCTGTAGATGCTGATGGTGAGTCCGTCGTCGGCGGAGACGTCCATGACCTCGAAGTTGAGCTCGAGCTCGCCGACGATGGGGTGGCGCAGGCGTTTGGTGCCGGTGCGGTGGTAGCGGACGTTGTGGGCGGCCCACCAGGTGCGGAACTCGTCGCTTCGGGTTGAGAGTTCCCCGACGAGGTCCGTCAGCCCGCGGTCGTAAGGGTTGCGGCCGGCTTCGGAGCGTAGGTGGGCGACGAGGTCCCGGGCGGTGCGCTCCCAATCGATGTAGAAGTCGTCGGCGGCGGGATCTAGGAAGGTGAAGCGTGCGCTGTTGGGCGGCTGCTCGCGGCTGTCGAACAACGGCGCGTACAGCGCGCGTCCGAGGGCGTTTGCCGCGAGATAGTCGACGCGGCTGTTGCGCAGGATGGCTGGCGCGTCGATCGAGTCGAGGATCCGTAGAACCACGGGGCGCACGCGTTGCTGCGCCGCTCTGCGGCGCTTGAGGGCGACGGGGTTGGCGGCCCGGGCGAGGTCGAACAGGTGCGCGCGCTCGGCGTCGTCGAGTTGCAGCGCCTGCGCGAGCGCTTCGGGCACGCCGTCGGAAACTCCTGCGGCGTTGCCGCGCTCCAGACGTTTGTAGTACTCGACGCTGACGCCGGCGAGCGACGCGACCTCCTCGCGGCGCAGCCCCTTTACGCGGCGGGGGCCCCAGGTCGGCAGCCCGACCTGCTCGGGCGTCACTTTGGCTCGTCTGGTGGTCAGGAATGCGGCGATGTCGCCGGCTGTGTCCATGACATCAACATACCCTGGTCAGGGCGGCGCAAGGGGGCCCTGGCAGTACCCCCTTCACAGGGCCTCTCACTTCTGGTCTGGCGGTGCTTTCGTAGGGAACCGATGAGTGAGACCCGATCAAGCGAGGAGGCGTAGATGCGCGCCGCCGTTTTCAACGAACCAGGCTCCATCACAGTGGCAGACCGGCCCGATCCCGTGATCAAGGAGCCGACCGACGCGATCGTGCGCGTCGTTCTGTCCTGCGTGTGCGGGTCGGACCTGTGGTACTACCGCGGCGATTCGCCGTTCGAGCCGGGGCCGATCGGCCACGAGTTCATCGGCGTCGTCGAGGACGTGGGCGCCGAGGTCCGCAACATCAAGCGGGGCGACTTCGTGATCTCGCCGTTCGCGTTCAGCGACGGCACCTGCCCTCACTGTCGGCATGGCATCACAAGCGCGTGCTCGGCCGGCGGGTTCTATCCCTCAAACGGCGACGGTGGGCAGGGCGAAGGCGTCCGCGTCCCGCTCGCTGACGGGACCCTGGTTCCGGTGCCGGGCTCCGGGCACTCCGACGAGACGATGACGTCGCTGCTGACGCTCTCCGACGTGCTCGCCACCGGTCACCACGCGGCGGCATGCGCGGACGTGACGCCGGGGGGAGTGGTCGCCGTGGTCGGCGACGGGGCGGTTGGACTGTCCGGCGTGCTAGCCGCAGCCCGCATCGGTGCCGAGCGGCTGATCGTCCTGAGCCGCAACCCGGTGCGGCAGGAGCTCGCTCGAGAGTTCGGCGCCACCGACATCGTCGAGGGCCGCGGTGAGGAGGCGACCGAGGCCGTAAAGCAGCTTACGCGCGGGGTCGGTGCCGACGCCGTGATGGAGTGCGTCGGCACAGCCCAGGCGATGCAAACCGCGATCTCGATCGCACGCCCCGGCTCGATGGTCGGTTACGTCGGCGTCCCACACGGGGTCGAGCTACCGATCGGGGACATGTTCTTCCGCAACGTCGGCGTCCGCGGAGGCTCCGCGCCGGTGCGCGCCTACATCCCGGAGCTGCTGCCCGACGTGCTGGAGGGGCGGATCAACGCCGGCCGCGTGTTCGACTTCACCACCGACCTCGATGGGGTCGGCGAGGCGTATGCGGCGATGGACGAGCGGCGCGCGATCAAGTCGCTGCTGCACGTCGGGACGGTCTGACTATGGCACCCGTCGCCGGTCGCCAAACCACGCCGAGGAGCCATCGATGAGCCCATGGAAGCCGGAGGACCTCGCGATCCTCGCGGAGCCGGATGAGATGGAGATCGCCACCCGACGACGGGACGGCAGTGTTCGGGGCCCGGTGACGATCTGGATGGTTCGCCATGGCGGCGAGCTCTATGTCCGCTCGGTAGGCGGCCCGGAGGCCGGCTGGTACCGGGGCGCGCAACCGCCACCAGGCCCGGGTCGCCGCTGGCGGCCTCACTCGCGCCGTCGAGCTGATCGAGGCCGACCACGGACTCGATGACCAGATCGACGCCGAGTACCGCCGGAAGTACGCCCGCTACTCGGAGAACACGCTGCGGCGGATCACGAGCCCGGAGGCTCGCGCCACCACGCTGAGGCTGGAACCGCACCAGCACGACCAGACCAAGGAGACAGACTGATGCAGAAGCGAACGCTAGGAACGAACTTCGAGGTCTCGGCGATTGGCCTCGGGTGCATGGGCATGAGCCACGCCTTCGGACCACCGCCCCCAAAGCAGGACATGATCGCGTTGCTCCGCGCCGCTGTGGAGCGCGGCGTGACGTTCTTCGACACCGCCCAGGTCTACGGCCCGTTCACCAACGAGGAGCTCGTTGGGGAGGCGCTCGAACCCGTCCGCGACCAGGTCGTGATCGCGTCCAAGTTCGGCTTCGACCTCGAGGGGGCGATCGGACCGGGCGCGCTGGACAGCCGCCCGGAGACGATCCGAACCGGCGTGGAGGCCTCGCTCAAGCGGCTGCGGACCGACCGGATCGACCTGCTATACCAGCACCGCGTCGACCCGAACGTCCCGATCGAGGAGGTCGCCGGCACCGTCAAGCAGCTCATCGACGAGGGCAAGGTGCGCAACTTCGGTCTGTCCGAAGCCGGGGCGCAGACCATCCGCCGCGCCCACGCCGTGCAGCCGGTGACCGCGCTGCAGAGCGAGTACTCGCTCTGGTGGCGCGAACCCGAGCAGGCGATCCTGCCCACTCTGGAGGAGCTCGGGATCGGGTTCGTCCCGTTCAGCCCGCTCGGCAAGGCGTTCCTGACTGGCACGATCGACACCACCACAGAGTTCTCAAGCGACGACTTCCGCAACACCGTCCCCCGATTCGCCGACCGTCAGGCCCGCGCGGCGAACCTCGCGTTCGTCGAGCTGCTCACCCGGATCGCCGACGAGAAGGGCGCCACGCCCGCGCAGGTCGCGCTCGCCTGGCTGCTGGCCCGGAAGCCGTGGATCGTCCCGATCCCCGGCACCACCAAGCTGCATCGCCTCGAGGAGAACCTGGCCGCCGCCGAGCTCAAGCTCACACCCGATGAGCTGCGCGAGATCGAGGGCGCGCAGCTCGAGGGCCACGGCGCCCGCTACTCCGAAGCCGCCCAACGAATGATCGACCGCTAGGAGCACGAGATGCAGATCACCCGCAGCAGCATCGAGACCCAGAAAGGTCCGGCCGAATGGTTCACCGGCGACGTTTACATCGACGCCGTCGCCGCCTCGCAAGCCACGTCTACGTTTGCCGCCGCCGCGGTGCACTTCACCCCCGGCGCCCGGACCGCCTGGCACACCCACCCCCACGGCCAGACGATCTACGTCACCGAAGGGGTCGGGCTCTGCCAACGCGAAGGCGCCCCGGTCGAGCTCATCCGCCCCGGCGACCGCGTCTTCTTCGAGCCGGGCGAGAACCACTGGCACGGCGCCGCTCGCAACCGCTTCATGGTCCACATCGCGATGCAGCAGCACGACGAGAACGGCAGTCCGGTGACCTGGGGCGAGCACGTCACCGACGAGGAATACCAGACCCCACCGTCCCCACCGGAGGATCCGTCATGAGCAACGTCATCGTAGCCATCGGACCCGGGTTGATCGGCCAAGCCATCGCGCGGCGGGTCGGCGCTGGCAAGCACGTGCTGCTGGCCGACCTGCGTGAGGAGAACGCCAACGCCGCGGCGGAGGTGCTGGGGAACGCCGGGTACGAGGTGAGCGTCGCGACCGTCGACGCGTCCTCCCGCGATGCAGTCCATGCCCTCGTCGAGACGGGCACCGGCCTGGGAGAGGTCACGGGACTGATCCACGCGGCCGGCGTCTCCCCATCACAGGCGTCGCCATCGACGATCCTCAAGGTCGACCTGTACGGGACTGCGCTGGTCCTCGAGGAGTTCGGCAGCGCCATCGCCTCCGGTGGCGCGGGCGTTGTGATCGCGTCTCAGTCCGGGCATCGCCTTCCCGCGCTCCCGGTCGAGCAGAACAACGCGCTGGCCACAACCCCCGTCGAGGAACTGCTCGACCTTCCCTTCCTACAACCCGACCAGGTGACCGACTCGCTTCACGCCTACCAAATCGCCAAGCGCGGCAACTCACTGCGCGTCATGGCCGAGGCCGTCCGCTGGGGCAAACGCGGCGCCCGGCTCAACACGATCAGCCCGGGCATCGTCATCACCCCACTGGCCAAAGACGAGCTCACCGGCCCACGAGGCGAGGGGTACCGGCGCATGATCCAGTCATCCCCCGTCGGCCGAGCCGGCATCCCCGACGAAGTCGGCACCGTCGGCGCCCTGCTCATGGGCCCAGACGGCGGGTTCATCACCGGCAGCGACATCCTGATGGACGGAGGCGTGACCGCTGCCTACTGGTACGGCGACCTCCCCGAGGTCCGCAGCTAAAGGTGACGCGCCGCCCCAGAAGTGTCGGCCCGGCTGCCGCTGTCGGCAAGCCGCAGCCGCGGGCACCCAGCAGGGGCGATGCCCGTAGAAACACAACCGCAGGGCTCGGCGTCGCCTCCGGGTCCACCCTCATTTTCGCCAGGCGCGAGCCCGCGGGCCCTTGCCCGGCACCGCGGCCTGGGCATCTTCCCCGCTGTCCG
>CAWEQQ010000021.1:0-21089 GCA_963811155.1 uncultured Solirubrobacterales bacterium
GTCATCTTCGAATCCAGAAAGCGATAGGTCGCCAACGACCAAGCCAAGGTTGTCCTCGATCTGCTCTACGTGCACGGCGCCGAGACCGCCAGTCCCTTCGATCAGGGGCGAGAGCGGGCCGGCAATGGTCTCACCCGGTGCTCCCGTATCGTCAGTACTCCTCAAAGGCGATCCTCATCAAGGAAGGCCGCTGACAAATTCGCCTGCGGGTCAAGATCCGCTGCGAGGACTTGCTTTCCAAGGTCCGCAAACATCCACGCAAGGTGATAGGCCAGCGACGTTTTCCCGACGCCACCCTTGTTGTTGAAGAATGCGATGAACGGCGGGCTCATAAAAGCAGAGGGAAGTGCGTCACTTACGAACGTGTCGTTGGGCTCCAGAAGCAGGTCAGGATTACCGTTTTGGTGCATCGCGCGCCGCGCCGTAGCTATTCCCACGCCGAAGCGCTGGACGTAGCCAAGGGCTCTATCGCCTCGGCTACTGTGGGATTACGATAGTCCGTCAGCCCTGGCCGACCAAGTTTTCGACGGTGACCTGACCGAAAGGGCCACCTGGGCTCAGAACCTCAACCCGGTCCCGAAGCCAAGTGACGCGAAGAGGTGCGGCGCTCCGTTGGTAGCCGCGGCGCATCAGCGCGTTGCGCAGAATCCGCTGAAGAGCGACAATGGGAATGGTCGCCCTTCGTCGTTCGACAGGTCGAGGCCGGATCCACAGCCTCCACGACGTCTGCCTGAAGCAGCTCTTCTAGCTGGCGGAGTACGTCCGGCAGGCGCCGAGTAATCGGCGCGGGAGCGTTGACGATGGGCGTCCAGAAATCGTTGCCTTCATGGCGCTGGAACTGCACATACCCACCCGGGACGAAGTCAGTCGGCTCAAGGCCAAGGATGAGCACCCCAGCGTAGTAGGTACCCCTTCTGGCGTCGCCAACCTGAGCGCGCTCAGCGTGCTCGATGGACCGCTCGTTCTCGGCGATGACATCGGCGTCGACGGCTGCGCGAACATACGTGCGGGAAAAGAGGTCAAGATCGAGATCCTCTATCGATGCGACGGTAGCGAACGCGCGTCAAACGGTAGGTCGCGCGCGCGCCTGCGCTCCGCCAGTCGCGCCTCCTCCTCCGCGGTCGCTCGAGCTCGGCGTGGGCCCACGCGGATCCAAACCACGCTCTTGTAGCGGACGGGGGGAGCAAGCGACGGCTGCACGCTGATCAGTGCGATGTCACTTCCCTCCAGCTGGCGTCGTTCGACGGTCAGCACTGGCAGAGGAAGGATGTTGCCCGTGGCTCTGAGCTCACCCAGCCTCAACAGGAGAGCATCGTCGACCGTTAGGCCAGCCGGTGAGCCGTTGTCCCGCACGCCGATGACGATGTGACCGGGCTGACGATGGTCGGGCAGGTCGTTAGCGAAGGCGCACACGGCCTGCGAAACACGATCCGGATCAGAGAATGACTCCTTGCGCTCGACCAAATCCGATTCGAGGTCATACGCCAGCGACTCGAGTTCCGCATCAGAGACGGTCATGATTGGAGGATCGCACAACTTCATGGCGGCGAGCGAGCGCGACCATCTCGAGTCCGGCGGAGCTGCCGCACGAGGGGTGGGATCGACGGCATCGGCGCTCGCGTTCGCCCAAATCCGAGCGTGCCCGGCGCGGGCGCGGCACGACTGCTTCGGCTCGCGCGGCTAGTCCGGCCTCGCTGTCCCTTTGCCACGAACGCGATCGCGCTGCGCCGCCCACCGGCGTGAGTGCTTTTCGCGGGAGCCAGCGGCTGGCCGGCACCGCGCGACCGCGGGTCCCCGGCGATCGCTTACATCGTGGCGGCCGCGACGTGCTGGCTATTCCCTTGGCGTCGTTCCGATGATCCGCCCAGGCGCGGCGACTCGCCGAGGCTAGGCTCATGGCCGCTTCCGCCGGCGCAGCAGCCGAAGGAGCCATGTGCGCGAACGACTCGTCGAGCGGCAAACCAGCCACGCCCGGACCTCGAGGTCGACCCTTGGCTCCGTCCAGTGCGAGCACCAACTCGAGGTCGCGGCAGTCCTCGCCTCGACCCCGAGTGCTTGCAAGAAGGCTGCAAGCACTCGGTGCTCGGCTTGGCGACGGTGGGCTCCGGCCCGACCGGCGGCCCA
Organism: uncultured Solirubrobacterales bacterium; assembly: GCA_963811155.1. Classification (GTDB taxonomy): domain Bacteria; phylum Actinomycetota; class Thermoleophilia; order Solirubrobacterales; family Solirubrobacteraceae; genus Palsa-465. Next base: position 2,125 of record CAWEQQ010000021.1, read on the forward strand.
GCCAGATCGTGCTCGGCGGCACACCGTCGATCACTCGGACGTACGGTCGGTATCGATCGCGCCAAGCGCGACGGACGTTATCGACTGGGACCCTTGCCGCTCTGGCGATCCGCTCGAACTTCTCCTCAACCTATTACCTCCACGTTTGCGGAGATGTAAAGGATGGCGTCGCCGAGCCTAGTCCTAGTTGGCAGCGATTGACCGGCGTGTGACGGGACGAATGCATAGGTATCGCTGCGATCCCGCCGGCCGAGACACGCGCTCCTTGCGGCAACGAGCGGGCCTTGCCCGCAAGTCGGGCGGCAACGCGCTGGTCGCCAACCCGAGCACCGAGTGCTTGCAGCCTTCCTGCAAGCACCGGGTCGAGCCGAGGCAGGCCTCGACCTCAGCTTGGCGCTCGCACTGGACGGGCCCAGCGGTTGGCCTCGACGTCCGCCAGCGTGGCTGCTTTGCCTATAGGCCATCCTGGTTGGTGCCTCGACCGCCGCCGGGAGAGGGCCGTGCTTTGCCTGCCCCATGAGGGCCTTTAGCGGACTAGCCCGTCTCGGCGGTGGTGAGGTGCCGCAAGCGGCAACAGGACGTAGCCCCTGTGTTGAGGGCCTGTCTATAGGCATCCGCAACGGTACCTCTCGGTCGGGGCGCTGTGAAGAGCTGACCGAAAGGAAGTACGAAGAGATGGGTAATTACGCCGGCGTTGACTGGGCGTCGGAGAAGCACGATGTGCTCGTCGCGGACGCGGCGGGCGAGCGGCTGCTGTCGGCGACGTTCGCGCACGATGAGCAGGGTGTGCGGTCCTTGTGCCGGGCGTTGGTGCGTTGGAGGTCGAGCTGGTCGCGATTGAGCGGCCCGATGGGCTGCTGGTCGAGCGGCTGCTCGACGCAGGACTGCGGATCCTGCCCGCTGCACCCTAACCAGGTCGCGGCCACCCGCGATCGCTTTCGCGCCTCGGGCGGGAAGTCCGATCGGTTTGACGCGTTCGTGTTCTGCGAGCTGGCGCGCACCGACCATCATCGCTTCCGGGTGTTGGAGCCCGACAGCGATCAGACCAAGGCGCTCAGAGCGCTGACCCGAGCAAGAGAGGACCTGGTTGGCACCCGGACCGCGTTGACTAACCAGCTGCGCGCGGAGCTTGCGCGGTTCTGGCCTGGTCCGCTGGGCCTTTTCCGCGATCTGCACAGCCAGATCTCGCTCGCGTTCCTTGAGCGCTACCCCAGCCCCGTGGACGCGCGCGGCCTGGGAGAAGCGCGCCTGCACGGGTTCCTGGTCCGCGAGCACTACACCGGCCGCCAGCAGCCCGCGCAGCTGCTCGCAAAGCTCCGCCGCGCCCCCGCGGCCCGGATCGGGGAGCTCGAGCTGGCCACCCGCCGGCAGCTGGTGCTCAGCCTGGCCGCGACGATCAAGGCGCTCAACGGGCAGATCAAGCAGTTGCAGGCGCAGATCGCCACCGCGATGCGCGAGCATCCCGACGGTCAGATCTTCCTGTCGCTGTTCAAGCAGCCCAGCAGCGTGATCTGCGCCGCGGAGCTCCCGGCCGAGATCGGCGACTGCCGCGCGCGCTACCCAACCCGCGACACGCTGGCCGCCGACGCCGGCCAGGCCGCCGTCGCGATCGAGTCCGGCAAACGCAAAGCCGCCTCCTTCCGGTGGGCGTACAACAAGCGCCTGCGCGGCGCGGTCTGCACGCTGGCGGACACCACTCGCCAGCACAACCCCTGGGCGCAGGACCTCTACGCCGCCCGCGCTCGCCGCCACGATCACCCCCGCGCATTCCGCACCCTCCGACGCGCCTGGTGCCGCATCCTATGGCGCTGCTGGCAGGACCGGGTGCCGTATGACCCGGCCCGTCACCGCGCGTTCCAACAGCACGTCACCGCCACGATCCCGACGCGCGGGACCCGTCGTCGATCAACCCGCGACCCAGCGGATGCCGCCGCCGCCTTCACCAACAGCCCTGCCAATCCGCTGCAGACCGAAACCGGGTGACCACCGCACAGTAGCTTCCCCCACCCCAATGGTCCGGCGCTCAAGCTTGTCAACCCAATTGGCAACGGCAGCGCCGAGCATCAACCGCATACACGTTCACTCTTTGCCTTCGTTGTTGCCGTTGACTGTCTCAGCCGTACGGCGACGCTGGGGCGGCTGGCGCGTGCCGTTTTGCGCCGGCCGAGCCGCCGGGCGGTCTCTCACACTTCTGCCGTTTGCGCAGCGCGCCATCTGCGTGAGGGGGTCGCCAGGGGGTCCGGGGGATGTGCCCCCGGTCCATATGCGGGCTCTCCCCGCCCCGCCTCCCGCCGGCTCCACCTTCCCCGACTTGACACAGGACGTCCGCTCAAGCAGTCACCGCGGATCTCCCCGTAATTAGCTGACCCGCCGCACGCGAGCTAGCAATCGGAGATCGTCGCACGGGGCGGTCCCGGCGTGCGCGTTGCGAGCGCCCGCAGCGATAGCCGTGACGCTCGCTTTCACTACCGCCTTGACGCGAGCGCATGCATGCTTTGCAGACCTGACGCAAGCGTGGCCACCGACTTGCCGGCGCGTCTACTTCCAACGAGTTGAGGTCGGCGGGCGCTGCCGACTGCGGCGTGGGGTTGACCTGACGGCGGGCGCGGGAGAATTGACACGTGAGCGAGCTGACGGCTAGGCGGATCTGCATCGCCGGTGAGGTGTCCGACCTAGTGCTTCGCGAGGACGTGCGCTCGCGTGCGCGTCGGCTCGGTCTGCTCGGTTGGGTCCGACTCATGGAAGACGGCACCCTCTGCACGCATGTGGAGGGGGAGCGCCACGCGATCGAGGAGCTGGCGTCGTCTCTGTGTTTGATGGCAGCCGTCGTGTCTGTATCAGACTCGGCCGTCCGGGTCGAGAGCCACGAGCAGTTCGCCATACGCGGCGTGCCAGCGGGTAGGTTCGTTGTCCAAGAGCACCAGGCGACGGCCCACTACTTCGATGTCCGCCTGGAGGTCAGCGGGGTGATGCGGTCCTGGGCGGTGCCGAAGGGCCCATCAATCGACCCGGCGGTCAAGCGCTTTGCGGTACACGTGGAGGACCACACACTGGCGCACAATGACTTTGAGGGGAGCGCCGCCGGTGGCGCGGTGAATGTTCTGCGTCTGAGTTCGTTTCCGAGATCCGCCGTTTTGTTACGCCATCTCGTTGCGTGTGCAACGATGCTGTGAGGAGGTCAGCTGGGCGCGAGGAGGAGCATGTCCGAACTACAGGATGCCAGCGGTCGTGGCGGTCGTCGCAAGCGTCCGCTGAGCGCGGAGGAGAAGCTGCAGAGATTTGGTTGCAGTTGTTGACGGGGGAGCTGACGCAGCGGCAGGCTGCCGAGCGTTGGGGAGTGGATCCGACGACGATCATGCGGATTCGTCGCGTCGGCCGCGAGGGTGCGTTGACGGCGTTGGCCAGCTCCCGGCCTGGTGGCGGGGCTCGTGGGGTTGTGGATCGCGAGTTGTTGGCGGCGCGGGCGGAGATCGCGCGGTTGGAGGAGACGGTCAAGGAGCAGGCCATCGAGTTGGTGGCGTTGCGGGGAAAAACGCGCTCGGGCTGGTAGGCCGCGTCCCAGCCCGCGTTGAGGCGTCGGTCAAGGCGCGGCTGCTGGAGCTGCTCGCTGAGGCGACCGGGGCGGGCTGGAGCTTTCGCAAGGCGTGCGGGGTCCTCGGGCTGTCTGAGCGGCGCGCGCGCTACTGGCAGCAGCGCGCCGCCGCCGGCGCGTTGGCGGACGCCACGCCGGGCGGCACGCCGGTGCACGCGCTGCGCCCGGAGGAGGTCGAGGCGATCCTCGCCCTGGCTGGGGAGTGCGGTGAGGTCGACGTCTCGCACCGCAAGCTCGCGCACCGCGGTTCTGACCTTGGGCGCGTGTGGGTCTCGCCGTCGACGGTGCTGCGGGTGCTGCTCGAGCACGGCCGCCGGCTGCCCTACCGGCCGCCGCGACCCAAGCAGGTCAAGCGGCCGTGGCCGGAGTGGGTCGACTACCGGCCCCGTCAGGTGTGGGGCTATGACTTCAGCGAGTTCCCTCGGGCCGCGACGAGCGCGCTGGCGATCCTCGACTTGGTCTCGCGCAAGTGGATCGAGACGATGCTGTGCCCCGAGGCCACCGACGTGCAGGTCCAGGTGCTGTTCACGCGCGCGCTCGAGCGCGAGGGGCTTTTGGACGTGATCCTGTCGCTGATCGACGAGCTCGGCGAGGACGATGAGCTGCAGCCGATCCTGCTCTCGGTGTCAGACAACGGCGCCCAGATGAGATCGGGCTCGACCCGCGAGTTCATGGCCCTGCACGCGATCGCGACCCACTACGGCCGTCCCGGGACGCCCACCGATCAGGCCCACATCGAGTCGCTGTTCGGCCACGTCAAGTACGAGACCGATCACCCCTCCCAGCCCCGCCGCAGGGCCGCACAGAGCCGCACAACGGCCCGGTTCTTGACGCGGCCGCCCGGGGCCACGCGCGAGTGGGTCGCATCGCTCGCCCGAGCAAGCTCGCGCACCGGCACGTCTCGCGCAGCCCACCCAACCCATCCGGCGAGCGATCAACAGCGAAAGCGAAGCGGTCTCAACACGCGACGCAACCCCCCGCGCGCTCAGACCCGCGTCCCCTTCATCGCAAGCCCTTGACGTGCCCCCCCACGCAACCCTCCCGAGCGCTAAGGCCCTGCGTTGAGCGAAGCTCGGCATGGTGGCGCAGTTCAATGTTCGCTACCGGGGAGAACTACAACCCGGCGGGCGGCTCGCGAGTCCCAGCAGGCGAGCTGCGGCGTCGTGGTGGTCGGCGCTTCACAGCGTTGTCCGCCGTCGCTGGTGTGCGGGTGAGGTCGGCAGCGGGGCTGTCGAGGGGCCCAAGCCGGCGCTTGACGGCGATGGCCGCCGCTGCTACACCAACCTATAGGCCACAACCAAGCCCGATGATCAACCCCGAAACCGGCTGCGTAATAGACGCCCGGATTCCGGAAAAAGTCTCAGACACAGGTCAAACCCGGGGCAGCCGAGGACTCGACGGCCAGACCTTTGACCTGAGCACAAGCATTCGCCGACGGGCAGCCGGGGGCGGGAGGTCCGCCAAGCGCTCGCTGTCCGACGCATGCGGCGCCTCGGCCGAGGGTCACGGTGGGTACCGACGTTATGGCCGGATGCTGCCGTGGGAGTTGGCCAATCCCCTTGGACGACGGGATCCCACCCTTCGGCGATGTGGGCGGCGTGCAGCTCGCGGCGCTGGGCGGTGGGTCAGCCGTGCCGCCATCATGGCCCCGGGGATTGTCGCGGACGCGGGCGGCGTCGGCTCGATCGCGGTGCAGCTTGCCCGTCAGATCGGGTCCCGGGTGATCGGAACCGGCCGGGCCGCGGACAGAGACCGTGCGCTCGTGGACGGCGGAAGCGTCGCCCGGAGGGGAGTTGCCATCCGAAACGAGGGTGTCCTCGTTCGTTGTGCTCGTATACGCGACCGCGAGACTGCTACGCCGTTGACGGCGGCACACCCCCTGACCACCGCTGCCCGGAGACCTCCAGCTCGCGGACTTTGAGCGTGCCGATCTCGATCTCCCCAGCGCGGAGCTTACGAATGACAGCGTCGGCAACGGCAACCCGACCAACCGCGAGGGCGCCGACCGCAGACGCGGCGATCGCGACCGGAGCCATCGCCGACGGTCCGATCAAGCGGGGGCCGACCACTAAGCCCCCGATGACGCTAGCACCCGTAATAGCGAGGCCGGTCTTCTGGCGACGATTCGTGATAACGCGGCTCATGGTGCCACCTCCTGTTGTCGCTGAAACCCCAGGAAGTACACCGCAACAAGCGCACACGCAGGCCACCCGATGGGCTCCGTCCCGCCCCCGAGACAGATCTGCCCCGGCATCACGCAAACTCGCGAGCTCGTACCCGCGTGGATTCCGGCTCGCGGCGACCGACAAAGTGCTGCTATGGATGACGACGAATAGCGGTCGTCCTCGCTCACGACTGCGATCGTTTGGACGTGCGCAGGGGCGAGCGTTAGCGCGTCGCGTCGCTGGCGTTCCCGTCCCTGGCAAAGCCAAGCGCCGGAGGGAGAAGCTCCCTGGCCAAAGCGATCTAGCTCGGCGGATTGTGGTGCGCAGCCAGGTCCAGCCACTCCACCCGAGTTGGAGGTTCGCTGATGCCACCCTCCTGAAGGGCACGCCCGAGTCGCCCGTTCATGAACTGCTCCTGCGCCTGCCGAGACTCCCATACCTCGAACACGACCCAGCCTCCAGGCTTCGCGCCGCCGGCATGGAACATCAAGCCCGCAGGCCAGTCCCCGTCCCCGGTCTCCATGTCGATCCCCAGGCGCCCGTTGACGGCCTCGTACTCCTCGCGGCCGACGCCGTCGAACTCCAAAATCAGTCCCTCAGCCATCTCGTACCTCATCCCGATCGATCCGCCGTTGTCAGACCATCCTCTCCGCCCCGCGCCCCCGGCGTCAAGTTAGCCAGGTGCACTCACGGCTCGCTCCCCGGTGGAGGCTGAGCACCACCATGGGTCTCGCTACCGCTTCGGACGACCGAGACGGGCAACTCCGGCGAGACCGACCGCGATCTTCTCCTCTGCCCGGAAGCGGAAGTCGTACTCGGCACAGCCGTCTGCTGGTGGCTGCCGACCACAGATTCGTGCGATTCCGACAAACCAGGCGCGGCCGACCCGCGCCCACGGACTTCACCGCGGAGCGCCTCGCCGGCGCGAGATGAACCAGCGGCGCTTCGATCGCGGTTCTCGATCTCGGCCCTATGCACCACCGGGGTTCTCAAGCGCCGCGACGACGGTCGACCTGGCTGCTGCTGTCGCCCAGTGACACTCGTCAGAACAGCCGCGGCCGGACGACTGCGATGACACGGATCCGATCACGACCGCCGGCGCAAATCGCGGGCGCTGGAAGCCTAATCGGGGGACGATCCCGATCGGCCCAATTCCAAGCACGGCAGCGCACGCCCGGAGAGCCGGAAGACTCCGGGGCGACGCCGTGACGCTGCATAGGTATCGCCCCGATTCTGCACGCCGCCGTCGCGGCCCTGGTTTCGGCAAGAAGAGGGCGGGGCCGCCAGCCAGGCAGGAACCCGCTCGTCGCCAAATTGAGCACCGAGTGCTTGCAGCCTGCCTGCAAGCATTCGCGTCGAAGCAGGGCGCGCCACGACCGAGAGTCGGTGCTCCCGCCGGACGGAACCGGCGGTCGACCTCGACATGCGCGTGTGGCTGGTTTGCCGCTACAGGAGCCACCGGACGCACGGTCAGCAGATGACTGGTTTTCGCCAAGAGCAGCCACCGACACTGGCCCAACCGGGATCGCTCTGCGGGAAGGACTCGCGAGAGCTCCATCGGCAGCCCTCGCCGTGTAGTCGGCCCGGAGTTCCGGTGCTTGCAACGATTCAGCAAGCGCAACGCCCGAAGCAGCGACCTCCAGCTCGGATTCGGCATCGTCGCTGTTGGCGCACACCATCGGCTGGGTGTCGGATTGGCGCGACCCGGAGCGGTGCCGTCAGAGGGGGGACGCGGTGGCGGGGCATGCGCCTGAGGATGAGCGATCTCGTAGCGGGACGGGGTCGGTATCACCGCGACGGAATCGCCGACCCGAGGTCTGCTTTGACCCGGTGCGACGAGCTCGGAGTCCGGGGCGCGTGGGCGCGGCTTGCTGAGCGGAGCAGGATCTGTGGTCCTGTGAGCGCTCGCGGGACATCGCTGCGCCTCGAGCCGATCCGTCTTCGGAGAGGAGACATCGATGTTCGAGAGGAACTTGGTGGACAGGACGGGGCGCCGGCGGTCACCGGCGGTGACGCCCGGCTACCGCGCGGGGTGCGCGCCGGCGAACAAGGGGATGCGCTACCCGCCTGACCCGCCAAGGGTAGAGGAGATCATCGCGGTCATGCGCGAGGCCGGCGAGGGCCGCCACGCCCTGCGCATCCGCGGGTTGATCGTTGTGCTCTGGCGCGCGGGGCTTCGCGTCAGCGAAGCGCTGATGCTCACCGAAACCGATCTGGACCCGACCGCGGGGTCGGTGCTCGTGCGCCGCGGGAAGGGCGGTCGACGTCGGGTCGTCGGGATGGACGTCTGGGGCTGGGCGCACCTCGACGCCTGGGTGAAGGTGCGCGTCACGCTTCCGGTCGGTCCGCTGTTCTGCGTCCTGGATGGCCCAACCCGCGGGCGCGTCTGGTCCGCCGGCCAAGCGCGCGGCGAGCTCGCGCACCTGGCCGCCAAGGCCGGTGTGCGCCGGCGGTTCGCGCCCCACCAGCTCCGCCACGCGCACGCCATCGAGCTCGCTCGCGAGGGGATCTCGCTGCCGCTTATCCAGCGCCAGCTCGGGCATGCCCACCTGGGCGTGACCAGCGTCTACCTACGCGGAATCGCCGGCAGCGAGATCATCGACACCGTCCACGCTCGCCGCCCACCCGTCATCCCCGCCAGCGCCGGCCTGAACCTGTAGCCATGATCAAGCTCGGCAACGGTCATCACATCGCATAGGCTCATCGACGCCGCGCGGTCGCCTGCCGTACGCCCAACCAGGCGAACGGCAGGCCGGGCGCCGAACGAGAAACGTGCACGGCGCCACAACCACCGACGTCGAATTCCGACTTGAGGTCGTTGCTTCTGCTCGCGGTGCTTGCCGACCCCTGCAAGCACAAGCGTGGTCTTCGGCCGCCTCTCGACCGGCCCGGAGCCCACTACGCGGCCGACCAAGGCGTGATCGCGTTCACGCAAGGGAGTGACGACCGCACGCGCCGGGCGCGTCATTCCTTTCGTGGCGGAGCACTCGCCGGCGTCGACGCCGGCGGACGACTCCTGGGTCGCCAAAGAAGTCGCAGCTCCGAGGCCGGCCCAGAGGCCAAAGCGATCGTCTCGAGATGCGGGCTTTTCGCGCAACCAGAAGTGCCTCCTGCGGTTCTTCGGGGCGCCGAGAACGCGCTGCAGGTGGTCTGGCGGGACGGGGAGCTGCTCGCCACTTGCCTGCTTGCCGCTAGGGGCAGCAGCGGATCCGCCCGTGCCCCGGCGGTTGGCGCCGCGTCGGCACCGAAAACCCGGCCGCGGGGTGCCCGCCGCATCCGGTGGTCGCGATGTGGTCGGAACGTGCGAAGGCGCGTCGGCACTGGGGGACGCTGTGACCACAGTTTTGCGCACGGCGGCGTTTGAAACTGGGGCGATCGAGCGCCTGTATGAGACGGACCGGGGGGTTACGTTCAGTGTCGCCACGCAGGCGGCTGCCTGGCAGAGCGAGGTCACGGCGCGTAGCGCGGACGCGTTGAAGCTCTTTGAAGCGCGGCTTGCCGCTTACGAGCTCGTTCTCGACGTGGCGACGCAGGATCGGCCGGTCCCGGAGGTGTGGATTCGGCAGCTTCACGAGCTGCTGACCCGGCCTCAAGAGACCTACACGGTTGTCACGCCCGTTGGTGTTCAGGAACGTCCGCTGCCGAAGGGGGAGTACAAGCGCGACCCAAATCACGTGCGGCTATCAAACGGCGGCGTCCATTCGTACGCGCCGGTCGACGAGACTGCAAGCGAGATGGGGCGACTCGTGGAGGAGCTGCGCTCCGAGACGTTTGTCCAGGCGCACGCATTCCTGCAGGCGTCCTACGCGCACTACTGCCTCGTGGCGATCCACGCGTTCGCCGACGGCAACGGTCGTGTCGCGCGAGCTCTGGCGTCGGCATACCTGTATAGGGCGGCTTCGATCCCGCTTCTCGTTCTGGCGGATCAACGGCCTGAGTACTTCCACGTGCTCGAGCAGGCCGATGCCGGCGACCGGGCGCCGTTTGTCGCCTTCGTCGGCGAGGAGGCCAGGTCCGCGATCTCGATGATCATCGACTCACTCAAGAGCGCGATCGCCCCCCGCCCCGAGACGTCAGTAACAGCACTGAAGAGTCTGCTCATGGCGCAGGCCGGCCTGACACATCAGGAGCTGGGCGCGGTTGGAAGTCAGCTGGTTGGCACGATCGCAGCGGCGATCCATGACCGCCTGCAACAGCTTGACCTGCCACCTGGAGTGTCTGGGAGCGGGACTCAGGGATCGTCGAGCCAGCCCGGAGCGCAGCGGGCCGGGTTCCGACCAATGCCACGCCAGACCGGGGGGTGCACGCGGCGAGCCTGGTGTCGCTCTCGCTCAACTCAGCCGCTCCGGCGGAAGCGTCGATCACGGAGAACGTAGAGATCTTGATCTCTGCCTCACAAGACGACGCGGAGACCTTTCTTCTCGTGACCGGCACCGGCGATCAGGATCTGATCTTCGGCCTCCGCGACGTATATCCGGAACTAACAGTCGCCGCTAGCTAGGTTGTCGACGATCGGGTCCGGAATCGCTCCGATGATCGTCTTGACGATCCCGGGGAGATTGGCCTGATCGAGCGCTTGTGGAAGTAGCTCGGACACCTTGGGCAGGCGCCGCTGGCGGTCGAGCAGGTCGACAGCGTCGACGAGGCCCGTCTTGAGCGCGGCGGACTCGCGGGGGTCCAGTGAGCGGGTTTCCGCGAGTGCGAGGACGAGGCGCTCGCGGGAGATGCCAAGCCGACATGCGGCGCTGTCGAGGCCGAGCAGCACGATCTGTTCTGCGAGCGGTTCGAGCTGCGCCGGGACGGGCGAAACCGGGCGCGGCGTGCACGGATTGGCCGGGCGGAGAGGCACATAGTGACCGCCGCCGGCGGCGACCTGGACGCCGAGGACGGCGGCCACGAGCACTACGGCGATCAGCGGCAGCGCGAGTCGCCTCATGAGCGACTCCGGTCGCGCTGCGCCAGCGCAGGCCCGAGCGCCAGCAGCGCCAGTCCCGCGGCGACGAGGAACGACGTGCGGAACGCGCGGTGGCGGCGCGCTTGAGCTGATCCTCGAGGCCACGCTCCAGGGCGGCGAGGGCGGGCGCCTGCGTGGCCGGCACTCGCAAGGCCTTGAACGCGGGCCGCAGGTCGGGCACCCGGCCGCGTTCGGCTGACAGCCGGCGCCCCAGCTGTTCGGCGAGGTCGAGCTTTGTGGCGGCGGGGAGCGGCGCGTCGAGGACGAGGCGCACGATCGCCTCCTCGGCCGGGGTCTGGGCGTGGCGCAGGTCGGCGGTGAAGATCGGGGTGAGGATCGCGAGGCCGACCACCACGCCGGCATGCCGCGCGGCGATCGTCCAGCCCCCGTGAAGCGCGCGTGGATCCGGTCGCGGAGCGCGGCCGCGGTCAGCGAGTCGACCGAGAGCCCCAGGCCGAGGCCGATGAGCACCTGCGGCGCGAGCGTCCAGACGAGCTGTGCACCGGGCAGGAGCGCGAGCCCGGTCAGGCCGCCCGCGATCAGGACCGATCCAGCGACCGCTTCTGACCGTGTCCCGGCGCGCACACCCCGGAATACCGGACCGGCGGCCAGGGCCGCCACCGGCACCGCGGTGACGGCGACCGCGGCCACGGCGGGCGAGCGACTCCACCCGTCCACGAGCAGCAGCACCAACAGGAACACCGCCGCCGTGAGCGCCGCAGACAGCAGCGCAAGCGCCAGGTTGGCCAGCACGTGCGGGCGGTCAGGCGACGTGTCGAGCGTCGGCCGATGCCGCCGCTCCACGACCCGGCCGCGCAGCGTGATCGCGGCAGGAAGCGCGAGCAGCACGATCGGGATCTGCACCACGAAGATCGCCCGCCACGAGAACGCCGAGGTCAGGAGCCCTCCGATCACCGGACCGAGCGCCGCCCCGGCAACACCGGCCGCGGCCCACCGCCGCACGCCCGCGCGCTCGACCCCGGTGGCCGCAACGAGCAGCTCGAGGGTTCCCACGATCACCAGCGCGCCGCCCGCCGCCTGCGCTGCCCGCGCCGCGATCAGTACGCCCAGCGACGGTGCCACGGCACACACCGTCGTCGCCGCCGCGAACCCAATGACGCCACCCACGGTCGCCACCGCCGGATCTCCGCGCACACACAGACGCGCCCCCGGGACCGCCACCAGCGCGAGCACGAGGTTGAACGCGATCAGAACCCACGCGACCCCCCAAACCTGAGCCCCGAAATCCCGAAGGATCTCCGGCAGCGCCAGCGTCACCACGCCCGCGTCGCCGAGCACCACGGCGACACCGAGCGACAGCACCACGACGGTGGCCGTGCGTGCCGTCAAGGGACTCGCTGGCAGGTCGCTGCGATCCGTACCCATCAGAAGAGAACCCTGCCCCATCTTGACATTGGCCCAGGGGCACAACAGCGGACACGAGACGTCCTGCTTTCCCGCGCGAGTGGCAGCCCAGCTCGTCGGGTACTCGCTCGGCTCCAGGTTAGGGCCTGCCGCCGCTCGGGACGAGAACAAGCGTCTCAGGGGCGGTGGCGAAACTCTCGCTCGCCTCCTAGAACTCGGAAGCAGGGTCGGCTGGTACCCTCCCGAGCTTGGCGGCCACCAGCACGGGCCACGAGCACCGAGCTCCTCATCGCCGAGGGAGTCGCCGTCGGATGACCGAGCCGACGATCGCCCCCGTGGCAAAGGACTCGCACCCGGTTCCGGTCGTCTGGTACACCAAAGCGTTCGTGTCCTCGCGGGTGGCCGCGTAACGAAAGGGATCGCCAGCGTCGGCGACCTGCCGCGTGTGAGTGCCGGAGCGCGACTCGCGGACGGCAGGCTGCCGGATAATGCCTGATGGAGCCAGCCAGTGGCTCAGCTCCTTTGCGTGACCGCCGGATCAAGGCCTGCTTCCGGGATTCCGCCTATACAGGCGGTCGCGCCCTGATCGGGCGGCAGTGCGGGGAGGTGTTAGGCGTCCTTGCGCTCGAGCACGTCAAAGGACCAGAGCTCGCTCGCCGTGCCCACCGGGCCGCTCTGTCGATGCTGAGCGTGCCCCGCTGCGAAGTCCTGACTTGCCATCCATGCTCGAAAGTCGTCCTCGGAGCGCCAGCGCGTAACCACCAAGCAGACCTCGCGATCGTCGTTGGGCCGGAGCAGCTCGAACCCCTCAAACCCGGTCGCTCCCTCGACCCTGCCGGCCCGCGTCGCGAATCGCTTCTCGAACTCGGCAAATCGCTCCCGCGGCACGGTGATCGCGTTGATCTTGACGACGCTCACCTACGAGATCCTATGACGAGCGTCGTCCGCGATGCTGTCGGGTCGAGAGCCGGCGGACGGGCGGCGGTGGCGAACCGGGCCGGTGTGTAAGTCTGTAGCTGTGGATCTAGGGAAGATCGGCGTCTGGACCGGCTACCGCCCGTTCGGGGTCGAACGGGCCGGCGAGGCCGCCAAGCTCGCTGAGCAGCTCGGGTATGGCACATGGTGGGTCGGCGGTTCTCCGCACGTTCTCGACATCCGCCCGGTTCTGGAGGCGACCTCGACGCTGGTGGCCGCGACCGGCATCCTGAACGTCTGGATCAACGATCCGGCCGAGACGGCCGCCGCCGACGCTGCCCTGCGCGCGGAGCACCCCGGCCGGTTCATGCTCGGAATCGGCATCGGCCACCCCGAGGCGACGAGTGATTACCGCCGGCCATTGGCGACGATGCGCTCGTTCCTCGACGGCCTCGATGCGTCGCCGACCCCGCCCCTGGTCGACGAGCGCTGCCTGGCCGCGCTGGGCTCGAAGGTGCTCGGTCTTGCCCGCGAGCGCGCCGCGGGCACGCACTCGTATTTCGTGCCCGTCGAGCACACGCGGTTCGCCCGCGCGCAGCTTGGCCCGGGCAAGCTCGTTGCGCCGGAGGTCGCGTGCGTCCTTGACACCGATCCCGTGCGCGCCAAGGCCGTCGCGCGCGAGTACGCGAAGCTCATACCTCGGTCTGAGCAACTACACGCAGAACCTTCTCAGCTGCGGGTTCACCGAGGCGGACATCGCCGGCGGTGGCTCGGACCGGCTAATCGATGCGGTGATCCCCCAGGGCGCCGCCGAGCGGATCGCCGAAGTAGTCCGCGCGCACCTCGACGCGGGCGCCGACCATGTATGCGTGCAGCCGCTGGACGAGGAGGGCATCCCGCGCGAGTCGTGGACAGCGCTCGCGAGGGTTTGGGTCGACTAGCGGGCGGCTTCCCGAACGAGCGCACGCCGACGTGGCAGCTGAATCGGCAGGCGCGTTCGTCGCCCGCAAGCTCGGCGGCCGGTTTGGCGTATGCGAAGCTGCGGGCGCGCTCTATGCCGGCCTGGATCACCAGCCGTTGCGGTGCACGACCTCGTCAAAAGGCCGGCGCTTCAACCGGGTGCCGGGCCGGAGTGGCCGGTCCGCCGGATAGCCGAGATCGATCACGAACGCGACGAGCTTGTCCTCGGGAACACCGAGCACCGACCTCGCCAGTTCCTGATCTCCGACGGCATGATCGCGCTGATCCTGCTCTTCACGCTGCTCACCGGGCTGCTCACCCACCCAAGCGGGCTTGCCAGCAAAGTCACCGTGGCGGGGCTTCGCCACCCGCGGCGGATGAAATCGGCGTTGGTCCAGAATCTGGGTAGTCAATAATCGCCCTATTTCGCTACAGAGGATCAGCGTCAGCTGCTGAGCCTGGGCAGTCTCGCAGGCGTGTTCTCCGCACTTGCTGGGGTATTGCTCGTGACCAGCGAGTACCGCTTCGGCACGATCCGTCCGACGATCCTGTTCAACTCCGAGCGCTCACACGTCCTGGCCGCCAAGGTCCTCGCCGGCGCACTGGCCGGAATCGCGTTCGGGGTCCTCGGCGAGGCAATCGGCTGGGCGATCGGATACGCGATCCTCGACGGACGTGCCATCACCGTCGCGCTCAGCAGCGGCGACATTCTGCTGCTCACGCTCGGAGGGCTCGCCGGCGTGGCCCTGTGGGGCGCGATCGGCGCTGGCCGCGGGGCGATCATCCACAACCAAGTCGGCGGCGTCATCACGCTACTCGCCTGGGGCCTCGTTGTCGACAACCTCCTGTTCGGCCTCGTCCCCTGGTTGGGCGGTTCACAACCCGTGCTTCGGACGGACTCATGGGCCTGCGAGTCCATCACCTGGTCTCGCCAGGCGCCGGCGCGATCACGTTGATCGCCTGGGCCGGCGCACTGGGGTTGTCGGTATCGTCCTGTCCGTTCGGCAAGACATCAACTGACTCCCTCGGTGACCGGCATGGGGTCAGGGCTACGCCCTACCAGTCCCCAGCGGCGGTTGTCACGGCAAGCACGATCAGGGGTACGACCGCGGCAAGCGAAACATCCGCCAGTTGGATCATTTCCCGTCCTGTTTCGCATCATGTGGGGCTTGCGGGCCCGGCCAGAGACCGGTCTCCCGCCAGTACGCCTCCTTGAACAAATGAACGCGCGCGTGATCGATCAGCGCGAGCAGCCCGTCGTCTGGCACCCAGCGCTTCTCGGGTGGCGCGTCCGGATGCCAGATACAGAGCTCGCGGTCGCCGTACCTGTGAGGCGAATCCACAGGCCCGTCCACCGTGACCAGGGGGAAGCTCGGCGTGCTCCAGTTCGGGAGCGTGATCGTCACCCGCCGTGGCGGGTACTCCGGTGCGTCGGCCGTGAGCCTGTAGACGATCCTCGCCTTCATCCCCGCCCGGTCGTGTCGACGTTGAACGCGGGGTACGCCTCCCGGACTCCGCGCTCGAACCGGATCCGAGCGCGGATGTCCGTGTACCAGTTCTGGGTGCTACCGCCCCGCATCGCCGTACGAGGTCGTCGTCTTCTTGATCGGCCGGCGGAACGACATCGTGACGACGCCGCTCGTGTTCGCCGGCCGCGAGCGCGGCGGCGAGTTTGTCCTTGGTCGGGCGCGGTGCGTCGGACAGTTGCTCGGGGAAGAGCCGGCTCAGCGCAGTCAGCACGGCCTGTTCGTCGTAGCGCTCACGTATTGCGTCGGCGGCGCAGCTCGCGAAGAAGGACAGGCGCCGGGCGGCCTGCTCCTGCGTGATGCCGTCGGGGAACTTGATCGCCGGCGAGACCTTCGCCGGATCCGGCGTCGGGCCGGCGACGATCGCGACCGCTGACGGCAGCAGGAACGACGCGAGCCCGTCCAGCTGTGCGGGCCCGGGCGCTGTGATCAGGTAGTACGCGAGCGCCTCGATGTTGAACGAACTCAGCACCGCGTACTCGCCGTCGCCGCCGATGGCCGCCTTCGTCAGCCGGATCGTTCGCGCCCGGAACACGCGAAGGTTTGCCGGCCCGGCGTTCAGCAACTCCTGTGGCATTCCGGGTCCGACGGGTCCCATCCATCACGCTCGGTGTTCGGGATCCACAACCCCGGCGCATCCGCGCGATTCAGCCCGACAACCAGGTCGACCGACGGATCCTCCTGAGGATCCTCTGTCCCGAGCGGCTCGTGGAACTCGAACACGGTCGCGCGCTTGCTGATCTCGCAGGTAACCCCCGGCCAGTCCTTGATCAGCTGCTGGTGGATGAACTGGGCGACGTCGGCGACGATCGCGCACGGCCCGCTGCCGATAGCATCGGGACCGAGCTCGGGGCGCGTCCGGCGATCGAGCACCATCCCTGAGTCGGCGTCCTTAACCGGCTTGCGTACGGTTCCGTGAGCGACCGATCCCGAGGGGAACGATCGCAGCGCTCCCGGGTAGCGCTCGGCAAGGGAACAGACGCCATCGCGGCGCTTACGGGCCTCCGCGAGCACCTTGTCGTCGGCCTGGATCTCTTGGCGGACGCGCTCGACGTGGTACTCGCCGTAATCGGTCCTTGGGTGCGGCGCACCCCGGCGCGCGGGAAAACTAGACATGGAAGTCGTCATGGAACCTGCTCCCACTTCTGTTGTTGATTGATGTTGGGGCGGCGATCCGGGCGATGCAGTCGTGCGCCGCGCGCGGCAAGACAGCTGAGTGCGTGTGGAAGGGGATGGAATGCGCGTCGCGGTGCTCATGACCCGAACCCGTCTCTCAAGTCGTCTGAGGCGGCCGCGGCCCTTGCGTGCCCTGGTCGGATCAACTTCGTGATGTGCCCCTGGCGGCGGCTGTCGCCGGTACTGTGCTCGGAGGGCACCAATAAGACACCGGCTCCAGACCCGGTCGTATCGGTCAAGCGCCAGAAGGGCTGGTCGCCGACCACGCCACCGGTTCTGAACATGCCAACGCAGAAGCACACCGGCGCTGACTCCAACCGGAGGCTCGCGCGCCTCAGCGAGGGAGGCCTCCGGCCAGCTGCGCCTCGGACAGTCTCGGAGTCGTCATGTGGCGCCTCGTCATCGATGAGCAGCGGCTGAAGGGCCGCGTTGCGGAGTCGGTCGGCTCGCCCATGCTCCCGCTGCCCGGCCAGAGACAGCAGCGCGGGCGGCAGCGTCGTCGACGTCGGCTCCGAGCGCGGCGGGCCCACGCGCGCTGCGACGGCTGAACCCCAGCCGCACTGCGATTGCCCGCGGTCAAGAGCGCACCGCGCGTCCCGACCGGACTATCGGGTTGTCGCCTTTGCGATCGTGCGCCTACATCGAGGCCGTGGGCGGATGCAATCGTCCGCGTTCTCGTCAGTCCGTACGGATCACTCCAAGAGGATTGCCCCGCGCCCGTGGGTGAGCCTCCGACGGTGGGCGGTTGAACGTTCCGCCGAGGCAACGGGCTGTCGCGCTCGCGGTAACTTCCCGCTCGCGGGTCCCCGCCGCATGCCCAGCCTCGTGGTAGCGTGGCGCCTGTGCCGCCTGCCAGCCGTTCTTGGTCCGGAGCGCGGTGGGTGGCGGCGGTGACGCTGGGCTTCATCGTTGTTGTCGTGGTGCTGATCATCGTGGATCAGCGGCAGCTCGTCGCCGACCACCGGTTACGACGTCTCCTATCCGCAGTGCTCGGGTTCCTACCCGTCGAATCCGCTGTTCGGGATCGTCGGTGTCAACGGCGGGCTGGCGAACAACGCGAACCCGTGTCTCGGCGGCGAGCTGCGCTGGGCGCGCGACACGCCGGGGCAGAAGCGCCCGAGGCAGCCGCAGCTGTCGCTGTACATCGACACCGGTAACCCTGGCGCGCACCACGTCGCGGACTGGCCTAGCGGCGGCACCGCGCCGGCCTACGGTGCCTGTAACGGTCTGCTGACCAACGCCTGCTCGTACATCTACGGCGAGCAGCGCGCCGCCCACTCCTACCGCCTCGTCGCCGCGCTCGACCCGGTCGCGGCCAAGACCGCGCCGTGGTGGCTGGACGTCGAGCTGATGGCGAGCTGGGCCGGGACCTACCAGCTCAACATCGCCGCGCTGCAGGGCTTCATCGCCGGCCTGCGCAACGCCGGCGCGACCGGCCCGATCGGGATCTACTCCACCAGCGCCCAATGGAAGGACATCACCGGGCTGACGGCGCAGACGACACCGACGGCCTTCAACGGCCAGCTGCCCGACTGGGTGGCCGGAACCGAGGCAACGCTCACCCAGGCGCGGCAGAACTGCACGAGCGGTGGCTTCACCGGCGTGGCGCCGACGCTCGCGCAGTACCGGACCGGCCCGCTCGACGCCGACCTGCGCTGTACTGGCGCGCGCTGACCACATCCCGCGGCGCGCTTTGCCGTGACGATCCCTTTCGCCGATCCGACGGCCCGGTCACCGTGGAACCTGAAGCGGGTGCGTGAACGAGCCGCGAGCGCCACATCGGTCGAAGCGATCCTCTTCGCCGGACCGGTCGTCCGCGCTGGCCGAGTCGGAACACGAATGCGATGGTGCGAGACGGGTGACAGCTCGCTCAGGTCCGATCCATTCAAGCAGCGCGCGCCTACCGCGGTGCCCTGGGTTCCTAGAGCCGTAAGCCCACCGGAATCGTGCGACCGAAGGTCTACATCGCCAAGTTGGGGGCGCGTCCAAGCGAGAGCCGTTCGTGGGCGTAAGATTGCGTCCGCCACCACCCGGCGCGTTGGCGCCACAGCATTTCTACCTATCTCCTATCTCGATGCCAGCGACGGTTCGAACATTCTTCTCACCCTCTTTCGTGGTCAGCCCAAGTCACGCCTGCCAGTGTCTGAGCATCGGCAGCAGGAGGATGCCGGGTATGACACCACCACGCCGGCCGACGTGGGTCAGGAGCTCGAGACAGCCAAGCAGGCGCTCCTCGACGCCATCACGCCGGCTGATGTCGGTCAGGAGCTCGAGACGGCCCAAGAGGCGCATTCCTGCGCTGGTAGACCGGA
>CAWEQQ010000022.1:0-81264 GCA_963811155.1 uncultured Solirubrobacterales bacterium
AAACGACGACCACCTCTAACCAACAGAAAAGCCCCGCATGAGCAGGGCGTTCTGAAATCGGGGCGCCCGGATTTGAACCGGGGACCTCACCGACCCGAACGGTGCGCGCTACCAGGCTGCGCCACGCCCCGATCGGATCCAGTATCCCATAGGCAACCTGCGCGGCACACACCATAATGCAATGCCTCCCGCGCCGACTCCGACTCCGACTCCGACTGAACCGCATCGTTCAGTCATTCAGGATCGTTGGCGCGGTGTTTTGCAGCGAAACAGCGCTTCGAGCGGAAAATCGGCCACCCGCCGTTGAGACTGTCCGGCGGACGCGGCATACTTGTAGATATGTGGTGAACCTCAAAGGAGGACAGGACCAATGGCCAATCACCTGACGCCCACCGAGCTGGCGAGAGAATGTGGCTTGGAGCGGCGAGATGTAATCGTCAAGTGCGTCGCGATGGGCGTCCCGATCTTCAACGGTCGGATCGACAAGACCCTCTTCCTCTCAAACCTGGGTCAGCTGGCAGGCTCGCAGCAGCCGCAGCCCGCCACCGCATAGCGACCCGCGGGTCGCAGCGGCGCCACCGCGTAACCACCCGCGGGTCGCC
Source organism: uncultured Solirubrobacterales bacterium (assembly GCA_963811155.1). Lineage (GTDB taxonomy): Bacteria > Actinomycetota > Thermoleophilia > Solirubrobacterales > Solirubrobacteraceae > Palsa-465. The sequence continues at coordinate 603 of CAWEQQ010000022.1, forward strand.
GAGCGGCACCGCGTAGCCGCCCGGCGGTCGCCGAGGCGGGGCTCAGCTAGTCTTGCGCCGACTGGCGCAGGAGCGTCGATGTCGTCTGTTCTAGGATCTTGCGCCAAGCACGCGTCTTCTCACGCTCGGCCTCGAAGTGCTTAATGACTTTTCGCACTCGCGTGGCGGAGATCTCGACTCCGTGCCGAGCGCAGATCTCCTTGAAACGGGCGTAGTCGTGGGCGAGCTTGAGCGTCACCGACTGAAAGCCGTGCCGGGCAATGTCGACCCGGGATGTGAAGTTCATGACGCTCGTCTGGAACATCAACTCGTCGTTGGGCTCGGGCTCGATCAGGATGATGTCGACGCCGGGGTAACGGTCCTCCCAGCTTCGCGCGAGTTCGTGCAAACGCTGATATGCGAGCAGCTTGAACGTCTGGTAGCCAATCTGCGGGAACCCCATGTCCGAGACGCGGCGAACTCGCGAGCCCGTAATCGTCGGGATCCGGCGCTCGAAGTCGTTGACGTACGGAACAAGCGGGTTGACGACGACGATGAACTTGGCTCCCGCCTCGACTGCGATATCGAGATTCGTGGTCGACAGGATGCCGCCATCAATCAGCTCGCGGTCCTTGATCTTGACCGGCTTATAGAGCATCGGCAGCGCGCCTGACGCACTGACCGCCCTGGAGATCGGCACGTCGTCCCAATCCTCGGCACCGAACACGATCCGCTCGCACGTGTCCAGATCGGTCGCGGCCAAGTATAGCTCGTTCGGCAGCAGGCGGAAGTCGTCCGTACGGTCGGGATCGGCCAGGATCGAGCTGACGTAGCGTTCTACCCCCTCCCCGGAATAGAGTCCCGACGGAAGCGCCTCCGCAAGCCCGAGCGCGACGTCGACCGCCGAAAGTTGCCGGATGTCGACCACCAGCCTGCGCATCAGCCGCAAGAGCCGCAGCGGCAGCAGGACGCTCTTGGTGACGAACTCCGAGTAGTTTGGCCTCAGCAGCGCGCTGGCCCGCGCATCGGGGAACGCCGTCGGCACCTGCTGGACGATCACCCGCATCATCTCCTCGGGCGTCACCCCGTTGGCGACTGCCGCCGCCACGAACGCGCCGGCGCTCGTGCCCACGTAGACGTCGAACTCGTTGACCGTACGGTTGACCGAGAGCAGATCGAGCGCCCGGAGCGCGCCGATCTCGTACACCCCGCCAGTGAACCCGCCGCCTCCAAGCACCAGCGCCGATTTGGAGCGCTGCGTCCGCCGCCGAGAGACGGATTCCCTGTTCCCTGTGGCCGGGCGATCCGTCACCCCAGTGTCGAGCTTCACGACCTTGCCCATAGCGTGCCCCTGATTCTAGGCCGATGGCTCGCAAATGGTCCGAATCTTTTGCGCCCTGCGAGTGTTACAAGGAAACGATGAGGAATCTGGCCTCGTTGGCCGTGGCGGGGGCGTTGCTGATCGCAGGATCAGCCGGTGCGAGCGCGGCGCCGCAGCCCCCAACCGGTACCGCCCAGCGATCTTTGAGCAATGCCCTGACGCAAGGGATCCGGCAGGACGGCCGCGCGGATGGCGCCTACGTCGTCGATCTGAACACGGGCCAGACGTTGTTCTCGTGGTCGCCCGACGTCGGCAGGGTGCCCGCGTCGATCGAGAAGCTCTACACGACCTCCACCGCCCTGCTGCGCTTCGGCCCGAACGCGACCCTGACCACCTCGGTGCTCGGGAAAGGCTGGCGCGGCCGCCGAGGCGTGTGGCACGGCACCCTGTATCTGCACGGCGGCGGCGACCCCACGTTCGGCTCGTCCAGCTTCGACCAATACTGGTATGGAACCGGCGCGACCGTGCAGGGCTTGGTCGCCGACCTGGTAGCACAAGCCGGCATCACGGGCCTGCGCGGCGGCATTGTCGGCGACGGCTCCTATTTCGACTTGCTGCGCGGCACCCCGTACTCGGGATACCAGCGCAATATCTACACCGAAGGGCTCCTCAGCGGCCTTGCCTACGACGCGGGCTTCGTCGACCTCGCGCAGACAACGTTCCAGAATCGACCCAGCCTATTCGCCGCACAGCAGTTCCTTCAGGCGCTACGCGCACGGGCAGTCAGCGCATCCACCGGGACGCCGGTCAGGACCGGGCCCACGCCCGCCGGCGCACGACTGCTGGCATCGGTCTCCTCGCCACCGATCGCGCAGCTGATCGAGCTGACGAACACCCCGTCGGACAACTACTTCGCCGAGACGCTGCTGAAGGACCTCGGTGCGAGCTTCGGCGGCGCGGGGACGACCGCAGCCGGCGCGGCGGTCGTCCGGTCGGAGCTGCTGACTGTCTTCAGGATCGCACCTGCGCTCGTGGACGGCTCGGGACTGTCGAGCAGCGATTCGACCACCCCTCGCCAAGTGGTGACCGTGCTCACCCAGATGGCCGACGATCCGCAGTTCGTCGACTCACTGGCGGTGGGAGGTGAGACCGGCACGCTCGAGCACGAGATGCAGGGCACGATCGCCCAGGGACGCTGCCGCGGCAAGACCGGCACGCTGTCCAATGTCGCCAACCTCGCCGGCTACTGCACCGCTCAGGACGGGCACACGCTGGCGTTCGCGTTCCTGATGAACTCGGTCGGGAGCACGAGCTACGCACGCGACCTCGAGGCGAGCATGGCTGTATCGCTGGCCGGGTACGACGGCTAGGGCCCGTTCAAGAATTATTGGCGGTTTTGACGGCGTCTGGACGCGCCTGGCGCCACCGGCTCGTCCTCAAATACTCCCGGTATGATCGGGCCGAGCCGGCGGCGCCAGACACGCCCAGTCACTCGTCAAATCCCGCCACTAATTCTTGAACGGGCCCTAACCTGATGGGAAATACGATCGATTTCATCGATTTCACCGATCCGCGTACGGCCGAAGGCCCTCATACGCAACTAACTAATCTAAGGTAATAGACTCAGGCCTGCCGTCGAGGAGCCCGCGCAACCCCCGCTCGTCGATCACGGACACGCCGAGCCGTTCGGCTTGGTCGAGCTTGGAGCCCGGGCTCGCGCCCGCCACGAGATAGTCGGTCTTGCGGGGACACCGACCCGTCACCCTGTCCGCCGGCAGCGACGATCGGCTCGGTCGCCTGCTCGCGGGTCAGCGCCGGCAGCGTCCCGGTCAGCACGAAGCTCTTGCCGGCGAGCGGCCCCTGACCGGGCGCGGGGCCTTCGTCCACGAGCCGGAGCCCCAGCCGGGCGCAGGTCTCTCGACCAGTGCTCCCATCTGCTCGTCGTGGGAGCTGTTCGCGGATCGTCGCCGCCATCTTCGGCCCGACTCCCTGCGCCTGCCTCAATCTCCTCAGCCGTCGCCGCGAGCAGGGCATCGATCGTCTCGGAAGTGCTGCGCGAGGTTGCGACCCGTCACGAATCCCACCTCCTCGATGCCGAGGGCGTAAAGCACGCGACCGAACGGCTGGCGCTTGGAATCCTCGATCGCGGCGACGAGCTTCTCCGCCGACAGCTTCCCGAAGCCGGTCTGGGCTCACGATCTTCTCGGCAGCGAGCCGGTAGAAGTCGGCGGCGGTCCGGACCCAGCCGAGATCCATGAACAGGGTCGACCTGCTTCTCACCTAGGCCGTCGATGTCCATTGCGCCCAAGACGAAGTGCTTGAGCAGCTGCCAGCGGCGCCCCGGGCAGTCGCGGTTTGGGCACCTGGTGAACACCGATCCCTCCGGCTTGACCGTCGGCGGTGTGGCAGATCGGGCATTGCCCGGGCGGGTGAGGGAGCGGCGGCCGGTCGTTGCGCTCGGCCACGTGTGGAGCGGGCGAGAGCACCTGCGGGATCACGTCCCCCGCCCGCAGGACAATCACCTCCTCGCCCTCCCTGATGTCCTTGCGCACCAGATCCTCCTCGTTGTGCAGCGTCGCGAGCTTGATCGTCACGCCGGCGACCGGTACGGGCTCGAGCATCGCGTAGGGGTGCAGATCCCCGAACTTACCGGGGTTCCAGCCGATCTGCCTGAGCTTCGTGACCGCGGTCGTCGGCGGGAACTTCCACGCAATCGACCACCGCGGCTCACGCCCGACGACGCCGAGCCGCCGCTGCAGCTCGACCTGGGTTGACCTTGACCACGACGCCGTCGATCTCGAACTCCAGCGACCCGCGGCGCTCCTCCCATGAGCGGCACTGCGCGACCACCTGCTCCTCGGTGTCGAGCATTTTCACGTCCGGATGCACGGGAAGCGGTGCTCGCGCAGCCACTGCAAGCGCATCCCAGTGCGCGTCGAAACCGATTCCCTCGTCGTCCCGATCGCGTAGGCACCAAAGCGACAGCGGTCGCTCGGCGGCCAGTTTCGGGTCGAGCTGGCGGATCGTGCCCGCGGCGGAGTTGCGGGGGTTCATGAACGTCGACAGCCCGGCTTGCGCCCGCCGCTCGTTGAGCGCCGCGAAGTCGGGCAGCGACATGTACACCTCGCCTCTAACCTCGATCAGCTCCGGCGGGTCGTCGACGTCCAGGTGCAGCGGGATCGCCGCGATCGTGCGGAGGTTGTGGGTGACGTCCTCGCCGACCTCCCCGTTACCGCGCGTGGCCCCGCGCTCGAACAACCCGTTGCGGTACAAAAGCGAGATCGCCAGCCCGTCGATCTTCGGCTCGGCGACGAACGCGAACTGCGGGTCTTCGATCCCCTCCCGCGCGAGGTGGTTGCGCATCCGCTGGATCCATGCGCGCAGCTCGTCCGCGGAATGCGCGTTGGCCAGCGACAGCATCGCCTGCGGATGGCGGACCTTCTCAAGATCGCTCACCGGCTCGCCGCCGATCCGCTGCGTCGGGGATTCCGGCGTCACCAGCTCCGGGTGCTCGCCCTCGATCCCACGCAGCTCATCCAGCAGCTCGTCGTACTCGTCGTCGCCGATCTCGGGATCGTCCAGGACGTAGTAGCGGTAGCCGTGGTAGTCGAGCAGGCGGCGAAGCTCAGCACTGCGCCCGGCGGGATCCGGCCCAGCCGCGCTCACCGCCGCACAACCCCGGTCGCCCGCACCGCGCCCATCGCCGCCGGCACGACCATCGCCGCCGGCACGACCATCGCGGCCGGGACCACCCGCGCCTGCGAGATCACCCTCCACGCCGCCAGCACCACCATCGCCGCCAGCGCGACTGCCCTCCACGCCGCCGTCACTACCGCCCTCACGGCTCGACCTCGCTCGCTGCCGGCGCGATCAGCCGCCCGAGATCCTGGCGCTGCAGCGCCGAGAGCCCTTCCCAGTCGGTCAGGTCGAAGTGGATTGGTGTCACGGCGATCCTGCCGTTGGCGACAGCCGCGAGGTCGGTGCCCGTCTCGTCGACTTCGTAGCTCGCGTCGCCGTAGATTCGATACAGACGGCGACCCCCGGCTCCCTCGTCAATCAAAGCGAGCTCGTCTCGGTAGACGCGCTTGCCGAGCCGCGCAACCTCGACACCGACCGGCCGCCCGCCGGGCACGTTGATGTTCAGCAGTGTGGCAGGCGGCAACGGAACGCTCTCAAGCTCAACTACCAGGCGCGCAGTGAAGTCCGCGGCGACGTCGAAGTCGAACCCGGTGCCGATCCGGAAGTCGAGCTCCAGAGCGCTCGACTGCTGGGAGACGGCGATTCCCGGCAGCCCGAGCACGATCGCCTCCAGCGCGGCCGCGACCGTTCCCGAGTAGGTGATGTCGTCGCCGAGGTTGGAGCCGTGATTGATGCCGGCAACCACGAGCTCGGCCTCGAACCCTTCGACCAGCCCGAGACGGGCGAGCCGCACGCAGTCGACCGGCGTGCCGTCGGTCGCGTAGCCAACCGCTCCGTCCCCGAACTGCACCTCCTGCACCCACAGGGGGCGCCGCGTGGTGATCGACCGCGCCATCGCCGAGCGGTTGCCGTCCGGCGCGATCACCGCGAGCTCGATCCCGGGCAGCGCCAGCAGAGCCTTGCGCAGCGTCCGGAGCCCGGCGGCCTCGATCCCGTCGTCGTTGGTCAGCAGCACTCGCATCCCGGCTGATGCTAGTCCGGCATCCGGCTGTCCGGCTGTCCCGATCTCCGGTCCAGGAACGGGGCTCTCCCTACTCGGTAAGACTGCTACAGTCCTTACATGCGTATCACGTCGAAGGGCCAGGTGACCATTCCGCAGGCGCTGCGCAAGCAGTTTGGCCTGGGCGCCGGCGCCGAGGTCGAGGTCGTCGCCGCGGAGGATGGAGCACTTGTTCGCGCCGTGGCACCGCGAAGTCGGGGAGCCGATCTCGTGGCTCGTCTGCGCGATCGCGCCGATGGCGGCCTCACGGCCGACGAGGTGCTGCAGATGACCCGCGGCGATACGTGACCACCCTCGTCGACTCCAGCGTGCTGCTTGACGTGCTCGCCCCGTCGCCGTGGCGGCCGTGGTCCGAAGAGCAGCTGGCCGCCGTAGCAGAGCACGGCGAGGTCGCGATCAACCAGGTCGTCTACGCCGAGGTAGGTGTGGGATTCGCGAGCCGCGAGCAGCTCGAACGAGCGCTCCAAGGCGCCGGTCTGGTCCGGATTGGCGTGCCGTGGGCAGCGGCGTGGCTTGTCGCGCGTGCGTTCCTCGAGTACCGCAGCCGCGGCGGCTCGCGCGCAACGCCACTGCCGGACTTCTTCATCGGAGCGCACGCTGCGGCGGCGGGGATTCCGCTGCTGACCAGGGATCCCAAGCGCGTCCGGACCTACTTCCCGGACGTCATGCTGATCGCGCCCCAAGACACGTAGTACGCCGGCGGTCAGGTGCGCAACCAGCTCGCGCACCCAATGGAGCTTCAGCCGGTCGCGGACGCCGGTGGCGGCTCCTGGAGGCCGCCCCGGCGCGCGATGGCCGCGCGGACGGCGCTCTCGTCGATCCCAAGCTCGGCGGCCAGACGCAAAAGCGGTTGCCGCGCCCCTGAAACCCAAACGGCGCAGGCCGTCACACGTCCAAGACCCGCGCGCCCTCGTACCCGACGCCCACGAGATGCAGCCCATGGGCCGGCGCGGTCGTGCCGGCTTCGCGCCGCGGGCGCCCTTCGAGCAGCGACAGGAAACCGGCCAGCGACCGCCGGCCGCCGGCGACCTCCAGCATGGTGCCCACCAGCACCCGGTTCATGCGGCGCATGAACGCATCGGCCTCGATCCAGAACTCGAGCAGCTCCGCCCCGTAGCCGTGAAGCAGGTCCGGACCACCGCCGCCACCCCGCCGCCAGAAGGCCGCATGTACGTCGCGCGCGAAGCGGACGTGCTCGGTCTCGGTCGGCGTGAACGCGGTGAAGTCGTGCGTGCCCACGAGCGCCGCCGCGCACGCCTCCAGCAGCCCCACATCCACCCGCCGGGGCCAGTGCAGCACGCGCCCGCGCTCGAGCGCACCGCTCGCCGGGCGGGCGAGGACGCGGTAGCAGTAGGCGCGCGAGGTGGCATCCCGTCGCGCGTCGAACGAATCACCAACGGCCTCGCACGAAAGGGCCGCGATGTCGAACGGCAGCAGCGCGTTCAAGCCGGCAAGCGGCGCCGGCTTCCCCGCGTAGCTGGCCACCTGGCCCCAGGCATGCACGCCGGCGTCCGTCCGGCCGGCGACCGTCAGCGGCACGTCGGTGCGCCGCAACAGCACGCCCAGCGCGCGCTCGACCTCGCCCTGCACTGTCCGCCACCCTGGCTGGCGCGCCCAGCCGGCGAATCCCCCGCCGTCGTACTCCAGCAGGAGTCGCGTCCTCAGAAGACACACTCACAGAGCAGACGCCAGAGGCGCAGACCGGCGTCCTCAGACCAGCTCCACCAGCACCATCTCGCTCGCGTCGGACCGGCGCGGGCCGAGCTTCAGGATCCGCGTGTAGCCGCCCGGCCGCTCGGAATACCGGGGGGCGATCTCCTCGAACAGCTTGTAGACCGTGAACTTGTCCTGGCCGAGCTCCGCGAGCGCCTGCCGACGGGCGTGCAGATCACCCCGCTTGGCCAGCGTGATCAGCTTCTCGACCTCTGGCTTGACCGCCTTGGCCTTCGTCTCGGTCGTCCGGATCCGCTCGTGCTGGATGATCTCCTTGCTCAGGTTCATCAGCAGGGCCTTGCGATGCGCGGCGCTGCGGCTGAGCTGATATCGCTGGCGTTGGTGGCGCATGAGCAACCAGAGACCTTACTCGTTCCGGAGCCCAAGCCCCCGGGCGTGCAACGTCTCGATCACCTCGTCGATGGACTTCTTGCCGAAGTTCGGGATCGCATTGAGCTCTGACTCGGTCTTGGACACCAGATCGCCGACTGTCTGGATGCCGGCGCGCTTGAGGCAGTTGTAGGAGCGAACGCCGAGCTCCAGCTCCTCGATCAGAATGTCGTCCATCGCGTTGGGCTGGCGAGCCGGAGCGCCGACCGTGCCGGCGGCTGACAGCCCTGGCTCCAGGACGCCCGGCCCGCCGGTCTCGCGTAGCTCCACCACGCGGTCGGCGTCGGTGAAGATCGCCAGCTGGGAGATCAGGATCTCGGCCGCCTCCCGCAATGCGGCGTGCGGGTCGATCGAGCCGTCGGTCTCGATGTCGAGCGTCAGCTTGTCGTAGTCGGTGCGCTGCCCGACACGCGCCTGCTCGACGTTGTACGCGACGCGACGAACCGGCGAGAAGATCGAGTCGATCGGGATCACGCCGATCGGCTGGTCGGGGGACTTGTTCTCCTCTGCCGGCCGGTAGCCGCGGCCTCGGCCGATCGTCAGGTACACCTCGAGCTTGGTCTTCTTCTCGAGCGTGGCGATATGCGCGTCCGGATTGAGGATCTCGACACCGGACGGCAGGTCGATGTCCTTGGCGGTGATGTCGCCGGGTCCGGTGACCACCAGCGGTGCTTCGATTTCCGTTGCGTCACTGTGCATCCGGCAGACGATGCCCTTCAGGTTCAGGACGATGTCGGTCACGTCTTCCTTGACGCCGCGGATCGTCGAGAACTCGTGCGCCACGCCCTCGATCCGGACGCTGGTCACCGCGGCGCCGGCCAGCGATGAGAGCAACACGCGCCTTAACGAATTACCGAAGGTGTAGCCGAAGCCCCGATCGAGCGGCTCGATCGTAAACGAGCCACGGTTGTCATCTACGGATTCGCTGGAGATTCGGGGGACTTGGAAGTCGAGCATCGGGGTCGGTCCTAACGTCGTGGGTTCCCTGCCGCCGCCGGAGCGGCGGCCGTCAGCGCGGCGAAGCAAACGCGCCGCACGGCTGGAAGCTTTCGGTTATCTACTTCGAGTAAAGCTCGACGATCAGCTGCTCCTGGACCGGGGCGGCAATCTCCCGCCGCTCTGGCTTGCGAAGCACCTTCGCCGTGAGCGAGTCGTGGTCGGCCTGCAGCCATGCCGGCACCTGGCCGGTCAGTTCGGTCGCATCGCGGATCACCTGCGTCGCGCTCGACCGCGCATGGATCGCGATCACGTCGTTGTCCCGCAACTGGTAGCTGGGGATGTTCACGCGGCGACCGTTCACGGTCCAGTGGCCGTGGAGGATCAGCTGGCGCGCCTGGCGGCGCGAAGCCGCGAAGCCAAGCCTGACGAGCACGTTGTCAAAGCGACACTCGAGCATCCGCAGCAGGTTCTCGCCGGTGATCCCGCCCTGCCCAGAAGCCTTGTCGTAGTAGATCCGGAACTGCTTCTCGAGCACCCCGTAGTAGCGCTTGGCCTTCATCTTCTCGCGCAGCTGAACGCGGTACTCGCTCTGCCTCTGGCGCCCGCGCCCATGCTCGCCTGGCGGGTAGGAGCGCCGCTCGACGCCGCACTTGTCGGTCAGGCAGCGCTCGCCCTTGAGAAACAGCTTCTGGCCCTCGCGGCGGCACTGCTTGCACTGAGGTCCCGTGTCGCGCGCCATCAGACACGCCTCCGCTTGCGCGGCCGACAGCCGTTGTGCGCCTGCGGCGTCACGTCCTTGACTGCCGTCACCTCGAGCCCGGCGGCCTGCAGCGAGCGGATCGCCGTCTCGCGACCCGATCCGGGGCCCTTGACGTACACCTCCACCTTCTGCAGGCCGTGCTCGATGCCCTTGCGCGCAGCGGCGTCGGCGGTCACCTGAGCGGCGAACGGCGTCGACTTGCGGGAGCCCTTGAAGCCGGCGCCGCCGGCGGACTCCCAGGCGATCACGTTGCCCTCGCGATCGGTGAGCGACACAATCGTGTTGTTGAACGAGGTCTTGATGTGGGCCTGGCCGATCGGGACGTTCTTGCGAACGCGCCGGCGACCCCGCTGTGGGCGCCTGGGAGCTGGACTCACTTCTTACCTGCCTTCTTCTTACCGGCGACCTGCATGCGTTTGGGTCCCTTGCGGGTGCGCGCGTTGGTCTTCGTGTTCTGGCCTCGCACGGGCAGCCCGCGGCGATGCCGCAGGCCGCGGTAGCAGCCGATCTCCTGCAGCCGCTTGACGTTCTGGGAGCGTTCGCGGCGCAGGTCGCCCTCCACGGTCAGCGATCCGTCGATCTCGTCGCGGAGCTTGACGACCTCCTCCTCGGTGAGGTCGCGGACGTAGGTGTCGGGCGAGATGCCGAGCTGCGCCAGAAGCTCGTTGGAGGTGGGGCGCCCGATCCCGTAGATGTAGGTCAGCCCGATCTCGACTCGTTTGTTGAGGGGGATGTTGACCCCGGAGATTCGCGCCATTTAGCCCTGCCTCTGCTTGTGTCGCGGATTTGAGCAGATCACGAGCACCCGCCCGTGCCGGCGGATGATCTTGCACTTCTCGCACATCGGTTTGACCGACGGTCGTACTTTCACGCGCGTTCGCTTCGCTCTCTTCTAAGTTTCGTTGCACTGGATCCAGCGGCGTGGCTCTGGCGACCGCATGGGATCGCCGCTACCGCACCGAGGACGGCACGCAGCGCGAGCTGGGCGCGCTACGAGCGCACCGCGGGATGTTAGCAGGGAGTGCCCGCTGCGGCCCGCGCACGCCGGCCGTGGCTCGGAGCGAGCGCCGGAGAGGCGCCAGGGTGCCCGGATCAGACCGCCGCGCGCCCGTAGCGCCGGAGAGGCTGCCAGGGTTCCCGAATCATCAGGCCGCCGCGCGCCCGTTGCCCGCCTCGTGCCAGGGAGTCAGGATTCGCGGCCCGTCGGCCGTGATCGCGATCGTGAACTCGAAGTGGGCCGCCAGCGACCCGTCCTGGGAGTAGATCGCCCAGTGGTCGTCACCGACCCGCACGGCGTGGCGTCCGGCGGTGACCATCGGCTCAACCGCGAGCACCATCCCCTCCTCCAGCAGCACCCCGGTGCCCGGCGCGCCGTAGTTGGGGATCTGCGGCTCCTCGTGCATGCTGCGGCCGATCCCGTGGCCGACAAGCGTGCGGACGATCGACAGCCCGGCCGCTTCGACATGCTCCTGGATCGCGTGCGAGACGTCGCCGAGGCGATTGCCCGAGCGGCATTGCTCGACGGCGATGAACAGCGACTGCTCGGTCGTCGTCAGCAGCTTGTGCGCGATCGGCGTGATCGGTCCGACGGCAAACGTGCGCGCCGCGTCGGCGACCCAGCCATCGCGGACGACGCCGACGTCGACGGAGATGATGTCGCCGCGGCCGAGCTTGTAGGAGCCCGGGATCCCGTGCACGATCATCGAGTTGGGAGAAGTGCAGATCGACCCCGGGAACCCCCGGTAACCCTTGAACGCGGGCTCGGCTCCCTGAGAGCGGATGAACCTCTCAGCCGCGTGGTCGAGCTCGCGTGTTGTGACGCCGGGCCTGATCTTGCCGGCCAGGAGGTTCATCGTGCGGACGAGGATTGCGCCCGCCGCCGCCATCCGCTCGATCTCCTCAGGGCTCTTCTTGATGATCACTGGTTGTGATCGGTCCAGGGCTCAGCCACGACTAGACGTTCTCCTCGAGCCGCAACGTCGCGATCACGGCGCGGATGTGGTCGTGCACCTCGACGGGCGTGCGCGTGCCGTCGATCCGCCGCATCAGGCCCTGCTCGTCATAGAATTCAACGAGCGGCTCGGTCTGCTCGTGATACACGCGCAGACGGTTGCGGATCACGTCGGGCTGGTCGTCGTCGCGCTGGATCAGGCGCGAGCCGTCCTGGTCGCAGACCCCCTCGCGCTTGGGCGGGTCGAACTCGATGTGGTAGTTGTGGCCAGTCTTAGCGCACACGCGCCGGCCGGAGAGGCGCCGGACCAGCTCTTCGTCCGGGACGTCGATCAGCAGCGCGGCCGTGATCCGGCGCCCCAGCTCCGTCAGCATCTTGTCCAGCGCCCGGGCCTGCTCGAGCGTTCGCGGGAAGCCATCGAGAATGAACCCGTCCCGCGCGTCCTCTTCCTGGAGGCGCTCCGACGCCATCGCGATGATCAGCCCGTCGGGCACCAGCTCACCGGCGTCCATGTACTTCTGGGCCTGCTGACCGAGGTCGGTCCCCTCTTTGACGTTCGTGCGCAGCATGTCGCCGGTGGAGATGAAGGGCAGCTGGAAATCGCTTCGCAGGCGATCGGCCTGCGTACCCTTGCCGGCCCCCGGCGGCCCGAACAGGATCAGGTTTAGCTCTGTCACAAGAAGCTCACTTTATCGGGCGCCGGCGCCTTCGTGGGGTTTCACGAGCTAAGGGCCCGTTCAAGAATTAGTGGCTGGATTTGACGAGTGGCTGGGCGTGTCTGGCGCCGCCGGCTCGGCCCGATCATACCGGGAGTATTTGAGGACGAGCCGGTGGCGCCAGGCGCGTCCAGACGCCGTCAAAACCGCCAATAATTCTTGAACGGGCCCCAAGGGCCAGTTCTGGCCGCGATGGCTTCGCTGGTGCGCTGCCAGCCGGCTACTTCAAGAAGCCCTCGTAGTTGCGCATCATCAGCTGCGCCTCGAGCTGCTTCATTGTGTCCAAGGCGACTCCGATCACGATCAGGATCGAGGTTCCGCCGAAGAAGAAGTTGGCGTTGGTCTGGTTGATCAGGATCGTCGGCAGCGCGGCGATCGCGGCCAGAAACAAGGCCCCAGGGAACGTCAGGCGGGCGAGGATGCGGTCGAGGAACTCGGCCGTCGGCCTCCCTGGTCGCACTCCCGGGATAAAGCCCCCGTACTTCTTGAGGTTGTCGGCCTGGTCGACGGGGTTGAACGTGACCGCGGTGTAGAAGTACGTGAACACGATGATCAGCAGGCACTCGCCGAGCACGTAGTGCCACCCTTGCGGGCTGAAGAAGGTCGCCACGTGGGTCGCGAAGCTGTGGGTGCGGTTCTGACCGATCAGCTGCCCGATCGTCGGCGGGATCGCCATCACGCTGGCGGCGAAGATCACCGGGATCACCCCGGCCATATTGACGCGCAGCGGCAGATAGGTCTGACCGCCCTGGGTCATCCTGCGGCCGATCACGCGCTTGGCGTACTGAATCGGGATCCGGCGCTGACCCTCCTGCACGAACACCACCGCCGCGACAACGCCGATCGCAATGAACGGCATGATCACGCGAAACACCTGGTCGGGGTTCGTCCACCAGGCGTGGATGCCGCTCGGGATCCGGGAGACGATGCTGGCGAAGATCAGCAGCGAGATCCCGTTGCCGATCCCCCGCTGGGTGATCAGCTCGCCCATCCACATCAGCAGCACCGTGCCAGCTGTGAGCGAGATCACGATCAGCAGGACCTTGAACAGCGTGAAGTTCGCGATCAGCGTGACGCCGGCCTGAGCCTGGAAGCTGCGGAACAGGAACACGTAGCCGATCGCCTGCGCAAACGCGAGGCCGACGGTCAGATAGCGCGTGTACTGCGTGATCCGCGCCTGGCCCACCTCGCCTTCCTTTTGCAGCTTCTCGAGCGAGGGCACGACCACCTGGAGCAGCTGCAGGATGATCGAAGCGGTGATGTAAGGCATGATCCCGAGCGCGAAGATCGCGATCCGCCCGAGCCCGCCCCCGGAGAACAGGTTCAGCAGCCCGAAGATCCCGCTTGAGCCGAGGCTCTTTTGGATCTGAGCCGCCGCGGACGCGCTGATCCCCGGTGCCGGGATGTGCGTGCCGAGCCGGTAGAGCGCCAGCAGCCCGGCGGTGAACAGCAGCTTCGTGCGGATCTCACCGACCCTGAACGCACCGAGGATCGTCGAGATCACGAGGCTAGCCCTGCGGCCCTTCGCGGATTGCGGTGACCACCTGGCAGCTGCCGCCGGCGGCCTCGATCCGTTCGCGTGCGGTCTTGCTGAAACCGTGCGCGTGGATCGTCAACGACTTTGTCAGCTCGCCCCTGCCGAGCACCTTTACCGGCACGTGCTTGCGCGTCGCCAGGCCCTTGCGGTGCATCGCCTCGAGCGTGACCGCGTCGCCTGACTGAAAGCGGGCCTCGAGGTCGACCAGGTTGACCGGCTGAGTGTGGGTCCGGAACGGCTCGAACGGCATCGACTTCTTCATCTGCGGACCCCGGAGCTTGCGCATCCGCATGTGGATCGGGTTCTGGCCGCCCTCGAACCGGGCCCGACGCTTGGCGCCTGACCGCGAGCCCCAGCCCTTCTGCCCGCGACCGGATGTCTTGCCGGTGCCGGATCCCTCGCCACGACCGATCCGCTTGCGCGCCTTGCGCGAGCCGGGCGCCGGCTGCAGGTTGTGCAGGCCGATGCGCTCTCCCTCAGGCATCTTCGGAAACCTCGACCAGGTGCCGGATCTTGTGGACCATGCCACGAATCTGGGGCGTATCTCCATGCTCGACGGTGTGGCCGATCCGTCGCAGCCCCAGCGACCGCAACGTATCGAGCTGGCGCTTGTCGGCGCCGTTGCGCGACTTGCGCTGCGTGATCCGCAGCGTGCTCACGACTCCCCGCTCTCGCCGGCTGGGGCCTGCACATCCTGGGCCTCGGACGCGAGCGACTGCGAGCCGTCGCCGTTCTCCGAGTGCAGGCCGAGCACCTGGTTGACCGACAGCCCGCGCAGGATCGCGACCTCGTCGGGCGTACGGAGCGACTCGAGCCCCGCCATCGTGGCCTTCACCAGGTTGATCGGATTCTGGGACCCGAGGCTCTTGGAGAGGATGTCGTTGATCCCCGCCAGCTCCAGCACCGCGCGGACGCCGCCGCCCGCGATCACGCCGGTACCGGGCGCAGCGGGCTTCAGGAACACCCTCCCGGAACCGAACACGCCGGTCGTCTGATGGGTGATCGTCGAACCGTGCTTGGGGACCCGATAGAGGTTCTTCTTGGCGCGCTCCACTGCCTTCTGGATCGCGACCGGCACCTCGTTGGCCTTCCCGTAGCCGACCCCGACAACCTCGCGCTCGTCGCCGACCACCACCAGCGCCGTGAACGAGAAGCGCCGGCCGCCCTTGACGACCTTGGCGACCCGGTTGATCTCGACCACGCGTTCTTGGAGGTCCAGACCCGAGGCGGAGACGGTGCGATCACGTGGCGGCATCAGTCGACCCAGGGTAGCGGCTCAAAATGCTAGCCCGCCCTCGCGGGCCCCGTCGGCGAGCGCCTGTACGCGCCCGTGGTACTTGTACCCGCCCCGATCGAACACTGCGCTGCCCACGCCGGACGCCTTGGCGCGCTGCGCGAGCAACTCTCCAGCGCGCCGGGCCTGCTCGGCGGCGGGCAGTGGGCGCAGCTCCGCCTCGGTCCAGTTGACGGCTGCGATCGTCGCGCCCCGGTCGTCGTCGATCAGCTGGGCGAAGATGCCGCGGTTGGAGCGGAACACCGAGATCCGGGGACGCTGCGCCGTGCCGCAGACCTTCGCGCGGACGCGCCGGCGACGCTTGAGCCTGCGCGCGGGAGCAGTCGAAACGGTCACCCCTTGCCTCCTTCCAGTCGGCGCTGTTGATCACATCTGCGGGCATCGGGCCCGCAGTGAACGCTCGCAAGCTCGCTCATGCGCGCTTGCCCACCTTGCGGGCGACGTGCTCGCCCTCGTATCGAATCCCCTTGCCCTTGTAAGGCTCGGGCTTGCGCTGCTTGCGGATCAGTGCGGCGGTCTCGCCGACCTGCTGCTTGGATGCGCCCCTGACGACGATCCGCGTTGGCTGCGGGACCTCGAACTCGATCCCGTCGGGCGCCTTGATCGAGACCGGATGCGAGTATCCGAGCGCGAGCTCGAGGTCGCGGCCGCGCAGCTGCGCGCGGTAGCCGACGCCTTGGATCTCAAGGCGCTTCTCGAATCCCGCCGTCACGCCCTGGACCATGTTGGCGACCAGCGTGCGCGTGAGACCGTGCAGCGCGCGGTGCTCGCCGCGGTTGGTGGGGCGCATCACCCGCACCTCCTCGCCGACCTGCTCGACCGCGATGTCGCGGTGGATGTGCTCGAACAGCTCGCCCTTGGGACCGTTGACGGTCACGCGCTCGGGCTCGATCGCGATCGTCACTCCCGCCGGGACCTGGATTGGCTGCCGACCGATGCGGGACATCACCACACCCTCGCGACGACTTCCCCGCCGACACCCTGCTGGCGAGCCTCGTGACCGGTCATCACGCCGAGCGACGTCGAGATGATCGCGGTGCCCATCCCGCCCTGGATGCGCGGAATGTGATCGTGGTCGACGTACGTGCGCCGGCCCGGGCGCGAGACCCGCTGCATGCCGGAGATCACCGGCTTGCGCTCATCGGTGTACTTGAGCGTCACCGTGATCTGCTCGCCGGGCTGTCCGGGGCCGGGCGGACGGACCTCCCAGCCCTCGATGTAGCCCTGTTCCTTGAGGATCCGGGCGAGCTCGCGCTTGAGCTTGGAGGACGGGATCGTGACGTCCTGGTGCTGGGCCTTGGCGGCGTTGCGCAGCCGCGTCAGGAAGTCCGAGATCGGGTCGGTCATCGACATGCGCTCACCAGCTCGACTTCGTCATCCCGGGGATGTATCCGTTGTGGGCGAGCTCGCGCAGGCAGATCCGGCACACGCCGAACTTGCGGTACACGGCGCGAGCGCGGCCGCAGCGGCGGCAACGGCTATAACCCTGTGTCTTGTACTTGGGCGCCCGCTGCTGGCGGACACGCTGTGAGACCTTGGCCATGTGCTCCTTCTAAGTCTGGGTCGCGGCCGGAGGACGGCCCTCTCTGGAAAACGGCATCCCGAGCGCCTCCAACAGCGCGAAGGCCTCCTCGTCGGTCGGTGCGGTGGTGGTGATCGTGATGTCGAGGCCGCGGACCTGATCGATCGCGTCGTAGTCGATCTCGGGAAAGATGATCTGCTCGCGCACGCCCATCGAGTAGTTTCCGCGGCCGTCGAACGCACGCGGGTTCAGACCGCGGAAGTCCCGGATGCGCGGAATCGCGACCGACATCAGGCGGTCCAGGAACTCGTACGAGCGCTCGCCGCGCAGCGTCACGGCGACCCCGACGGGCATCCCCTCGCGGACCTTGAACTGCGCGATCGACTTACGCGCCCGGCGGACGTTCGGGCGCTGCCCGGTGATCGTCGCCAGCTGCGTGGTCGCCGCCTCGAGCATGTTCGAGTCCTGCTTGGCGTCGCCGACGCCCATGTTGACGCTGACCTTCTCGATCCGGGGTGCCCGCATCGGCGTCGAGTAGCCGAACCGCTGCACCAGCGCCGGACGGATCTCCTCCAGGTACTTGCCCTTGAGTCTCGCGGACGGCATCAGTCGAGCCTCGTTCCGCTGCGCCTGGCGACGCGACGCCGCACGCCGTCGTCGAGCTCAACGCCGATCCGGGTCGGCTTGCCGTCCTTGGGGTCGATGAGCATCACGTTCGAGAGGTGGATCGGGCCCTCCTTCTCGATTACGCCGCCAACCTGCTCCGCGCGCTGCGCACCGGCCACCTGGCGGGGGCGCTGGTGACGCTTGACGATGTTGATGCCCTCGACGAACACGCGGCCGTGCTTGCGCTCGACGCGCAGCACCTTGCCCCGCTTGCCTCGATCCTTGCCGCCGACGACGATCACCTCGTCCCCGCCTCTGATCCGCGCCGGCACCGCTACAACACCTCCGGCGCCAGCGAGACGATCTTCATGAAGTTGCGCTCGCGCAGCTCGCGCGCGACCGGACCGAAGATGCGCGTCCCGCGAGGGTTGTTCTGATTGTCGATCAGCACCGCCGCATTCTCGTCGAACGCGATGTAGGTCCCGTCCTCACGCCCGTAGGACTTCTTCGTACGCACCACGACCGCCGTGACCACCTCGCCCTTCTTGACCGAGCCCTGCGGGCTAGCCGCCTTGACGGTCGCGGTGACCACGTCGCCGACGCCCGCATAACGCCGCCGATGCCCGCCCTTGACGCGGATCACCAGGATCTCGCGGGCGCCGGTGTTGTCGGCGACGCGCAGCCGGCTCTCGTTCTGGATCATTACTTGGCCCTCACGATCACGTCGACCAGCCGCCAGCGCTTGGTGCGCGACAGGGGCCGCGATTCGCGCACCACGACGGTGTCGCCAACGTGGGCGTCGTTGCGTTCGTCGTGGGCGTGCAGCGTCTGCGAGGTGCGGACGATCTTCCCGTAACGGCGATGGCGCCGCGCCGTGTCGATCCGCACCGTGATCGTCTTTTCGGCGCGGTCGGAGACGACCACGCCCTGCCGCGTCTTTTGAACCCCGGGAGCGCGCTCGCGGGGTTGCGTCGCGGCGCCCGCGCCCGGAGCGCCAGCAGCCGCTGCTCGGGCGCGCTGGCGCTCGCGCCGCCGCAGCTGGGCCTTGAGCTTGCGCTCGGTGACGCGCTCAGCCTGACGCTCCTCGGGGGTTCGCGGCGGGCGCGGCCTGGCCTTGACCGCCTCCGCGCGCTGCCGGCGCTCGGCGCGCGTCAGCCGCTTCCTCGGCGCGGCGGCGGCGCCAGCTTCCTCGGGCGCCGCCGGCGTCTGTTCGGTGCTCTCGTCAGCCATTGATGTCCAATCCTCTTTCACGGGCGATCGTCAGCGCGCGGGCGACCTCGCGCTTGGCGCGCGCCAGCCCGGCGGTGTTGTCAAGCTCGCCCGTCGCATGCTGGAAGCGCAGCCCGAACAGCTCGCGCCGCGCCGTATGCAAGTGGTCGCGGAGATCCGCCTCGTTGAGGTCTCGCAGCTCGACCGGCTTCATGCCTAACCCTCCTCCCGGAGCACGAACTTCGTCCGCACGGGAAGCTTGTGGCCAGCGAGGCGCATCGCCTCCCGTGCGAGCGGCTCAGGAACGCCCGCGAGCTCAAACATCACGCGGCCGGGCTTGACCACCGCCACCCAGCCTTCAGGCGAGCCCTTGCCGGATCCCATCCGGGTCTCGGCCGGCTTCTTGGTGAACGACTTGTCCGGATAGACGTTGATCCACACCTTGCCGCCGCGCTTGATCTTGCGCGTCATCGCGATTCGAGCAGCCTCGATCTGGCGGTTGGTCAGCCAAGCGGCGTCGAGCGCCTTGAGCCCGTACTCCCCGAACTGAACCTTGACCTGGCCTCGGGATAGCCCGGCGCGCCGGCCACGATGAACCTTCCGGTGCTTGACTCGTTTGGGCGCCAGCATCAGCCATGACCTCCCTGGGGCGCTCCGCCACCGCCGGGTGCGCCGCCACCGCCACGCGGACCGCGACCGCCACCGCCAGGGGGACCGCCGCCACCACGCGTACCGCCGCCACCACGCGGCTCCCCGCCACCGCCGCCAGGGGGACCGCCGCCGCCACGCGGGCCACCGCCACCGCCAGGGGGACCGCCGCCACCACGCGTACCGCCGCCACCACGCGGGCCACCGCCACCACGCGGACCACCGCCACCGCTGCCAGGGGGACCGCCGCCACCACGCGGACCACCGCCACCACGCGGGCCACCGCCACCACCGCCAGGCGGACCGCCGCCACCACGCGGACCACCGCCACCGCCGCCAGGGAAACCGCCGCCGCCACGGGTCCCGGCGCCACCACCGCCAGGGGAACCGCCGCCGCCACGGGTCCCGGCGCCACCACCGCCAGGGAAACCGCCGCCGCCACGGGTCCCGGCGCCACCACCGCCAGGGAAACCGCCGCCGCCACGGGTGCCGGCGCCACCAGCGCCAGGGGGACCGCCGCCGCTGCCGCCGCGACCGCCAGCGCGGCCGCCACGCCCGCGACCCCCGCCGCCGCCGCTGCGACCGCCCGGGCCACCCGGTCCGCCGCGACCGCCGCCGCTACCCGGACCGCCCGAACCACCCGGTCCGCCGCGACCGCCGCCGCTACCCGGACCGCCCGAACCACCCAGTCCGCCGCGACCACCCGGACCGCCGGCGCCCCCGGGGCCACCACCGCGGCCACCGCCGCCGCCGCGACCACCGCGACCGCCGGGCCCGCCGCCGTTGCGACCGCGCCCGTCGCGTCCACCCCGCCCGTCGCGTCCACCGCGCTCGGGCGCCTGCTGGGGAGGCTCGTCCATGATCGTCAGGTCGGCGCCGGTGTAGCCCTCTGGCATGATCTCGCCTTTGTTGATCCAGCACTTGACGCCGATCCTGCCGAATGTGGTCCGCGCTTCGTGAAAGCCATAGTCGATGTCGGCCCGAAGCGTGTGCAGCGGCACGCGCCCGTCGGAGTAGCCTTCGGTGCGCGCCATCTCGGCGCCCCCGAGACGCCCGGAAACCTGCACCTTGACGCCTTTTGCGCCCGAGCGCATCGCGCTCGTCAGCGCGCGCTTCATCGCCCGGCGGAACGCGACGCGGTTCTGCAGCTGCTCGGCGATCGACTGCGCAACCAAGCGCGCGTCGAGCTCCGGGCGCTTGATCTCGAGGATGTTGACCTTGACCTGCTTGCCGGTGATGCGGTGCAGGTCGCGGCGCAACTGGTCGACCTCCGAACCCGACTTGCCGATCACGATTCCCGGCCGCGCGGTGTTGATGTTGACTTCGACTTCCGTCGCGTTCTTGCGGATCGTGATGTCCGATAGGCCCGCGTGCGACAGGCGGCGGACGATGTGCTGGCGGACCTGCAAGTCCTCGTACAGGTAGTCGGAGAACGCCCGCTCGTTGAACCAGTTCGACTTCCAGTCGTGGATGTAGCCTACGCGGAGCGACTCGGGATGAACTTTTTGACCCATGGTTATTCCTTCGGCGTGAGCAAGATCGTCAGATGGCTGGTGCGCTTCCTGATCCTCGTCGCGCGACCCATCGCGCGCGGACGGAACCGCTTGATCGTCGGGCCCTCGTCGGCCTTGACGGCCATCACGTACAGGTCCTCGCCGACGAGCTCGTGGTTGTGCTCGGCGTTCGCAACGGCGGACTCGAGCAGCTTGCTCCAGTCCCGCGCGACCGCACGCGGCGTATGAGCCAGGATAGCTCGCGCCTCCTCGACACTCTTGCCGCGGATGTGGTCACAAACCAAGCGCGCCTTGCGCGCCGACGACCGCACATACTTCGCCTGCGCCCGGACCACCGGCGGCGGCAGGTTCGGGTCCCGCTCGCGCCGCCGGCGCCGCGCAGGAGCCGGGCGAGCAGGCCCAGCCGGCCGCTCCCCCGACCCCCGCCGACCACGCCGAAGCCGCCGTGACCGCCGCGACGGCGCCGGCGCCGGCGCCTCTTGCACCTCCACAACAGGGGCCGGGGGCGGCGCCTCCTCCTGCACCTCCCCAACCGGGGCCGAGGGCGGCGCCCCCCCTTGCACCTCCCAAGCAGTCGACGAGGCCGGCGCCTCCCCCTGCACCTCCCCAACCGGGGCCGAGGGCGGCGCCTCCCCCTGCACGTCCCAAGCAGTCGCCGAGG
This sequence comes from uncultured Solirubrobacterales bacterium, assembly GCA_963811155.1. Lineage (GTDB taxonomy): Bacteria > Actinomycetota > Thermoleophilia > Solirubrobacterales > Solirubrobacteraceae > Palsa-465. The sequence goes on from CAWEQQ010000022.1 coordinate 22,062, forward strand.
CCGGCGCCTCCTCCTCGGGCGCCTCCCAAGCAGTCGACACGGGCACCTCCGGCTCGGGTGCCTCCGAAGCAGGGGCCTCAGAAGCAGGGGCCTCAGGAGGCGTCCCCGCCTCAACCTGGGCAGCGGCCTCTAGCTCTTCCTCCCCCTCGATGACAGACTCGGGAGCCACAGCAGCGGCCTCCTCCTCGCCCAACCCAGGCCCCACCTCAGAGGACACGTCCGACTCCGAGGCACTCGAGTCCGGTGCCTCGGAGGCGGGTGTGTCCTCTGAGGTGCGCCAGCTCCGACCTCGAAGCCGCCAGCGACGATGCTCTTCGGGCGTTTCGTCAGCCATTACCGCCTCTTCCCAGTACCAGCATGTCCCCTATACAGCCTCGTGGGCGCGAATTCACCCAACTTGTGCCCAACCATCGACTCAGAGACGAACACCGGCACATGCTTGCGCCCGTCATGAACGGCAATCGTATGCCCGACCATCTCCGGGAAGATCGTCGAGGTCCGCGACCAGGTCTTGAGCATGCGCCTCTCGCCGGAGGAGTTCATCGCCTCGATCCGCGTCATCAGGCGGTCCTCCACGAACGGGCCCTTCTTGCTTGATCGACTCAACGCTTCTTCCCCCTTCTCCGCCCGCGCACGATGTATTGGTCGGATTGCTTGCCCTTGCGGCGGGTGCGGTAGCCGAGCGTCGGCACGCCCCAGGGCGTCACGGGATGACGGCCGGGTGTGGTCGAGCCCTCGCCGCCCCCGTGGGGATGGTCGACGGGATTCATCGCCGTACCGCGAGTCTGCGGCCGGACGCCCAAGTGGCGCTTGCGTCCCGCCTTGCCGATCGAGACGTTCTGGTGATCGGTATTGCCGATCGTGCCGACGGTCGCACGGCACTCGGCCCGGACCATCCGCATCTCGCCCGAGGGCAGACGCAACGTCACGTAATCGCCGTCCTTGGCCAGCAGCTGAATCCCGGCGCCCGCGGCGCGACCCATCTGCCCGCCGCGACCGGGCGTCAGCTCGACGTTGTGCACGACCGTGCCGGCGGGCATGTTCGCCAGCGGCAGCGAGTTACCGACCCGGATGTCGGCGCTCGGTCCGGACTGGACGGTCATTCCGACCCGCAGCCGCTGGGGAGCCAGGATGTAGCGCTTCTCGCCGTCGACGTAGTGCAGCAGCGCGATGTAGGCCGAGCGGTTCGGGTCGTATTCGATCTCGGCGACCTTCGCCGGGACGCCGTCCTTGCGGCGCTTGAAGTCAATCTGCCGGTACAGGCGCTTGGCGCCGCCGCCGCGATGGCGCGAGGTCTTGCGTCCGTAGGAGTTGCGGCCTCCTGACTTCTTCAAGCCCTCGGTCAGCGACTTCTCCGGCTCGGACCGAGTCACTTCGGAGAAGTCGGGATACGTAGTGAAGCGACGCCCGGGTGATGTGGGCTTCGGTTTGCGGATCGGCATTACTCGCCTCCTTCCAGAGCGGTGCCGAAGATCGGGATCGTGTCGCCCGGCCGGACCTGAACGATCGCCTTCTTCCAGCGCCGCGTCCTGCCCGACGTGTGGCCGCGGCGCTTGGGCTTGCTCTTGACCCAGGCGGTGCGTACGTCCAGCACCTTGACGTCGAACAGCTGCTCGATCGCCTGCCGAACCTGCGTCTTGTGCGCGCGGTCGTTGACACGGAACGTGTACTTGCCCGCCTCGGCAAGCACATAGGTCTTCTCCGAGACGACCGGGCGGATGATGATCTGGCTCGAGTCCATCAGACCGGGGCCTCCTCGCCACCGACACTCGCAGCCGCCCCCTCGCCACCAACGCTCGCGGCCGCCCCCTCGCCACCGACACTCGCAGCCGCCCCCTCGCCACCGACACTCGCAGCCGCCCCCTCGCCACCAACGCTCGCGGCCGCCCCCTCGCCACCGACACTCGAAGCCGCCCCCTCGCCGCCGACGCTTCCACGGGGCTCCTCGCCGCCGGCACTTCCAGTCGCCCTCGCGACCAGCGAGGGCAGCGCGCGCTCTGACACCAGCAGCGACGCCGCTCCGACCACGTCGGCGACGCCCGCATCGTCGACCGGCATCACCTCGGCGCGCGCGATGTTGCGAAACGACTTGCCGGCGCCAGCCTCTTCGAAGGCCAGCAGCACGAGGGTCGGCGCGCCGGCTCCCCAGCCCGACAGCAACTCGGCCGCCTGGCTCGTGGAAGGCTCGCTGAACGCCGAGGCGTCGAACACTGCCAGCGACTCGCGCTCCGCGTGCAGCGACAGCGCGCTGCGCAGCGCAGCGCCGCGCGCCTTGCGGTTGACCTTGACCGTGTAGCGGCGCGGGCTCGGGCCGAACACCGTGCCACCGCCGGTCCATACCGGCGAGCGCGAGGAACCGGCGCGAGCGCGCCCGGTCCCCTTCTGGCGCCAGGGCTTCGCCCCGCCTCCGGAGACCTCGCCGCGCGTCTTGGTCGCGGCGGTGCCGTGCCGGCGCGCGTTGAGCTCAGCGCGCACGGCCTCGTGCACCAGCGGCATGTTGAACCGCGCCTCGAACGCGGCTGCGTCGAGCGTCACCGTGCCGCCGCCGAGCACCGCAGCGGTCCTAGGCATCGATCCGCACCTCCACCGTCGCGCCCCGCGGTCCCGGGACGGCGCCACGAACCAGCATCAGGTTCTGCCCGGGGATGATCTCGACCACCGTCAGCCCGCGCTGCGTCACCCGGCCGCCTCCCATCCGCCCGGCCGCACGCAGTCCCTTCATCACACGCGAGGGTGTCGCCGAGGCACCGATCGAGCCCGGGGCGCGGATGTTGTGCGAGCCATGGGACTTGGGGCCCCGCTTGAAGTTGTGTCGCCGGATCGTGCCCTGGAAGCCCTTGCCTTTCGACAGGCCCGAGACCTTGATCCGATTGCCCGGCGCGAACGCCTCGACCGTCACGGTCTGCCCGACGAGCAGCTCCCCCGCCTCGTCTCGGAACTCGGCCAGGTGCCGGTGGGCGGACGCGTCGGCCTTCTTCAGGTGCCCGAGCTGCGCCTTTGTGAGCGACTTCTCCTTGCACGGACCGAAGGCCAGCTGCACCGCCTCGTACCCGTCGCGCTCGCGCCGGCGGATCGCTGTCACCGGGCACGGCCCGGCCTCCAGGACGGTGACCCGCTCGACGCGGCCGTCGTCGAGGAACCGCTGCGTCATCCCGAGCTTCTTGGCGAGGATCGCGGCCATGGCGACTATGAGGCCAGGCGAATCTCGATGTCCACCCCGGCCGGGAGATGGTCGAGTCGCTGAAGCGAGTCGACCGTCTTCGGTGTCGGCTGGTGGATGTCGATCAGTCGCTTGTGGGTGCGGATCTCGAAGTGCTCACGCGAGTCCTTGTCCTTGAACGGCGAGCGGATCACGCAGTACACGTTCTTCTCCGTGGGCAGGGGCACGGGCCCGGAGACGGTCGCGCCGGTGCGCGTCGCCGTCTCGACGATCTCCTTGGCCGCAGTCTCGATCGCCGTGTGGTCGTAGGACTTCAGGCGGATGCGGATCTTGTTTTGGGCGATGGTTGCCACGAAGACGCTTTGGTTTCTCTCAGTCGAACGGGACGAGTCCCGGGCTGCGGGGCCCGCCCCAAAAAGGTCGTATCTCTGTGCGAAAAAAACGGGCGGCCGGGCGGGGATGGTCTCCCCGCGCCGCCCATCACTGCTATTGGATGACTTCGGTGACGACCCCCGAGCCGACCGTGCGGCCGCCCTCGCGGATCGCGAACCGCAGACCCTGATCCATGGCGATCGGCTGGATCAGCTCGATCTCCATCTGGACGTTGTCACCCGGCATGACCATCTCGGTGCCCTCAGGCAACTTGGCCACGCCGGTGACGTCGGTCGTGCGGAAGTAGAACTGCGGCCGGTAGCCCGTGAAGAACGGCGTGTGACGGCCGCCCTCCTCCTTCTTGAGGACGTAGACCTCGGCCATGAACTTGGTGTGCGGCGTGATCGAGCCTGGCTTGCAGAGCACCTGGCCGCGCTCGATCTCATCGCGCTTGGTGCCGCGCAGTAGGCAACCGACGTTGTCGCCGGCACGGCCCTCGTCGAGAATCTTCTTGAACATCTCGACGCCGGTGACGACGGTCGAGCTCGTCGGCCGGATGCCCACGATCTCGACGGTGTCGCCGGTCTTGATGATCCCCTGCTCGATGCGGCCGGTTCCCACGGTCCCGCGACCCGTAATCGAGAAGACGTCCTCGACCGGCATCAGGAACGGCTTGTCCAAGTCGCGGACGGGCTCGGGGATGTAAGTGTCGAGTGCCTCGGCGAGCTCGAGGATCTTCTGCTCGTACTGCTCGTCGCCCTCGAGCGCCTTCAGCGCCGATCCGGCGACGAACGGGATGTCGTCTCCCGGGAATTCGTACTCGGACAGCAGGTCGCGGATCTCGACCTCGACCAGCTCGAGCAGCTCGGGATCGTCAACCATGTCGACCTTATTCAGAAACACAACGATGTAGGGCACGCCCACCTGGCGGGCAAGCAGGATGTGCTCACGGGTCTGGGGCATCGCGCCGTCGGCCGCCGACACGACCAGAATCGCGCCATCCATCTGCGCGGCGCCCGTGATCATGTTCTTGACGTAGTCGGCGTGGCCCGGACAGTCGACGTGCGCGTAGTGACGGTTCGGGGTCTGGTACTCGACGTGCGAAGTCGCGATCGTGATGCCGCGCGCCTTCTCCTCAGGAGCGTTGTCGATCGATTCGAACGACCGCACCTCTGTACCGCCGAATTTCTCGTTCAGCACTTTGGTGATGGCGGCCGTCAGCGTCGTCTTGCCATGGTCGATGTGACCGATGGTCCCCACGTTGACATGGGGCTTGTCGCGCTCGAACTTGGCTTTCGCCACTTTGGTGTCGCTCCTTCTCTTTCAGTAGTTGCGTTCGCCCGTCAGCGGGCGAACCGAATCAGGATATAAAGTTCTGTCTGGTGTTGCGTCCTGTAGGCGCAACACACTGCTAGACGGGCTGCAGTTCGCCGACGACCTTCTCGGTGATGTTTGCGGGAACTTCCTCATAGCGTTCGAACTGCATCGTGTACGTCGCCCGCCCCTGGGTGTTCGAGCGCAGATCGGTCGCGTATCCGAACATCTCCGACAGCGGCACGTACGCGTTGATCACCTGCGCGGTGCCGCGCTGCTCCACCCCGCTGACGTGGCCGCGGCGCCGGTTCAGATCGCCGATCACGTCGCCCATGAACTCCTCGGGGGTCACCACCTCGACACGGAAGATCGGCTCGAGCAGCACCGGCTTGGCTCTCCGAGCCGCTTCCTTGAGCGCCAGCGAGCCGGCGACCTTGAAGGCGAGCTCCGACGAGTCGGTGTCGTGGTACTTGCCGTCGGTCAGCCTCACGCGGACGTCGACCATCGGGTAGCCGGCGCGCGGGCCGTTCTCCATCGCCTCCTCGACGCCCTTCTCAACCGCAGGAATGAACTCGGTTGGGATCGAGCCGCCCTTGATCTGGTTGACGAAGTCGAACCCCTCACCGGGCGCCGGCTCGACGTCGATGTAGACGATTCCGTACTGGCCGGCGCCGCCGGTCTGGCGCACGAACCGGCCCTCGACCTTGTTCGCGGTGCCCTTGATCGTCTCCCGGTAGGAGACCTGCGGACGGCCGACGTTCGCCCCGACCTTGAACTCCCGCAGCATGCGGTCGACCAGCACCTCGAGGTGCAGCTCGCCCATCCCCGAGATCTCGGTCTGCCCGGTCTCCTCGTTGGTGCGGACCTGGAACGTCGGGTCCTCCTCGGCCAGGCGCCCCAGCGCGGTCGACATCCGCTCCTGGTCGGCCTTCGTCCTGGGCTCGATCGCGACCTTGATCACCGGCTCGGGGAACTCGATCGTCTCGAGCTTGATCGGCTTGTCGGACGCAGCCAGCGTATCGCCGGTCACAACCTGCTTGATTCCGACCGCAGCGGCGATGTCGCCTGCGTACACGTCCTTGAGCTCCTCGCGCTCGTTGGCGTGCATCATCAGGATCCGCCCGATGCGCTCGGTCCTACCGGTGTTGACGTTCAGCACCCGGGAGCCCGCCGCGAGGTGGCCGGAGTAGACGCGGAAGTACGTCAGCTTGCCGACGTACGGGTCGGCCATGATCTTGAACGCGAGCGCCGCGAACGGCTCGTCGTCGTCTGCATGACGCTGCGCCGGCCGGCCGTCGCCGTTCTCGGAGCCCTTGGTCGGCTCGATGCCCTCGACCGGCGGCACCTCGAGCGGGCTCGGAAGGTAGTCGAGGACGGCGTCCAGCAGCGGCTGCACGCCCTTGTTCTTGAAGCTCGAGCCGCACAGGACGGGCGTCATCTTGATGCTAAGCGTCGCCTTGCGAATCGCCTGCTTGAGCCGCTTCGGTGTGATCTCCTGCTCCTCGAGGATCATCTCGAGCAGCCCGTCGTCGTAGCGCGAGACCTCCTCGAGCAGGTGCTCGCGAGCCGCAGCGGCCTGCTCGGCGAGCTCCGCCGGGATCTCGACGATCTGCTGCTCCTTGCCGAGCTCGTCCTTGTAGACGACCGCCTGCATCCCGATCAGGTCGATGATCCCGCGGAACTCCGACTCGGCGCCGATCGGCAGCTGAACCGGCACCGGATGGGCCGCCAGCCGGTCGATCATCGTCTGCACGCCGCGGTGGAAGTCGGCGCCGATGCGATCCATCTTGTTGATGTACGCGATCCGCGGCACGTGGTATTTGTCCGCCTGGCGCCAGACCGTCTCGGACTGAGGCTCGACGCCCGCGACCGAGTCGAACAGCGCGATCGCACCGTCGAGGACGCGCAGCGAGCGCTCCACCTCGACCGTGAAGTCCACGTGGCCGGGAGTGTCGAGGATGTTGATCCGGTAGCCCTTCCACTCGCAGGTCGTGGCCGCCGAGGTGATCGTGATCCCCCGCTCCTGCTCCTGCTCCATCCAGTCCATCACGGCCGCGCCCTCGTGGACCTCCCCCATCTTGTAGGTCCGGCCGGTGTAGTACAGGATCCGCTCGGTCGTCGTCGTCTTTCCGGCGTCGATGTGGGCCATGATCCCTATGTTGCGAGTGTGATCAAGAGTGAAGGTACGAGGCATGATTTTCAGAAGGGTCTGCGGACATGAAAAAGGGCCCAGCGGGCCCGATCACGACGTGGCTGTCAGGAAGGGGCCGGGTGTCTATTGAGTCGGTGTCTCCATGGCTTGAATGCTCCCCGTCCGGTGGCAGGCGCAGATGAGCACACCCCGTCCCGAGGCGATGACTGAATATAGCAGGGTGCTCAGGGCCACCCCGGCACCGGGGCCGCTGGACCTCGATCAGACGTCTCTCTTACCAGCGGTAGTGGGCGAACGCCTTGTTCGCCTGCGCCATCCGGTAGATGTCGTCCTTGCGCTTGTACGCGCTGCCCTGCTGCTGCTGGGCGTCGAGCAGCTCGTGTGCGAGGCGCTGCGCCATCGTCTTCTCACGCCGCCCGCGGGCGTACTGAACGAGCCACCGCACCGCGAGCGTCCGGGCGCGCGGGCCAGGTACCTCTACGGGCACCTGGTACGTGGCGCCGCCGACGCGCCGGGAGCGCACCTCCAGAACGGGCGTGAGCGCCTTGACTCCTCCCTCGAGCTGCTCGACCGGGTTCTTGCCCGTCCGCTCGCTGAGGATCGCGAGCGCGTCGTAGACGATTCGCTCGGCGACCGATTTCTTGCCGTCCAGCATCACCTTGTTGATGACCTGCTGCACGAGCCGGTTGCGGTGAACCGCGTCTGGCTCGATCTTACGGACCTGGGCTGCTGCGCGGCGCGGCATTAGCGGCTCACTTCGCCTTGACGCCGTACTGCGAGCGGGCCTTCTTGCGGTCTCCCACACCGGCGGCGTCCAGCGTGCCGCGGATCACCTTGTAGCGGAAACCGGGCAGGTCCTTGACGCGTCCGCCGCGCACGAGCACGACCGAGTGCTCCTGCAGGTTGTGGCCCTCGCCGGGTATGTAGGCGCCGACCTCCATGCCATTGGTAAGCCGCACGCGCGCGACCTTGCGCAGCGCGGAGTTCGGCTTCTTCGGTGTCGTCGTGTAGACGCGCGTGCAGACGCCCCGACGCTGCGGCGCCGCAACCTTCTTCTTGCGGCCCTTGCCGGACTTCAGGCCCGGGGTGGCGAGCTTCTTCTTCGGTGCAGTGCGGCCCTTGCGGACCAGCTGGCTCGTTGTCGGCATGCGCTCGGCAGCGTAGCAGGGGCTCGCAAGCAAGTTCGCGACGGCTCGATTGAGGGAATGTTGCATCGCGCCCGCACCGATGCCGGACGCCACCCGTGGCGCCCGCACTCAGCCCGTCGCCGTCGCCAACCCGAGCGCCTCGTCGACGGGCACGTAGGGGACGCCCACGGCCTCGGCGACCGGGGCGTAGGTGACATGGCCGCCGGCGACGTTGACGCCGAGCTTCAGGCCAGGATTCTCCGCCGTGGCGCGCATCGCGCCGGCGGCTGCCAGATCCAGGACGTAGGGCATCGTCGCGTTCGTCAGCGCGTACGTCGAAGTGATCGGGACGGCGCCCGGCATGTTCGTGACGCAGTAGTGCGCGACGCCGTCGACCTCGTACACCGGGTTCGAATGCGTCGTCGGCCGCGAGGTCTCGAAGCATCCGCCCTGGTCGATCGACACATCGACGAGCACCGCATGTCGCTTCATCAGGCTGAGTTGCTCGCGGCTGACGATCCGCGGCGCCCGTGCGCCGTGCACGAGCACCGCGCCGATCACGAGGTCCATCTCGGGCAGCCGCTCCTCGATCGACAGCGTCGAGGCGAAGCACGTGTCCGCCCGTCCCCCGAAGGCGATGTCGAGCTCGCGCAGGCGATCGATGTTGCGGTCGAAGACGTATACGGTCGCCTCCATCCCCAGCGCGATGAACGCGGCGTGCATCCCGACCACCCCACCACCGATCACCATCACGTTCGCAGCCGCGACTCCGGGCACGCCGCCGAGCAGGATGCCCCGACCCCCCAGCGGCCGCTCGAGCATGAACGCCCCCGCCTGCGTGGCGAGCTTGCCGGCCACCTCGGACATCGGCGCCAGCAGCGGCAGCCGGCCGTTGTGGTCCTCGACCGTCTCATACGCGATGCAGGTCGCGCCGGACTCCATCAGCCCGCGGGTGAGCGACTCCTCGGCGGCGAGGTGCAGGTAGGTGAACAGCGTGTGGCGCGGCTCGAGCAGTCCGACCTCCTCCGGCTGCGGCTCCTTGACCTTGACGATCAGCGACGCCTCGCCGAACAGCGTGTCCGCATCCGGCACGATCGCCGCGCCCTGGGCCACGTAGGCGGCGTCCTCGATCGCGGACCCGACACCTGCGCCCGCTTGCACGGCCACCTGATGGCCGGCATCGACGAGCTCGCGAACTCCCGCCGGTGTCAGCGCCACGCGATACTCGTCGGCCTTGACCTCGGTGGGAACGCCAACCTTCATCTCACCAGCTCCCTCCCTCGTAGCGCGAGCCAGAACTCGATTCGATCACGTGCGCTGCCCAGGTTGCGCCCGGTGAGCTCCTCCACCCGGCGGATCCGGTAGCGCAGCGTGTGGCGATGGCAGTAGAGCCGCCGCGCGGCTCGCTCCCACTGTCCGTTCTCCTCGATGAACGCCTCCAGCGAGCGCATCAGCTCGCCGCCGTAATGGCCCTCGCTGAGCTCGATCGGCCCGAGGATCGAGTCGCAGAACAGTCGCAGCGCCTCGTCGTCCTGCAACGACAGCAGCAGCTGGAAGGAGCCGAGATGCTTGTAGGTGGCGACCTGCCGCGGACCGGCGCCGTTGCCGTCGGCGCCGAGCGCGGGCGCGACGCCGAGCGACACCGCCTCGAGCGCGCACCGCGCCTCGTGGAAGCTGCGCCGCGCGTCGCCACCGGGAACCGCACGCCCCACCCCGACGCGCACGGCGCCGTCGAGCTCGGCGCCGAGCCTCCCCGCAACCCGCTCGGCGAGCGCGAACAGCTCATCCTCGGGGATCCCGGCCACCAGCGCGCAGGTCGCCGACCCGGTCGACGCGACCAGTCCCGGCGCCGCCTCATCGCGCAGCGCCGCCGACAGCGCCTCCTCGATCGGAGCCGGGGAGCCGCGACCGTTGTTGGGCCGCTCGGCGACGATCGCCGACACGCGCTCGGAGAGCCCGAACGCCTCGAGCCGGCGCGCGAGCTCGGGACCGGCAAGCTCGCCGCGGACGACCGCCGCGAGCACATCCCCGGCCAGCCGCCGTTCGGTGTCGCCCGCGACCCGGCTGCGCAGCAGCTCGAGCGCGACGATCGTCACCGCCTGGTGGAGCGTCAGGCGATCGAAGTCCGACAGCGGACCGGTGTCCTTGACCGCAACCAGCCACGCCTCTGGGACCCGCACGCCCCCCGGCGCGCCTGGCCGCGGCGCGCCGTCGGAGGCGACCGGCAGCGCGAGCCCCCGGCTGCCATCCTCCACCGAGGGCATGAACGCCCGTGCGTCGCGCCGCCGCGCGCGATCGCGGACCTCGCTTTGCAGCGCAGCCAGCGTCGCGGGCGCCACCGGGCGACGGAAGGCCCGCTCGACAAGCGGCTCGCCCCGGGCGTCGAACACCACGACCGCGGCTCCGATCAGGGTCGCGAGCGCCGCCGCGAGCGCCTCGAGCCCGCGCTCGGAGAGCACAATCCGCTCCAGGCGCTCCTGCGCTGCGAGCGCCCGGCGAAGCACGGCGTATTGCTCGTTGACCAGGCGCGTGAAGGCCGCCTCGGTGACAGCGATGAACGGGACCTCGTAGGGAACCTCGAGCACCGGAAAGTCGCGCTCGGCGGCGACCTCGAGCAACGGCTCGGGAACGCGCTCGTGCAAGAACCCGGTCCCGAAGCCGAGCCCGGCGAGGTGGTGGTCGGCGAGTCGCGTGATGAACTCGCGCTGGCGCTCGACGGTGTCGAGCTGCATCCCGGTCGTCAGCAGCAGCTCGCCACCCGACAGCCACGGGGTGGGGTCCAGGATCTCGGAGATGTGCACCCACCGGACGGGCAGTTCGAGTCCCGCCGCGCCGGCGAGCACTCGCACGTCGACGTCCTTGAGCAGGTCGCGAACCGAGAGCATCCAGCTATCCCGTGTGAACGTGCATTCGCTCACCTGCCTCGGTGAGCACGGGCCGCAGAACCGACTCGATCTCCTCGAACTGCTCTTGGCCTGCGATCAGCGGCGGCGAGAGCTGGATCACTGGGTCTCCGCGGTCATCGGCCCGGCAGATCAACCCGCGACGGTACAGCTCGCCGGACAGGAAGCCTCGCAGCAGCGTCTCCGCCTCCTGATGGGAGAACGACTCCTTGGTCTCCTTGTCCTTGACGAGCTCGAGCGCCAGGAAGTAGCCCGCGCCGCGGACGTCGCCGACGATCGGCAGCTCGCGCAGCGACTCGAGCATCGCGCGGAACGCATCCTCGTTGGCCCTGACGTTCTGCAGCACGCCCTCGCGCTCTAAAGCATCGAGATTCGCAAGCGCAACCGCGGCGCAGATCGGATGTCCGCCGAACGTGAAGCCGTGCGTAAAGCTGTGCAGACCGTCCATGAACGGCTCGGCCGACCGGTCGGAGACGATCACCGCGCCCATCGGCGCGTACGCACTCGTGAGTCCCTTGGCGGTCGTGATGATGTCCGGCTGGTAGCCGTAGCGATCGCGCGCCGAACCACTCGCCGAGCCGGCCCCAGGCGCAGATCACCTCGTCGGAGATCATCACGACGTCGTACGCGTCGCAGATCTCGCGGACCCGCTCGAAGTAGCCCTCGGGCGGCGTGAAGCAGCCGCCGGCGTTCTGGACCGGCTCGAGGATCACCGCAGCCACCGTCTCGGGTCCTTCGAACTCGATCCGCTCGGCGATCGCCTCGACGAGGTCGGACTCGGTCACGCCCTCCGGCAGGCGGTAGATATTCGTGTTCGCGACATGGCAGCCGCCCGGCGTGAGCGGCTCGAATGGCTGGCGCAGCCCCGTGATTCCGGTCGCCGACAGGGCCCCGAAGGTCGTGCCGTGATACGCGATCTCGCGTGCGATCAGCTTGTGCTTGTTGGGGTGTCCGGTCAGCTTGTGGTACTGGCGCGCCAGCTTCAGCGCCGACTCGACCGCCTCGCTGCCGCCGCTGGTGAAGAACACGCGGTTGAGGTCGCCGGGCGCGAGCGACGCGACTCGAGCGGCGAGCTCGATCGCCGGCGGATGCGCATAGGACCAGTTGGTGAAGAACCCGAGCTGCTTGGCCTGGTCGGCGCCGGCCTGCGCGATGTCCGCGCGTCCGTGGCCGATGTTGACGCAGAACAGCGCCGACAGCCCGTCGAGGTACCGGTTGCCGTGCTCGTCATACACGTAGCAGCCTTCGCCACGAACGATGATCGGCACGTCGGTCTCCGCGTACGCCGACATGCGCGTAAAGTGCAGCCACAGGTGGCGCTTCGCCTGCTGCTGGAGCGTGTGCGCATCTGTTCTAGCTGCCGTTTGAGTACTCGCCATCGCTCTCCTCACCAGCGGTGTGCCTGTTTGTACAACCGTAGCGGACACCGAACGTCCACCTCAATTGTCCCGCATGGCGCACCCGATGCTCCTCACGTATACAAGCAGGGGTGATGGGCGCTCCGCCCTTCGGGCTCCGCGCTTGTTTTGTGCGTGGCGGTCAGGCAGCGGGTGCGCGGCGCGCGCCGGGCGCATCAGCGGCACGAGCGGCGGCGGCACGGTGCGGCGTGCGGCGCGCCAGGCCCCGCGGGGCTCAGCGGCGGCTGGCGGCTGGCGGCGGCAGGCACGTGCGGCAGCGCCAGGTGCGGCGGTGCGCATCGGGGCGGGCATCAGCCACGCGGCGATCAGCACGAACGCGAACGCCATGCACTGGGCCGCCAGCGCGATCGGATTGGCCGACAGCGGATCGCCGAACACGATGATTCCGCCGACGATTCCGGCGAGGTTGGCCGCCGTGCCGGTGATCGCGATCACCGGGACCGCGTCGCCGTCCTGCGAGGCCCTTGGCCGACGCGAAGAACGCCGCGACCGAGGCCGCGACCGCGATCAGCGTGCACGGGCTCAGCAGCCCCAGCACGCCGGACGTTCCGACCGCACCCGAGATCGCCTTGATCGCGACGTCCGAGACGCCAAACAGGATCCCCGCGGCGGCGCCGAGCATGAAGCCGTGATATTCGTTCGGGCGCTCCGATCCGCGGCGCCATGACCAGCAGCGTTCCGGCGCAGATCAGCGCGCCCTCAAGCGCGATCATGGCCGGCAGTGAGAAGCGCGAGTGGGCCCCGTGCGCCACCGGCAGCGTGACCCCGAGCAGCATCAGGCCGACCGCCGTGAGGCCGATCCCGATCCACTGCCGGCGGCCGATTCGCAGGCCGAACACGCGCTCGGCCATCACCGCCAGCAGCACCATCCCGCCCGCCAGCACCGACTGCACGAGCGACAGCGGCGCCACCGCCAGCGCGGCGACGTGGAACATCCAGGCGCCCGTGGCGATCAGCATGCCGATCGCAAACAGCCGCGAGGCGAACAGCGACCGCGCGGTCTTCAGCGGCCGCCTGATGTCCACTGCGGGCGCCGCGCAAGCTCCGCGATGCTTGTAGAGAAAGCCGACGTTGGTCGCAAGAGCGCATGTGAGCGCGAGCAGGATGCCTAAGAGTGCAGTCATCGATATGGCCTGGACCGAAAAGCCGGCGGGTTGAGCCGCCTCACGCTGATACTCGGCAGCCCGAAATCCCGGCTTGAATGAGCACGACCTAGTTCAGCACATTCGCCGAGCCGGGGCAGACTCGGGCGCAGCCGTGCCCCGGAAGCGCTGCACTTCGCTCACTGGTCATCCTTGTGTTGAAGCACTCCGCTCACTGGTCCTCCCGTCTGTTGACGCGGCTGGTTCGGTGATGTCGGCCTCGACCGCCACCGGAATGGGGCCACGTTCGCTCGTCTCACGCCGGCAGCGCGCGCTCGACGATCGCCGTGCCGTCGACCCCGCGCGGAAGCGTTCCGTATACGCGGCCCCGCTCGCCGCCGAGCCTGCCGGCGCAGAACGCATCGGCGACCGCCGCCGGCGCATGGCGGGCGAGTAGCGACGCCTGCAGCGCGAGCGCGAGGTCCTCGACCGTCCGCCGCGCTTCGAACTGGCTGTCGTCGGTCGCGTGCTCGCCGCGCAGCAGGGTCGCGGCGTGCTCGCGCACGCGGACCAGGTGGGCGTCGAGTCTCGAGTCCGCGCCGGACGCCAGCTCGCACTCGGCCATGAATGCGGGCAGGCCGGCCGGCTCCGTGGCGATCGCCCGCAGCACGTCGAGCGCCGCGACGTTGCCCGACCCCTCCCAGATCGAGTTCAGCGGCGCGTCGCGATACAGCAGCGGCAGGCCCGAGTCCTCGACGAACCCGTTCCCGCCCAGGCACTCGAGCGCCTCTGCTGCGTGCGCAGGGGCGCGTTTGCACACCCAGTACTTCATCACTGCCGTCCCAAAGCGCCGGAACGCGCCCTGGTCGGCATCGTCGTAGCTGCGCGCGACCCGCAGCGCCGCCGCGGTCGCCGCCTCTGACTCGATCGCGAGGTCCGCCAGGACGTTGCGCATCGCGGGCTGCTCGGCGAGCAGCGCGCCAAACGCGCGGCGATGCCGAGCGTGGTGGATCGCCTCGAGCGTCCCACGCCGCAGGCCGGCGCTCGCACCGAGCAGGCAGTCGAGCCGCGTATGGTTGACCATCCTGATGATCGCCGGCACACCGCGGCCCTCCTCCCCGACGAGGCGGCCGCGGATCCCGCGGAACTCGACCTCGGCGGACGGCAGCGAGCGCGTGCCGAGCTTGTCCTTGAGCCGCTGGAACTCCATCCCCGGCCCCCGCACCACGAGCAGGCACGAGAGGCCGCCCGGCGCCTGCGCCAGCACGAGGAACACGTCGCACGGCGGATAGGAGCAGAACCACTTGTGGCCGTGCAGCTCGTAGACGCCGTCCCCGACCGGCTCGGCGCGCGTGATGTTGGCGCGCACGTCGGACCCGCCCTGGCGCTCGGTCATCGCCATCCCCGCGAGCGCGCCCGTCCGATAGTCGGGCTTGGTCAGCCGCGGCTCCCACTCCGCCGCCAGCTCGGGCGCTCCGTCGCGCAGCGCCGGCACCGCGGCGTAGGTCATCGACACCGGGCACATCACCCCGGCGTTGACGTGCGACCAGAGCGTGAACAGCGCCGCGCGGACAACCTGCGCGCCGGCACGCCGCTCGCGCCATGGGAGGCTGTGGACCTCGCGCTCGATCGCCCCGCGCAGCAGCCAGTGCCATGACGGATCGAGGTCGACCGCATCGATCCGGTTGCCGTAGCGATCGTGCGTACGCAGCTGCGGCACGTTGCGCTCGGCGCGACGAGAGTGCTCGAGCGCCTCGACACCGCCGGCGGCGGCGCCCGCCTCGCGGGCCCGGTCGATGCCCCAGCCGCCGCCTTCTCGCTGGAGCGCCTCGCAGAGTGCCAGGTCGGCCTCGAACAGGTTGATCGGCTGCAGCGCGAGCGGCTGGTTGCGCACCTCACGGGCGGGGTTGGAGACTTCGATCGTCTTCAAGTGGCCTCCTTCGTCGCAGCGCGTGAATCCCGGTTCAGCTTAGGGCCCGTTCAGAAATAATTGATCGTCCGGATGCGGCCGGGATGACTTCGCGGATGCGGCACCGGCGCGTGCGCGCCGTAGCGCCACTACTGCCACGCACGCGCCGGCACCGCCCCGCTCGCCCCCCGACCGCCCCGATCCGATCACTTATTCCCGAACGGACCCTTAGTGCTCGTGTCTGACCGAGCAACGTCAAGGGCGGGGGCAAACTGCCGATCGTGCGGCTATGCGGCTCGTTTCGATTTCCCGTGTTCTGGAGGGCGCCCAGCTCGGTCGTGACGTGTTCGTCGGGCGGGCCGACGGCATGCCGTTGCTGCGCGCGGGGGTCAAGCTCACGTCCGACTATCGGCGGGGACTGCTAGCAGCCGGCATCCACGCGGTCTACGTCGAGGACGCGTGCAGCGAGGGAATCGTCCCGCAGCCGGCGATCAGCGACGAGACCAGGACGGTCGCGTCCAGGGCGCTATCGAAGGCCTACCGCGCGGCCTGCGAGACGATCGGCTCCGGGCAGCCATTCGAGGAGCGCATCATCGATGACCTGAAGGGCATCGTCGACCGGATCCTGAAGGAGATCGAAGGCACCGACGGAGCGGCGCTGGCGCTTGCCGACCTGTCCGCCGCCGACGCGTACACGTTCCAGCATTCGGTCGACGTCACCGCCCTCGGCCTGCTGCTCGGCAAGCAGATCGTGCACAACCGCGGCTGGATGGACCACATGGGCAAGCGGCATTTCTCGCGCTTCGACGAGCGGCTGACCGAGCTGGGCCTGGGCCTTGTGCTGCACGACGTCGGCAAGCTGGCGATCCCCCATGAGATCCTCCACAAGCCGGACGAGCTGACCCCGGCGGAGTGGGAGATCATGAAGATCCACCCCCAGGCGGGGATGGAGTTGCTTGCAGATACCGGGATCTCGCCGCTGGCGCTGTCGATCGTGCTCCGCCACCACGAGCGTTGGGACGGCAGCGGGTACCCGGACGGTCTGCGCGGCGAGGAGATCCACGAGATGTCGCGGATCGCGGCGGTCGCGGACGTCTACGACGCCGTCACCTCGGAGCGGGTGTACGCGCCGGCCGAGCCCGCTCACGCAGGCGTACGCGTGATTCGCGAGGGCTCGGGCAGGGGCTTTGACCCCTACATCGTCGGGGTCTTCTCGCGCTTGGTGGCGCCGTTCCCGCCCGGCGTGGAGGTCGAGCTCGACGACGGGCGCCGCGCAATCGTCGTCAGCGTCCCCGAGGCCGACCTTGACCGCCCGGTCGTACGCGTCGTGTTCGGCCATCATGCACCCTACGAGATCGATCTGCTGCAGCACCCAGGCCTCGGCATTGCCGGCTGGAACCTGACCCGCGCCAGAGTCGCAGCCTGAGCGGGAGCGCAGTCGCCACCGCGTCAGGCCACCGCCATCGCGCCCAGTCTCGGCCGCCACGCGGTCGGTCGCATCTCGGGTACCGGCCAGCAGCCGTCGCGACAGCTGCGCGCGGCGGAAGAACAGCGGCGCGTCATGCTCCCAGGTCGTCACCGGCGAGCGGCCGATGCGTCGTGGCTGTCGAGGGTGACCGCCGCCGCCTCAGCCCAGCCGTCGCGGCCTGCCGCGCATCCGATCCAGACGCGGACGATTGCGCGGCCGACGTCGCTCCGAGCGCCGTGAGGCTGCACGCGCCCGTTCACGAGCGCGCTCCCGATCCTCGCTCAGCCCCACCTCCAGGAACACCAGGCTTGTGGCCGCCACGAACCCCAGCCCGATCAGCACCAGCGCGAAGATCTCCCCCGTCCCGCCCCCGATGACCGCTGCGCAAACCGTGCCAGCGATGACGAGCAGCCCGGCGCAGCCAAACGACGCGATCCGGGATCGCTTGCTCATCGCGAGCGGTCGTGCCGCCCGTCAGTCACTCGGGCGTCGTCGACATCTGATCGAGGAACCGTTCGCATACCCCTTAAGCCTAGGCCTAGGGCTCCCGCGTGGCACATCCGACCATTAGTCATTAGTGGTTCAGCGGGCGTTCAGTTGGTGAACGAAGGACGGTCGGTGCAGGCCATAGGCGCTCCAAAGGAGACGCTTCACACTCAGCCTCGCTTGTTGTCCGCAACGGCACCCGCAGAGCAACAGACAAGGAACTGGCGTTGAGATATTTGATTACCGGTGGGGCGGGGTTCATAGGTTCGCACATCGCCGATGCACTTGCCGCACAGGCGCGAAAGCTGATCGTCGTTGACGACTTCAGTACCGGTCGTCGTGAGAACATCGAGCAGCTGGTCGCGAGCGGAGCGGTCGAGTTGCTTGATGGCTCGGTCACCGACGCGGCGCTGATCGACGACGCGATGGCCGAGTGCGATTGCTGCCTGCATCTCGCGTCGGCGGTCGGCGTGCAGCTGGTCGTCTCCAATCCACTGGAGACGCTGCGCCGGATCGTGCACGGCAGCGACGTGGTGATTGCCGCGGCTGCTCGCCACCGCAAGCGGGTGCTGTTCGCGTCGACCTCGGAGGTGTACGGCAAAAGCTCGCACGCGGCGCTGCACGAGGACTCCGACCGCGTGCTTGGCTCGTCGTCCAAAAGCCGCTGGACATACGCGATCGCGAAGTCCTACGGCGAGGCGCTGGCGCACGGCTACCACCGCGAGCACGGCACCGACACCACCGTCGTACGCCTCTTCAACACGATCGGACCGCGCCAGCGCGGCGCCTACGGCATGGTCGTCCCCCGGCTGGTCGCACAGGCGATCGCCGGCGCGAACCTGACCGTGTACGGCGACGGCAGCCAGTCGCGCTGCTTCTTACACGTCGCAGACGCGGTCGACGCAATCCTCGCGCTGGCCGAGCACCCCGCCGCGACCGGACGCGCGTTCAACATCGGCAACCCGGTTGCGCTCACGATCCTCGAGCTCGCGCGCACGATCATCGCGCGCACCGGCTCGGACTCACAGATCACCTTCGTCCCCTACGAGCAGGCCTACGACACCGGCTTTGAAGAACTCGGGCGCCGCCGACCAGACACCCGCGCGCTAGCGCAACTGACCGGCTGGCAACCCCGACACACGCTCCAAGACGCACTCGACGACGTGATCGTCTACCAGCGAGCCGAGCTAGCGATCGCCCGCCGGCTCGAAACCGACCAGCTCGATAGCTACCGCCACCGCCACCCTCGACCCACCCCGGCGGCAACGCCGGCGGCCGCCTGATGAGCTCCCGAGTGCTCGTCACCGGCGGCGGCGGCTTCATCGGCTCTCACCTCGCCACCCACCTGCTCCAACAGGGCTACCGCGTCCGAGTCCTGGACAACTTCAGCACCGGACGACGCTCAAACCTCGCCACGCTGGATGGCGAGATCGAACTGATCGAAGCCGACATCCAAAGCTACGAACAAGTCACCAAGGCAAGCGCCGGCTGCGAGGTCGTCTTTCACCAAGCAGCGCTGGCTTCCGTCCCGCGCTCCATCGCAGACCCGCTGGCCAACAACGCGGTCAACATCACCGGCACGCTCAACGTGCTGCTCGCCGCCCGCGAGCACCGCATCCGGCGCGTCATCTTCGCCTCCTCATCATCGGTCTACGGCTCGACCGCGTCGGTGTTCAGCTCGACCGCAAACACCACCGCCACACGCGAGGACCAGCCAACCGCCCCGATCTCGCCATACGCAACCGCCAAACTCGCCGGCGAGGGATACGCGCGAAGCTTCTACACCACGTACGGCCTCGAGACCGTCGGACTGCGCTACTTCAACGTCTTCGGCCCCCGCCAAGACCCAGCCTCCCAGTACGCCGCGGTAATCCCCAACTTCATCACTGCAATGCTGCGCGGAGAGCCACCGGTGATCTTCGGCGACGGCGAACAATCCCGCGACTTCACCTACGTCGCCAACGTCGTACACGCAAACCTACTAGCGATCAACGCCCCCGGCGCCCCAGGCAACGTCTACAACATCGCCTGCGGTGAGCGCATAACGCTAAACCAACTCGTCGACGGGCTACGCACCCTGCTTCGAACAGATATCCACCCGGCCTACGCCGCCCCCCGGGCCGGAGACATCAAACACTCCCTCGCCGACCTCCAACGCGCACACACCGAACTCGGCTACCAACCAACAATCACACTCAACGACGGACTCAAACGCACCATCCACCATTTCCGCCAAGACGAAGTCCCACCCCCAAACACCCTGATCCCCGCATGAAACCCGAGCTATCGGCAGCCGTCGGGTTCGCAGTTGCCGGAACGACAACCCTGATCGCCACCCCGCTCGCGATCGCGCTTGCCCGCCGCGCCGCCTTCTACGACCGTCCGCGCGGATACCGCACGCACGCGGCACCCACGCCGTTTCTGGGCGGCGCCGCGCTACTCGCTGGCTTCCTCGTCGCCGCGGGCGCGGTTGGAGGCGCGTCGGGCCGCCTGCTCGTGCTCCTCGGAGGCGCGGTGGGCTTGTCGTTGGTCGGCACCGTTGACGACCGCGTTGGGGTGCCGCCGGCGTGGCGCTTGATCGCGGCCGCGGGCGTGGCAATCGCTTTGGTCGAGGCCAAGCTTGGATGGAACACATCGTGGGGCACTGGCGTCGATCTCGTGCTGACAGTGATTTGGATCGTCGGGCTCGTCAACGCCTTCAACCTGATCGACAATCTCGACGGCGCCTGCAGCACCACCGCCGCCGTGTCGGCTGCCGGCATCGGGACGCTCGCGTCGCTCCACGGTCTGGCAACGCTCGCGGGACTCGCATTCGCGCTTGCGGCGGCGTGTGGCGCGTTCCTGCTGTGGAACCTCGCTCGGCCCGCCAAGATCTTCCTCGGCGACGGCGGCAGCATGCCAATTGGATTCCTAGTCGCCGCGCTCGCGATGGCAACCACGCGTCACTTGCGAATCGAGAACACAAACCTGTTGGTCGGCGCCCTGCTCGCCGGTCTGCCGATCCTCGACACCACGCTCGTGACCGTCTCGCGTCTGCGGCGCAACGTGTCGCTCCTGACCGGCGGCCGCGATCACCTGACGCACCGAATGCTGCCTGTGCTCGGATCGCCGCGCGCGGTCGCGGCAGCCCTCGCCGTCGTACAGGCCGGGCTGTGCTCGCTCGCGCTCCTCAGCGAGGGGCTGGGGACCGGAGCCGCAGCGGCGTTCGCGTCGGTCACCGTCTCAGCCGGGGCGCTCGCGATCCTGGTGCTCGACACTCGGCGGTGGCGACCCGCCGGCATCGCCGTCGGGTCCCAACCGGTCGGCGCGCAGACCGCGGCTTCGAACCGCGTCAACTCGCGTTGAGCGCCGGTGCTTCCCAGCCCCGCGGAGGGGCCGTGCGCGTTGTCCGCATCATCGCCAGGCTCAACATCGGTGGGCCCGCGATCCAGGCGATCACTCTGACCAAGCGCCTGAACGAGCATGGCTACACGACGACCCTCGTCCGAGGCCAAGAAGGGCCCTACGAAGGCAATCTCAACCACCTCGGCGAGAAGCTTGGCGTCGAGCCCGTGCTCGTCCGAACGATGCGGCGCGACCCGAGCTGGCGCGACCTGCCGGCGCTGCTGAAGCTGATCGAGATCATCCGCCGCGAGCGCCCCCACATCGTCCACACCCACGCTGCGAAAGGCGGCACGCTCGGCCGGGTCGCGGCACTGATCGCGTCGATCGGACGCCAGCCCCCCCGGTGCTGGTCCACACCTTCCACGGCCACTCGCTGACCGGATACTTCGCGCCCCGAACCGCAGCCCGCTACGCATCGATCGAGCGGATCCTGGCGCGCGCTTGTGATCGGCTGATCGCCGTCAGCGACGAGGTCCGCGACGAGCTGGTCGCGACCGGCGTCGCGCCGACGTCCAAGTTCGAGGTCGTCCCACTCGGATTCGATCTCTCGCCGTTCGTGGTCGACCAGACGGCCCGCGCCCACGCACGCGCGGCGCTACGAGCGGAGCTTGGAATTCCACATGACGCCCTCGTCCTCACGCTCATCGCGCGGCTCGTCCCGATCAAGCGAGTCGACCGGTTCCTGCGGGTCGCCAGCGCTCTGTGCGACGTCCCGAACATCCGGTTTCTGATCGTCGGCGACGGCGAGCTGCGCGGCGGGCTGCAGAGATCCGAAGAGGCCGCCAACCTCGGCGACCGGCTCATATGGACGGGCTTCCGCCGCGACATGCCATCCGTCTGCTTCGCCAGCGACGTCGTCGCCCAGACCTCAGACAACGAAGGAACGCCGGTCAGCCTGATCGAGGCGCAAGCCGCACGGACACCCGTCGTCAGCACCCGTGTCGGCGGCACGAAAAGCGCCGTCGCAGACCCTCGGTTCCTAGTCGCCGTCGACGACGAGAGCGGCCTGGCACGGGCAGTGCGCCTCCTGCTTGAAGATCCCGACCTGGCCTCGCGCTCCGCAGCCGCCGGTCGGGCACACGTCGTCGCCCGCTTCGATCTCGAGCGCTTGGTGTCGGATATCGACGGGGTTTACGGCGCGCTGCTGCAAGGGACACGCCGACGCCGCACAGTCCTCACCGCTCCGCGCGGCCCACGAGACACCATCTGACACTGCGATTCGCGCCCCGCCGGCCTCAGCCGAGGCGCATCCGCGCCGTCCGATCGCGGTACTGCAAGCGAAGCGATTCCGTCCCTACTGCAAGATCGAGGCTTGCTTTGCTGGCGCCCAGGGTGTAGAGTCGCCGCTCGCTCAGCGAATAGAGGAGATAGCAGTGACCGCAAGGATAGTGTCACGACGGAGATTCGTGATCGCGGCAATTCCGGCCAGTGCGGCCATGGTCATCGCACCCGAAGCAGAAGGTGCGCCGTCCACCCAGTATGTAGTGAAGGCGCCGTCGAGCAAGCAGACAATTCAGCCCTTGGGCGATATCACCGCGCTCGACATCCATGCCGCTGGAAGCGGGCAGAGTTCGCTGCTGACGATCGAGACCCCGGTCAACACTGGGCCGTCGCCGATCTTCGTCACAGACTCCGGCTCGGGCTTGCTCCTGTTCCAGGTTACCCATTTCGGCGACGTGGTCACCGGGGGACTGGTGTCAACGGCCACCTTGCGGCTCAACGGCGGTAACGCGGGCCCTGTCCACACATCCAGTTGGAGCGCGCCAAACCTCCAGGACCTCCTCAATGCCGTTTTCGACTGCACCGGTGGACCGCTGACGTTCACGATCGCCGCGTATGCCGCCGGTTCGATCGCTTTCGCCAAGAAGGTGGACAGCACCGCGCACCCGCTCACGGTCACCACCAATTACGGCGGCACGATCGACAAGGGAGCATCGCTATCCCTCCCGAATCAGGGATCCTCAGCGCTGCTCTACTGCTACGACGGCACTAACTGGCTAGTGATCGGATCTCATCATATCTAGGAGGGAAATGACGATTCATCGCAAGGTGAGGCAGTAGGGGACGGGTCCGGTTTAGGGCGCGTCGGCGGTGATGTCATCAATCCCCGATTGCGACCGATCGGCCGGCGTCGTCCTTCGGCCGTCAGCTACCCAGCCGTAATTTCCAACCATGACCACGTCGCTGAGTCCTGCGTTCTGGCACATCCCTCGCACCTCGATCTCTGTGTACCGTCGCTCGATCGGTGCCGAGAAACGATCGAATTGGTCATTCACAAGCACCCCGAAGGGATAATCCGCGTAGGTCCGAAGCGGTAGCCCGCGGACGAGTCGAGCCGTCCTCGGTCGTTGCCGCAAGGCGCGACATGGGAGCACAATCCCGAGCCAGAGGATGACCGACAATGGATAGCAGATCGCGTGGAGCAGTCGGTGAGGCATTTGCACCGTTACCCGCCTGATGCCCGATACGATCCGCAGGACGATTCGCTGCCACCGGGCATCGGGCAGCCAATACAAGTAAATGTGGAGATGGCCGCCGGGGATCACGAACGGGACGAGGCCGTTCAGGGCCCGCTGTGTGTCGGGCAGGTGGTGAAGGACCCCGATTGACATGACAAAGTCGAAGCTACCGGGGGCGAACGGCAACCGCTCTGCGTCAGCCTGCACCGTCAAGACCTCAGCCGGCAGATTCGAGCGCGCAACGTCGATTGAGCTTCCGAGGTCAACCGCGACGACATGTGCACCTGACGCTGCAGCATGCGCGCTGTGACGCCCAGAGCCAGCCCCCACGTCGAGGACGACTTTTCCGCTCAAGGACCCGGGCTCATGTGGCCGCATGTAGTCGCGAAAATTCCTCGCCCATTCAGCGCGTAGTGCCCCAAAGTGCTTCCACTCGTAGGCGAAGCTCGCCGCGGTCCGATCCTTCACCGCGGCCTCGTCATCGTGTGATTCGAGGCTCGCTTCTTCGTCCTGCGAACAACCGCCCGTTTCCCGCTCGGTCTTCCAGATTTCAGCTGCCGAATATCGCCTCGCGATCTCCACCTGTCCGGCACGGTCGAGCATCCGAGCGGTTCCTCCGACCAGCGGATACCCCTCGCCGCACCCCGTACACGCAAGCCAGCCGTCGGGACCAAGGCTCGCATAGCCTCGAGCACTAACGATCTCCCGTACGACTACCGGTGAGCCGCAGTGGATGCAGCGCAACCGATCGATCAACGGGCTCAGCGCGCACGCACGAAGCTCCTCTGCAGCGCTCGCAGAGCTCTGATGCCCAGGCTCACCATCCCTCATTACGAAGAAACACCTCCAACGTCAGCAGCATCCACAAAAGCTGTCCATGGTCACGCGTCCCGCGCTGATGTTCGCCGATCAACTGGTGCAGCGAGTCGGGCTTCACATGAGCCGCCACACGCGCATCGTTTGCACCGAGAGTGCCGCCGACGTAGTTCTTGAGGTCCTCGCGAAACCATCTTCCCAGTGGCACACCGAAGCCCCGCTTCGGTCTCGACAGAATCGCCTCGGGAAGCAGGTCCTTGACGGACTCCCTCAGCACACGCTTCAGCGACAAGCCTTTCACCTTCAGCTGCGGTGGGAGCTGCAGCGCGAGGTCGAGCAGCTGCGTGTCCAGTAGCGGACAACGCACCTCGAGCCCATGCGCCATGCTCATCCGGTCCAGCTTCACGAGCAGGTCGTCGACGAGATACGTGCGCAGGTTGAGATCGAGCAGCCGATCGAGGGTATGGGCGCCCGCCGACCCATCCCAGACAGCCTGGTACGCCGAGAGCCCCCACCCGCTCGGGTCGATCAGATACGTCGTACGCTTCCGCTCGGGCATGAAGCTCAGCCATTCGCGGTACGCGTCTGGTAGGGGCAGGTCAGCCGCGCGGGCGAACCGCCCGACGCGCTCGCCGCGCCGGCCAAGCGAACCGCTTGGCAGCGAGTCCGCCAGCATTCTCACCGCGTTGCGCGCCGGCCAGGGCAGCGAACGATATCTCTCTAGGAGCAGCGCCGCCGCAAATCGCTCATAGCCAGCGAACAGCTCATCCCCGCCATCGCCGCTCAACGCCACGGTCACGGTTCGTGAGATCGCCTCAGACAGAAGGAAGGTTGGGATCGCGCTCGAGTCGCCGAATGGCTGATCGTGATGCCACACCAACCGCTCGACGAGGTCGACGGCGTCCGGAGCCGTCACGAACTCATGATGATCGGTTGCGTAGCGCCGGGCCACCTGCCGCGCGTACGGACGCTCGTCGAAGCCATCATCGCCGTCAAAGCCCATCGTGAACGTGGAGAGTCGTGGGCCAACCAGCGACGCCGTAATCGCCACGACGGCGCTCGAGTCGATGCCGCCGCTCAGAAACGCCCCGAGTGGCACGTCGGACACCAGGCGCCGCTCGACCGCCTTCACAAGCGCTCCTCGAACGATCTGCGCAGCCTTTGCGGGGTGCGTTGCCGTCGCACCCCGCGAGCCATTGCGCCGGGCGTTCAGCGGGGGCGTCCAGAACGGCTCAGGTTCGCAGGCCCGGCCGCGCTGCCAAACCAGGACGTGACCAGGCGGCAGACTCGTCACGCCCTCGAAGAAGGTGTGCGGCGTCGGGACGTACCCAAACGTGACATAAGCCGGTATCGCGCGTTCGTTGAGCTCCCGAGGAACCGCGGGATGCGCCAATACGGCCTTGATCTCGCTCGCAAACACCAACCCGCCCGCTGATTGCCAAAAGTAGAGTGGCTTCTTGCCGACGCGATCTCGCGCCAGTATGAGCCGTTCCTCGCGCTGGTCCCAAACCGCAAACGCGAACATCCCGTCGAGGCTGGCGGCCAGCTCAGCGGCCTCGAGCTCCTCGCTCAAGTGCGCGATTACCTCCGTATCACCTCGCGTACCGAGCACGTGCCCACGCCCAATCAGCTCTCGCCGCAGTTCCCGGTAATTGTAGATCTCGCCATTCAGCACGCAGCCAATCGTCGCGTCCTCGTTCATGACAGGCGGATCGCCGGTCTCGAGGTCGATGACCGACAGGCGCGCCTGACCCACCACCGCCCGACCGCCGTCGAACACGCCGCGCGCGTCGGGTCCTCGGTGAGATATGAGTCGCAGCTGGTCCATGACGGGTGCCGGCCCGCCGCGGACCACCGACCCCGCCTCGCCGGCGATGCCGCACATCAGCTTCGCCCCGATTTACGCGCAGCTCTGTTCACACACCACCGCCCGTGGTCGCAGATCGCCGTGCACTCACGCTTCCCGGCGACGGATATGACACCGTGGCTGCACGCCGAGCTCTCAGTCGCGACAGTACCGGCAAGGCGTACGCCGGCCAGAAGAAGTAGATGAAGATCTGGCTGACCGGAGCGAGGCCGCCCACGGCGAGGAACGCAATCCACACGCCGGTGTACTGCCACACAAACGCTTGAATCGCGGTGGGGGCCGCGTCAAACCGTTCCTGCAGCCTCCGCACAGCGATTCCAATCAGAAGATATCCGAGCGCCACGCCAGGCCACCAGAAGTTGATGAACAGCTCGCCCTCTAACGGCGTGACTTGGTCGTTCGTTCCCGCGTCACCGTACACCAGTCGGTTGTAATAGACGGTGCCGCTAGACGACCGAAACAGGCGCCCCAGCTTCGGCACCGGTGATAGGAGCGAGCCCACGAGCGTCTTGCCATATTGCAGGTGTCGCCCGTAATCCGTCTGCTGGAGAAGGTACCCGGTGAACTGCGGAGCGCCCGCGTATTCCTGGAGCTCGTTGTCGACGTGCACGCCTTTGACGATCGTTGAGCTCTGGTTGCCAACCGCCTGGCCGAGAGAGATGTCCGTCGTCCGGTAGTATCGGTAAGCCGTCAGCGAGATCACAGCTACCGCACCCAGCACGACCACGGTGCCCACCGACAGCTGGCGCACCTTCCTCCCGTAGACCGCGAGCAGCGCGATGATCGGAGCGACGAATGCACCCCGGTTGTAGCTGAAGGTGCTGTACGTGAGGATCACGCCGGCGGCCGCGGCGATCGTGACCATGACGGCCTCGATCTGTGGACGACGACGGCGATGCTCCATCCACCGGCACCACAGCAGCACGATCGCGAACCCGAGGAACGGCCGTAGGAAGAGGCTAGCCACCAGGCCAAGCGACGAGCTCGAACTGTTGGCGAGGTCGGGCGTGACGGGCGCGCCCGGATGCCCAGCCTTCTCGAAATAGTTCAGAAGCGAACCGAAGCTGTGGTATGCCAGGAAGACACCGGCGATCCCCAAGCCGGCGTATACCGCAATCAAGAGATCTCCGCTCGCCTCCCATCGACTCGCAGGTCGCTGCGCGCGCTGCGCCTTGGTTCGGCGCGATGACAGAGCGTAACCCGCGCAAAAACCCGCGAACGCAACCGCTGACAGCAGCAGCGAGACGTTGATCGCGCGATCGCTCGGTAGAAACGGCAGCACGCTCCTGACTGGTCCCCCGAAGCAAACCAGCAGCGGCACGACCACTAGCTGGAGACTGAACGCAACGAGCGTCCAGTTCAATGGGCAGAACACCGTGCGCGGATCCGGCCGCGCTCCCGTGATCAACGTCGGAAGCAGACCGAAGGCCACGATCGTGACAAACACACCGGGGAACCGGTCCCGATCGGGTGAAACCAGGTACAGACAGATGCCCACGTACATCGTGCCGAGCACCCAAGTCAGCGGCGATGCGCGAACTGGGCGCCGTCCCTTGACGGCGGACATCGCTCGGGCCAAGGTCGCGCTCACTCGCCTCAGACTCCACCTAAGCAATGGCGCTCCCTAGTAGAGCCGCTTGCGCACCGCCGCATGCCGCGCGCCATTGCTCGCGCTCGGCGACCGAGGTGCTCGAGCTTGCGAACTGGAGCACGGGGTCCTCGAGTCCGAAACCGGCGGCTCCCAAATCGATCGCTCCGCGTAGCGCGTGCCATGCGATCCCGCTCGCCATCCGCAACCCCTGCTGATCGAAGAGCATGCGCCCGCCCAGCCGCAGATAGTTCACACGGCCGAGGAGACGCTTTCGAGCCTCTTTATGACGTTCCCGGTATCCGACGAGCGGCTGCTCGAGATTGGCGAAGATGCTGTGCCGGTAGGTCCGAGCCAGCAGGTCTTGGTCTTCGCACCTGACCGCTTGCACCCGATAGCGGTGCGCCCGGAACCACTCGGTTCGCCCTAGCCATGTCGGGTGATACAGCCGAAAGCCGATTGCAGGTCGCCGGCAGATCTCCGCGTGACTGACCGGAGCGCTCCGTTTGCGCACCGCCGTGCTGGCTTCCCGGAACACGACCATCGAGGAGCCCACGAGATCCACACGCGGGTTCGCGGTCAGAAACGCAACCTGCTGCTCCAGCCGCTGCGGGAAGCAGACGTCATCTGCATCCATTCGTGCGAGCAAGGTTCCGCGCGCTTGGTCGATCACCTGGTTCAGGCGCGCGACCAGACCCTCGTTCCGCCGCCCGAAGATCGGCGCGATCCGGGAGTCCAGATCCGCGAAGCGCCCTATCACCTCAGACGTGCCGTCCGTCGAGCCGTCGTCGACGACGATCAGCTCCCAGTTCGCGTACGTCTGCCTCTGGAGGGAGGCGATCGCCAAAGCGAGCGTCCGCTCGCCATTGAGGACGGGCATCGCAATCGTCACCAAAGCACCGCTCGCCGCGCTCACTGCTCCTCCCCTGCCCGCGACGCAGCCGCATAGACTACCTCCAGATCGGCGGCTATCCGATCCCACCCATATCGCTGCGCGTGCAACCGGGCCGCGCGCCCCATCGTCATCCGTAAGTCATCGTTCTCCAGCAGCGTTACCACACCGGCGGCGAGTGCCTGCGCATCACCGGGAGGGACGCGGACGCCGCATCCCTCTGGAACCGTCTCCTTGAGCCCACCGTGATCCGTCGCGACCACCGGTGTGCCGCAGGCCTGAGCCTCGACCGCGGCCATCCCGAACATCTCGAGCTCGGCCGTCGGCATGGCGAACACGTCCGCCATCGTGAGCAAGCCCGAGAGTCGCTCGTCGGACACCTGACCGAGGTAATGCACCCCGGCGCTGTGCATCGCCGCCTCCCATGCTGCCGTGCTCTCACGCCGCCCTCGCGCTCCAAACTGCCCGACCGGCCCGGCGACCACCAGGTGCGCCTCCGGATGGCTGCGGCGAACGATCTCCCACGCGCGCAGAAGCGTATCGGTTCCCTTCTGGTGGCACACCCGGCCCACATACAGCATTACGGGGCCCCCGAGGCCGAGCCGTGTCCGCTCCAGCGCCGCACGTTCAGGGTCGTTCCTGAATTGACTGAGGTTCACCCCGTTGTAGACCACGCGCATCGACGACCGTGATATCTGCCAATACCGAGCGGATGCGTCCGCACAGTGCTCCGAACAGGGCAGCATCACGTCGAAAGTCCCGAGCGCACGTCTGTACAAGCCAAACAGAGGCGATCGTCTGCCCCTGCGAAAGTAGAAGTTGTCGTACGTCAAGACGCGCGTCGCGGGCAGCCACGCCGACAACACGCCAGCCTCCGGCTCGCTGTGGAAGTGCACGATGTCAGGCCGCATTTGCCTCACAAGCAAGCGCGAGACGACCCTCAACTGGTATTCCAAGTGCCCGATCGGACCCCGCGTCCGACACGCCACAAGGCGCACTGGTATCCCATCCACGGTGATGCTCCCGCGCCGCTCACCGGGAGACACCACGACAACCTCGTGCCCGCGTCGTTGCTGGGCGCGTGCAAGCTCTCCCACGCGCCGCTGAATTGCGCCCCCGTGCGCGGTGAACACCGCCGGCAGGCTGCCGACGCTTACGTGGACGATTTTCACTGGCCATCTACCTCAGCGTCGTGCGCGGCGGCCTTTGTCGCGACCAGCAGCGCTGCGCAGCCTGTCGTTGTCACCGGCTTGCTCGAGCCGGTCCGGGCGCCCAGTCGCCCCGCCAGCCACCCCTTCCCCGCGGCACGCGCGCGCCCTGACACGACCACGTCTGCGGCGCGCCGCAGACCGGGGCCCAGCCGATAGCGACCGATGCCCCACCCGGCCGGTAGGTCAAGCGCATCCCAGAACCGACAGCTGCCCGGGTCGAGATACCGCGTTGCGTCAACATCCGCGAACCCCGCGCGGGCAAGTTCCTCTCGCCATCGATCGAGTGACCACAGGTTCCTGTGACGCAGCTGGCGCTGTCTCACGCTGACGTACCATCGACTTCTCAGGAGGAGGTTGCGATTCATGTCCGCGAGCGGCACAGTTGCAACAAGTGTTCCGCCGGGGCGTAGCACCCGCTCACATGCCACGAGGACATCGCCAAGGTTGTTCACGTGCTCTAGCACGCTGTTGGCAAAGACGGTCTTGAACTGAGCGGGGGCCTCGCGTGCCAGTGCTCGCACGTCGCCGAGGCGCACCTGCTTGTAGACCGAGCCTCGGGCCCGCGCACGCTCGACTGCCCGGTGATTTAGATCGATCGCCTCGTCGATGCTAAACCCGGCCAACTCGGTGAAGGCACCGTCACCACACCCAAGTTCGAGGACGGGAGCCTTCAATTGACGACCTTCGAGTATCGACAGCTCGAACGCGCGCCAATACGCCTCGGACGGCCATGTGCACGCTCCCAACAGCGCAACCACCCGCCCCGCCGTTCGCGGCGTCTGAACCGTATCGACCTGAATCATGCGCCTCCTTGCATTTCGTAGCCCCTGATCTGCCTTCACGATCGACACCGCTCGAGGACCGCGGTGATATCGTTGTGTACGATTATACACGCGTTAGACGGGACGGGGCCGAAAATAGGCACCGGATACCCAACGGATTTGGGGTGAGGCCGTGAGGCTCTGCATCATCGGTGGCATATTTGACAAGAGCGAGGCCTTCCGCGCCAACGCGTCGTTCACGCCGGAGACCCTCTTGGCACAAGCGCTCGCGGCGCGTGGCCACGAAGTCACAACCAGGGGTCATCACAGCACCGACTCGGTTGCCGGATTCGATGTTGTGCACGTTCATCATCTCGGCCGAGGGGCGATTCGAGCCGCGGGTAGCTCGACCGGCACGCCGCTCGTGTTTACGCGGCACCTCTGGACGAGAGAGACTCCGATGCGCGCAGCCGGCCTGCGCTATGTGGTCAACCGCTCGGACGCCGTCGTCGCGCTCTCGCAGATGGAGGCCGCGATGCAGCGCCACCAGCTGCGCCTGCCGTCCGAGAGACAGTACGTGATCCCCAACGGAATCGAGCGGAGCGTGTTTCAGTATGTGGCTCCGCCGCCAACCGACGGGCCGTGGCGGCTGCTTTACATCGGCCAACTGGCGCGGTTCAAGGGCGTCCATCATCTTCTCAATGCCGTCGCGATGCTCCAACGCGAGCATTCCGTCGAGCTCCGACTCGCCTATCACGTCGACACCGAGCTCGAAAGTCTTCGAGCCCAGGCACGGATCCTAGGCCTTCGCTCGGTGCTTTTTCTCGGTGGCATGGCACCTCATCAGCTTGCTGCCGAATACAAGGCTTGCCACACGCTGGTCCTCCCGAGCACGGCTCGCGAGGCCCGGCCGAGCGTCGTGTCCGAAGCCCTCATGGTTGGCCGCCCCGTTGTCGCGACCGATGTCGGCGCGGTGCGTGAGCAGATCGGCGAGTTCGGGGTCATCGTCCCGCCCGGAGATGCGCGCGTTCTGGCGGATGCAATCGGCAATGTGCTCGGCCGGTATGAGGAGTTCCGAGCCCAAGCGCAGGCGCACAGCCAGCACGTGGCCGTCAATTGCTCGGTCGACCGGATGGCGCTACGCCACGAGGACCTCTACGCTGGGGTCGCCGGCCGGCGACCGCGACGGCACCGGCGCGCGACGGCGCTTGGTACAAGCCTTGGACGCCAACTCGCTAAGGGCCCTGACTCCCCTCACCGTTCTCTTCGTCGAGTCGGTCGAGGAGCTCGTCGCTGACTCCCTCGTCTACCTTACGGACAAAGAACGGCCGGCTCGCGAGGATCGAGTCAAAATCGTGAATCGTGAGGATGTCGGGATGTCCTGAGCCCCCCGTTTTGGGGAAGCGGTAGAACCTGCGGTGGTCGTTCACGAGGTTCAGCCCCAACGGTGAGTTGAGAAGGGCGGTCTGAAAGAACGCCTCATCCGGCAGAAGGGTCGTCCGAAATCGACGGCGCAGGAGATACTCGGTGCAGCTCGCTCCGTTCAGGATCCGGTCGACCGACCGCCGACCGAGACTCCACCACTGCGAGCCCGCGAACACGCCGACGCCATCGGCGTAGGCCCGGACTCTCGGCACCGGGATCGGACGTGTGCGACCCGGAACTAGATGCCAGTAGTAACGATGCGACATCCCGCGTTGCCAGTCGGTTGATCCGCGTCGCGCGAAGGGAGGAATGAATTCCCACTGGATGAACGCATCGGCGTCGCTCGCCAGCAACTCAGCCTCGATCAACTGCGGGCTAATCGCCGGATAGTCCTGGCCTGACAGCAACACGATCCAGGAGGCTTCCGGGATCTCCCGCGTGATCCACCGGATTGATCTGATCGTCGCGACTACCGGACTGAGATCGCCCCACCCGACCTGACCGGCTCCGGCATGAACATCGCCCGCCCGTTGGGCGGCAGACGGGGACGGTCAACGGACTTTGCATCGTGATGAACGACGGTGACGGCCGCTCGCGTGTCGGACAGGCGCCCAGCGAGGCGCTCCACGAGGCGCGGCTTGTGGTGGGAGAGAACGAGAAAGGCAACGACTGAGTCCATCTAGTGGCCCATCCTGCAAATCCGCACCCGCTTCACGGCTGCGAATCTTCGCCTGGCTGTGTCCTCGGACCTCAATGTAGCGCTGCTACACCTTCGGTCTTGCGTCCTTGCCATGCTCGATTCTCGCTCGTGAATCGGGCACTGATTTACAGGATGGGCCACTAGTGGCTCGCCGCGTGTTGTCCGTTGCCGCGTCGGTTGCCCGTCCCATTCCTCCCGCCACGGCGCCCCTCTTCGGTGCGCGTCGCGAATATCAGCAGGTTCTTGCCGAACCACGGAGCGACGCCCGCGGCCCCCAGTGCCTCGGTGGCCGTTCGCGTCGCGTCGTCGTCGTAGCGAAGACCCTGCGCCTCGAAGCGCTCGATCCAGTACGCGACCGGTTGCTCGTTGACGTGACCGGTGCCGCCTTGACCCGGTGCAGCGGCGCTGAAGACGACAAGCGGCGCCAGCCGCGCAAGGAACGCGACGAGCCGATCACCGGCCTCGGGCGCGAGATGCTCGCCGACCTCAAAGCAGTACGCGAGATCGAATTTGCGGTCGACCGCCGCTGGTGGCATCTGCGACAGGTCGAATGGTCGCGCTCTGACTCCTAGCAAGCGAGCGAAGGCCCGACCCGTTGCGCTGTACTCGTATGCCGCGACATCCAACCCGCGCCGGGTCGCGACGGCCGCGAATCCACCAGCGCCCGCCCCGACGTCCGCGTACATCCGCGCCCCTGGAGCGATCTTTCCAACCTCCGCCATGACGCCCGGTGCGTCTGCCAGGGACCGGCCAAAGTAATACAAGAACGTGAGCGGGTTGTAGACGAGCCACGGAAGCCCGTGCCGTTCTCCGACACGCGTCAGCGCCGCCGCGGCGTGATTCACGCCCCGAAGAATTCTTCCCAGAAGCCATCGCACTGGACTCCTGTTCGACCGGATGAGCTTCGCCGACATTTTCAACTCCTATTCGATCGGGTGAGCTTCGCTGTCATTTTCAACTCCTATTCGATCGGGTGAGCTTTGCCGTCATTTCGATCTCGACCTCGCGCAGGCCACTCACAACCTGGCCTCAGCCAAAGCCTCTCCTCGGCGCCATCCGACACGCACCAGCACCGGTCTCACCAGCGCCAGGTCAGTCGCGATGTACCCGGCCAAGTACGCGAGCGCAAGACCGGTTGCCCCTCGAGTCGGGATCAGAGTTACCGCCGTGGCGACGAACGCCACCGCCAGTACGACGTCGCTCGCGAGCCACGCACGGATCGCCCCGACACTGAGGCTGGCACTCGAAAGAAGGTTGTTCAGGGCGCTGAAGACGGCCGCAACCATCAACACCAGGAAGGGAACGATCCGATGACCGTAGTAGGCCCCGCTGAAGCCGAGGATCCAGTGTGCCGACACCGCCAGCGCGAGCGCCGGGATCGCCGTGAGCACGCCGATCGTCCAGAGATTGAACACGAACAGCTCGCCGGATTGCCGAGCACGGCCCTCCGCGCCGAGGCGGCTCATCGTTGGCAACAGCACGGCGGCGAGCGACCCAGGGATCAGCAGAATCGCTAGATGCCACCGAAACGCAATGTTGAACAGCGCAACCTGTGCATAGCCGTGCGCCTGGTAGGCCAGGAAGAGCTGGCCCATGAGCAGCGCCGCGGTCACGACGAGCGACGAGACGAATGCTGATGCGCCGAGCTTGAGCATCGTCCGCCACACCGTCCGGTCGAAACCGGGGATGATCCGGATCCGCTCCCGTGCAAGGGTGTTGCGGAGCATCACCAACGAAGCCGCGGCCGCAACGCCGTTGCCAATTGAGAAGGCCCCGAGCGCGCCCGTCAAGCCGTACGACTCGGCCCCGAGGATCAGTCCGAACGCGGGCAGTCCGGACTGCAGGCTCTGCGAGATCGCGACCTGGCGAAAGCTCTCGATCCCGGCTAGTCCCCCCTGGGCCGTCGTGATCAGACTCGTGAACATAATCGCGCCCGCTGACGCAATGATCGATCCGGCTCCGCCTGGCGTCCGCAAGAGCTCACGTGCCATTGGGCCGGCCGCCGCCGCAAATACGAGCGTCACGAACAGCCCTCCACAGCTTGTGGCTAGCAAGCCTGCGCCAACGTATCGGCCGGCCAGCTCGGGAGATGGTTTACGAACCTCGGCCAGCTGCTTGGTCAGGGCAATCCCAACGCCCAGACCGGAGATCCCCGCTAGCACGCCGATCGCGGTCTGGACGAGCGCCAGCCGGCCGAACGTCGCAGGAGCGAGGATCCGTGACACGACCACCGTGGCGCCAAGCACAGCCAACCGACTCGCGATTGCACCCGCGAGCACCCAGCCGGCAGATACGATGAACCGCGACTGCGCCCTTACGCGATCGAGCGCGCCCGATCGAGGCTCAGCCACGATTGCAGGCATAGCGCGCAATGGCCATCGTCGCAGGCGGCATGTTCGTCTCGGCGAGAGTCAATGGGCCTGGCGTGCCTGCAGTCGAGCCAGTCGGCTCGACTGCAAGCCCCTGCACGCGCAAGCCGCAGTCCGCCTTATTGCTCTCCGGCCACCGTCGGTGTATCCGCCGCAGCACCTGGTTCGCGTTCTCTCGACGGGTCAGACAACTTTGTGTCCCACCCCGGACTTCGCCCGTTGACCGAAAGCGAGACCGATCGGCGCCGGTCTCGGCGCCGCGGACCGCCGTACGAGTAGGTGCCGTAGCCGTAGATCCCGTCACCCTGCATTCCGTGCTCAGACGCGCCAGTGGCGACCGTTGCGACAATCGTTCCACCGGCGTTCTCGACGATCGCCAGCAGCCGGCGAATCGCGGCGCGCGGCGTCGCATCCACGCGACCGACGACAACGACCCCAGAGACCTGACCAAACAGCGGAACCGCATCGACGACAGCGAGCGCAGCCGGCGTGTCGACAACGACGATCTCCGCTCGGCGCTTCAGCTCGTCGAGAACGTGTCGCATCGCAGCGGAGCCGATCAGCTCCGCAGGATCATGAGGCAGTGAGCCGCTGGACACAACCCGCAAGCCGACGCCATGACTCTCGACAGGCCGGATCACGTCGTCCAGGCTCGCGGCGTCACACAGGACGTCCGTCAATCCCGGCTCTGGCTGCCCGTCATCGAGGCCCGCACCTGACCGCCGGAGATCCGCATCGACCAGTATCACGTCCCTTCCTGCGCTCGCGAGCGCTTGGGCGAGCCCAACCGCCACCGTCGTCTTTCCATCGCCTTGCAGCGCGCTCGCCACGACGATGCTGTCGAGCGCGCTGCGGCTGGCGAAGTACTGCAGGTTGGTGGCCATTGACCTGTATCGCTCCACCGTCCGAGCATCCGGGGAATCCACGCGTCCGAACGCAGATCTTGGAAGCGTGCCGACCAGCGGGGTCCCGGTCAATGACTCCAGTTCATCTGCGTCGCGAACCAGCGCACCCCGGCGGTCCAGCATCAGCACAAGCCCGATCACGGCAATTAGCGTCGTCCCGAGCGCTAGCAAGGCATCGCGCCACGGCCGGGGAGACACAGGCGCTGTCGGGACAGAAGCCGGCTGCAGCACCTGCGCATCGCTCGTGACTGTCGCTCGCAGCGCCCGCAACCGCTGGAGTTCGGCTGCGTTGGAGCCGAGCGCCGAGCCGGTATGCGTCGCCTCGACGCGAGCGATCGCCTGATTGATCTGATCGAGGTCGCGCGACGCACGGACGCTCTGGAAAGCGTTCGCGAACGCGTTGGCGATGTCCCGGGCGTGGACCGGAGATCGGTCCGTCGCCGTCACGGTCATGTACGCCGCATTCGGATCACCCCCGGTCGTGACCGACTTCAGCAGCGCGTTTGCATCACTGGGCTCACCGAGCGCGGCAGCCGCTTCGGACGCCACGGCTTGCGTAACCACCAATCGCTCGGCGCCCGAGATGATCTGCTCGGGCGCGTCGCTGAACGAGACGCCGGACACCAGGATCGAGGCATCCATCGGAGGCCCTGTGACCTGGATTGTTGCGGTGGCGCTGTAGCGCGGTTGCTCTTGCGCCGCCAGCGCGTAGACCGCCGCGGGGATCACGATCGCCGAGGCGATGACGAGGTACTTCCACCTCCACAGCGATCTCAGGTAGGAGCGAGGCTCAGCCACCGGAGGCTCTTCGGCGACGACCGCGCCCCGATGCCCCGGTCCGGTCGCGATCGCAGCCGACGAGGGCAATCGGAGCGGCGAGGGTGTCGGAGGCCCGGTCCGAGCCGAAGCGGGCGGCTGCTGGGTCGTCAAATGGTCCGCCACCAGCGTACTGCCGTTCGACTTGACGTGGAACCTGTAATCACCCGTGACGATCGCCCCGTTGTGCGCCACCCTCGAGTCGCGCTTTAGCCTCGAGTCGCCGATCCGCCCATGGTTGTTGGCGACCGACGGCCCGCTTCCGAGGCCGGTTCCCGCACGACTCGCGGGCTGTACCGTCCCGACCGACCTCAAACCCGCGTCCGCAGACGCCCGCATTCGGCGCCGCTCTCGCCGCACCGCTCGCGGACCATTCTCCCGCCATAACCTTCGCATCGTGCTCGACATCCTCCAATCTGATTCGTAAACCCCTGGTGTAAGCGATCCAAGGCGCCCTGCCACCTCGGGTCGGCGTCCCGCTCCCGCGAACTGCGCGGTTGACGAGCGCGCGCCTGTCGGGCCCAGCCCGTGGCAAGCGGGCCTCCCTGAAACAACGAAGGCTGACCGCCTGCTTGCGCTTGCGCCGGACCCGCCTCATCAGTTCAGGAAGATCCCGGAGAGCACCGCGTTATCGCCGGCGACGTGGTTGACGGTGATCGTGATCGTGCCTCCCGCGGCGACGCTGATCGGGAAGGTGGCCCATGCGCCTTGGCTGAAGTCTGAGAACAGGTTCGCGGTTTGGTTGCCGACCGTGATCGTTTCTCGTCGAGCGGTGGTGTCCCAGTCGACGGCGTACAGCTCGAGGTTGCCTGTGAATGTGTTGGGGAAGGTGAGTTGCACTTTGATCTGGTTGGGGTCGTAGTAGGTCGCCGCTGTGCGTGACGTGCCGCCTGGGTTTGCGAGCGCTTGCGTATCGCTGGTAATCGGTTGGTTCGCGGCCCAGACCCAGCTGCTGCCCTGGATCAGGCTCACGGTCGCGTTCGGCATCGAGACAGCGTCGCTGCCGCTGTTGAACCCGGCGAGGTCATAGCCCGCGGATCCGTAGGTGCCGACCCAGTTGCCCTGCGGCGATTGGCTGGGGCTGATCGGGCCCGCCGGCGGCGTGCCGGCATCGCCGAGGAGGATTCCCGATAGCACCGCGTTGACTCCAGCCGTGCGGGTGACCGTGATCGTGACGCCACCGTTGGCCGCCACGTTGATCGGGAACGCGACCCATGCGCCCTGACTGAAATCGCTCGTCAGGTTCGCCGTGACACCGTTGACGGTGATCGTCTCGCGGCGCCCCAGCGCGTCCCAATCGACCGCGTATAGATGCAGGTTGCCTTGGTAGGCGACGCTGAAGGTCAGCTGCACCACGATCTGGTTGGGGTCGTAGTAGGTGGCGGCGTTACGGACCGTCCCGGCCGTGTTCGCGAGCGCGCGCGCATCGGTCGTGTTCGCCGCCCATTCGTAGCGGCTACCTTGCGCGAGGGTCTCGGTCACGCCCGGGATCGAGGTGACGTCTGACCCGTTGTCCCAGCCCGCGAGCGTGTAGCCCGCCGCGCCGTACGTGTTGACCCAGTTGCCCTGCGGCGATTGGGTCGGAACCGGTGGACCGGCGGGCGGGGTGCCGGCGCCGCCGAGAAGGATCCCCGACAGCACCGCGTTGGGCCCGGCAACCCTGTTGACGGTGATCGTCACGGTGCCGTTGGCGGCGACCACGATCGGGAACGTCAGCCACGCCCCGTTGCTGAAGTTGCTGCCCATGTTGGCGCTCACGCCATTGACGGTGACCGTCTCCTGGCGCCCGGCGTTGTCCCAGTCGACCGCGTACAGCTCGAGGTTGCCGTTGTAGGCATTCGTGAAGCTGAGCTTGATGCTGACCTGGTTGGGGTCGTAGTAGGCGGCCGCATCGCGGACCGTCCCGGCCGCGTTAGCGAGCGCGCGGACGTCGGTGGTGCCCGCCGCCCACTCGTACCGGCTGCCCTGCGTAAGGGTCTCCGACACGCCCGGCATCGAGCTCGAATCGAGCCCATTGTCCCACCCTGCCAGCACGTACCCGGCGACGCCGTACGTCCCGACCCAGCTGCCCTGCGGCGATTGCGTCGCAGTCGGCGGCGCCGCCGGCGGCGCCCCAGTCCCGCCGAGGAAGATCCCCGACAGCACCGCATTCGCACCGGCTGTCCGGTCGACCGTGATCGTCACGATCCCATTGGCGGCGACCGTGATCGGGAACGACACCCATGCGCCCTGACTGAAGTCGCTCGCCAGGCTGTCGGTCTGTCCGTTGACCGTGATCAGCTCGCGGCGAGCTCCCGCGTCCCAGTCGACGCCGTACAGGTTCAGCGCGCCGGTGTACGCCGCGCTGAAGGTCAGCTGCACCTCGATCTGGTTCGGGTCGTAATACGTCGCCGCATTCCGCGTCGCCTGGCCCGGATCTGACAGCGCGCGAGCGTCAGTCGTGTTCGCCGCCCACACATACCGGCTGCCGTGCACGAGGGTCACCGACGCGCTCGGGATCGAGGTCAGATCACTTGACCCGCTCCACGCCGCCAAGTCATACCCAGCCGAGCCGACGCCGCCGACCCAGCCGCCTTGGGACAGCTGCTGCCCGCCCGTCGCCGGCGGCGCGCCCACACCCCCGAGCATGATCGCGGAGATCTCGGCGTTCGTACCAGCGGTCTTGGTCGCGGTGATCGTGACCGCGCCGCCAGCAGCGACATTCACGGGGACGCTCACCCAGTCTCCGTTGTTGAAGCTCGAGCTGAGCGCCACGCTCCGCGGACCCGAGCCGTCGTCGACGCTGATCGACTCCTGGTCGCCCTCGTTGTTCCAGTCCAGCGCGTAGACGCTGACCGTGCCACTGTAGGCGTTCGTGAAGCCGAGCTTGACGACCACCGCGGTCGGGTTCGTGTAGGCGGCGGCGTTGCGAACCGAGCTGCCATCCGGCGCCTGCAGCGCGCGCACATCGCTCGTGTTCTGCGCCCACTCGGTCGCGGTGCCCTGCGACACCGTCGCGCTCACGTTCGGGAGATCAGACACGCTCTGCGCCCCGTCCCACCCGGCGAGCAGGTAGCCGCCCGAACCGAACGTGTTGACCCAGCTACCCTGCGGCGCCTGGCTCACGACGATCCCGGCCGTCGGCCAGGTCGTCGACGACGTGTATGTGCTCGTCCCCGCCGGCGCGCTCGTCCAGCCCGACGTCGTGCCGCCGTACGCCGAGCCTACGCCAGTGATCCCCGTAAGCGGGATCTCCGCCGCGCTGGTCGCGCCGTTGGTGACCGTCACCTGGTTGCCCTCGATATAGCCGCTCACGCTCGTGTTCGCGGCCCACGCCGCCTGCTGCGCCAGCAGCGTCGCGATCGCGAGCGAGGTCGGCTGCTGCAGCGAGACGTTGAAGTACGTGTTGTACTCGGCCAGCAGGCCGTTCATCGTCGTGTAGTACAAGCCGTCGCCGACGCTGGGCGAGGTGCTCGGCGGCGTCCCGCCGGGCGCACCGGCCGGCGGCTGGCCCATCATGTTGGTCTGGTGGAAGTAGTGTGGCCGGGGGTCGTTGCCCATCACGTGCCCGAACATGTTCTGATCGACGCTGGCGATGATCTGCGCGAACGTCGCCGGCGCGCTCAGGCACGTCGTCGTCGAGCTGCTCTGGCAGTCTCCACCCAGCGACGAAGGCAGGTACAGCGTGTTGTACTCGTCGACCTCCTGCTGCTCGGTCGAGACGTTGTAGTAGATGTTGGTCGGGTACCGCGCCTCAGCTTGTGCGCCGCCGTCGGTGAACGTCGCACCGGCGGCAAATTGCGTGCTCGGGGGCGAGCCCGCCGTGAACGTCGCGGTCGCCGGGTTCGGGTACGGCTTGGAGGAGTCCGATCCGAAGGCCTTGAGGCCGATCGCGGTCCACGCGGCCGCCAGCTGCGTGTTCTGCTCGTACGGGCTCTCGGTCGCGCCGTTGACCGTCGGCGGGGCCGACGCGGCGGTGCCGGCGGCGCCGGTGTCGGTGTAGGACAGCGTCTGGGCGCCGCCGTTGGTCACATCGGTGGTCGAGGTCGGGTTGGCGAACCACGCGTTCGGCGGATCGGTCGTCGGCGCGTTGATTGTCGTCAGCAGCACCCAGCTAGTGGGGGCGGTTCCCGACCCACGGTAGATCTTGATGTCCGACGCGTGACAGACGGCGCCGAACTGCAACTGCACAGAGCCGGGCGCCGTGAGCGTCTGCGTCGTCTCCGAGGCACTGGACTCGCCGCCGGTGGGCGAGAACTGGTCGGTGATCGCCCACGTGTACGTCCCGGCGGGCAGCGTGCCGCCACCGGCACTCGCGGTCGCGCCATCGAATGCCGGCGGATCGACCGTGCCGGGGTTGCCGGGCAGCAGGTTCGCAAGCCCCGAGTGCTCACCGGTGACGAGCACTCCCGGGTTCTCCGCCCCGAGCGCCACGGTCGGGTCGGTCGTCGAGGTGAGGCCGAGACCGC
Source organism: uncultured Solirubrobacterales bacterium (assembly GCA_963811155.1). Classification (GTDB taxonomy): domain Bacteria; phylum Actinomycetota; class Thermoleophilia; order Solirubrobacterales; family Solirubrobacteraceae; genus Palsa-465. The sequence goes on from CAWEQQ010000022.1 coordinate 63,094, forward strand.
CGGCGTTCGGATCCCCGGGGGTCGTACTGACCGCCTTCGAAGCCCAGGCCGTGTTCTCCTGGATCTCAGCCTCGATGTAGTTCTGGGTCGCGCACCCCTGATCGATGTTCGGGTGATCCCACGTATGGTTGACCCACCCAAACGACGCCGTGTACGGCTTGCCCGTCGCGGGGTTCGTCTTCGTGAACTCGGCCAGCAGCGGGTCGGTGTTGGGGGCGGTGCCGTTGCAGAGATCCTGGCTGCCCGCGCCGCCACCAGCGGCCGTCAGCGTGCACCCGGCTGCCCACGCGACGCTGCCGCCGCCGTTGAACAGCTGGTCGATGCGGAAGTTGTTGGCCGCCGACCAGCTCGCGCCGAAATCCACATCGGCCGGGCGCTCTCGGATCGCGTTCGCCGGGTTGTAGTCGGTCGTGTGGGTCGTCGTACTCCAGCTGTCGTCGGAGAGGAAGTTGTCGTCGATGTTCGTCTCCAGGTAGTTGCGCTGGTCGCCGAAGTAGACGCCGCGCGTCGCCCACGCGATCGCGCCGTGCTGCAGCAGCTCGGCCTGCATCAGCGTCGAATTCTGGTTGTACGTCTCGACCAAGCGCTGGACGCTGGCGGGATCTGTGTACACGCCCACAAGCGCGGAGTTGCCCGGACCCGTGACGAGCGTGTCGAAGTTCGTTGTGCTGACGGGCGTCGCTTCGTAGCCGAACGTGGTTGCCGCGCCTGCGGTGACGGGATAGTTGCCGAGCAGGACCGAGCCCTTCAGGTACGGGAAGTCCGTCAGGCCGTCCGCCGTCAACGACCCCTGTGTCCCGTCGAGTGTCCCGGACGTCGTCGGCGCATTTAGCCCATAGCTCGCGCTCGGAAACACGTCACCGTCGATCTCTCGAATGGCGAACGTCTGCTCATAATCCTCGAGCGCGTTCCACTCCGACTGCGCAAGCCCCGACACGCAGGTGGTCGTGCAAATCGGCAGCCCCCCGATCGACACGATCACAGCCTGGTACTTGGCCTCCTGCGTGCCGTCGCTCAAAGTGTTCGAGAGCGTCGCGGACGTAATCGGCGTGTGCCCCGCGGAGGCGATGACCGTGTCGAACGGCACTCCCTCCCGCTGCAACGCCGTCTGCCAGGACAAGAAGCTCGGGTCGGTCGTCGAGGTCCCGAGCAGCAGCACCTTCAGGTCGATCCTCGTCGCCGCCGCAGCAGACGACGGCACGCACGCCGCGCCGATCACCGCCACAGCCGACAGGAACACGCTCAGCGCGCGAGCGCGTTTGCTCCGCCACGGGTTGGTGGAGAGGATCGTGCGGACCCAGATCAAGCTAATCACTGATACGTCCTTGTCGAAGAAGATTCACGCCGCGGTCGACCTCATGGCGTTCGCGGCCCATACGAGACAGCTGTAAAAGACTGTGAAGAGTCTGGACCTGCTGATCGGCGCAGCCAATGGGCTCGTTCGCCCGTGCTAAGGGCCCGTTCAGAAATAATTGATCGTCCGGATGCGGCCGGGATGACTTCGCGGATGCGGCACCGGCGCGTGCGCGCCGTAGCGCCACTACTGCCACGCACGCGCCGGCACCGCCCCGCTCGCCCCCCGACCGCCCCGATCCGATCACTTATTCCCGAACGGACCCTAAGTTCAGGCGTGAACGTGCTCACGCCACGGCTCGCAGCTGGATCGTCCAGGGTCCCTTCGTCGCGACCCGCAAGCCCCGATACTCGCCGGGAGTAAGCCGGACGCGGCCGCTCGACGCGGGGCTTGCGACCAAGCGGAAGCCCTGAGCCGTGAAGATCTCGATTGCGGGACTAGCCGTGTTCCACTGCAGCACGACAGCCGTTTTCTCCGACAGCAGCCCAAGCGCCGCATCGCCCGTCCCGGAGAGCGTCTTCAGAACCGGTCCGGCCGGGATCTCCGGCGCGCTGGGGTGGGCGCTGGCGCTCGGATGGTGCCCCGTGCCCGCCTTCGACGATGCGCGGCGCAAGGCGACGCCCGCTGACGCCACCTTCCCGGCGCTGTGAGCCCCGCCTAAGAGCGCGCTCGATGACGCAACGCCGCCCAAGCGCGCGCCCGCTGGCGCCACCTTCCCGGCACCGGGGGCGCCGCCCAAGCGCGCGCTCGATGAGGCCACCTTGCCGGCACCGGGGGCGCCGCCCAAGCGCGCGCTCGATAACGCCACCTTGCCGGCTCCGCCAGTAGCGGCCGCTCGCCGATCGTGAGTGGTGGTGGCGCTGTGTGGCTGCGCGGTGGCGGTGGCGTGCCCACCCGCCTGTTGTTCGGCCACGGCGGTTGTCGTCGACTTGTGGCCACTGCCACCGCAACCGGCGATGGTGACGGCCGCGAGCGTCAGGGCGAGCCAGCCGCAAGCCGGGAGGTGTGCCCGTGATTGATGGGTAATCGATCGCATTAGTCCGAGGAAGCTTCCTATGTTTGATGAAACGTAAGTGCCGGACGAGCGCACGCTCCGCCTACTCCGGAGGGAGGCGCCTTTGTCCCAGATCGTCCTTCCGCCCGTGCGTTCAGCAGTTTGAGTACGGCTGATTCACGCGCATATGGGCTCGGTCGCCTCTTCTGCGTTCATGCACTGAACGCCTTAGGGCCCGTTCAGAAATAATTGATCGTTCGGATGCGGTGCGCTCCGGCGGGCGCCCGCCCCACGCTCCGCATGCGCACGCGACCACATAACGAGCGACAGCGACGGACCGTTCAACCCCGTGAACAAAGACAGCCCGGGCGTCGGCTCCTCGTGACCCGCGAAGCGAGCCAAACTGGCCTCACCGGCCGTGACGGACCTGCGCTGGCGTCCGCAGGCTCGTCGCGGGCCGGTCCATCGTCCAACAGCAACTGCAATTGCATTCCGGCTCACACGAGGAGAGAGGCATACCCCGCAGCAGAGCCGCGTTCAGCGGCGTTCAACGCTTGAACGGACGCCACCCCACGCGGGCCCTGGATTGCTACCGAGGCACTGGTAGCTTGCTCAGCCCATTGAGGAGAGCAAAGTGAGCCAAGACACGGAGGTTTGCGGTGAGCGGGGACAGCAACACATCAAGCGGGCCGACAGTCGTACTCGCGGACGATGAGATCCCGACGCGGGCCGGGGTTTGCCGGTCGCTCGAGGCGAACGGTTTCCGCATCGTTGCCGAGACGTCCACCGCCTCGGGTGCCGTCGAGTCAGCGCTCGCGCACCGCCCCGACGTCTGCCTGCTCGCGGTCGACATGGAGGGCAACGGAATCGTAGCTGCCGAGCGGATCCGGAACGCACTCCCCGAGACGAAGATCGTGATGCTGGCGGCGTCCGATCGCGAGGAGGACCTGTTCGCTGCATTGCGCGCCGGCGCTTACGGCTATCTCCTGAAGAGCACCTCGCCGGAGCGGCTTCCACATGCCGTTCAGGGTGTGCTCGACGGCGAGGCGGCGCTGCCGCGAGGGTTGACGGCTCGCCTGATCCGCGAGTATCGCGACCGCGGACGTCGACGCCCATTGCCATTCCTTGTCTCGGGCGAGAGCGTCGAGCTCACCACTCGCGAGTTCGAGGTCCTGGACCGCCTCCGCGGCGGGGCGTCCACCGCGGTCATCGCCGACCAACTCCGCATCACCGAGGTCACGGTCCGTCGACACATCTCGGCGATTTTGCGGAAACTCGGAGCTCCCGACCGGCGCACGGCGCTCGAGTTGCTCGCGCGCGCGGAGGATGCCGGGCTCGAGAAGCTGTGTTCGGCCTAGTGGCACATCACTAGTGGCACATCCGGCAAGTCCTCACCCGATGATTTACATGATGAGCCACTAGCACACGCCAATGAGCAGGCAGAGACAAGTCGTAATACCAGTGACACCTGATCACGGCGCGCCGTCGCAGCCCGATTCGCTCGGACCGGCTGCGGCCGGGGCGGCGGCAGTGCGGCCGCGAGCGCGCAAGCAGGGATCGCGCGTTCTAATGATCACCGAGGGCACCTACCCTTACGCGGTTGGCGGCGTCAGCTCGTGGTGCGATGCGGTGATCGGCGGGTTGCGAACGGTCGAGTGGGACATCCTGCCGATCGTCGCCGGAGGCAAGCGGATGCGCCAAAACTTCAAGCTGCCGCCGAACGCTCGTCTGCTGCGACCGATCGCACTGTGGTCCGAGGATCGTCCGCCACGGCGCATGCCGCGCCCCCGGAAAGGGTCCGGGATGTCGATCCCGACGCAGCTCGTGCGCGGCCTGATGCCCTGGGAAGGCAACATCGAAGACCTCACGGCTGCGCTGGTGCGGTGCCGCGAGCGACCGCAGGCGGTTCGCCGCGAGTTCCGCAGCCGCGACACCTGGGAGGAGTACCTGGGGGCACTCGACGATGTTCTGCGCGAGACCCACGAGGAGTCCGAGCCGGCGCCGATGTACGACGCGATCGAGGCGGCGCGGCTCTACCAGACGCTGTATTGGGTCGCGCGCACCGCCGCCGTACCGACGCCGCAGTGCGCCTTGCTCCACGTCACCGCCGCCGGCTGGGCCGCGATCCCGGCGCTTGTGCACAAAGCGTTGTACGACACGCCGCTGCTGCTGACCGAACACGGAATCTATGTCCGCGAGGCATACCTCGCATCTGTGCGAGACGCGTCTGCCTCGCTTGGCCAGCGCCACATCTCCACACGGCTCGCGCTCGGGCTGACCCGTGCGACATACGCGGCCGCCGACATGATCGCACCTGTGACCGAAGCGAACGGCGAATGGGAGCGCGGCCTCGGTGTCGACCCCGCGAGGATCCGCGTAATTCCAAACGGCCTCCATGCCGCGGGTGAGCGAACCGATCCGCCCAACGCGGGCAAGGTGATCGCGATGGGGCGGATCGACCCGCTGAAGGACGTGCAGACGATGCTGCTCGTCGCCGACGAGGTCACTCGCCGCATGCCAGAGGCACGGTTTGAGTACTGGGGACCGCCGACCGCAGGACAGGAGACGTACGCGGAGGCGTGCGAGCGGATGCACAAGCAGTTGGGCCTCGGAGAGCGCTTTCGCTTCATGGGCCGTACGAGCGACCCGCACGGCGTAATCCGCGGCGGCGACATGGTGCTGATGACGAGCATCTCCGAAGCGATGCCGATGACCTTGCTCGAGGCGATGGCTCAGGGCCGGCCAACCGTCGCGACGAGCGTCGGCGGCGTTCCCGGCGTGCTGCGCGGCTGCGGGATCGTCGCTCCGCCGGGCGACGTGCATGGGATCGCAACCGCGATCGTCACGTTGCTGCGCAATCCCGATCTCGCCGTAAAGCTCGGACGCCGCGGTTACGAACGGCTCCATCGGCGCTATACGCTCGAACGCTGCGTCGAGGCGTATAGCGACTTGATCAACGAGCTGATCGACACCACGCCATAAGGACCTAAGTGGTTCCCACCGTATCGGGCTCCCGAGAAGCGTTCACAAGCTGAACGGCTTGTGCCCAGATTAGGCCATATACGTGCGCGGACGGTCCTGCAAGGCTTTACCTCACAAGTTGGTCAAGGACGCCGACGGCTGGGTGCGCAGGCGTCAGGGCACTGAACACGACGAAAGCTCGAATGGGACCATCAATACACATCGTGCCTGAGCTGTCAGCGCCAAACGTGGCGCCCGGCGCCGACGAACCTGCGGATGATGCCGCGGCCTCGAATGGCGCCGCGACCGCGGATCAAACCACCACCAGCGAGCGTGGCCGCGATCCTCTCAAGCGCTTTCGCCGCCGCCTCGAGCAGCTCCGCGGAGATGCGGAGGCATTCGGCGGCGATGACGACCCGGACGAGGAGTCCGACCTGCAGCTTGAGGTCATGCTCCTGCGCGAGGAGAACGCGCGATTGAAAGCCGAACGCCACCGCCCCTCCGATGTCGACACGCTGATCGATCAGATGCGGCGCCTCGGCGCTGAGAAGGGCGACGCAGAGATGGTCGACGAGGCCTGGACCCTGCTGAGCGAGTGTCTCGTGATCCGCGAGGGACTCGAGCAAGCGTGCGTCGAGATCCAGGCCGCGATCGTCGCCGTCCACGACCGGCTCCGGAACCTCGCGGTGAAGCTGGATGATTCCGCACCCGAAGGTTCGTCGCCCGCCGCGGCGTCCGCTGACAGCTCTCGTCGCGTCCGAGTCCGCGGTTAGGGTTAGAAGTTAGACCAGGCCGCTGCGGACGGCGCGCACCGCGGCCTGGATGCGATTCGCGACCTGCAGCTTGCCGAGGATGTTCGACACATGGTTCTTGACCGTGTGCTGGCTCAGGTGCAACGCCTGCGCGATCTCCGGATTATCCATCCCTCGTGCGAGGAGCTCCACGACCTCGAGCTCCCGTGGGGTCAAGTCGGCACCCGTGAGTCCTGGCTCGATTTCGTCGGGCTCACGCAACCGCCGCACGAGTTGGCTCGCGATCCGCGGCGAGATCAACGACTCGCCACGCGCCGCCGCGTAGATTCCCTCCACGATCTGATCGATCGGGGCATCCTTGAGAAGGTAGCCGCAGGCTCCCGCCAGGATCGCGTCCATCACGTGCCGATCATCGGCAATGACGGTCAGCACCAGCACGCGCACGTGCGGCGCGGAGGCGGTCAAGCGCTGTGTCGCCTCGACCCCAGACATCCCCGGCATGCTCAGATCCATCAGCACGACGTCGGGGCTGAGCTCGCTCACGAGCCGAATCCCGTCGGCGGCAAGCCTCGCCTCGCCGACCACCTGAACCCCGCGTTGCTCGAGCAGACCTACGAGCCCACCCCGAAAGAGGTCGTGATCGTCGACCACCATCACCTTGATGCCGTTTCGCTTCACAGCCGTATTGATCGTCGACGGCAGCGATCTCTTGAGGCGCGCCACCGGCCCCAGACACTTAGATTAGGGGGAGGGGGCGTTCATAATCAAGCGCTCCGATCGAGACGGAAGAACCCCTGCAGAAGCAGCCCTTCAAGGCCCACGTTTCGAGCGGTAATTGCTGAACGGCGCCTTTAGGCCCTTAGCCGATCACGTGCTGAACGACGGATGGCTCGCCATCCCCATTGGCGGAGCCCACTTATCGCTCTGTAATTGCGTCGAATCTGCGGGGCACGTCAGAAGGGAGTTCGCCTGTGTGCGGAATCATTGGGTATATCGGATATCGCCGTTGTCAGGACGTATTGATCAACGGATTGAGGCGCCTCGAGTATCGAGGTTATGACTCGGCTGGGGTCGCCTGGCGCGAGGACGACCGGATCGAGTGCGTGCGCGCCGTCGGGAACCTCGACTCGCTTGACGCCGCCTTGGCGGCGCACTCGCGAGGCCCTGGGCTCGCCACGGCGACGCAGACCGCGACGACAACGTCTGGAATCGGGCACACTCGCTGGGCCACGCACGGCGGCGTCACCGAACGCAATGCTCACCCGCACGCAGACGCCAGTGGCCGCGTTCGGATCGTGCTCAACGGCATCATCGAAAACTACCTCGAGCTGCGCGAGCGTCTCGCCGCAGCCATGATCGAGTGCAAGTCTGACACCGACGCCGAGGTCGTCGCACACTTGATCTCGCTGCACTACGATGGCGATCTCGCCGACGCGGTCAGGCTGTCACTGGAGGATCTGGAGGGCCACTACGCGTTCGTCGCAATGTGCGACGACGAACCCGAGACGCTGGTGGGAGTGCGGCGCGAATGCCCGCTTGTCGTCGGGCTCGGAGACGGTGAGCAGTTCATCGCGTCCTCGATCTCGGCCTTCCTCACACACACCCGTGAGGTGGCCGTCTTGCACGACGGCCAGATCGTCGTATTGCGCCCACACGAGGTCACGGTATTTGACCTCGATGGACTCCCGCGCCGCCCATCTTCGACCCTGGTCGACTGGGACGAGGATCGCTGCGAGAAGGACGGATTCGAGACCTTCATGCTCAAGGAGATCCACGAGCAGGGCAGCGCGATCGCGGCAACGCTGTCGAGTTGGCGCCAGAACGTTTCAGCGGTCAACGGATCGCTCACGGACGAGCGCCTGCGCGAGCTGAGCCGGATCATCGTCGTCGCATGTGGAACGTCGTACCACGCCGGTCTCGCGGGGCGACTCGCGATCGAGCGCTGGGCCCGGATCCCGGTGGACGTCGAGATCGCATCGGAGTTCCGCTACGGCGACCCGATCGTCGGCCCCGACACGCTCGTGCTCGGAATCACGCAGTCGGGCGAGACCGCGGACACGCTCGCGGCGATGCGCCTGGCACGCGCGCACGGCGCGACCGTGCTCGCGCTCACGAACGTCCCCGGCAGCCAGGCCACGCGCGACGCCGATTCGTCGTTGTTCACCCGCGCCGGGATCGAAATCGGAGTGGCCGCGACGAAGACGTTCGTCGCCCAGGTCGCGCTCCTGTACGCGTTGGCGCTCCATCTCGCGAGGATCACGGAAGCGCTGCCGGCTGCGAGTCTCGAGCAGCTCCAGTCCAAGCTCGAGCTCCTGCCCGAGCAGGTCGACGGCGTCGTCCGCTCGGTCGACGAGGGCGTCCGCGAGCTCGCCGAGCGTCTCGCCTGGAGTCCGTTCTTCCTCTACCTCGGCCGTCGGTCCGGCTTGCCGGTCGCGCTGGAGGGCGCGCTCAAGTTGAAGGAAATCTCGTACGTGCCCACCGACGCTTACGCCGCCGGCGAGATGAAGCACGGCCCGATCGCCTTGCTCAGCCCTGAGACGCCAGTCGTGTGTGTCGCGACCGAGCAGGACGTGCTGCCGAAGCTGCTGTCCAACCTCTCGGAGGTACGTGCTCGCGGGGCCCGCGTGCTTGCGGTCGCAAGCGAGGGCTGCAAGGAGATCGCCGAGCACGCCGAGCACATCGTCTACATACCACGCACCGACCCGTTGCTGCAGGTTGTGCTCGGGATCGTGCCGCTCCAGCTGTTCGCCTACCACCTCGCGCGCGCCCGCGCTCTGAACGTCGACCAACCCCGCAACCTCGCCAAGACAGTGACCGTCGAGTAGGGTCCGGCGTGAACGGGCGGGTCGCGGTATTAGGCGGCGGGCATGGGCTCGCCGCCGTCGCGCGCGCGCTGCGCGACGACACCAGTGAGCTAACGCTGATCGTCACGATCGCCGACGACGGCGGATCCTCGGGCGAGCTCAGGCGTCACCGCGAGGGACCCGCGGTCGGTGACATGCGTCGCTCGTTGATCGCGCTGATGGGAGACGACGTCGCGCTCGCACGCGCATTCGCCCGCCCGGTCACGATCAATCGCCTCGGCAGCCACCCGCTGGGCAACCTCGTCATGCGGTCTCTTGCCGACGCCTTCGGCGATCTCGAAACCGCGAGTGAGTGGCTGTGTCAGCGGCTTGGCATCACCGGCCGCGTCCTGCCCGCAAGCGCCGAGGCGGTATCGCTCGTCGGCGAAACGGACGCGCAGTTGATCCAGGGTGAGTCAGCGATCGGCACCGCGCGCGTCCGGATTCGCCGGCTCAGATTCAGACCCGAGCGGCCGACCGTGCCGCCGGCGACCGTTCGGGCAATCGAGCAAGCAGACTGGGTGCTCCTCGCGCCCGGCTCGCTGTTCACCAGCGTGCTCGCGGTCAGCGCGCTGCCGGACGTGGCATCGGCACTCGCGCGCACCGCCGCCCGGGTGGTGTGGATCTGCAACCTCCAGGCGGACCAGTACGAGTCGGCGGGCATGACGCTGACCGAGCACCTCGCGGCGCTCCGCCGACACCGTATCCGCGTTGACTGCGCCCTCCACGACCCAGCCGCGGAGCTGCAGTTCCGCCCCGAGCCGCATGGACGCGGGTCCCTCGAGTTGCTCCGCTGGCCGCTCCGGGGCGCCCAGCCCGGCGCGCACGACTCAGGCCTGTTGCGAGCGGCGCTCCTCCAGGAACTGCTCTCGGATAGCGCTCGAATGACAGCGACGCGAAGCGCGACCGCCACTGGCTAAATCGCCGCGCTGGCGGTGGTAGCGATCGTCGCGATCGCAATTCCGCTCGGCGCCACGTCCGCGATCCGCTCCAGCCAGGCGGACGTGCGGGCCCACGACATGCAGGCGGCGCTCGACGAGGCGGGCACCGCCCAGGAGCTCGAGCCGTACGCGGCGACGCCGCGCCTGCAGCGGCGCTAATCCTCGAGGAGACCGGCGACCTCTTAGTAGCCGCCTTGAGTGGTCCGAACCTCAATCGAGCGGGACGACCGTCTCGCCGGGGGCCGCCTGCAACCATCCCGACCGCGTGCCGCCGTACTCCGTGCCCAGCTGTGTGCCGCTGAGCGGTACCTCGAGCGCCGTGCTCGCGCTGTTGACGATCGTCACCTGCGACTCGTCCGCATAGCCGGTAATCGATCCGGCTGCCAGCGCCGCGCGCCATGCGGTCCAACGCAACAGCAGCGCGCCGATCTCGCGGAGCGTCGGCTGCAGGATCGGCACGTCCGGTGCAATCAGCGCTCGATACGGATCCAGCACCGCGTCGATCAGCGCGCACAGGAGCCCGCCTCGTTCACCGCCACCGACGAGGTTGCTCTGGTGGAAGTAATGCGGACGGGGGTCGTTGCTCATCAGCGCGGCAAGGATTCGGCGCGCCTCCCCGGAAACCACCTCGTCCCAGGAGCTTGGCGGATCGCCGTGAGCTGGCGAGCGGATTGCGTCGAGCGCCTGCTGCTCGGTTGCGACATTCCATGCCAGAGCCGTCGGATATCGCGGAATCGCGGTCGCGCTGCCGACCGCAAACGGCGTCCCCGCGGGCCAACGTGGCCCATCTGGATCTCGTGGGTGCACCGGGTAGGGCCGGGACGCGTCGCATGCGATGAACCGGATCCCCTGTGCGTGCAACGCCGCGGCCAGCTCGGGGTTCTCGCCGTGCGGCGGGACCGCGGCAAGGTCCGCCAGACCGGTGTGTCCGCCCGTCACGAGCGCCCCGCGCTCGAGCTCGATTCCGACCCGGCGCGCCCACGCCACGTTGCGCGCGATCTCCGCTTCGATCGTCGCACGCGGGGCGTCGTCGAGCATGATGTGCTCGTACGTGTGATTGATCCAGCCGAACGCGTCCCGCTCGCTCAGCAGCGCCGCCAGCAACGGGTCCTGCTTGACGCCGATCTCGCGCGCGTGGCGCTCGCTCCCCGCGCCGTTGCAGACGAGATCGAGGCGCAGCCGCTGCGCGCGTGACCACCGCGCCGCGCGCGACGCGTCCCGTGCGCTCATGCGAATCAGCGCGCTGGGACCCGAGTCGATCGCATCCGCGGCGACGCTCGAGGCGCGGTTTGGAAGCAGCACGTCGTCGACGTGCAACGAGAGGTAGTTGCGCTCGTAACCGAGGTACGTCCCGCGCGTGACCCACGCAAGCTGGCCGTGTCGCAGCAGCTGGCTCTGCGTTTGGCCGGGGTTCGCGGCGAAGGTCTGGACCATCTCCTCTCGGCCATCCGCATGGCGGTGGATGCCGACGAGCGCCGACCCGTCCGGCGCGGCGACGAGCGTCTCGAACCGCTCGTCGCTCAGCGGATGCGCGAGATAGCCCCAGCTGCCGGCATCGATCAAAACCTTCGAGCGCAGATACGGAAATACGCGCTGGCCACTCGGCGTGAGCGTCCCGCTGACCCCGTCGAGCGGCCCCGCCCAGACCGGACTCTGCAAGCCGTGCATAGAGTGGGGATACGCGTAGGCGATCAGCCTGCGAATCCCGAACTCGCGCTCGAGCTGCTCGAGCGCACGACACTGCGAGCTGCTCAGCGATTGCTCGCGCAGCTCGCCGGTCGCGAGGATCAGTGCCTGAAAGCACGCGCGCCCGAGCTCGTCAGCAAGGACGATCGGCCGTCGCTCGTCGCTCAGCGCGATCGCCACATGGGGGGTGCCCTCGCGCGACAGCGCGGCCTGCCACGTCCGGAAAGACGGCTCGTCACCGGTTGCTCCGAGCAGCAGGACCTTCATCTGCACCCGCGCCGTGCGGGCTCTATTGCGAGCTCGATTCACGTTGCCTCAGAAGCATCGTGGCAAACGCGAGACGGATCGCACGACAAGCAGTTGCGCGTCCGGGCCCGGTAACCGGAGTGAACGCAAAACCCCGCTCATGGCCCATAGGTGGCGCCAGGCGGCGACGGAACAATCCTTGACACCCGTCGACGATGGGTGACGCACCGAGCCGGCTCGCGCCGGAAGTAGGGGAGATGCCCGCGCCAACATTGAAAGGTATCGCGAGTTGATCGGCGAGAGTGCAGCATGAGCGGGCGAGGCGACCCGTACGCCGAGGGCGTGATCGAAGCCCGCCTCGGCCGTCCCCCGCGCGACGTGATCGAGGCAACGATCGTGCTCGAGGCGTGGGCAGGGAGACCTGCCCGCACGGCGATGTCGGCTGCGCGCGAGCTGGTGGTGCCAGGCACAGAAGCGCCACTCGTCAAGGGCCGCTTGGACAAGAGCCGAGATCGTGAGCAGCAGAGCGTGGTGATGGAGGGCATCGCGCTTGTGCTCTCGATCCTCTCGGTCGCATCCTGGGCGACACCGCTGAGCCGGGCGCTTGGGCCGCACGTGCTCGCGCTCGCGATTCGGCTCGCACTGCCAGTCTCCTTTGCGTTGCAATGGGCCCTGCGCAGCCGTTACCTAAGCCGCCGCAGCGGTCTCGCCCTGTTGGCGCGCGACTGGATCGCCTGCTGCGCCTTCGCAATCATGGCGGTCGAGCTGCCGCTCGTACTGGTGGGGAAATGGGGGCCGATCGCCGCGATGCTGGTCGCGATCTGGACCGCGGGCACGGTCTTGGTCCGCCGGGGATGGGGTCTCGTCTACGCCATCTCGCTGGTGGCCGGGACGGTTGCGCTCGATCGCCACGAGCCCGCACACATCGTGCTCGGCGCGCTCACCGCCTTCGCGCTGGTGATGGGCGCCGCGGCGGTCCTTACGCGCCGCGCGCAGACGGACGAACGAGCCGGCAGCGTGCCCCGCGCGTTGCTCGCCGCCCTGCTCGGGAGCTGCGTCGGCGTGCTGCTGGTCGCCGATCCGAGCGTCGGCTGGGGCGTTCACGGCATCCACCCCGCGGTTGCACTGGTGCCGTCGGTGATCGGAAGTCTCTGGGGCGGCTACTACCTGTGGAATTTCTACGACGCGATTCCCCGCGGGCTCAGCGGGGTTCCGCTCCACCGGGCAAGTCGCGTGGGCCTCAAGGATCCGGCGATGTCGATCTTCCTCGGCGCATTGCTGCGGCTCGTCGTCGCGACGATCGCCCTCTCCGCGCTGGTCATCCTGCTCGGTCGCTGGACCCGCGGCACCGATCAGCTGAGCGTGTTCGTCGCGTTCGGTTTCGTCGCGCTCGTCAGCCTGCTGATCGGACTGCTCGAGACACTCTCGCTTCAGCGCTCGGCGCTGGTCGCCGCCGCGGCTGCGGTCGGAGCCGAGCTCGCGTGGCGCTCGACGGTGCACTGGCCGATCTCGGGGGGCGCGCTGATCGTCGGCGCAGCGGTCGGGGTGGTCCTTACGCTCCTACCCGTTCTCGCGCTGCTGGCGCGCTCAGGCCGAGTGCTGGCGACGACACTCTGGATACAGTAGCGACGTCCACCGTTCTGAACGCCTCTTGAGCGACCTGGACCGTGCCGCCCTGCCCAGCACCGCGCCCGCCCCGGCGTGGTAGGGATGTGTTCACGGGCGGTGATGGCCGGTCGAGCCTGCGCTCCAGCACGGTCGGTAGACGCTGCCGTCGAGGTTGACGCTGAAACGCGCGCCCATGATCCCAGCAGCATTGTCAGCCCCGCAGAACTCGGCCGGCGAGAGGTTGTACTCGGCGTTCAGCACGGGCTTGCGCGCCGCCAGATACGGCGCCAGCAACGAGCACTCGGAATACTCATTGCACTGCTCATCCAGCATCCCATCGAAGTGCGGCTCAAGGCTCCTCGCTTGCTGCGGATCGTTCTTCTGGAGGACTGCCAACCCCAAGGCATGCGCCTCGCTTGCCACCCACTTGTCGTAGGTCAGCTGTTGCGCCGCGGTAATCGGAAAGCCCGTGCTGTTCTGCCACCCGTCGATGTTGTCCGGCTCCAACACGTCAAATCCCTTCTTAGCGCACATCCGAAAGCGCGCCCTCATGATCGGCTCCAATACCGACAGCTGTCGAATATCCAACCACCGCTCCCCCGGCCATCCATTTGTGGCACCGAGCACCGACGGCGGGAACCGGTTCGCATCCGCCCGCCAGTTCTCCCACGTCCCGACGTCGATGTAGCAGATCACATGCTTGCCGGCCGCATGCAGTGCCGCGACCTCCGACGCCGAGTTATCAAACCCATCGATGTCATACGCGGCCACCGGCAGCGACTTGTTCACCTTCCCCTGCAACTGCCAGTACCATGAGAGCCGCCGAGGCGGGACCCACCAGGCGGCCCGGGAAGAGCCGCCGATCAAGCCATATAGGACACTCAGCACCGCGAGCAGCGCTATCGATAGAGAGGTCCTCGGCATCGAATCGCTCCTTGGTTGGGTCCGCGGTGGCGCGAGGGTCGTTCAGTGTCATCTTACAATCGCCCGCGACGTGCGCAGCTTGAACGCCAGCGCCTTCGGGCGGCCGGTTCAATGCCTGCTTGGCCACGAAGCAAGAACTCGATGATGCCGACGGACGGCGTTGGCTCGCGCATCTGGGACGCGCTGACCGACCTCTATACCTACGTACTGGTGCTCGACGCCGAGTGGCGGCAGCTGGGGCAGCACCTCGCTGCGCTTGCGAGCAACGGCTCAGCGTCGCCGGAGCGACCGAAGCTCGAGCGGCGCCACCATGAGATCACCGAGGAACTGGATGCGCTGCGCGGGGCGATCGCAATGCTGCGCGCACACGCCGATGCTGCCGGCAATCACCCTTCTCGGCCTGACGAGATCACTCCACCATCGAGCTCTCCGGCCACCTGATCTAATAGTGCTTTGTTAGCGATTAGTGGTGTCATTCGTCTTGTCGCGGCGGGTGTAGGGGGAGGTAGTCGAGGTCGACTGGTTGTGAGCACGTCTGGCAATGGCCGTCCCAGCACTTGAACAGCGGCTGCAGAAGCAGGACCGCTTGTGGGAGTGTCAGGCCGGCCGTTGGTGATTTGGGTGCTGCCGCTCCAGCGTCAGGAAGCCGTGCGCGGCGGTGACCAACGCCGTGTGGTGATACCAACCGAGCCAGGACCGCCCTTCGTAATGGTCGAGCCCGAGCTCGCCCTTGAGCTGTTTGTAATCCAGCTCAATCTTCCAGCGCAGCCTGGCCAGGCGCGCGAGCCGTTCGGGCGGCGCGTCGGCGGGCAGGTTGCTGATCCAGTAGTCCAGCGGCTGATCGGCACCCTCGGGCCATTCGGCGATCAGCCATTCCTCGCGCGGGGGGCCGCTGTGGCCAGAGACCTCGTGGGCAGCGCGGACACGCACGAAGATGAACTGCGAGGTCATCGGCTCGCCGTCGGGCCCGTCACGAAAGCTGACCGTTCGTGCCGCCTTTTGGCCCAGACGGGCGATCAGCGCCTTGATCGCCTCGGGCTCGCGATCGGCCCGTGCGCGGCTGGGCGCCCGGCCCTTGCTGCTGGTGCGCGGCAGGACGGCAAACGTCGTCTCGGGTGCGTACACCGCCGTATCGGCCCCAATTGCGAGCACGTACTCGCGGCCCTCGTTGTGCAGACGCTCGCGCAACGCGGTGTTATCGCCATAGGCCTCATCGCCCAACACCGGCGCCGACGCGATCCCCCAGCCCACCGCCTGCTCGACCAGATCCACCCCCAGCTCCGGCTTGGTGCGGAACTGCACATCAACGGGAATCTTCGCCTTGCGCCGACGCTCGGAATCCTCACACCACTCCTCGGGCAGATACAACGCCCACCCCAACGGCACTGTCCCGGTGGCGCCGACGGCGTGCAGCGACACGCCGAGCTGACAGTTACCGATCTTCCCCAGCGTCCCCGAGTACTGGCGCTTGACCCCCGGCGAATGCTTGCCGTCCTTCACGAACCCCGTGTCATCGAGCACCCACGCCTGCACATCGATCGCCGGCACCACCCGCTCAGCGACCGCCTTCAAAACCAGCGCCGGATCCCACGGGCTGACAGCCAGGAATTGCTGCATGCTCTGATAGTCAGCCTCCTCACCCAGCCGCGCGACCATCGGCTCCAACGACTTGCGCGGGCCCTGCTCGATCAACCCCCGCAAGTACAGGCCACCGTTGACCATCTGCACCGGCAGCTTCATCGCCCCAGCCAGCACCTCGCTCCCGAACGCCTCCAACCGCTCCCTTGTCACGGAAGGCACATCCACCCGCTCGCTCCCATCCGCCTGCGCTTCGCTCACTGCGCCCATCATTCCCTCCTCGCGTCGGCAACACAAACGCAAGAAGGGTTCGCCGCCAACCCGGCGAACTCCTACAACATGGCTAACAAAGCACTACTAGGGCTCCCATCAGAATTATTGACGGCTTGTCCGGTCGCCCCGCGGCGCTGGACGCCACCCGCGATGCTCGACGTGCTGGCGCACGCCTGCGCTCGCGTGCGACGCCCAGCATCCACGGGTCGACCGTCCAATTCCGCCACTAATTCTGATGAGACCCCTAATCCGCTCCCGCGGAAGACCTCCGCGGCCCCTCAGGCTTCAGGCAGCCGCCTCGACGTCAGGCTAGGCTGGCTGACGCCCTGCGGGCCGACGTCGTCTGATGGGCGCATGGCCCATCTCGAAGGTCACAAGGCACGCTGGCTTGACGCCATCCGCAGCTCGGCGGTTACCTCGCGAAGCGATTCAGTCGCTCGCTCTAGGAGCGCTCGCACGCTCGCAGCTTCAGCCCCCGCGTCGCCTACGCGAGTTCGGATCAGTTCGAGCGTCATCAACACCGCACAACTCACTTCGAGCGCGGTCCGGACGTGATCGTCGGCTGGTTTGTACTCGCGTGTGTGGTTCATCGGTGACCGGGACGGACTCTGGACAGCCTCCCTCCCGCGGACCGCGGAAGCAATGAGCCGAGCGGCCCGTTCTTTGTTCACGATCCGCCCCGGCAACGCCTTCGCGCCTCCGGCGTGGCCTCGTGGCTCGATCCTCCACGCCGAGCGTGTCCGGACCCGTGGCGCCGCGCGATTTGCAAATGGTACTCGAGAAGCGTGCCGTAACCGTAATGACGCCGCTGTACCAGCAGCGTTCAGCCGCTTGAACGAGGCTGAGTCGCGGCGGTCATTGACGGGTCGGGCGAGCGGACTGATACTGCCTCGCACAGCAAGCGCGAGGCCAAGCACGGCCGTCGCCGGGGGCACCAGTAACCGGCGGGCACGACCCACGTCCCGGACTCCGGGAGGCGGCGTCGTGCCCTCCGGGAGCGCCAGTAACGGCCCGCACGACCCACGTCGGACTCGGGGGAAGGCGTTCGTGGAGGTCCTGCCACGCGCCAGCACGAACGACGTTTGACAAGGGGATGACACACGTGACACCGCAACCTTTAGCGCTCACGAATAAATTAGTGCGCTGTGGCAGGATGTTTGGTGGTGGCGGCGTATCGCGAGGGCATGATCGATGAATCGAAGATTGCGGAGCGTTTTGCGGGGTTGGGTCCGGAGCTGAACGAGCGTCAGCGTCGGTTGTGGGCGGCGACTGAGGCTCGGTCGTTTGGGCAGGGCGGGATCGCGGCGGTTGTGCGAGCAACGGGGGTCAGCAAGGACACTGTGCGGCGTGGGATCGCGGAGTTGCGGGAGGGGACGCGGCTTGAGCCGGGGCGGGTTCGTGCTGCGGGTGCGGGGCGTCCGCGGTTGACGGAGTCTGATCCGACGCTGATCGGGGATCTCAAGCGGCTGGTGGATCCGGATACGCGTGGTGATCCGGAGTCGCCGTTGCGGTGGTGCTCGAAGAGCTTGGGAAAGATCGCGGGCGCGTTGGTGGCGGCGGGGCATCACGTGTCTGATCGGTCGGCCGCGAAGCTGTTGCGGGGGTTGGGGTTTCGGTTGCACGCCAACCAGAAGACGCGGGAGGGTAAGCAGCATCCCGATCGTGATGCGCAGTTTCGGCATATCAACGAGACCACCCGGGCGGCGCTTGCTGCCGGCGAGCCGACGATCTCCGTAGACGCCAAGAAGCGGGAGCTGGTCGGTGATTTCAAGGCGGTCGGGCGTGAGTACGAGCCGAGCGGGCGGCCGGTCGAGGTCCGCTGCCACGACTTCAAGGACAAGGACCTGGGGCACGCGATCCCCTACGGCGTGCTGGATCTGCAGGCCAACGAGGGAATGGTGTCGGTCGGTGTCACCAACGACACCAGCGCGTCAAGAGGCCCTGTGCTACCTCTACATCACATACGCTCAGAACTTCTACGGCTACGTGCGCTCGATCGTGCGCGACGATC
>CAWEQQ010000023.1:0-99414 GCA_963811155.1 uncultured Solirubrobacterales bacterium
CCCACGAGGTCGCGGCCGACGCCGATCGTGGTCAGCTCGCCGCGCGCGCGGACAGCGGTGACGTCGACGTCGAGGCCACGCGTGCCGCCGAGCACCTGGAGCACGACGCGGCTGCCGTCGACCTCCAGCACCTGGCCCCGGCGCACCTCCCCCGACGGGCAGATCACCTCGACGCTCTCGTTGTAGCCGATCCCCTCCACATGGTCGGCGATCAGCAGCGGGCCCGAGACCGCCGAAACAGTTCGGTGCTCGACGCTAAACAGCGTCGGGGCCCCGTCTCCGTGCGCCGTCAAAGCGCCTCCAGCTCCTGCTCGATGCGCGCAGCGAGCTCGGGCGCGCGGTGGGGCGTCTCGTCGGGGCTCCAGCTGCGCATATGGCCGACCTCCGTGAGCGCCGTCGCGGCTGCAGCTGCCTGCGGGTCGACCCCGCGCGCCACGGCTGCGGTCATTGCCTCGTGTGCGCGGCGAATCACCTCGAGCATCAAGAACTGCTTGGCCGGCGGGCAGGTCGCGTCCCGCTCGTCGAACGAGGACTGCTGCAGGAAATCCTCGCGCAGCAGCCGTCCGGTCCGCAGCACCACCTGCTCGGGCGGCGCGAGCGCGTCGGTGCCGAGCAGCTGAACGATCGCGAGCAGCGCATGCTCGCGCTGGAACAGGTCCAGCGCCCACTGGCGTTGCACCCCCCAGCCCGGCGCCACCTCCCGGTCGAACCAGTCGCCCACGCGGTACAGCGCGTAGCTGCGGCCCCAGTCGATCGCCGGGAAGTGGCGCTGACGCGCGAGCCCCGTGTCGAGCGCCCAGAACGTCCCTGCCAGGCGCAGGCTATGCTGCGTTACAGGCTCCGAGAAGTCACCGCCAGGCGGGGAGACGGCGCCCACGATGCTGACCGAACCGCGCCGCGCGTCGCGGCCGAGACAAACAACCGACCCGGCGCGCCCGTAGAACTCGGCCAGCCGGGTCGGCAGGTAGGCCGGGTAGCCCTCCTCCGCGGGCATCTCCTCGAGGCGGCTGGAGACCTCGCGCAGCGCCTCCCCCCAGCGGCTCGTCGAGTCCGCCAGCAGCGCGACGTCGTAACCCTGGTCGCGGTAGTACTCGGCCAGCGTGATGCCGGTGTAGATGCTCGACTCGCGCGCCGCCACGGGCATGTTGCTCGTGTTTGCAACGATGATCGTGCGATCCATCAGCGGCGCGCCGCTGAGGGGGTCGATCAGCTCGCGGAACTCTGCCAGCACCTCACTGAGCTCGTTGCCCCGCTCGCCGCACGCGACGTAGACGACGACGTTCGCATCCGACCACTTGGCGAGCGTGTGCTCGAGCACCGTCTTGCCGGTGCCAAAGCCGCCCGGGATCGTGGCGGTGCCGCCGCGGGCAAGCGGAAACAGGGTGTCGATCACCCGCTGGCCGGTGACGAGCGGCGTGTCGGGATCGAGCATACGCGCGACGGGCGCCCGCTCGCGCACGGGGCGGCGACGCAGCATCGCCACCGGCGTGCCGTCGACCGATGCCACCGGCTCCTCCACGCGCAGCGGCCCCGCACGGACATTCGAGACCTTCCCGCTGATCGGGTAGGGGACAAGCACGCGGTGCTGGATCGCGGGCGTCTCGTCGAGCACCCCGAGCACGTCGCCGGGGCCGACGGCCTCGCCGGTCTCAACGGTCGGCTCGAATTCCCACGTCCGCTGGCGGTCGAGCACGGGCGGCGCCGCGCCGCGGGGGACCGTGGCGATCGCGAACGAGTCCTCACCGCGGCGCGCGAGCACCTCGAGCGGGCGCTGCGTGCCGTCGAAGATCCTGCCGAGCAGGCCCGGCCCGAGCTCCGCGCGCATCGGCGCGTCGCTTGAGCGCACGAGCTCGCCGGCGCGGACCCCGGAAGCGTCCTCGTAGAGCTGCACGACCGCGTCCCCACCGTCCAGGCGGATCACCTCGCCCGGCAGCCGGGCCTGGCCGACGTACACGACGTCGTATAGGGCCGCGCGCAGCCCGCGCGCGATCACCACCGGACCGCCGACGCGGACCACCACGCCGCCGCTCGACGGTGCGCGCGTGAGGGGCGGGCCGCTCACGCGTCCTCGCCCGGCCGGAAAGACATGCGGAAGCCGATGGTCTGCGCGAGCATTCGCAGCAGCCGCGCGCGCCGCTCGCTCGGGCCTGCCTCGACCTCGCCCGCCGGGAGCGACACCACGAGTGGCTCCTCGGACGCGTCGAGGCGCCGGCGCAGGTCGGCGTCGAGCGCCTCCAGGTGCGGCTCGTGGACGGCCACGATGCCGTGCTCAGCACCGCTGCGGAGCAGGTCGCGGAGCGTCTGAGCGGCGTCCTCCACGGTCGCGACGGCCGCGGTCGCGACGCCTGAGAGCCGGTAGCCTGCGGCGAGCTCCGGCGTGGTGAGGACGAGCAAGCGCGCCACCGCCGGCCTCTCAGACGAGCACCAGCCGCGCGCGAGTCACGGCCGGGTCGGCGTGGTCGGCGCCCGCGTCGCCGAGCACGCGCAGGTTGCGCGCCTCGAGCTCCTTCGCGGCCGAGAACGCGACCGGGATACCGGCACCCAGCGGATCGTCGCGCTCGAACCGGTCGAGCGCGTCGGCGGTCAGCGCCGCATCGAACGCGTCCTGTAGGGCGATCAGGTCACCGTTGTCCACCCAACGCCGGACGGGCTCGAGCCAGCGGCGTCCGGCCGGGTCGCGCTGGAGCGCGAGCAGCGCGTTGTCGGGTGCGCCGGGCTCGGTCGTCGCCAGCAGCGTCGCCGGTAGCAACGCGCCGCCCGGCATCAGCGCGCGGTGCCGGTCGTCGGCGGACAGCTCGTCGAGCTCGCCGCCGACCAGTGCCTGGCGCAGGCGCAGGGCGGCGAGCAGGTTGTGGCCGTCGATCTGGTGCCCGATCGCCGCGCGCACCGGAGCGCCCGCGTCGCCCGTCCTGGCAAGCTCGGCGGTCACGCGCTCCATGTGCCGTGCGGTCAGCTCGGCCTCGAGCCCCGGCAGGTCGTGCGTGCGCTCGTACTCCGGCCACGCGTTCAGCAGCGCGCTCGCCTCTTGCGGCGTGGGCAGCCGCCACGCGCCCAGCAGCGCGATCGCAGCGGAGAACGAGCGCTGGCGCGCGACCTCGCGCGCAACCGCATCGTCGATCCCCCCCACCGGTACGATCGCCGCAAGCACGTCGTCGACCGGGGCGCCGCTGGCCTGTCCGCGAATCAGCGCCAGCAGATTCAGCAGGTCCCATCTGGCGAGCAGCAGGTCAATGATTGCCCGCGCCCCGCCGCGATAGAAGCTGCGCATCTCGTCCATCATCCGTGCGAGGTGCGCGCGCACGGCCTGATGCAGGCGGTGCACGCCGTGGCGGGCGGGCAACGCCCGTTCGATGTCAGGCGCGTACGCTGTCGCGCTCAGCGCCCCGAGCAACTCGTCGACGCCGAGCCCGATCATCGACTCGTAGTCACGCCGCCGGAGCAAGCCGGTCCTGCGGGCGCGGAGCCGGGTGTTGCCATATACGAAGTCCGGCACGCGGTACCCCTCAGGTGCACGCGGCCGCGCCGGCGGCCGCTGCGGCTAGGCGCAGGCGCAGGTCGGGCTGGGCGTTCGCCAGCCGCTCCTCGAGCGTATTGCGCACCAGTCGCGCATCAGGGCTCGCGAGCTCGACGCCGCCCAAGGTCCGCAGACACGGATCGACGGTCAGATCGGCGCGCCCGAGCTCGCGCAGCACGCCGGCGGCGATCGCCTCGTCGCGCGGATCGACCCGCAGCGTGCGTCCGGCGGGCAGCGCGGCCAGCGACTCGCGGACGAGTGCGCCGAACACGCTCCGGTAGCCGGGATCGTCGCGCAGCGCGGCCAGCCGATCCCGCAGGTCATCGAGGATCGCGCGGAACGCCACCTCGCGCGCCCCGCGCAGGATGCGCAGCGCCTCGAGCCGGGCGCCGCTCAGCAGGATCACCGTCTCGGCGGCGGCACGGGCCTCGGCGGCCGCGACCGGCTGTGAGTGCAGTGCGCGCGCCTGTTGCTCGGCCTCGGCAACGAGCTGCCGGGCCTGCGTGCTCGAGTCGCGGTCCAGACGGGCGATCTCATCCTGCGCGTCATCCTGGAGCGCGGCAAGCAGCTGTGCGAGCCCCATCTCGCCTCGCTACACCTTCAGGAGCACGATGACCATCGCCGCCACCGCGAAGCCGAGAATCGTGAGCGTCTCCGGGATCGCGACGAGCAGGATCGCGCGGCCTAGCAGCTCCGGCTTCTCGGCGACCGCCCCCATCGCGGCCGCGCCGATGCGCGCCTGGGCGAGTCCAGTACCGATTGCGGCCAATCCGATCGCGAGACCGGCACCGATTGCAATGAGCCCGTTAACCATACAGCTCTCCTATTCTCTCATATTAACTGGCCGAACCATATCAAAGCTACCTAGTCCCGTGGCCGCTCCGGTAGCGGATCCTGGCTGCGGCACGCCGAACGGCTGGAACGGGCGGCCGCCCCCGACGAAGAACTTGCCGAAGAACTCGACGTAATGCAGGCGCAACGCCTGCACCGACGGGGTGAACGCGGCGAGCATCAGGTTCAGCGCGTGCAGGAACGCGGCGATCAGAATCCCCATGTAGATCGGCCCGACGCCGGCGAGCTTGTTCGCCACGACGGCCAGGTAGACCGAGGCCAGGCCGACGGCGGCGAGGCGCAGGTACGACAACACGTTGGTGATCGCGCCAAGCAGTTCGAGCGGCCCGATGATCGCCCCCAGCGCCCCCCCGGCGACAGAAACGGCCACAAGCCCGGCGATCATCGCGGCCGCGACGGGCGCCGTGGCGGCAGCCGGTAGCAAGCCGACGGCCACGGCGACGAGCAGGAACGTCGCGGCGAGGAACATCAGCGTGCCGGCGTGGCTGAGCAGCTCGCGTCGATCCCGGTCGCGGCGCGACTGCCAGATCCCGAGCACAAGACCGAGCACGACGTGGACGGCGCCGATCGCGACGCCCAGCATCAGCAGCGGGACGACCGCGCTTGACGAGTCGCGGTGCAGCCACAGGGCCGGTACGCCGAGCCGCTCGCCGACGTTGCCGAGCACCTCGCCGAACACGATCCCGAACGCAATCGCCCACAGCGAGCCCGCCACCAGCACCGGGCTGAGCTGCCGGAAGGCGGGGTAGCGCCGGCCCAGGCGCGCGCGCGCCACCAGCACGATCGCGAGCAGGATCGCGCCGTACGCCACGTCGGCAACCATCAACCCGAACATCAGCGGCAGGAAGATCGCCATCAGCCCGGTTGGGTCCACCGAGTAGGCGCGCGGGGTGTCGAAGAAGCGCACCAGCGGCTGGAACGGCCGGGCGACGCGCGCGCTGCGCATCAACACCGGCGCGTCGTGGTCGGCCCGCCCCTCGGCGAGCTCCTCGACCACGACGCGCCCTCCCAGCTCGCCCTCGAGGCTCGCGGCGATACGCGCGAAGTCGGCGCGGGGCGTCCAGCCGGCCAGGTGGAACGTGCGCTCCGTCGCGCCCGCCAGGGCGACCGCGTCGAGCTGCTCCAGCTGCGCCGCCAGCGCCGCGCGCTGGGTCCTCCACCGACCGATGCGCGGCGCGATCTGCGCGCTCAGCCGCGCTTGCGCGGCGCCGAGCTCGGAAGGTAGCTCCGCCAGCCGGCGCTCCATCGACTCCACCGACGTGCGAAGCGACAGCCGGGCATACGGCTCAGGCAGTGGCACGTGGCGGATGTGCTCCTGGCCGAGTAGCTCGTGGACGGCATCGGTGTCATCCTGCGGGTGCACGAGCACGCAGCCGATCCCGTCTTCGTCGATTGGCGCCGAAAGTAGCCAGAAGCGCTCGCCGAGGATCTCGGACAGCGCCTCGTCGAGGAGCTCGACGACCCGCGCGCCCTCGGCGCTGAGCAGCAGCGCGACGGTGGTCAGGCGCAGCGCTGCCAGCTCCCGCTCCTCGAGCATCGCCAGCTCCGGCGCCAGCTCGAGCAATCCGCGCAGCAGCGCCACGTAACGTCGCAGCACCGCCTGCTCGCTGCGCAGCAGCTCGACTGCGCCGATCAGCTCCTCGACGTGTGGCGTCAGCGCGGCGAGCTCGCGCGCGACTGCGCCCGGGTCGACCGCCGTCGCGTCGATCGCCGGATCGCGCCCCGCCGCCGCGTCGCCCGCGCCCGCCGGCTGCTCGGGGACGCCAGGCCGGGGAGAGTCGTCGGCCAGCGCATCGAGTGCGGCGAGCGTCGCGATCAGCAAGCGCAGCTGGTCGCGGTGGCGCTCGTGCTCGCCGGCACCGAGGCCAGCAGGCGCGTCAGCAGCGTCGCCGTCGGCCGGCGCGAGCTCGACGCGGCGGAGGCGATGCAGCGCATCAAGCGTGCGCTCGAGGTCCGGGCTGCGGCCGATGATCCTCACCTTGGCAAGGGGAACCAGCACGGTCAGCCCCCCCCGCCGCGCCCGGGTCATCGGTCGTCTTCTCGGTGGCCGGGACCACGCGCGCGAGGAGCTCGGCCGTCAGCTCGGCTCGACGCCTCAACAGTGCAGCCGCTTCGCGCTCGGCGCGTGCGTGCGCATCGGCGACGGTCGCCGCCGCCCGGCGCTCGGTGTCGGCCAGGCGCTGCGCGTGCAGCGCGGCGGCCTCGGCCACACCCTGGTCGCGTGCCTGGGCGAGGATCGCGTCGGCCGCCGCGCGCGCCGCCACCAGCGCGCTCTCGGAATCGGTACGGTGGTCGGCGCGCTCTGCCAGCGTGCGCTCGACGGCGCGAACGGCGTCGAGCGAGGCGCCGGACTCGGACGGGCCCTCGGCGCTCATGCTGCCACCCGCTCGCGACGCCGATCGCGGTGCCCGCGCGCCCGTAGCAGGCGCACGTGGTCTTCCATCTCGCGCTCCTCGAGCACCATCTCGATGTAGTGGCGCTCCGCCTCCAAGCGCGGGATCAGCACGTGCTCGAGAGCGTTCACGCGCCGCGTTGTGACCGCGATCTCATCCGCAAGCCGGCGCAGCGAGAGCTCCACCGCGACCACGTCGAGCAGCAACTCGACCTGTTGCTCGAACGCCTCGGCGACCGCATCGATCCGAGCGGACGTCGTCGCCAGTGCGTACCCGCGCCCGGTCGCCGACCGGCGCACGGGGCTGCGGTCGACGTGTTCGAGCGACACGCCGGCGACGTGCTCGACCCGACGCTCGATCTCAACCTCTCCGACCGCGGCCAGGCTCGCGGACGTGACCGGCTCGGGCCCCTCGATCGCGACGGTCTCGCCGAGCAGCACGCGTCCACGCGCGCACTGCTCCTCGAGCGCGGTCGTCGCCTCGAGAATCCGCGCGCTCAGCCGGTCAAAGGCCGCGCGCAGCAGTGTCCGCTTCTCCTTGAGCAAATCCCGACCCTGCCGCGACAGTTCGATCTGCGCGCGGCGCGCGAACAGCTCACTGCGTGTCGCCGCAACTTCCATGTGCCCGACCTAACGTGAGCGGCTTGCCCTAGATGACGATCGCGGCGTGCTGAACCGCGCTAAGAGCGGTGCCGGCCGACGCCGGCGATCTCGCCGTCGAAGTGCTTCTTCGCCTCGCCTTCGACTTTGCGCTTCCACATGTCGGTCTTCCACTCGGGGACCGGCTGAGTCTCGGCGCCGGCCGTCCACTCGGGGACCGGCTGGCGTTCAGCGACGATCTTCCACTTGGGGACCGTCTTGCCCTCGGCGACCGTCTGCCACTCGTCGACGGTGTCATCGTTGCCTGCGCCGGGGGCCTGGCGCAGCACGGACACGGGTTCCTGATCTGGCGTCAAGCCGCGCCATTGCGCGGTTGTAGGCTTGCGCGACCCCAAGCTCCGATCCAAGTACCCAACCGGCCGGCTCAGGGTGCGCGAGATGGTTGAAACCCATCCAAGCATGACATTCTCCCTCCAATTTCGCCCCCGGTCCCAAGCACATCTCTCTCGTCCGGGGATGAAGGGACTTTACGGCGGGCACGGCCACGATGTCATCCGTACCCTACCCGGATTCAAGACGCGACTTTCGCGCAAGCAATATGAGGGCGACTCGAAGTGCCTCGCCGACAACGCTCGACTGGCCTCCAAGCGGCCGGGTTACCTGCTAGTTCTGGGGGCCTCCGGCCGTACGCGGATCGGTGAAAATCGATCGTCTTTCCCATCAGCCGTGCGTCCGCACCACTAGTCGTCCCCGCCCATGCGTCTTGCGGTCCGGCGTGATGCCGGCGGCCGAGCGCCGGTGCTGAGGCGCTCGATGGCTTGCAGTGCGGCGCGCGCGCCCAGTTCTTCGGGATCGAGGCTTGTTGGGGACGTGGAGCCCTCGGGAGCGACGGGCGGGAACATTCGCTCGTCGAACTCGCGCCCGGAACGAATCGGCTCGTCGTTGGGCTCAAGTTCCGTCGGCATTGCTGCTGTCTCGGAAGTAGTTTGCGAAGAAGAGATGGTTCAGCCTGGCGTCGAAGTAATGCTTACGCTTCATCCAGACGAGGCGGTCTCCCTTCGTCATGACCGCCACATCGATCGGGCCACCCACGGTCTCGTTGTCCATCGAAATGCGGCGCTTGAGCGACGTGAGATTCACCAGCGACTCGGCGAGCGCGCCAAGTTCGTCTTTTGGCAGGCTTGCCACCGCGCTGAGCACGGGGTCCACATACAGCTCAGCCCGGCGTTGCGCAAACTCGTCGCGCGTATCGGCGAGCAGCCGTTCCTGATCGGCGCCAAGGGCGGCCCTAATGGCTGGCGTCATGGCGCGGGCGGGCATCTTTGCGGTCATGACGTCGCCGATGCGCTCAACGATCTGCCGGACGTAGCTCTCGACAAACGCCTCATATTCGAGGGTTACCCCTTCCATGAACAAGTGGACCATGTCAGACTGCCCAAAGCCTTTGATGAAGGCGTGGTTGAAGTGCGTGATCGCGTGGCCGCCACGGGGCCACAGCACGGCGTGATCGAGCGCCAGACCGTTCAACTCGTACGACAGCAGACCCGGGAACATATCGTCGTGACCGAACCCCGCGATCACGATCCCTGAGTCGCCGTCAATTCCGCCAACTGGATCCTTCAACAACGCACAGTAGGCAAGCTGGCGGAGTTGCTTCTCGGCGGCTGGCGTGAACGCGTGGGTGCCGAAGACGTCGTTCCGGGCCTGAGCGATGTCAGAGGCGTAGGTGCGGGAAAGTCGAGTGCGGATGTTTTTCGGCAGATCGCCGCGGTCGGGCATCGCGATCGCGGCTTCATGTTGTCGACGGATCTCCGTCAGTGCGGTACGGCGGGCATCGGCGGCAGACACGGGGTCAGCGCTCGTTGCCGCGTCGACAGCGACCTTGATCGCTTCGCGGACTCGCTCATAGGTGTCGCGTGTGGCTTTGTATACGAAGAACTTCTTCTGGACGGGTGGAAACAGGAGCTCGTTGGTCTCAAGGAACCGGATGAAATCTGCGGCGTAGTCCTCGAGGGCTGGGAAAGCCCGCGTTCCGAGCTGTTTGCGATAGACCTTGATGATCGTCTCCCAGGGTACGTTCAGAATCGTCGCTGCGCCGTAGACCATGATCCCCACAGGCTCGTAGATCGACAGCGCAAAGATCTTGTCGGCTGACGAGAAGATCTTCGGGCCGCGATTGCCGCGTAACGTCACGGCACTGTCTGCCGCCAACGCGACGCCGCATTGATTCATTACGGCTACCTCGGTCGTCACGGGGCCCATCCTCTCCTATCGCACGCTGAGGTGCTCACCCAATCCCACAACGCACGCTCGCGTGCGGCGTGTTCGCCGGCGCCGGCCAGCTTCCCACGCCGAACAGTTCTCTCATCGGGAAAGGGACTCTAAGGCGCGCGTGGCCACCACGTCATCCGTAACCTCCCCGGATTCAAGCCGTGTCGTGACAGCGTTTGGCACAGCGTTCTCGGCGTGGTCGCGCAACTGCTCGCTCGCCGAACGGGCTGCATGAGCGAGATCGGCGCTTGCGCGACGAGCCCTAACGACGGTAAAGCCGTAACGCCCGTAGGAGCAAGTCAACCAGCCCCGCAGCCAAAAGCCAGTAACCCACGCTTCCCGCCTCGTAACGCAGAACGCGCCGTCGGTGGCATTCGAGCTTGGGGTGAGAGTCGTGGCCGCAGGGCCAGCTCACCTACGACTGTACTCCGATCGCGGGCGTTTGCGCGCGCAGGCGTCAAAGTCCTGTTCGGGCTCCCCTCCGCCGGCGAGCTCGTGCCCGTTCGCGTCGCACGTCCTGCAGCGATAGATGCCGCCGCCACCAGCAGGTATGGGAACTCGCACACGAGTTCGCCAACCTCGGCGGCGCGCTGCTGGCGCTTCGCCAGCACCGCGGTCTTGAGCTGCCTTGTGCGATCGGAAAACCGTCCGGGTCCCGGCTCGCCGGCCGAGACCCGTGCGTAGCCGATCACCATCTCCGGGGATCGTTGGCATCGTCGCAAGACGGTCGACGGGGAGCGATTTCGAATACGAGACGACGAGGGTGAGCCGAAACGCCGAGCCATAGCACACCGGCGATCCGCTACTCAGACTGTCGGACGTCACGTGAGGGTGCGACGATTAGCCAATGACTGCCGACAACCGTGCGCTCTCGTTCCGCGAGCAGCGTCGCTCGCACGCTGACGGTCTACATCACGGAGCGACTCTCGTGAGCCGAACGGTTCCCGACAGAGCACGCCACCTCGCCATCAAACTCGACCGTCTGTTCGCCTCCGACACAAAGGAAACCTACTTGCCGGACACCACCACACAGGTCAGAGCCATCCTCGCCCGCACGCTGCGCGAGTTAGAGCAGGCCATCGACAACCCCTCCGTCACATCAGTGCTACGCGGTCTTGGCAGCCTCTTCGGCCTTGACGATAGCGGCACGACAGCGACGACCAAGCCGGCCTCACGACGCGCAGCAGCAACCAGGCCAAAGCCCGTGACGGCTGCCCGGGCCGCGCGCTTAGCGGACCAGAAGACCGCGCACGCGAACCCGCGCACACGTACGCCCGCCAAGCCGAAGGCCGCCTCGACGGCGCGCGCGAGCTCCGGCGCGACCCGGGCGCGCACCGGCGGTCGCCGTGACCAGCTCCTTGCCCTGGTCGTGGCCAAGCCCGGGATCACTCTCGCCCAGGCGGCCAAGCAGTTCGGCCTCAAGGACGCGACCGGACTCTACGCCGTCGCCCGTCGCCTTCAGATCGACGGGCTCGTGCGCAAGAGCGGCGTCGAGCTGCACCCAACCGCCAAGACGCAGCAGAACTAGTGGCACATCCGGCAGCCCCGCCGCACGAGCCGCCGTCACCAGGCGCTTGCGTGAATGGCTCAGATCGCCGAGAGGTGGCTTGACGATTGACTTTGGCAGCTCGGGACAATCGCGCTTGGGTGAATGGCTCAGACCGGCGAGCGGTGGCTGACGAGGCTCATGGAGGAGCTCGTGGCGCTGCGCTTCGGTGGGAGAACGGATGACCGCCACCAACCCTCACCCCGCCCTGGTGGACAAGGTTCGCAAGCTGCTCGCGCTCTCGGAGTCGCCCAACGAGCACGAGGCCGCGCTCGCGGCGGAGAAGGCACAAGACCTGATGCTGCGCCACGGCATCGGCATGGCGCAAATCGCGATCTCGCGGGGCGCGACAACGATCGGGATCGACGATGCCCGCGTGGAAGGCAAGATCGACCCGTGGCGCCGGCACCTCGCGGACTCGATCGCCGAGAGCATGGGCGGAAGGGTCGTCTTCGCTCGCAACTTCCGAAGCACCGCGGGCAGCATGTGGTTCTTCGGCCCGGCCGGCGGCGCTCAGAGCATCGCCGCGCTGTACAGCCACCTGGAGGCGCAGCTCGTGACGATCTCTGCGATCGCTACCGCCAAGCGGGCAGAGAGATGGGTCTACGGCCGGACGTATCGGACGTCGTTCCTGCTCGGCGCCGTGGACCGGCTCGACTGGCGCCTCTCGCGGCACCGAATGAAGGCCGCGACCGAGGCGAACAGTTGGGCGCTGGCCATCATCGGGTCCGCGGTGGACCGTGCGATCGAGCAGCGCTTCGGGCGACTTCGCACGGAGCGTGACGCAAACCCGTCGTCATTGCACCGGGACGCGTACCGCCGGGGCGTGGAAGCCGGCGCCACCGTCGACCTCGGCGCAAAGCGTGTCGGTCACCGTTACGCGGCGTTGCCTGCTGGCCAACGCGGGGCCGTCGATTTCCGGATGCGATCCTGGGACGGAGAATGACCAGCGAGCGCTGTGAGGTGCGCCTTTGCCTGGGGCGTTCCGGATACCGCCGATTCGACACGCATTGCCGTCGAAATGTGTTGCTTTGTCCGCAAACAGCGGGATCCGGTCTTGCCAGGCCGTTCGTTCTGTGGTAGTCCCGTTGTTCGCTATCGGGACTGTCGGTCTGGGCACTGAGAACAGCCGCGGGACCAGAAGGGAGCGCGGTCATGATAGGCACCCCGCCACTCTCGTTTGACCGAGCCAACGAACAAGTCGAGGGCATGATGCAGCAGGACACAGCGTTCGCACGCGTGGAGGATGCGATCGACGCCGCGCGGCTCTCGTCGCATCACAAGGCAGCCCTGTGGCTCCTTGCCTGGTCGCTACGCGACCCTGCGCTCCAGCGCCGCGATGCCCGGCTGATGGCGGCAACGTTCGCCGCCGACGGGTAGGGATCGGCCAACTGTGGCGGGCGGCCTTCAGATCTGCCGGTCCTTTCGCCTAACGCGGGCCGCGCGCGAGTCATCCAGCTGCTCGCCCCCCGACCGCCCCGATCCGATCACTTATTCCCGAACGGACCCTTATTCCTGCACGGACCCTAATGGATCCGAACGGCTATGCGGTCACACATGGTTCTCGAAGCGGCGTCTCGTAATCGGTTGGTGAGATTTCGCGGACTTGCCTATCGCGTCAGCCGCGGCGCGACGATTGCGGCGGACCTTGAGCCCGAGGCCGAGCCGCTCACGGGCGAGACCCCTGGCCTGCATACAGGCCTTCACGTGCCCGTATGGGACACCTTTGAGCGGACGCGAGCAGAAACCTACGCGGTCATCACGCTCGTTGTAAATGCGGCTACTGGCCTGCCCCGCAATATGCGGCGATCAACTGCGGCAGTGACCCCGGCGCAGGTCCTCGCCCGCAGCGTCACCGCTTTGCGGCTGGAGCCCGAGAGCGTCATGCGTGAGCTCGGTCTCGCCGGGTTGCGGGTGCGGCAGTCGCTCTCGGAAGCCACGAGCCGTGGGCGCGACGACGTCGAGCTGGCGATTCTGTTCACCGATCTGGTCGGGTTCTCCTCATGGGAGCTGGACGCCGGCGATGCCGCCGCGCTCGAGCTGCTGCGCGACGTCGACGCCGTCATCGAAGCGGCGATCAGCGCCCACAAAGGCCGGACCGTGAAGCGGCTCGGAGACGGCCTGATGGCAACGTTTCTCACAGCGCAGGCAGCGGTCGACGCCGCGTTCGAAGCCCAGGACGCCCTGCAGCATGTCGAGCTCGGCGGGTACCGGCCCCGGATGCGCGCCGGCATCCATTGGGGACGACCGCGGAGGCTCGGCGGAGACTACGTCGGCGTCGACGTCAACGTTGCCGCTCGGGTCGGCGAAGCCGCGAAAGCGGGTCAGGTTCTGGTGTCCGACCGTGCGCTCGCGCGCGTCGACCTCCTCGGCTTGCAAACAGGAAGGAGCAGGCGGCTCCGGGCTCGCGGAGCGCCACGCGATCTGCGCGTGGCGACGGTCTCCATACCCAGCCACTCCAAGTTGCCAGAGGCGAGCAAAGCAAGCCCCTCGACGCAACGAGCTGCTCCATGAGCCTCAGCTGGAGGTGCTTCGGTCGAAGCCGTCTACTCACGAATGCCGTGTCTAGATACACATTTCATGTATAGTTGGTCATGAAAATCTAACGAAAGGGGCTCGATGCCCCACTACAAATGCGTGGTCTGCAAGGCCCGCGTTCACCGTTCGCGAAGCTCCGGCGACCTGGTTGGAGACCTTTGCCCGATGTGCGGTTCGCTGTTAGAGCCCGTGGCCGAGCTCGCAGAGCTCTTCGGATTCCGAGCAATCAAGTCTCTCGATCGAGACGCTGATGCCGGGCGCCCCAGTTCCCAGGAGCGGATCGCAGATCGTGTCGACGAGTTCGTCACCCGTCGAGCGGCGATTCTCGAGCGAGATCGCCTCGACGCCGAGCGCTGGCTCGACGATGGCGACGGCCCCCGCGCCGCGGCGGTCGCACCACCCCCACCGCAGACGTACCTATGACACCACCGGTGGGCGGGCGCATCGCTACTCGCTGCGTCCGCCGGAACGGTTCCAAGAGTTCGGCGGCGGGCGTCATCGCCGGTACTTCGAGCTCGCCGAGCTCGTACTCATGGACCCCGTGATCTTGTGAGGATGAACCCCGAGGACCCCGTGATCTTGTGAGGATGTACCCCGCCTGCCGGCGCACGCTGCCAGGCAAGAACTCTGCTTAGCCCGAGGAGGAGTATCAGCAATGGACGACGACGCGATTCTCGCTTTGGTGACCCGCTTGGCCCGTCCTCACCGCTCCGGCGGTCAGGTTATCGAGCGTGCCGCGATCCTGGCTGTGGGCGCCGATTCCCCGGCGGTGATCGCGTGGATCCTTGCCCACGCCGGCAAACCCGAGGTTACTGGTTCAAGCGCTCCAAGGCGCGGGCTGCACGGCGCTCGACTCGCCGACGCCGCTGGAGAGCCCGGCGCGCCGCGGCGCTTCGTGCTTCCGGCCGGCGTTCTGTGACCAACGAAGGTCACGGCGGATCCTCGAGCCCCCACTCCTCTTCGAGGTGCGCGCCGTCGAAGGCGGGCCGGGCCCTTAGATGCGAGAAGCCGCGGTCGGTCCTCGACGTGGCACAGCAGCACCGTCTCGATCGAGGTCAATGACCGCGGTGCTCATAGCGCGGACTCCTCCTCGCCGGGCGGCGGCACAAGCGGCACGCGGACGTAATCCCAGGCGTAATTGCGGTGCGCGCGAGGCTGCGTCCACATCGTCGCCTCGTGCTCGCTCGCGAACGGACCGTAGAACCGCCGCCCCCCATCGCTCTTGCGCGTACAGACAACGATGTACGGCATGTACGGCAGATCCTCCGCGGTCTCGTTCTCCGGGTGCTTCGTGTCGGCTACAGCCATCGGCTCAACCTCTCTAGGTTGCGCCGCAAGCAACGGCGTTGACCGAATCCGATTTGGTCTGCGCCGATTGACGAGCTTGCGTCCGACCGGCGGATCGTCCCGAAGCGGGCTCGGCAGCTGGTGCACAAGACAACCGGCTCGCGCGCGGCCGGGCGGACGATCTCGAACCGACGCCATCCTCGACCGGAGTGGCAGACTCGGCGGCGGCGTCCGGTGCGTTCGATCTCGGTCGGGTCTTCGGCACTCATCGGCTTTCTACGTTCACCATAGAGCGTCGCGAACGGCAACCATGAACCTGTCGAGCTCAACATCGCCCTCAAGCTCAACATCGTCCTCAAGCTCAACATCGCCCTCAGGTAGGTTGCGCCGACGCCGGCGACGATCATCAGACGCCGATCAGGATCGCGGGCGTGAGGATGAGGCGCTGTTCGACATTTGTGGAGCTAGTGGCCACTCGCCAAGCAGCGACGCTTCCCAATCTTCGGCTATCTAGCAAACGAAGGCACCCGTGCGTTCGCAGCGCTTGACGTGGCGAGTAAAGTTGATTCTGGAGGGCATCGATTTTGACGTTGGCCCAATGCGGGCCGGTGGCATGACCTGACTTCCGACGATCCACTAACTCCGGAGATCGACATGGCTGATGCGCTGGTTCTCTCTGATCCGATCGTCGGCAACGCGAATGTCCCGTCGCCGGCGTTTGCGTGCTCGTGGACGGACGACGGTCTGGACGCTGTTTGGGCGCAGCTAGCCGGCGAGCTGGACATCGCGAGTGTGCCGCCAGCGGAGCCGCCCGTCGGAGCCCGTCTGCAAGTTGCCGAACAGGAGCTTGCGTCGTGAGTGCCACGGCCTCCTTGCCGGGAGCTCCGGATATGGTCCCGATCGAGCACGAGACTTCCGAGCGGTTGGTGCGGACGATGGTGTTTGCGCTGCCGCCGGGAGCGGTCGCTTTGGCGGGTTGGCTGGCGTGGGGCGGGGCCCTGCATTGGCAGGACCTGCTCGTGCTCGCGATTGTGTACACGTTCACAGGGCTGGGAATCACGGTGGGATATCACCGGCTGTTCACCCATCGCAGCTTCAAGACCACGCGGGCGGTGCGTGCGCTGCTGGCGGTGCTCGGCTCGATGGCGGTCGAGGGGCCGGTGATCGAATGGGTCGCCACCCACCGCAAGCACCACCGTTTCTCCGACCATCCCGGCGACCCGCACAGCCCCCACGTCGACCATCCACGAGGGTGGCGCGGGGCGCTGCAGGGACTGGGGCATGCGCACGTGGGCTGGATGTTCCGCGGCAAGGACATGGCCAACCCCGCCCGCTACGCGAAGGATCTGCTCGCCGACCGCGACCTGCGCTTCATCAGCCGCACGTTCCCGCTCTGGGTGATGGTCGGCCTGGCCGTCCCGTTCGGGCTCGGGGTGGCGCTGACCGGCTCGGTCGTGGGAGGGCTCACCGGACTGTTGTGGGGCGGAGCGGTGCGCATATTCCTTCTACATCACGTGACCTTCAGCATCAACTCGCTGTGTCACTACTTCGGCCGGCGGCCGTTCAGGACCGGCGACCAGTCGCGCAACCTCGCGTGGTTGGCGCCGCTCGCCTTCGGGGAGGCATGGCACAACAACCACCACGCGTTCCCTACCTCCGCTCGTCACGGGCTGGGCCGCTGGCAGCTCGACGCCAGCGGCTGGGTGATCGCCGCGCTCGAACGTTGTCATCTGGCATGGGATGTGATCCGGATCAGCCCCACACGACAACGAGCCAAACGTTGAGCCACAATCGCCGCCAGAGCGCCAAGCCGGCGATGACCGTCGAGCCCTAAGGGCCCTAAGTCGCGTTCGCGTGCGGCCAATCCGATCGAAAAGGGAGCGTCTTCTGATTGGTGGCGAGCGCGGGGACGAGCCGCTCGCGTGCCTGCGCATCTCGTAGTGCGTCCTCGGGCCGGGCCCCCGCGCCCCGCGCGACTGACGGCTTTGTGACGCAGTCGCGATCCCGGCGGCGCTGACTTCACCGAGGAGGGCCGGGGGTCATGCTCCGGGCTGGGTCTCTGGCGAGGATGGGCTGGGCGCGGGGTGCTGGTCTGACAGCGTGTCCGCTGCGCTGCGCGGGTGGGGGAGGCGCCGCTTGCCCCAGTCGGCGGCGAGAGCGAAGTCGAGCAGGCGCGGGAAGTAGTCCTCGACTGGCAGCACCCGAACGCCCGCGGGCTCCAGCCGCGCTCGGGTGACGCGGTCTTTGAAATGCACGCCGATGTTGAGATAGGGGATGAACACCTGCGTGTGTTCGAGTGCCAGGCGCTGGCGGCCGTGGATGATCAGCCGCAGCAGCGGGTACAGCGCGCGGTAGACGGCCGGCGGCACGATCCAGGGCAGCGGCCGGTGGAAGCGCTTGGTGGTCATCTGCGCGAGGCGTCCCACTGTGGTCGCGCGGTCGCCGGCCACGAGGTGGAAGGTCCCATTCGGCCCGGCGCTGCACAGCTCGAACAGCGCGTCGGCTACGTAGTCGATCGGCACCACGTCGACCGGTGCCTTCAGGTTGAGCGGGAGCGCGCGATAGGCTCCCTGCGCCAGGGCGCGGATCGGCCCGTAGAGGACGTTGAAGGCGATCGTCCAGCCGCTTGCCTGCTCGCCGACGATGATGCTGGGACGCGCGATCTGGACCGGAAGGCGGCTGGACGCCGCCCGCACGGTGCCTTCGGACTCCCACTTGGAGCGCTCGTAGGCGTTGCGGAACCCCTGCCCAACGTCGTAGTCGGTCTCGGAGAACTCGCCGCGGTAAGTGCCGGCAACATAAGCGGTGGAGACGTAGGTGAAGCGCTCCAGACCGCCGAGCTGCTGGGCGCGCTCGGCAAAGCCGAGCATGTGCCGAGTCCCGCCGAGGTTGATCCCGCGCGACTCGGCGATCCCGAGCTCGAATGACACCGAGGCCGCCGCGTGGAGCACGCGGTCGACCTTCCCGGCCAGCTCGTCCAGGCGTCCCGGGTCGAGGCCGAGGCCGGAGTGTTCGATGTCGCCCGCCACCGCGGTCATGCGGCCGGGATGGGCATCCGGGTCGCCAAACGTGGTGGCCAGCACTGCGCGCAGGCGCTCGTGGGCCTCGGCGTCGTTCCCGGCGCGGATTAGCGCGAAGATGTGCCGCTGGCTGCGCTGCAAGAAGCGAGCCAGGACCTCCATGCCCACGAACCCCGTCGTGCCGGTGATCAGGATCGGCTGCTGCTCCGACTGCGAATCGGGTTGCCCACGGGCGCTCACACCGCCACCCTACCGCCTCCCGACCGCTGCGACGCTGCGACGCTGACGGGATCGTTGTCGACATCAAGGTCTCGGATAACTGGCTCTGAACCCGCTCGCAGACTCCGATTCCAGCCGGGCCTATCGCCGCGCCGTAACCTCCGACCTGTGAGAAGGAAGAAGGAGATCCCAGCGATTATCTCGTCACCAGCGGTCTGAGGGCTCGCGCAGACAGACACGTGCCGGCCGCGACGCGCTGCCTTTGGCGCCTGACCGCGGGACCGGTAGGCGGCCGGACGTCGATACTATCGGTGGTCGCGACGTGTAGGTCGCGAGAGCCGATGTGCGGAATCATTGCTGTGATACGGAGGTCGAGCGACCGGCATCCACCGGTTCCCGCTGATGTGCGGTCCAGCATGCAGCAAGGTCAGGCGGCTGCCGCCGAAGCCTACGCCGTCCCGCAGTCGATTTCACGTTGTCTCGAGCGGGCCTACGAGCACTTGGTTGTGGTCGATCAGTCACTCCGGGGGATGCCGGGCCTTCAGTGCATGCTGAGACATCCCGACCTCGTGGATGATCTCGACGCCCGCGCAGAGAGCCTCGAGGATTCGATCGAACAGATCGAGCGAGGTATCGATGCCGGATCCCTGCAACTGGTAGATGACGACGTCGAGGACGTCAACGCTAGATTGCTGAAGCTAAAGGACGCCGTATGGGCGATCCGGATGGACCGGACCGGTCACGCGCGCGCAGTGGCTCGACTCTCAGGGCCGGGCACCTCGGCTGCGGGAGTCGAGGCGTTCTCCTCAATCGAGATCGCACTGTCAGCAATCAACCGGCTCGAAGTGCGAGGCCGCGACTCCGCAGGCCTTTACCTCCTCGTCACCGACCATGGACTTGACCTTCAGCATCCAGACCTCGCGGCGGAGCTGCAGAGGCGTTCCGACCCGATCTTTCGCGACCGCGCGGTGCAGACTCCGTCGGGTCATCTCGGCTTCATATACAAGGTGGCGAGAGAGGTCGGAGAACTGGGCGACAACACGCGCAGGCTCAGAGTCGCCATCGGAAGCGATGACCTGCTGCGGCGCGCACTGGAACACGCCGGGGCCAAGGTCATGGTGCTTGGTCACACGCGGTGGGCGAGCGTCGGGCTGATAAACGAGGCCAATGCGCACCCGGTCAATCAGGAGGAGGCGGACGGACCGCAGGCGCCGTATGTCGTCGCCGCACTGAACGGAGATGTCGACAACCATCGCGAGCTGGTCGGCGAGCACGCGCTTCGAATTCCCGCAGGAATCACCACTGACGCCAAGGTCATTCCGTCGCTCACGGCGCGTCAGATCGCGAACGGGGCGACCTGCCAGGAAGCGTTCCGCCGCACCGTCGATCAGCTCGATGGCTCATTGGCAATTGCCGCCATCGCCGCCGCCGAGCCGTCCAAGCTCATGCTCGCGCTTCGGGGCAGCGGGCAAACGCTTTGCGTTGGTGTCGCCCAGGATTTGTACGTCGTCGCAAGTGAGCCTTACGGGGTGGTCGAGGTGACGTCGAGCTACCTCCGGATGGACGGCGAGGCGATCAGTGATGCAGACGGAAGCCAAGGACAGGTTGTCGTCCTGGACGCGAACGAAGCCGGCAGGACGAATCGCATCCGCCGCCTCACCTACGGTGGCGAAGAACTACCCGTCGCTCCAGAGGATCTGGTCACCGCGGAGATCACCACGCGCGACATCCACCGCGGCAATCATCGGCATTTCTTACTCAAGGAGATATCCGAGTCGCCGGGCACGATGCGCAAGACCCTCAGAGGGCGCATACGCCAGGTGGACGGCCGCACGCGCGTCCGCCTGGGCGCGGACGTCATCCCCGACGACCTGCGCGACCGCCTCCGCACGGGAGCGATCCGCCGGATCATCATCGTTGGCCAGGGTACCGCCGCTGTCGCCGGAAAGGGCGTGGCGGCTTCTATCAGCTCGGCACTCCGATCGGTGCCGATCGACATCATCGCTGAGCCCGCAAGTGAGCTGTCCGCCTTCGGTCTTCGGGATGACATGTCGGACACCGTGATTGTGGCGGTCAGTCAGTCTGGCACCACAACCGACACCAACCGCACCGTCGACCTGGCACGCGCTCGATGCGCGGCGGTCATCGCGATCGTCAACCGCAGGAACAGCGACATCACGCATAAGGCCGACGGCGTGCTCTATACCTCGGATGGACGCGACATCGAGATGAGCGTCGCGTCGACAAAGGCCTTCTACAGCCAGATTGCTGCGGGATTCCTCCTTGGATTCGCTCTTGCCGATGCGCTCGGCTGTGCCGACACCTCCACCCAGGAGGCCTTGCTATCGGCGCTGTCGCGCCTCCCTGAGGCGATGGATCAGGTCCTGGCGCGGCAGACAAGGATTCGCGCGTTAGCGCAAGAGTTCGCCCCGCGCAAGCGCCACTGGGCCATTGTCGGAAACGGGCGAAACCTCATCGCCGCCAACGAGATCCGCATCAAGATGTCGGAACTCTGCTACAAGTCGATCGCCCTCGACGTAACAGAGGACAAGAAGCACATCGACTTGTCCTCTGAGCCCATGACGCTCGTGTGCGCCGCTGGTCTCACTGGGTCAGCTGCATCGGATGTGGCCAAAGAGGTCGCAATCTTCCGTGCGCACAAGGGCGTTCCCGTTGTCATCGCCACCGATGGGGCCGAGGCGTTTGCCGAGGACGAGAACTTGCTTTCGGTTCCACCCGTGCATGGTGAGTTCGCGTACGTGCTCGCCACCATGGTCGGCCACCTTTTCGGCTACGAGGCGGCGCTCGCGATCGACGCTCAGGCCCATCCTCTCAGGGAGGCTCGGGCGACGGTCGACGCAGCGGCGCACAGTGCCACCGACGTGGACGAGATGCTGATGAGCCTCGGCACGGAGCTCGCGCCGCACAT
This sequence comes from uncultured Solirubrobacterales bacterium, assembly GCA_963811155.1. GTDB lineage: Bacteria > Actinomycetota > Thermoleophilia > Solirubrobacterales > Solirubrobacteraceae > Palsa-465. The sequence goes on from CAWEQQ010000023.1 coordinate 21,169, forward strand.
CGACGTGTTTCGCCAGAAGCTTCGGGCCGGCTTGTATGACTCCACGATGGCACCGGGAACCACGGCGCGTCTCGCGTCACTGTTCGGGTACATCGAAGGCACAACGCCGCTCGATGTCTACGATCGCGAGTTTCACAGGCCGGGTAGCCCGAGTACTCTCGTCCACGATCTAACATCAGCCCTCACGCTTGCAATCGACGATCTTACGCGGCCCATCGACACGATCCGGCACCAGGCGAAGACCGTGACCGTGGGAATTTCACGCTCCGACGAGGAACTGTTCACGGTCCCGCTCGTCACCTCGGTGCTCGAGGCGGGAGGCGCACGTGAACGACTCAGTTACGTGAACCTTCGAACCCTCGCGGCTTTGAATGTCGCTGTTCTCGAGGTGACTGGACACAGCCGCTATCGCATCGAACGACCTGCGGACCCCCGAGCGGCATCGATCACGATGGTCGGCCGCGGAGGGTCCGTGAAGAGCATCCGCTCACGGACCGACGCAGACCACACGCTTCGCGGTACGAAGAAGATCGTCGCCGAAGAGCGCGAGGTCTTGGTAGCCCGTGGTCGTAGCGACGGACGTCTCGTCGTCTTCGTGCCCGAGGTCACAGGTGGAGTCACGATGGGCATGGTGCTCCTCCACGTCCTTCTACATAAGCGATTAGAGGCCAAGCGTATGCGGCGCGTGCTCGACCGTTACCGGGGGCGCCTGGGCGCACTCGCCAGCGCGGTCATCGAGAGCGAGAACAACTTCGAAGAGCAGCGACTGGCCGACGTCGATGTCGAGGCACTCCTTACCGAGCCGATCAGCGTTCTCGCCGACTTGTGGGATCGCCGCAGCGGCACGAACGGCCTGACCAATCCCGAGCAGGTTGACGGCGGGCAGCCAACCGGTCAGGACCAGGCGCCTCAGCGTCAAAGCTAGTGGTCTATCCTGCAAGTTCGCTGTCATGTGTCTGCGCCCGACGTGGGAGTGTCGGTGTCAGAGCTCCTGTCCGGTGCGATGAGCGGTCTCGCGAAGCGCGTCGTCGGCCGGCGCAGCAACTACCGGAGATCTGAAGGCTGCGGATGACAGACGGCGGCCCACGGTCTACGCTGAAATAACAGCTGTGTCTCCTGAACGCCCGTATAACAGCGGCACCGACCGGCCGAGGGTGGGTCTTGTGCTCGGCGCAGGCGGCGTCCTCGGCGGCGCCTGGCTCGTCGGAGCGCTGCACGCGATCGCGTCCGAAAGCGGCTGGGACCCGGGCAGCGCCGACTACATCGTCGGCACGTCGGCCGGATCGATGATCGGCGCGCTCGTGGCCTGCGGTGTGCCGCCGTGGTTCATGGTCGCCCATTCCGCCGGAGAGGAGCTCGATGCGCTGACCGACGCCCGAGGCGGTGCGGCGGCGGCGGCCGACCGCTCGGCGGGCGCGACGTTCCGGCTCGAGCGCGGGGGATTCATGATCGGCCCCGGATCGTGGCGGCTCGCGGTCGCGTCGCTGGCCCGGCCCTACCGCTACTCACCGATGGCGGTGATCTCGGGCTGGCTACCGCGGGGACTCGTCTCGACCGAGCCGCTCAAGGACACAGTCCGGCGGGCGTGCGACGACGGCTGGGCGCCGCATCCGCGCTATTGGGCGATGGCCGTTGACTACACGACCGGACGACGAGTGGCGTTCGGCCGTCCCGGCTCGCCACCGGCGCAGCTGCCGGACGCAGTCGCGGCCTCGTGCGCGATCCCGGGCTTCTACCGCGCCGTCGAGATCGGCGGGCGCCCCTACGTCGACGGCGGCGTGTACTCCACGTCGAATCTCGACGTGCTGCGCGACGAGCGCCTCGACATCGCGCTGGCGCTCAACCCGATGTCGTCGCTGCACGTCGGTTCGCCGCGGACCGTCGGCGAGCGCCTTGCGTTCCGGATGCGCCAGGCCGCCGGCCGGCGCCTCGGCTCAGAAGCCAAGCGGCTGCGCGCCGCCGGCGTCGAGGTCGTGCTTATCCAGCCGACGGTGCACGACCTCGACGTGATGGGCGGCAACCTCATGAGCAGCCGGCGGCGGCACGACGTCATCAAGACAGCCGTGCGAACGGTGACCGAGCACCTGCGTGAGTCGCCCGTTGGTGCGCGACTGGCCGAGCTGCCTGCAGGCGATCCGCGGCTCGTCCGGCGGCCGGACGGAGCACCGTCGACGTGGCCCGACTTCCGCGCGGCTGCCCGCGACCGCTGGGCGGACCCTCAGGCTGCGTAGCGACACCAGGGAGGCGGAACGTCCGCGTGTTGCCTCGCGGCAGGACGCGATCGCACCGCTGCGGATCGGCCAGCACTTCATCGCCGCCCATCACGGCGGGTGCCGCGCGAACCTACTGGAGCCGGCCGTCGGCCCGGATCCTGGCCGACGACTGCGCCGGGGGCATACACGTAGGACGCCAGATTGCTCCTGGCGGCGTCCTACCTACAGAAGTCCGCGGCGCAGACGACCACCCGGGTAACTTAGGGCCGTTGCCTGTCGGATGGACGTAAGGAGCCGATGCAGGATTGGCACGCGCTGTCACCCACGTGTTACGGGAGCGGGCGTAGCGTCTGGGGCATGCTCGCTCGCGTCGTGACGTTCGCGATCGACGGTGTCGATCCACGGCAGGTGTGGGTCGAGGTCGATATTCGCTCCGGCTTGCCGGCGTTCACGATTGTGGGGTTGGGGGATGCGGCGGTGAGGGAGTCTCGCGATCGTGTTCGTGCGGCGATCCTCAACTCCGGCTTCAAGTTCCCGGAGGCTCGGATCACGGCCAACCTCGCGCCGGCGTTCCTGCGCAAGGTCGGTCCCGGCTTCGACGCAGCGCTGGCGGTTGCGGTGCTTGCGGCGAGCGGCCAGGTCCCAAGGGCGGCACTGGGCTCCTACGCGGTGTTCGGTGAGCTGTCGCTCGGCGGCGAGCTGCGCGACTCGCCGGGCGCGCTGGCGGTGGCCGAGGGCGCGTGCCGGGCGGGGCTTGCGCGGCTGATTGTCCCGCGCGAGCGTGCCCGCGAGGCGGCTCTGGTCGAGGGAGTGGAGATTGCCGCCGTCTCGAGCCTCGTCGAGGCGGCAGAGGTCCTGAGCGGCGGCGAGCTGCCGGCGCTGCCGCCGGCGCCCCCGTCGATCGATCGCAGCGGTGAGCCTGACCTCGCCGAGGTGAGGGGTCACGCGACTCCGGTGTTGGCGCTGCAGATCGCCGCAGCCGGAGGCCATAACCTGCTGATGGAGGGCGCGCCGGGGACCGGCAAGACGATGCTCGCCCGGCGACTGCCGTCGATCCTGCCGGCGATGAGCACCGCCGAGGCGATCGAGGTGACGCGAATCCACAGTGTCGCCGGGCTTCGTGCCGGCGGCCTCGTGGCCGCGCGCCCGTTTCGCGCCCCGCACCACACGATCACGCCCGTCGGGCTGGTGGGCGGCGGACCTCAGCCGCGGCCCGGCGAAGCCACGTTGGCAAACCGCGGAGTCCTGTTTCTCGACGAGCTGTCGGAGTTCCAGCGCCCGAGCCTCGAGGCGCTGCGCCAGCCGCTCGAGGACGGGTGCGTGACGATCGTTCGCGGTCAGCGCGCGCTGGTGTTTCCGACGCGGTTCATGCTCGTAGCCGCGACCAACCCGTGCCCGTGCGGCTTTGCGGGCGTCGAGGACCGCTGCCGCTGTGGCGAGACCGAGCTGCGGCGCCACCGGAGGCGGCTGAGCGGGCCGCTGCTTGACCGGATGGACCTGCTCGTGAACGTCGAGCGCCCAGCCGAGGACGACCTCCGCGCGCCGCCGGCGATCGACTCGGCTGGGGCACGGGCGCGGGTGGCGCAAGCGCGCGAGCGCCAGCAGGCCAGGCTCGCCGGGACTCGGGCTCGCTGCAACGGCGAGATGGACGTGCGCATGGTGCGCCACCACGTGCGTCTCGATGACGCGGCCGACACGGCGCTGGCGCGGGCATATGCGATCGGCGCGCTCAGCGCTCGCGGACGGGGCCGCGTACTGCGGGTGGCGAGGACGATCGCGGACCTCGAGGGCCACGACCACGTCACCGAAACCGATCTCCTGACGGCGCTCGCACTTCGCCAGCGCGGCGCGGCCGAGGAGGCGCTGGCCGCGTGAGGGCGCCGGGGCCCGCCGACAACCACCGGGAAGCCGCCGCGAGCACTGCCGCCGCCGGCAACCAGCGTGCCTGCGACGCATGCCTCGGGCGGTCGTGGCTGCTCGCGCGGCTCGCAGGGCACCTCGAGCTGGTGCGCGGCAGGATCTCGCAGGTTCTTGCCCTGGGCGACCGGGATCTGATCGAGGCAGTGGCTGTCCGCCAGCGAGACGTCGTGCATGCGGAGCTGGCTGCGCTCGAGCCGGGCGAGGTCCGCGCCCGGTGCGCCGCCGCCGGCCTCGAGCTCATCTGTCGTTGCAACTCGGCGTATCCCGCGCAGCTGCGAGCGCTGCACAGCCCGCCTGCCGTGCTGCACGTCGCCGGCGGCCTCGAGCGGTTTCTCGGCCTGGTCGCCGAGGACCCGGTGGCGATCGTCGGCGCGCGGCGCGCCACGCCCTACGGGCTGGAGGTCGCCCGCTCGCTGGGACGCGGGCTCGGCTGCGCCGGCGTGACTGTGCTCAGCGGGATGGCACTCGGAATCGACGCGGCCGCCCACGCCGGCGCGCTGGCGGTCGCCGGGCCGACGGTGGCCGTGCTGCCGGCCGGCGCCGATCGTCCGTACCCAGCGGCCAAGCGCGCGCTCCATGCTCAGATCCGCGTGAGCGGCGCGGCCGTCTCCGAGCTTCCGCCAGGATCGGATGTCCGGCGCTGGATGTTTCCGGCGCGCAACCGGACCATCGCTGCGCTGAGCGCGATGACGATCGTCGTCGAGGCCGGCGAGCGTTCCGGTGCACTGCTCACGGCCGGATTCGCGCGCGGGCTCGGTCGTCCGGTCGGTGCCGTTCCCGGCCGCGTCACCTCGTCGCTGTCGGCGGGATCGAACGGGCTACTGGCGGCGGGTGCGCACGTCGTGCGCGGGCCCCAAGACGTGCTCGACACGCTGTTCGGCGTCGGCGCTCGCGCAGCTCCCGTCGCGCAACGGCCGCAGCTCGCAGCCGAGCTGCGGTCACTGCTGACCGCGATCGGCGAGGGCTACGACACTGCCGCGGCGCTGGCCCGAGCCGGGTTCGCGTCCGCGGACGGCCTCGCCGCGCTAGCGGCGCTCGAGCTCGGCGGCTACATCCGGCGCGAGCCCGGGGGGAGGTTCTCGATCGGGTCCTGATTGGGCTCTCGGGGGCGGGGCAGTTCTCGATCGTGCCCTAACCTCGCTCCCGATGCCGGACACTGATCGCATCCCGCGGGTGCTGTCGATCGCCGGGTCCGATTCCGGTGGCGGCGCGGGGATCCAGGCCGACCTCAAGGCGTTCGCCGCCTGCGCCACGCACGGAATGACCGCGATCACGGCGATCACCGCGCAAAACACCGTCGGCGTGATCGACGTCCACTTGATCCCGCCGGCGACGATCATCGCCCAAGTGCAGGCGGTGAGCTCCGATATCGGCGTCGACGCGGTGAAGATCGGCATGCTCGGGACCGTCGAGACGATCGAGGCGGTTGCCACCGCACTGGACGAGCTGCCCCCAAGCACGCCGGTCGTGCTCGACCCGGTGATGGTCGCCGAGTCGGGAGCGCAGCTGCTCGAGCTGACCGCCCGCGCCGCGCTGATCGAGCTGCTGCTGCCGCGCGCGACCGTCGTCACGCCGAACGTTCCGGAGGCGAGGGCACTGGCCGGCGCGGCGCATGGCGGTGTGGAAGCGGCGGCGCACGGTGGCGAAGTCGAAGCGCTGGCGAGGGCGGTGCACGCGCTCGGCCCTGAGATCGTCGTGGTCACAGGTGGGCACCGCGAGCGGGCCGTCGACCTGTTCTTCGACGGGCAGACGCCGATCGAGATCCCGGGCGAGCGCTACCCCGATGGCGCCGCCCACGGATCGGGCTGCACGCACTCGGCTGCGCTCGCGGCCGGCCTGGCGTGGGGCGATCAGCCGCTCCAGGCGGCGCGGGTGGCGAAAGAACTCGCCTCCCGCGCCGTCCGCGACGGGCTCGCCGGGGTCGGAGCCGGCGCGGGGCCGGTCGATGTGCTCGGGATTGGGCGCCGGCGCAGCCAGGCCGGCGCGCGCGGCCGGCCGGATCCGGGCGGCTGACCGGAGATTTCGTGAAGTCGGCCTTTGGAGTGCGGTCTGACCTTTGACATAATGCTCGTGTGCGCTTTCTGCGGATGAAGCCTGGACATGGTGAGGTGCTGATTGCAGAAGGCGATGTCGACGTCGCCGAAGACGAGCAACTCCTGGTCGAGGAGTTCCGCCGGCAACTCGACGCGGGCTTGTGGGCCGCGGTTCCGATGACCGGCGACGAGGGCAAGCGCCAGGCGCGGATGATCCGCTCGTTCGAGGACATCCCACGGGACGCCGAGCGTGTGATCTTCTTTCCGCGCGCGGCGGGCGGCAGGTAGGCCGCCGGCGGTTTCGGTGCTGCTGGCGCTCGCCGCGACCGCGCTCGTCGCCCTGGCGCTCCTGTCCGATCTGATCCTGCCGCGGCTCGAGGCGAGCTGGGCGCGCCACCGCGCCCGCCGGCGCAGGACCCCGTCGATCCTCTACGACCCGGGTCGCGAGTTGCGGGCCGAACAGCGCGCCCGCGCGTTGCTGCGATCGTGCGTCAACGAAGAGGAATGGGCGATGTACCGCGACCTCGGCTTCATCCGTGTGTGGGGCGCGCAGGCGCGCCGGTCCGCCGACGGGGGCCGCGCCAAGGACCCCCCGTACGCCTACCTGATCTACCCCCATCGCCCGATCCTCGCGTACGTTCCCCAGACGAATCGATTGCTGAACGAGTATTGCGTCGCGTTTCCGGACCAGACGGCACCGTATGGCAGCGAACTGCTGCCGGATTCCGACGACGTGCTGGCAAAGTGGATGGCCCTCACCGGCGACGAGCGCCGCGTGATCTCGACCGCCAACATGCACCTCCCCGGCCGCCAGCTGGATCCCGCCCAGGTCACCCGAGACCTCTGGCGCTTGACGCAGTGGGAGCGCGCGCGCCTGCGCAACGCCGGCGGGCCGCAGTTCTCGACGAGCATCGACCCGACCGGCTAGCCGCGCTCTCCGCCGAGCAATTCCGGCGGGCGACAGCGGCCCCGTTTCCGCGGGCTAGTGGCCGGATGTGCCACTAGCACTAGCCTGAGGCCGATCCCCGGGCCCCTCCCGCCCGCGCCGAGCATGCCCGCCCGATACAGTCCCCGCGCGATGGCGTCAAACGGCTCCTTCGATGTCAAGCACCGCAGCCGGGCCTTGACCACCGGCCCCGCGCGGGCGCCGGCGCGTGCCTTCTTGAGAGGCATCGGGTTCGACGACGAGGCGCTGAGCAAGCCGATCGTCGCGGTCGCGAACACGTGGATCGAGACGATGCCCTGCAACTTCCACCTGCGCGCGCTCGCTGCGAAGGTCAAGGAAGGCGTCCGCGCCGCGGGGGGGACGCCGATGGAGCTCAACACGATCGCGATCTCGGACGGGATCACGATGGGGACCGCGGGGATGAGGGCCTCGCTCGTCAGTCGCGAGGTGATCGCAGACTCGATCGAGCTGGTCTGCAACGCGCACATGTTCGACGCGGTGATCGCGATCAGCGGCTGCGACAAGACGATTCCCGGCACGGTGATGGCGCTCTGCCGCCTGAACGTGCCGAGCGTGATGCTCTACGGTGGGTCGATCCTTCCCGGCAACTACCGCGGCCAGCGGGTGACGATTCAGGAGGTCTACGAGGCTGTCGGCGCCCACGCGGCCGGGCGGATCACCGACGATGAGCTCGTCGAGCTCGAGCGCGTCGCGTCTCCGGGCGCCGGCGCGTGCGGTGGCCAGTTCACTGCCAACACGATGGCGATGGCGTTCGAGGTGCTCGGGATCTCGCCGGCGGGATTCTCGATGGTCCCAGCCACCAACGAGCACAAGGCCGACGTCGCGCTGCAGTCGGGCAAGCTGGTGCTCGACGTGCTCGGACGGGGCCAGCGGCCCAGCGACATCATCACGCGCGAGAGCCTCGAGAACGCGATCGCCGCGATCGCGTGCAGCGGCGGCTCGACCAACGGGGTGCTCCACCTGCTCGCGATCGCCAGGGAGATCGGCCAGTCGAGCTGTCGATCGACGACTTCGACCGGATCAGCCGGCAGACGCCCCTGCTGTGCGACCTGAAGCCTGGCGGGCAGTACGTCGCGCCCGATCTGTACGAGGCGGGGGGCGTTCCGCTGGTGCTCAGGCGGCTGAAGGACGCGGGCCTCCTGCACGAGCACGCCGTGACCGTCACGGGCAAGACCGTCGGCGAGCACGCCGACGCAGCGGTCGAGACCGAAGGCCAGCGCGTCGTGCGCCCCCTCGACGATCCGATCAAGCCGACCGGCGGCCTCGCGATCCTGCACGGCAACCTCGCCCCTGAGGGCTGCGTGGTCAAGGTCGCCGGGCACGAGCGCCTCAGGCAGACCGGTCTGGCGCGCGTGTTCGAGTCCGAGGAGCACGCGATGGCCGCCGTCACCGCCGGGGCGATCAAGGCCGGCGATGTGGTTGTGATCCGCAACGAGGGCCCCGCCGGCGGGCCGGGCATGCGGGAGATGCTCGCGGTCACCGCCGCGCTCGTCGGCGAGGGTCTCGGCGAGGACGTCGCGCTGATCACCGACGGCCGCTTCTCGGGCGCCACGCACGGGCTGATGGCGGGCCACGTCGCTCCGGAGGCGGTCCGCGGCGGCCCGATCGCCGCCGTACGCGACGGGGATCAGATCACGCTCGATGTCGCGGCGCGACGGCTCGACGTGGCGCTCTCAGACGACGAGATCGCGACGCGGACGGAGGCTTACCAGCCGCCGGAGCGGCCACATCCCGGCGCTGCGCTCGCGAAGTATGCGCGGCTGGTGTCGAGCCCCTCCCAGGGGGCCGTGACGAGTTAATAGCCCTCACTTGCCACCAGCAATATCGGGGCGAGCCGGCGGCGCCAGCCACGCCCAGCCACTCGCCGGATTCCGGCATTAATTTCCGCGGGAACCCTTAGCGCATGATTTCGCCTGCAGGACAGCGTTTCGCGCCGGCGAATGAAGGTGATGTTGTGGTCGAGTGGCGTTTTGTGAGAGCCTCGCTTAGCAGCGCGCGCAGCTTGGGTAGCATGTTTGCCAGGTGATTCGAGGGTGGCGGTCATTTCATACCTACGACGTCATGGCGACGACAATGAGCGTCCGGAGCCGGCCGGACGCCGTTTCTCGGCGGCTCCCGGCGGCCGGCCGCGCTGGGCGTTCGTGCTCTCGGGGGTCGTGTTTGTGGTGGTTGTGCTCGGTGCCGCGGCGATCCTGCTCGCCACCTCGAGCGCGAGCCTGACCGCCGACACGAGCGCGCTTGCGAGCGTCGATATGCCGCTCGGCGGCGGCACGATCGAGAGCGTCGGCGTAGTCCGCGGCGGTCACCGGATCCCAGTATCCCAGGGGATCCCGGTGAGTGCTTCGCGGCGACGGGATCTACCCTCGCGGGATCGATCCCCGTCAACCAGACGGTGACGATCGACGTGGTCGTCAAGCGGCCGGGCTGGGTGTCGTGGCTGACGGGCAAGACGCAGCACCTGGAGCTGACGCTGACCACGCCGGTCGCAAGCCTGAGGCAGCATTACTTGACGCTTTCGGCCCATGCCCCGCTGCCCCTGCAGTTCAAGCAGCCGGTCGCGGTCGTCTCCTACGGGCCAACCGGCGGGCCCCTGAAGCGCGACGTGCTTGCATCGCCGCAGACCGACTTCACGGTCACGAAGAGCGCACAGGCGGGCTCGATGTCGGTGTCGGCTGCGCCGCGCAGCTGGGAGCAGGCGGGCGCCGCGATCATCAGCTGGTTCCCGGCCGGCAGCGCGACGGCGAGCGCCGTCGCCACGCCGGCGCCGGGTAGGGTGATCGGACCGAGCACGCCGATCACGCGTGACGTTCTCCAAGCCGATCAACGCGGCGCTTGGCTCGAGCCGGCTGGCGGTGCCAAACGCGTCCGGCAGCTGGCACACGGTCAACAGCCACACGATCGTCTTCCAGCCCACGGGCTATGGCTACGGTCTCGGCGCCACGATCTCGATTGGGTTGCCCAAGGGCATCGAGCTCATCGGCGGTCAGCACAGCGGATCCGACGCCAGCGCCTCCTGGACCGTCCCGGGCGGCTCGACGCTGCGCCTGCAGCAGCTGCTGGCGAACATGGGCTATCTGCCGCTGCGGTTCCGAGACGCCGGCCCGAGGATCGTCCCGACGCCCCAGGGCGAGGAGGCCGCGGCGATCCACACGCCAAAAGGGAGCTTCTCGTGGCGCTACCGCAACGTGCCCTCTGCGCTGTCGAGCATGTGGGCCCCCGGCGTTTCAGGGGTGATGACCAAGGGGGCGGTGATGGCGTTCGAGAACGACCACGGCATGACCACGGACGGGATCCCCAGTGCGGCCGTCTGGCACGCGCTGATCGCCGCCGCCGTCACTGGCGAGCGCTCGACGTTCGGCTACACGATCGCGATGGTGAGCGAGAGCCTCCCGGAGAGCGTCAACGTGTGGCACGATGCGGCGAACGGTCGTGACGGCGGCCCGGTCAACACCGGGATCTCCGCCGCGCCGACCGCGCAGGGTGTCTTCCCAGTGTTCGAGCACAGCCCGGTCGGTGACGATGAGCGGCTACCAACCCGGACGGTAGCTAGCTACAGCGATCCCGGCATCCCGTACGTCAGCTACTTCAACGGCGGCGATGCGCTGCACGGCTTCATCCGCGGCTCCTACGGCTACCCTCAGAGCCTCGGCTGCGTCGAGATGCCGTACTCCGAGCCGCTCAGGTCTACCCGTACACGCCGATCGGGACGATCGTAGAGGTCAGCTGACGGCCGCCGGCAGTTGGTCCGGCAGGCATGCGCGCGCCGGCGGCGAATAGTCCAAGGCAACATGCCACCCCGCGCCAGCCGCGCCCCGTGGCGCCGCCACCGCTCCCGGAATCCTGGAGCGACGCCCTGATCGCGTTCGACGACGACCTGCGCCGCCGCGCGGTGGCCGACAAGACCCGCCGCGCCTACGCGATCGACTCGGCCAGTTCGCCGCGCTGGGCCGGCGAGCGGGGGCTCGAGCCGGCCACGATCGATGTGCGCGCGCTGCGCCGGTACGCCGCCGGCCTGTCCGAGCACAGATGCGCCCCGTCCACGGTCGCCCGCAAGCTTGCGGCACTGCGCGGGCTGTTCGCCGTGCTCGTGCATACCGGGGCGCGCGCCGAGAATCCCGCCGAGCTGCTCAGCTCGCCCAAGCGCGCCCAGCGCCTGCCGCGCGTCCTGAAGCCCAGCGAGGTCGCGGCTCTGCTCGACAGGATTCCGGCCACGACCTCGCTCGAGCTCCGTGACCGAGCGCTGTTCGAGCTCGCGTACGCCTCCGGGCTGCGCGCCGAGGAGCTCGTCTCGCTCGACGTCGAGGCGCTCGACTTCGACGCGGAGACCGTCCGCGTCGAGGGCAAGGGCGGCAAGACGCGGATCGTGCCGGCGGGTGAGCACGCGCTGCGCTCGCTGCACCGTTACCTCGAGCGCGCCCGCCCTGCGCTCCAGGTCCCCGACGAGCGCCGCGCTGTTTGTCTCCAAGTCGGGCCGGCGGCTGAGCACGTCGGATGTGCAGGCGGCGGCTGCGCACCTGGGCGCGGCACTCCGCCGCCGGCGCGCCCGCGCTCGGGGACGCCCATCCGCACGCGCTGCGACATTCGTTTGCGACCCATCTGCTGGAGGGGGGCGCGGACCTGCGCGCGATCCAGGAGCTGCTCGGGCATGCGAGCATCTCGACGACGCAGGTCTACACTCGGGTAGAGTCGGCGCGCCTGCGGTCAGCCTACGCGCGAGCCCACCCCGGGCGTAGCGCCCGGCACGTGTGGGGGTCAAGTGGAGACAAACGTCAAAGCGATCGAGCTTCACGAGCTTTGGAGGCGGTACAAGTCCTCCGGCGACGAGCGCGCGCGTGAGCGGCTGGTCGTCGCGTATTCGCCGCTGGTCAAGTACGTCGCGGGGCGGATGAGCTCGGGCCTGCCGGCGCACGTCGAGGAGTCCGACCTGATCTCGTACGGTCTCGGCGGTCTGATCTCTGCGATCGAGCGGTTCGACCTGGCGCGGGAGATCAAGTTCGAGACGTACGCGATCACGCGCATCCGCGGGGCGATCATCGACGAGCTGCGCACGCTGGATTGGGTGCCGCGCTCGGTGCGCGCCCGGGCGCGGGAGATCGAGCGCGTGAACATGAAGCTCGAGGCTCGCTTCCAGCGCGCGCCGACCGACGAGGAGATGGCCGGCGAGCTGTCGATCAGCATGGAGGATTTCCAGGACGCGCTGCTGCAGATCTCCAACTCGACGATCGTCGCGCTCGACGAGCTCTGGAACGTCTCCGACGCCACCGGCGACCAGGTCTCGTTGCTCGACACGCTGCCCGACCGGGGCGCGCCTGATCCCCAGCAGCTCGTCGACCAGAGCGAGCTGCGCGACCGGATCGCCGACGCGATCGCCGCGCTGCCCGAGCGCGAGAAGTTGGTTGTCGCGCTCTACTACTACGAGAACCTGACGCTGCGCGAGATCGGCGAGGTCCTCGGCGTCACCGAGTCACGAGTCTCGCAGCTGCACACCAAGGCGGTGCTGCGGCTGCGCTCGAAGCTCGCCGGCGAGATTGACTAGACACGCCGCCGCGTCATGCGCCGGCTCCGGGCCTGCGGCCCTCCGCCTGTTGTCTCGCTCTCGCACGAGAGGCGGGCCGGATGCCCGCCTGTGGTGACTGCCGCGGCGGGCGAGCTGGTCTCCTGGAATCCAAGAGGATCGGCCGCGGCGGCCCGGAGCTGGACGCGTTATCGTCGCTTTTGCACACAACAGAGAGGAGAATAGGCATGCACAAGGCCGCGGATCGCATCCGTAACGTGGCCCTCGTCGGCCACCGAGGCAGTGGCAAGACCTCGCTGCACGAGGCGCTGCTGTTCCAGGCGGGGGCAGTCAACCGGCTCGGGTCCGTCATCGACGGCACGACGGTCTCCGATTCCGATCCCGACGAGAAGGCGCGCCAGATGTCGATCTCCGCGGCGCTGTCGTCGTTCGAATGGCAGGACCGCAAGGTCAACCTGATCGACACGCCCGGCGACTCGAGCTTCGTCGCGGACGCGCTCGGCGCGCTGCGCGTGTGCGAGTCCGCGGTGTTCGTCGTCAACGCCGTGATGGGCGTCGAGGTGCAGACGACGCGCCTGTGGCAACGCGCCGCCGAGCTCGACCTCGCGCGGCTGCTGTTCGTCAACATGCTCGATCGCGAGCGCGCCGACTTCTTCCGCACGCTCGATTCGCTGAAATCGGCCTACGGGCAGCATGTCGTGGCGACCGCGATCCCGATCGGCTCCGAGCACGAGGTCTCGGGCGTGATCGACCTGGTCGACATGAAGGCCTACGAGTACGGCGTCGGCCGCGACAACTGCCGGGAGATCCCGATCCCCGACGCGTTGCAGGCCCAGGCCGAGGAGTACCGCGAGAAGCTGATGGACGAGGTCTCCGAGAGCTCCGACGCGCTGATGGAGCGCTACCTCGAGGGCGAGGAGATCTCCCACGAGGAGATCGTCACCGCGCTCAAGGACGGCACCAACCACGGCGCGCTGTTCCCCGTCACGTGCGGCGTGGCGACGCGCAACCTCGGCACCAACCGGCTGCTCGACGCGATCGTCGAGGACCTTCCCTCGCCCGTCAAGCACGGGGGGCTGCAGGTCGGCGAGGTGACGCTCGAGCCGTCGAGCGACAAGGAGATGTTCGCCTACGTTTTCAAGACCCGCGCGGACCCGTTCGCCGGGCGCATCAATCTGTTCCGCGTCTACCAGGGCGTCGACGAAGCAGGACTCGCAGGTGCTCAACACGCGCACCCACAACAAGGAGCGGATCGGCCAGCTGCTGACCTTCGAAGGCTCGCAGACCGGGCACGCGAACGAGTTCGGCCCCGGCGACATCGGCGCGGTCGCGAAGCTCAAGGAGACCAAGGCCGGCGACTGGCTGGCATCGCGCGACGAGCCGATCTCGATGCCCTCGATCAAGCTGCCTGCGCCCGTGATGGCGTTCGCGGTAGAGCCCAAGAGCAAGGGCGACGAGGATAAGGTGTTCACGGCGCTGCGCCGTCTCCAGGAAGAGGACCCGACGATCGACCTGCACCGCGATCCGCAGACCGGCGAGCAGATCGTCGCCGGCCTCTCGCAGGTGCACGTCGAGGTGATCGTCGAGCGGCTGAAGTCGCGCTTCGGCGCCGAGGTGAACCTGAAGCCGCCGCGGGTCCCCTACCAGGAGACGATCCGCCGGTCCGCCAAGGCGCACGGCCGCCACAAGAAGCAGACGGGAGGGCGCGGTCAGTTCGGTGACTGCCACATCGAGATCGAGCCGCTCGAGGCCGGCACCGGGTTCGAGTTCGTCGACGCGATCAAGGGAGGCGTGATCCCGTCCGGCTTCATCCCCGCGGTCGAGAAGGGCGTGCTCGAGGCGATGCAGGAGGGGGTCGTCGCCGGTTATCCGGTCAAGGGCGTGCGCGTCCGGCTCTACGACGGCTCCTACCACACCGTCGACTCCTCCGAGATGGCCTTCAAGGTGGCCGGCTCACTCGCGATGAAACAGGCGATGGAGCAGGCGGGGCCGGTGCTGCTGGAGCCGATCATGCTCGTCACCGTGAGCTGCCGGAGGATGCGGTCGGCGATGTGATCGGCGACCTGAACTCGCGCCGCGGCCGCCCGCTCGGGATGGAGCCCTCGGGCGGTGGCATGACCGAGGTCAAGGCGGAGGTGCCGATGGCTGAGATGCTCAGCTACGCTCCTGACCTGCGCTCGATCACGGGTGGGCAGGGGGAGTTCGCGATGGAGTTTCTGCGCTACGAGGAGGTGCCGGGGCATCTCGCCGGCAAGGTCGTGGATGAGGCCCGTGCCGAGCGAGAGGCGGTCAAGGCGTGAATCATTAGTACTCTCGGACACGTGAACACCAGGGCGATCAACACTTCGGGTACCGACACGAGCTGCGACGTCTGCGGCCGGACGCTGCTGCGAGGCGAGCGCGCCGAGTTCTACGTCAACGGCGGCGCGCGCCGGGCGGTCTGCGACCTGTGCACCTCGCGGGCCGTGCAGGAGGGCTGGATCCGCGAGGGCACCGTGCCTGCGTTCGACGCCGGCGACGCGCGCTCGGAACGCCGGCGATCGCTGCTGAGCCGTCTGCGCGGCCGGCAGCGCGCCCGCCGCGGGCACCGTGACCTGCATTCGATGCCGGCGACGATGCCGGCGACGCGCGCTCGGAACGCCGGTCGATCGCTGCTGAGCCGCTTGCGCGGCCGGAGCGCGCCCGCCGGCCCCCTGGCGCCGCCGAGTCCCACGCTCGGCGAGGAGCTCGACAGCCAGTCGTGGGCCGAGCTGGCGCCGGCACCCGCTCGTGCTCGCGACCAGCAGCTGCGCGAGCCGCGCCAGGTCCACGCGGTCCCCGCCAGCGACGACCACAAGATCGCCTCGGCGGTCGACCTGTTCAACGGCTGCGAGCACCGGCGCACGGTGGCGGGCGTTGCCCGGTCACTGGGGCTGCCGACCGTCGCGGTGCTTCCCTCCGGGCCCCACCCGAGCATCGTCAACGTGGTCGTGTCGTGGGAGCTGTGCTGGTATCGCTACGAGGTCGACCTATCGGAGGACCAGCCCCACGTGCGCGTCTCCGCCCAGGGATACGAGCTCGACGAGCTCTCGGAGCTAGAACGAACGGCCAACGCCACCGCCGACGACAGCGGCGGGGTGGCAGTCTGAGTGCGCGCGATCGCTGGACGCAAGTTCGATGGCGTCCGCTCGCTGCGCTTCACTAGCATCCGGCCGGTGATCTACTGCGTCGTTCCCGAGGCCCTGGCCGACGAGCTGTTCGAGAGGCTCGCCGACTACTACGTCCGTGACCCGAACGTGACTGTGATCGTCGACCGGCGCAGGTCGTCGCGGCGCGAGCGCAGCCCATCGGGAGGTGGCCAGCGCGAGGTTCGCGACCGGCGCCGCGCTCGCGTGCCCGGCGAGCTGCCCGCAGCTGGCGAGCGATTGCAAGCTGATCGTCCACGTCGACGGCGGTGCGCGCGGCAACCCCGGTCCGGCGGCGATCGGCGTCGTGCTGTCCAGTCCGGACGGCGACCGTGCTCGAGGAGCTCGGCGACCGGATCGGCGTCGCCACCAACAACGTCGCCGAGTACCGGGCGCTGCTGCGCGGCGCTCGAGCCGCGCGCGAGCTCGGCGCGCGAGGAGGTCGAGATCGTCAACGACTCCCAGCTCGTCGCGCGCCAGCTGACCGGCGCCTACAAGGTCAAGCACGCGTCGATGAAGCCGCTCTACGAGGAGGCGATCGCGGGCCTGCGCGCGTTCGCGCGGTGGCGGATCCGCAGCGTCCCGCGGGCGCAGAACGCCCGCGCCGATGCGCTCGTCAACGAGGCGCTGGACGCAGGCGGCTGACGCCGTGTCGCTGGCGACGCGACGCCGCTCCACGCCCGCATACCCGGTAACCTGATGGGCGTGACCGATGCCCTGATCGAGCTCAGCGCGCGGCTGCACCGAGACCGCCGACCGGCTGCGAGCCGGCGAGCTGGAGCCCGACGCGGCGCTGGCGCTGATCGAGGAGTGCGCGCGGCTGGCCGCGGAGGCCAGCGCCCAGGTGGACGAGCGCGTCCGAGCCGCGCTCGAGCCGCTGCCGGATCTCCCCGGCCAGCTCCCGCTGCCGGCGGCCTGAGCGGCCGCGCGTTGGCCGCCGGACGGCGTCCAGCCCGTCTATCCGGAGCATCTGCGCGCCGACGTCGAGCGCTACCTGGAGGCGTCCGATTCTCCGAGCGAGGCGGCCACCGCCGGGCTGCGAGGAGGCGATGCGCTACTCGCTGCTCGCCGGCGGCAAGCGCATCCGTCCGGTGCTGGCGCTGGCCACCGCCGAGGCGCTCGGGCGCGCCGCGCGGCCGGCGTGCTCCCGCTGGCGGCGGCGATCGAGCTGATCCACACCTATTCGCTGATCCACGACGACCTGCCGGCGATGGACGACGACGACCTGCGCCGCGGGCGGCCGACCTGCCATCAGGCGTTCGGCGAGGACGTCGCCATCCTGGCCGGCGACGGCCTCTACGCGGAGGCGTTCCGGCTGCTGCTCACCGAGCAGCCGGCGAGCCGGCCGACGTGCTCGCCGCCGCGCGCGAGCTGGCCGCCGCCACCGGCGTGCAGGGGATGGTCGGCGGGCAGTACATCGACGTCGCCGGCACCGCGCCGGAGGGGGCCGGCGGGCTGCGCCGCCTGCACGAGCTCAAGACCGGACGGCTGATCGCCGCCAGCATCGAGTGCGTGCTGCTGCTCGGCGGGACCACGAACCTGCCACAATCACATCGTTCCGCGCCTTTGCCGGCGAGCTGGGCGTGCTCTTCCAGATCGTCGACGACATCCTCGACGTGACCGGATCGGAGCGAGACGCTCGGCAAGCAGCAGGGCAGCGACGAGCGGCTGGGAAAGCGCACCTACGTGACCGAGTTCGGCTTGGACGGCGCGCGCAGGCTGGCCGGCGAATCGCACCAGCGCGCGCGCGCGGCGCTCGCCGCAGGCGGCCCCGACCGGGGCCGCCGAGCTCGAGCAGATCACCGACTTCATCGCGACCCGGAGCTACTGATGTCCGACTTCTTGCACACGAATCGACAAGCCCCAGGATCTCCACGGCCTCACCGAGGAGGAGCTGCAGGCAGGTCGCGCAGGAGGTGCGCGAGCACATCATCGACACCGTCGGCGAGATCGGCGGCCATTTCGGCGCCAACCTCGGCACCTGCGAGATCGCGGTCGCGCTGCACTCGCTGCTCGACTCCCCGCGCGACAAGATCCTCTGGGACGTCGGCCACCAGGCCTATCCGCACAAGATCCTGACCGGCCGCCGCGATCAGCTGCACACGATCCGCAAGTACGAGGGCCTGGCGCCGTTCTGCTCGATCCACGAGTCCGAGCACGACATCATGGGCGCCGGCCACGCCTCGACCGCGATCGGCTACGCGGTCGGGATCAAGGAGGCGATGCGCCGCGGCCACGGCGAGGACGGGCACGTCGTCGCGGTCGTCGGCGACGGCGCGCTGACCGGCGGCGTGGCGTTCGAGGCCGTGCATCAGGCCGGCGGCGAGGGCACGCCGATCGTCGTCCTGCTCAACGACAACGGGATGTCGATCGCGCCCAACGTCGGCGCGCTGTCGCGCTACTTCAACCGCGTCCGGCTCAACCCCAAGCTCTGGCACGCCCGCGAGGAGGTCGAGGGCGGCCTGACGAAGCTCCCGGCGGGGATCGGCGCCGCGTTCGAGCGGCTCGGTCCGCACTTCAAGGAGTCGATCAAGGCGTTCTGGGCGCCCGGCCTGTGGTGGGAGGAGCTCGACTTCGCCTACATGGGCGTGATCGACGGCCACGACGTCCGCGCGCTGCGCCGCGCGCTGCGCGAGGCGCTGGCCGCGCGAGCGACCGGTCGTCGTCCACTGCGCCACCGTCAAGGGCAAGGGCTTCGCGCCCGCCGAGGAGGGCGGCCTGGAGGGAATGGAGAAGTGGCACGCCGCCAAGCCCAAGTCGATCGCCAACGGCGCGCCCGGCGGTCGCGGCGGTCCGAAGGCCGGCGCGGCGCCAAGCCGCGCGCCGCCGCAGTACACCCAGGTGTTCGGCGAGGCGCTGCGTGCGGCGAGTGCCGGCGCGACGAGCGCGTGATCGGGATCACCGCCGCGATGAACTCGGGCACCGGCCTGAACATCCTCCAGCGCGAGCTGCCCGACCGCTATTACGACGTCGGCATCGCCGAGCAGCAGGCGATCCTGTTCGCGGCCGGTCTCGCGCTGCAGGGCTGCAAGCCGGTGGCCGCGATCTACTCGACGTTCCTGCAGCGCGCCTACGACCAGATCGTCCACGACGTCTGCCTGCAGAAGCTCAACGTCGTCTTCGCGATGGACCGCGCCGGCCTGGTCGGCGACGACGGCCCCACCCACCACGGTGCGTTCGACATCGCCTACCTGCGCTGCCTGCCGAACATCGTCCTGATGGCCCCGCGCGACGAGGCGATGCTCGTGCACATGCTGCACACCGCGCTGCGTTACGACGACGGGCCGGTCGCGCTTCGCTACCCGCGCGGCGAGGGCGTCGGCGTGGCGCTGCCGCGAGACCCCGGTGCCGATCGAGATCGGCACCGGCGAGATCCTGCGCGAAGGCGACCGCGTCGCGCTGCTCGGCTACGGCACCGGCGTCGCCAAGGCGCTCGAGGCGGCCGAGATCCTTGCCGAGCGCGGGATCTCGGTGACCGTCGCCGACGCCCGCTTCGCGAAGCCGATCGACGCCGGCTCGGCGGCGCAGCTCGCCGCCGAGCACGATCTGCTGGTCACGGTCGAGGAGGGAGTGCTCGCCGGCGGCTTTGGCTCAGCCGTCTGGGAGACGCTGTCCGATGCCGGACTGTCGCCGCGGATCCTGCGGGTCGGGCTGCCCGACCGCTACGTGACCCACGGCGCCCCGGCGCTCCTGCACGAGGAGATCGGATTCACCGGCCAGCGGATCGCCGAGCGGATCGAGGCCGCGGTCGCCGAGCACAGCGGCGTCGCCTGAGGCGGCGCTCGTTCGGCATGCCGGCGCGGTCGTCGAGCACAGCGGCTTCGCCCGAGGCGCCGCGCGCTCGGCACCTCCCGGCGCGGGCGCGGCCGGGGCGGGCTCCCGAAAGCCCGGGGGAAAAGAAATGGCCCGCCATCTTGGCGGGCCATTTCAGAGGGAGGAGAGATGGAGAGAGAAAGTTGATTTCCGCGCTCCACCTTGATCGTTGGCGCCGACGCCGCCGGGCTAGTGTGACGTCGGTCACCTAGAGCCACGGTCTACTCGAGTGGAGACGGCCCTGGGCAGCGACGGGTCGGAGGCTGGCCGACGGGAGCTCTCCATCCCCACGCGCGAGGTCCCCGAATCGGCTGCTCACGTACCGTTCCCGACCACGTTGAAGCGCGTTCGCCTCGACAGCCTGCTCTCGCAGCGCGGCGTCTTCCCGTCGCGGTCCCGCGCCGCGGCGTCGGTCCTCGCGGGCGACGTCCTGCTGCTACCTGAGCGCCGCCGGGCCGAGAAGCCGGGGCAGCTGGTCCCCGAGGACATCGAGCTGGAGGTCGCGCAGGCGCAGGCGTTCGTGTCCCGCGGTGGGATCAAGCTCGCCAACGCGCTGGACCGCCTGCGCGTGGAGGTCGTCCGGACGGCGGGCGCTCGACGTGGGGGCCTCGACGGGCGGCTTCACCGATTGCCTGCTGCAGCGCGGGGCGGCTCACGTCGTCGCGGTCGACGTCGCCTACGGCGAGCTGGACTGGCGGTTGCGCAACGATCCGCGCGTGACGGTGCTGGACCGGCGCAACGCCCGCTCGCTGCGCCCCGACGAGCTTCCCTACGCGCCTGACCTGATCGCGATCGACGTCTCGTTCATCTCGCTGACCAAGGTCCTGCCGGCCGTGCTCGCCTGCGCCGCTGTGCGCTTCGACTGCCTGGCGCTGGTCAAGCCGCAGTTCGAGGTCGGGCGCGAGCGGGTCGGCAAGGGCGGCGTTGTGCGCGAGCCGCACTTCCGGCGTGAGGCACTGCTCGACGTGGCCCGCGCCGCCGTTGCCTTCGGAGCGGCGGTGCAGGGCTTCGCGAGCTCGGGCTTGCCCGGACCGAAGGGCAACCTCGAGACGTTCGTGTGGCTCGCCGAGCGCGCGCGCG
Organism: uncultured Solirubrobacterales bacterium; assembly: GCA_963811155.1. Classification (GTDB taxonomy): domain Bacteria; phylum Actinomycetota; class Thermoleophilia; order Solirubrobacterales; family Solirubrobacteraceae; genus Palsa-465. The sequence continues at coordinate 41,874 of CAWEQQ010000023.1, forward strand.
GCGGACTCGAGGATCTCGTCACAGCGGCGCGGGAAATCGAGCCGTGAACCCGGTGCGGACTGCCACCGTCCTCACTCACCGCCGGCCCGCAGAGACCGCTCGGGCGATCGGCGAGCTGCTCGCGGCCGCGCGCGAGGCGAACGCCGTGCTCCGATTCGACCCCGACGAGACCCGCAAGCACGAGCTGGAGCCGGGCGAGGGGCTCGAGCTCAATGCGGTCGTCCGCACCGGCGTGGACGTCTGCTTTGCGCTCGGCGGGGACGGTACGATCCTCAGCGCGCTGCGCACATACGCCGGCACCGGTGTGCCGGTGTTCGCCGTCAACTACGGCGAGATCGGGTTCTTGGCGACCGTCGACCGCGATCAGGAGCGGTCGGGCTTCGCGCGTGCCTTCGCCGGCGAGTTCGACGTGCTCTCGCTGCCCGGGATCGCGCTCGCGGGCGAGCAGGGGAGCTGGCTGGCGATCAACGACATCTCGATGCATCGCCAGCCCGGCAAACGTGTCGCGGACCTGCAGTACGCGGTCGGAGCCGACGAGATCGGCCGGGTCCGCTGCGACGGTCTGGTGGTCGCCACTCCAGCCGGCTCTACTGGCTACAACCTCGCCAACGGCGGCCCTGTCCTGGCCTGGGGAGTCGCGGGATTCGTGGTCTCGTTCATCGCTCCGCACTCGCTCACCGCCCGGGCGCTTGTCGTCGCCCCCACGGACGTGCTCGCAGTCTCCAACTGCTCCCAGGAGGAGCCCGTCGACGTGACCATCGACGGCCGGCCGACGGCCGTGCTGGCGCCCGGCAGCCGGATCGAGGCCCGCTTCATGGACGGGCAGGGCGCGCTCGCACAGATCCCCGGAACGACCTTCTACCAACGCTTGCGCGAGAAGTTCGGCCGCCTCGCGACCAGCCCGTAAACGGCCTCGGGCGGGCGGGGGTTGGGACCGGCCGTCTCGGTGGGGTGGACCGGTGGGAGGGTGGATTGGCCGGCCAGGGTTGAGGGCGTACGCCCGATCGGATCTGTCGGCGCCGCCTGGTACACCGTCGCCCATGTTGTGTGAACTGCGGATCGAGAACCTATTGCTGATCGACCGTGCTGAACTGCGTCTCGCGCCGGGGCTGAACATCCTGACCGGCGAGACCGGCGCGGGCAAGACGTTGCTTGCCCAGGCCCTTGACCTGCTGCTCGGAGGCCCCGCTCGGAGCGGGATCGTCCGCGGGGGTGCCGCGGAGGCGTACGTCGAGGGCGTCTTCGCGCTGCCCCCGGGCGCCGGCGCGAGCACCGAGCTGATCCCCACCGGTGCCGAGGAGGTCGTGCTTGCCCGCCGAGTGTGGCCCGACGGTCGCACCCGAGCGTACGTCTGCGGTCGCTCGGCGACGCTCGCGGACCTGCGCGAGCTGGCGGCCGGCCTGATCTCCTTCTACGGGCAGCACGAACATCGCAAGCTGATGCTCTCCAGCGCCCAGCTTGAGGTGCTCGACGCGTACTGCGGGACCGACCAGCTGTCGTTGCGCGCTCGGACCGGCGAGGCATACGAGCGCGTTCGCCGGCTCGAGCAGCGGCGCGACGAGCTGTCCGCCTTGGCGGGTGCGCGCGACCGCGAGCTGGACCTGCTCGGCTTCGAGCTGAGTGAGATCGAAGTGGTCGCGCCGAGCATCGACGAGGAGTGCGCGCTGAGCGCCGAGCGCGAGCGGCTGCGCCACCTGGAGACGCTGCAGACGGCCGCCGCGGCCGGCGCGGAGGCACTCGCGCCCGAGGCCAGCGAGGGGTTCTCGCACGCGCTCGCCGGCGCTCTGCGCCGGCTCGAGCCGGCGGCGGCGATCGATCCACGGCTCGCTGCGCCATGCGAGCGGTTGCGCGCGCTCGCCTACGAGGCGGAGGATGTCAGCGGCGAGCTGCGGCGCTACGCGCTCGAGGTTGAGGGATCGCCCGGACGCCTGGAAGAAGTCGAGGAGCGTCTGGCGCTGCTGGCGCGGCTGCAGCGCAAGCACGGCGGGTCGATCGCCGAGGTGCTGCTTCACGCCGAGCGCTGCCGCTCGCGGCTGCATGAGCTCGAGCACGCCGACGTCGCGCTGCACGCCAGCGAGTCCGAGCTGGCGGGCGCCCGGGCGCAGCTCGCCGAGCTCGCGGGCGAGCTCGGCGACACGCGGCGCCGGACGGCCCCGGCGCTCGCCGCTGCGGTGCGCAGCCGGCTCGCCGAGCTGGCAATGCCCGACGCTCGGTTCGAGGTCGACGTGCGCTCGCGAGCGGACGGCTGTGGCCGTCGCGGAGCGGACGCCGTCGAGCTGCTGATCGCGCCCAACGCCGGTCTGCCGGCCGGGCCGCTGCGTGAGGTCGCCTCCGGTGGCGAGCTCTCGCGAGTGATGCTCGCGTTGCTGAGCGTCGCTCACGGCGACGAGCGCGGGTCGGTGCGTGCTGGCTCCGAGCGGCGCGAGCAGCGCGGAGCGGGACGTGCCGGGTCCCGGCCCGCAGAGGAGCGCGGAGCGGGACGTGCCGGGTCCCAGCCCGCAGAGGAGCGCGGAGCGGGACGTGCCGGCCCGCAGCCGTTGCTCGTGTTCGACGAGATCGACGCCGGCATCGGAGGTCATACCGCCCGCGCGGTTGGCGAGCACCTACGGGACCTGGCTCGCGGCCGGCAGATCCTGTGCATCACCCACCTGCCGCAGGTCGCGGCGCTCGCCGCGCGCCATTTCACGATCGCCAAGGAGACGACGGTCGTCCCCGCCCGCACGACGGTCAGCGCGATCGACGGCGATCAGGTCGTGGCCGAGCTCGTGCGGATGCTGGGCGCTGGCGAGGGTGACCGTGCAGCCAGCCGCCACGCCCGGCAGTTGCTGCGGGCCGCCTGAGCCGCTGCGCGAGGGGAATTTCACCTCGGGTGGCTAATAGAATAATAGTTCCGGGTTTGGTATCGTCAGGCGTTACAGCCGCTTCCGGTGACCCCGACACCCCCGGGACTACCGGCCTTCTGCGGTAATTACGACCGCGACGGCGAGCCGGTGTTGGCTGGTGCCCCCGCCGGCGACCGCCAGCCGCGCTCTCCGTCCGCCGGCCCCGCTACCGTCAAACGGTCAACTAAGGGCTCCCGCGAAAATTACTGCCGGCTCCGACGGCGTCTGGACGCGCCCTGGCGCCACCGGCTCGCCCTCACTTGCCACCAGCAATATCGGGGCGAGCCGGCGGCGCCAGCCACGCCCAGGCCACTCGCCGGATTCCGGCATTAATTTCCGCGGAAGCCCTAAACTCGAGGATCGATCGATGGCCCAAGACCTGCGACGCGCTGCGACCAGCTCCACCGGCAGGACGCGCTTCATCTTCATCACCGGCGGCGTCGTCTCATCGCTCGGCAAGGGCATCGCCGCAGCGTCGATCGGGAAGCTGCTGGTGGCGCGGGGGTTCGACGTCCAGCTGCAGAAGTTCGACCCCTACATCAATGTCGACCCGGGCACGATGTCCCCGTATCAGCACGGTGAGGTGTTCGTGACCGAGGATGGCGCGGAGACCGATCTTGACCTCGGCCACTACGAGCGGTTCACCGACGCGAACACCAACCGCACGTCGAACGTCACCGCCGGCGGGATCTACAACGCCGTGATCCGCCGTGAGCGCCGCGGCGACTATCTGGGCGCGACCGTGCAGGTCGTACCTCACATCACCGACGAGATCCAGCAGCGGATCAAGTTGATGGCCGAGTCCAGCGATGTGGACTTCGTGATCACCGAGATCGGCGGCACGGTCGGCGACATCGAATCGCTGCCATTCTTGGAGGCGATTCGCCAGTTCCCGGTCGACGTCGGCCGGCGCCGCTGCATGTTCATCCACCTGACGCTGGTGCCGTACATCAGCCACGCCGGCGAGCTCAAGACGAAGCCCACGCAGCACTCCGTCAACGAGCTGCGCCGGATCGGAATCGCCCCCGACATGGTGGTGTGCCGCTCGGAGTCGATGCTGTCGGCCGAAATCCGCCGCAAGATCGCGCTGTTCGCAAGCCTGCCCGTCGAGGCGGTCGTGTCAGCCTTTGACGTGCCCGACATCTACCTGGTGCCGCTCGGGTTCCGCGCCGAGGGCGTCGACGACTTCATCCTGCACGAGCACTTCGGCCTGGAGGCGCCGGAGCCCGACCTGACGAGCTGGGAGGCGATCACCCGCCGGGCGAGCGAGGCTTGCCGCCGCGTCCGGATCGCGCTCGTCGGCAAGTACGTTCGTCTCGAGGACGCCTACCTGTCGGTGGTCGAGGCGCTCAAGCACGCGGGGGTGCGCTACGACTGCAAGGTCGAGGTCGACTGGATCGACTCCGAGACAGTGAGTGAGTCCGACGTCGTCGGCCGCCTGCAGACCGCCGATGGCATCCTGATCCCCGGCGGGTTCGGCGGCCGCGGCTGGGAGGGGAAGATCCGCGCCGCGCAGATCGCGCGCGAGCAGCAGATCCCCTATCTCGGCATCTGCCTGGGGATGCACGTCGCAATCAGCGAGTTCGCCCGCCATGTCGCGGGCATGGATGGCGCCAACTCGACCGAGATGGACCTCGAAACGCCGTTCCCGGTGATCGACCTGCTCCCCGAGCAGAAGGAGATTGCGGACCTGGGAGGCACGATGCGCCTGGGTGCCGATCCGGTCAAGCTTCACGACGGCACGCGTATCCGGCTGCTCTACGACGAGCCGGTCGTGTACGAGCGCCACCGCCACCGCTACGAGGTCAACAACCACCTTCGCCGGCGACTCGAGTCAGCCGGCCTGATCTGCTCGGGAACCTCACCCGACGAGCGGCTCGTGGAGGCAATCGAGCTCGCACGCGACGTGCACCCGTTCTACGTCGCCTCGCAGTACCACCCCGAGTTCAAATCGCGGCCTGAGCGGCCGGCGCCGCTGTTCCGGGAATTCGTTGGAGCAGCGCTCGGGCACCGTCTCTCGGCAACCGAGACGGCGTCCGAGACCGCGCTAGGAGTAGCGTTCGAGAGCCCGCGCGACGGCGAAGAGGTCGACGCGGACGGGCGCCAGCTCAAAGCCTCGCCAGCGCCTGCGACGTGAGGCGCGCCGACGACGCCGAGCGCGCGCGCCTGCACGACACGTTCGTCTCGTTGTGCCGGATCGAGAGCCCGTCGCGCCATGAGCGCGTCTGCGCAGACTGGGTGACCGCCGAGCTGCGCTCGCTCGGGCTCGAGGTGGAGGAAGACGACGTCGGCGCGCGGCTGGGCTCGGACGCCGGCAACCTGATGACGCGGATCCCGGGACGTGACGCACGCAGCATCCTGCTCTGCGCTCATCTCGACACGGTGCCGCCCACGGCCCCAATCGAGCCGATGCTCGTGGACGGCGGGTTTCGCAACGCGCACGAGGGCATCCTGGGAGCCGACAACAAGGCGGCGGTGGCGGTAATCCTCGAGCTCGCGCGTCGCGCGACTGAGGCCGCGCACAAGCCGCCGGTCGGACTCGAGCTGCTGTTCACGGTTTGCGAGGAGGTTTCGCTCGCGGGGTCTGACGCGTTCGACGTCGCCCGCCTGCGCAGCAGCCTTGGCTTCGTGTTCGACCATGCGACACCGATCGGCGAGATCGTCCTCGCCTCACCGACGCACTACCGTGTGATCGCCGAGTTCCACGGTCGCGCCGCCCACGCCGGCGTCCGGCCCGAGAACGGCCGCAACGCGATCGCGGCTGCGGCGCGCGGGATCGCGGCGATGCGGCTCGGGCGGCTCGATCCCGAGACCACGGCGAACGTCGGCACGATCGCGGGCGGGACCGCGATCAACGTCGTGCCCGAGCGCTGCAGGATCGACGCGGAGGCCCGCAGTCTCGATGACGGACGGGCCGAGGCGCTCGCGACGGAGATCGTCGATCACCTGCAGGACGCCGCCAACGAGGCCGAGTGCGACCTCGACGTGACCGTGGAGCGGATGTTCAAGGGCTACCGTACGCGGCCGCGCGCCCCGCAGATCGCGCTCGCCGAGCGGGCGCTGACCGCCTGCGGATACGAGCCCAAGCACATTGTGACCGGCGGCGCCTCCGACGCCAACTCGTTCCAAGCAGCCGGGTTCCCGTGCACGAACCTGGCGGACGGGACCGAACGAAACCACGAGCCGGGCGAGCGGATCAGCGTCGACGCGCTGGACGGGATGCTGGAGGTTGCGATTGCGCTCATGCGGGAGGCTGGCCGTGGCGTTTGAGCGCGTGAGCGGCGAGGTCAAGTGGGAGGGGAAGGTGATCCGCGTCGGCGTCGAGCGCTTCCGTCACGACGACGGCGAGGAGGTCACGCGCGAGAAGATCTGGCACCCCGGCGCTGTTGGGATCGTCGCCGTGGATTCGACGGACGTCTGGCTCATCCGCCAGCCGCGCGAGGCGGTGGGGGAGAGCGCGTCGCTCGAGGTCCCTGCTGGCAAGCTGGACGTTGCCGGCGAGGCGCCGTTGCAGACCGCCCAGCGCGAGCTCGCCGAGGAGATCGGCAAGCAGGCCGCGTGGTGGGAGGAGATCTTCGCGTTCTACACGAGCCCGGGGATCAGCGACGAGCGGGTGTGGTTGTACCTGGCGACCGAACTCTCCGACGCCGCCGAGGTGGAGGACCCCGACGAGAATGAACGGATCGAGATCCTGCCGTGGGCGCTTGACCGGCTCGACGACGCAATCGCGCAGTGCGAGGACTCCAAGTCGCTGATCGCGCTACTGTGGCTCGCCCGTCGCTAGCCCTAAGAGCCCTAAGGCCAGTCGCCTGGCAGGACCAGCAGCCGGGGGCGCGAATACGAGATCATGGCCGCGACCGAGGCTTCGACCGTCGCCCGCCGACTGACCGATTACACGCTCGACTTCCTCGCCTACCTCGAGCTCGAGCGGGGCCTGTCGCGTAACACGCTCGAGGCGTACCGCACGGACCTGCAGCAGTTCGGAGATTTTCTCGCCCGGCAGCGGCTCGATCCGCTCGCTGCCACGCCGAACCAGCTGGCGGCGTTCGTGTCGGAGCTTGCGGTCGGTCGCGAGGACAGGGCCGCTGTCGCGCCGGCGACGCTGCAGCGCAAGATCGCGTGCCTGCGGTCCTTCTACCGGCATCTGCGCCGCGAGCAGATCCTCGATCACGATCCGACCGCCGAGCTGCGCCCGCCGCGCTCCTCCGGCCGCCTGCCCAAGGTCCTCAGCCGCGACGAGATCGGTCAGCTGCTAGCACAGCCGAATGGAAGCTCACCCGCCGCGCTGCGCGACCGCGCGCTGCTCGAGACGATGTATGCGTGCGGGCTGCGTGCCTCGGAGACGATCGGGCTCGAGGTCTCCGACCTCGATCTCGAGGCATGCATTCTGCGCGCCAGGGGCAAGGGCTCCAAGGAGCGGATCGTCCCGATCGGCCGCAAGGCGATCGAGAGCCTGGACGCGTACTTGCAGCACGGCAGGCCCCGGCTAGTGGGTATTCGCGACGAGCGGTGCGTGTTCGTCAACCTCCGCGGCGGGACGCTGTCGCGGCAGGGCCTGTACAAGATCGTCCAGCGCCACGCTCGCAGTGCTGGCCTCGAGCAACGGATGAGCCCGCACACGCTCAGGCACACGTTCGCGACGCACCTGCTCGCCGGAGGGTGTGACTTGCGCTCGCTGCAGGAGATGCTCGGCCACGCCGACATCGGGACGACGCAGATCTACACCCACCTGTCCGCCGACCGGCTGCGCGATGTCTACTTCGAGGCCCATCCACGGGCGCATATCGCCCGCCCGTAGGTCGGGCGAATCGGGCCGGCGACCCGCGCTACGCTGCCCTGTCCGAGGCGCCCAACCCACTTCGACGAACGACCTGCGGCGCAGTCGCGCACACGTGCCAGAGCTACCTGAAGTAGAGACGATTCGCCGGCAGCTCGCCCCGCACCTCGAGGGGCGCACGGTGCTCGCCGTCGAGATCCTGGACCCCCGCTGGACCCGGCCCGATCCGCCTGCATCGGTGCAGGACGAGCTGCGTGGAGCGCTGATCGAGCGGGTCGCGCGCTTCGGCAAGTACCTGGCCTGGCAGCTGTCGGGCGACCGGCACCTGCTCGTCCACCTGAGGATGACGGGGGCGCTGCTGCTGGACCCGGTGGAGGATCCCCCGCACACGCGCGTTCGCATCGAGCTCGACGGCGGCCACCGCGTGGTGTATGTGGACCCACGCCGGTTCGGGACAGGGCATCTGCTGCAAGGCCAGACGGCGCGCGACCGCTACCTGGCGGCGCGGATCGGGATCGAGCCGTTCTCGACTGAATTCACCGCCGCGCACCTCCGGGCGCTGGCGCGCGGGCGCCGCGCGCCGGTGAAGGCCTTTCTGCTCGATCAGCGACGGATCGCCGGCGTTGGCAACATCTACGCTGACGAGGCGCTGTTCAGGGCCGGGATCCATCCCCTGCGCCCCGCGGGCCGCCTCACCGGCGCCCAGCTGGCAGCGCTGCGCACGGCGATCGAGGATGCGCTCGCCGCTGGAATCGAAGCGAAAGGAGCCTCGATCGATGACTTTCGGCACATCGACGGCGCGCGCGGGTCATTCCAGGACCGCTTCCTTGTGCACCGCCGGGCGGGCGAGCCGTGCCCGGCCTGCGGTCGGCCGATCCGCAAGATCGTCGTCGGAGGGCGCGGGACGTACGTGTGCGAGGGCTGCCAGCCCAGGCCGCGAGCCACACCCCGTAACCGCGGGCTGTGACCGCTACGCCGCGACCAGTTCCGGCAGGCGTCCTTCGCGGTCAGCCTCGAGCAGCTCAGCAAACCCGCCGATCGTCTCGCCGTCGATCACGACCTGCGGGAAGGTGATCATGCCGGTCTTCTCGGCGAGCTTCGCCCGACCGTCCGGATCGCGTGCCAGATTGATTTCTTCGTAGCCGATCCCGCGACGGAGCAGGAGCGCCTTCGCGCTGGCGCACAGCGAACAGTGATCGGTCGTATAGAGAGCGACGAGCTTCATAACTTCAAAAAGTATAGCAAGCCCGATGCCAGTCAGCACGCGATGCCGGCACCGCTGAAGACCGAGGCGATCGTGCTGCGCTCGTTGCGCTACGGCGAGGCGGACCGGATCCTGCACTTGTACACCCCCCGCCACGGGCGCTTGGGTGCGATCGCCAAGGGGGTTCGTCGCTCCCGCAGCCGGTTCGGCGCGCGCCTGGAGCCGTTCCTGCACGTCCGCGCGGTGCTGCACGAGGGCCGCGGCGAGCTGTTCACGGTCACGAGCGTCGACACGGTCGCCGTCCACGCCGCGCTGCGCGACAGTGCGGCAACGCTCGATGCCGCGGCCCGCGCCTGCGATGCGGTCGGACGCCTGTTCGATAGCTCCGAGCCGCATCCCGAGGTGTTCACGCTGCTCGCCAACGAGCTGGCGCTGCTGAGCGCCGACACGGCCCAGGCGAGGCCGGCCAACGGCCTGGCATTCCGGTTGAAGCTGATGCTCGCGGCTGGCATCGTGCCGCAGCTGGCGGCGTGCGCTGCGTGCGGGGAATCAGAGCACCTGCGAGCGTTCTCGGCGGCCGCGGGCGGGATCGTGTGCTCCGCTTGCGAGGGGGCCGCGTTCCCGTTGGACGAGGAGTCCTACCGGTTTCTCGTCGGCGCGCTCGGCCGGCCGCTGGCGCGTGCGCCCGAGGCATCCGAGCGCGCGCTGCGACAGGCCGAGCGGGCGATCGTCGAGACGGCGGAGCACCACGCGCACGTCAGGCTGAGGCCGCTGCTGGCGGCCCGTCGGTAGCAGCAGACGTTTGCCGCGCTCGCCCGCCGTGAGCTAATATCTGTAGCGCGCTTTGCCACAAGCCGGTCCGCCGACCTCGGGCGCTGTCAGAATCGGGTCGTGAGCGATCAACTGCTGGCGGCCGGATACGAGCACCCCCGAGGACCGGTGGCGGCCGCATTCGCTGATCGGGTCCGCGCTCGCGAGGCGGCCGAGCTCGCTTCGCGGGCGACCCGCTCCTATCCGTCTGACCGCGCGCGTCCGGAGCCGGACTGCGGCCTGCGGACTCCGTTTCAGCGCGACCGCGACCGGATCGTCCACTGCAAGGCGTTTCGGCGCCTCAAACACAAGACGCAGGTGTTCGTCGCTCCTGCAGGCGACCATTATCGGACCCGGTTGACGCACACGCTCGAGGTCACGCAGATCTCGCGGACGGTCGCCCGCACGCTGCGGCTCAACGAGGACCTGGCCGAGGCGATCGGGCTCGGCCACGACCTGGGCCACCCGCCATTCGGACACCTAGGCGAGGAGGCGCTCGACCGCTGTCTCGAAGAGCGATTCGGCACGCGCTTCCGCCACCATGAGCAGTCGCTGCGTGTCGTCGACGTGCTCGAGCGCGACGGCCAGGGCCTCAACTTGACCTGGGCGGTCCGCGACGGGATCGTCAGCCACTCCGGGCGGGCTCAGGAGCCGGCGACGCTCGAGGGCAAGATCGTGCGGCTGATGGACCGCGTCGCTTACATCAACCACGACATCGACGATGCGATCCGCGCCGGCGTGATCGATGCAGAGGACCTGCCGCGGGGCCCGATCGAGATTCTCGGCGAGAGCGGCTCGCGGCGGATCGATGTGCTCGTGCACGACCTCGTCGAGCATTCCGAGGTCGCGGGCGACATCGTGCAGGGCGAGTCGGTCGGTGCTGCGATGGCGCAGCTGCGAACGTTCATGTTCGAACGCGTCTACCTGGGACCCGAGGCGACGCGGGAGCACGCGAAGATCGACAGCGTCGTCCGGGCGCTGTTTGACCACTACTGCGCCCATCCCGATGAGATCCCCGACTCGATCCCGGCCGGTGGCCTGGCGCGCCGGGTGACGGACTACCTGGCTGGCATGACCGACCGGTACTGCATTGGTCTGTTCAAGGCACTGAGCGTCCCGGTGGCGTTCGCGCCGTGACGCGCTACGCGGCAGGGTCGCGCGAACGCGTGCTCGACGCGGTCGATATGGTGGCGCTCGTCGGAAAGCGGGTCGAGTTGCGCCGCGCGGGCGTCAACAGCTACTTCGGCCTCTGCCCGTTTCACGACGAGCGGACGCCGTCGTTTCACGTCAGCCCGGACGAGCGGCTCTATCACTGCTTCGGCTGCCAGGCGTCGGGCGATGCGTTCGACTTCGTCAAGGCGACCGAGGGGCTCGACTTTAAGGGGGCACTAGAGACACTGGCCGATCGCTTCGGCGTGACGCTCGAGACCGAGGCTGAGGCTCCCGAGGCCGCCGCTCGGCGTACGCGCCGGGAGCGGCTGCGGTCGCTCTTGGGACGGGCGGCCGCCTACTACGCCCGTTACCTGTGGGACTCGAGCGAGGCTCAACCGGCGCGGGACTACCTGCTCGGTCGTGGCCTCTCCGAACAGACCCTGCGCGAGTTCCGTGTGGGATACGCGCCCAAGGCATGGGACCGCATGATGGCGGCCTCGCGCGAAGGGGGCTTCACCAACGAGGAGCTGCTCGACGCGGGGCTCGTTCAGCGCTCGCGTACGCACCCCGGCGAGATCTACGGTTACTTCCGCGGGCGGATCATGTTCCCCTCGTCCGACGCCCGGGGGCGGGTGCTCGGCTTCGGCGCCCGCGCGATGCGCGACGGCCAGCGCCCGAAGTACCTGAATACCGCCGATAACGAGCTGTACCACAAGCGCGAGGTGCTGTTTGGGATCGACCTCGCACGGCCTGTCGCCGCGCGCGCCGGCCGGATGATCCTCGTCGAGGGCTACACCGACGTGCTCGCGCTGTACCAGGCGGGGCTGCGCAACGCCGTCGGGATCATGGGAACGGCGCTGACCGAGGAGCAGGTGGCGGAGCTGGAGCGAAGCGTGCAACGTGCTCGAGCTCTGCCTTGATGCGGATCGCGCCGGGCAAGAGGCGATGCTGCGCGCGGAACGACTGGCTGCCGGACGCAAGCTCGAAATGCGCGTGGTGCCGCTTCCGGACGGAACCGATCCAGCCGAGCTCGTGCAGCGCGAGGGAGCCGATGCGCTGCGGGCGCGCGTCGATGACTCGATGCCGTTCGTCGTCTTCCAGGTCGAGCGAATCCTTGAGCGGGCCGACACCCGCAGCGCCGAGGGACGCGACAAGGCCGCCGCGGAGCTCGCGCCCGTGCTCGCGCTTCCCGCAAGCGCCCTGCGCGAGGACCTCCGGCGTCGCGTAGCAAGCCGGCTGGAGCTCTCAGAGGGACGGCTGGCCGCGATGATCGCGAGCGGGCAGTCCGCTCCGGGCTCAGCCCCGCCGCGCGCCCAGCGGCCGCCCGAGGCGATCGACCCCGGCGTGCGCACCGAGCGGGAGTTCCTCGTGCTCTGCATCGCGCTCCCGGACGCGGGCCGGCAGGCGCTGGCCGCCATCGATCCCGACGAGCACATCACCAGCGAGCAGCTACGTCGCGCGGCGCGGCACTTGGCGGCGCGGGCCGACATGCCGCTCAGCGGCCTGCCGCCTGACAACGAGCAGCTGGCGCGCCTGATGGCGGCGCTCGTGGAGCGCGCCGGGCGGGCGGGCGCCGTGACCGTCGATCAGCTCGAGCACGCGCAGCTGATGCTCGAGCTCTCCCGCCTGGACCGCGCGATCCGGCGCGCCCGGCGCAGGAGAGCGGGGACGTCGGGGTGCTGGCACTACAGCGCGAAGCTGTGCTGCAGGCCAAGGACGAGCTCGGGACGCGCCTGGAGAAGGCTGTCTAGTGGTTCATCCGGGATTTCGCTCCGAGCAGGGAATTTCGTCCGATGTGCATAGGAACAGATACGTTCGATCACCAGATACGATGCGCGGAGGCGCGCATGTCATGTTCTGTTCTGTTCTGCTCTGCTCTGCTCCAACTGCCATACCGTCTCGCCGCCGCTAAAGTTGTAGCCTGCGGAGTGGCCCACAGTCCGGGGTAGCTCAATCAGGCAGAGCATTCGGCTGTTAACCGAAGGGTTGTGGGTTCGAGTCCCACCCCCGGAGCTCAATACCCAAGCGCTTGCACCCGTGAAGCTCTTCGTCTGCTACGGCACCTGGAAGCCCGCTCCCCGACCGGGCGGTCATCCGTGCGGCACCGCCTACCATGCGTTGATCGACGCGGGCCACGACCCGCAGGTGATCCGCTCCTACGGCCTGGGCTCCCTGCCGGCGATCTTCAACCTGACTTCCGGCCGGCGGGAGGTCAAGCGCCTGACCGGCAACTACTGGGTCCCGGTGATGGTGATCGACGACGGCACCGTGATCCAGGGCTCGGGGAGGATCAAGGCGTGGGCGAAGGCCAACCCGGCGTCAGCCTCCACCTCCGCGGCCAGGTGAGCGCGGACCGGCCGCCGGTCACGGTCGTAGACCTCGAGCGCTGGGTGGCGCACGGCGCGAGCTGGCGTGCTTTGGAGCTCAGCGACGAGCGCGCGATCGTGGAGCTGTGCACGTGCCACGGCGAGCCGGTCGACACGCTGCAGAGCAGCGCGCCCGAGCTCATCGAGTTTGTGCGCTGGCACCGCGACGACCACTGAGCGCCAGCGCCTCGACGAGCTCGGTCGCGCGCGTCGCGCCGTCGTTGGCCGCGGCCCACGCCGCCAGCTCGCAGGCCCTCGTCGCCAGCGCTGGATTGCCTAATGCGCGCCGGACGGCCAGCCGCAGAGTCAGCGGACTGAGCAACCGCCACGGGAGCCGCACGCCGACCCCGGCCCAGTCGGCTCGGGCGGCGTTCTCGGCCATGTCGCCGGAGTGCGGCACCGCCACCACCGGGCACCCCGAGGCGAGCGCCCGGGCCATCGTCCCGTGGCCGGCATGGGTCACGACCAGCCGGCAGCGCGGCATGGTCCGCCCATAGGACAGCCACGGGACGAGGCGGGTGTTGTGCGGCACGCGCAGGGGCTCGGTGAGCGGCTTGCGGTTGGTCGCGGCGAGGACGCGGACGGGCTCGCCAGCCAGTCCGAGCACCGCTGCCCGCAGCAGGCGATGCTCGGCATCCTGGGCGGTCGACGGCGCGATCAGCACGAGCGGCTGATCGCCCGGCGGCGGCTCGACCTCCCCGTAGGGAGGCTCCCAGACCAGCGGGCCGACGACGTGCACCTCGGGTGGCCACGTGCGCGGATACTCGAGCTGCGGGAACGTGCCGACGATGCACAGACGGTCGCTGAGGCCCCCGTGCAGCCGCTGCGTGGGCGCCAGCCCGAGCTTCGCGCGGGTGTCGTTGAGCTCAGCCCGACCCTGACGAAGCGCCCAGGCGATCAGCGGCTGCGTTGGTTTCCACAGCGCCGCGCCGAGGCTGCTCCGTGGCAGTCGCGCGCCGAGCGCGTACGGCGGCCAGCCAGGCTCGGTAAATGGGTGCAAGTGGGGGATGAGCGTCGCGACGGGCACCTGCTCGAGCTCTCCGGCGATCGCCGGCGCGAGCGTCAGGATGTCGTGCACGACAACGTCGGGCGCGAAGGCGAGCATCGCGCGGTGGGTCCGAGGGGTGGAGCGCACGACTGCCTCGAACGGCTTCAGTGGCCGCTCGCGGGTCGGGAAGACGGGGTATTCGGGCGCGGCGACGAACTCGATCCCCGCGGCCTGCACGTCGGTGCGCCACCGCTCCCAGGTTTCGAGCAGCACCGCGTGGCCCCGCTGGGCGAGGCGACGCCCGAGCGCGAGCATTGGGAATGCGTGCCCGGGATCCCCGAACGCCCCGAGAAAGAAGCGCCGCCGGTCGCCGACCGCGGTCACGCCGAGCTCCTGGATCTCCTTGGCGGCCGACCCGAAGCCATAGCGCTGGACGAGGTTGTTGTTGAAGTTCTGCTCGCCGACGTGTACTTCGCGCTTCATGAGCAGCGATGAACGCTATGCGAACCGGAGCATCGACGCCTCGATGCCTGCGGCGTGAGCGAGACAGCCGTGCCCGTGGCGTGCTCAAACCCGTCCGAACGGGGAAGCAGACGAAGCGTTGCCGCTTTGAACAATGAGAGGATCCCCGCCATGACTACGCACATCAACCTGGAACTGCGCGGCGCACTCGAGCTGGGGTTCAGCGAAGTCCTCACGCCCGATGCGCTGGAGTTCGTCGGTGAGCTGCAACGCGAGTTCGGCATGCGCCGGCTGGACCTGCTCGAGGCCCGCGCGCAGCGGCGCGCCCGGCTCGCCGCAGGGGAGATGCTCGATTTCCTGCCCGGTACGCGCTCGGTCCGAGAGGGCGACTGGCGCGTCGCGCCGGCGCCGCGCGACCTGCGGCAACGATGGGTAGAGATCACCGGACCGACCGAGCGCAAGATGATGATCAACGCGCTGAACTCCGGCGCCGACGGGTTCATGGCCGATTTCGAGGATGCCAACTCGCCGACCTGGCACAACATGGTCGACGGGCACATAAACCTGCGCGACGCGGTCGAGCGCACGATCACCTACGACGGCTCAGACGGCCGCCACTACGAGCTGGTCGAGGACCCCGCGACGCTGCTCGTGCGCCCTCGTGGCTGGCACCTGCCCGAGCGCCACCTGCTGGTCGACGGCGAGCCAGTCGCCGGAGGGCTGTTCGACTTCGGCCTGTGCGTGTTCCATTGCGCCCGTCGCCTGCTAGAGCGCGGGTCCGGGCCGTACTTCTACCTCCCCAAGCTCGAGTCCCATCTCGAGGCGAGGCTATGGAACGACGTGTTCTGCTTTGCGCAGGACCGGCTGGGGATCGAGCGTGGGACGATCAAAGCGACGGTCCTGATCGAGACGCTGCCGGCGGCATTCGAGATGGACGAGATCCTCTACGAGCTGCGCGAGCACTCGGCGGGCTTGAACGCCGGCCGCTGGGACTACATGTTCTCGGCGATCAAGTGCTTCCCCGACCGGCCGGAGATGGTTTTGCCCGACCGCGGCGCCGTGACGATGACGGTCCCGTTCATGCGCGCCTACACGGAGCTGCTGGTGGCGACCTGCCACCGGCGCGGCGCGCACGCGATCGGCGGGATGTCGGCGCTGATCCCCTCGCGCAACGACGAGCAGGCGAACGCGAAGGCGCTCGACGGCGTGCGCGCCGACAAGGAACGCGAGGTTGGTCAGGGGTACGACGGCACCTGGGTCGCGCACCCAGATCTGGTGCCGGTTGCGCGCGAGGTGTTCGAGCGCGGGCTGAAGGGCGCCGCCAACCAGCTCGAGCGCCAGCGCGACGACGTTCACGTCACGGCCCAGGAGCTGCTCGACCTGCCCGCGACTCCCGGAAAGATCACCGAAGCGGGATTGCGCACCGACGTCAACGTCGGCTTTCAGTACGTCTCGTTCTGGCTCACGGGGCGCGCCGCCGCGGCGATCAACTCGCTGATGGAGGATGCCGCGACGGCCGAGATCTCCCGCTCGCAGATCTGGCAGTGGGTCAGGCACGGCGCCAAGCTCGAGGATGGCCGGACGGTCACGTCCGACCTCGTGCGTGAGGTCCTGGACGAGGAGACGGCGAAGATCCGCGAGAGCGTGGGCGAGGAGACCTGGAAGCAGGGCCGGCCCGTCGAGACGCGCGAGATCTTCGACCGCGTGTCGCTCTCGCGCGAGCTGGTCGAGTTCCTGACGATCCCAGCGTACGAGTTTCTCGACTAGTGACGTCAGGCAGGTTCGTTGCGGTCTGGCGGCTGCAAATCTTCGCCTGCTCCTGGTCACGCTCGGGATCCGCAACCGCGACACCTTGTCCAGCCGTGGCCGCCGCACGATCGAGCGTTCCGTTTCGCATCAAAGTGTCCGGCCTTTGTGGGACGCGGTCAAATTGGCGGGGCCGATGAACCGCTACCTTGCCAGCAGCACGGCCCGATAGCTCAGTTGGTAGAGCACCCGGCTCATAACCGGCGGCGCGCAGGTTCGAGTCCTGCTCGGGCCATGCCAATGCCGCACCGTCTCGCGAGCCCTGCCTCGCGCCGGTTGAGGTACGCTGCCGGTGTGATCTGGGTGACCGGCAGCGAGGCACTCGGCCAGACGCTGGCGCTGCTTGCCACGTTCATCGGCATCGGCATCCTCGTGAACGTCGTGATCTTCTACATCGTCGCCTTGGTAGTCGGAGAGCGCAAGCAGAACCGGGAGCGCAAAGCGAGCCATTAGGCGCCTGGCGAAGCACGAGGCCACGCCTTAGGGCTCCCGCGAAAATTACTGCCGGCTCCGCCCTTACGTGCGGTCGCAGCTTGGGCAAGCGCGCGCGGATCAGCGGCTCATTCGGAATACGTGAAGGAACGGCGCCGGCCGGCGTCGAATGACACGCGTGCCGATGAAGCCGTCATCCGCTCCAATCGTCACCGCTGATGCGCCTCCCGGTCGCCAGGCACTGTCTGCCTACATCCGGGCACGCTTTGACGAATTCTCTCGCTCGCAGAAGGACGTCGCGCAGTACATCGTCGACCATCTCGACGAGGCGGCGTTCCAGACTGCCGAGGAGCTGGCTCGGCGAGCCAGCACGTCCTCGAGCACCGTCGTGCGGTTCTCGCAGGCGCTCGGCTTCGAGGGATTCCCCGAGCTACAGCAGGCCGCACGCGACGAGTACCGCCGGCGGCCTCCAGGGGTCACACAAACGCCTGCTGCCACCGCGCCGCTGTTCTCGCTCGACCACACGGAGTTCGAGGCGGCGCTCGCGGCCGATCACGTGAACGTCGAGGACACCGCTCACAAGCTGTCGCGGTCAGAAGTCGAGGCGGCGATCGACGCGGTCGTCTCGGCGGAGAAGGTGCTGATCGCGGGCACCGACCAGATGGCGTTCTTCGCCAGCTATCTACGCCACCTGCTGATGCTGCTTGACCTTCGCGCCGAGATCGTGGCAAGTCCTTCGCAGGAGGCACTCGGCCGTCTCAGCAGGATCGACGAGCGGACGCTCGTGATCGGGCTGTCGGCGGGGCGCCCGCACCCGTTGATCACGCGCACGATGAAGCTCGCGCGGCACCGCAAGGCACCGACGCTGGCGATCACCGATGCGACGCTGTCGGAGGTCGCGCGGCTGGCGCGGATCCGGCTCTACTACTCGTCCAACACGCCCGCGTTCGTCCGCTCGCATACCGCCCTGCTGTCGCTGATCCAAGCACTCGCATACGGGGTGTACGCGCGCGACGCGCGGCAGTACGACGTGCGGATCAAGGCGTTCCGGCTGAAGTAGCCGGCGCGTCGGGCCCGCCAGCGGCGATCTCAGCATCCCCCAACCGCTCGGCGGTATGAGAGATCGCTCGTTAGGGCCCGTTCAAGAATTAGTGGCGGGATTCGACGAGTGGCTGGGCGTGTCTGGCGCCGCCGGCTCGGCCCGATCATACCGGGAGTATTTGAGGACGAGCCGGTGGCGCCAGGCGCGTCCAGACGCCGTCAAAACCGCCAATAATTCTTGAACGGGCCCTTAGTGGTGTGCCACTAGAACTGACGAGGCGCAACCAGCAGCGCCTGGGTCGCGTGCCCTAATTGACCGCGCTCGTCGTACAGGACGCTCTCGGCGAGCCCGACGCCGCCGGCGGCGATTCGCGTCTGCGCCTCCAGACCGATCCATTCGCCGACCGGCGGCCGGCCGATGTACAGCGTCAGGTCGGGGTTGATGAACATATGCTCGTCCCAGGACAGCGTTTGGCTGATGCCATTGCCGAAGTCTCCGGCCGCCGCCAAGCGCTGGAGCGCGGTCGGTTGCTCGCCGGCGACGAGCGGAACGCGCAGACGAAACCAGGCGGTCGCGGGGCCGGCTTCGTGAAACGCGCCGGCGACGAACCGGACCTCGACCGCGTCCGGCGCGAACATCGGCCGGTGCGGAGCGCGGACGTCGTTCGCGCGGCCCTGCTCGGGGCCCGGCGGCGGCGCGGCTGGCGCCGGCAGTGAGCCGGCGTCCGCCGCGCGGATCTGAAGCGCTCGCGCCCGCACGACCTCGACGCCGTCGGCTGTCCGCAGCGATCCCTCCAGCAGCTGCACGCGCCGGCCGGGCCGCGCGACCTCGACGCGCACCGACAGCTCGCCGAGCGGGACCGGACGCAGGAACTCGTAGGTGACCCGGCTCAACAGGAGGCCCTCCGTGGCGGGCAGCTGCTCGAGCGCCCGCATGATCAGCGCCGCCGGCGCGCCCCCATGCTGGGCGGCGGGATCCCACGGCCCGCGCGCCAGTTCGGTCGCGACGAACCGTCCATCAGCGGCGAGAAACACGGCCTTGGTGGACACGTCAGGACACGCTAGCGCCCGGCTACACTCACGTGCGATGAGCGACGATCTCGACACGCCCCGCGACGAGGCGACGTTCACGGTCAAGGCCGGCCTGGCGGAGATGCTCAAGGGCGGCGTGATCATGGATGTCGTCACTCCTGAGCAGGCGAAGATCGCCGAGGACGCGGGCGCCGTGCGCGGTGATGGCGCTCGAGCGCGTGCCGGCCGACATCCGGCGCGACGGCGGCGTCGCGCGGATGTCCGATCCCGGCGATGATCCGCGGCATCCAGGAGGCGGTGACGATTCCGGTGATGGCCAAGGCCCGGATCGGTCACTTCGTCGAGGCGCAGGTGCTTGAGGCGCTCGAGGTCGACTATGTCGACGAGTCGGAGGTGCTGACCCCGGCGGATGAGGCCAACCACATCGACAAGTGGGCGTTCAAGATCCCGTTCGTGTGCGGCGCGACCAACCTCGGCGAGGCGCTGCGAAGGATCGGCGAGGGCGCCGCGATGATCCGCTCCAAGGGCGAGGCCGGCACCGGCGACATCGTCGAGGCGGTGCGGCACCTGCGGATGATCCGATCTGAGATCAGGCGGCTGACGACGCTCGACGACGCGGAGCTGGCGACCTCGGCCAAGGAGCTCGGCGCGCCGCTCCAGCTCGTGCGCCAGGTCGCCGGCCGACGGGCGGCTTCCGGTCGTGCTGTTCTGTGCCGGCGGGATCGCGACGCCCGCCGATGCGGCGCTCGTAATGCAGCTGGGAGCGGAGGGCGTGTTCGTCGGTTCGGGGATCTTCAAGTCCGAGGACCCCGAGCGGCGCGCGCGGGCGATCGTCGAGGCGACGACCCACTACCAGGACCCGGTGCGGATCGCGGCGGCATCCACCGGCCTCGGCCAGCCGATGGTCAGCCTGGAGAGCTCGAAGCTCGAGGCAGAGCAACTGCTGTCGCCTCGCGGCTGGTAGCCGGTGCCCTGAGCCGGATGGGCTGTGTCGGCATCCTCGCCCTTCAGGGCGATTTCGAGGCGCACGCGAAGCTGCTGCGGGCGCTCGGCGCGCGGCCGCGCGAGGTCCGCGTGCCAAGCGATCTGGAGGGACTCGACGCGCTGGTGATCCCCGGGGGCGAGTCGACCGTCATGAGCCTCGGCATCGAGCGCGAGGGGCTCGCCGAGCCGCTGCGCTCGCTGGTGGCGCGCGGGACGCCGGTGCTCGGCACCTGCGCGGGGATGATCATGCTCGACCGCGACCATCTCGGGGTGCTCGACATCAAGGCCCGGCGAAATGCGTTCGGGCGCCAGCTACGGTCCTTCGAAGCGGACGTCGAGCTCGCCGGCGTCGATGGCGGGCCCGTGCACGCGGTGTTCATCCGCGCTCCGTGGGTGACCGAGCACGGCGACGCGGTTGCAGGTGCTGGCGCGCATCGACGGCCATCCGGTCGCGGTCAGGCAGGGCAATGTCGTCGCGGTCGCGTTTCACCCCGAGATCGCGGGGGAAAAGCGCGTTCACGAACTGCTGCTGAGCGTCAACGGGGGCGGCTCTCAGCGGTAGCCGGGCGCGGTCGTCCGAGCGGTCTGCGTAGGCGCGAAACGCCCGCTCGAACTCCGCCCAGTCGAATCTCGGCATGCCCTCCGGATCGGGCGGTGGCTCCTCGTCGGCTGGCTGGTCGCCGCCGGGCGGATCGTCGGAGTCGCTGCCGCGCGATAGCCAGGCCGCAAACGCGCAGACGCCGATTCCGACCGCGTACACGAAGCCGGCGAGCACCGGGTGGTGCGTGATCGAGGCGATCGCGCCAAGCGCGTATAGGGCGATGGCACAGACGACCAGACGGCCGAGCTCCCAGCCCCGCGCCGCGCGCTTGGGAGCTCTGCGCGTACGCGCTGGCGAAGATCGCGACCCCGAGAACGAGCGCAAGCGCAAGCCTCCACGCAGCTGATAGCTGGCACCACCATCCTTGGCGCCGATGATCGACCCACCACGCGCGGAAATCAAGTCCCGCGGGCTGAAAACCACTACACGACCAACCCGTGCCGCATCGTGTTCTCGGTCACGGCGCGCGGCTCGACGAACTGCAGCAGGTAGTCCGGGCCGCCGGCCTTCGTGCCGGTTCCCGACAGGCGGTTGCCGCCGAACGGCTGGCGGCCGACCATCGCGCCGGTGATCGCCGCGGTTGACGTACAGGTTGCCGACCGGGGTGCGCTCGCGCACGTAGCGGACGGTCGCTCGGGTCGCGGGCGAACAGGCCGCCGGTGAGCGCGAACGGCAGCCCGTCGACGATCTCGCAGGCGTGCTCGACGTTGCGCACCGCGCTCGACCGCCAGCAGCGGACCGAAGATCTCCTCGTCGAGCACCGGCGAGCCGGGCGGCAGGTCGGCGGCGAGGGTCGGCGGGCAGAACCAGCCGCGGTCGGGCACCGGCTCGGCGCTGGCCGACGATCCGCCCCTCGCGCGCGGCGAGCTCGCCGTAGCGCTGCGACGCGCTCCTGGGCCGCGCGCTCGATCACCGGCGGCACGTCGGTCCCGAGCTCGCCGGCCTGGCCGACGACGAGCACGCGGACCGCGCCGGCGAGCGCGCTCGAGCAGCTGCTCGGCGATCGCCTCGTGGACGAGCACGCGCGAGGCCGCCGAGCACTTCTGGCCCGCGTAGCCGAACGCCGAGGACACGATCGCCGGGACCGCCTCGTCGAGGTCGGCGTCGGCGTCGACGATCACGCAGTTCTTGCCGCCCATCTCGGCGACGACGCGCTTGAGGTGGCGCTGACCGGGGCCGACCTCGGCCGCGGCGCGCACGATCTCGAGCCCGACCGGCAGCGAGCCGGTGAAGGCGATCGTGTGGACGCGCGGGTGGCGGACGAGCGCGGCGCCGGCGTCGCCCTCGCCGGGCAGCAGCGCGATCGCCGCCGGCGGCACGCCGCCGGCGCGCAGCGCCTCGACGAGCGCATGGCGCGCAGCCGGGCGACTGCTCGGCGGGCTTGAGCACGACCGCGTTGCCGGTCGCGAGCGCGGCCGCGGTCATCCCGCAGGGGATCGCGAGCGGGAAGTTCCAGGGCGAGATCACGGCGGCGACGCCGCGCGGCGACGTAGCGCAGCTCGTTGCGCTCGCCGGGGACCTGCAGCAGCGGCCTGCCGCGCGTCGAGCTCGACGCCGCCGCGCGCGTAGTACTCGAGGAAGTCGATCGCCTCGCACACGTCGGCGTCGGCCTCGGGCCACGGCTTGGCGCACTCGCGCACCTCGAGCGCGGCGAGCTCGAGGCGCCGCTCGCGCATCCAGGCGGCGGCGCGCGCACGAGCCTGCGCCGCGCGCTCGGCGGCCTGGCGGGCCGCCCAGGCGCGGAATCCGTCGCCGGCGGCCGTCGACGGCGGCGTCGACGTCGGCCTCGGCGCCGGCGCGCGCCGCGCGGCGACGAGGCGGTGCGGGGTCGCCCGGATCGGTCGAAGTCGAGTGCCGCCGCCGGCGCGCGTCGTCGGCGACCGACTGAGACGGGCACGGCCAGCGGCAGCCGCGCGTCGAGCGCCGCGAGCGCGTCCGCGAGCCGGCGCGCACGGCGGCGCGGCGCAGCTCGAGCACGGCTCGTTGGCGAACGGGGAGAGCGTGGCCACGATGCGACCTTAACGGCGCCGCGTGATCCAGCGGCTAGCCGGCGCGGCGCAGCGACCGCTCGTTCTACGGCGGCGCGAGCAGCTGTCGAGCGGCGTGCCCTGTGCCTGCTCGTGCAGGAACGACTCGTTGCTGGTGTTCTCGAGCAGGCGGCGGACGAGGTACGCCATGCCGGCGACGAGGTCGCCGACCGGGCAGTACGTGCGGACCCGAAGGCCGCGCGGGCGAGCGCGTCCTGCAGCTCGTCGCCGAGCCCGCGCAGCACCTGCAGCTCGAGATCGCGATCGTCGCCGCCGGCGAGCCGGTTGACCGCGATCGCGTGCGCGACCGAGCGCAGGTTGTGCGACGCGATCGCGACGCGCACGACGGGCGCGCGTCGAGCAGGCGCGCGCGTCAGCGCCTCGAAGTTGCGGTCGCACTCGGCCTTGATCTCGAACACCGGCGCCGGCCAGCCGTGCTGGCGCGCCTGGACGAGCTCGTGGTCCCAGTAGGCGCCCTTGACCAGCCGGATCTGGAGCGGCGGGTCTGCGCGGGCTGACGCGGGCCCAGTGCGAGGATCCGCTCGAGCTGCTCGGGCGAGTCGCGCAGGTAGGCCTGGAGCACGAGCCCCGCCGAGGGGCCGTCGGCGAACTCGGTCCTCGGCGAGCAGCTCGAGCACGAGGTCGAGCACCGCCTCGCGCGAGTCGAGCGACTCCATGTCGATGTGGAGGTGGGCGCCGCAGCTCGCGCGCCGCGCGCAGCAGCGGCCGCAGCCGTGCAGCGGCGTCGCCGCACCGCGATCTCGGGGGCATCGGGGCGCAGCAGCGGCGTCAGCGCCGAGACCTTGACCGACAGGTTCGCGCGGGGCAGCGGGCCGATGCGCGTCGTCGCTCGAGCGGCTCGCGAGCCGGCCAGCGACCGCGCGGCGACCGCGAGCTCGTCGAGCGGCAGCCGCGCAGCGAGCGGCGTAGCGGTCGGCCTCGGCCTCGGTCACGGTCGCCTCGCCGAGCAGGTCGACCGTGCTGGCGATGCCGCGCTCCCACAGCTTGCGCAGGACTCCGAGCGCCGCCGTGGGGCGACTCGCCGACGATGAAGCGGTGGGCCATGTGCTTCACGCCGCCGCGGCCGCCGCGCCGAGCGCGGCGCGACCGGCTCTTGTGTGTGCGATCCGCATCGCCGCGGCGAGCGGCGGCGGACGCTCGGGCAGCTCGTCGCAGGAAGCTCGTCAGGTGGCGGGCGAGGTCATCGAGCGAGCGGCAGGCGGGGACGACATCGACAAACCGAAACAGCGCGGCGCGCAGCTCGCGGTCGCTCGCGGCGAGGTCCATCGCGCGTGCGTCCAGCGCACGCAGCGGATTGCGCGTGCTGGAGGGAAACGCGGCCGCCAGCTCTGAGCCGATCTGGTGCGTCTGCAGCTCGACCGAGTCGCGGTCCAAGCCGCCCAAGCGGTCCAAGCGGCCCAAGGAGTCCACGCTGCTCAAGTGAGCGCGGCCGAGGCGGACGCCGCAGGGACCGGCGCCGCGGGCGTCGCGCGCTCGATTGTCTCCCAGCTCGTGTCCCGCGCCCGCTCCGCCGCGTCGGCCGCGCCGCCCCCGCGCAATCCGAACAGGCGCTTGGCGAACAGCAGGTAGACCACGACCGCGAGGTTGATGAGAAACCCGGACACCTTCAGGACGGTACCGCCGTGAATGATCTCGTAGATCTCCGGCGCCAGCAGGATCGTGGTTGCGACGAACGTCAGGTACTCGGCCCAGCGCTTGGTGAACCACAGGCCGACCCCCTCGATCCCTTCCAGCGCCGCGTATGCCAACAGCGCGATCCCGACTCCGCGCACCGTTCCCGAGTGCAGCGTGAACAGCTTGTTGAACTCCTTGAGGATGCCGACGTGGCCGGAGTACTGCACCGGCCCGCCGGCGACACCGCCCTGCATGTCGGTGAGGACGCGGTAGAAAGCCCTTCGCAAGCCGCCCTCGTTTGCTGCGAACAACAGCGCGCCGATGCCGAGCACGCCGAGGGTCAGGAAGTGCAGGGCACGGTCCAGGGCAATGATCCGCAGCACGACCTTATCGCGCAGCGCCTTGCCGCGCAGCGGGACCTCGATCTGATCGCGGTCGGGCGGATGCTCGGCGCCTGGAGTCGGCGGCCTCGCCAGCGCCAGCCAGCTGTCGCAGCGCAGGCAGCGATTCCAGCGCACGGGTCCCTGATCGACTGCGATCAGGCTGTCCTGCGGGCGCAACCGCTCGGCGTCGACGGCGACCAGCGTGTGGCCACGCAAGCCGCACGCGACCAGCTCCCAGTCGATCTTGAGACGAGGCCTTGGGCGGGGCGTCCCGGGGGGAGGTGTGAGAGCGTCGTGGCCGGCGTTCATACGATGCCTGAGATACTCGCACGCTGCAGGCAGGATCCGAGCTACGGATCGCCGAACAACAACCCGTGAAAGTTACTCTCGCTGTCATCGTCGCGCTCGCGCTGGCCGCCTGCGGGTCGGCCTCCAGCACGACGACGGTCGTGCGTAGCAGCGGCGTGGGCGGCTCGACGTCTACCACGACGCCCTCCACCGCGTCCCCGACGACCACAACCACAGGCGCCGCCACCACGGTACCCACGAGTCCCACCACGTCTGCCACGACGTCTGCCACGAGTACCGCCGTTCCGACGTCCTCGACGACCGTCGCGTCGGGCCGGCGCTCTGCAGCGCTGCTGACCTCGCGCTGAGCTTCCTGGGCCAGCAGGGCGCCGCAGGGCACGGCGAGATCGCGTTTGCGCTTCGCAACACCAGCGGCCACAGCTGCCACACAATCGGGTTTCCGGGCGCCCTGTTCCTCGATCGCAACGGGGCTTCGCTGCCCACGATCCCGACTCACACGACGCAGGACTTCTTCGGCGTTGCCCCGCTACGCGCGCTGCAGGTGGCGCCGGGCGCCGGCGTCTCCTTCCGCCTTGGCGTGACCCATGGGATCGTCTCCAGCGCGGGCTGCACGACCGCATACGGCGTGCAGGTGATCCCACCCGACGGCACGGCCACGCTGCGCGCGTCGATCCCGGACGGCGCCTACGAGTGCCGGGGCGTGACGGTCTCGCCGCTGCAAGCCGGCAACTCCGCCTACCCGTAGCCGGCTCAGGCCGGCGGCTGGCGCGCGTTCACGAGCATCCGTCCGAGCGCGTCCGCGGGCATCGGGCGCGCAAACTGAAAGCCCTGCGCCAGGTCGCAACCGAGCCGCGTGAGCTCCGCCAGCTGCAGGGGCGTCTCGACCCCCTCGGCGACCACAGTCAGCGACAGAGCGTGCGACATTGCGATGATCGCCTCGGTGATCGCGCTGTCGCGGTCCTCGATGCCGAGTCCGTCGACGAACGAGCGGTCGACCTTCAGCACGTCGATCGGGAGCCGCGTCAGGAGACCGAGCGAGGAGTAGCCGGTGCCGAAGTCGTCGAGCGCCAGCTGCACGCCGATCTCCTTCAGCGCCGGCAGTGCGTCGGTCAGCGCCTCGGCATCGCGCAACATCAGGCTCTCGGTGATCTCGAGGCTCAGCCACCGAGGATCAAGTTCCGCAGCGCGCAGGACGTCGGCGACCATCTCCGGCAGCCCGGGCCGGGCGACCTGTACCGCGGACAGGTTGACGGCGATCCACACCGGCGGCGCGTCGGGCTGCGCGCGGTGCCAGCGGGCGCGCTGCCGGCAAGCGGTGTCGAGCACCCAACGTCCGATCGGCTCGATCAGCCCGGCCTCTTCGGCGATCGTGAGGAAGTCGGACGGGACGATCAGGCCTCGTTCCGGGTGCTGCCAACGCAGCAGCGCCTCGACCCCGACGACCGCGCAGTCGGGCAGCGACACGATCGGCTGATAGACGAGCTGCAGCTCGTTTCGCTCGAGCGCCCGGCGCAGGTCGCGCTCGACCTGCAGGTGGGCGATCGCACGGCCGCGCATCACCTCGTCGAACAGCTCGTAGCGTGCCCGACCGCGGTCCTTGGCACGGTACATTGCGGCGTCCGCATCGCGGATCAGCTCGTCCGCCAGCTCGCCTTCGTGGGCCAGCGCGATCCCGATGCTGGTCGTGACGAAATGTTCGCTGCCCGCGAGCGCGAACGGCTGCGCGAACACCGCTGCGATCCGTTCCGCCATCTCGATCGCGTCGCGCTCGCCGGAGATGTCCTCAAGCAGGACCGCGAACTCGTCTCCGCCGAAGCGCGCGACCGTGTCGCTGGCGCGCACCGCCTGGCGCAGTCGCGGCGCCGCTGACGCGAGCAGCTGATCGCCGACCTGATGACCGAGGCTGTCGTTGACCAGCTTGAAGCGGTCGAGGTCGAGGAACAAGATCGCGGCCAACGAGCTGCGCCTGCGAAGACGGGCGAGCGCCTGGTCGAGCCGGTCGTGGAACAGGACCCGGTTCGGGAGCCCAGTCAGTGGGTCATGGAGCGCGCGGTGGCGGATCTCGTCCTCGGTCGCGTGACGCTCGAGCGCGTCCGCGAGCACGTTCGCGAGCGATTGCAGGAAGTCCACGTCCCCGGGGCCGTAGCGACGGGGAGCCCTCGATTGCACGGCGAGGACGCCGAACGGCCCGGCGCGGCCCTCGACCGCGACCGACAAGCCGCTGCGGATGCCGAACTTCTTCAGCACCGGCACTTGCGGGAAGCGCCGTTCGGTCGTCCAGTCGGCCACCTCAACGGGACCGCCGGACACCAGCGTGTAGCCGGCCATCGAACTGGCGCCATTCGCGAAGCGGGCGTCGACCGATGTCTCAGGCCAGCCGGCCGCGCTGCGAAGCACGAAGCAGTCCTGGTCTCTCAGCAGCTCGACCACGGCGGCGATCTCGACTCCGAAGATCTCGGCGGCGACGGACACCGCCTCCTGCATCAAGGCCGAAGTTGACGCGCCTTCCAGCGCATGCTCGCCCAGGCGCGCGACAGCGGACTGCTGCGCCGCGCGCCGCTCCAGCTCGGCTTCCGCCTGCTTGCGCTCGGTAATGTCGGACAGGACCCCGTGCCAGCGCAGACACCCGTCCCGGTCGCGTACGAGCTGCGCGGTGTCGCGAACCCACACTGGGTGACCGTCGCGATGGTGGATCCTGTACTCGAGCGCACCGGAGTCGCTCTTCCTGGACGCGTCCCCGGACTCGATGCGCAGCACGCGGTCTCGGTCCTCGCGATGCAGCTGCCGGGCCCAGAGCTCAGGATCGCTGCACCACTCGTGCGCAGAGAATCCGAGCATCTGCTGGATCTGCGGGCTGACGTAATGCCATCGCCCGGTCTCGCCGGCGTCCGCGACGTAGATGATCGCCGGAACGCGATCGAGCAGCTCGGCGTAGTCGGTATCCACCCCGCCGAGTGTCCGTGCCCCGACGCGGCGCGCAGGAGAAGCAACACGCTCCAGACGCCTAGTCATCCGGTAATCCATCGGCATCCGCCGCGGTGGAAATGAGCGTATTCGGCCACGTCTCAGCGATGGCTTCTTCGCTCCTCGGCCCCGGTCTGGAAGCGCAGCTCGATGTCCGACCGCTTCGCGACCGCAAACGACTCCAGCGCGACCGCCGACGAGTCGCCGCTGCTCACGAACGGATCACCGCGAGCACCTCGTCGCGGCGGCGCTCCATGTCCTCGCGCGAGTTCAGCGATTCCAGGCACAGTCGCAGGAGCGGTTCTGTGTTCGACGGGCGGACGTTGAAGTGCCAGTCATCGTAGTCGATCGAGATTCCGTCGAGCCGGTGCTGGCGGGCGTCGGCGTAACGCTGGGAAAGGACCTGCACCTTGGCGTGCTGGTCGCCGACCTCTGAGTTGATCTCACCGGAGATGAAGTAGCGGGATCGGTAAGGTGCCAGCAGGTCGGACATCCTTGCCTGCTCGATCGAAAGCAGCTCGAGGATCAGAAGCGCGGGAATCGTCCCCGAGTCGGCGCAGAAGAAGTCGCGGAAGTAGTAGTGGCCGGAGACCTCGCCGCCAAAGATCGCCTCCTCCTCGCGCATCCGGGTCTTGAAGAAGGCGTGCCCGACGCGGTTCATCAGCGGCTCTCCGCCCGCCCGCCGGACGGTGTCGGCAACCGCGCGACTGGCGCGGACGTCGTACAGGACCGTCGCGCCGGGCTGCTTGCGCAGCAGCGACTCGGCGAGCAGCGCCGTCAGGAAGTCGCCGTCGACGAATGCGCCCTGGTCGTCGATGAAGAAGCATCGATCCGCGTCGCCGTCCCAGGCGATGCCCAGATCGGCGCCCTCCTGAACGACCTCGCGCATGATGAATTCCCGGTTCTCCGGCAGCAGCGGGTTCGGCTCGTGATCGGGGAAGTTTCCGTCCGGCACCCAGTAGGCCTCGATCAGGTCGAGTCCGAGCTTACCCAACAGCGGCCCGATCATCGGGCCGGCCATCCCGTTGCCGCCGTCGACCACGACCCGCAACGGCTTCACGACCCCCGGATCGATGAACTGCATCGCCGCGCGATGAAACTGCCGGTCGATCGAGACCTCCTCCACGCTGCCGCCGCCGGGAGCAAGATCGAGACCCGCCTCGATCTTGGCGCGGACGTCGCCGATCCCGGCGTCGCCCGACAGGGCGATCGCGCCGCGCTTGACGAGCTTGGCGCCCGTGTACGCCTTTGGGTTGTGCGACGCGGTGCACATCAAGCCGCCGTCGAGCTCGCGAGAGCCGACCAGGTAGTACAGCATCTCGGTCGCGACGCGGCCGGCATCAAGCACGGTGCTCCCCTCGGAGCACATCCCGCGCCGATAGGCGGCCGCAAGCTCGGGCGCGCTCAGGCGCATGTCGTGACCGAGACCGAGCCGCAGTCTGGCGACCGGCTTGCGCTCGAGCTCGGCGATCACGCGCGCGAACGCGCGACCGATCAGTTCGGCGGTGCGGGCATCGATCTCGTCGCCGTAGAGCCCGCGGATGTCGTAGGCCTTGAAGATCTCGGGATTGACGCTCGCGGTCAACCGGCTTGATGCTAGCTATGGGTGACCCGTCGGGTCGCGGTCAACCAGCGCGGCTGCTGCTCGATGTGGGGACAGCGGATAATCCGCCGCCGTGAAGCCGACCGTGGTCATCCTCTGCGGCGGGCGCGGCACGCGCCTGCAGGAGCACACGCAGTCGATCCCGAAGCCGCTGGTCGAGATCGGGGGGCGGCCGATCGTCTGGCATGTGATGCAGATCTACCTGGCGCAGGGCTTCCGTCGCTTCCTGCTGCTGACCGGCTACCGAGGCGAGCAGCTCGAGGCGTTCATCAGCTCGCAGTCTTGGCCGGCGGGAACCGATGTCAAGTGCCTGGCGACCGGCGAGGACACCGCGACCGGTGGGCGGCTACACCTGGCTGCGGGCGCGCTCGAGGGACGGGCTTTCTGCCTAACCTACGCCGATGGGCTGGCGGACATCGATCTCGACGCGCAGCTCATCTACCACGCCGGCCACGGCGCCGCGGCGACGATGACGGTTGTCCGTCCCCGGCTCCCGTTCGGCGTGGCGAAGTGCAACGGCGGCGGGGTGGTGCGGGCGTTCTCGGAGAAGCCGCGCAGCGAGCACTGGGTCAACGGCGGCTTCTTCTGCTTCGAGCCGGCGGTGTTCGATGTGCTCGATGCCGCCAGCGTGCTCGAGCGCGAGCCCCTGCAGCGGCTGGCCGCGGCCGGCGAGTTGCGCGCCTTCCGTCACGAGGGCTTCTGGGACTGCATGGACACCTACAAGGACGCCATCGTGCTCAACGATCTGTGGGCCCACGGAAACCCACCCTGGAAGCTCCGCCGGTGAGCGGCTGGGCGCGTCCGAGCGCGGCCTCCTAGACTGAGGACATGTCCGGTCACTCCAAATGGCATTCGATCAAGCACAAGAAGGCCGTCGTCGATGCTCGCCGGGGACAGCACTTCACCAAGCTGGCCCGTGCGATCACGGTCGCCGCCCGGGAGGGTGGGGGGGACCCGGAGGCGAATCCGGCGCTCGCGCTGGCGATCCAGAAGGCCCGCGATGCGTCGATGCCGAAGGACAACATCGAGCGCGCGATCGGCAAGGGAACCGGTGAGGGAGTCGACGCGGACCAGATCGAGACCGTTGTCTACGAGGGCTACGGCCCCGGTGGCGTCGCGCTGTTGATCGAGGCGCTGACCGACAACCGCAACCGCACGGGCGCCGACGTACGCCACATCCTCTCCAAGCACGGCGGCAACCTGGGCGAGCCGGGCTCAGTCTCCTACCTGTTCGACAAGCGCGGTGTGATCGTCGTCGACGGCAGCCGCTACGACGAGGAGGACCTGATCGTGGCCATTGACGCCGGCGCCCAGGACATCTCGCTCGACGAGGACGTGTTCGAGATCATCACCGACCCGGGCGATCTCGGGCCCGTGCGCAACGCGCTCGCGCAGGCCGGGGTCGAGATCGAGAGCGCCGACGTGACGCAGCTTCCGAAGTCGCGGGTGCCCGTGCAGGAGGGCGACGCGCCGAAGCTGATGAAGCTGATCGACTCGCTCGAGGAATCCGACGACGTCGGCGCGGTGTATGCAAACTTCGATGTCGACTTCGCTGTGCTCGAGCGGATCGCTTCCTGACCAACGACTACCTCCACGCCTCGATGATCAACAGAGCTGCAGCCCCCTCGTTTCTGATCGCACTCGCCGCCCTGACGGGTGCGTGCGGCAGCTCCACGGCCCCCGGCGTCCAGACCGCGCCGTCCGCGGGTCTGACCGCGCCGGTGCAGACGTCGTCGACGACGACGGCCGCCACGCCGCTGCCGGCGGCGCTTGCACACAAGCCGACGGTGGTTGTGCCCAAGGGGTCGCCCCCCAAATCGCTCGTGAAGATCGACCTCATCAAGGGCACCGGCCCGGTCGCGACCGCGAGCTCCACCGTCACGGTGCAGTACGTTGGGGTGCTCTACTCGAACGGCAAGCAGTTCGACGCCTCCTGGAACGACGGCAGCGGCGCGCCGACCAGCTTCTCGCTTGCAGGGGGTGTGATCCAGGGCTGGACCCAGGGGATTCCGGGGATGCGCGTCGGCGGGCGGCGGGAGCTGATCATCCCGCCGAGCCTCGGATACGGCAAGGCGGGAAGCCCGCCGAAGATCCCGCCTAACGCCACGCTCGTCTTCGTGATCGATCTGCACTCGATCTCTTAGGGCCCGTTCAAGAATTCGAGTCAGAAACGCCCTTGAGGCGGTGCGGCCGGCGGACGACAGCGACGACGCCGCCAGCCGGGTCTGGCGCCGCCTCGAAGTCCATGCGGGCATCCGCTCCCAGCGACCCGAGGTCCGCTAGCATCGGGCCGCCTCGGGGGGTGCCGCGGTAGAAACGGTCCCGCTCAGCCGACCCCATCCCCGTTCACATGCTCTCGATAATGATGCCCGTCTACAACGAGCGCGACCGCGTCGAGCGGGCGATCGCCGAGGTGCTCGCGACCGATCTCCCGACGGAGGTCGAGCTGATCGTCGTCGACGACGGCTCGACCGATGGAACGCGCGAGATCCTCCGCGTCGGCGCGTGGGACGGGCGCGTGCGTCTGCTCGAGCACGCGGAGAATCGCGGCAAGGGCGCGGCGGTGCAGACCGCGCTGGCCGAGGCGCGGGGCGAGTACGCGGCGATCTTCGACGCCGACCTCGAGTACGACCCCACGGACCTCGGGCTCCTGATGCCCCCATTGCTTGACGGACGGGCCAACGCGTGCTTCGGGGTGCGGGCGTTCGACGGTTACACGAGCCACTCGTTCCTGTTCGTGCTCGGCAACAAGGGCGTGACGCTGGCGTGCAATGTCCTGTTCAACGTCTACCTGCACGACATCATGACCTGCCACAAGATGATTCGGACCGAGATCTTCCGCGCGCTCCCGCTGCGCTCGCCCGGATTCGCGATCGAGCCGGAGATCACGGCGCGGCTGGTCCAGCGTGGCGAGCGGATCTTCGAGGTGCCGGTGCACTACCGCGCGCGGTCCAACGAGGAGGGCAAGAAGCTGACCGCGGTCGACGGCTTCAGAGTGATCGCGACGCTCTTGCGCTGCCGCTTCTCGCAGCAGTGATCTACCTCCCGCTCCCCACCTGCACGGTCGAACGGTAGATCTTTTGCACGACCGCGAACGCCGGCTTGGGGTTGCCGTCGAAGTCCACCAGCCCTTTGTTCACAAACGGCGGCGTGCCCTGCGGGTCGCCACCGTCCCAGCCCGGCCACGCGGCGAAATCCTGCAACAGCCAGTAACTTGCCCCAGACAGCCATGGCTTGGTCGCAAACACACCGAGGTGGAAGGTGACGGTGTTCGCCTGGAAGGCGTACGTGCCGCGCACCTCGACCGGTCCGTTGCGGTTGCCGTCGAATCCGAACTCGTCGACAATCAGCGCCTGCTTCGGGTAGCACGCGCGGACGCTGTCCAGGAACGGCGACAGCGCATCGCGGTCGTCGTTCGTGCCGGCGCCGGCGCTGAACCAGCCGAAGTACTCGCTGATTCCCAGCACGTCCAGCGGCGCATACGCGGCGTTCTGGCACGGCAGCCCGGGCCAGTCCGAGATCGTCGTCCCGACTGGCCGCGTCGGGTCGAGCTTGTGGGCGAGCTGGGCCGCGGCCGAGATGTAGCGCGCCTCGGCCGCCGGCACGGGCGTCGGGAACTCGTTGCCGATGCTCCACACGAGCATTGACGGGTGGTTTTGGTTATCGAGGATGTTCTGCTCGAGGTCGGACTCGGCAGACGCGACTACCGACCGGTTCTGGAGCGCCGCAGCCGACGGCCGCCATAGCTGGATCTCGTCCCAGATGAGGATCCCGTAGCGGTCGGCGAGCTCGAGCAGCCGCGGGTTGGGCGGGTACTGGACGCGGATCATGTCCGCGCCAAGCTCCCTCACCCATCCGATCAGCTGCCGAATCTGGGCGGGCGACAGCGCCGCGCCGGTGGAGATGTTCTGCTCGTGCAGCGCGACGCCGCGCAGATGCAGCGGCTGCCCGTTGAGCAGCAGATGCCCGTCGACGACCGCGATCTGCCGGATCCCGCTGTAGGTGACATAGCCGGCGAGCGTCCGCCCGTCTGTGTTGGCCAGCCGCAGCGTGGCGCGGTACAGGAATGGGTCGCCCGGCGACCACAGGTGGGGGTGAGCGAGCTTGGCCGACGCGTTTGCGTTCCATCTCGCGCCGGCGGCGATCGTAGCGGCGCCGAAGTGCAGCCGGGCACTGCCGTAGTCGCCGGTGAGCTGGACAGTCTGCGGGCTGCCGGTGACGTTGCGGATCACGGCCTGGGCCTCGATCGTCGTCGCGCAGCGTGCGCACGCGAGCACCGGCCTGACCATCACCCGCTCGATGTCGGCAGCCTGCACGGCGCGCAGATAGACCTCGCGGAGAATCCCGCCGTAGTTCCACCAACCGCCGCTCGGACCGGCCGGCACGTCGGACGGGCCCCGTCGGTTGTCGACCCGCACGATCAGGCGGTTGACGCCCGGGCGCAGGTTGTCGAGGTCGAACTCGAACGGGAGATCCGCGCCGGCATGCGACCCGACCAGGCGGCCGTTCAACCACACGGTCGCGCGGTAGTTGACCGATTCGAAGCGGATGATCCAGTGGCGCGCGAACCGGGGCACGTAACCGGCGAACGCGCCCCCGGGAAGCGTGAAGTCCCGCCGGTACCAGCCGACCCACCCGTACATGCTAGCGTTCGAGAAGTCCCCCGCGTTGTAGGCGTTCGGGACCGTCACCGGCGACCAGCCGTCGGTTGACGCGAGGTCGCGCCACCAACCTTGCACGATCCCCACGTCGGTGGTATCAGGGCGGTACAGCCATGTACCGCCGAGCAGGTACCGGCCATCCTGCCCGTCGCTGTACAGCGCTCCCTTGGTGGGCGGCTGCGAGGGGTAGGCGTAGGCGGGACCCTGGGCCTGCGCGGTCGCGCCCCCAGCGGTTGCGACCGCGAGCGACAGCAGCAGTGACTCCAACAGGATGCCGCGCACAGCGGCAAGGGCACGCCGGGCGGTCCCGTGCACATATCCCGGGTTCATGGTCGCGCCGCTAAAATCGCCCGCCCATGCCCGGTCGCGAGTCTGCGATGGGCCAGATCGTCGCCGACCCGCCGTCACGCCGGTCGCCTGATCCTGAGCCCTTTGGTGTCTCATCCGCGAGCGCGGCCCGCTGGTTGTCCCCGGTCCCGCTCGCGGTCCTGGGATGCGTCGCGCTCGCCGCCCTGTCCGCTGCCGTACTGCCGACCGTCCCGAGCTACGACCCCTGGTCGTGGATCGTGTGGGGACGGGAGGTCGTCGATCCGCATCTGAGCTTCGCGACCGGCGGCGGCCCATCCTGGAAGCCCCTGCCGGTCATTTTCACGAGCGTGTATGCGCTGTTCGGCGGCGCAGCGCCGACGCTGTGGGTGATCACCGCACGCGCCGGCGGCCTGCTCGCGCTCGTCGGGGCCTGGCGCGTCGCCTGGAGGCTCGCGGGCGGCAGCACGCGGCTTGCCGGCCCGATCGCAGGCGTGGTGGCGGTCCTCGGCGTGCTCCTGACCCAGGACTTCTTCTACTACATGTTCCGCGGCACTTCCGAGCCGATCGTGATCGCGACTGCGGTCTGGTCGATCGATCGACTGCTCGCGCGCCGCCATGGACAGGCGTTCCTGGTGATGGTCGCAGGCGGGCTGCTGCGCCCGGAGTGGTGGCCGTTCCTCGGCGTCTACGGGCTGTGGCTGTGGTTTAAGGACCCGCGCCTGCGGATTCTGGTCGTGGCCGGGTTCGCCGCCCAGCCATTCTTCTGGTTCGTGCCACCGTGGATCGGATCGGGTCAGCCGTTCCTCGCCGCGGCCCACGCCCAGGAGTACAACGGCCACCTCGGCAGTCACCCTGTGCTCACCGCGGTGGGGCGGGCGAACAACCTGCAAATCGTGCCGGTGCTGATCGCCGCGGCCCTCGGCGTCGCGCTCGCGTGGCTGCAGGACCGCGACTGGACCGTGGTGGCGCTGTTCGCCGGCGCGTTGACGTGGATCGCCGTCGTGGTCGCGATGGTGATCGACGGCTACCCGGGGCTGGAGCGGTTCTTCCTGCCGGCGTCCGTGGCGCTGTGCGTGCTGGCGGGGGTCGGCGTGGCGCGCCTCGCGGTGCTGGCCGGCGCTCGGCTGCCGTCGATCGGCTGGGCCCCGGTCGCGGTCGCTGCCGCGCTGGTCGCGATCTCGATCCCGTTCGCATCCTCGCGGATCAGCGATGTGCGCGCGCAGGAGCCGACGGCCGCACTGGCCGTCAAGACGCTCAACCAGCTGACAGCGGCCGTCAAGGCAGTCGGCGGGCCCGCCGCTGTATATCCGTGCAAGTCGAGCTTCGCCGCCGTCAACCACGGCGTCCAGACCGCGCTGGCGTGGAAGCTGCACGTTACGATGGGGAGGGTCGGCACGACGATGCGCCATCCCGGCCTCGACTTCATCGGCCCCCACAACTCGATCGATGGCGGTGCCGCGTCGATCGGCAGCGGACTCGTGAGCGACGGGGTGGTCGCGCAGGTCGGGGGCTGGCAGGTCGTGCGCGTGATCCGCCCCGGCCACTCGACCGCGTGCGTCGGTCGGTAGGACCGACTCGCTCATCGGTCGCGCTTTCGCTTCGCCTTGGGCTTGGACTTGCCCGCGATCCGCACCGAGCGCACCAGCTTCGTCGTGTTGCCTGCACGGTCGGTGACGGTCACAGTCACCAGGTAAAGGCCCCGTCGCTTGTAGACATGGAACTTGCTGTGCTGCGTGCGGCTGACCGTGCGGTCTCCCCAGCTAACGGTCACCGACGCTACGCCGGAGCCGTCTGATGGCGGAAGTCCCGGCGGCGTGTCGGTGTAGCGGATGTAGACGTGGACCGGCGAGCCCGCCTTGCGCGTGCCGGTGAGCGTGAATGTGGCCACCGGCGCCAGCGTGTCGACGAACAGCCTGCCGACGCGCGCCGTGCTGGTCAGCCCGGTCGGGTTGATGGCGGTCACCTGCCACGTGTGGGGGCCTTGGGTCAGCGCCGTGGCAACGATGACGCTCGTTGCCGACGTCTGCGCCACCTGAGCCCCGTCGACGGTCACCGTGTAGCGCACCCCCCAGGACTCCTGGGGGGTCGACCAGGAGAGCACCGGTGAGACGGTGCGCACGTACGGGGACGAACTCACCGGCGCGAACGGTCCCGGAGGCTGGTAGAGCTGGGCGGCGACGATCTGCGTTGAGGCGCCCGTTCCCTGGATCCACGCGACGGCCGCATCGCCGTTGACGTCGCCGGCGGTCAGTAGGCCTCGTGCAGCGTCCGTGGGCCCGAGCGTCGGGCTGGACAGCACCAGCTCCGGTCCGAAGCCCGATCTGTTGTAGTGGCGAGCGCGGATCTCGGGCGTTCCGAGCGGTCCCGGATCGTGCTGCCAGGTGACCAGACCCGAGTACAGACCGTCCATGCCCGCGGTCGCGAACGGCGGCGTCACGTTCGGGAGGCTGTCGACCCGCTGCGTGCCGACGCTCTGCCCGTTGTTCTGAAGCTTGGTCGCCCAGACCTGGTTGGAGGCGCCGTGGGCGCAGAGCGCGAGCCCGTTGCCGTACTCGCTGTCGGCGATCTCAGGTTGGTCTGCGCCCTCGGGGCCCGGCGTCGGGACGCCATCCGGCTGCGTCACGCCGTCGTATTCCGAGCCATGCAGGCGGTTCATCAGCACGCGCTCCTGCGTCTGGGAGCCGTTGGCCACCAGCTCGCGAAAGACGACGTTCGCGTACGAGGAGTCGCCCCCTGTGCCGACGGTCGGCTGATCGGCGCTGACCTCGGTCCACCCACCGACGCTCGCTGGGTCAGCCTGCTCGTAGGCGACGCTCGGGCCCGGCGAGGTGCCCCATACCCGGCGCGAGTAGATGTGGCTTCCGTCGCCCCACACCACGATCGCGACCCCGTCGCCGGCCGCAGCGACCGCCGGTCGCCCGGCCCCGGTTCCCGCGTCGTCGCCCACGACGGCGTTCAGCGGCGTCGGCTCGAGCGCCCACTGTCCCTGGTAGTAGTACGCGGCGCGCACGTCGCTGCCGCCCGGGACCGCCGCCGTGAAGGCCAGGTAAGCCTTGCCGAAGTCCGTGATCGAGATCGCCGGATTGCTCGCTGCGTCGAAAAGGTCGCTGGCCGGCTGATACAGCATGGCGGACCCGAGGCGGTCGACGACCCACAACGTGCCCGCGTTGATGAACGCAATCAGCAGCACGCCCCTGTTGCCAGCGGCGATCACCGGCTGTGAGGACGGGCCGGAGAACCCCGCGTCAACCTGCTCGGGCGGCTGGAAGCTTCCCCCGACCAGCCGCGAGGCGAACACGTGCGGCACGCCGGCGACGTCCTTGAGATACACGAGCCCCCCGGTACCGTCCCGGGCGATTGACAAGCCGCTGAGGGCGACGATGTCAGCGCTCGGACCATCGATCACGACGTTCGGCGCCAGCCCCGGGGCCTGGGGTTGGGCGACGGCGAGTCCTGGCAGCCAGGCAAGCGCGGTGAGCGCCGAGAACGATGCTACCGCCGACAGCCGTGCGAGTCCCGGCAGCCGTGAGGGCGCCCGCAACCATGCGTGCGCCCTCGACTTCATCCGTGATGATGTGTCCTCCGGCCGGCAGGTCACTTCTCGGCTAAAACCCGTGCGGCGACGAGAGGTTGCGGCAAGACCTCGCGCGCGGGGAGGCTGGGCGAGACGCGCCGTAATCATGGTTTCTGGGAAGGCGTCCGGGGGTGAGCGCAGAATTCCCGTGCGGATGATCGTCCTTGGCATCGACCCTGGCACCGCGAGCACCGGCTTCGGTGTGGTGCAGAGTGTTGGCGCGCGGCTGGCGGCGCTCGAGAACGGTGTCATCCAGACGCCGGCCGGCATCCCCCTCGAGCGTCGGCTGGCCGATATCCACGCCCGGATCGGGGAGTTGCTCTCCGTGCACCGCCCCGACGCCGTCGCGATCGAGGAGCTCTACTTCGGCGCCAACGTGCGGACCGCGTTCGCGGTCGGGCAGGCCCGCGGAGTGGTGCTGCTCGCCGCAGGCCAGCGCGGGATCCCATCGCGCTCCTACACGCCCCAGCAGGTCAAGGCGGCGGTGTGCGGACACGGCCGGGCGGACAAGCTGCAGGTGGGGCGGATGGTCGCCAGGCTGCTCGGCCTACCCGATCCGCCCTCGGCCGACCACGCCGCGGACGCGCTCGCGGTCGCGATCTGCGACGTCAACCGGGCCCCGCTCGCGACGGCGGTGGCGCGGGCATGATCGTGCTCGTCTCGCGATTCCCGCGCGCTGCGGCGGAGGCATGGGCATGATCGCGCTCGTTTCCGGCGCGGTCGCGGTTCGCCGCTCAGACCACGTGGTGGTCGATTGCGGCGGCGTCGGGTACCGGCTTGCGGTCTCGGCCGAGACGCTGCGCCAGGTGCCAGGGGTCGGCAAGCACGTGGTCCTGCACGCCCACCTCGTCGTGCGCGATGACGCGCTGGCGCTGTACGGGTTTGCGACCGAGGAGGAGCGCGAGCTGTTCCTGATGCTGCTCGGCGTCCAGTCGGTAGGGCCGAAGGTGGCGCTGGCCGTGCTGTCCGGCGGCCCGCCGCGGGCGCTGCTGGCGGCCGTAGCGGCTGGGGACGCAGCTCGGCTCCAGGCGGTACCCGGCGTTGGCAAGCGAACCGCCGAGCGGATCATCGTCGAGCTGCGCGAGAGGGTCGGGGCGTCGCTGCCCGAGCAGGCGATCACCGTGATGCGCACCGACGACCCACGCACAATCGCGCGCGAGGGCCTGCTCGGCCTCGGCTACGCGGCCGCGGAAGTGGACGAGCTGCTCAACGGAGCCGCCGGTGAGAGCGCCGAGGAACTGATCGCACACGCCCTGCGCAGCGCCCGCCGATGAGCACCCGGATCCAGGCGCCCGAGGAGCTGCCCGACGACGAGCTCGACCGCTCGCTGCGACCGCGGCGGCTGGAGGACTTCATTGGCCAGGAGGCGCTCAAGGATCAGCTCGCGGTATCGATCGCTGCAACCGCGACTCGCGGCGAGGCGCTCGACCACGTGCTGCTGGCGGGACCGCCGGGACTTGGCAAGACGTCGCTGGCCCAGATCGTCGCGGCCGAGCTCGGTGTCCCGTTCGTCCAGACCGCCGGGCCGGCGCTCGAGCGCAAGGGCGACGTGGCTGCGTTCCTGACCGCGCTGGAGCCGCGGGCAGTGTTCTTCGTCGACGAGATCCACCGCCTGCCGCGCGCGCTGGAGGAGACCTTCTATCCGGCGATGGAGGACCAGGCGCTGCCGATCACCGTCGGCCAGGGCGCCGGAGCGCGCATCGTGACGCTCGATCTACCGCCGTTCACGCTGATCGGCGCGACCACGCGCACGGGGCTGCTGACGACGCCGCTGCGCGACCGGTTCGGCATCCAGCACCGGCTCGAGCACTACCAGACACAGGAGCTTGCGCAGATCGTGCGCCGCTCGGCGCGGCTGCTCGGGGTGGCGATCGACGACGGCGGGGCGATCGCGATCGCGCAACGCAGCCGCGGCACGCCGCGCGTCGCAAACCGCCTGCTCAAGCGCGTCCGGGATTACGCGGAGGTGCGCGACAGCGGCGTCGTCACCGAGCGGGTCGCCAGCCGCGGCGCTCGATCTCCTGCAGGTCGACCACGAGGGGCTCGACCGCCTCGACCGAGAGATCCTGCGTGCGATCTGCGAGAAGTTCGGAGGTGGCCCGGTCGGGCTTGTCGACGCTCGCGGTGGCCGTCGGAGAGGAGCAGGACACGATCGAAGACGTCTACGAGCCGTACCTGCTGCAGCGGGGGCTGATCGAGCGCACGCCTCGCGGGCGCGCGGCGACGCGGCGCGCGTTTGCGCATCTCGGACTTCAGGCGCCGGGGCCGTTAAGCCTCCTTTAGGTTCGCAAAAATACACATGACGGTGAAACCCGCCGCGCGTGAGATTGTGCCGGAACCTGGTCGGCGACACCGTCAGTTGCTCTTTTGACAGCCTTCGGGCCCTAGCGCCGCTGTCGACGGCCCCGGCAGCAGGCGGGGGCTATCCTCAGGCGGGGCATGTCTCACGAGCATTACTTCATCTGCCCGCACTGTGGTCACCGGTCGATGGGGATCGACCGAAACGCCGGCTTCAGACGTGAGGCGCGCGGGTGCGAGCGGTGCGGTTTCGCCTACCTGTTCGAGCTGCTCGACGACTATTACCCGGCCCCGAATGCAGCGTTCTTCGCCTGCGACCGGCAGGGCCGGGTCGTCGACTGCGGCAGGGGGTCCTTCGAGCTGACCGGTCTGAAGACCGAGCAGGCGATCGGACGACCCGTCAGCGAGGTGCTTGGGCTGCGGTTCGAGGACGGCAGCGACCACGTCGGCACCGCGCTCGAGTGGGAGGTCCGCGTGCAGGGCAAGACGGTGGCGGTCCATGCCGAGCACGATCTGCCGGCCCGGGCAGTGGCCGACATCTTCCCGGCCTACGATGACGAGGAGGGCGGGCTGCTGCTGGTGCTGACGCCCTCCAACCACCACTAGCATCCAGCCAGACCGATGACCGATCGTCAGCGCAACGGGTTCATCCTGATTCTCGTGGTCGGGCTGATCGCCGCGTCGATTGCCGTCCTGCTCACCAACAAGACGGTGCTCGGGCTCGACCTCAAGGGCGGCGTCGAGCTCGTCTACCAGGGCGAGCCCACGGCCCAGACGCCCACCGTGACCCAGGACGCGCTGTCGCGGGCGGTCGACATCATGCGCTCGCGCGTGGACCAGCTGGGCGTCGCGGAGCCCGAGATCCAGACCTCCGGCGGCAACCAGATCTCCGTCGGCCTGCCGGACGTGAGCGACACCGCGCGGGCGGAGGCGCTCGTGGGGACGACCGCGCAGCTGGAGTTCTACGACT
The DNA here is from genome assembly GCA_963811155.1 of uncultured Solirubrobacterales bacterium. Classification (GTDB taxonomy): domain Bacteria; phylum Actinomycetota; class Thermoleophilia; order Solirubrobacterales; family Solirubrobacteraceae; genus Palsa-465. The sequence goes on from CAWEQQ010000023.1 coordinate 83,144, forward strand.
GGGAGGCGAACGTTCTGACGCCCAACGGCAAGACGGTCGCGAGCCAGCTTCAGGTCCAGGATCCGACCGCGCTAGAGATCAGCCAGGGCTCTGGCTCGCTGTCACCGGGCGACCCGGGCGTGGGCAGCATGGCGCTCTACGAGGCGGTCAAGCTGGCGTCCAAGCAGCCGGCTGCTCCGTTCAGCAGCCGGCTCTCGCACATCGGCCCTCAGTACTACATGTTCGGCGCGCCCGGCAGCGCCGCCTGCGAGGCGGCGGCAAAGGCGAACAACACGACGCCGGCCAGCGGTCAGCACTGCCTGCTGTCCGGGCCTGACGCCAACCAGCAGGACCTGCTGACGGGCCTGCCCGCGGGCGTGAGCGCGTCCGAGGGTCGAGCTGCTGACGGTGCCGCAGGGGTGGGTCGTGCTCCAGGCAGCCGACGTCAGCGCCTCCCATCAGACGAGCTTCACGAGCCCGGCGGCGCAGTTCTACGTGCTCAAGGACGACGTCGCGCTGACCGGCAAGGACATCACCAACCCGCAGCAGAGCAGCGACCGACCGGTGCCCCGGACGTCACGTTCGGATTCACCGGCACGGGCGCGAAGGAGTTCCGGACGTCACGGCGACGATCGCCAGTCGCGGCTCGAGCCGTCAGCACGCTCGGCACGACGCTCAACCAGCACTTTGCCGTCGCGCTCGACAACAAGCTGATCACGGTCCCCGCGATCGACTTCAAGCAGTATCCGCGAGGGGATCTCGGGTGACCAGGGCGCGGAGATCACCGGCGGCTTCACGACCACGTCCGCGCAGGACCTCGCGACCCAGCTGCGGCTCGGCGCGCTGCCGATCGGCCTGAAGCTGATCTCCGAGTCGCAGGTGTCGGCGACGCTCGGCAAGCAGGCGCTGCACCAGGGACTGCTCGCCGGCGCGGTCGGACTGCTCGTCGTGGTCGTGTTCCTGATCAGCTACTACCGCGTGCTGGGCGTGATCGCGACCGCCGGGCTGGCCGTCTACGCGCTCTACTTCTACGCGCTGATCAAGCTGATCCCGATCACGCTGACGCTGCCGGGGATCGCCGGCCTGATCCTGACGATCGGCGTCGCGGCGGACGCCAACATCGTGATCTTCGAGCGCGTCAAGGAGGAGATCCGCGGCGGCCGCTCGATCCGCCAGGGGATCGCCACCGGCTACAAGAAGGGCCTGACGGCGATCATCGACGCCAACGTCGTCACGATCATGACGGCATTCATCCTGTTCGTGCTCGCGACCGCCGACGTGCAAGGGATTCGCGTTCACGCTCGGGGTCGGCACGTTCGTGTCGCTGTTCACGGCCGTGATGGCGACGCAGGCGATCCTGATGACGATGGGCAACTCGCGCGTGATCGCAAGCCCGTCAGCGCTCGGCGCCGGCGGCAAGAAGCGAGTCTGGCGGTTCGACTTCATGGGCGCGTCGCGCTACTTCTTCTCGATGTCGGGGGTGATCCTGCTTGATCGGGGCGCTGGCGATCGGCGGCCGGGGCCTGAACCTGGGAATCGACTTCACCTCTGGCACGCGGATCTCGGTCGGCCTCGAACGCCCTGCAACCGAGCAGCAGATCCGCGCGATCATGAGCGCGGCGGGCGCAAGCGACACGGTCGTCCAGAAGGTCACCCACGACAAGGCGCTCGGCCCTACGGGTTCCAGATCTCCTCCAAGCAGCTGCCGCCGAGCAAGGTCTGACGAGGTGCGCAGCGCGCTCGGGAATCGGTTCGGGATCAGCAACAACGGGACCGACTTCGACACTACCTCCGTCGGCCCGACGTTCGGGACGACGGTCGCCAACAGCGCGGTGATCGCGATCATCGCCTCGCTGCTTGTGATCTCCGCCTACGTCGCGCTGCGGTTCGAGTGGAAGTTCGCGATCCCGGTGCTGATCGCGCTGATGCACGACCTGCTGATCACCAGCGGCGTGTACGCGCTGACCGGCCGGAGCGTGACGACGGCGACCGTCGCGGCGCTGCTGACGATCCTCGGCTACTCGCATGTATGACACGATCATCGTGTTCGACCGCGTGCGCGAGAACATCCCGCGGATGCCGCGCGCCGCGTTCTCGCAGATCGTCAACCGCTCGATGTCCGAGGTGCTGACCCGGTCGCTGGCGACCACCTCGTGCACGCTGATGCCGATCCTCGCGCTGCTGATCTTCGGCGGCGGCGGGACGCTCGAGCGACTTCGCGTTCGCGCTGCTGATCGGCGTCGCCTCTGGCGCGTACTCCTCGATCTTCATCGCCTCGCCGGTGCTCACGCACTGGAAGGAGCGCGAGCGCTGTACCGCGCACGCCGACAGCGGATCGAGGATGAGCTCGGCGTACGTGCCGGCGTACGCGACCAGCGGTGGCGACGTCGAGCCGACCGCCAAGCGCCCCCGGCGCACCGGCAGGCTCGCCGCCCCGGAGCCCGAGACCGTCTCGGCGGCCGAGTTCGAGCAGATGAAGCGCGATCTGGAGATCGAGCACGAGCAGCCCTCGCGGCACACCTCGACGCTCACCCAGCGACTCTCCCACACACCGGCGGAGTCCGAGCCGCCAAGCCGGCCCACGTCTGCCAAGCGGGCCACCGACGGCGCACCCGGCGTGGCGGCGCAAGCGCGCCGGGGACGGTGCGCCCCGCACACAGCCGAGCGGAGCCGAGGACGGCGCGCCGACGTCCCCGCCCCGGACATCGCCGAGAACGAGGGCGTCGCTCCCGTGCAGAAGCAGAAGGCGGCCCCGAAGTCTCGCTCGCGCAACCGGCGCCACGGGAGGCGGCGCTGATGGCCATGCTCGCGTGGGTGATGATGGGCCTCGCGCTGTGGCATTTCACGATCTGGCTGCCCGACCGCTTCTGGGGCGGGATCGTCGGCGCGTTCGTCGGCGCCTTGATCGGCGCGGCGCTGTCGGGCTTTTTGATCAGCGGCTTCTGCACGTCCCCAGCCGCCACGCGACCGATCTCGCGACCGTGCTCGAAGCGATCCCCGGCGCGCTGATCGGAATCGCGATCGTCTACTTCGAGGGCATCCGCCGCGAGCGCGCCACCAGCGAGCAACGGATCGGCTTGGCTTAGGGCTTCCGCGGGAGCCCTTAGGGCTCCCGCGAAAATTACTGCCGGCTCCGACGGCGTCTGCTCGGGCTGCGGCCCGCTCGGCATCCGGCCTCGCCGGATCGGGCCGCGCCCGAGTCATCCGGCTGCCTGGCGCCACCGGTTCGCCCTCACTCGCCACCGCAATCGGGGCGAGCCGGCGGCGCCAGCCACGCCCAGCCACTCGCCGGATTCCTGCATTAATTTCCGCGGGAGCCCTAGCCTTACTTAAAGGTCGCAGGCCGAGGGATCCGTCGGGGGCGCCACATACGCTCCCGGCATGTCCGAGGCCGCAGCTCTCGCCAGTGCTACCGCGTCGCCGGTCCGTGCCGCAACGTTGCAAGCGGTAACGAGCCCCGCCCACCCTGCGCAGACCGCTGGCGGGCCACCGACACCGCGCCTCGAGATTCCGTCCTACGACCTCGCCGCCACGCTCGCGCTGCAGCGCGAGCTCGGGATCAGCCATGTACTGGCGCAGGTACTTGTCAGGCGCGGCTTCGCCGATCCGCTCGCCGCACGTGAGTTCCTGCATCCGAGCGAAGCCCATGAGCCAAGCGCGTTCGCGGGCATCGAGCGCGCGGTCGAGCTGATCGAGCGCCACGCCGGGACGGCGGGCCGGATCACGGTGCACGGCGACTACGACGTCGACGGCGTCTGCGCGACGGCGATCATGGTGCGGGCGCTGCAGCGCGCTCGGCGCCAACGTCGGCTGGTTCCTGCCGAGCCGGATCGAGGACGGCTACGGCGTGTCGGCCGCGACGGTCAGCCGGCTCGCTGCGCGCGGCACCCGCCTGCTGGTCACGGTCGACTGCGGGATCACCGCGGTCGAGGAGGTCGCGGTGGCGCGCGCCGCCGGCCTCGACGTCGTCGTCAGCGACCATCATGCGCCGCGGGCGGACGGCTCGCTGCCGGACTGCGCCGATCGTCCATCCCGGCGTGTGCGGCTATCCATGTCCGGATCTGTGCGGGGCCGCCGTGGCCTTCAAGCTCGCGCAGGCGCTGCGGCGCCGACGCACGACGGCCGACGACCTCGAGCTCGTGGCGCTCGCGACGGTCGCCGACCTCGTACCGCTGCGAGGCGAGAACCGGCGGCTGGTGCGCGACGGGCCTCGCGGCGCTGGCAAACACCGCGAGCCCGGGTCTGCGGGCGCTGATGTCGCGTCGCCGGCGCCGACCCGAGCGCGCTCGACACGCCATGCGCTCGGCTTCCGCCTCGCGCCCCGGATCAACGCCGCCGGCAGGCTGACGCCGCGCCGACGCCGGCCTCGAGCTGCTGCTGACCGCCGATCCGCAGCGGGCTGCGGAGATCGCCGCCGAGCTCGACGCCGTCAACGCCGAGCGCCGCGCGATCGAGCAGCGGACAGTGTGGGAGGCCGAGGCCCAGGTGGCGGAGCTCGGCGACCGCAGCGCGTACGTGCTCGCGGCCGAGGGGTGGCATCCCGGAGTGATCGGGATCGTCGCCGCGCGCGATCGTCGAGCGCCACCACCGGCCGGCGATCCTGATCGCGTTCGACGGCGAGCTCGGCGACGGGCTCAGGGCGCAGCATCCCGGGGTTCGACCTGCTCGGCGCGCTGCATGCCGCCGCCGACCACATGGAGCGCTACGGCGGCCACCGCGCGGCCGCCGGGCTGACCATCGAGCGCGACCGGGTCGAGGTCGCTGCGGGCGGCGGTCGAGACGCACGCCGAGCAGGTTCTCACCGCCGAGCTGCTGCGGGCCGTACGAGCGCGTCGACGCGATCGTCTCGGGGTCGGAGCTCGGGCTTGCCGCTGGCCGAGGAGCTCGCGCGGCTGGAGCCGTGCGGCATGGGCAACCCGCGGCGCGCGGCTGCTGGTTCCCGGCGCCCGGTTCAGCGATTTGCGGCCGATGGGCGAGGGGCGCCACGCGCGCTTCTCGGTCAGCTCCGGCGGGCACGCCGCGCGCGCGCCGTTGCCTTCGGCTGCGACGGACGGCTCGCTGCGAGCTGCGGCGAGCCGCTCGACGCGACTTTCCGGCTCGAGCGGAACGTCTGGATGGGCGCAGTCGAGCCCCGCCTCGTGCTGCGGCATGCGCAGCCGTGCTCCCCCGTGCCGATCGAGGTGGTGGGCGAGCCCGAGGCAGACTACCTGCGCGCGGTGCTCGCCGAGCTCGACTGCAGGCGCAGATCGACGGCCGCAGCGCTGGCAGGTCGCCGGCCCCGTCCGATGGTCGCAGCGCGGGCGAGGCCGGCCGGGAGGTCCTCGACCGGCGGGGCGAGAGCCCGCTGGCGGTGCTCGCGGACGCGCTCGCGGGCGGTCCGGCACTGGCCGTGTGCGCCGACGTGCCACGACGGATCGGCGGCCTCGGCGCGCGGGCCGGCGGATTCGCGCTGGCGTCGTATCACGGCCTCGAGCGACGGCCCGAGCTAGCGCTCGCTTCGCTCAGCTCGTGGCGCTCGATCCCCCGGCGAGCCGCGCCGCCGCGGCTCTGCTGCGATGCCGGCTCCGGGTTCACCCATCTGGCCTGGGGTCAGGACGAGCTACGCTTTACTCAGCAGATGCACGAGCTCGAGTACGGTCTCCGTGCTTCGCTCGCCGCCCTCTACCGGGGCCTAGGCATCGGGGAAGGGTGGCCGGCGAGGAGCTCGAGCGCCTGCTCCGCGGAGATGGTCCGCATGGCCGCCCGGCACGTCTGACGGCCAGGCTGATCAAGGTTCTCGTGGAGCTGGAGCTCGTCAGCCTCGACCGGGATCTGCCGGCCCTCGCGGTTGCGGGAGCGTCGCGGACCGTGCTCGAACGCTCGGCGGCCTACAGGGTCTATGCACAGCGATACGAGGACGGCAGACGATACCTGAGCAGCGCAAATCCCCCGCCAAGCGGCTGAGTCGCGCCGGTCGCGCGAACGCCGCCGACGGCGCGCAGCCGCACGCCGAGCTGGGCGCCAACGGCGCCGACGGCGCGCCCCCGATCGTGATCGCCTCCACCAGGCCAGCGGTCGATCGGGTCGCGCATCCGGACGCGCAGGCGGCAATCGAGCGCACCGAGCTGACGCTCGAGGAGCGGCGGCTGCTCACCGACCTGTTCGCGATCGTCGAGCGAGCACGCCGAGCGCGCGGCCGTCGCGATCGATCACGATCGCGTCGAGGAGGCGTTCGTCTACGCGTGCGCGCACCACGCCGACCAGCGGCGCAAGTCGGGCGAGGACTTCATCATCCACCCCGTCGGCGTGGCGAAGATCTGCGCCGGCATGCGGCTCGACACCGAGACGCTGTGCGCCGCGCTGCTGCACGACACGGTCGAGGACACGAGCGCCTCGCTGGAGGAGGTGCAGGAGGCGTTCGGCGAGGAGATCGCCGGACTCGTCGACGGCGTCACGAAGCTGACCGGGCTTACGTTCCAGTCGCGCGACGAGGCGCAGGCCGAGAACTACCGCAAGATGATGGTCGCGATGGCCTCGGACATCCGGGTCATCCTGATCAAGCTCGCCGATCGCCTGCACAACATGCGCACGATCGGCGCGATGCCGAAGCAGAAGCAGATCGAGAAGGCGCGGGAGACGCTCGACATCTACGCGCCGATCGCGCACCGCCTCGGCATCCACGCGATCAAGTGGGAGCTCGAGGACCTGGCCTTCCAGACGCTGCACCCCCGCAAGTACAACGAGATCAAGGGCCTCGTCGCCCAGCAGCGCGCCGAGCGCGAGCGCTACGTCAACCAGGCAGGGCGAGTACCTGGCCAAGGAGCTCGACGAGCTCGGGATCGAGGCCGAGATCTCGGGCCGCGCCAAGCACTTCTACTCGATCTACTCGAAGATGACCAAGAAGGGCCGCGAGTTCAACGAGATCTACGACCTCACTGCGATGCGCGTGATCGTCGGCTCGGTCAAGGACTGCTACGGCGCCGTCGGGGTGATCCACTCGCTCTGGAAGCCGCTGCCCGGGCGCTTCAAGGACTTCATTGCGATGCCCAAGTTCAACATGTACCAGTCGCTGCACACGACCGTGATCGGTCCCGAGGGACGGCCGCTGGAGATCCAGATCCGCACCGCGAGAGATGCACGACCTGGCCGAGTTCGGGATCGCCGCGCACTGGATGTACAAGGAGAACGGCGAGCCGCACGGGGCGAGCGGGCACCGGGTGTGCGCGACTCCGACGGCAAGCTCAAGTGGCTGCGATCACTGCTGGACTGGCAGCAGGACCTGTCCGATCCGCGGGAGTTCATGGAGACGCTGAAGGTCGACCTGTTCGAGGACGAGGTGTTCGTCTTCACGCCCAAGGGCGAGGTCAAGTCGCTCGCCGCCGGCGCGACGCCGCTCGACTTCGCCTACGAGATCCACACCGATGTCGGCCACCGCTGCGTCGGCGCGAAGGTCAACGGCAAGATCGTCCCGCTCTCCTACCAGCTGCGCTCTGGGGACATCGTCGAGGTGCTGACCTCCAAGCGCGAGCGCGGCCCGTCGCGCGACTGGCTCGCGCTCGTGCGCACGACCCGCGCGCGCAACAAGATCAAGGCGTGGTTCAAGGCCGAGTCGCGCAAGGACGCCGAGCACTCCGGCCGCGAGCTGCTACAGGACCAGCTGAAGAAAGGCGGGCTGCCGGCGCAGAAGCTCGTCGGCTCGCCGTTGCTCGCGGACGTGATCCGCGAGATGGGCTTCCGCAAGGGCGAGGACTTCTACATCGCGCTCGGCGGCGCGAAGATCTCACCGAAGGTCGTCGTCAACAAGGTCATGCAGCGTCTCAAGCAGGGCGAGACGGCCGAGTCCGAGCCGACGGCCACCGACGACCTGCTCCGGCAGGGCCGGCGGCGCTCGCGGCCGACGACTTCCTCCTCGCGCTACGGCATCTCGGTCGACGGGGTCGAGGACGTGATGCTCCGCCTCGCCAAGTGCTGCCGCCCGGTGCCCGGCGACCCGATCGTCGGTTACATCTCGCTCGGACGGGGGATCACGATTCATCGCGACGACTGCCCGAACGCCGCGGTGCTCAAGAAGGACCCAGAGCGCTTCACCGAGGTGTCCTGGGACGGAGACGCGGAGACCTCGTTTCGCGTCGAGATCGAGGTCGACGGCTGGGACCGTCACCGCCTGCTCGAGGACATGTCGCGCACGTTCGCCGAGACCGGGATCAACATCCTCGAGGCGCGCTGCACGGTCAACCATCCGATGGTCAAGAACCGGTTCGTGGTCGAGGTCGGCGACACGCGCTCGCTCGACCAGGCGATCACCCGCCTGCGCAACATCGACGCGGTGTTCGACGCGTACCGAGTGACGCCCGGGGCGGGGTAGACGGGTGCCGGCGAAACCCAGCGGACCACCTGACAACTGACACTGCGCGCTTCAAGGACCACCTGACAACTGACACTGCGCGCTTCAAAGCTCCCGCCCTTCGCGGGCGCACGGCGTGTTGCCCGGCGTCTCCCGCGCGGGGTCGCGTCGCACGCGGGCTCGCTGCCCGGCGCCGCTGCCCGATCGGGACCCGTCGTCCCCTCGGCCGTCGGGCTTGCGCGGCTGAGCGGCGACCGGATTGGTCGGCCGGCCGGGGGGCGGGGCGGCGCTCGCGTCGTACGGCCGACTCGCCGGCAGTGCGGTCAGATCGTGGGACCGGCCGGGACTCGGGACGTCGGCGACGGCGTCCGGCGGCAACGACGCCGGCGTCACCCACACCTTCTCAGTCCGTGCCACCGGCAGCTTCGTGATCACGATCGCTTCGCCCGTGGCGAGCGTCTTGATCTCGTTCGGGTGAACGAGGAACTGCTCGGCCTGCCGCCTGGTCGTGCGACTCGTGCCCTGACTCCAGAGCAACGGATTGACTTCGTGGTAGGCGCGCTCCCAGACACGCTCGGTGCCGGCGATCTGCGCGATCATCTGAGCTGAGGCGGGCACATCTTGCCGGTGTGCGATCTTGACCGCGGTGTTGCCGATCACCAGGTCGCGCAGGCCGGGCCCGGCTCGCTCGAGGTCGGCGAGCTCTTGCGTGACGAGCACGACGCTGAGGCGTGATTCCCGTGCGCGTGCGAACAGCGCCGCGACGTGATCGCCGCCGAGCGCTGAGAACTCGTCGATTGCCACGATCGCCTGTTGCTCGGAGCTGCCTTCCCGCTGCTCGTACAGGCGTCGACCCGTCGCGGCGATCAGGTCCTGGATCACGAGCGCACCGATTTGAGCCGAGAGCTTGCCGTACGTGCTCGCGTTGAGGCTGAACAGGACGACCTCGCGCCCGGCGAGCGCGCCGCGCAGGTCGATCGCCGTTTCAGGGCCGTCGCCACGGGCCCCAGCCGGCGCGTGCCGGCTCGTGGGCGGCATCAGATACCGGCCGGTGTGAGACTCGCTGAGGATCGCCAGGCGGGTCCCGAATCCCCGGATCCCGCTTAGCTGGTCGGGCGTCAGACCGGCGACGTAGTCCGCGACGCGCTCGGCGAGTGGTCGCGGTAGCTTGCGCAGCGTGCTCGGTAGCCGCTGCGGGTCCATCAGGCGCACGACCTCGTCGAGCGTCGGTTCGGCCCCCGTTTTGGCATGCTCGAGGATCTGCAGGACGGTCTGGAGATAGCGCTCGGCGGCGCGCTGGTAGTGGGGCTCGGTGAACCGCTCTGTGCCGATCAGCTTGTCCTTGAGCTCGGTCGCGTTGCCGTTCCGCAGCGGGTTCCAGTGGTCGGGGCCGTCCGGGGTCCACAATCGAAACGGCCGCCCGGCCCCGGCCGCGGTCTGGGCAAGCTCGCGCGCGAACGCGGGCGAGCCCTTGAGATCGATCGCGACCGCGGGACGCCCGCGGCGGATGTGGTCGGCGAGGATCGTCAGCAGCGTGGTCGTCTTGCCCGCTCCGCTCGCGCCGACGACCAGCGCATGGGCGGAGAGCTGGTGGTCGGTCAGCGCGACGCGCTCGCCGCGAGCATCGAGGCCAAGCGCGCCGCCGACGGCGGCCGTGGGCGACCGCCGTGACCGCGCGTGGCGCAGTCTGGCCTCGCGAAGCACGGTCGCGGCGATCGCCGCGGCGATCAGCGTGGCGGCTGCCCACGCCGGCGGCGACAGCAGCAAGGCGGCGAACACGGGCATCAGCCAATACGGGGGACGGCGCGGGCGCCTCGGTTCGCTCATCTCGAGGCAGCCGCCGCCGACGTGCTGCGGGATCTGGACGCGGCACGGTGCACGCCGGTCTGCGATTCGGGCGCCGACCGGCGGCGTTGCACCCTTTGAACATGGATCTGATCGGAGATCCCGAGCTTGCGCGCCGTCGCTTGGATCGCACGGCCGACGGACGGTTGCGCAGCGGGATTCGCGGGCTGGTGCTCCACACCCCCCATGAGCCGCGCGCCGACCTCGTTCCGCCCCCATTCACGACGCGACTGCGATCCCGCCGGAGTGACGCCGAACCGCGCTTCGCCGACCTCGCCGATGAAATCGCCAGCGCCAGACGCGTCCAGACGCCGTCGGAGCAGGCAGTAATTTTCGCGGGAGCCCTCAGCGGCCGCGTCGGTGCCGGAGTGGGACGAGCGATTCATGCCTATCGCTAAGGGCCCGTTCAAGAATTATTGGCGGTTTTGACGGCGTCTGGACGCGCCTGGCGCCACCGGCTCGTCCTCAAATACTCCCGGTATGATCGGGCCGAGCCGGCGGCGCCAGACACGCCCAGCCACTCGTCAAATCCCGCCACTAATTCTTGAACGGGCCCTAACGAGCGATCCTCATACCGCCGAGCGGTTGGGAAGGATCACGTGGATTCGGGCATCCATGCCCGAATCCAGATAACAACGGCACGATTTCCCCGGAGGGTCAAATCAGTCAATCAGTCCGGGTCGATGCGCCCGCCTGGCGTCGCTCATCCCAGGCAAGGTGCTGCCTCCCCTCCGATGGGCCGTTGCGGACAACCACGGCCGCATGATATTGGCCACCGGTAGATATACATTTCCGCATCTTGCGGCGATTCTTACGTGACGATGAGTGTTTTGATCGGCGTCACAACATCTGAGCTGCGACCTGGTGAGCTCACCACGCTACGGCGACATGGGGAGCCGCCGGATGCCGAGATGGCGCTCGGGATGACGTACGTGCGCGCGATCGCGGCGGCCGGGGCGCTGCCGGTCGTGATGCCGCCGCTCGCGCCGGCGGACGCTCCGGCGCTGGTGTCCCGGTTGGATGGGTTGGTGCTCTCGGGCGGTCCGGATCTTGCGCCTACGGCGTACGGTGCACGGGAGCATGTCGAGCTCGGTGCGACCGAGCCCGGTCTTGACGCGTTCGAGTACGCCATCGCTCGTGAGGCGCTACGCCTCGAGCTGCCGATCCTGGGCATTTGCCGCGGCGCTCAAGCGCTCAACGTCGCGCGCGGCGGCACGCTACACCAGCATCTGCCCGATGTCGTTGGCGACGCGATCGCCCATCGTCAATCAGAGGACGGTCGGCGACCCACCCATGTCGTCGACGTGCTCCCGGGCAGCCGGCTCGCCGATGTGCTGGGAACGACCCGGCTCAACGTCAACTCCTTCCACCACCAGGCGGTTGACTGTCTCGGCACCGGATTGCGTGCCTGTGCGTGGGCGGCGGATGGGTCGATCGAGGCGATCGAGGATTGCGCGCTGCCGTTCGTCGTGGCCGTGCAGTGGCATGCCGAGACGCTCGTGGAGCTCCCGGCCCACCGTGCTCTGTTCGATGAGCTGATTGCCGTGGCAGCTGGCGTCAGTCGATTGGCACGGGCGGCGTAAGCCCCACGGCCGCCGGGAGTCGGTTGGCCGCTGGTCCGATCCTTCGCGCGGCTTTATGTACATATGGCCGAAGCTTGTGCGCCCCCGGCGGGGCAAAGTGTCGGTGGTGTACATGCACACCCGGTTTGACGCGCGGACGTGGCACGCGCGACGCTCGGTCGCGGTCTGATGTGCGGCTTCGCCGGCGAGCTGGCGAGAGATCGCGCTGCTGACGTCACGGCCGTCGAGCGAATGGCCGCAAGGCTGGCGCGGCGCGGGCCCGACGGCTCCGGCAGCTGGTCGTCCGGCGCGGTCGCCCTCGCCCACCGCCGGCTGAAGGTGATCGATCTGTCCGAGCGCGGGGCGCAACCGCTGATCGATTCCCAGCTCGGGATCGCGCTCGTCTTCAACGGCTGCATCTACAACTACCGCGAGCTGCGGGCCGAATTGGAATCTCACGGCTACGCGTTCTTCTCGACGAGCGACTCGGAGGTGATCGCGAAGGCGTACCACCGCTGGGGCACCTCCTGCGTGCAGCGATTCGCCGGGATGTTCGCGTTTGCCTTGGCCGAGCGCGACAGCGGTCGGCTTGTGCTGGCGCGCGACCGGCTCGGCATCAAGCCGCTGTATCTGGCGGAACTCGATGGCGCGCTGCGCTTCGGCTCGACGCTGCCCGCACTACTCGCCGGCGGCGGCGTCGAAACGGCGCTGGACCCGATCGCGCTGCACCACTACTTCAGCTGGCATGCGGTTGTGCCGGCACCCCTAACCGTGCTGCAAGGCGTGCGCAAGCTGCCACCGGCGACCGTGCTCGTGGTCGAGCCTGACAACACCCGAGCGGAGACGAGGTACTGGGACCCGCCGTATGCCCGCTTGCCACAGTACGACGGCATGGTCGAAGGGGACTGGGCGGGCGCGGTCCTCGGCGCAGTGCGCACGGCCGTCCAGCGGCGGATGGTCTCCGATGTGCCTGTCGGAGTCCTCCTGTCCGGAGGTCTTGACTCGAGCTTGATCGTGGCACTGCTTGCTGACGCTGGTCAGCGCAGTCTCGCCACCTTCTCGATCGGTTTCGACGACGGTCGCGGGCCAGCAGGGCGACGAGTTCACGTACTCGGACCTGATCGCGCGCGAGTTTGCCACCGACCATCTGCGCTGGCGCGTCGGTCCACAGCGGGTGCTCGACGCGCTCGATGGCGCGCTCGAGGCGATGAGCGAGCCGATGACCTCGCACGACGCGGTGGCCTTCTACTTGCTCTCTGAGGAGGTTTCCCGCTCGTACAAGGTCGTCCAGTCGGGCCAGGGCGCGGATGAGGTCTTCGCCGGCTATTCGTGGTACCCACCGTTGGGATCTGCTGACGGCCTCGGTGACGACGTCTACGCGTCCGAATTTCTCGACCGAGACGAGCAGGAGCTGGCCGATCTGCTGACGCCGCCTTACCGCATTGCGGAGGCCGACGCCCCGAGCCGTCGCTTCATCACGTCGCACTTCGCGCGCCCGGGAGCGGACACGCCACTCGACCGAGCCCTGCGGCTAGACACGGAGATCATGCTCGTCGACGATCCCGTCAAGCGCGTCGACAACATGACGATGGCGTGGGGGCTGGAGCTGCGCACGCCGTTCCTCGATCACGAGCTGGTTGAGCTGGCGGCGGCTTGCCCGCCGGAGCTGAAGCTGGCGCACGGTGGCAAGGGCGTGCTCAAGATCGCCGCGCGGGCACTGCTGCCAGATGCCGTGATCGACAGGCCGAAGGGCTACTTCCCGGTGCCGGCCGTCTCGCACCTGGAAGGGGAGTCGCTCGCGCTCGTACGCGACGCGCTGACTTCTGCCGCGGCACGCGATCGAGGGCTGTACCGGCCCGAGCATGTCGCGGCGTTGCTTGCGGACCCGATCGAGTCCCGCACCCCGATTGGCAGCTCCAAGCTGTGGCAGGTCGGATTGCTGGAGTTGTGGCTCCAGCACCACGGGATATGACCTCCATCTCGGCGCCGCCGTTCACTGACGGCTGGAACGAGGCATACGCCGCGCCGGCGCGCCCACGGCCGCTGTACGGCCCGCTGCTGCGAGCGCTCGAGGGCGTCGACATGGCGTCGCTGAAGGGGCGCGTCGGGGAGCGGATGGAGGCAGCGGGAGCGACGTTCAGCACCGAGCCGCTCGCCGTGTGCCCGGTCCCGCGGCTGATCGAGAACAGCGAGTGGACTGCGCTGTCGGCGGCGCTCGCTCAGCGCGTGCGCGCGCTGTCGGCGTTCGTCACGGACGCATACGGCAGACGCGCGATCGTGGCGGCCGGGATCGTCCCCGCGGGGGTGATCGACGATGCGGAGGGCTATGAACCGGAGCTGCGCGGGCGATGGCCGCACCGGCCGGCGCCACTTGGCGTCGTGGGACTCGATCTCGTGCGTGACCGCGACGGCGAGCTGCGCGCGCTTGAGGACAACACGCGGACACCGTCGGGATTCGCGTATGCGGTTGCGGCGCGCGACGCGGTGACGGCCACGCTCGATGCCCTCGCGCCCACGCTCGGCGTCACGATGCCCGCTCCGATTCCGCTCGAGCCGGCCACGGTCGCGGCATTGCGCGCGACCTTGTGGGATGCGGCAGCGGCTATCGGCCGAGGCGCTGCGGCCGATGCCAGCGCCGGTCCCAACGTCGTCGTGCTCACCAGCGGGCCCGGCAGTTCGGCGTTCTTCGAGCACGCGACCGCAGCCCGCTGGCTTGCGGCACCGCTCGTCACGCTCGAGCAGCTCCAGCGGCGCGGTGATGAGCTGTGGCTGCGCGCGGGTGAGGCCGGTCCGGCGTGCCGCGTCGATGCGGTCTACCGACGAACGGACACGGATCGGCTGCGCGACGAGCACGGCGCACTGACGGCGGTTGCGGAGCTGCTGCTGGTGCCGTGGCTAGCGGGCCGGCTCGCGGTCGTGAACGGGTTCGGCACCGGTGTCGCTGACGATAAGCTCGTGCACGCCTACATCGACGAGATGATCCGCTTCTACCTCTGCGAAGAGCCGCTGATGCGGTCCGTCGAGACGATTGATCTAAACGACCCGGTCGCCCTCGAGCTAGTGTTGTCCGATCTGCGCGGACACGTCGTCAAACCCCGTCACGGCCATGGCGGCCGAGGTGTGGTCGTGTGTGCGCACGCTACGGCGAGAGATGTGCGACGCGTCGAGGCGGCCCTGCGCCGACCTGGTGCCGGCACCGAGTACGTCGCGCAGAGGACCGTCGCTCTGTCTCTGCACCCAACCGTGGTAGGCGGCCGGCTCGTCGAGCGCCACATCGATCTGCGGCCGTTCGCGTTCGCCACGTGCGACGGGGTGACGGTCATACCGGGCGGGCTGACTCGTGTTGCGTGGGATGCCGGAGCGCTTGTCGTGAACTCCTCCCAGGACGGCGGTGCGAAGGACACATGGGTACTCCCGTAGACGAGCGCAAAACATTGGCTCAGGCGCAGTGGGCTGAGTGGACTGCCAGCGCGCAGCCGTACACGATCGGCGTCGAGGAGGAGGTCATGCTGCTCGACCCGCTGCGGGACTGGGCGTTGGCGCAGCGAATCGAGGACGTACTGGCAGCGCTGCCCGCCGCGCTCGCCGGTTACGTCAGCGCCGAGACGCATCAAGCCGCGATCGAGCTGATGACCGATCCCCACGTGTCCGCGAGTGCAGCCGGCGCGCAACTGCTCAGCCTGCGCGACGAGCTCGGCGACGCTCTTGACCGGCTGGGTCTCGCCGCCGCCGTCGCCGGCACACATCCACTGGCGGTCTGGTCCGAGACCGAGGTCACGTCCGCGAGCCGCTACCGGCTGATCCACCGCACGATGCGCGACCTCGCGACGCGCGAGCCGACGTTCGCGCTCCACGTGCACGTCGGCGTGCCAGATCCGGAGCGAGCGATCGAGCTCTACAACCGTCTGCGAGTCCACCTACCGCTGCTGCTCGCGTTGTCGGGCAACTCGCCGTTCTGGCGCGGCCACGACTCGGGATTCGCGTCCACCCGTACGATCGTCTTCCAGGCGTTTCCGCGGACCGGCATGCCCCGGCGCTACGGGTCCTACAGCGAGTGGGTCGAAGCGGTCGACCTCCAGATTCGTGCCGGGGCGCTGCCGGAGCCCACCTTTCTGTGGTGGGACGTGCGTCCGCAGCCGCGGTTCGGGACGGTCGAGGTGCGCGTGATGGACGCGCAGACACGCGTTGCAGACACGGCTGCGTTGGTCGCGCTCGTGCAGTCGATCGCGCGGCTCGAACTGGAAGAGGGCTACGTCGCCGGCCACGTGATCCAGGCCGAGGAAGTGCTCGCCGAAAACCGCTTCATCGCCGCGCGCGATGGCGTCCGCGCGCGGTTGATCGACACGACCGAGGAATCGCTGCGGCCGGTCCTCGATCTGCTCACCGAGCTGCTGGAGGCCGCGCGCCCGCACGGCGAGGCGCTCGGCTGCGCGAACGAGCTGGAGCGAATTCCGGCCCTGGCGGCGACTCCGGGCGCGGCCCGGCAGCGCACCTATCGCGCTGACCAAGCCGGTCTCGTCCAGCTGGTCGCGGCGCTGGCCGCCGCGTTCACAGACCGACGC
>CAWEQQ010000024.1:0-208764 GCA_963811155.1 uncultured Solirubrobacterales bacterium
TCTAACTTTCTGGCCCGGGTACGTGCGCCGGTGATCAATATCCACCACTCGTTCCTGCCCGCGTTTGCGGGCTCGGGCCCATACGAGCAGGCGAAGAAGCGCGGGGTGAAGCTGATCGGCGCCACCGCCCACTATGTCACCGAGGAGCTGGATGCCGGACCGATCATCGACCAGGACGTCGTCCGCGTCAGCCACAGCTTCGGCGTGGCTGAGCTGACGCAGAGCGGCGCGGACATCGAACGCACGGTGCTCGCGCGCGCGGTCCAGTCGCACTGCCAGGACCGCGTCCTGCGTCACGGCAACACGACCGTGGTCTTCTGACGGCCGTCCAGCGCCAGGAGCGCGCCGCGGACGCCGAGTTGCGGGCGCTGAGCTCCAGGCTGCGAACGCTCGACGCCCACCAGCGCGAGGTGGTCCGCGAGCTCCAGCAGCACGGTTACCTGCGCGATCACGAATGACGGGTGGCGCGCTTGCTCGTCACCGGGCTCGCCCCAGCCGATAACTGCGACCGGCAAGTCCCGGACGCTGCTGATCCAGATAGGCTTCCGCGCAGCGAAATGTACGCGAGCATCAGGTCCTACGCGCTGCAGGGCACGCCGATGGAGGAGTTCGCCGGGCTCGTCGAGGCCGAGTTCGCCGATCGGATTGCAGCTCAGGCCGGGTTTGTGTGGTACGCGTTCCTGGACGGGGGAGGAGGCGATGCGATCACGATCAGCGTCTTTCACGAGCAACATCAGGCAGCGGGATCGCGTGAGCTGGCGCGCCGCTGGACCGAGGAGCGACTCAGCGCGCTCGACCTGACGATGACGGAGGCGCTTACGGCACGATCCCGATCAGCCGAGCGCGGCGGGAGTTGATGGAACCCGCGCCTGCACGGTTTGCGCGCGTGCGCCGCTACAAGCTCCGCGGGGCTGACCTCGGTGAGGTCGTGTGGCGCATCGTCGACACTCGCCTGGCGGAGCGAATCGCGGAGCTCGATGGGTTCGTGGCCTACTTCGTGTTCGGCTTGGGGACGGGCGAGCTGGTATCCGTGAGCGTGTTTCGTGATCGTGCCGCGGCCATCGCCTCAGACGAGGTGGCAATGGCGTTCGTACGCGACCAACTCGACGAGCTGGGGGTCGAGCGCAGCGACACGTTCGGTGGTGGCGCGATCGTCGTCACGCGCGTCACCGAGGCGTTGCTCGAGCCGATCCACGCTTGAGGCTGCGGTCGCGGCGTCCGAGCACTCACCCACCCGCGCCGCGGGTTCTTCAAAGCAGCAGCGCAAGCGCCTCCGCGAAGTAGTCGTCGAGTTCCGGGTCCGCCTCGACGCGACGCCGGGCCTCGGTGCTCGCCAGCTTGAGGGTGTCGCGGGCGAGAACTCTCGTCGTCGGGTGAGCGAGACGCTCGGCGAGCCCACGGGTCCCTGCAGAAGCGCCGGTCGTGCCTCGCTCGCGGTACCCTGAGTCGATGGACCCGGCGCGCGCAGGCGAACTCGTAAGGGTCGCGAGTGGCCGCTCGGAGCTGGACGGGATCGTGTTCGACACGCCGAGCCGCTCTAAGGTGGTCGTGGCCGTTTTCGATCCCGCCCGAGGACCTGCGTTCCGCACCGTTCATCCAGGGGCCCTGACCGAACGTACGGAACAGGGCCCACACGACCGAGCGCTGCGCCTTCTCGTCCGCAGGACAGCGTCACCCGTTCATGCAGCAGCACGCGGCGGAGGTCCCGGCGGGCACGGGCGCGAGGGCTTCACGCGTGGCGCGGCGCACCGCACGACGGGCAAGTAACCGCGGTCTGCGGGCCCCGCTGAGGCGCGTCGGGAGAGAGTACGGTTGCGGAAGGCCCCCCGCGTCGAACCTCAGCGATGCCCGAGCCGACCTTGCGGCCGAACTCGTTGTAGTGACGCGCAGCGTGCGGACGCCCACCGGCGTGTCGGTGGCGACCGCAGCTGTGCGGCCGGGCTTCGCCGCGACCTTCGTACGTGTGCCAGGCGACGCCGCCGCCGCAACCGCTGGCAGCACTAGAGCCATCACGGCCAGGCCAACCAAGGCGAGCCACACCAGGCGTCGACGATCCACGCATGCACCAGCCATCCTGCCCCTCCTTACCGAGGCGCCGAGACCCGGCCGTCCCGGCGAATCTGGAAGCTACAGTCCGAGCCGCACCCGCCGAGAGCCACCGGCGCGACTAGAGTTCATGTCCCATCCATCGTCCGTTGAGAGACGATGCTGATCCGTAATAACTACGGATTCGCGTCCGAGGAGCCACGCGGGTACCCGAAGGCAAAGGCGGCCGCGCGGGACGGGTGACTCATCGCGGCACCCGAGAGGACGAGAGGTTCGAGGCGAAGCCGGAACGCGGCTAGCGGATGGCTCACGGGCTGTTCACCCGGACTATGACGCGAGCCGGTCGCGTCGGTGGCGCGAGCGAAAGGAAATCGCGCACCGGGCCCTGGTTACGGCAAAACGGACACGACAGCTGATCAGTTATCGAGAGCGGGTGAGCGCCGATCGCGATCGGCGCGTCGCAGCGCCTGCAGGCCAACGTACCGACTCCGAGTAGCGTAGAGCGAATGCTCTGCCGCTTCTCCACGTGTGCAACCGCGGCGCGTCCGGTCGGCGCGGAACTGACACGCGCTCGCCCGATGCCGCGAAAGAGGCTCACCGGGATGAGTCTAAGGGCCCTCAGGGCTCGTGGGCCGTCACCGGCTGCTTGTACAGTTCGGGTCGATGGCCACGAGGCGAAGTCCTTAGGCTTGGTCGCGGTCGCAGTTTTCGCCGGCTGGGGAGTCGCGCTCCAGCTTCGCCCCCGTCAGCCGAGGATTGAGCACAAGTGCTTTGAACGACAATGACTGGCATCGGCGACAACCTGTTCCACAAGGGTCAGCCCGTCTGGGTGATCTCGCAGGACGGCTCGCAGCGCGCCGCCGAGTACGTTGGCGAGGGCGAGACGAGCGCTTGGTTTGGAGGGCCGCCCACCGTCTACGTCGTCTACCTCGACACGCGTGCGGGTGGAGCTGTGGAGGTCGACCGCGTAATCCCGCGCGACCCCTAACGAGCGAGCCTCATACCGCCGAGCGGTTGGGAAGGATCACGTGGATTCGGGCATCCATGCCCGAATCCCGAGAAACGGCTTCGCCCTGCCTCGGGCGGCGGGCTCCGCATGGTGATCGACGTGTTGAAACTGCTCGTTCGTGCAGGTTCAGATCACCAAGCGGAGCTAGATGGAACAGCCTGCTCGTCGGCGGCAGGCGGCTGGGATGTGGCGCTCGATAGGATCAGATCTCAGGAGGTGTTCTGACGAGCGCAGCTGTCCTCACCGCCGCGCTGACCGGCCCGATCGCAACCAAGGCCGACAACCACGCCTTGCCCACGACCCCGGAGGAGATTGCCGCGGCTGCAGCCGATTCCTACGCGGCGGGGGCCGCGATAGTTCACGTGCACCTGAGGGACGCCGATGGCCGTCCGACGGCTGATCTCGAGGTCGCCAGGCGCACGGTCGGCCTGATCGGCGAGTCCTGTCCGGCGCTGATCCAGCTGTCGACCGGCGTCGGATTCGACGTCACGTTCGAGGAGCGCGAGCGGCTGATCGAGGCGCGGCCCGAGATGGCGACGTTGAATGTGTGCTCGATGTCGTTCGCCGCCGGCGAGTTTCGCAACCCGGCCGCCGGGGTCCGGCGTCTCGCCGCCAGCATGCGGGAGCTCGGGATCAAGCCTGAGCTCGAGGTCTATGACACCGGCCACCTTGAGGTCGCACTTGAGCTTGCCGAAGAGGGACTGCTGCAGGCACCACTGCAGTTCTCGATCGTACTCGGCGTCCGGGGCGGTGCGGCCGCGACTGCAGAGAACCTCGTCCACATCGTGCGTCGGTTGCCCGATGACGCGATCTGGCAGGTGATCGGGATCGGCCGCGCCAATCTGCCAATGACGGCGATCGGCCTCGCGATCGGCGGCAACGCCCGGACGGGCATGGAGGACACGTTGATGCTCCGCCGCGGAGTGCCGGCCGCCGGCAACGGAGAGCTGGTCGAGCGGCTCGCCGCAGTGGCGCGTGTGATCGAACGTGAGCCGGCCACGGTCGAGTACACCCGGACGCTGCTCGGGCTCGTACGCACCGCCGTGGCCGAGCAAGGCTCCGGCTGAACTCGCTCGGGTTCGAACGACCGGCCACTCGCGCGATCCGAAAGGGAAGCGCCCCACGGGTCCAATGGTCATCTCGTTCCTCCTCACATGCCCTGCAGGATCTTGAGTTCAACATCGTAGGCGGCGGTGGGCGAGGTGCTCGGCACGCGGTGGCTGGTCGTGCAGCCGGTTGGGCTCGCGGACGGATCGACTGCGCTGCCGATGCCGAGGTGCAATGGATCGTCCCCAGCCGTGACTCACCTCCTTCGGGCCCTTACTCGAATGCTGCTGGGATCAGGAGCTCGGCTGCTTATCGGCGAGGCGGGAACGGAAGGCTGGGTTGGTGTGACGCGCGGCGAGAGATGCGCTGAGCCTTGTGCCGATGGTCGGTGGCGATCGCGCGGCGGTAGACGTGTTCGTAGCGGGCTGTGGTGTTTGCGAGCCCGTAGCGCTCGGCCACACTCGCGCGGCATCGGCGCGGGTCGATCGCCTGGAGGCTGTTGACTGCCCTCGCCATCTCGGGCTCGTCGGCGACGAGCATCCCGTTTTCACCATCGATCACGATGTCGGCCGCGGCGCCCTCCGGGAACGCGATCACGGGCGTGCCGCACGCGAGCGCTTCGACCATCACCATCCCGAAGGGCTCCTGCCAGCGGATCGGCATCAGCAGGGCGGCTGCGCGGGCGTAGAGCTGCTGTTTGGCGAGCCCCGCCACCTCTCCGGCGTAGAGGATCTGCCGGCCGTCTACGAATGGCTCGACCTTCGTGTGAAAGTAGTGGTCTTGTCCGGGTTGTACTGGACCGGCGAGCACGAGGCGCCGTCCGGACAGGAGCGCGACCCTGATCGCGCGGTGCGCTCCCTTGACCGGGTCCATCCGCCCGATCCACAGCAGATAGTCGTCCTTGATGAGTCGCAATGGCCAGCGGTCAACGTCGACCGGGTTGGGCACGACGGCGCCGATCCGAACGCCGGCGGGGGCGCTCGCGGCCTGCGTTTCACTGAGCGCGATAAGCAGCGCCTTGTGGCCGTGTCGCCGGTAGAACGGGGCCGTGTCGGGATCGAACGGGCCGTGGATCGTGTGTACGACCGGGATCGCGATGCGATCGGCCATCGCCAATGCGGTGAATCCGGAGTGGTCGTGCAGAACGTCGAACGGCAGCCCCCGCTCGGTGGCAAGGTCGATCTGGTCCCACGCGAGCGCGACGTGGTCTGACTCATGCAGCGAGGAGCCGATCGCGTCCGGGTGCGCGTCATCCAGCAGCGGATACACGTCGCGCCGTCGAGCGGGATCCCGGCGCGGCGAACAAGGTCACGTCGTGGCCGCGGCGCACGAGCCCCTCGCACAGTAACTCGACGACCGCCTCGATCCCTCCGTAGCCGACGGCGGGACCGGGATCCACGGCGGCGCGACGATCGCGATCCGCAACGGGTCGCCGGTCGGGTCCTCGAAGTAGGCAACCGTAGGGAGGGGGTGGATGCGGGCATCGGTTCGGGTCTATCTTCACCGTAGTCCTCGCCTGCGGCTCGCGGATCGGGGTGTCCCACGGATGGATCAGCGCGGGAAACTACGGTCGCGAGGGTCGCCGGTTGGCTGCAAGCTGATATCGATGGCCAGCGTCGCCGCCGCAGCATCGCTCTGGGGGTCGCCGTGACCGGGAGCACCTCCACGCCCGCTGACCCCAACAGCGCGTCGGCGAGGCTCACGCGAAGGTTCGAGGCGATCATCTTCGAATTCGACGAGACCGTCGTCCCGGCGCGGCGCACCGGGGCGGGCATTGGGCGCCTGCTCGAGGAGGCGTCGTCGTGCGGTCTCGAGCTGGCAGTCCTGAGCGCCGCGCATGTCGGCAACCTCGACGGCCGCCTCGCTGCGCGCCCTTCCGGCCCCGGCTGTCTGTTGCTGGCGGCGGCGCGTGGCTGCGAGGTGTTTCGGGTCGATCGGGAAGGGCCGAAGCTCGCGTTTCGCTCGACGGCGAACCAGGGCGAGGCCGCGGTCCGCTGGATCGCGGGGAGTTGTGGCGCTGCGGCGTCGCGCCGAGCCAGGTGCTCCGGCTGCGTGGTGGCGTCGACGTTCTCGCTGCTGCGCTCGAGGATCAGGTCGCGCGGCGCCGGCGGGCGAGCTGCCGGCCGTCGAGCTGGACCCGGATGGACGCTGACGCTCGAGGGCGAGGATCCGCTGCTCGAGCGGGCCCGCGAATCGATCTTGACGATCGCAGACGGTCTGCTCGGAACACGGGGAAGCCTGCTCGTCGAATCAGAAAGCGGTGATCCCGCTGTGGTGATGTCGGGCGTGTACGCCAGACGGGGCGCGGAGACACACCTGCTGGCCGCGCCGCGGTGGAACACCCTCGCGCTCGATCGCTTCGCGCGCGCGGCGTTTCCGGCGTGTGCTCGATCTCCACGCCGGTGTATTGCACGAGCGCGTCGGATCCGAGGACGGGCTCGAGGCGGTCCTGTTTTGCTCGCTCGCCCGCCCGGCGACCGCGGTGCTCAGGGCGCGGGACCGAACGGCCGCATGCACGCATCCCGACCACTAGCGCCGCCCGCCGGAGCCGCCCATCAGGAGGGCCACCCAGACGAGGGCTGTTGGATGCGGGTATCGGGGGCGCCGGGATCGATCGCCGCGGCAGCGCACGATCGCATCCATGGCAGCGCCCGCGACAGGGTGCTCGACCGTGTGGCGGGATACGAGGGCGCCGCGCACGGTGTAGCGGACGAGCACGCGGCGCTTGATCGGGTTGAGCGCGCCCGGACGCTCGGGTTCGACGCGCTGCTGGCAGAGCACCGCCGCGCGTGGGCCGGCCGGTGGGAGGACGCCGACGTGCTGATCGAGGGCGACCCCGAGCTCCAGCTCGCGGTCAGGCTGGCGATCTTCCATCTGATCGCCAGCGCAGCGGACACGGGCGAGGCGGCCGTCGGTGCGCGCGGGCTGACCGGACGGGCGTACCACGGGCACGTGTTCTGGGACAGCGACGTGTACGTGCTGCCGTTTCTCGCCGCGACCCACCCACAAGCCGCGCGAGCGATGCTCGAGTACCGCATCCGGCGCCTGCCGGCCGCAATCCGCGCCGCCCGCACCCAGCACCGCGACGGAGCACGGTTTCCGTGGGAATCCGCGCACTCAGGTCAAGACGTCACCCCAAAAACCATCCGCGACCGCTCTGGCGAGCTGGTGCCGATCCTCACCGGGCCGCTCGAGGAGCACATCATCGCCGACGTCGCGTGGTCGGCCGCCTGCTACATCGACTGGACCGCCGATCGGACGTTCGCCGCCGGTCCTGGACGCGAGCTGATCGTTCAGACCGCCCGCTGGTGGGCCTCGCGGATCGAGCCCGATGAACACGGCCGCGGACACATCCGCGGCGTGATCGGCCCCGACGAATACCACGAGCGCGTCGACGACAACGCGTTCACGAACGTGATGGCCAGGTGGAACCTCAAGCGCGCCGCAGCACTGGGCACAGACTCCGCCTGCGAGCCCGAGCGGCGCCGATGGCTCGAACTCGCCGACACGATCGCCGACGGATACGACCCGGCGACCGGCATCTACGAGCAGTTCGCCGGGTTTCATGGCCTCGAGCCGATCCTGATCGCCCAGCTCGCGCCCCAGCGACCCGTATCCGCCGACGTGCTGCTCGGACACGAACGCACCCGTGCCGCCCAGGTCGTCAAGCAGGCCGACGCGCTGATGCTGCACTACCTCGTACCCGACGAGACCGCTCCGGGGTCGCTCGCGCCCAACCTCGACTTCTACGAACCCCGCACCGCCCACGGCAGCTCGCTCTCGCCCGGCGTTCACGCCGCGCTGCTCGCACGCGCAGGCCGCCTCGCCGAGGCTGTGCAGATGCTCCGGCTCACCGCGCGGATCGACCTCGACGACATCGGACACATGACCGCCGGCGGCGTGCACCTCGCCGCGATGGGCAGCGTCTGGCGCGCGCTCGCGTTCGGGTTCGCAGGGCTCCGCCCGGCAGGTGCGGCGCTCGCGATCGACCCAGTGCTCCCACCCGGCTGGGACGCGCTCGAGCTACGAGCACGGTTCGCCGACAGCGGCGTGCACGTCCGGATCCACCCAGACGCGGTCGAGCTCAGCGCCGACCCCCCGCTCCACGCGCTGAACCCCGCCGGAGAGCCCGTTCAGCTGACCCGCCGCGCCCAGACCTTCGAGCTCTCGCGGCCATCCCCAAGGAGGTTTCCGTGATGATCGTGCTCGCCGCGATTCAGGCCGACGCCTGCGCAAAACCCATCCTCAACACCGCCACCGCCCTCGCCGACCTGTTTGACGCCAACCTCGCCGCCTTGCACGTACACGAGAACAACAGCAGCAGCCCCAGACAACTGGCAGCCGCCTTTGGCGCACCGCTGCGCGAAGTCAGCGGCTCGCCAATCGAACAGATCATCGCGACCGCCGCAGACCCCGAAGTCGTCGCGCTCGTGCTCGGTGCGCGCGGTATCCACGGAGGCCCCCAACCCGCGGGCCACACCGCGCTCGAGGTCATCACGCGCGTGCGCAAGCCGGTCGCCGTCGTCCCACCCCACGCCCACCCGCGCCCGCAACTCACCCGCATCATCGTGCCACTCGAAGGGACCCGCGAGAGCTCGCAAGCGCTCGAGGAAACGATCCGGCTCGCGCATCGACGGCAACTGGAGATCCTCGTCCTGCACGTCTACTCCCCAGCCACGGTGCCCGCATTCGCCAATCACGAACCGCACGCGACGGCGGCTTGGGAGCGCGAGTTCCTCTCGCGCCACATCGCCACCCCGCACGATCGGGTCCGCCTGCAGCGCCGGCTCGGGCTCCCCGCCGACGACATCGTCGCGGTCGCACACGAGAACAGCGTCGACCTGATCATGCTCGCCTGGAGTCAGAACCTAGGCCCCGGCCGGGCGCGCGTCGTATCCCACACGCTCGCCCACAGCAATATCCCAGTGCTCCTCATACCGACCACGTGAGCGCGCTCATACCGACATCGTCACCTTGACATCGCCGTGCTGCTCGAGCACCGAGAAGCCGGTGATGCCAGGTCCGCCCCCCCGGAACGACAGGCTCACGTGCGAGCGTGCGACCCGCACATCGCGCAACTCCAGGCTCTCGAGCCAGCAGCAGCAGCCAACGGGAGCGACGGGACTCGAACCCGCGACCTCCGGCGTGACAGGCCGGCGCTCTAACCAACTGAGCTACGCCCCCGTAAGGGATCCCTGCAGTATGGCAAGCAGAATCGAGAGCGTGTGGCGCAACTCTCGGCAACGCGGAGTGTTTCTACAGCCGAATTGATCTCCCGGAGGACACGCCTAACCCGGCCGTGGGCGCGTTTGGTGGGATCAGCGACGGGGACCCCGTAACGGGGTCCCCGTCGTGACGTAAGGGACGTGCCCGCGCGCGCCGCCGGCGCGGACCGCGAGCCCCGCCTCCAGCCTCAGTGCTTTGCGGACCCCGTCGGGCAGGTACCAATTCACTGCCCGAGCAGCTTCATTGCCGCGACGAGCATGGCGCGGACGATCGTCGCGTCGAGCGGGATCGCGGCGGAGAGGCCAATGCCGAACTCCTGCAGCCCGACGAAGCGGCCGGTGGTGAAGCCCGAGAAGTCAGCGACGAGCGCGCGCCAGATCGATCGCTGACCGTTCGGTGAGCTCCTTCATCTCGCCGATGGCTAAGCGTTCGGTGATCTGCTGCATGTCGTCGGCTAAAGGCTTGGCTTGCGACGCCAGATCAGACCCATGACCGTCTGCACGAAGCGCTCGTAGCGCTCGGCCGTGTAGCGCTCGGCGTCCGTCAGCACCATCCGGCCGGCCTGCTCGCCGAGATCGCGGATCGCGCGCGCGGTCAACTCGACGTCGAGGTCGTTGGGCAGCTCCGGGCTGCGGATCGCCCATTGCACGAGCCTCGCGATCCGCTCGAGCATCCGCTCTCGATTGCTCTCGACGTGCCGGCGGACGATCGCCGGCGTCCCGTCGAGCGGCGACAGGATCAGTCGCCAGGTCGCCGGCCTGCCCGTGACCGCCTCCAGGAACCGGTTGACGCCACTGGCCAGCAACTCGATCGGGTCGCGGTCGCCGGGGTCTTCCGGCACCACCTGCTCCAGCTGGTCAAGCGCATATCGCTCCTCCCGTTCGACGAGCGCCTGCAGCAGGCGCCCGAGGTTGGGGAAATGGTCATAGACCACTGGGCGAGTCACGCCCGCGGCCCGCGCCACGGCTTCGACCGAGATCCCTCCGTATCCCTGCTCCAGGATCACGCTCAGCGCCGCGTCGAGCAGCTGCTCGCGGCGCTGCTCGGGCGGCATCCTGGGGGCGTACCGCCGCCGCGGCTTCATCTCGTCCGGAGGCGTTGAGGCCGGTTGCGGCGCCATTCGCGTCGCAGGCTAGCGTACGGTGCTTACTACGCTTCTGTAGCTTCGCCTCGACCGATTGGCACCGGTCGAGCGCGACGCGGCAGACGGCCCCATCTGCGTTCGGATAAAGCGAACGGGGGTTGCGTTCCACTTCCACCGGCTTGAGCTCAGCCACGGTGCTTTTGAAGATGAACGATCGCGGTCACCGATCCGGTGAGCGCGCAGCCCACCCTATGGCGTCGCGCTGGCGCTTGAGCACAGCGCGCAGCGGCTCCAATCGAACGGCCGCGTGATGCCGCGCAGCCGGCGGTCGTTGTGGTGCCACTCGCGGTTCAGGTGGCGGCCGATCACGACCGCGGCTACCGGACCAGCGCCGGCCGACCTCAGCGCCGCGGCCGCGCTCTGCGCGTTGGCTCCGGTCGTCCAGGTGTCGTCGATCAGCAGCACCGGGTCGGCATCGAGGCGGCGCGTCGCCTCGTACTTCTCCGCGCTGGGCTCACGCGCGGCGAGCTCGACGGCTGAGCGGCGCAGGAGGCGCTCGTGCCGCGCGCGTGTCGGCGCGACCAGCTCACCGACCATGCGGCGCAGCGGATGACCGCCGTCGCGCCCGCGGTCACCGGAGGGCACGGTCGTCACGAGCGCGAACGCGCCGGTGCCGGCGGCCTGCGCGACGCAGTGCTCGTGCTCGGCCAGAAACCGCCACAGCACCGCGGCCAGCTCCACCTGCAGCCGCCGCGCGACCTCCCCCGTCAGGCGCTTGTACCTGGCGAGTGCGTGGTGCAGCTGCTCGCGCGCGACGCTGTAGGAGACGGGCGCCACCGCGTCGAGCCACGACTGTCCGTGCGCGCACGCGTAGCAACGCTGATATCCGCGCGTGAAGTTGAAGCAAGTCGTGCACACATCCGGTCCCGGCCGCGGGCCGAGCATGAAGTTCGAGTACAGCTCGGTCAGCTCGCCCACGGTCGGCATGCACGGGCCCTTACGCGGTCAGTGCTCCCGAGGAGGTCAGACGCTCGATCGTCGTCGTGATCTCGGCGGGAGAGCGGACAACATGCGCTCCCGGCCGAGCCGCGAGCTCCGTCGCCCACGGCTGGACGAGCAGCGCGTGGTGCAGGAACACCGGCCGGCCCTGGGCGAGCGCCAGCCGCGCCTGCATCCGCGAACCGCTCGTGTGCGACGCCTCGACGACGACCGTTGCGAGCGTCAGGCCGGACATCACCGCGTTTCGCATCGGGAAGCTGCGGCGGCTGGGAGGAGCATCCGGCCAGAACTGCGAGACGACCGCGCATTCGGACGCGAGCCGGCGCTGGAGGCCGGCGTTCTGAGGAGGGTAGGAGCGGCTCAGACCGGTGCCGATAACGGCCACGGTCCGGCCGTGGCTCTCGAGCGCCGCTGCGTGGGCGGCCGTGTCGATGCCCGCCGCGAGGCCGGAGACGACCGTGTAGTCGGCCCCGACGAGGTGCTCTGCGATCGTCCGCGCGGCTTGAATGCCAGCCGGCGACGGCCTCCGAGTCCCGACCACCGCTGCCGAGTGAGCATCGTCCGGCTCGAGCCGCCCCGCGACGAAGATCAGCGGCGGCCGGTCATGAACCCCGCGCAGGTTCTCGGGGTAACCCCTATCGAGGACCGTCACGAGCTCCATGCCGCCAGCCTGCCAGCCGGCGATCTCGGTGGCGACTGCATCAAGCTCCGCAGTGCGGTCGACCGCGCGTGCGGGGGGCGTGAACAGGCTCTTCTGGTCGCTGTGGCGATCGTCGGAGCCCTCCTCGTGCTCGAGCACCGCAAGGGCACTGCCGGCCTCCTCGACCAGGTCGGCATACAGCTGCCATGGGTGCCGCCCGGCGCGCAGAAGTAAGACAAGCGCAGCGTTTTCGCGCGACGGGGCCATCACGCCACCGAGGCTAGCGCGGGGAAGGGACGCTGCGACGTGCCCGCGTCCCACCACGCGACGCCGGCGCGATCAGCCGGCCTGCTGTGCGGGTTCGCGATCGGGCTGTGTCTCGACCGTGGCCTGCGTCACCACCGGGGCAGGGACGGTCGCCACGGTCGTGGCGGGAGCCATGACCTCGTCGCGCGTCTCCTCGCCGCTGAGCGCGACCTTGAAGTCGCGCAATCCGCGTCCGAGCGACCGACCCACCTCGGGGAGACGCTTTGGCCCGAGTACGAGCAGCGCAATCACGAGGATGAACAGCAGATGTGTGGGCTGGAGAATGTCTCCGATCATCTGCGTGGAGCTTAGCCTACGACGCAGCCGATGGTGAAACGCGCGAGCTGACCTCCTCTGACAGGTCTCCAGGCGCCAGTCGGTCCACTGGGGGATTTGCGCCGCCGATGCCTGTGCCGCGGCGCGGAAACCCAAAACGCGCGGTCGCCAACCCAGGTAAGGGCTCCCGCGAAAATTGCTGCCGCCCGCGGCGTCTGGACGGCACTGCCCCGAGCAATCGGCGGCAGCGTGAGACAAACACTGACGTCTTACGCAACGGTCAGCGGAGCACGTGCCGCGAGACGACGTTCGTGACGGCGCCCGAGAATGGCCACTCGTTTTGTGCTGAAATCGATCCTCGTATCTGGTAGGTAAACCCGGCGGCTTTGCGTGGCAGCGTGATCGATGTTGCCCAGTACCCGTTTTGCCCGGCGCGTACGAGCTTGTCGAACGGCGCCCACCCTTCCGGATATCCGAGCACTCGGTATTGCAGCTGGATCAGCGTTCCTCCGGTCGGGATGTAGCCGCCCAGCAGTCGACCCGCCAGCCGCAGCGGCTGGTTTGCCCGGGCGGTCTTGCCGGCCGTGAGCGTCCCTTTCGCAGCGACCTGCACGTCCATGGACCCAGTGGCGCCGCGCAGCGTGGCGGTCCCCAGGAACGAGAACGTGATGGTGCGCGACGGGCCCGGCGCGATCTGGTACGTAAACCGCCCGTCCGGGCCCGTGCTGACGGTCCCCGCCGGCACATCGGTCCACCCGGGCGACTGCTCGCTGACATTCACCTGAGCGCCGGCGATCGGTTCGCCATCAGCGGTCAACACCATCCCCGGTACGCTGCCCGCCTGGGGATAGTTCAGTTTCAGCCCGCCGCCTGGGCTGGGCAGCGCGACCGTCTCGCAACGCCGGACCGATCGACGCGCGGGCCGCTGATGGCCGGTCCGCCTGGTGGGCGACCGGACGCGCACGAGCGTGAGCGCGCAACGCGTGGTGAGCACGCTCGCCTGGCCGACGCGGATCTGCGTCAGGATCCGCAGCGGCAACAGCACCGACTCGGGCGCTGCGTTGACGTTGGTCGTGATCGTCGCCTGGTTGCCGACCGCGTCCCATACGACCGCCTGCAACGCGTGCTGACCGTCGGGCATGCTCGCGTCATCGGGAATCGTCGCGACCAGCTTGCCGGTCGCGGCGCTGTAGCTGGTCGGCAGGATCTGCCAGCTACCGGCGTTCTGGATCTCGATCTCGCCGCCGGCGACGCCCGACTCAGGATCCGCCACATCCACGACCGCGCGCGTCGGGTTACTCGGATCAGTCGGCGCGAAGTACCCGGTCGGTGGCGTGTTGTCCAGCAGCGCGCGGAACTCGGTGCTCGGGCCAGGTACGCCGGCGTTGTTCTGCGCGCTGCAGCGCACCGAGATCGTCCCGTCGCCGGTGACGGCAAGCTGCGCGGTAGGGCCGGGATACCAACTGGCAGTGGAAGATCCGATCGAACAGTACTGGCCCGCGATCCCCGACGGCCCAGTGATAACCGCGGTAGACGTGACGACCTCGCCGCCGCGCTGCCAGCCGACCGGGCCGACCATGTCAGTCGACGAGGGGAGGCTGTTATCGACATCGACATTGAACGACGTCGAGCTGGTGACCCCGCCGAGCGAGTCGTAGGCCGTGAGCGTGACGGTGTGCGGCCCGTTGCCGGCGGCTGCGAGGTCGGGAGTCAGCGATTCTGGGAGCGGACTCTGCGGCCCGCCGAGGCTCGTTTGGGGTGGGCCCTCCACGCACGGAACCAGCTCCGTACCGACGGCGGGTGCGCCGCTGATCTGCAAGGTGATCTCGCAGGTGGGGTCCTGCTCGATGACGTTGCTGCCGGGTGGCTGATACCAGTCGCCGTAGAGGCCGACGTTGACCTGCCAGGCGGGCCGCTGGCCGGGCAGCGGCGCTGCCCGGTCAAGCGCCGAGGTCCACTGGCCGCGCCAGTCGTAGAGGTTGGCGTCCTGCGCGCTGGGCGCGCCCGACGATGTGCTGAGCAGAACGATCGTCGCGCGCGCCGGCGCCGGCGCGACTGCGAGCGCGGCGAGGAGCGCCAAGAGCGCGAGCGCCGCTGCGCGGACGACCTTGGTTGGCGTTGCGCTACGCACGTCTCCCTTCCTCTGCATCAGCATTGGACCGACACGGAGAAGCCGTCATCGACGCCGACTCCGCTGGTGTTGGTCAGATAGATCTCCTGAACCGGGAACCCGTTGAAGACCGAGGCGATGATCGGAGGGACGGTTACGCCGTTGCTGTTGTTGTCGGGCGTGACCTGGATCGCGCAGTTGCGGGCGCTGGTGGCCCGGTTCAGCTGGTAGTCGCCAGTGGCTTCGTGGGTGACGCCGAGGTCCGTGCCTGCGACCAGGTTGCCGTGGGCGCTAACGACTTCCCATGCGCTGACGGCGCTCTGGCCAGCGGGTCCCTGCGGCCCCTGAGGGCCCTGCGGCCCCTGAGAGCCGGTCGCTCCCGTAGCGCCCGTCGAGCCGGCCGGACCGACGGGGCCTCGCTGGTTCCACGTGAGCGAGCTCTCACCGCCCCCGCACCGCCTCTGGAGCAGTAGCTCGTGGGTCTTCTTCACGAGACATCCGTGGATCGTGTTCGTGCTGCCGCTCGCGGCCAGCGCATAGCCGCCGCCTGCGAGCAGCGCTCCGGTCAGCGCCGCGAGCGCGAGTTGGGCGATCCGGGTGGAGTGTTTCATCGAGAGTCCTTTCTCTTGCTTTGATGGACGTTGGACGTCTTTACGGTGGCGGCGGCTCGCCTGGCGCGCCAGGACCGTTCTCGGTGCCCGAGCCAACGCTCGAGCCGCGAGTGTTGCCGCCCGAGCCGGCCGGCGCCGACGGCGAGCTCGACGCCGGCGCAGTGGCCGTAGTGTGGGTGGTCGTGGCGCTGGCCTGGTCGTGCGCCGGCGGCGTCACCGGCTGGGAGGTCATGGCGCTCGTGGTGGTGGTCGCCGGCGCCGGCGTTACGGCTCGGGCCGGGGCAGTACTGGTTGACGCAGCCGTGGTTGTGGCGGAGGCGGTAACCGAGGGGGTGGTCGCTGTGATCACCGGCGCCCTGGCGGCGTGCGCGCGCGCCCCAACCGCGGGCGGATGATGACCGCGGTGCGGGTGGTGAGGGGCATGGCCGACACTCGCGGCGTGTCGCGCGGCGCCGGCCCTGGTCACGACGCCGCCGACCGCGAGCTTGGGATCTACGGCGGCGAGCACGGGGAGCGCGCTCGTCGCTCCGTCGCGGAGGTTTGCAATCGATCTCGTGGCCGACGCGACGAGCCGATCGGCCTCCTCGCCGCGGGTCGCGGTGGTGCTCCCGCCGTGGGCGAGCCCGAACACTGCCGCAGCGCCGGTGATCGCAACGGCTGCACAGGCGATCACCCCGCGGCGGAGCGAACGCGGCCCGCGGTGACGACGTGGTTCGCGCTCGGCACACCGGGCCTCCTCGCGGCTCGCTCTTGCAAGCGACCGGCGGTGCCGCCACCGGCGCCCGACCTGTGTCCGTCGGGGCCAGGCTTCCGACCCTCCGAGTCCGAGGTCCGACCGTCCGCGCCCGGCGTCCGACGTCCGCGCCCGGCGTCCGACGATCCGCGCCCGGCGTCCGACGATCCACGCCCGGCGTCCGACGATCCGCGCCCGGCGTCCGACGATCCACGCCCGGCGTCCGACCACCGGCGCCGGCGTCTAACGCCGCCCTGCTCACTCCGAGGCGAGGCGAGCGGCGGCGCCTGCAACGAAGCTTCAATCGGGGCTCCGCCCCAGAAGTCCTCGACGCTCGTCTGCGGTGGCCGATTAGTAGACGGGGCCGTCAGAGCCTCGGTATGGGCGGGCTCCGATTGTGAGGGCGTTGGGGTGTCGGGCCCGGTCCCGATCGGCACCAGATCCTCCGGCGGCCCGAACCAGTCGCGCCGAAACGGCACGACGTTGCTCGGGGGACGCGTGCTATCGCCGTTCGTTTGCGGCTCTTCTGGTTCCAATACGTGTGCAGGCTTTCTGTCACCGTGGGGCCTCGATGACGTCCTCGGGCGCGCTAATATAGCACTCCAATTGGTTCAGATTTGCTTCAATTAGAGAAGGGGAAGCGTGGCACAGGAGGATCTCAGCGAGTCGTTCCTGACCGTCGCCGAGGTGGCGAGGACGCTGAAGCTCAACCAGCAAACGGTCCGCAACTGGATCGACCAGGGCTCGCTGCCCGCCGTACGAGTCGGCAGGCGCGTCCGGATCAAGCGCTCGGACTTCGAGCGCGTCGTCGACCAGGGCTATAGCGGCGCGCCGCCGGCCCCGCGTCCGACCGCAAGCCCGAGCGCACAGGACTTCTGGGGGGGCGAGCTGGTCGGGCTGGCTGAGCCGGACACCCCCGGGGGCGAACGCGACGGCCGGCGCCCGCCGGCCTCCGCATGACTTTCAGCGCCGACCTGGATCGCCAGCGCGCGCACGTGATGCGTCTCGTCCGCCAGGCCGGCACCGACTGGGCGGACGCGATGCGCGCCCACAAGCTCGCACCGCCGGACCCGGGATTCGCGGCCCGCCTGCGGGCGCTGGCCCGGGCTGGCGAGACCGAGCAAGTCGCGTGGGAGCACGCGCACGCCGCCGGCTTGTCCTGGCATCCGATCACGGGAGCCGAGCACGGCGAGCCGCCGTATGAGCTGCGTCCCGGCACGGGGCGTCGCGGCCCGGACGAGCTCTGGGCGAGCTTCGACGCCGCCGTCGCTGCGCTGAACCGAGCGATTCAGGGGTCCGACGCGGCCGCTGTAGCGGACGCGTTCGGGGACATCTCGGGTGCCGCGACCGCGCTGGCGGATGCGCTCATCCGCGCGGATGAGGCCGCCTCGTCAGGCCGCG
Organism: uncultured Solirubrobacterales bacterium; assembly: GCA_963811155.1. GTDB lineage: Bacteria > Actinomycetota > Thermoleophilia > Solirubrobacterales > Solirubrobacteraceae > Palsa-465. The sequence goes on from CAWEQQ010000024.1 coordinate 17,489, forward strand.
CCCGCGGCGTGGCCTGAGCACAGCACCGCACTGGCGGGCCGGCTACCGACGCCACGAGATGTTTACGAATCCTGAAGCAGGCCGTGCCAACTTACGGACGACCACGATTGGAAGGAGGACCGATGCCACAGATCATCGTGACAGCGGACCGGAGCGAAGACAGGGGAGAAGGAGCGGTGATGCTGCGCGAGCGCGTGAGCGTGGCCGACTTTGAGAGCCAGCACTTCGCCGCTCAACTGGTCGAGCGGCTCGGGTGGGCGGTCGGCGACGCCGATGAGGTGGAGCAGGACACCGAGAAGCCGTGAAGGGCACCGGCGGGGCGAGCCGGCAACCGCAGCGCGCGGCCGTTAGCCCCGCCCCTCGGCCAGCGTCGTCACAACCGCCTCGTAGACCCCGGCGCCATAGCTTTCAGAGGCGATCCGAACGCCACGTCGCACGGCGAGATCCGCCGCCAGCGTCGGATCGCGCTCGAGCGCGTTGGCCACCAGCCAGAAGGCGCCGACGACCGAGGCGGTGTCCGCGTCCTCGCGCGAGTCGCCGACGGCGATGCAGTCCGAGGCGACATAGCCGCGCGCCTGCATGTGCCGCTGCCACCGCCCGTGCCTTCGATGCGGCCGCCGGGATCAGGTGATACGCATGCACGATCGGGAGGCCTGGCCATCTGCTCTGCGTGCGCGCGCACGATGCCGTTGTCGACCAGCCGCAGCCATTGGCAGCCGCCGCCGGCCAGCACCAAGGCGACCTCGTCGAGGTCGACCGACCCGCGGAAAAGATGGGACACCTCCCGTCCGACGGACCACGGTACGTGGTACTCGAGCTGCCCGGGGTATCGCTCGAGCAGCCGCGCCGGCGCGCCCGAGGCCTCGATCTGGTCGTAGATCGAGCCTCGCTCAGCCGACGGCACGACGCCGTCGGTGAGCCATTCGAGCTCCCCATCGACGACGAGCCCACACCCCAGCTCGAAGATGTACGCCGACGACCCGATCAGCCGGGCGCACTCGAACACGCTCCCCTGCTTGCGCCCCGAGTACAGCACGACCTCCGCACCGGACCGCCAGCACGCCTCGAGCGCACGCACGCTCAGCGCGGAGAATCGTCCCCCGGCATCTCGCAACAGCGATGCCCCCGGCCCGAGGAGCGTCCCATCGAGATCCACGTACAGGCAGCGCATCGAACGCGCGACCATACTGGTCGCTGGTGGCAACCATCCCCGACACCGAGCCTTGGAGCGCCTTGCTGGAGAGCGGGCGTGCCGACGAGCGGCTCGTCCACGAGCATTTTTATGGGGCGCGCAAAGCGCGCCTTGTTTCTGTCCCAGGTGAGCTGAACGCCCCGGTCAGATCCGCGCTCTCACAGGTTGGCGTCACCGACCTCTACGCGCATCAGGCGCAGGCGCTCCAAGCGGCGTTCGCCGGTCCCACGATCGTCACCACCGGAACCGCGTCCGGAAAGTCGCTCTGCTTTCAGTTGCCGACGCTGCAGGTCTTGACCTCCGACCGCACCGCCCGCGCGCTGTACCTCTATCCGACTAAGGCGCTTGCACAGGACCAGGCCCGAGCGATCAACGGATTCGGGCTGCAGCGATCGATCCGGCCCGCGATCTACGACGGCGACACGCCGCGCTCCGAGCGCGCTGCGATCCGCCGCCGCAGCAACCTCGTGCTCACCAATCCCGACATGCTCCATGTCGGGATCCTGCCCAATCACGGCGCGTGGGACGACCTGCTGGCGAACCTCGCGTTCGTCGTCGTCGACGAGGCACACGTCTACCGGGGCGTGTTCGGCTCACACGTCGCCGGCGTGCTCCGGCGCCTGCGGCGCGTCGCGGCGATCCACGGCACCGAGCCGCGCTTCCTGCTGGCCAGCGCGACGATCGCCAACCCCGTCGAGCTCGCCGAGCGCCTCACCGGCCTGCCCGGTTTCACGCTGATCGACGACGACACGGCGCCGAGCGCGGCGAGGCGGGTCGCGATGTGGAATCCACCGCTGCTGGACGAGCAGCTCGGGCTGCGAGGCTCGGCGCTGTACGAGGCGGCCGAGCTGTTCGCCGAGCTCGTCAGCGCGGGTGCCCGGACGATCTGCTTCATCAAGTCACGCAAGGCGGTGGAGCTAATCCTTCGTCACGCCGTCGACCGCCTCGAGCCCGAGCTCGCGCAACGGATCGCCCCCTACCGCGCCGGCTACACGCCCGCTCAGCGCCAAGAGGTCCAGCGCCGGCTCAGCGACGGCGAGCTGCTCGGCGTCGTCGCCACCGACGCGCTCGAGCTCGGAATCGACATCGGCCGGCTCGACGCCGCGATCTGCGTCACGTTTCCGGGCACCGTCGCGAGCCTCAAGCAGATGTGGGGGCGTGCCGGGCGCCGCGGCCGGGGCCTGGCGGTCTACGTCGCCGGCGAAGACGCGCTCGACCAGTTCTTCTGCCGCCATCCCGACGAGTTCCTGCAACGACCGGTCGAGGCCGCGATCCTCGATCCCGATAGCCCCGAGATCTACGCAGAGCAGCTGCTCTGCGCCGCGCACGAAGCGCCGCTGACCGAAGCCGACGCGCTGATTCTGGGAGCACATTGGCGCGGCTACGCCGAAGAGCTCGGTCGCGCGGGCTTCCTGCGCGCGCGGGCCTCCGGGTTCGTGCCGAGGCGTGCCGACGACTACCCCGCCGCACGCGTCGCACTGCGCTCAGCATCAGCCGACAGCTTCGTGCTGATCGACGCGAGCACCGGGGAGCTGCTCGGCACGATCGAGCTCGAGCGCGCGTACGCGACCGTCCACGAAGGCGCTGTCTACCTGCACCTCGGGCGCTCCTACCGAGTGCTCGAACTCGATCTCCCCAGTCGCCGTGCATTGCTCGAGCCGTACGCAGGCGACTACTTCACGCAAGCAAAGCGCGAGAGTATGACCTACATCGAGCGGCTCCTCGAGCAGCGCGTCACGCACGGCGTCACGCTGTCGTTCGGGGCCGTCGTCTACTCCGAGACCGTCCTCGGCTACCAGCGCAAGGGCCTCCAGGACCATCAGGTGATCGACTTCCAGACGCTCGACCTGCCGACCGTCGAGTACTCCACGCGCGCCCTCTGGTACGAGCTCGATCAGCTGATCGCCGCCGAGCCGTTTCCGCCCGAGCATCTGCTCGGCTCGCTGCACGCGCTCGAGCACGGCCAGATCGCGGTGCTGCCGCTGATCGCGATGTGCGACCGCTGGGACATCGGCGGCCTGTCGACCAACGCGCACCCGCAGACGGGCGGCCCGACGATCTTCATCTACGACGGTCATCCCGGCGGCGTTGGGATCACCCGGCGGGGCTTCGACGAGTTCACCCGGCTGGTCGCCGACGCGCGCCGGCTGCTCCGAGAATGCCCCTGCCGGTCAGGCTGTCCGTCGTGCGTGCAGTCGCCCAAGTGCGGGAACCTGAACGAGCCGCTGTCGAAGCGGGGAGCTCGAGCTGCTGCGCGATGGCCTCGTGCGCGGACTGAGCTCGCTCGCGGACGTCAACGACCTCATCGAGCTGAACGTGTCGCCGGCGCGAAGCGCTCAACCCCCTGGCGTGCGCTCAGCGCAGCGCCTTCGGACGCACGTATGAGACCAGCTGCGCCCGACCCCGGCCGAGCTCGCACCACGCACATTCGAAGCTGAGCGTCGCGAGCGCACCGGTCGGAAACTTGCGCTGCACGTCCGCCAGATCGGCGCCGCTCGTCTGTGGCCCATTTGCGTCGACGAGTCGCAGCACCATGATCTGCATCGCGGGGTTGTGACCGACCACCATCACCGACCGACATCTTCGGGCACCCGCCGAAGGCGCTCGATGATCTCAGCGGCCGAAGCCCCGTAGAGCTCGCGCTCGATCAGCGTCTCGCCCCCCGGCGCCACGCCCTCGAGTGTCTCGAGCGTCCGCCGAGCCGGCGAGCACAGCACCTGCTCCGGGCTGATCCCGCACTCGCGCACGTAAGCGGCGATCACCTCGACCGCCCGGCGCCCACGTGGCGCGAGCGGCCGCTCACGGTCATCCTGGCCGGGGTCATCCCAGCTCGACTTCGCATGACGCAGAACGAACAGCTTTCGATCGGGCATGAGCACCACGATTGTCGCGCGCGGCGCGGCGTTCCTACGTTCTTTATCGCTCACCAGGTCGTGATGTCCCCGTCGCCACGGCCGTGTATCGGCAACCGACCACAGAAGGCCCTCTGAATTCTGAATGAAGGTCCTCTGAATCAGGCGTCACCGCAAGGGCGGTGAGCGGCCCTCCCGGCGTCTCCCCGACGGGGCTGGCGGCGGCGCCTGCCGCCGCGGGCCGCCTGCTGACACGCACAAGAGCCACAGCGAACCGCTAGCATCGCCGACCCAGGGCGAGATAGCTCAGTTGGTAGAGCACACGACTGAAAATCGTGGTGTCGTCGGTTCGATTCCGGCTCTCGCCACTCGCTAAAAGTCCTGCAAACCGATCCCTTTTGGATCGGTCAGGAAAGCGGAGCGCAGAGGTCTTTTTGGTCCGGTAAACGTCCGAATCGCCGTTTACCGGACCAATTGAGCAGACAACAACGTCCAACTTGAGGCGCTGGCGATGACTTTCACCAACCGCGAGGAACTGCACGAGCCACGGCCTGACGATCGGCACCTTCGGCCATGCCGGCGATGGCAACCTCCACCCGACGGTCCTGCTCGACCCGACGGTCCCGAGGGTCAGCAACTCCGCGCCCAACTCGACACGCTCCGTGAACGGCTAGCCGAATACGCCCACGCGCTCAGCCAGGCCGCCCGCGTACCCGAGCTCACCCCGACACCTTAACACCGCAGCCGGACGGCCTGCAGCTACTGCCCTGAGACCACAGAGATCCCGGGCACGTCCCCGGCTTGCGCGATCGGCCGGCGCTGGCCCTTCAGGTAGCGGTCGAGAAACGCGATTGTGACCCGCTCGACGATCCCGAGCTGCGGCTGCTCGTCGGTGTAGGGGCCGAGGTGCGGCGCGCCGAATAGCGTCAGCAGGTATTTGGGGGGCGGGGCGATGTCGAAGAACGCGCTCGTGAAGCTCGGCGGGTTGATCGTGTCGGCGGTGCCCTGCGTGGCGAGCAGCGGCGGGCTCGAGTGCGGGAAGTCGAACCCGCCGACGCCCGGCATCTCGGCGCCGGACAGCATCACGGCCGCGCGCACGCGGCGATCGAGGAAGAAGCGGTCGTAGGCGACCGCGAGCGCCGTCTCGCCGCCGTCGGACTGGCCGGCGACCGCGATCCGCCGCGGGGCGATCAGCCTCGACAAGAACCCCGAACGGGCGACGCTCAGCGCAAGCAGGCGAGTGATCAGGAAGCTCATGTCGCGCGGCTGGTTGACCAGGTCTGCCTCGTTCGGACCGCCGGGCGCGTTCGCGTTCTCGAGCGGGAACACCGGCGCGGCGACCACATAGCCGGCCCGCGCCCAAGCTTGCAGAAGCCTCGCGTAGGGCACCGGGGTCTCGTCGTAGCCGTGTCCGAACACCACCAGCGGGAACGGTCCGCCGCCGTTGGCGGGCGGGGCGTCTTGGATGTCCGTGTGTGTGGCGTCACCCTGCGCCGGGTAGCGGATCAGCGTCGCCAGCGTGCGCGGCCGCGGAGGCACGCCGGGGATGTGGACCACTCGGCTGTGGTCGACGAACGTGACCGCCCGCAGGCCGACCGCGAACGGCGGTCGCGGCTCTGGAGCCGGCTGAGCAGGCTGCGCGGTCGTGCGCGTGGTCGGTGCCGGAGCGGGCGCCCTACCGGCGCTCGCCGAGACGTGATTCGTGCTTGCGCCGCAGCCGCAGACTGTCGCGGCGCAGACTGCGACTAGGGCGAGGCGGCGCGGCCTCATCGCGCGACGACCGTGAAGAAGTCGCGGCTCCAGGGCGCCAGGAACTGTCCGGGGATCCCCTGCTGCCCTGGCATCACCGGCACCGGCGCGAGCGGACCGTGGCCGCCCCGGTGGCCGTACAGGTAGGCCGCGACCCACTCGGCGGTGATCCCCAGCCCGGCGCGCGCCGGATCGCTGACCCCTCCGAGCGTCGCGCCCCAGCAGCTGTCGCAACCAGCGTTCGGCGCGCTTGCACCGCGGTCGATCAGCATCGCACAGGCCGTGCGCAACGCATTTGACCGGGTGGACGCGGGGGCGCATCGCTAGCTCCGCTGGCCGTTGGAAGGTTCACGAACAAGTCATCTTTTCAGGCCGCGATGGCGTCGTCGTTGATTCGGTCTTGGACGGCGTGCTCGAACGCTCGCCAGGTTTTCGCGAGGGGCGCGCGGGCGGCGATGTCGTCCGGCAGCGCGGGGTCGAGTTCGGCCAGGGATGGGTTGACGATCCGCGTGTAGGTCTTGGTGAGAAAGACGGCCAATCGGCGCCCGTCGCTGGTCAGCTCGTATCGCTGAGTGCGCGGGATCCGCTGGATGAAGCTCCGAGGTGGCCGTCGGGGCCGAGCGCGGGGCGCGTTTGGCGCACGACGCGAGCGAGTTGACCGAGAGCACGGCGCAGGCGACCGAGGCTGGCTCCCGGCACGCGGCGGAGGGCGCGCAGGCCGCCGCCGACGCCCGGAGTGCCGCCGAGGAAGGTGCGAGGACGATCGGCGACGCGAGCACGGCGATGAGCGCGATCCGCGAGTCCTCGACGGCCGCGATTGCCGCGATTGCCGCGATCCGCGAGTTAGGCAAGACATCGGATGAGATTGGCGGAATCCTGGAAACGATCACGGCGATCACCGCGCAAACGAATCTGCTCGCGCTCAACGCTGCGATCGATCGCGCACGCCGCCGAGGGGCTTGGCTGCGCGAGCGTCGCGTTCACATACAACGATCCCGTGATCTTCATGGAGTACGCCAGGGACGTCGCGGACGCCTGCCACGACCGTGGGATCAAGGCAGCTGCGAGCCGGCCGCTTTCTGGCGCAAGCTGGGATCGCCGCCGCGAGGACTGGCGGACGTTCCGCATCGACCGCCGTCAGCCTGACCATAGCCTCACCGCAGACATACAAGATGTCCGGTTCGCTTTCAGCTCCCGAGGCCCCTCTCGCGGACGATTCCGAGCGTCCGGTCGCTCTGAGCAGTCCGATCGCATTCCCGTCGAGCGATCATCGGGCGCCGGCTTTTGGGGCGGGCTGGTTCTGGGCGATCGGGTGCGCGGGTTCTGTCCCACGACCGACCGGTCGGCGTCGTGGAGCCACGACTACCCGATCGGCGCCGGGGGATCGGCGCGTCGCGTCACGATATGGAGGATGACCTCCGAGGAGCTTCGTGATCATTGCCTGGCGTTTTTCGGAAGCGTGGAGGAGTTCCCGTTCGGGCCCGAGACGTCGGTGTTTAAGGTTGCCGGGAAGATGTTCGCGCTGTCACGACTCGCCGAGACCCCTGTCCGCGTCAGCCTCAAATGCGACCCGACGTTGGCGGAGCAGCTGCGCGGCGCGCACCCGGCCGTGCTCGCGGGATATCACCTCAACAAGCGCCACTGGAACACCGTGATCATCGACGGCTCGCTGCCCGACGCGATGATCGCCGACCTGGTCGAGGACTCCTACGACTTGGTCGTCAGCAAGCTGCCGCGCGCGCGCCGCCGCGCGCTCGCCTGGCGCGGCGATGTGTGAGCCCCCACCGAAGCGTCTCGCCTCCCCCGAGAGCGCTGCCGCACTGAGTCTGCCCGGCGCGCGATCACCGCGTCGGTGCGTCCGGAATGCGTCGTCGATCGCCGCGGTCGCTGTGATTTGGCAGACGAGTTCCTCCCGCGTCTCGGCGATCGTGCTGCGATCGCGCCAGTAAGGTTGGATTGTTGAGCACCAGGTTCTTCTCGCAGGAAGACCCCCGGCATCGCGGTGACGCTTCCGGGCCAGCGCGCGAACGGTCCTCGGAGGCCCGCGGCGAGCCAAGCCGCGGCGGAGTCGGCGATGCTAACGAGGGTGCCTCGGGGGAGATCGACGTCGGCCGAGCGCCCGCTGGAGTGCCAGCCGAGGAACTCGCGTCTCGGTCCGGACGCGCGCCTCGCCCGGGGTGGGGGCCGGTGCGCGTATATCGCCGGTCTGCCGCAGCCGTCCTGGGCGAGGCGGCGGTGGCGGCCCTCCTTCGAGTGAGCGCCATCGGTGTGCGTGCGACGCACGCAACGCTGGCCGCGCTGTCATTGGCTTGCGGGCAAGCGATCGGCGTGCTGCGCGGCGGGCGGCGTGCGTCGGTAGGCGGGCTGCCGGCGGGTCGCGCCGACCCTGACGAGCAGGGCGACGCGCCGACAGCTCAAAACGCCCGAGCTCGCCGGGTCAGCCACGACTCGGTCAAGGCGCCGCAGCGCGAGCACACGCCTTCGGAGTTGTTCGCTGGCCGCGCGCGGTGGTTCTCCCGCCCTCGCGTGATGGTTGCGCGCGCTGGTGCGGCGGTGATCGCGCTCGCCGCAGGCACCGGGGTCGCTCTGACCCTCAGCTCAGGCGGGGGAGGCGCCCACGTGCGCGCCGGAACCCCGGCCGCGGCGAGGGCGGCGACGACGCCTACGACAACGAGGAGGACCAGGCGCGACGTCAGGGCGCACAAGATCGTCGCGACTCAACCGCTGGGCGCTACCCCGCCGTCAATCGCCAAGCCGACGACGACCACTACCACGAACGCTTTCGCACCGACTCCCGCCAGCACGACCACACCGACGAACACCACGACGAACACGCCTAGGCCGAGGACGACCACCACCGCCGCGACAACTATGCCAAGGACGCAGCCGACGACCACGACCAAGCCGACGGCGACGACCACGACGGCGGCGACCAAGCCGACCACGACCATGACGACCACGACCATGACGACCACGACCATGACGACCAAGCCGACCACGACCAAGCCGACCACGACCAAGCCGACCACGACCGCGACGACGAAACCGACGGCGACCACGACCACGACGACCACGACGACCACGACGACCACGACGACGACCGAGCCACGGGCCAGGTGACAGCCGGCAGAAATTTTCGCGGGAGCCCTAAGGCGAGCAAGGGATCCTCGAACGCCCCGAGCGTCATCCGAGACGATCGCTGCCGTTCCAAAGCTGGCATCTGACAACCCCGCTCGCGGACCGGTTGAGACGCCCGTACCCGCCTACCCGCCAAGAGCAGCAGTACGCCGAGCGGGAGTGTCAGACGCCTGGTTGTCGTCCCTGCGCCGTAGACGCTGGCGCGTTCGCTACGTGCGCTTCGGGCCGCCGGGCGGCTGGCTGGAGTCAGGCCATCGCCTCGAGCACGGCGAATCCTCAGCTTCTCGCGAGACGGCATCGTTCGGGATCCACACACCCCGTCCAGATTTCGGTGGCAGCCGCTTCGTCGCGGGCTTGGGCGGCCAATGAACCGGGTAGAAACCGGCGGGAGAACCGAGACGTGGTCGTCGCAGCGCTCGATCCGCTCGTGGGCGCTGAGGAGGAGCTGTGGGAGCAGGTCGTCGAGCTTCAGGTCGCCTTACCCGACGAGCGATCAGAACAAGAAGACGTGGCCAGAGCGTTCCGTCGTCGACCGCTGGATGATCTGCGGTCCTGTTTCGAGCTGGACGCGGTAACTGGTGGGCGCGCTCGACCCCCGCGCTGGCGAGGTCGTCGGCAGCTGCGGAGTCGTGGTCACGGGCGGGGGCGGTCGCTTTCAGGCAGTTGATACCGCGGCGGCGTACCTGCGCCGGGGCATCTGCAGGCTCGTCGTCGAGGCTGCGCATCGCGGCGCCCAGCGACACGGCGCGCGTCGCCTGGTGATCGCCGCCGACCCTCACTACCACGCCCTCGGTCTCTACCAGTCGCTTGGCTTTCGGCCAAGCGACGGGTGGCGGGCGCCAGGAGTCGGACGTCAGGCCGCGGGCGGGCGGTGCGCGTAGCGCGCGAGGTTCAGCGCGCGGGCGAGCTGGTGTTCAGTCACGGCGAGCACGCCAAGGGTCACGTCAAGGTCGTCGGCTACCTGCTGGGCGATGAGTGGTCGCCCCGCCCCGAGCAGGCCGTTGGCGCGAGCCAGGGCGATGATAGCGCCGGCGGCCCACGCCTCCGGCCGGCCATGGCGTACGACACCGAGGCGGGAGGCGTCGGCGAGCATCTGCCAGGCGGGCTTGGCGTAGGCCCGTCCGAGGCGCCGCGTGCACCAGGAGGCGGCCAGGGCGGCGGCGCGTTCGCCGGGCGGTCGGTGGTCGCTTAGCAAAGGTGGTTGTGCGCTCACTGGCTCCAATATACGCGACGGCCGGAAGCCACTGGGCGCACCCCCCGGGACACTCCCGGGTTTCGTCGGCGGCGTGTCTCCCGCGGAGCGGAAGGCGCTTTGTTGTTTGGCGAGCAGGCCTGGGCCTGCCGCCCACCGATCCGCACAGCAGCCACCCGCGAGCTAACCACCATCCACACCAGACTAAGGGCCCGTTCAAGAATTATTGGCGGTTTTGACGGCGTCTGGACGCGCCTGGCGCCACCGGCTCGTCCTCAAATACTCCCGGTATGATCGGGCCGAGCCGCGGCGCCAGACACGCCCAGCCACTCGTCAAATCCCGTCACTAATTCTTGAACGGGCCCTAAGATGCCGATCAGCGCCATCCAAGGAGGAGCGGTCCTCGAGTTCTCCAACGCCTACGCCGACCAGAACGAACGCGACTACACCCAGCTCGTCGAAGCGGTCAAGTCGGGCAGGATCATCGCGCAAGTCGGACTCTGAGACTGGAGCGGAGCGTGGTGGGTAAGCGCAGACTCTCGGCTTGCGCGGCGTTGCTTTTGACGGTGGCTGCGGGCGCTCTTGCGATCGTCCTTGCGGTCCAGCGCTTTCCGCGCGGCCTGTCGGTGCTTTTGTGCGTGGCGCTCGCGGCGCTGGCCGGGTGGTACGCCGTGCGGCGCCGCGGCGCTGGACGGATCGTTTGGGCCGGCGCCGGAGCTCTTCTGTTAGCGGGCGCTGTCGTGCTGATCGTCCTTGAGGGCAAGCCGGTCCTCAACGTGCTCATTGTTGCGGCGCTTGCGGGTGCTGTGGTCGCCGCGCGCAACGCGTTCAGGGTTCACGTCGAACTACCGGCAGCGCCCTCACCAGACCATGCGGTGCTGTTCTATAACCCGCTCTCCGGCGGCGGCAAGGCGACACGGTTTCACCTCGCCGAGGAGGCGAGGCGCCGCGGGATCGAGCCGATCGAGCTGCGCCGCGGGGACGATCTCGAACAGCTCGTTCGCGCCGCGGTGCGCCGCGGCGCCGATGGGTTGGCGATGGCCGGTGGGGACGGATCCCAAGCGATCGTGGCGATGATCGCCGCTGAGGACAACCTGCCCTACGCGTGTATCCCGGCCGGTACCCGCAATCACTTCGCGCTCGATCTCGGCGTCGATCGCGACGATGTGGTCGGTGCCCTGGACGCGTTCGTCGACGGTGGCGAGCGGCGCGTCGACCTGGCCGAGGTCAACGGCCGCGTGTTTGTGAACAACGTCTCCCTTGGCCTCTACGCGGAGGCTGTTCAGCGAGCCGGCTATCGCGAGGCGAAGATCCGCACGCTGCTGGACACGGTCCCCGACGTGCTCGGGCCGGACGCCGAGCCGCCAGACCTGCGCTGGGGTGGGCCCAACGGCGACGAATCGGGCGTGGCGGTGCTCGTTTCCAACAACAGCTATCGGCTTGGACGGGCCCTGGGCTCAGGGACGCGGCCACGACTGGACCGCGGGCGGCTCGGGATCGCGGTGATCGGGCCGACGGGCCGGCGCCGTGACGGCGGCCGGGTAAGCGCACCCGCGATGCAGCAGTGGTCGAGCGCGACATTTGAGATCGGCTCCGATCGACCAGTTCCGGCCGGGATCGACGGCGAGGCAACGGTCCTCGATCCGCCGCTGCGGTTTCGCATCCTCGCCGGGGCACTGCGCGTACGGATCGCCCCCGCTCACCCCGGGGCCTCCCCGTCGGCGCTCGAGCCAGACTCGCTGCTACAGACGATCGGAGCGCTGACGAAGTTTGCGCTCGGCCGCACGGTCAGTCCTCCACGGCAGCAGAGATGACGACGCATGCTCGGCCTTCACAAGCGAGTCCAGTATCGCGCTTTGCGGATTTGCGAGCGCGGGTTCTGACAGGCTGGCGGTCGGGGCGGAGCCTGAGACGCGGGGTGGTGCCCTCGGGGGCAGTAGCGCTCTCGGGGATCGCGTGGACTCTCGCTCGTGCCGGGACGCGTCGACACTCTTTAGGGCCCTTAGCGAGCGTCGATCGGGGCGAGGCTCGCCAGCAGAGTTGTGGCGGTGTTTTGGAATCGTGCGAGGTCGGCGTAGGGTCGAGCGACGAGCATCGCGCCTTCGAGGCTGCTGATGATCATCCGGGCGGTGTCTGTGGCGGATCCATCGAACTTCAGGATGTCGTCTGTGCGGCCCTGCTCGAGGACGCGCTCGAGCCATCTTTCGTTGGCGTCGAAGAACGCGACGACCGCTTTCCTGATCGGTTTGGGGAGTGTCTGGTACTCGGCTGCGAGCATGCCGCACAGGCACATGCGTTGGCCTCGCAGCGCGTCCGCGTAGAGGTCGGTGTAGGCGGCTAGCTTCACCGACGCGTCGGTAGCGTTGATGTCGATCTGCTCGAGTGCCAGCGCGAAGCGCTGCGCGTAGCGGGTGATCAGCGCCTGCCCGAGCTCTGCCTTTGCTGGGAAGTGGTAGTGCAGGGTGGCCTTCGTGATTCCCAGCTCGGTGGCGACGTCGGCGTAGCTGAACGCGTTGAAGCCGCGCATCTGAACGAGCCGTTCGGCGCTGTCGAGGATCCGCTGTGCGGTCTCCCCGTCCCGTCGGCCGGCTCTCGAATTGGCGCTTGTGATCCTTCCTGGCACGTGCGAGATGGTTGCAAATCAGTGGTTGACTTCTTACCTACTAGTAGATAAGCGTACTGGTGGTTGATCGGTCGTGCGAGGAAAGGGACCGGTGGTGCAAGAGTCTTGCCGTACCGGTCGCCGAGCTCTTGGAGTCGCGCGACAAGGGCGAGGGTCAGAGCGTTGAGCTCGTTAGCAATACGCTCGGTGATTGTCGCTTTTCCACTTGCCATCGCTAAGGGTCCGTTCGGGAATAACTGATCGGATCGGGGCGGTCGGGGGGCGAGCGGGGCGGTGCCGGCGCGTGCGTGGCAGTAGTGGCGCTACGGCGCGCACGCGCCGGTGCCGCATCCGCGAAGTCATCCCGGCCGCATCCGGACGATCAACTATTTCTGAACGGGCCCTAAAAGACCGCCTGGGGAAGTCACAACAGCCGGGCTATACGCACGTCGAGCCCCGAGTCTGGCCTCAAATGATTTTAACAGCAGCGCGCTATTCCCACTCGATAGAGGCGGGTGGCTTCGATGTAACGTCCATAACGACACGATTGACCGCAGGGATCTCACCAATGATCCGCGACGATACGCGCTCGACCACCTCGCGCGGCAGATACTCCCAATCGGCTGTCATCGCATCATCACTAGTGACCGCTCGCAGCGCGATCACGTAGCCGTAGGTCCGCCCGTCGCCCTGTACGCCAACTGAGCGAAGTTCTGCAGGTAGCACACAGAACGATTGCCAGAGCTTGTGATAAAGACCGGCCTGACAGATTTCGTCTTGGAAGATTGCGTCCGCCTGACGGAGTATCTCAACACGATCGCGAGTGACTTCGCCACTGACGATTCGTACGGCCAGGCCAGGCCCGGGATAGGGCTGCCTGTGGACAATGTGATCAGGAAGCCCTAGTTCAGCCCCGATCTGGCGGACCTCGTCCTTGAAGAGCCCTCTCAACGGTTCCACGAGCTGGAAGCCATGCTTCTTAGGAAGCCCGCCAACATTGTGGTGCGACTTAATTGTGGCGGCGCCATTTGCGCCACCGGACTCGATGACATCGGAGTAGAGTGTCCCTTGAACCAGGTAGCGTGGGCGGCCGAGCTTGTCGGCCTCCTCTTCGAACACCCGGATAAACTCGGCACCAATGACCTTGCGCTTCGTCTCGGGATCAGTTACGCCACGAAGGCCTTAAGAAACCGCTCCTCAGCATCAACGGTGATGAGTCCTATGTTCAAGATCTGTCGGAACGCTGCCTCGACTTGTCTTACTTCATCGAGACGCATCAGTCCATGGTCAACAAGCATGCAAGTAAGACGATCTCCGATCGCGCGGTGTGTGAGCAGCGCCGCGACCGCCGAGTCGACTCCCCCGGAGAGGCCGCAAATAGCCTGACCATCGCCAACCTGAGAACGAACCCTCTCGATCTGCTCGTCGATCAGCGATGTCGGTCTCCAGTCCATGTCACAGCCACACGCGTCGCGCAGGAATGCCGTAAGGACCTCCCGGCCATGTTGAGTATGGACGACCTCTGGGTGAAATTGGATGCCATACAGACGACGCCGCGGATTCTCGAACACAACGATTGGCGACGCAGTTGACCTCGCGAGACGCGCAAAACCGGACGGTAAATCGAAGACACTGTCGCGATGGCTCATCCAGCACGTCTGTTGTCTAGGCAAGCCACGCATCAGGAGACCAGGAGATGTGACTTCGATGTCCGTTCGGCCGAATTCACCCTGGTGCGCTGCGTCCACCGTGCCACCAAGCACGCGCGCCATGGCCTGCATGCCGTAGCAGATGCCTAGGACGGGCAAACCGAGTTCCAGCAGTTCTGCACGCAGCGGCGGCGCGCCGTCGTCGTAGACGGAAGCTGGGCCGCCAGAAAGGATCAAGCCTACCGGCTGCCGCGAACGGATCGCTTCAATCGAGGCGTCATGAGGGAGCAGTTCTGAGAAGACCCCGACTTCACGTACACGCCGCGCGATCAGCTGCGAATACTGGCCACCAAAATCGAGGATCAGCACAGGCGAGTGGGCAAGGCTAAAAGGAACGGGTTGAGGCGAGTGCTTGGCACTATGGGGGCTTGACGCTCGACGGATCGCCAGACTGGGACTCGGTCCGCTTCCGCGACGGTGGTTTAGTGGTCAACATGCCCATTTCCCATAGATCCAAATTTACGGTATATCGCCGGCCGACACAATTGCAGCCCGACCAGAGCGCGGCTCAGATTACCGGGTCAGTCGGACCTATTCCGATTCCTGCGGTTCCTCGCAGACCGGACGCTGCCGAGCCCACTCGCGCGTCCACCCGTTCGGGTTGCAGCCCTTCGGTTGCAGTCCTTCGTCTCCTGGCGCCGCTGACGGGCCGCTCCAGAGGGACCGACGCGCAGGGGATGTGTTTCCGGCGAGCCCTGCTCGTGGAGCGGAAGCGGATGCTGTTCGGGATCGTCAGCGTGGTCTTCCATGGGATTCTCGATCGTAGCACGCGGATTCCTGAGCATCTGCATCTTCGGCACGCGCATTATCTAAGCGGGGCATTGGTAGATCCCAGAGGGCCCCGCAAAGCGTCTGAGATGAGTTCGTCCAGACGGGCGCGTCGGACGCGGCCGCCGCCACGACCCGGCGCGGGTCGGGGGTTCGATCGAGCCCGGTGTGCTTGGTGGGGGGTTTGGCTTGCTTGCGGGACGGCAGTTGCGCTGGCTACGTCCGGTGCCCCGGGCTGTTCGTCAGCGTTCGCTGACGAACGCTCAGCGTGCACGTGCACCCCGAACCACACCAGCATCCGGATCTGAGCAAACCGCTTGTTGCCGCCGCTTGTCCGCGTCGGGCCAACCGCCGTGCCTGGTCGCCGGCGACCCTCGACATACTTGCGTCGATGAATGAACGAGGCTCGAACTGGGCGCTAGCACGCGGCGTCGCGCCCTTTTCATGAGCACCGGGTGGGAGGTCGATGCTGGGATCTCGTGGCCCGTGGTCGCCGACGACGCATGAGACCCCCTCTGTCAAGCCGTGTAGCGGTTGGCGGCTTGTCGTCAGGCGCTGTACGCTCTGCCCTCCGGGCAGCCTGTGGTGAGGGCTGTGCCGGGCAGCCGCTGGGCGGCGGTGAGGTCGGGGACCGGGCTCCCCGGGGGATGTTGCCCGGCTCGATGGCGACGGGGGCTTGGCGGCCGTCTACGGCGAGCGTGGCGGCTCTCCCGGCGTCTGCCGGCACACAGGAGGATGACCAGTGAGACTGGTCGATGTCCTCCCGAAACAGCCTAGCGCCGACTCCGTGTACGAGGCGTTCACCGGCTGGGCGGAGCAGCAGGGCGTGAGCCTGTATCCCCATCAGGAAGAGGCGGCGATCGAGCTATTCAGCGGCAACAACGCGATCCTCGCCACGCCGACCGGCTCCGGGAAGTCGATGGTCGCGATCGCGGCGCACTTCGCGGCGCTCGCTGACGGTCGGGTAACGTTCTACAGCGCTCCCATCAAGGCGCTCGTTTCGGAGAAGTTCTTCGCGTTGTGCGAGACGTTCGGCGCGCAGAACGTGGGCATGCTGACGGGTGACGCGTCGGTCAACAGCAGCGCCCCGATCATCTGCTGTACCGCGGAGGTCCTGGCCAACATCGCGCTGCGGGAGGGCGCGGGTGCGGACGTCGGCCAGGTCGTGATGGACGAGTTTCACTACTACGGCGAGCCGCAACGCGGCTGGGCGTGGCAGGTCCCGCTGCTCAGCCTGCCGCAGGCGCAGTTTTTGTTGATGTCGGCCACGCTCGGCGACGTCACCGCGCTGCGGGCCGACCTGACGCGACGAACGGGCCGCGACACGGCCTTGATCGACGACGCCGAGCGGCCGGTGCCGCTCCTGTTCTCGTGGTCGCTGGAGCCGCTGCACGAGTTGCTCGAGGAGCTGGTGCGAACCGACCGCGCGCCGATCTACGTCGTGCACTTCACTCAGGCCGCCGCGCTGGAGCGGGCCCAGTCGCTGTTGTCGGCGAAGCTCTGCACGCGGGAGGAGCGTGTGGCGATCGCCGACGCGATCGGCGCGTTCCGCTTCACCGCCGGGTTTGGCCGGACGCTCTCGAAGCTGGTCCGCAACGGCATCGGTGTCCACCATGCCGGCATGCTGCCGCGCTACCGGCGGCTCGTGGAGCAGCTGGCGCAGACGGGGTTGTTGAAGGTGGTCAGCGGGACCGACACGCTCGGCGTCGGCATCAATGTCCCGATCCGCACCGTGGTGTTCACCGGCCTGGCGAAGTTCGACGGCTCGCGGGAGCGGCTGCTGAAGGCGCGCGAGTTCCATCAGATCGCCGGGCGCGCCGGCCGTCCCGGGTTCGACACGTCCGGATACGTGGTGGTGCAGGCGCCCGAGCACGTGATCGACAACGCACGCGCCGTGGCGAAGGCCGGCGACGACCCGAAGAAGCTCCGCAGGATCCAGCGCAAGAAACCGGTAGACGGCGCGGTCAGCTGGACCGAGGAGACGTTCGAGCGCCTGCGGGATGCGCCTCCCGACGCGCTGGTGTCGCGGATGCGCGTCAACCACGCGATCATCCTCAACGTCATCAATCAGCCCGCAGATTCGGTCGAGACGATGCGTGCGCTGATGGAGGACAACCACGAGGATGAGCGCGGGCGCCGGCGCCTTTCGGAGCGGGCCGATTCGCTCATGGACGAGTTGCTCGCATCTGGCGTGCTGGAGCGGCTGCCCGAGCCCGATCAATATGGCCGAACCGTCCAGCTGGCACCGGCACTACAAGACGACTTCGCGCTCAATCAGCCGCTGGCGTCGTTCGCGCTCGCCGCATTCGATCTCATCGACCCGGAGTCCGAGCACTACGCGCTGGATGTGCTCTCGGTCGTCGAGTCGATCCTGGATGACCCGTTCCCCGTCCTGATGGCGCAGGCGAGCAAGGCGCGCGGTGAGGCCGTCGCCGCGATGAAGGCTGACGGCATCGAGTACGAGGAGCGCATGGCGCTGCTTGAGGAGGTCACGTACCCGAAGCCACTAGCGGAGCCGCTCGAGCAGGCGCTGCGGCTGTACCGCGAGACCCACCCGTGGCTGCTCGAGACCGACCTCTCCCCGAAATCGGTCGTGCGCGACATGTACGAGTGGGGCCGGACCTTCACCGAGTTCGTGGCGTTCTACGGTGTCGCGCGCTCGGAAGGCCTAGTCCTGCGTTACCTGAGCGATACCTACCGGGTGCTCCGCCAGACGGTGCCCGAGCGCGTCAAGACCGACGAGCTCGACGAGCTCGTCGAATGGCTCGGCGAAACGGTCCGCCAGATCGACTCGAGCCTGCTGGACGAGTGGGAGGCGCTGACCGATCCGAAGTCGGTCGCGCGCGCGGCGGCCGCCGCGGCCGCCGGCGAGGCGCTGGCACCGCCGCGCCCGATCACCGCCAACGAGCGCGCCTTCCGGGTGATGATCCGCAACTCCATGTTCCAGAAGGTGCAGCTGGCCGCCCGAGACCGCTTCGCCGAGCTCGGAGCGCTCGAGGCCGCGGCGGCGGCGCTGAGCGATCCACCGGGGAGGGTCGTGATCAACGCTGCCGCGTGGGAGACCGCACTCGGGACCTACTGGGGCGAATACGAGACGATGGACGCCGGACCGACCGCGAGAGCTCCCGAGTTGCTCATGATCGAGCGCTCCGCGGCGGGCAGTGAGGCGCGAACGTGGACGGTGCGCCAGATCATCAACGACCCCGAAGCCCACCACGACTGGGCGATCGTCGCCACGATCGACCTCAGCGCCTCAGACGCCGCCGGCGAGCCGGTGATCCGAACGCAATCGTTCCGATCCGCCGGCTGATCGCCGACTCGAACTCGTCCGAGCCACGCGAGTCGAGAACTCAATCGGACACGAGCAAGGATACATCCACCTGGCCCCTCACCGAGCAAATCGGAACCCAAGAGGGCATCGCAGCGCCGACGTCGGCGCGACCGAGCGCTGGAACTCCGACGAGGTCCCTCAGCACAAACGCTCGCAGAGATCGGCGGACGTCAAGAAGCCGTAGACTTCCGGCGTTTTCTGCGGCGTTGTACGGTGGCTTGGTCCCGGTCGAACGAGTAAGCCTCATCGTGTTGAATGTTCAAAGTTCAAGGACGATTAAGCATGAAGCGAATTACGACGATCGTAGCGTTCGGTGCGATGAGGAGGCAAACATGAGCGTTATTCTGCTCATTCTGTTCATAGCGGTGGTGCTGGCGGTGCATGAGGGCATGCTGCACCGTTTCGGCAGCCCATATCGATGAGGTGATTCGCGTCAACTGCCTCCGACGTGGCTCCGAGCACGTCGACTAGGTGATGTGCGAGGCGATCGCGACAGGTTGATTGCCGACCGCGGTCTGGTACTCGTGACCGTGATCGAAACGCTCGTCTGTGCCGACCAGCTCCTGGATCGCAGCAACGCCTGTCGCCCGCAGTTGCTCTATCAGCCGTCGGTTGATCCGGCTGGGCCAAAGTGGCCCTCCGTATACGAAGCCGGTGTTTGCCTGCACGAGGGTCGCACCGGCGCGGATTCGTTCCAAGGCATCGGCGGCCGTCTCGAGGCCGCCCACCGACACGAGAACGAGATCCCCCTTCGTGCTCGCGTATAGGCGACGTAGAACCTCGAGAGCACGCGCTCTTAGCGGTGGGCCCGAGAGCCCGCCTGGCTTCGCGCTGACGTCGACGCTGGATGCAAGTCCTTCGCGTGATGTCGTCGTATTCACCGCGACGATGCCGTCGAGCCCAAGGCTCAGGGCTGTCTGTGCGATGGCGTCAATCTCGGCGTCTTCTAGATCTGGCGAGATCTTGACGAGCAGGGGGACGGCTGCACCGATCGTCTCAAGCTCGGCGCGCACACCGCGCACGAGACTGCTCAGGGCATCGACCGTCTGAATGTCGCGAAGACCGGGCGTATTCGGAGAGCTGACGTTGAGGACGAGCAGGTCAGCCAATTGAGCTAGCTGGCGGACCGATTCGCGGTAGTCGGCGCAGGCTTCTGTCGCCGCCCGCGACTTTCCGACGTTGACGGCAATCTGCGTGTGTCCGGTGCGCTCGCGCAGACGTCTCGCCGCCGCGGTTGCTCCCTTGTTGGGGAAGCCCATGCTGTTGATGAGCGCGCGGTCGGCCAGCAGCCGATGAATTCGAGGACGAGGATTCCCTCGCTGCGCCAGGGCCGTCACCGTCCCCACCTCAACAAAGCCGAAGCCGAGCGCGCCAAGCTCCTCGAACCACGTGAGGTTCTTGTCGATCCCAGCTGCGACCCCGAGTGGGCTCGGGAAGGTCAAGCCGAATGCCCTTACCTGGAGGCGCTGGTCAGTCGGTGCCAAACACCTGCGGAGGAGCGCTCGGAAGCCTGGGACCTTCCCCAACACCGACAGCGTCCCCGCGGCAAGCGAATGCGCGGCCTCAGGCGGAATGTGTTGAAGGACCAGCTTGAACAGGATGCGATAGGTCACGGAATTGCTCCGCGGGAGGCGACGGCCGAGGCTCCACGATCTGGCGAGGCCCGTACGATCGCAGGCTCCGCCCCGGCGTGCGGCGCACCCCAGTCGAGACCGTAGCAGGCGCTCGCATTCGCGCCCAGGGATCCACCAATCAAGCCTGCACCGTGCCCGCCAGCCGAACACCCGTTGGCAAATTTGGACATCACCCGATTGGCAGGCTACGGCGAGCCTCGGACTCACCGCCATGATTTGGAAAATATCTCGCCTGACAACTGGGTTCCACTCTGTGGCGGATCATGCTTCCCGAGCGCCGAACCCGCCTGTCGTTTCGCTTCCTGAGGGGCGATGGGCACGTGGTACAGCACTACGGACAAAGTCAAATGATATCGGTCGCATCATCGCGGGGAGATACCCGAGCTGGCGTGCTGGCGTCCGTGGTGGCTGCGGAGGAAAGCGCAACGACCTCCGTTCATACCCGTGAACGGAAACCGGCCAAACCGGCCATGGATCCTCCTCGGATTGTCCTCTAGCGTGCACCACCAAGGCTAGGTTATCGCGGATAGCGACCAACGGTGCGGATTGTGTTATACGCCACCGAGGGTAGATCTTACCAATGTGGGCAGTGCGGGTCCACTAGTCATTGATGCACAAACCACACGGATCATTGCGGCGAGGTACGACGATGTGTGATCAGACAGGCAGGCTTCCGTTGGACCGATGCAGGTTTTGTGAAAGGGCCGCGACGAAGGCCGATCGTGTCTGCGACGAGCATTGGGAACAGCTTCGGCGGTATCTATGCGTACGCTATGCAATGCTTGCTGAACAGGAGGCCGACCATTCACTTGTCGAGCTGAGAGCGGCCTGAAGTTTCCGCGTTCGGGGTTCTTCGGTAGGGCGATCACGCGATCGGGGGCGCGGTCATAAACCGTCCGCCACGAGGGTCGGGCCTGCGGCTGCGCGGTTTGATGGCTGAGCGACCGGGACGTGGGCGCCTGTCGGCCGACTGGTGGCGTGCGAGCTGGCTGTCGGTTGGCGGCTTCTCGCGGTAGGCTGGCGTGCCGTATGCGTGCACGTCGCTCTTGCCTTTCGGTCCCCGGCTCCTCCTCGCGGATGTTGGCGAAGGCGAGCGGCCTGCCGGCAGACGAGGTCGTGATCGACCTCGAGGACGCGGTGGCGGCGCAGGCTAAGGACGAGGCGCGCGCCGTCGTTGTCAGCGCGCTCGCCAGCGGCCAGCTGGACGGATGCACGGTCGCAGTTCGAGTCAACGGGCTGGGGACGCCGTGGTGTCACCAGGACGTCATCGCATTGGCGGACGGCCCGGCGGCCGGCGCTGTCACGACACTCGTCGTACCCAAGGTGCAGGCACCCGAGGACATCGCCTGGGTGGCGCGATTGCTAGACGGGATCGGCACTGACGCGCGGGACATCGGATTGCAGGCGCTGATCGAGACGGCGGCCGGGTTGCGCCGGGCCGGCGAGATCGGGCAGGCCAGCCCTCGCCTGGAGGCGCTGATCCTCGGCTATGCTGACCTGAGGGCGTCCCTGGGCCGCCCTGCCGATGCCGCGGAGTCGCCAGAGCGCTGGGGTTTCGCGCAGGAGGCCGTGCTGGTTGCGGCCCGGGCCGCTGGACTGCAGGCGATCGACGGTCCGCACTTGCGCGTGGACGACGCCGCTGGCCTGCAGGCGTGGGCTGCACACGTTCGCGCGCTGGGCTACGACGGCAAGTGGGCAATCCATCCGAGCCAGCTGGACACGCTTAACGTCACGTTCTCGCCGACCCCCGGGGAGATCGAGCGTGCACGAAGCATCGTCGCGGCGCTGGGGGTGGCGGAGGCGGACGCAGGCCGCGGCGCGGTGATGCTGGCAGGCGAGATGATCGATGAGGCCCTGCGTAAGCAGGCGCTGCAGGTCTTGGCGCGTGCTGGCGCTGCGGAGCAGCCCAAATCGCCGGCGCCGGTGGCGGGAGCATGACCGCGGCAGGATCTGCGCGGCGAGTCGGTGTGGGTGGGCCGTGGTTCGAGGATTTCGCGGTCGGCCAGGTCTTCGCGGATGCTCCCGCGCTCACGCTCGGCGACGGCCACGCCGCGCTGCACCAAGCGATTGCCGGCGACCGCTTGCGGCTGGCGCTGGACAGGCCGCTATGTCGCCTCGTGACCGGCCGCGACGAGCTGCTGGCGCACCCCAACTTGGTCTGCGACGTCGCGATCGGCCAGTCAACAGGCCCGACCCAGCGCGTGCGCGGCAACCTCTTCTACCGCGGACTGGTGCTTCAGCGTCCAGTGTTCGTGGGGGACACGCTGGTCACGCGCACGGAGGTGGTGGCCGTCAAGCAGAACCGGTCGCGCGAGGGCGCACCGGCCACCGGACTTGTCGTGCTGCGCGTCCAGACCTGCGATCAGCACGATCAACCGGTGCTCGACTTTTGGCGCTGCCCGATGCTCCCCTTGCGCGACCCCGATGCGCGCACCGGCCATGCCGACGCGTTCGACGCGATCCCGGCGCAGCTGAACCGTGCCGCCGTACGCGCAGCGGCGCCGACCGGTTGGCGACTGGAGCCGCTGCGGGCGCGGGCCGGTGGTTCGGCGGCCACGGACCTGGCGCCCGGCGACGTGTTCGAGGTTGAGAGCGGCGAGACGGTGACTGCCGCCCCCGAGCTAGCACGGCTGACGCTGAATGTCGCCACGGCCCACACCGATGCCACGGGCAGCGCCCACGGCCGGCGTCTGGTCTATGGCGGGCATACGATCTCGATCGCTGCGGCACACGTGACGCGCTCGCTGCCAAGGCTGGCCACGATCGTGGCTTGGGCCGGTTGCGATCATCTGGGTCCCGTGTTCGAGGGCGATGTGCTGCGCACCGAGGTGCATGTGGAGGGGGTCGAGCCGGCCGCGGACGGTGCGCTGGTCGATCTGCGGGCGTTAGTGTCGGCGCGTCGCCCGGACGACGAGGAGGCGCCCGTCCTGGACTGGCGCTTCGTGGCGCTGATGGCCTGACGGCGGCGAGAGGAGTTTCGGATGGGCGGCATTTTGGAGGGCATGCGGATCGTCGAGGGCTCGGCCTTCGTGGCCGCGCCGCTGGGCGGGATGACACTGGCCCAGCTCGGAGCCGACGTGATCCGCTTCGATCCGATCGGTGGCGGGCTGGACCGCGGGCGCTGGCCCGTAACCCGCGAGGGGCGAAGCCTGTTTTGGGCCGGCCTGAACAAGGGCAAGCGGTCGGTCCAGGTTGACCTCAGCTCGCCGGCCGGACGCGAGCTGACGGCCGAGCTGATCAACTGCGCCCGGACCCGACGCCGGGCTGTTTTTGACCAACTTCCCGGCCCGTGGGTGGCTGGCTTACGACGCGCTCGCGGCCCGTCGGTCCGATCTGATCATGGTCAACATCACCGGCAACGCGGACGGCTCCTCCGCCGTCGACTACACGGTCAATCCGGCGACCGGTTTCCCCTGGGCAACCGGCCCTCGCCACCTCAGCGTCCCGTTCAACCACTTGCTGCCGGCGTGGGACGCAATCACGGGGGCGCTGGCCACGACGTCGCTGCTGGCCGCCGAGCGCCACCGCGCGCGCACTCTGGCCGGCCAGTACGTCCGCCTTGCGCTGTCCGATGTCGCGTTCTGGATGGTCGGCAACCTCGGCAAGATCGCCGAGGTGCAGATCAACCGCCACGAGCGCGTCAAGGACGGCAACTACCTGTACGGCGCCTTCGGGCGCGACTTCTCCACCAAGGACGGGCGTCGGATCATGATCGTTGCGCTCACCGGCCGGCAGTGGCGCAGCCTGGTGCGGGCCACCGACCTGGGCGAGGCGTTCGCGAGCATCGAACACGTAATGGGCGTCGACCTGAGCGACGAGGGGGTCGTTTCACTGCGCGCGAGCTGATCGCAGCGACGCTCAAGCCGTGGGTGCACTCGCGCTCCTTGGCCGAGGTGCGCGAGCTCTTCGACGCCCACGACGTTTGCTGGGGGCCCTACCAGACGTTCAGCCAGCTCGTCGAGCAAGACCCGCGATCCTCGCTCTCCAATCCGATGTTCGCCGACGTGGAACAGCCGGGGATCGGAACCTACCGGATGCCAGGCTCCCCGCTTGTGTTCGGCGAGGCCGAGCGGCTGATGGCGCAGCGTGCCCCGACGCTGGGCGAACACACCGAGGAGGTGCTCGCCGACGTGCTAGCCCTCTCCGACGCGGAGATCGGCCGCCTGCTACACGACGGCGTAGTCGCTGGCGCGGCCACGATCGCAGCCTAGTGGCGCATCCGGATGTGCCACTAGGACTAGTAGGCTTAGGGCTCCCGCGGAAACGGGTGAGGCCAGTTAACTCAACCGAAACACTCGGTCGGTGCGGATCAGGTTGGGCTATGTGAGGGAAACGAGTGGCTTCCTAAGGGTCCGTTCAAGAATAAGTGATCGGATCGGGGCGGTCGGGGGGCGAGCAGCTGGATGACTCGCGCGCGGCCCGTTGGAGCGAGGCCGGATGCCGAGCGGGCCGCAAGCGCGAGGGTGCCGGCGCGTGCGTGGCAGTAGTGGCGCTACGGCGCGCACGCGCCGGTGCCGCATCCGCGAAGTCATCCCGGCCGCATCCGGACGATCAATTACTTCTGAACGGGCCCTAACGCCGGGATCGCCGGGACATTCGTCCATTCGTCTAGCTTGGGTTGGCTAGATACG
Source organism: uncultured Solirubrobacterales bacterium (assembly GCA_963811155.1). GTDB lineage: Bacteria > Actinomycetota > Thermoleophilia > Solirubrobacterales > Solirubrobacteraceae > Palsa-465. Next base: position 42,287 of record CAWEQQ010000024.1, read on the forward strand.
GGGATTGCCGTCCTGCGCCGATAAATATGAGTTGGCGTCAAGTTTGTTGCCGGCACAGCCGATAGGAGGATATGGATCCAGCGACTCCGCAAGACTATGGTCGCCACGGTGGCGAGTCGGGTAGCAGCGCGGGCCAGGACCGGCGCGCCGTCGAGGCCGCAGCCCGCGATGAAATTGCGCAGGCGCGTGATCGCGCGGCGGCAGCTCGCGATGAGCATGCTGGACTGCGTGATCGCGAGCCGGGGACGTGTGACGCTGGAGACTGCGCTGCGGCAGCTGAGGACCGAGCCGCGGCCGCGGCAGCGGCAGACCGCGAGGCTGCAGCCCGTGACCGCGAGGCTGCGGCCCGTGACCGGACCGACAGCCGCTTTTCGGCCACAGCTGCTCGCCGGGATCGGCTGCGGCGATCGGGGGTCCTGTGGTTTTGCGTGGCTTGTCGCGGTTGCAATGTTGCCGTTGGTGGGGGACACTTTGAGTGTGGCCGGGGTGGACGAGGAGGGAGGCCGGGTGTTGTTGCGCATGTATGTGGCGAGCGACAGCGCGCCGTCGGCGCAGGCGCGCAAGCAGCTGGCCGTTCTGCGTGAGCGCTTCGGCGGGGAGGATTGGGAGGTCGAGGTCGTCGACGTGTTCGAGCAGCCCACGCTCGCGGAGGCCGACCGTGTCCTCGCGACCCCGGTGTTGATCCGGCTGTTTCCGACGCGGCGCGTGAGCGTGATCGGGGACTTCGCCGACTTGCATGCAGTGGCGGCCGCGCTCGATCTTGAACACGGGGTGGCTCGATGAGCCCTGCACGGCGTGAGCGGATCCACGTCGGCATCCCGGGGTTTGATGAGATCGTGCACGGCGGGCTTCCGCGCGGTCGCAGCACCCTGGTGGCAGGCGCGACGGGGACCGGCAAGACGGTGTTCGGTCTGCAGTTCCTCTGGGGCGGCGCGCAAGTCGGGGAGAACGGGGTGCTGGTGACGTTCACCGAGCGCCCGGAGGATCTGATCGCCAACGTCGAGAGTTTCGGCTGGGATCTGGGCGGTCTGGTCAGTGAGGGGCGTCTGGCGATCGTGGACGCGACGCCGGACGCCGAGCTGCTGGTCAGCGGCCGTTTCGATCTCAGCGGGCTCACGGCGCGGATCGCGCACGGGTTCAGCGAGGTCGGCGGCACGCGGCTGTTCATGGATCCGATCGACGCGCTGTTTGAGGAGTTCTCCGACGTGGTCGAGGTGCGGCGGGCGTTCGCGGCGATGTTGCGCGCGTTGCGCCCGCTGGGCGCGACGGCGTTGATCGCCGCTGAGCGGCCGAACGAGAACGGGAGTGTCACTCGTTACGGCGCGGAGGAGTTCGCGGTCGACAATGTGATCGTCGTGCGCAACGTCCGCGAGGAGGAGCGTCGACGCCGAACGGTCGAGGTCCTCAAGCTGAGAGGTGCCGACCACCACCGGGGCGAGTTCCCGTTCGTCATCAGCACGTCGAGTGGCATCGAGATCGTTCCGTTCTCTCCGATCGAGGGCGATGACAGCGGATCAGCGGAGCGGATCTCGCTCGGAAACGCTGATCTGGACGCCATGTGCGGCGGCGGGATGTACCGCGATGCTCTGATGATGATCACCGGCGCCACGGGAACCGGCAAGACGCTTATCGGTCTGCAGTTCATGGTCGCCGGGGTCCGGGCCGGTGAGCGGGTGCTGTACCTGTCCTTCGAGGAGAGTCGCTGGCAACTGGAGCGCAACGCCGCCGCGTGGGGGATGGACCTCTCGAGCTCCGAGGACGAAGGTAACCTCGAGATCGTGTCGCGTTACCCGGCTCGCGTGGGGCTCGAGGACCTCCTCGTCGAGCTCAAGCATACCGTTGAGGAGTTCAACCCGACGAGGTTGGTGCTTGACAGCATCACCGCGATCGAGCACAACGCGCCGGCGAACGCGTTTCGTGAGTTCAGTGTCGGGCTGAGCGGATACCTGAAGGCGCGCGGTGTGGCGACGATGATGACGACGACGCTGCCGGACCTGCTCGGAGGCGACCACGCCACCGACCTGTATCTGTCGACGATCGCGGACGCGATCGTCGCGCTGCGCTATTTCGATCTCGACAGTCAGGTCAGGCGCGCCATTCTGGTGCTGAAGGTCCGCGGATCCCAGCATGCGAGCGAGATGCACGAGTACGAGATCCTCAACACCGGCATGTCGGTGAAGGGGCCGATTCGGGGGATCGGCGGAATCCTTGCCGGCCTGGCGCAGACGTCGGGATCGCGCAATGGCGGCGCTCGCGTCCTCGAACCGTAAGGAGTGATCGCAACGCACGCGAGCGAGTCGGCGACGGCCGGCGACGGCTCCGCGATTCCACGGGACAGCCTGCTAGCGGTGATCGAGCACAACGTCGACGGCATGCTGGTGATCGACCGGGGCGGCGTCATCCTGCTGGCCAATCGGGCCGCGGAGCACCTGCTCGGCAGGCCCGCGACGAGTCTGCGCGGCACGTCGTTCGGCGCTCCGCTCGTGTTGGAGAGCGCGACCGAGATCGATGTGGTCGCCGCCGGAAGGGGCCGGACGGCCGAGATGCGGGTCGTCATGATCGACTGGCGCGGAGACCAGGCGTTCCTGGCTTCGCTGCGTGACGTCACCGACCGCAAGCGCGCGGAAGCGGTGCTCTCGAGGGTCGGAGTCCAGCACAATGCGATCGCGATGCTCGGCACGGCCGCGGTATCGGGACTCGCTCCCGACGCGCTGATGGCCGAGGCGGCCATGCACGTGCGCCGCGTGCTCGCGGCGGATTTCGCCGCCGTGCTCGCGCTCTCGCCGGAAGGCGGCGAACTCCGGCTCGTCGCCTCACAGTGGTCGACCGCGCCCCCGGACCGGTTCACGGGCACTGCACAGGCAGGCTCCCAGCCCTGGTACACGCTCGAGGTTGGCGAGCCCGTCGTGATGGATGACCCACGCGGCGAGGCGCGCTTTGAGGCCTGGCCGTCAGGGCTGGCGAGCGCTGCCGCGGTCAGGATGATCGACCACGAGCAGCGCTTCGGGGTGATCGAGGTGGCTTCTCGGTCTCCGCGGCGCTTTGACCGCGACGAGATCACCTTTCTGCAATCAGTCGCCAACCTCCTCGCCGCGGCGCTCGCCCGCTTCCGAGTGGAAAGCGAGGTGCGCCACCAGGCGCTCCACGACGCGCTCACCGGTCTCCCGACCCGCGCGTTGTTCCTCGACCGCCTTGCCCACGCCCTGGCTCGCTCCCGGCGGCAGCGCACCGGGCTGGCGGTGCTCTTCGCAGACCTCGACGGTTTCAAGCAGGTCAACGACACGCTCGGTCACCACGCCGGCGACGAGGTGCTGGTCGGGGTGGCGCGGCGACTGACGGGCGTGTTGCGCAACAGCGACTCGCTTGGCCGCTTCGGAGGAGACGAGTTCGTGATGCTGCTCGAGGATGTTGAGAGTGACGAGCAGCTGCGCAGCGCGGTCGCTCGCGTTGACGCGGCGGTCGCTGACACGCCGCTCATCGTCGACGGCCGGCCGCAGTCACTCGGCCTGACGATCGGCTTGGTGCGTGCCGACGAGTCGCACGGGCATCCCGAAGACCTGATCCGCGACGCTGACGCCGCCATGTACCGGGCCAAGCGGCGCGGGCGCGGAGGCTACGCCGTGTTCGATCGCGAGATGCGTGAGCACGCAGCCGAGCGCGTGCTCGTCGAGTCCGAGCTCCACGCCGCGCTCGGCGCCGGACAGCTGCGGTTGCTCTATCAGCCGATCGTGTCGCTCGACGACGGCCGCATCGTTGAGCTCGAGGCGCTGCTGCGCTGGCAGCATCCCAAGCGAGGGTTGCTCGAGCCGTCGGATTTCCTGGCTGTCGCCTTCGAGAGCGGGCTGATCGTGGCGGTCGGAAGGTGGGCACTCCATCAGGCCTGCCGCGAGGCGGCGACGTGGCGGGCGTCGAGCGTCGACGCGAACGCGCCCACCGTCAACGTCAACATGGCTCCGCGCGAGCTCGCGCACCCTGAGCTCCGCAACACCGTCGGCGAGGTCATCGCGCAGGGAGGCTCCCCGGTGCGTCTGCGGCTCGAGCTCACCGAGAGCGCACTGATCGAGGACCCATCGATCCCGGCCATCCTGCGCGATCTGAAGAGCAATCTGGGCGTCCGCACCGCGCTCGAGGACTTCGGCACCGGCTACTCGTCGCTCGCCTCCCTGACGCGGTTCGAGATCGACGAGCTGAAGATCGACCGGTCGTTGGTGCGCATGCTCGCGCATGGCCACGACGCGCCGATCGTGGCAGCGATCGTCAACATGGCCCACGCACTCGACATCCTGGTCGTCGCCGAGGGCATCGAAACCGAGCAACAGACGAGCGAAGCGCGCCGACTCGGGTGCGATCGCGCGCAGGGATTCTTCTTCGCCCACCCGCTCCCGCCGCAACTGATCACGACGCTGCTCCGCCAAGCAACAGCCCTGCCCGCCCACCCCGAGCCGTAACGCAGAGGCTCGCCAGCCGTTGTCCCAGGTTAGGGCCCTTAGTAGGTTAGGCGGGAGCCCTTAGCCTGCCGAGGGTTCGGGCAGCGGGTGCTCGGCCGGCGCGAGCGCGGGTGCCGTGCGTGCGGCGGTTCCTTCCACCCTCAGATGTGGTAGCAGCTTCTGGAGGCGGATCGGAAGCTTCCAGTTGGCGTCGCCGAGCTCGAGCATCAAAGCCGGAACGAGGACGGAGCGGACGATCACCGCGTCGAGCAGCACGGCGCTGGCGAGGCCGACGCCGAACAGCTCGATGATGCGCTGGCCGCCGAGGATGAACGCACCGAACACGAGCACCATGATCGCGGCGGCGGCGGTTATCGTGCGGCCGGTAGCGGCGAGGCCGTGGGTGACCGCGGCGCGGTTGTCACGCCGACGGTGCCACTCTTCGTAGATTCGGGTGACGAGGAAGACTTCGTAGTCCATCGACAGTCCGAATAGGATCGCGAACATCATCACGGGCACGAACGCCTCGATCGGCCCCGTCTTGTCGATCCCCAGTAGCGACGAGCCGATTCCGTCCTGGAAGATGCCTGTCACCACGCCGAATGCGGCTGCCGCGGAGAGCAGGTTCATCAGCGCGGCGATCAGGGGGATCACGATGCTGCGGAACACCGTCATCAACAGCAGGAAGCTGAGCACCACGACCACACCCAGGAACAGCGGTAGTTTGCGCGAGAGGATCGTGCTGAAGTCGTCGAAGATCGCGGTTTGGCCGCCGACCAGGACGTGTAAGTCGGTGCCGCGGGTGGCGGCTGGGATCACCTGGTTGCGAACCCTGTGCAGCAGATCGGCGGTCGACGCGTCCTGCGGCGAACCCTTCGGGTAGACGTTGGCGAGCGCGACACCGGGAAGTCCAGGTGCGCGGCTGGCGAGAAACCGCGGGCGGGTCGCGCCGACGATGCCGGGGGCCGACGCGACGGCTTGTTCGACGCGGACGAATTGCGCCTCCTGCGTGGGTCCTGAGACCTGCGCAATCAGTTGCAGCGGGCCGTTGTAGCCCGGCCCGAATCCCTTTGCCAGCAGGTCATAGGCCTTGCGCGTGGTGGAGCCGGCGGGGTCTGAGCCGGAGTCGGCCGAGCCGAGGCGCATCGAGAAGAATGGGATCGCGATCAGCACCATCACGCCCGTTGCGACGGCGGCGAACGCGGCCGGGCGCTGCTGCATCCAGCCGGCCCAGCGGGCCCAGCCCGCCGATTCGTCGCTGGTGCGCAACTGCCCCTGTGTGAGCGCGCGGCGCTCGCGGCGGCGAAGCACCCGGGAGCCGAAGAAGCCGAGCAGCGCCGGCAGCAGCGTCAGCGCGGCGACGACCGTGAACGCGACCGCGATCGATGCTGCGATCGCGACGCCGTACAGGAAGCTGACGCCGAGCGCGAACATTCCGAGCATCGCGATACAGACGATTATGCCCGCGAACAGCACCGCCCGGCCTGACGTGTCGACTGCCTCGACCACCGCCCCCTCGCCGCTCAGTCCGCGCAGCAGGCCTTGACGGTAGCGGGTGAGGATGAACAAGGCGTAGTCGACACCCACCCCCAGCCCAATCAGCAGCGACAACTCACCGCTGAACGACGCCATCTGAATCGCGTGCGAGAGCAGTCCGATCACGGCGACCGCGGCGCCAAGAGACAATCCGGCTGTGATCAGCGGCAGCGCCATCGCGAGCACGGAGCCGAACACGAGGAACAGCACGACCCCGGCAGCGAGAATGCCGAGCGGCAACCCGCCGGCACCGTTGGCGTTGGCCGCTTGCGCGACCTGACCCTCGACCTGCACCTCGACGCCGTGGCCCGAGCCTGCCCGAGCCGTGTTCACGAACGTCTTGGCGGCGCTGGCACTCACCTTGTTGGCCTGCACGTCGAACGTGACGTTCGCAAACGCCACCTGGCCCGACGGTGAGATCTGCGCGGCCCCACGGGCGCCATAGGGCGAGGAGATCTCCGAGACGTGCGGCAGCCGCCCGATCGCCGTGAGCATCGACTCCGCTTGGGAGCGCACCGCCGGATCGGTCACGCGGCCCCGCGTCACGGCGATCACGATCTGCTCGGTGTCGCCGGACGCCTTTGGTGCGTTGCGCTGCAGCAGGTTCACCGCATCGAAGCTCTGCGTTCCCGACAGCCGGAAGTTGTCGCTATACGCGCTCCCCGCGAGAGTGTGGATCGCGGTCAGGCAGATCAGCGCGGCCACCCAGGACAGCGCGACGATGCGTCGGTGCGTGAAGCACCACCTGGCAAGTGTTCTCATGCTAAAGAGCCTCCAGTTACGGCAAAGGACCGGGGACTCCGACACCCGCGATCCCCGCGATCGATACTACGCGCCATCCTTGACAATCGGCTGACAGTCCGTATCGGCGCCGATCGCCGGCGCCTTGAACAGTCGAGCAGGCTCGAGCGTAGCGAAAGCCGACGACCGTGGCGCGAGATGGCGCGCGTCCTGCTAGGACTGCATGCTCTCATCCACACGACCCTCAACAGAGGAGAGCGCCACCGTGGCTGGTTACACGATCAAGAACCTCAAGGAGATCGAGGACTCCGCCGGCGACCGGGCCCCCGGCATCGAGGCGCGCTTCGCGCGCAAGCACATCGAGTCCGAGCACCTCGGAATCAGCTACTTCCGCTACGCGCCCGGCGTTCGCTCACCGATGGCCCACAGCCATCGCGAACAGGAAGAGGCCTACATCGTCGTCAGCGGCTCGGGCCGGATCAGGCTCGACGACGACGTTCATCCGCTGCGCCAGTGGGACGTGGTCCGCGTCAGCCCACAGACCGTTCGCGCGTTTGAAGCCGCAGGCGACGGCCTCGAACTGATCGCCGTCGGCGCCGACCGACCCGAAGGCGGCGACGGCGTCCCAGCACCGTCGGTCTGGATCGACGAACCCGAACCGTGACCCATCGCGCCGGCGGGACCTTGACGGCTTCGTCAAGCTGACAGATGCGGCCCGGATCCGGGCGCGACTTCCGACCAAAGGAGAGCTGATGGCCAGTTGCACGCATCTGGACCAGGTCGTCGTCGAGCGACCGGAAAAGGTCGCCGGCTGTGAAGATTGCTTGGCGATCGGAGCCTCGTGGGTCCATCTGCGGGTGTGCCGCAGCTGCGGTCACGTCGGCTGCTGCGATTCCTCGCCCAACCGGCACGCCAGCCGGCACGCGCGCGAGAGCGGGCATCCGATCGTGACGTCGCTGGAGCCTGGCGAGGACTGGTCCTACTGCTACGTCGACGACGTGGCGTTCGTGATCGTAAGCGCGGCATGAGCGAGCCGTTGAGATACCGCACCGCGCAACCGCACAGCGCGACCTCCACGCTCGCATCCAGTTGAGCGACCCGTTACCCGTCACCGGAGCGACTGGCAAGTCGCCGGCGCCAGCCCCCGGTGCCGCGGCCGCCAACCACCTCTCGCAGCTGGCGCGCGACACCGGCTGGCGGCCGTACGTGGTCGATCCGCGCAGCTCGGAGCGCTCGGCCCACATCAGCTCCTGCGCGTGCTCGATCGCCTCGGCGTCGAGGGCCGGATCGCCTAGCCCGCCCTCGCGCACGCCGTCGGCAGACACGAGCACGCGCGCGCCGGCATGGGGCCCGCGCACAGCCGTGACGAGCGCGCCACGCCCGCCCTCACGCGCGATCGCCGCGAACGAGCTCTGCGCGCCTCAATTCTCCTTAGGGCTCCCGCGGAAATTAATGCCGGAATCCGGCGAGTGGCGCCAGGCGCGTCCGGTTGCCGTCGGAGCCGGCAGTAATTTTCGCGGGAGCCCTTATGTGTGAAACAGTGCCTGGATGGCGATCACTGTTGGTAGCTACAAGCTGGGTCCGGACAACGGGACGCTCTGGGTCAGGACGAAGAAGGCTGGCGCGGCCGCGAAGGCCGGGCACAACCTGCTGATCGAGGTCACGGCCTGGAGTGCCACGCTCGAGGTCGGCGCGGACAGCGGGCAGACGAGGATCGAGCTCACGGCCGACGCGCGCTCGCTCAAGGTGCTCGAGGGGACGGGCGCACTGATATCGCTCGGTGATGACGACAAGGGCGGCATCAAGCAGACGATTGATGAACAGGTGCTGAAGGGGACCTCGATCGAATTCCGCTCGACGGCTGTGCAGGGCGAATGGAATTCGACCGGCAGCACACCGTTGAGCGTCAGCGGAGAGCTCGAGCTCGCCGGCCGGCGCCGTCCGATCGCGTTCGAGCTGACCGCCGGTGCCGACGGCCGTCTCGTGGGCGCTGCGACCGTTAAGCAGAGCAGCTGGGGAATCAAGCCGTACTCGGCGTTGTTCGGCACGCTCAAGGTCGTCGACGAGGTGACGGTGGAGCTCGCGGCCGAGCTCTCGCCGGGCTGACGGCCGCCCGATGAACTACTGCCACGCACGCGCCGGCACCCTCGCGCCCGCGGCCGGCTCGGCATCCGGCCTCGCTCTTTCCGGCCGCGCGCGAGTCATCCAGCTGCTCGCCCCCCCGACCGCCCCGATCCGATCACTTATTCCCGAACGGACCCTTACTCTCGGCTCGTTTCCCGGTATCGCCGTTGGGTAGCCACTTATAGTGGAACCCGACCGAACCGGAGAGCGTGATGACCGCACCGTTGCAGGAACTTCCAGAGCACGACCAGAGCCCGTGGATCGACTACATCTCGCGCGAGTTCGTACGCGGCGGCGATCTTGCGGGGTTGGCGCGGGATGGGATCGTCGGCCTGACCTCCAATCCGACGATCTTTCAAGGCGCAATTGCCGACGGGGACGCTTACGACGATGTGGTCGCGGTGCTCGAGCGGGACAGAGTCGAGAAGTTCGCCGACTCCTTCCGCAAGCTGATCGCCGGTGTGGCGGTGAAGCGCCACCAACTTGTGGCGGCCTGATCATGGCTGACGCAAGCTTCCGGCGCGAGCTCGCGCAGCAGCTCCGGGTGGACTCCGTGCGCGCCAGCGCCGCCGCCGGCTCGGGCCATCCGACGTCCTCGATGTCCGCTGCTGACCTGATGGCGGTGCTGCTCGACGGTCATCTGAGGCTCGACTTCGGAGCACCCGACGATCCGCACCGCGACCACCTGATCTTCTCCAAGGGCCACGCCTCGCCGCTGTACTACGCGATGCTGAAGGCGGCGGGGGCGATCAGCGACGAGGAGCTGCTCAGCTTTCGCCGCTTCGGCAGCCGCCTGCAAGGCCATCCGACTCCGCTGCTGCCGCCTACCGACGTCGCCACAGGCTCGCTCGGACAGGGGCTTCCGATCGCCGTCGGGATCGCGATCGCCGGCAAGGCGCTCGACCGGCTGCCCTACCGCGTGTGGGCGCTGTGCGGGGACTCCGAGATGGCGGAGGGATCGATCTGGGAGGCCTTCCAGCACGCGGCGTGGGCCGGCCTGGACAACCTGACCGCGATCGTCGACGTCAACCGTCTCGGCCAGACGCGCGAGACGATGCTCGGCTGGGACCTCGACGGATACGCCGCGCGCGCCCGCGCGTTCGGTTGGCACGCGATCGTGATCGACGGGCACGACGTCGAGGCGATCGAGGCCGCGTACCGGGAGGCGGTCGCCACTACCGGACGCCCGAGCGTCGTGCTCGCGCGGACCCGGAAGGGGCGTGGCGTGAAGGCCGTGGAGGACCAGCCCGGCAAGCACGGCAAGCCGCTCGACGATCCCGAGCATGCGATTGAGGAGCTGGGCGGCGAGCGCGACCTGACGGTCGAGGTTGCCAGGCCGGACGTCGACGGCGCCGCCCACCGGTTCGCTGTCTCCGGCGGGGCCTTGCCGCGTTACCAGGTCGGTGACCAGGTCGCGACGCGCCAGGCATACGGCGAGGCGCTCGCGGCCCTCGGTCAGATCCGCGGCGACGTGGTGGCGCTCGACGGTGAGGTCTCGAACTCAACTCATTCGGAGCTGTTCGCCCACGCGCATCCGGATCGCTACTTCGAGATGTTCATCGCCGAGCAGCAGATGATCGCTGCCGCGGTCGGGATGCAGGTACGCGGCTGGGTCCCGTTCGCGTCGACCTTCGCGGCGTTCCTCTCTCGTGCCTATGACTTCGTCCGGATGGCGGCGATCTCGCGCGCCAACATCCGCCTGTCCGGTTCGCACGCGGGCGTCTCGATCGGCGAGGACGGGCCATCGCAGATGGCCCTCGAGGACTTCGCTGCGTTCCGCGCGGTGAACGGCAGCACGGTGCTGCATCCCTCCGACGCCAACCAGACCGCGCGCCTCGTTGCGGAGATGGCGGACCGGCCCGGAATCTCGTACCTGCGAACGCTGCGCCCCAAGACAAGGGTACGCACGGGACCGGAGGAGGAGATCCGCATCGGCGCCAGCCGCATGGTCCGCGCCAGCGACGAGGACGAGTTCACGATCGTCGCCTGCGGCATCGCCGTCGAGGAGGCGGAACACGCAGCCGACGAGCTCGAGTCGGAAGGCACGCATGTGCGCGTGATCGACTGCTACTCGATCAAGCCGATCGACGCCGATACGCTGCAGGCGGCCGCGCGGGACACCGGCGCGATCGTGACCGTCGAGGATCACTGGCCGGCGGGCGGGCTGGGAGAAGCCGTCCTCAGCGCGCTGGCAGAGCAGCCACAGCACCCGCCGGTTGTCAAGCTGGCGGTCGTGGACATGCCTGGCTCGGGCGAAGCCGGCGAGCTGATGCACGCAGCCGGAATCGACGCCAGGGCGATCGTCGCGGCTGTCCACAGGCTGGCCGCGGCACGCGCTCCTGCCTAATTTTCGCGGGAGCCCTAAGCCAAGGAGGTTCGCAATGGGCATCTGGGACGTAGGCCGATCGCGGCGCCGTGGCCGCGCGACGGGTTCGTGGTCGGCCTACCGGGCCAGTCCTCCGACGAGACCGGTTGCGCTGCTCAAGCCGGTGGTCGATCCGCCACCAGTCTCGGTGCCGGGCACAACGTCGGGTCCCAACTCAGCGATCGCGGATTCCAGACTCCGCGTGGTCCCCGCCGGCGCCGCGATCACATCGATCGTCTTTCCGCGCGCGGGTGGCAGAACGAGCACTCGGGCACACACGTCGGCAAGGTCTGACCGGGAGATCCTGCCTTGGGCCGTATCACCCTGCGACACCGATAGCGACTCCCCGCCGGGTCCGTCGGTAAGCGAACCGGAGCGGACGATGCAGTAGGGAATACCGGAGCGTCGGACGATCTCTTCGGCCCGCGCCTTCCATCCCACGCTCGACGGCTCCACATCCATGTAGTGCGCGGCACCGGTCGCGCCGATGCTCGAGATGAAGATCACCAGGTCGACGTGAGCGGCTACCGCCTGGCGGATGAGATTGCTCGTCCCGAAGTAGTCGACAAGCTCGGCGCTGTTATCACGCTGAGCGCCACCAGAGTTGGCGATGATCACAGCGCCGACCCCGGTCATCGGCGCGATCAGCGTATGACTGCTGCGGACATCGCCGATGAATTGCTTGGCTCGGGACGGCAGCAGTGCGCGGCCCTTCGCTTCGTCTCGGACCAGAGCGTGGACAGCAATCCCCCGCTCGAGCAGACGCTCGACGATCAGCCGCCCTGTTCGCCCCGTTGCGCCGACGACCAGTACAGGACGCTTGGACACATCGATGATCGATGACGATCGCGCGCGGGCACGCGCCGTGCGCCAGCGATGCTCGGCGTCCAGCGCGTCCAGCGCCACCCGGCTGATGAGCACTTCGCCGGCGGTCACGTCGTTGAGCGTCAGCTTGAACTCGCCAAGATTCTTTCGGACGTACGCCGCACCGAGCTTGTTGGACCGCTCGGCCGATGCCCGATCATGAAAGACGCTGATCGTCTCGATCCCGTCGTCGACGCCGAGCGCAAAGTATCCCACAAACCCGCGTTCTTGGCTGAGAGCGGGAGCGAACTCCTCGTCGATGCGATGAATCAGCGCATCGATGGAACCCGCGCCTACGTGATAGCGCCTTACGCTCGCGTGCATGATCTCCTCCAGGTGTCCGCTCCCGGAACCTTAACGCCGTGGCCGCCGACGGCCATCCGGCCGGACTACGGATCACAACGCGTAGCTTGAGGGGGTGTTGACCCACTAGCCGGACCCTGCTCCGCCGAGCGCGCCGTCCGTTGCACCGGGCGACCGTACGCGACTCTGGCTCCGCGCCCGGCGTTGGCCTCCCGCATGACCGCGGGAAGCCAGCGCCAGGCTGGCTGTCAAGTCGCGACTACCGATCCATAAACGGTGCAAACGTTAAGTTTGCCGAGCGTCGTGCTGTTGTCGAGCGCGTAATTGACGGTCACGACGTTGCCGGTGGACGTTTCGAACAGCACCATGCCGGTCGAGTCGAAATCGCCTGTCGTCGGCGTCAGGCTCACGCCTGTGAGCTTGTTCGTGAACGAGCTGTTTCTGATGATGTGAATCCGGCCCAGCCCGTCGAATAGGCGCCCAAACAGATCTGCGTTGCTCGAAGACGAGAACGCGAAGATCACCGGGTTGCCCCGTGCGTCACAGCGTGCGTTGATCAGTAGCGAGTCGATGTTGACGAGTGTCAGGGTCTTGGAGTTTGCTTTCCCGATGAACGAGAACGTCCTCGTCACCGCTCCGGTGGTGACGGTCGCGGTGGACGTGCCGGCAGCCAGCAATACCAACGCGATGATCGACACGATCAACGCAGCAAGCCCGCGCGTCCCGGTGATTCGCTTCATGTCCGCTCCTCTCTCGTGGCGTCGCCACGACTCGTCTTGGGTGTCCCGGCGAGGCGCATCTTAGGGCCCGTTCAAGAATTAGTGGCGGGATTTGACGAGTGGCTGGGCGTGTCTGGCGCCGCCGGCTCGGCCCGATCATACCGGGAGTATTTGAGGACGAGCCGGTGGCGCCAGGCGCGTCCAGACGCCGTCAAAACCGCCAATAATTCTTGAACGGGCCCTTAGGGTTTAGGCGTGCTCGAAGGTCGTCGTCTTGCCCGCCCCGTTGGGTCGTTTCTCCTTCCTCTAGAACGCCACGAGCGCGATGGTTGCGTGAGCGGTCGCGCTCCCGTCAGTGATCGTGACCTGGGTGGCCAGCTGGTTGCCGCGGGCGCGGTGCAGCAGCGAATGTCCCTTGGCGGTCAGGTGGAAGATCAGGTAGCCGAGCTCGTTGGCGCCCAGGACCTCCGCCCCGGTCCTGGCGATCACGGTCCGGCCCGCGGACAGGACGGTGCGCACCGCGCATGGCGCGCCGGCGAAGCATCCGGCGAGGATCCCGCCGACGTGGCCGGCGAACGCGAAGTCGCTCGTGCCGATGATCTGCAGCGCGGGCGAGTCCTCGACGGTGCGGCGCGGGGCTGGACCGCTGACCGCGAATGGGGTCAGGGTCACAGGGACGGTCGCCGTGGCGCCGGACGCGTCGCGCGTGGTCGCGTGCACGGCCAGCCGGTGGCTGCGGGCGTGCGCGAGCAGCGACCGGCCGTGCGTGGAGAGCGCGAAGTGCAGCACGCCGCCGCCGGCAGGGATGAACTCGCGGCCCGTTAAGGCGATCGTCGTCCCGCCGGCGGCGATCGTCGTTGCGATGCGACACGCGCTGCCGGTGAAGCAGCCCGCCGGCAGGCCGCCGACGCCGGTCGGAGACACGAACACGCTGCGGCCGTAGATCGCGAGGTGCGCCGGCGTCGCGACCGCCTGGGAGCTTCCGAGCAACTGGCCGGTCGATCCGAGCGCCTGCACGGCGAAGTAGGGAAACTCGCTGCCCACGGTGATCTGGGTCTGAGCGCCCTGGCTGGGCGCCGTGGCGACCGAGATCAGCGCACTCGGGCTGCCGCCGCCGAGTACCCGCCACGAGGCGACCCCGCTAACCCCGCCGGGCCCCGCGTTTAGCTGGACGCTCCCGTTTGCAGCAGGCGCGACGGTCAACGACGGCGCGTTCACCACCTGTGGCGCCGGGGCGGCGACGACCGCTCCGTTCGGCGTCCAGGTCACCGACACCGGCGCATAGCGCAGCAGCGCCTGCCACGTCGGGGCGTCGATGATCGCGCTCGTCGCGATGCCGTGGGCCGCCTGGAAGCCCTGCACGGCGGCCTGGGTCTGCGGCCCGAAATCGCCGTCGATCGCGATCGGCTGGCCGGCGCTGTACAGGTGCTCCTGCGCCCAGATCACCAGGTCTCCCTGCGCGCCCAGGCCGAGTGTCGGGACGGAGCTGTCGGGCGTGAATCCGGTCAGGTCTCCGACCGGCTGCGAGATCGCGCTCCAGCCCGCGGTGGTTGCGTCCTGCCAATCCCACCAGCTCACCCCAGGCGCCCCGTAGGCGCGGGCGAGCTGCCGGAAGCGCAGGATGTCACTCGTCGAGGGGTTCTCGTCGAGCTGGCCCAGCGGCGCGATCGGTCGTCCGTACAGGCTGTTGTACTCGTACGTGTGGGCGTAGACGTGGTCGACGCTCGTGCCGATGTCAAGCCAGTACATCTGCGGCGCGTTGTACTGGGCGCCGCCGGGACCGAGGAACACGGAGTAGGGGAAGCTCGGGTGATAGTCGACGTAGGGAAAGCTCGCGAGCGCGACCGGGAAGTTCGGCCCGATCAGCTGACGCAGCGTCTGTATGTAGGTCTGCGCCGAGACGTACTTGTCCTCATACTCGCTTTCGGCGTCGATCGCGAGGCAATCGGCGCCGTCGCTGACGGCTGCGGCGCCGACCTGGGCCTCGGCAGTGGGGTTGTTTCCGTACACGTATTGCCACGCGCACACCTTGAGGCCGGCGGTGTGCAGCGTGGAGACCAGCTGCGAATTGAACTGCGACCAAGCGCCCGTGCCGTCGCCGCTCTTGATGAACAGCGTGCCGACGCCGTAGGTGTGGGCGTCGGTGATGATCGAGGACAGATCGCCGCCGTCGGACATCGAGACGTACCAGATCCACATTCCCCGGCCGCCGAACGGGTTCATCTGCGCGCTCGCGGTCGTGCCGCTGAGGATCAGCGACACCAGCCCGACCATCGGCAGCACGCGCACGCAGCGCAGCCGAGATCGTCGAAGACCGCGAGTCACGCGGTCGCCCGTCATAGCGTCCTCACCGTACCCCAAACGCGCCGAGACGTTTACAAGTTTGCGCTGCAGATCTTACGCCGTCGCGCCTGAACCGCTTTAGGATCAGCGCCATGCGCGCTCTCGTCACCTCCTCAACGCCGCCTCACGCCGAGCTCGCGGACGTCCCCGATCCGCAGCCGCTCCCGAATCAGTCGCTCGTCGCTGTGCACGCGTTCAGCCTCAACCGCGGCGAGACACGCCGGCTGGCGACGACGCAGCCCGGCATGATCACGGGCTGGGACGTGGCAGGTGTCGTCAAGCAGGCCGCTGCCGACGGCAGCGGCCCGTCGGAGAGGGCGCGAGTCGTCGGTCTCGTGCAGGCGGGCGCGTGGGCCGAGCTCGCTGCGGTCCGCACCGACCTGCTCGCCGAGCTCCCCGACGCGGTCTCCTTCGAGCAGGCCTCGACGCTTCCCGTGGCCGGCCTGACGGCGCTGCGGGCGCTCGAGGTGGGCGGCTTCGTGCTCGGCAAGCGTCTGCTCGTCACCGGCGCGAGCGGCGGCGTCGGGCGATTCGCGATCCAGCTCGCAAAGCTCGCCGGCGCGCACGTGACGGCGGTCGCACGCCGCACCGGGGGACTTGCTGAGCTCGGCGCCGACGAGGTCTACGGCGAGCTGGCCGCCGAGGGCCCGGACTACGACGTGATCATCGATGCGGTCGGCGGGCCGGTGCTGGGCGCGGCGATCGGGCGGGTCGCAGCCTCCGGGACGATCGTCAACTTCGCGGCCACGACCGATGAGCCTGTCGTGTACCCGACACGGTCACTGTTCGGGCGCGCGCCGTCCGCCAGGCTCTACGGCCTGTACGTGTTCTATGAGCTCGAGCGGACCGGCACCGGTAGTGCCGATCTGAGCCGGCTCGCGCAGCTGGTCGCCGACGGCAAGCTCGATCCGCAGATTTACCTGACTACTCCGTGGACCGAGGCTGGTGGCGCGATCGAGGCACTGCTGAACCGCCGCGTCAACGGCAAGGCCGTATTGACCGTCAGCTAGCCACCGACAAACGATCGTCCGACGCCCGCGCGCAGGAGCTCCGCCGCGCGAGCCCTGACGCCCGTCGTGTTCGCCGGCCGCCGTCACCAGCGGGCCGGTGCGCGGCGGGTTGCAGTCTGAGCGGCTGGTTGCTAGACACACTCTCGCGACGGATGTACGAAGCAGCACGGTTCCACTCGCCCTTGACCGTCCACTGAGCGTGGTCGCGTCACTGCGCGCCATGGCCCCGGCGGAGTACGAAGAGGTCCGGGTCCGGCGGGGCAAGCGCTCCGGCGTCACGATGGCGATCGCGGTCCACCGCACGGTCGCCGGTCGCGCGCTCGGCGGCCTGCGGATGTGGAGCTACGAGACAGACGACGACGCGGTGCGGGACGCCGAGCGGCTCGCTCGCTCGATGACCTTCAAGGCGGCAGCTGCACGACTCTCGCTCGGCGGCGCGAAGGCTGTGATCGCGCTGCCGCCGGGCGAGACGCCCACCGGCCGACGGCGCGAGGACGTGCTGCGCGACTTCGCGGAGCTGGTCAACGCGCTCGGTGGCCGGTACATCACCGCACAGGACGTCGGCACCTCGCTGCAGGACATCGTCTACCTGCTGCGCTTCACCGAGCACGTCTCCGGCCGGCCGATTCCGGAGGGCGGCGCGGGCGATCCGAGCCCGTACACCGCGCACGGCGTCGAGGTCGGGATCCGGGCTTCGCTGGGACCCTCGCTGGCCGGCCGCCACGTGGTCGTGGTCGGCCTCGGCCACGTGGGCAGCGAGCTTGCGCGCCGCCTCGCCGCCGCCGGCGCGAAGCTGACCGTACCGACCGCGATCCGGGCAAGCGCGCGATTGCGCAGCAGCTCGGGGCGGCGTGGGTGTTCCCGGATCAGGCGCTCGCCGTGTCGGCCGACGTGCTCGCGCCGTGCGCGCTGGGCGCGATCCTCGACCACAACTCGGTCGGCGAGCTGCAGGTTCCGATCGTGGCGGGCGCCGCCAACAACCAGCTCGCGGACGACTCGGTGGCCGACGCGCTGCGCGACCGCGGGATCGTCTGGGCACCGGATTTCGTGATCAACGCCGGCGGCCTGATCGCGGTCGCCGACGAGCTGCACGGGTTCGATCGCGAGCGCGTCGAGCAAGCGATCGAGAAGATCGCCGACACGCTCACAGAGATCTACGGGCGTGCCGCCGGCGCCGGCACGAACACCTTGACCGCTGCCAAGCAGCTGGTAACCGAGCGTCTAGCCGCCGCGACCGCCGGGGCCGGCGCAACGGTCACAGGGCCGCCAACCTGATTGCGGCTGTGCGATCGTCACGCGCGCAGAGCCTGTCGCCGACCAGCGGCGGCGCGTTCGCGCTCGCCGGCGAGCTCGGTTCGGGACCTGCTCGGAACCAGCAAATCCAGACGAAAGGGTGATATGCAGGGCGGGATCGCCGTTCGCCTTCCTGCTGAATGGGAGCGGCACGAGCGCACGCTGATGGGTTGGCCTTGCCGGCGCGAGCTGTGGGGCCCGACGTTGCCGCGAGCGCGCGAGGACTACGCCGACGGTCGCGAACGCGATCGCCGCATTCGAGCCGGTGACGATGATCGCGAACCCCGGCGCGGACGCCGCGCAGGCGCGCGCGATGTGCGGCACAGGGGTCGAGGTGGTGCGAGCTGCCGCTCGATGACTCGTGGCTGCGCGACTGCGGGCCGATCTACGTCCGCCGGCCCGACGGCGGGCGCCTGGCGGTGCACTTCGGCTTCAACGCCTGGGGCGAGAAGTTCCCGCCCTGGGATCGCGACGCGGCGGTCGGGGCGCGATCGCGCGGCAGCTCGGCGACGAGGTCCGGCGCGCGGAGCTCGTGCTCGAGGGGGGCTCGATCGCTGACCGACGGCGCCGGCACGCTGCTGACCACCGAGCAGTGCCTGCTGCACGCGAACCGCAACCCGGAGCTGTCGCGCGAACAGATCGAGGACGCGCTGCGCGACTAGCTCGGCGTCGAGCAGATCGTGTGGCTGGGCCACGGGCTGCTCGAGGACCGCGACACCGACGGACACGTCGACCTGATCGCGGCGTTCGCGCGCGCCGGATCAGGTGCTGCTGCAGACGGTGGCGGCCGACGAACCCCAACCACGAGCACTGCGAGGAGAACCGCGCGCGGCTGCAGGCGGCCGGGATCGAGGTGCGTCGAGGTGCCGTGCGCTTCCGTACGGCGAGGTCGCGGGAGAGCGAGTCGCGGCCAGCTACCTGAACTTCTACCTTTGCAACGGGGCGGTGATCGTGCCGGTCGGACGGAGCCGGCACCGACGAGCAGGCGCTCGCGATCATCGCCGGCGCGTACCCGGGGCGCGAGCTCGTGCCGGTCCCCGGCGCTGTCCTGGCGTATGGTGGCGGGGGCCCGCACTGCATCACCCAGCAGGTGCCGGCCACCGATGCTGAGCCCCGGCTGATCACCGCCTACCCGCCGCCGCCATCGCCGGCGCGCACGCGCCCGCCGACGCGCGCGCCGTTGCGAGTCGGCCTTGTCCAGGAGCGCTGGCGCCCGGACGCCGACGAGCACCAGGCGGCCCTGCGCGACGGGGATCCGGATCGCCGCCGCTGGCGAGGGCGCACGGATCGTCTGCCTGCAGGAGCTGACGCTGTCGCGCTACTTCGCGATCACGCCCGACGGCCCGGCGGCCGCGGGCGCGGCGCCGGAGGAGCTCGACGACGGACCGACGGCCGGCTTCGCCCGCCGCTGCGCGGCCGAGTTCGGCGCGTACGTCCATGCGTCGCTGTACGAGCGCGCCGACGGACCGGACGGCCTCGGCTTCAACACCGCGATCGTCGTGGCGCCCGACGGCCGGCTGGTCTCGCGCACGCGCAAGCTGCACATCCCGGTCACCGCCGGCTACTACGAGGACCGCTACTTCCGACCGGGTCCCGCAGACGGCGAGCCGTTCCCGCTGACGGCGCTGCCGAACGGCGACGGCGAGGCGCAGCTCGGGTGCCCGACGTGCTGGGACCAGTGGTTCCCGGAGCTTGCCCGCGCATACTCGCTGGCCGGCGCGGAGGTCCTGATCTACCCGACCGCGATCGGCTCTGAGCCCGACCATCCCGACTTCGACACGCAGCCGCTGTGGCAGCAGGTGATCGTCGCCAACGGTGTCGCGAACGGGACGTTCATGGTCGCGATCAACCGGATCGGCACGGAGGCGCCGCTGACCTTCTACGGCTCGAGCTTCATCTCCGATCCCTACGGCCGCGTGCTCGTCCAGGCGCCCCGCGACGAGCCGGCGGTGCTCGTCGCCGACCTCGACCTCGACCAGCGGCGCGACTGGCTGGAGCTGTTTCCGTTCCTGCGCACGCGCCGGCCAGAGGCCTACGGCGTGCTGACGCGTCCCGGCCCGTGAGCCGCCACTCCGAACTCGAGCAGCTGGATCGCGGGCTCGGTGTGCTGCCCGACGTACGAGGCCTCCTCGATGACCTGTCCGCGGCCCCACTGGAACTCGAACGGCCGGGGGACCTCACGGCCGCTCTTCTTCGTTGCCGGCGACATCGCTATTCCTACCGCTATTCCTCTCTGGCTTGGGTGGACTGCGCACTGCTCGCGAGTGGGGTGGCGTAGAAAGCTGCGATTGCGGCACAGAGCGCCAGCGTGATGTACGGCGAGACGGCCGCCATCGCGGTCGCGATCGCGTACGGCGCCAGGCCGGTCACAGTGCGAAGCAGGATCCGCCGACGCTCCTCCAACGGCAGTTCCACCGTCAGCAGGTGCGATTTGGAGAACAGGATGTGGCGGTTCAGCGTCGCGAACGCGATCGACATCAGCAGATACGAGCCGGCGTAGACCGCCGCGGCCAGCTTCTCGCCGTGTGGCTGCTGGAGATAGACGGCCATCAGGTGGGTGGCAAACGGCAGCACCCCGATCGTGAGCAACAGCAACAGGTTGAGCATCATGATCGCGTGGTCGGGCCGGCGCAGTCGCCCCAGCATTACGTGGTGGTTGATCCAGATGATGCCGATCGTGATGAACGAGGTTGCATACGCGGCATATGCCGGCCACTGATCGGTCAGGCCGTCGAGCAGGGTCGGGTTCTGACCCGGCAGGGGGACGCCGACATTCAGCACGAGCAGCGTGATCGCCACCGCGATCACGCCGTCGGAGAACGATTCGAACCGGCTCTTGCTCACGGGTGAGGGTTCGCCAGGACCCCGCCCGGTCCTCGTCGCAATGCGCCCGGCAGTTGTGTGAGCACAGGCGCAAACCGCTTAGGGCTCCCGCGGAAATTAACGCCGGAATCCGGCGAGTGGCTGGGCGTGGCTGGCGCCGCCGGCTCGCCCCGATATTGCTGGTGGCAAGTGAGGGCGAGCCGGTGGCGCCAGGCGCGTCCAGACGCCGTCGGAGCCGGCAGTAATTTTTGCGGGAGCCCTTAGGGCCCGTTCATACCCACTTCTTCGTCAGCTCGTAACCACCTCTTCGCGGCGTCCTCCACAGTGGTTCTGATGAAAGTACGACAGGTATTACCTACCCTCGCAGTCGCCGCCGTGGCTGCGATTCCAGGTGCCTCGACGGCCTCCGCCGCGGTCACCCAGAGCGAGCAGGTGAGCGAGAACTGGTCTGGCTACGTGGCCAGCGGCAACAGCCCGTTCTCCAGCGTATCTGGCAGCTGGGTGCAGCCGTCGGCCGACTGCAGCGCCGGCGACGGCTACTCCGCGTTCTGGGTCGGACTCGGCGGATCCGGCGAGCAATCAGAGTCGCTGGAGCAGGTCGGGACGCAGTCGGACTGCCTCTCCGGTGGCCAGACCGAGTATTACGGCTGGTACGAGCTCGTGCCGGCAGCGCCGGTGAAGCTCGCGCTGACGGTCAGCCCCGGCGACCACATGGCCGCCAACGTGACGGTCAATGGAACGAACGTGACCGTCTCGCTGAGCGATCAGACGACCGGTGGCTCGACGACCAAGACGCTCCAGATGAGCAATCCGGACAGCTCGAGCGCCGAGTGGATCGCCGAGGCGCCCTCCAGTGCGACGAGAGCGGCGACTGCCAGCCCCTGCCGCTCGCAGACTTCGGCACGGTCAAGTTCTCGAGTGCGTCGGCGACCGCCGCCGGGCATACGGGCACGATCTCCGATCCGAACTGGACCGCCGTCCCGGTGGCGCTGAGCGGTGGCGCCGGCGGTCCCGGCTACGTCTCTGACGAGGGGTCCGCCGCCGGGGCACAACCCACGGCGCTGTCGGGCGACGGCTCCTCGTTCTCGGTGTCCTGGCAGTCGGACAGCTCCGCCCAGTCGGCGACCGCCGCCGGCGGCTATCCCGGTGCTGGCGGGTCCGGCTATGGCGGTGACGGCTACGGCGGTGGTGGCGCCAGCGGCTACGGTGGCGGCTACGGCGGTGGCGGCGATGGCTACGGCGGTGGCGGCTATGGCGACGGCGGTGGCGGCTACGGGTATGCGTCCGGCGGCTACGGCTATGGGGGTGCCGGCTCCGGCCTCTACGGGTAGCGGGGCACCGGCAACCTCGTTCAGGCGGCCGGCGCGAGCCGGCCGTTCTGCCTTCAGAGGGGGCGCCTCGCGGGTCGCGCGGCGGAAGGGCCTCGTGGCCAAGCCGGAGTGTCACAGCACGCTAGAGCCTCGATCCACTGCGGGACCCTAGCAGGTTGCGGGCGTGCCTTATCCTCGCGCCGTGCATTTCGACGAGCTGACCCCGCCCGAACAGCGTGTGCTCGGCTGTTTGATCGAGAAGCGCTGGACGACGCCCGATCAGTTCCCGCTGTCGTTGAATGGGCTTCGGCTGGCGTGCAACCAGTCCACTAATCGCGATCCGGTCACTGACTACGACGAACCCACCGTCAGGGAGGCTGCCCAGCGCCTGTGCCGTTACGGGCTGGCGCGCCTGGCCAGCGGCCACGCAAGCCGCTCGATCAAGTATCGCCACCTGGCTGAGGAGGCACTCGGTCTCGACCGCCAGCAACTGGGGGTGCTGGCTGTGCTGCTATTGCGCGGCCCGCAAACACCGGGCGAGCTGAAGGCCCGCAGCGAGCGGATGGCGGGGCTCGGGTCCCTTGCCGACGTCGAGCGCGTACTCGAGGTGCTCGGCGAGCGCCGTTATGCACAGCGGCTCGAGCGCCGACCCGGACAGAAGGAAGATCGCTTCGAGCACCTGTTCGGCGGCCAGGGCGAGGGGTTCTCCGACGCCGGACCGATCAGCGCCACCGAGCCCCCGATCACCGGCCATCGTAGGACCGTCGAGGACCCCCCCGTAGCGGCGGCAGGCGGCGTAACAACGATTCGGACCGCTGACGGGCCCGACCTCGCCGCCCGGGTCAGCGCGCTCGAGGAACATCTCGGCGGGCGGATCACTGCGCTCGAGGCGGATCTCGCCGCGCTCGAGGCGGACCTCGCCGCGCGGGTCGCCGCGCTCGAGGACGACCTCGCCGCCCTTCGCGCAGAGTTGGGCGCGCAGCGCGACGAGTAGCGGCGCCGATCACCCCGACTGGACAGTCACGGGCGGGCGAGCGGATACGAGAAGGTGCGCGTGCGATCGTGGCCCATCCCAGAAGGATGAGCCAGCGCCACTAGAGAATTCCGATCTCCGAGTTGTCGCCGACCAGGAAGCGGTATGCCCGGGGCTGATGGTGGTCGCGTCCGATCCTGACGTTGCGGCCGAGCAGCGACGACTCCATCCGTCCGGCAAGGTCTCGGATCGAGGAGCCAGCGAGCAGGATCGAGTGCTCGACCTCCGCGTTGTCGATCGTGCATCCCTCGCCGATCGCGGTGTACGGCCCCACGTAGCAGTCGGTCAACATCGCGCCGGCGCCGATGATCGCCGGCCCCCGGACGGCGGAGTGCTCGAGCCTCGCGCCGCGCTCGATCACCACGCGCCCGTCGACCTGCGAGTCGACCAGCTCTCCCTCGACGCACGCCTCGATCGTATCGAGCACCAGCCGGTTGGCGGCGAGCATGTCGTCGAGGCGACCCGTGTCCTTCCACCAGCCCTTGACGATGTGCGGCTCTACGCGCAGGCCCGCGTCGACGAGATGCTGGATCGCGTCGGTGATCTCGAGCTCTCCGCGGGCCGACGGCTGGATCGCGCGCGCCGCCGCGTGGACACTGGGCGTGAACATATACACGCCAACGAGCGCCAGGTCGGTGTTGGGATCCGGTGGCTTCTCGACGAGCCGCACGACCGCGCCGTCGCGCAGCTCGGCGACGCCGAAGTTCTGGGGATCGGGAACCGGCGTCAACAGAATCAGGGCGTCGGGCGCGTCGTCTCGGAACGCGGCGACGAGATCATCGATCCCGCCCTGCAGGAGGTTGTCGCCCAGGTACATGACGAACGCCGAGTCGCGCAGGAACGGCTCGGCGGTCAGCACCGCGTGTGCGAGACCGAGCGGCTCGTCCTGCACGATGTAGGTGAGCGCGACGCCGAAGCGAGAGCCATCGCCGGCCACCGCACGGATCTCGTCGCCGGTCTCGGGGGCGATGATGATCCCGATGCTTTCGATTCCGGCCTTGGCCATCGCCTCGATGCCGTAGAAGAGCACCGGCTTGTTGGCGACCGGGACCAGCTGCTTGGCGCTCGTGTGGGTGATCGGGCGCAGCCGCGTGCCTCGGCCCCCCGACAGGATCAGGCCCTTGAGGTCTTGCATGGACCTGCGTGATCGTACTCAGTAGACGTTGCCGAGCTTGCGGTGATCCCAGCTCGCGGTGCGCCTGGCAACGAACTGCAGCGCGACGCGTTTGGCGGCCTGGGCGCGGACGACGTCCATGAACTGCGGGTCCACGGCGCGGCCGTAGCGCCCGAATAGCTCTGCGCCGAACTCGCTCACAAACTCGAGTTCGCGATGGATGACCGTCTCGGTCTCGATCATCACGCCGCGCAGTTCGTGGTACTGCTCGCCGTCCTCGATCTGGAGCGCAGCCCGCGAATCGCGCTCGAGGTTTCGCACCTTCTGGGACTTGGCGTATGTCCAAGCCCAGATGTCCCGACCACGCACGACGTACCACAGCGGCATCATGTGCGGCCATCCGCGGGGGCCGTTTGTGGCGCACACGACCACGCGCTGCTCGGCGAGGAAGGCGGCCGCTTCCTCAGGGGGTCATGACGATCGCGTCGCGGCGGCTCACGCCGGGATCGCCTCTGTCGCGGCGGCGATTGAACCCGCCGCCGCGCGCACGGCCGCGCGAGCATCATCGGGCTCGAGCACGACCGCGTCGCCGGCTTCCTTGAGTACCTCGCGCACGAGCCAGTCGACGCCGGCGAAGCCGAGCTCGACGATCACCGAGCCGTCCTCGAGCTCGGCGACCACAGTGCGCTCCTCGCGCGCCCAGCGCGCCCGCTGCGGAGAGATCAGCAGACGCGCGCGAAGTGAAGTGGGCACCTCGCCGGTCCGCGGCCACCCGTCGACGTCGGCGGCCGGGTCGACATCGGCGCGCTGCTCGAACTGCGTGTCACTGACGCTCGCCGACTTGATCCGGTCCAGCCGGAAATGGCGGACGCTGTCGCGGGATGGGTCGAAGCGGCCACGTACCAGCCCTCGCGACCGTTGATCAAGGCATATGGCTCGACGAGCCGGGTCGAGAACTCGTCCTCGTTCTCCTTGTAATACTCGAACGAGAGCAGTCGCCGGTCCGAGATCGCCCGCGAAACGACGGCGGCGATCTCGGCGTCGTCGCCGCCGGGGGGGGCGACCTGCAGCCCCTCTCGGGCTGGGTCCTCACCGAGGGCGGCGACGACCTTCTCGCGCGCCGAGGAGAGCGAGCCTTCGGGAATGTGCTCGCCGATCAGGTCGATCGCCGCGATCAGCGCTTTGGCTTCGACTGGCAGCAGCCGTGCCGGGCGCGCGAACGAGTCGCCGTACGGCTCGGGATCGACCTCGATCGTGCCGTCGGCACTGATCTCCGCGTACAGCACGTAGGTCCCGGCGCCGAAGTTGACGACGTTCAGCACCGAGATGTCTTCGCGCAGCTCCTGGTCTGAGACCTTCAGCTCGTTGCCGAGCTCGACGGCATCGAGACGGCGACCGGCGCGGCCGGCGGCGATCAGGATGCTGGCTAGCGTCACCAGGCGGGCGAAGCGCTCGGGACGAATGGCCGCGTCGGGGTGATGGCCGTTGCCGACGGCATCGGCCTCGTGGCTGCCGTTGAGCGAGGGCGCTGCGAGTGCTCCCGCTCCGGCCGCCGGTGTGATCTGCGGCGTGCCGGTATGGCACTCAATCACCAGCTTTAGCCGCTCGCGGAAGTCGCGCGGCGAGCTGCGCCGGTCCGATGATCCGCGCGTGCTCCCCAAGGCCGAGCACCCACGCGATCAGCTGGCGGGCGTTGGCGTACGGGGTCAAAAAGGTCACGTCCCCGTCGTCGGCGTGGCGGATCTCGCCGTAACGGCCGAAGTGACGCTCGATCTGCCATGCGATCCGGTGTCCGATCCAGATCTCCGCGGTGGCGATCGGCTCGCCGAACTGCCAGTGCATGCGGTTTGCGTACTCGCGCGGGTCGAAGTTCGCAGGGCGCTGGAAGTCGTGCTCGGCCTTCGTCGCGTAGCCCACCTTGCCGCGAATCCGCGACAGGCGGAAGACGCGGATCGCCCGCCGTTCGTGCGAGCGTCCGACGACGTAGAACTGCCCCCCCTGGTAGAGGAGCTGGTAGGGATCGACGCGCCGCCCACCGACCACGTCACGCTCCATCGTGTAATAGTCGAACACGACCGTCTTGCGGCGGAAGATCGCCGTCTCGATCTTGGCCAGCCGCTGCGAGACGTCGTGGCCGCCAGCCGCGCCGGTGATCCCGAGCGCGACCGTGTGCTGCTCGGGCGCCTTCAGCGGGCTCGGGCGCCCCCAGGAGATCTGCTGCAGCGCAAGTCGCAGCGGCTCGGCGTACGCGAACTCCCCATCGAGCAGCTGCAGCGCTGTTCGCAGCGCCGCCAGCTCCTCGTCGGTGAACTCGATCGGCGGCAGGTGGAAGTTCTCGGGCGGCAGCGAGTAGTTCTCCTGCTCGGCCTGTCCGTCAACCGGCTTCTCGACGGTCAGGACGATCCCGAGCGCGTCGAGCTCCGAACGGTCGGCATAGAAGCGTCGCGCGAAGGCGTCCTCGTTCATCACGCTGTAGCCCTCGACGTCGCGTCTGATCTCCGGTGCAGTCACCGGACGGCGCTCGGCCATCAGGTAGGAGATCAGCGATAGCTGGCGGATCAGCTTCTCCGTGTCCTTGGCCATCGTCTCGCAACTGTAGTTGGGTCGTGGCGGGCTCTGTGCCGTCCCGTCTGAACCGGCACGCTATTTGCGAGGATTTGCAGCGGAGTCGTTACGAACGCCCTGGCTATGCCGCCTCGCGCTGAGCGGCGGCCAGCTGCGCGAAGTAGGCGCCCGAGCCCAGCGCCTTGTCGTAGGCCGACCACTGCTCGCCGGCGGGCAACTCCTGCTCGAGGCGGTCGAAGCTGCCGAGGCGACCGCCGAGGTTGTCGATCATGTGCACGAGCGTCGCTTCGCGCGTGCACGGGACAACGGGGCTGCCGTACTCGAGCGAGCCGTGGTGGCTCAGGATGATGTGCAGGACCGCGTGCTCGAGCTCCTGGGGAAAGCCGTCAAGCCGCTCAATTGTACGGCGGACTCGGTAGTAGCCGAGCGAGATCTCGCCGTACAGGCGACCGCAGTCCGACATCGAGATTGCCACGCCATCCAGGTCATAAGCCTCCAGCTTGCCGATGTCGTGCAGCAGCGCACCGCTAACCGCGACATCACGGTCGATGCCCGGGAAGGTCGCCGAGATTGCGCTTACCGCCTGCGCCACCGTGAGGGAGTGCTCGAGCAGCCCGTGGCGGTAGGCCTGGTGGTAGTGCTTGGCCGCCGGAGCGTTCCGGTACACCGCCCATGTCGAGGACCCCTCGCGGAACATGGTCGCGAGCAGGCGTCGTAGATGCGCGTTCTGAACGGTGGCGATCAGCCCGCGGAGGTCGGCCTCCATCTGCTCGGGGGCGCGCGCCGGGCTGCCGGAGAGCTCGGCGGGCTCAAACTCGCCAGCGATTGCTCGGCGCACGGCGCGGAGCTCGAGCTGGGAACCGAACGTGGCGTGAACCGAGTAGCGCCCGCTGGCGTGGACGACTTCACCCGGACGGCACAGCTCCTGCGCCTCCTCGACGCCTTCCCAGAGCACCGCAGGCACGCTGCCCGTCCGGTCCCCGAGCGCCAGCAACAGGAACTCGCCGCAGTCGCGGCGCCGGCGGAGCTCGACCTCGCGCACCAGCAACGCCTGCGAAACCTCACATCCGTCGGCGAATTGCCGGACTTTCATCGTGCCACGAAGATAAAGTGGCCTGCGGACGGTACTTTCGCGGGAGCCCCTAGTGGCACACCGCTAGCTACGCGCGATTGAGGCCGGGTCGGGCCGCTCGAGCCTGGTCATCGTCACGCTCGCCTCAAGCTGCGAGCTGGCGACGCCGCGGTACACGCCTTTGATCGGCGGAACATCGGAATAGTGGCGCCCGTGACCGATCTTGACGTGGTTCTCGCGTGTCAGGCCGCGGTTGGTCGGGTCGGCGCCGACCCACACCGGTTCGCCGCCACCGGGAACGGGCAGCAGCGCCTCCAGCCAGGCGTGCGTGTCGACCTCGACCGACCGCTGACCGCCGTCGGCGCCGGTGGTGAACAGATAGCCGGAGACGTAACGGGCTGCGATCCCGTGGTGGCGGGCCAGCCACAGCCCGAGGTGGACGAAGTCCTGGCAGACGCCGGCCCCGATGTCGAGCAGGTGCCCGATCGTCGAGTCGACGTACGTCGCCCCCTGGCGGTACTCGAATCGATCCGGGATCAGCTCGGAGACCAGCAGCAGCGTGGCGAGTGGGGTCGACGTTGCGCCCGTCGTCGCGAGCAGCTCTGCCAATGCGGGATGCCCGGGCGCGTCGGTCTGAAGCAGGAACTCTCCTCCGGCTTCGCGATAGCTCGGCTCGCGCAGGGCCTCCCAGGTCGCCTGCGGGGGCTCGGGCGCCGGCTTGGTGCTGACGCGCGCGCGCACGTCGATCGTCAGCTCGCGATGGGGCCGCGAGATCTCGAACTCGACGACCTCAGTGCCGAAGTAGTCGGTGTGACGGTGCAGCCGCACCTCAGGATTGAGCCGCACGCCGAACTCGTCGCAGCGCTGGCGGCCGTTTGCCGCCGGCTTGACGCGCAGCGCGTTGAGGTTGTCGACGACCTCGGCGTCGTACGAGTACTTGGTCAGGTACCGGATCGCGAAGTTCATGTCAGAGAACTGGATCATTGCGCGATCTACAGATGGACGGCTGCGATTGCCGCGATCGCGAAGTAGCGCGCGTCGATATCGCGATCGACCAACTCGAGCTCGGCCTGAACGGTCCTCAGCTGCTCAGGCAATCCGCCCCGCTCGCCGGGGGTCCGCCGGTGCAGCTCGAGGTCGGCGGCCAGCCGGCCGAGGCGCAGCACCGGCGGCGAGGAGCGGGGCTGGGGGTCAGCCGACGCCAGCGCGTCGCGCAGCGCCTCCACCGACGAGGCGACGGAGCCCGGATACTCGCCGTCGTAGAGCAGGAAGCGCACGACGGCTCCGACCGTGGGGGCGTTACGGATCGCACGCCGGTAGGCCTGAAAGCCGCCGACCGCCTGCAGCAGGGCGAGCGCCTCGCCCTCGCCCTCGCCCTCGCCCTCGGTCCCCGCTTGCCTGCGGCACGGGGAGCACGGTCACGCGCAGCATCCGCAGCACCATGTCGGCCTCCTCGATCCGCCCGCCGGCCTCCAGAAACGCGCGCCCCTCGTCGCGCAGCATCGTGCGGTCGACAAGCCCCCAGAACAGCGCGCAGCGCTCCTTGACCTCCTGGTAGACCGAGTACGGGCCGGTCTGCAGCGCCGACGGAAGGTCATAGCGGCCGAGCGACAGATAGAAGGAGTTCAGCGCTTGCCACATCTCGGTCGAGATCACGTCGCGCAGCGTCCGACCGCGCTCGCGCGCGCGGGCGACGCAGGACAGGATCGACGCCGGGCTGTCGAGATCGAGCGTCAGCAGGCTGGTCACCGCGCGTCCGCGGGCCGGCGCTGTCGAACGCTTCGCCGGCGACCGTGGCCGCGGCCGGCGCCTCCTTGCGCTCGCCGGGCACCGGCGGCTTGGCGCCGATGATCGCGAGCACCCCGTCCCAGCTGAGCGCGATCCCGCGCTGGCCCAGCGTGCCGGCGACGTCGGCGTGAAACGCCCCGTCGAGCATCCGCGCGGTGTGCTCGGCGCGCGTCAGGTCGCGGCCCAGCCAGAACAGCTCCTGCGCGATCCGCGCCAGCATCAGGGCTTGCTCCCCTTACCCTGCCGCCGGCCGCGATCCCCGTGGCCGGCCGCCACGCGGCCGCCCCGCGCCGGCACGTTGTTGTTGTTGTTGCTGCTGCTGCCCGTGCCAGCCGCCGTAGCGGACGTCGGGCAGCCGCGGCGGGCGGCGGGCCGGCAGCGTACCCGGCGCGAGATCGGCGGCGGTGTCGTCGTCGTCCAGCACCCACGTGTCCTTGGAGCCGCCCCCCTGCGAGGAGTTGACGATCATCGAGCCTTCCCGCAGCGCGACCCGCGTCAGCCCCCCGGGCACGATCCGGATCTCCTCGCCGAACACCGCGAACGGCCGCAGATCGACGTGACGCGGCGCCAGCAGCCCGTCGCCCGTCTCCGTCGGCGCGGTCGACAGGTGCACCAGCTCCTGGGCGATGAACCGGTCGGGGCGCTCCTCGATCAACCGTGCCTGCGCCTCGCGCTCGCCGGCGCTGGCCTGCGGCCCGATGAACACCCCCTTGCCCCCGGACTCCCCGGTCGGCTTGACGACCAGCTCTGCCAAGCGCCGCAGCACCTCCCGGCGCAACCGCTCGTCGGTCAGCAGGTACGTCGGCACGTTCTCGAGAATCGGCTCCTCGCCCAGGTAGAAGCGGATCATCTCGGGCACGTAGTGATAGATCGCCTTGTCATCCGCGACACCGGTACCAACCGCGTTGGCGATCGCGACCGTCCCCGCCCGGTACGCTCGCACCAACCCCGGCACCCCCAGCAGCGAGTCGGGCCGAAACTCCAGCGGATCGATGAAGTCGTCATCGAGGCGGCGGTAGATTGTGTGCACACGCTGCAAGCCCGAAGTCGTGCGCATGTAGCAGACCGCGTCGCGGACCACCAGATCCGACGCCTCGACCAGCTCGACCCCCATCTGCCGGGCGAGAAACGCGTGCTCGAAGTAGGCCGCGTTCAGCGGGCCCGGCGTCCACAGCACAACCGTCGGATGACCATCGGACGCGGGCGCGACCGCACGCAGCGCGTCGAGCAGCAGCGACGGATAGTGGTCGACCGCGCGGATCCGGTGCCCGGCGAACAGCTCCGGCATCAGCCGCGTCATCGCAAGCCGGTTCTCGATCACGTACGAGATCCCCGACGGCGTTCGCACGTTGTCCTCCAGCACCCGCCAGCGCCCCCCGCCGTCGCGCACCAGATCGCACCCCGAGACATGACAGTAGACACCACCCGGGGCGCGGACACCGTACACCGGACGCGCGAAGCTCGGACGGCTGACGATCAGCGACCACGGCACGATCCCCGCCCGCACGATCTCGTTCGCATGATAGACATCGTCGACGAACGCGTTCAGCGCCCGGATCCGCTGCGCGAGCCCGCGCTTGATCGTCGTCCACTCCGCCGCCGTCAGCACCCGCGGCACGAGGTCCAGCGGCCACGCCCGGTCGCGCCGCTCGCCGTCGCTGCCGGCCACCTCGAAGGTGATGCCCTGCCGCATGAAGATCATGTCGCGACGCTGACCGGCCTCGCGCAGCGCCTGCGCGCCGAGCCGCTGCAGGGTCGCGATCAGCGACGCGACGTGCGGCCTGGGCTCGCCACGATCGTCGAGCAGCTCGTCGCAGCACCCTGGCGGCACCGTGTAGCCCTCGATCCCCTCCACCTCGCTCATCGCCGCCTATGTGTAGCCGTTCCCGATCTCGGCTGCTATGGCCAGATGGCCAACGCCGGGCCCCAAAAATCCCGCCACTAATTCTTGAACGGGCCCTAACGGTGCCGGGGCTCGCAGGGTGTCTACCCTTCAGCGCCAGTGAAGCTTGTGGTCACAGGGGCGCAGGGGATGCTTGGCACGGATGTATGCGCGGCCGCCGTCGCGGCGCGCGACGAGCTCGTCGCGCTGGCGCGCGGCGAGCTTGACATCACTGATGCGACGGCCGTGGAGGTAGCGGTGCGCGGCGCAGCGCCCGACGTCGTCGTCAACTGCGCGGCGTGGACCGATGTCGACGGCGCCGAGTCCTCGCCAGACGCCGCGCTCAGCGCTAACGGCGCCGGTGCGGGCAACGTCGCGCGGGCGGCGGCGGCGTGCGGCGCGTGGACGGTCCACATCTCCAGTGACTACGTGTTCGACGGCTCCAAGCGCGAGCCGTACGTGGAGTCAGATCCGGTCGCGCCGTTGTCGCAGTATGGACGCTCGAAACTCGAAGGCGAGCTCTCGGTCGCGCAGGAGGCTCCTGGGCTGCACACGATCGTTCGTTCCGCGTGGTTGTTCGGTCTGGCTGGACGCTGCTTTCCGGCCACGATCCTCCGCCTGGCCTCCGAGCGCGATGTGCTGACGGTCGTCGAGGACCAGATCGGCTGCCCGACGTTTACCGCGCATCTGGCGCCGGCGCTGCTCGCGCTCGCGCGCGACCGCGTGCCGGGCGTTGTGCATGTAGCCGCCGGGGGCCAGTGCTCGTGGTTTCAGTTCGCGTGCGCGATCGTCGAGCAGGCCGGCGCCGAATGCGAGGTCAGGCCGGGGTCCACGGCGCAGCTCGGGCGTCCGGCGCCGCGGCCTTCCTACAGCGTCCTTGCATCCGAGCGCGCGACCGAGGCGCCGGCGCTGCCTGAGTGGCGCGTGGGGCTGGCCCGCTACTTGGCTGCGGGGGTGACTGCGCGATGAGGCTGCTCGTCTGCGGCGGTGCCGGTTTCATCGGCTCGACGTTCGTGCGCCTGCGGGTGCGCGAGCACGGCGATCAGGTGACTGTGCTCGACAAGCTGACCTACGCCGGACGCCGGGAGAACCTGCGCGATGTGATCGACGAGATCCGCTTCGTGCACGGTGCGATCGAGGATCCGGTGGCGGTCACCGAGGCGGTCCGCGATTGCGAGGGGATCGTCAACTTTGCCGCCGAGACGCACGTGGACCGGTCGATCTCGGGTCCCGAGGCGTTCATCATCACCAATATGCAGGGGACGCACGTGCTGCTCGAGGCCGCGCGGGCGCAAGGGCTGCGCTACCTCCAGGTCTCGACCGACGAGGTCTACGGGTCGATCGAGGAGGGGTCGTTCACCGAGGATTCGCCGCTGCGGCCGTCCTCCCCGTACAGCGCCACCAAGACAGGCGCGGACCTGCTCGTCGCCAGCTACTTCCACACCTATGGCCTCGAGACCGTGATCTGCCGGGGGTCCAACAACTACGGCCCCTATCAGTATCCGGAGAAGCTGATTCCGCTGATGATCCTCAATGCGCTGTCGGGCGACCGGCTCCCCGTGTATGGCGATGGGCGCAACGTTCGCAACTGGCTCTATGTGGAGGATTTCGGACGCGGCATCGGCCACGCGCTCGTGCACGGCAAGCCCGGCGAGGCGTACAACTGCGGCGGCCCGGACGAGTGCGAGAACTTGCACGTCGTGCGACGGATCCTCGAGCTGACCGGAGCCAACGAGTCGCTGATCGAGTACGTCACCGACCGTCCCGGCCACGATTGGCGCTACTCGCTGGGCTCGGGCAAGCTACAGGCGCTCGGATGGCAGGCGCGGACCCGGTTCGAGGAGGGGCTGGAGCGGACGGTCGCCTGGTACCGGGACAACGCCTGGTGGTGGGAGCCGATCCGCTCCGGCGCTTACCGCGAGTACTACGAGTGTCATTACGGGCGCGCCTTGGGGGCGTGAGCGCGGCGAGCGACGATCCGCCCGTAGCGCGCGGACGGCACGCCCCACCGCCCGGACTCCAGGAGCTCGCCGAGCAGGTCGTCGGCTGCCGGCGCTGCCCGCGGCTCGTGGCCTGGCGCGAGCAGGCGGCGCGGGCCAAGCGCGCCGCGTACGCCTCGGAGGACTACTGGGGCCGGCCGCTGCCCGGCTTCGGCGATCCGGCCGCTCGCGTGCTGCTGGTGGGGTTGGCCCCGGCCGCCCACGGCGGCAACCGCACCGGCCGGATCTTCACCGGGGACCGCTCCGGCGACTGGCTGTTCGCCGCGTTGTGGCGCGCGGGGTTCGCCAACCAGCCGCGGTCGGTTTCGCGCGATGACGGGCTGGCGCTGTCGGACTGCTACGTCACCGCCGCGGTCCGGTGTGCACCGCCGGCCAACCGGCCGGCGCCTGGCGAACGCGACAATTGCCTTCCATACCTGGTCCGCGAGCTGATGCTGCTCGCCGACGTGCGCGTGATCGTGTGCCTAGGAAGCTTTGCTTGGGACGCGGCGCTGCGGGCAGTGGGCCACGCCGGCGTGTCGGTACGGCGGCCGCGCCCCCGCTTCGGCCACGGCGCCTGCGCGCAGGTCGGACGCTGGATATTCCTCGGGTGCTATCACCCCAGCCAGCAGAACACCTTCACCGGGAGGTTGACGGAGGGGATGATGGAGGACGTGCTGCTGCGCGCGCGGGTGCTGGCGTGACCGACTGCCCTCGCCCAAGAGTGTGACCGACTGCCCTGGCCCAAAAGTGTGACCGACTGCCCTGGCCCAAGAGAGCCTCTCACCGGGTTGGGCTGCGTGATGGAGCCTCGCTACGCTCAGGGCAAGTTGCCGCTGTCCGCTTTCTCGCCCCGCGTCCGCGACTGGTTCGAAGCTGCCTTCGCCGCCCCGACGCCTGCGCAGGCGCAGGCGTGGCCGGCGATCGCGTCCGGCGAGCACGTGCTGATCTCAGCGCCCACCGGTTCGGGCAAGACGCTCGCCGCCTTCCTGTGGGCGATCGATGCGCTGCTGAGCTCCGAGCAGCCGCCCCAGCGGCGGATCGGGCTTGTATATGTGTCGCCGCTAAAAGCGCTCTCGTACGACATCGAACGCAACCTGCGCGTCCCGCTGCGGGGGATCGGCGCCGAGCTGAAGGTCGCGGTGCGCACCGGCGACACCCCCCAGCGCGAGCGCCAGGCGATGCTCCGCGAGCCGCCGGACATCCTGATCACGACCCCCGAGTCGCTGTACCTGATGCTGACCGGCCGCGCCCAGGAGCTGTTCTCAGCCGCGCAAGCCTGCATCGTCGACGAGATCCATGCCGTCGCGGCGACCAAGCGAGGCGCGCACCTGGCGCTGACGCTCGAGCGCCTCGCGCAGTCGGCGGGGCGCGACCTGCAGCGGATCGGGCTGTCGGCCACGCAGCGGCCGCTGGAGGAGATCGCTCGCTTCATGGTCGGGCCGGCGCGGACGTGCCGGATCGTCGACACCGGACCACGCAAGGCGCTCGATCTCCAGATCCAAGTTCCCGTCGAGTCGATGGTCGAGCCCGACACAGCGTCCGGCTCGGAACTCGATCCGCTGGTCGGTGGCAGCGAAGCCACGCGTCGCTCGATCTGGCCGGCGATCTACCCGGAGCTGCTGGCGCTGGTCAAGTCCCACCGCTCGACGATCGTGTTCGTCAACAACCGCCGCAGCGCGGAGCGCCTGGCGCTGCGTCTCAACGACCTGGCCGGCGAGGAGATCGCCCGCGCCCACCACGGCTCGCTCGCGCGCGAGGAGCGGACTGTGGTGGAGGAGATGCTCAAGGGCGGCGAGCTGCCATGCCTGGTGGCCACCTCGAGCCTCGAGCTGGGGATCGACATGGGCGCCGTCGATCTCGTGATCCAGGTCGAGTCGCCGAAGTCGGTCGCGCGCGGCCTGCAGCGGATCGGTCGCGCCGGGCACTCGGTCGGCGACGTTAGTGCCGGGCGGATCTTCCCGAAATTCCGCGCCGATCTGCTCGAGTGCGCGGTCGTGGCGCGGCGGATGCGAGAGCAGCAGATCGAGACCACGGTCGTTCCGCGCAACCCGCTCGACGTACTCGCGCAGCAGATCGTGGCGATCGCCGCCGCCGCCCCGGAGGACCGGCCGGTGCCGGTGGATGAGCTGTGCGCGTTGATCACCCGCACCCACACGTACCGCGATCTGCCGCGCACGCAGCTCGAGAACGTGCTCGACATGCTCGACGGCCGCTACCCCTCCTCGCAGTTCGCCGAGCTGCGGCCGCGGATCGTCTGGGACCGGGTCGGCGGCACGATCCGGGCGCGGCCGGGAGCGCGGCAGCTGGCGGTGACAAACGCCGGCACGATCCCCGATCGCGGTCTGTATGCCGTAACCCTGCCCGACGGCCGGCGGGTCGGGGAGCTCGACGAGGAAATGGTCTACGAGGTGCGTCCCGGGCAGACGTTCCTGCTCGGCGCTACGACCTGGCGGATCGAGGAGATCGGGCGCGACCGCGTGATCGTGACGCCCGCCCCGGGTCTGCCCGGCGCGGTGCCGTTCTGGAAGGGAGACGGGATCGGGCGCCCGAAGGAGCTCGGCGAGGCGATCGGCGCGTTCGCGCGCTGGGCCGTGGACCAGACGCCTGAGCGCCTTCAGGCCGAGTACGACCTCGACGCCCGCGCCGCGCGCAACCTGATCGAGTTCCTGCACGAGCAGCAGGCCGCGACGAGGATCATCCCGTCGGACCGGGCGATTGTGATCGAGCGTTTCCGCGACGAGATCGGAGACTGGCGCGTGTGCGTGCTCAGCCCGTTCGGGGGCCGAGTGCATGCGGCGTGGGGACTCGCGCTCAGCGGCCGGATCCGCGAACAGCTGGGGCTCGAGTCGGATGCGATCTGGTCCGACGACGGGATCATCGTGCACCTGCCCGACGCCGAGGGGTTTGATTGCGCCCGCCCGGCCGAGCTTGTCTTGATCGAACCCGACGAGGTCGAGGACCGGGTGGTCGCGGAGCTCTCATCGAGTGCCCTGTTCGGAGCGCGCTTTCGCGAGAACGCGGGCCGCGCGCTGCTGATCCCGCGGGCGCGGCCTGGCAAGCGCACGCCGCTCTGGCAGCAGCGGCTGAAGTCGCAGTCGCTGCTGGAGGTCGCGAAGCAGTACGGGGAGTTCCCGATCATCCTCGAGACCTATCGGGAGTGCCTACGGGATGTTTTGGACGTGCCCGGGCTGGTGGACCTGCTGGCCAAGCTGCACAGCCGGGAGCTGTCGCTGGTCGAGGTCGAGACCCCGACCGCCTCGCCGTTTGCCTCCTCGCTGCTGTTCGACTACGTCGCGACCTACATGTACGAGGGGGACACGCCGAACGCCGAGCGTCGCGCGGCGGCGCTGTCGCTCGATCGCGACCTCCTGCGTGAGCTGCTCGGCCAGGAGGAGCTGCGCGACCTGATCGACGCAGGTGCGCTGGCGCAGGTGGAGGACGACCTGCAGTGCGTCTCGAACCTACGCCGCGCCGGCAACCGCGACCAACTGCACGACGTGCTGCGCCGGATCGGTGACCTGACCGCCGGCGAGGCGGCGCAGCGCGTGCTCGAGGAGCTGGACGCCGCCAGGATGCTCGCCGATCTGGGAGCGGAGCGCCGCGCCGTGCAGGTGCGGATCATCGGCGAAGAGCGGTGGATCGACGCCGGCGATGCGGGCCTGTACCGTGAAGCGCTTGGCGTGGCGCCGCCTGGCGGCCTGCCGGCGGCGTTCCTGGAGGACGTGCCGGATGCGCCAGCTCGCCTGGTGCGCAGGTACGCAGCCACGCACGGCCCGTTCACGACCGCCGATCTCAAGGCTCGCTACGGCGTCGATCAGTCGGCCGTACTGCGAGAGCTCGAGCGCGACGGCGTGCTGGTACGGGGCGAGCTGCGGCCGGGCGGGTCAGAGCGCGAGTGGTGCGACCCGGAGGTGCTGCGCCGCCTGCGCAGGGCGTCGCTGGCAGCCCTGCGCAAGGAGATCGAGCCGGCCGACCAGCGGGCGCTGGCGCGGTTCCTGCCGGCGTGGCAGGGCGTCGATCGCCATCCGAGCAGCGGCGCCGGAAGCGATCGCCTGCGCGAGGCGCTCGTCCCGCTCCAGGGGCTCGCGCTGCCGGCCGACGTCTGGGAGCGCGACGTGCTGCCACGCCGCGTCGGAGCGTACTCGCCGGCCTGGATGGACCAACTGTGCGCCGGCGGCGAGATCGTCTGGATCGGCGCTGGGGCGCTGGGGCGAGCCTCGGGGCGCGT
Organism: uncultured Solirubrobacterales bacterium; assembly: GCA_963811155.1. Lineage (GTDB taxonomy): Bacteria > Actinomycetota > Thermoleophilia > Solirubrobacterales > Solirubrobacteraceae > Palsa-465. The sequence continues at coordinate 79,809 of CAWEQQ010000024.1, forward strand.
GGCGCTGTTCTTCCGCGAGGACGCGCCGCTGCTCGGCCCGCCGCCGCTGCGTCAACCCGTAGCGCCCGACAGCCCTGCGCACGATGCTGTGCGACGACGGCTCGCGGCCGGGGCGTGCTTCTTCTCCGACCTGCTCGTCGACGTCGACCTCGCCCTCCAGGATCTCCAGGAGGCGCTTTGGGACCTGGTCTGGGCGGGCGAGGTAACCAACGATGCGTTCGCGCCGTTGCGAGCTCCGGGGTTGACGCTCGCGCGAGCGCAGCGCGAGCGGACGCGGGCCGCCGCTCGCAGCGCCGGCCGGTTCGTCGGCCGGCCGCGACGCGGCGCGGCGGCGCAGGTGCAGGGCCGCTGGTCTGAGACCGCGCTGCTGTTTCGATCTGCAGCCGACCCAGTGGCGGGCCGGCGAGCGCTCAGCGAGCTGCTGCTCGAACGCTACGGCGTGCTGACGCGCGAGCAGGTGCTCGCGGAGGGAATCCCGGGTGGGTTCTCGACCCTGTACCCGGAGCTCTCGCAGCTCGAGACGCTTGGCGTCGCGCGTCGCGGCTACTTCATCGAGGGCCTGGGTGCGGCGCAGTTCGCGCTGCCCGGAGCCGTCGAGCGGCTTCGATCCGCAGCCGAGCGAGGAGCAGCAGCCGATCGTGCTGGCGGCCGTCGATCCGGCGCAGCCCTATGGCGCGGCGCTGCCCTGGCCGTCCCGCGACGAAGCTCGCCGGCCCGCGCGCGCCCCTGGCGCGTACGTGGTGCTTGCCGGGGGCGAGCCGATCCTCTACCTCGACCGCTCGGGCCGCGCCCTGCAGACGCTGATCAGCGACGATCCTCGGGTGCGAGCTGGCGCTGCGCGCGCTTGTCGCGCAGGTCCGCGCCGGCGCGATCAAGCGGCTCGCGCTCGAGAAGGTGGACGGCGAGCCGGCGATGAGCTCGCCGCTGGCGCGCGTGCTGGTCGAGCTAGGGTTCCAGGAAGGGCCGCGACGCCTGACCTTGAGCGCCTGAGCGGGTCGACGGCGCGCCCGAGCGAGACGCGATCGCCCACGCCGCGAACCGGTTCGGGCCGGTGCTGGCGGCCACGACATACGGGTGCCTGCGGCGGGGGTCAGGGGATCGCGCACTGCGCAGAGCTGTAGTCCTCGGGGTCTCCGTAGTCGGCGCTCGGGTGTCCCTGCGTGGCTGGGCGCGTCGCTTGTGCGAGCACCTTCCCGCCCCGTTTCCAGATGAACGTGATCGTGCCGCTCAGGTGGCCGGCGCCCGGGGCGAAACGGAAGCTGACGCCGCCCTGGTGAAGGCCGGTCGTCTGAGGTCCCAGGTCGATCAGCTGCTGCACCTCGGGCACCGGGACGAACCGGCTGGCGACCAGTACAGCGCCTGGACGTCCATGTACAGCAACGTCGGGAATCCGAGCGCGGGCATCTGCCCGCGGATGCCGACCGTCAGCGGGTAGCGCTTGGTGTTGCAGATGTTGATCGTCGTCCACAGATCGTGCGAGCGCTCGGCTTGCCGCGCTTCAGCGCGGAGCTGAGCACTCGGTCGGCGGACGGGAGGAGCTGCGCGCGAACGCGGGCGAGAGCGCGAACAAGGCCAGCGCGGTGACCAGCAGCGGCACGAGCACGCGAGCCTTCACGCAAGGGACGATAGCGACCACGTGATGGGTCGCCTCCTGCCGCGTGGTGAGTGTGTGATCGAGCACCGCAGCCCCGCGGGCATGTGGTATCTATGATCTCGATGGCTGCGACGAGCGAGGACACGGTTGCGCTCCTGCACCGGGTGCCGGTGTTCTCGACGCTAGGCTCGGATGATCTCGTGCGCGTCGCAGAGGTCACGGTCCCCCGCAGCTTTCAAGCCGGCGAGGTGGTGTTCCGCGAGGGAGACGCGAGCGACACGTGCTACGTCGTCAGGTCGGTCGTGCCCGCGCGGTCCGCGAGCACTCCGACGGCCGCTCGATCACGCTCGCCAACTTCGGTCCGGGGGACATCTTCGGCGAGCTGGCGATGTTCGACGACGAGCGCCGGTCGGCGACCGTCGAGACGCTGGACGACACCGAGGTGATCGCGATCCTGGGACGCGACATGCGCCGGCTGCTGCGCGAGCACGCGGACATCGCGGTGAAGCTGATCGCCGCGCTCGGCCGGCGCTTGCGAGAGACCAACGAGCGACTGGCGCGGCAGTCGTTTCAGACGGTCCAGAGCCGGGTCGCGACGGTGCTGTCGCAGCTCGTGGCCGCCGCGCGCACCGAGGGCGCCGGCGATTGCGACGTCCTGATCACCGCGACGCAGGCCGACCTGGCGCAGCTGGCCGGCTCCTCGCGCGAGTCGGCAAGCCGCTTCTTGGCGGTACTCGAGCGCGCCGGGATCATCGCGCAGGGGAGGGGAAAGCTGATCGTCCACGATCCAGCCGCGCTGGAGCGATACGTCTATTAGTGACCCAGGCCCGGATACTCGATGCGCAAGGACTTCTCTGCCGGCGGCGTCGTCGTTCGCGGCGACGACGTGGCCGTGATCGTCCCGGTCAAGCGCGCCGCTGACGGCGGCCGGTGCTCGGCGCTGCCCGAAGGGGCATCTCGACAACGGTGAGAGCCCCGAGCAGGCCGCCCGCCGCGAGGTCCGCGAGGAGGCGGGCGTGATGTGGCGAGCTGATCGAGCAGCCTGGGCGAGATTCGCTACGCTTCGATCGCCGGCGGGCAGACGATCTCCAAGACGGTCGCCTTCTACCTGTTCGAGTACCGCTGCGGAGATCTGGCCGACCACGATCACGAGATCGAGGAGGCGCGCTGGATGCCGCTGCGGGACGCGGCGCGGGCATTGACGCACGACGGCGAGCGAGAGATGATCGCGCGCGCGTTGTCGCGATTGACTTCAGATCGGTAGGCTGGCGCGCGTGCGGGTCCTCAATTTCTATTCGTCTGTGTTCGCCGACCAATTGCGGCGTGGCCGCAAGACGGCGACGATCCGGCTCGGCGACAAGTCCCACAAGTACCGCAAGAACGAGTGCGTGCTGGTCACGATCGGCTATCAGCACTCGCCGCGGGAGAAGATCTTCTATGCGGTGATCGACCAGGTCGAGGTCAAGCGGGTCCGCGACCTGTCGCCGCGCGACATCGAGCACGACAACCCCGAGTTCCGCCGCGTCGACGAGATGGTCCACTTCCTCGAGCAGATCTACGGGCGCAAGGTCACGATGGAGGACACGGTCACCGTCGTGCGCTTCTCGCAGATCATCGAGAACCCGCCCGACGTCCGTGACCGGATTCACGGGCTGGGGCGGCGCGCGCAGAACTAAGGCCGCGGACGCAAGGTGACGCTGGCAGGACGCGGTGACCGTCGTGCGCTTCTGCGCAGATCATCGAGAACCCGCGCCGACGTCCGTGACCGGATTCACGGCCTGGGCGGGGCGCAGAACTGATCGCCACCATTCGGGAGGTCTTGGCACTCCTCGACAGAGAGTGCCAAGCCGGGCTTGAATCGCCGCCGCCGACAAGCTATAGTCGCACGCCGTTGGCACTCGGCAGCTAAGAGTGCCAAGCGCACACAAGGCACCACTTTCCATCCCGGAGGTTTCATCAATGAAGCTCAAGCCCCTTGGCGATCGGCTGATCGTGCGGGCAATCGAGGAGGAGGAGACCACCGCGAGTGGCATCGTCCTGCCCGATACCGCCAAGGAGAAGCCCCAGAAGGGCAAGGTCCTCGCGGTCGGCGACGGCAAGGTCAACGAGGACACCGGCAAGCGCACTCCGCTCGACGTCGCCGAAGGCGACGAGGTCCTCTACAGCAAGTACGGCGGCACCGAGATCAAGGTCGACGGCGAGGAGCTGCTCGTCCTCCGCGAGTCCGACGTGCTGGCCAAGGTCCAGTCGTAAGACCCTTCCAGGAGAACCAGCACAGATATGGCACATAAGGAACTGAAGTACGACGCGGAGGCCCGCAAGGCGCTCGAGCTGGGCGTCGACGCGGTCGCCAACGCCGTCAAGGTCACGCTCGGCCCCAAGGGCCGCTACGTCGTCCTCGACAAGAAGTTCGGCGCGCCCACGATCACCAACGACGGTGTGACGATCGCGCGGGAGATCGAGGTCGAGGACGTCTTCCAGAACCAGGGCGCGCAGCTCGTGCGCGAGGTCGCCACGGCGACCAACGACGTCGCCGGCGACGGCACGACGACGGCGACCGTGCTCGCCCAGGCGATCGTCCGCCAGGGTCTGAAGAACGTCGCCGCCGGCGCGAACCCGCTGTCGCTCAAGCGCGGCATCGAGAAGGCCGTCGACGACGTCGTCAAGCACATCGAGGAGCAGTCGACCGAGATCTCCGGCAAGGAGCAGATCGCCCGCGTGGCGACGATCTCCGCCGGCGATGACGAGATCGGCGACGTGATCGCCGACGCGATCGAGAAGGTCGGCAAGGACGGCGTCGTCAACGTCGAGGAGGGCCAGACGTTCGGCATGGACCTCGAGTTCACCGAGGGCATGCAGTTCGACAAGGGCTACATCTCGCCCTACATGGTCACCGACCAGGACCGGATGGAGGCCGTCCTCGAGGATCCCTACATCCTGATCGCCAACCAGAAGATCGGCTCGGTCCGCGACCTGCTGCCGGTGCTCGAGCAGACGATCCAGTCGGGCAAGCCGCTGCTGATCATCGCCGAGGACGTCGAGGGCGAGTCGCTCGCGACGCTGGTCGTCAACAAGCTCCGCGGCACGTTCACCGGCGTCGCGGTCAAGGCGCCGGGCTTCGGCGACCGCCGCAAGCGGATGCTGGAGGACATCGCGATCCTCTCCGGCGGCGAGGTGATCACCGAGGAGATGGGCCTCAAGCTCGAGAACACCCAGCTCTCGCAGCTCGGCCGCGCGCGCCGCGTGGTCGTCGCCAAGGACACCACGACGATCGTCGACGGCAACGGCGACAGCGATGCGATCAAGGGCCGCATCAACCAGATCAAGACCGAGATCGAGAACACCGACTCGGACTTCGATCGCGAGAAGCTCCAGGAGCGCCTGGCGAAGCTCTCGGGTGGCGTCGCGGTCGTCAAGGTCGGCGCGGCGACCGAGACCGAGATGAAGGAGAAGAAGCACCGCGTCGAGGACGCCCTGCAGGCGACTCGCGCTGCGCTCGAGGAGGGCATCGTCCCCGGCGGCGGCGTCGCGCTGCTGTCCGCTCAGGACGCGCTCAACATCGAGCGGTCTAGCGGATCCCGACGAGCAGACCGGCGCCAAGATCGTGCGCCGCGCGCTCGAGGAGCCGCTGCGCCAGATCGCCGAGAACGCCGGCCTCGAGGGCTCGGTCGTCGTCAACGAGGTCCGCAACGCCAAGAAGGGCCAGGGCCTCAACGCGGCCACCGGCGAGATCGTCGATCTGGTCAAGGAGGGCATCATCGACCCGGCGATGGTCACGCGCTCGGCGCTGCAGAACGCCGCGTCGATCGCCAAGAACATCCTCACGACCGAGGCGATCGTCGCCGAGGTCCCCGAGAAGGACGGCGGCGGCGGCGGTGGCGGCGGTGGCATGCCCGACATGAGCGGGATGATGTAGTCGGTCCTACAACGGACGATTGGAAGGGCCCGGCGAGATCCGGGCCCTTCTGCGTTCCCGCCGCCCCGCGGCGCAGGCGTTCGCGCCACGGCGGCCTGCCGCGCGGCGTCTCGGGGCTGCGGCCTACAGCGCCGGCGCCGTGGCGCGGCGGGTGACCGTCGAAGTAGCAACCAGGCCGCGGTAGATCCCGAGCGTCGTGCGTGCGACCGCCTCCCAGTCGAAGCGCAGCGCGTGGTCGCGGGCGTCGGCGATCATCTCGGCGCGCGCGTCGTCGTCGGCGAGCACCTGCCTTAGGATCGTGCCGAGTGCGGCCGCGTCACGGACAGGGAAGCGCAGGCCGACGCTGGCGTCGCCGGGGACGACCTCGCGCAGGCCGCCGGTGTCGGCGACGATGCACAGGCAGCCGGAGGCCATCGCCTCCAGAGCCACGAGACCGAACGGCTCGTAGATCGAGGGAACGATGCACAGGTTCGCGACGCGATACAGCGAGTGGAGCATGTCGTCGCCGACCCAGCCGAGGAACGTCCCGTGCTTGCTGAGCCCCAGCCGGCGAGCCTGGCGCTTGAGCTCGGCCTCGGCCATGCCGGTGCCGGCCACGACGAAGCGAACGTTACCCAGGCGCGTAACGGCCGGCGCGAGTGCGTCGAGCGCGAGATGAAAGCCCTTCTCGTAGACGAGCCTGCCGACCAGCAGGACTAGCCGGTCCGACGGGCTCGCGAACCGAGCGCGCAGCGCCGGCAGGTCGGGGACCACCGGCTCGAGATCGCGTAGATCGATGCCGTTCGGGACGACCGTGATGCGCGACGCCGGGACTCCGAACACAAGCGCGACGTGGCCGCGCATGTAGCGCGAGCAGGTGATCACGTGATCAGCTCGCCGGACCATTGCACGCTCGACGGCGTGGATGTGTGATTGGGGGTAGTCTGCGGACCCAGCCCTGATGGCGCCCGTACTCGGTCGCGTGCACGGTCGTCAGCCAGGGTCGGCGCAGGCCGCGCGCGACGCGCTCCGCCGCCCCCGCCACCAGCCAGTCGTGGGAGTGCACGAGGTCGAACTCGAACCGCTCGCAGAGCTCGGTGCCGAGCGCTTGCAAGTCGTCGTTCATCGCGTCCGCCCAGCGAACGAACGCGCTCAGGTCCATCGGGAACGCCGGCTCGCGCACGCGGTGCACGAACACGCCGTGGCGCTCCTCGTGCACAGGCAGCCGGCTGCCGCCGCGCGTCAGGACATGAACCTCGACGCCGTCGCGCACCAGGTGCTCGGAGAGCTTACGGACATGGCGGCCCAACCCGCCCTCGATCACGGGCGGGTACTCCCAGGAAACCACAAGCACGCGCGTCACCCCGATCCGGCACCCTACCGGAGCGGGGCGGTCGCGCAGCGCCACGCACGAACGTCGACGATTTGGTCCGGTGGCCTGGCCGTAGCAGGTTCCCCGCCGCCGGCTTACGGCAGATTGGTCGGGAACGACTGGCCCGACCCGGCGCCCGGACCGCAGATGACCGCGACTGAGACCGGTTCGGCGGCTGGCTGACCGAGCGAGTTGTAGGTCGCCACTGCGAGCAGGGTCGACTCGCCGTTCCTGGTCACGATTGACGCATCGGCGTACGCCGCGCCGGTGGGCGTCGGCTGGGGGGAGGTGGTGGTCGACGAGGTGGTGGTCGAGGTGGTGGTCGAGGTGGTCGGTGGTGGTCGTCGTCGGGGTCGCCGAGCCGCCGAGCACAGTCGCGATCGGGGCGCACCAGTGGGCGAACGCGTCACCCCACGTCACCACCACGTCTCCGGTGCCAATCGACTTGCTCTGACCGCCCGGGCTGGTGGACATGATCGAGCCCGATGAGCTGATCGTCGCCCACCGCCGCACGAAGCCGGTCACGTAGTTGGGGTCCCACTTGACCGGATCGATCGCGTAGTTGCGCAGCTGGCGTTCGCCGACCGAGCCGAACGGGATCTGCAGTGCCGCCGACGCCGCTCCGCCGAGCGCCAGCAACGAGCAGCTCAACGCCAGGTACGAGATCGTGTGGCGGCGGGCGTGGTGGACGAGGGCTTTGGTCATGGCGAGCGCTCCGTTTGGTTGTTGGCGGGTCGCGGCGCGGCTGTCCGTCTGTCGGTTGCAACCGCCGAGCGTGCTCAGAGTTGCGATCGCAGACGATCTCCGCCCCGCTTGCACGCGAGCGTGCAGGACCTCAGCGATCGGCGCGCTCGAACACCGCCAGCCCGTAGTCCCCGAGCACGCGCGCCAGCGGTTCGCGGCTTGCGAACGAACGCTCCTCGCCCCGCAGCACGTCGCGCCACCTGCCCCGCGGCGCGTGCAGCTCCCCCTCGATCTCCCCAAGGCGAACGGCCACGGCGACCACCACGTCCCCGCCGCGCACGAACGCGCAGGCGCGCTCACCCGCCTCCAACGGCTCATAACCGCCGGTGAACGGCTCCGGACGCCGCGCCCGCAGGCCCAGCAGCCGCAGTGTCAAGAACAGCTTGTACGTCTCGGCGTCGGGTGGCGAGCCGCCCATCAGCCGGCGCAGCATCGCCTGCTGCCAGTCCCAATCGACCGGCCCGCGGTTATCGGGGTCGACGAGCGCTCTTAGCGGCAGCTCGTCCCCTGGTAGATGTCGGGGATCCCTGGCGCGGTTAGCTTCAAGGTTAGCTGGCCGAGCGCGGCGCGGTCGCCGGCGGCGGCGACGCGGGCTGCGAACGGCTCGAAGTCCGCCATGAACGGCTCGCAGGAGCGCAGCGCTGCGCAGAAGCGCCTCACCGCTGCCTCCCACTCCTCGTTGGGCTCGATCCAGTTCGTGCTGCGGTTAGCCTCGCGCAATGCCTTCTCCATGTAGGCCTCGACCCGCTCCTCCGCGATCGGACAGGCGCCGAGCAGGGTCTGAAACAGGAAGTAGCGCTCGACGTCGTCGGGAGCGCCGCCGTCGCGCAGCGACTCGGTCAGCTCGAGCCAGCGCCCAACGTGCTCGGCCCACTCCTGGGGCATCGACGCGAGCATCCCGATCCTGGCACGGACATCTCCCGAGCGCTTGGTGTCGTGGGTCTGGGTCGTGAGCAGGTTCTGCGGGAAGCGCTCCGCGCGCTCGAGGTTGGCGGCGTGGAACCGCTCGACGTCGATTCCGAACCGGCTCGGGTCCCCGCCGACGTCGTTGAGCGCCAGCAGCCTGCCATAGCGGTAGAACGCGGTGTCCTCGACGCCCTTTGCCATGATCGCCGGCGTCGTCTGCTGAAAGCGGGTCACGAACGCAGCCGGCGCCTCGCGCTCCAGCAGCAGCATCTGCGCCAGCTCCGCCGGCATCTCGGCCTGCCCGATCGCGTCGCGGTCCTCGTCGGTGACCTGACCGCGCACCGCGTCGACGTAGGTCCGGTACACAGGCAGCGACGCGAGCGCGCGCTCCAGCGCCGCGCGACCTCCGGGCGGCTCGCCCGCAAGCTCGCGGGCCAGCCACTCGACATCGGGTGCGAATGGCCCGCGCAGCTGCTCGAGCTTGCACTCGAGCGCCACTTCTCCAAATCCGCTGCGATCGCCGGCGACCTGCTTCCAGAGTGAGGTCAGCGCTGGCTCGCCGTCGGGGTCGACGAACAGCGCACAGACGTCGTTGAGGAACTCGTAGCCGACGGTCCCGGCGACCGGCCAGTCGCGTAGCCGTTCACCCGGGCCGAGGATCTTCTCGACCCAGATGCGAGTGGCGCTGGCGTTGTGCAATCGGTTGAGATAGCCGGCGGGGTCCGCGAGCCCGTCGGGATGGTCGATCCGCAGCCCGTCGACCAATGCCTCGTTGACCAGCGCGAGCACCAGCTCGTGGGTCTCCTCGAACACCGACTCGTCCTCCTGGCGCAGGCCGGCGAGGTCGTCGACGCTGAAGAACCTGCGGTGGCGGCCGGTCGCCGGGTCGATATCGAAGAAACGCTCGCGGAGGCTCGGATCGGTCCAGTAGCGGTTGGCGCTGTCGACCGCCATGTGGTTTGGCACCACGTCGAGCACGATCCCCAGCCCGGCATCGCGCGCGGCGCCCGACAGCGTCCGGAACTCGTCGGCGCCGCCGCGTTCGTCGGACAGCCGGCGGGGGTCGACAACGTCGTAGCCGTGCATCGAGCCCGCCCGAGCCTGAAGCGAAGGTGACAGATAGAGATGCGAGATGCCGAGGTCGCGCAGGTAGGGAACGAGCGCCCGAGCAGCTGCGAAGCCGAAGCCGGCGGTCAGCTGCAGGCGGTAGGTCGCCCGCAGCTCGCAAGCGGCCGCGGTCATCTGACCCGCTTCAGGATCACGATCGAACGCGAGACGACGTTCAGCTTGGTGCGGGCGCCGAACTGCGCGCTGCCGGGCTGGGTATCGGGATCGGCGGTCGAGAGCTCGAGCGTCCACTGCGCCCCGAACAGCCGGCGAGGCAGCATGAACACACGATCCTCGCGGTGGGCGTTGAACAGCAGCACGAACGAGTCGTCCTCGAAGTCCTCCCCGTGGGGGCCGGGAGTTCTGATCTCGCGCCCGTTGAGGAACATCCCGAGTGCGTGCTCGCCGCTCTGCCAGTCGCGGCGGGTCATCTTCAGCCCATCGGCCCGGAACCACCACACGTCCGGCAGCCCGGAGCCCTTGAGCTCCTGGCCACGCAGGAACGTACCGCGGCGGAACACACGGTGCTCGCGTCGCAGGCGGATCAGCCGCCGCGTGAAGTCGCGCAGCTGCACCGTATCCGGATCGTCGCGCCAGTCGTACCACGAGACCTCGTTGTCCTGGCACCAGCCGTTGTTGTTGCCGTGCTGCGTGCGTCCCATCTCGTCGCCCCCGAGCAGCATCGGCGTCCCCTGCGAGATGAACAGGGTCGTCAGGAAGTTGCGCCGCTGGCGCATCCGCAGCGCGAGGATCTCCGGCTCGTCGGTCTCGCCCTCGACGCCGCAGTTCCAGGACCGGTTGTCGTCGGTGCCGTCGCGGTTGTCCTCGAAGTTCGCCTCGTTGCGCTTGTGCTCGTAGCTGACGAGGTCGCGCAGCGTGAAGCCGTCGTGGGCCGTGATGAAGTTGATCGAGGCGAATGGATCGCGGCCGTCGGACTCGTAGAGGTCGGCGGAGCCCGACAGCCGCTGGGCGAACTCGCCACTGTGCGACGCGCCGCGCCAGTAGTCGCGCATCGTGTCGCGATAGACACCGTTCCACTCCGACCACAGGACCGGGAAGTTGCCGACTTGGTAGCCACCCGGGCCGACGTCCCACGGCTCCGCGATCAGCTTCACCTGGGAGAGCACCGGGTCCTGGTGGATGACGTCGAAGAATGCCGACAAGCGATCGACGTCAAAGAACTCGCGCGCGAGCGCCGAGGCGAGGTCGAACCGGAACCCGTCGACGTGGCAGTCGACCACCCAGTAGCGAAGCGAGTCCATGATCAGTCGCAGCACGCTCGGGTGGACGGGGTTGAGCGAGTTGCCGGTGCCAGTGAAATCCATGTAGTGGCGGGGATCGTCGGGCATCAGGCGGTAGTAGGAGAAGTTGTCGGCCCCCTTGAACGCGAGCATCGGTCCCAGGTGGTTACCCTCGGCGGTGTGGTTGTAGACGACGTCGAGGATCACCTCGATGCCGGCCCGGTGCAGCGCCTTCACCATGCCCTTGAATTCCCTCACCTGCTCGCCGTGAGGTCCCGTTGCAGCGTACTGGCAGTGCGGGGCGAAGTAGCCGATCGTGCTGTAGCCCCAGTAGTTGTGCAGCCCGCGCTCCGCGAGGAACGACTCGTCGGAGATGTGGTGCACGGGGAGCAGCTCCACCGCGGTGACGCCGAGGTCGATCAGGTAGGCGATCGCCGACTCGGCGGCCAGGCCGGCGTAGGTGCCGCGCAAGTCCTCCCGGACGGCCGGGTGGCGCATCGTGAAGCCCTTGACGTGCGTCTCGTAGATGACCAGATCGGCGAACGGGATCCGCGGCGGGCGGTCGCCCTCCCAGAAGAACGCGTCGTCGATCACGACCGACTTCGGCATCGCCGGCGCGTCGTCCTCGTCGTCGAGCTCGAGGTCGGCCTCGGCGTCGCCGGTCGCAATGTAGGGCAGCACGTTCGCGTCGTGGCGCCAGTCGACGACGCCGTCGATCGCCTTCGCGTACGGGTCGATCAGCAGCTTGGCCGGGTTGAAGCGATGGCCTTCCCGAGGCGCGTAGCGTCCGTGTACCCGGAAGCCGTAGCGCTGACCCGGCCCGACGCCGGGCAGGTAGCAATGCCAGTTGAGCGCCCTGCGCTGCGTCAGCTCGATCCGCGTCTCGTCGCCCTGGTCGTCGAACAGGCAAAGATCGACGCCCTCCGCGTGCTCGGAGAAGATCGAGAAGTTGGTCCCGCCGCCGTCCCACGTCGCTCCGAGTGGGAACGGGCGCCCCGGCCAGACGTCGCTCACCCTACTAGCGCTCCCGACAGGGGCGTAAGCTCGAGATGGCCGTCATGAAGGCGGACCTGCTCGTGGGTGGCGATGCGCAGGAGGTCTCGGTCACAGGGCAAACGCACGCGGCGCGGTCCGAAGTTGCAAACAAGCTCAAACGCCCCGCGGCTGACTCGCAACCAGCGCTGGACCTCATCAAAGACGATCGTATCCACATCGCCGGTCGGAAGCTCCTTACGCGCCTCCAGCAGATCGGCGTACAGCTGCGCGAGCACCGGGTCGCGCTCGCGGGTCAGCTTCGAGCGCTCGAAGGTCTCGGTCGCCTGTGGGTCCGGAATTTCGCCGCCGAACTGCGCGAACGCCTTGAACTCGGCGCGCCGGCCGTCGCGCGTCGCGACCGCGATCCACTCGTCGATGTGGTCGGTGAAGAACTGAAACGGCGCCTGCTCGCCGTACTCCTCGCCCATGAACAGCATCGGCGTGAACGGGGACAGCAGCGTGCAGAACGCCGCCAGCGGACGGGCAGCGTCGGGCAGCCGCTCGCCGTACGCGCGGTTGCCCACCTGATCGTGGTTCTGCGAGAAGACCACGAACCGCTTGGCTGGCACGTCGTCCGCCCGCGCTCCGAACCGGCGTTGGCGAAAGCCCGAGAACTGACCGTCGTGCACGTGCGGCCGGTGAAAGGCCTTGGCGAGCTGCGCGACACGACCGAACTCCGCGTAGTAGCCCTCGTGCTCGTCGGTGACCAGCGTTCGCAGCGCGTGATGAAAGTCGTCCGCCCAGGCGCCGTCGCACGCGTACCCGCCGAGGTCGCGGCCCCGCATCACACGGGGATCGTTGAGGCCGCTCTCGGCGATCACGAGCGCGTCGGCGCGCAGCTCGTGCACTCGGCGCGCGATCGCCGCCACGACGTGCTCGGCGCTGGAGTCGAAGATCGCGTGGATCGCGTCGAGGCGCAGGCCGTCGATGCCGAACTCCGAGATCCAGCCGGTCGCGCTCTGCAGGACCCACTCGCGGACCGGATCGCAGCGGGCCTCGTCGAAGTTGACCGCCTTGCCCCACGGGGTCTGGTACTTCTCGGTGAAGTAGGGGCCGAACGCCTCGAGCGCCGGCGTTCCGGCGGGGCCGATGTGGTTGTAGACAACGTCGAGCAGAACCGCGAGCCCCTGGTCGTGAGCCGCTCGCACAAGGCGCGCGAGTCCCGCCGGTCCGCCGTAGGACGATTGCGGCGCGGAGATGTACACGCTGTCGTAGCCCCATCCCCTTCGGCCGGGGAATTCGGCGACCGGCATGATCTCAATCGCCGTGACGCCCAGCGTGGCAAGCTCGGCTAGGTGCGCGATCGCCGCATCGAACGTTCCCTCGGGGGTGAACGTGCCGATGTGCAGCTCGTATACCACCAGTTCGATCGCCCGCCGGCAGCTTGCGCGGCGCGACCGGCTCGATCGCCATCACCCGCGAGGGCCCGCGCAACCCTCCGGGCTGCCAGCGTGAGCAGGGATCCGGCAGCCGCCGGCCATCGACGACAAACCAGTAGTCGTCCCCGGCGCGAGCCGGGGTGACTGCCTCATAAACAGCAAACCCGGCGTGCTGCAGCGCCACCTCGCGGTCTGCGACTGCAACCGTGATTGAGCGCGCGTTCGGCGCCCAGACGCGGAAGGCCGTCAGGACGTCGTCGAGCGGGCGGGCGCCAAGCGGCCGCTCCCAGGGGTACTCGTCGGTCACGAGTGGCTAGGTGTCCGGGACCAGCCAGATCGCCGCCAGCGGCGGCAACTCGATCTCGGCGGAGACCGGCTGCCCGTGCCAGGGGATCGGCTCAGGCTTGAGCACTCCGAAGTTGCCCCAGTCGCTGCCGCCAAAGGCCGAGGAGTCGGTGTTGAGCGCCTGGCGCCACCGGCATGCCCGCGGCAGCCCGAGCCGGTAGCCGCCACGCGGGACGGGAGACAGGTTGGCTGCGAACACGACCAGGCGCTCCGCCTTGCGCGACGCGCGGACGAACGCGATGATGTTGCTGTCGGCGTCGTTGGGCTCAAGCCACCAGAAGCCGGACGGATCGGAGTCGATCTCCCACAGGGCTGGCTCGGCGCGGTACAGGCGGTTCAGCTCGCGCACGAGGGTCTGGACGCCAGCGTGCTCGGGACGCTCGAGCAGGTGCCAGTCGAGCGAAGCCTCCGCGCGCCACTCCGCCTCCTGTGCCAGCTCTGAGCCCATGAACAGGAGCTTCTTGCCCGGGTGCGCAAACATGTAGGCGTACAGCGCGCGCAGGTTGGCGAGCTTCTGCCAGCGATCGCCGGACATCTTGCTATACAGCGAGCCCTTGCCGTGCACGACCTCGTCGTGGGACAGGGGCAGGATGAAGTTCTCGGTGTACGCGTAGAGCATGCTGAAGGTCAGCTCGTGGTGGTGGTAGCGGCGGTGGATCGGGCTCCTTCTTGAAGTACTCCAGCGTGTCGTGCATCCAGCCCATGTTCCACTTGAAGCCGAAGCCGAGCCCGCCGAGGTAGGTGGGGCGCGAGACGCCTCCCCACGCCGTCGACTCCTCGGCCGACGAGACGATCCCCGGCTCGCGGCCGTAGATCACCTCGTTGAGCTCCTTGAGGAACGAGACCGCCTCGAGGTCCTCACGGCCGCCGTACTGGTTCGGGACCCACTCGCCCTCGTTGCGCGAGTAGTCCAGGTACAGCATCGACGCGACTGCGTCCACCCGGATCCCGTCCATGTGATACTCGCGCAGCCAGAACAGCGCGTTGGCGATCAGGAAGTTGCGCACCTCGTGGCGGCCGAAGTTGAACACCAGCGTGCCCCAGTCAGGATGCGCGCCACGGCGCGGATCGTCGTGCTCGTAGAGCGCCGTGCCGTCGAACCGCGCGAGCGCCCAATCGTCGCGCGGGAAGTGCGCCGGGACCCAGTCTACGATCACCCCGATGCCGTGCGCGTGCATCCGATCGACGAACTGACGCAGGTCGTCGGGCGATCCGTACCTTGGGGTGGGGGCGTAGTAGCCCGTGACCTGATAGCCCCACGAGCCGGTGAACGGGTGCGCCATCACCGGCAGCAGCTCGATGTGCGTGAAGCCCATGTCGGTGACGTACGCGGCGAGCTCGTCGGCCAGCTCGAGGTAGGTGAGCGAACGGTTGCCCTCGAACGTGTTCAGCCGCCAGGACCCGAGGTGGACCTCGTAGATCGACATCGGACGTTCGAGCGGCTTTTGCTTGCGCCGCCGCGCCAGCCAGGCCGCGTCCGCGGCACTCCATTCGTGATGCGGATCGCTCACGACCGACGCGGTCCTGGGCGGCATCTCGGTCTCCTGCGCGTATGGGTCAGCCTTCAGCCGCAGCTCGTGGTCGGCGGTCAGGATCTCGTACTTGTAGCGGACGCCGGGCTCGATGCCCGGCAGGAACAGCTCCCAGATCCCGTTGGCCCCGAGCGTGCGCATCGCGTGCAGGCGGCCGTCCCACGAGTTGAAGTCGCCGACGACGCTGACCGCCCGAGCCGCCGGCGCCCAGACAGCGAATCCCGTGCCGCGGACGCCCTGGTGCTCGAGCACGTGCGCGCCGAGGCGCTCGTAGAGCTGCTCGTGGCGTCCCTCGCCGATCAGATGCAGGTCGAGTTCGCCGACCGTCGGCGTGAACGCGTACGGGTCGTCGATCGTGAACTTGCCCGCGGACCCGTAATCGACCTCGAGCCGGTAGCGGAGCGGCATCCGCGCGCCGTCGGCGACGCGCTCGAACACGCCTCCGGCGTGGATCTGCTCGAGCTCGATCGTGCGGCCGTCCGCGAGCAGCGCGGTCACGTTGACCGCGGCGGGGCGCAGCACGCGGATCACGACCCCGCCGCCGGACGGGTGCGGGCCCAGCACCGCGTGAGGGTTGGAGTGCTCGCGGCGGACCAGCGCGTCGAGTTCTTGGTTGGCTACGGTCATGAAGATTCGAGTAGACGCCTGATCCCGGCCACCGGGATCGAAACCCACTGCGGACGGTTGTCGAGCTCGTAGCGGAGCTCGTAGATCGCCTTCTCCAGCTCGTAGATCGACAGCATATTGGCGATTGCGGCCTCGCCCGCCGGAAGCAGGCTCGGATCGACGTGGTTGAGATAGTGCACGAGGAACGCGTCGCGTGCGCGCTGCTCGAACTCGGGCGGCGCGTGGCCGCCGCGAAGGATCTCCACCGCGGAGGTCACGTACGCGAATGAGCGCAGCATGCTCGCGACGTCGCGCAGCGGCGAGCGCTTCTGCCGGCGCTCGGGAAGCGGGCGCGCCGGCTCGCCCTCGAAGTCGATGATCACCCAGCCGCGCGGGGTGTACAGCGTCTGTCCGAGGTGATAGTCGCCGTGCGTGCGGATCACGCGCCCGGTGACGCCGACGTGTGCCCTGGCTGCCAGGCGCTCGCGCACGTCCTGGCCGCGCCCGGCGATCGGCGCCAGCCGCGCGTCGTCTGGCAGCCGCACGAACATCCGCTCGATGTCCTCGTCGACGGTCGCGGTCAGCAGCGAGATCGCCTCTTGGCTGGGCTCGTCGGGCGCGAACGCCGGGTCCGACGCGTCGCTCGCAAGCGCGTTGTGCATCTGCGCGCTCACCGCACCCAGCGTCTCGAGGCGCCCCAGGAGCGCGTCCGGGTCCGAGGAGATCTCGTCGAGCGCGAGTTCCCAGCCGCCGGTCGCATCGGGGAAGAAGGTTTGCGCGACCCCCAGCGTCGCCGCGAGCGCCTGCCCGTCGTACTCTGCCCAGCCATGCAGCGGCGCGATGTTCGCAAACCGCACGCGGGTCAGGAAGCGCAGCATCTCGAGCTCCGGGTTGACCCCCGGCTCGAGCTTGCGGAACAGCTTGAACACGAGCCGGTCGTCGAACACGATCGAGGAATTGGACTGCTCGACTCCCATCACCCGCACGTCCACGTCCTCGGGGACGGCGACGTCGCCGTCGAAGCGGTGGAAGCTGAAGCGGCCGTCAGCGGTCTCGAGCTCGTCGGTGGCGTCGATCCGACGCAGCAGCTCCCGGACCTGCGCCGGCTCGGCGAGCGCGTCGTAGACCGCCCACCCCTGGGTGCGGGCGATCGACTCCGGTCCTCCGCTATCGGCCGGTCGCAGCGCCAGCGGCAGCTGGTAGAGCTCGTGGGTGCCGGTCGCAAACCGGGTCTGCACCAGTGCCAGGATCAGCAACGGGTCTTCACGCAGCGTGAGGCACTCGACGATCTCGATCCCCGCCACCGAGCGAGACTTCGATGCGTACCAGCGCTGGCGCTGCACCCATTCGCGTAGCTCGGACCCGTCCAGGGCGGCGCGCATCTCGTCGGCGGTGATCTGGACGCGCTCAGTCATCTCGAGACCCCCCGCGCGCCGTCGACGAGCTGGAACCAGTAGAAGCCCCGCGGCGCGAGCGTCAACAGGTAGGGCAGCTCGCCGATCCGCGGAAACCGAGAGCGCCCGAACAGCTCGACCGGATAACGTCCTTCGTAGGCGCTCAGATCGAGCTCCACGGCCTGCGCGGAGCGGGCGACGTTGTGGACGCACAGGACCAGATCATCCTCGAAGCTGCGAAGGTGGGCGAAGATGCGGGGATTGGAGGGCTGGATCGGCTCGTAGGTTCCGAAGCCGAAGACCGGGTGCTCCTTGCGCAGCGCGATGAACCGGTGGATCCAGCGCAGCAGCGACGTCGCTGTTCGCAGCTGCGCCTCGACGTTGACCGCCTGGTAACCGTACACGGGATCCATCAGCGGCGGCGCGTACAGCTGCGCGAAGTCCGCACGCGAGAAGCCGCCGTTGCGATCGCCAGTCCATTGCATCGGCGTGCGTACCCCGTCGCGGTCCCCGAGGAACACGTTGTCTCCCATCGCGATCTCGTCGCCGTAGTAGAGCACGGGCGAGCCGGGAAGCGAGAACAGGATCGCGTGCATCAACTCGATCTCGTCGCGGCCGTTGTCAAGCAGCGGCGCGAGGCGCCGGCGGATCCCGAGGTTCAGCTTCATCCGGGGATCCTTGGCGTACTCGGAGTACATGTAGTCGCGCTCCTCGTCGGTGACCATCTCGAGCGTCAACTCGTCATGGTTGCGCAGGAACAGGCCCCACTGGGAGTTGCCCGGGATCTCGGGGGTCTGCTCGAGGATCTCGTAGATCGGAACGGCCTCCTCGCGCCGGATCGCCATGAACATCCGGGGCATCACCGGGAAGTGGAACGCCATGTGGCACTCGTCGCCCTCGCCGAAGTACTCGACCACGTCGGCGGGCCACTGGTTGGCCTCCGCCAGGAGCACGCGGTCGGGGTAGCGCTCGTCGATCTCGCGGCGGACGCGCTTGAGGTACGCGTGCGTCTCGGGCAGGTTCTCGCAGTTGGTCCCCTCGCGCTCGAACAGGTAGGGCACCGCATCGAGGCGAAACCCGTCGAGCCCGAGGTCCAGCCAGAAGCGCAGCACTCCGAGCATCGCCTCGCGCACGTCCGGATTGGCGTAGTTGAGGTCAGGCTGGTGGGAGAAGAAGCGGTGCCAGTAGTAGGCGCCGGCGACCGGGTCCCAGCTCCAGTTCGAGGACTCGGTGTCGATGAAGATGATCCGCGCTTCCTCGTAGCGCTCGTCGCTGTCGGACCACACGTACCAGTTGCGCTTCGGGGAGTCGGGGCTCGAGCGCGACTCCTGAAACCAGGGATGCTCGATCGAGGTGTGGTTCATCACCAGGTCGGCGATCACCCGGATGCGGCGCGCGTGCGCGCCGTCGATCAGCTCGCGCACGTCGCCGACGGTGCCGTAGTCGGGGTGCACGTCGGTGAAGCTAGCGATGTCGTAGCCGCCGTCTCGCAGCGGCGAGCGGTAGAACGGCAGCAGCCAGACGCAGTCGATCCCGAGCCACTGCAGGTAGTCGAGCTTCTCGGTCAGCCCGCGGAAGTCGCCGGTGCCGTCGCCGTTGGCATCGTAGAACCCTCGCACCAGCACCTCGTAGAAGACCGCGCGCTTGAACCACAGCGGCTCGGCTTCGAACCACTGGCGCGTCTGCGCGTGGATGTCGGAATCGCTCCTCGGCAGCCGGACGGTGCGCGACGGCGCGATCACATGGGTGAGCGTCGGCGGCCCGGTCACGAAGGCTCCACCCGCACCACGTGCGCCTGACGGACGCCGGGCTGCAAGCGGACGTAGTTGGGCCCGAGCCTCCACTGGAAGCGATCGTCGGACAGCAGGTCGTGGACGATGAAGGTCGGCGGCAGGCCGAGGCTTGTGGGGATGAGCACGAGCCCCTCCTGCGTCTGCCTGGGATCGATACTCACCACCGTCAGCACTGTATTGCCCTGCGAGTGCTTCGCGTAGGCGATCAACGCCTCGTTGGCGGTCTCGAGGAAGGTGATGTTCGAGAGCTCCTGCAGGGCTGGGTTTGCGCGGCGGGCCTCGTTCAGTCGCTTGACGAGCGGCAGCAGGGGGCCGTCGAGCGTCCGCTGCTTGAGCTCGTACTTCTCGGAGTGCAGGTACTCCTCCGAGCCCTCGCGGATCGCGACGCTCTCGGCGTGCTCGTAGCCCGAGTAGATCCCATAGCTCGGGCTGAGCGTCGCCGCGAGCACGAGCCGCGCCTCGAACGCCGGCCGGCCCCCGTGCTGCAGGTATTCGTGCAGGATGTCGGGCGTGTTGACGAAGAAGTTCGGTCGGAAGTACTCCTGCTCGCCGGACTGGGCAAGCTCTGAGACGTACTCGCATCAGCTCCCAGCGCGAGTTCTTCCAGGTGAAGTACGTGTAGGACTGGCTGAAGCCAATCTTCGCGAGGTGGCGCATCACCGACCGTCTCGTGAACGCTTCGGCGAGGAAGATCACGTCGCGGTCGTGCGCGTGCACCCGCTGGATCAGCCACGCCCAGAACGCGAACGGCTTCGTGTGCGGATTGTCGACTCGGAACACCTTGATGCCGCAGTCGACCCAATAGAGCACGATCTTCAGCAGCGCGTCCCACAGTCCACGCCAGTCCTGGGAGTCCCAGTTGACGTTGTAGATGTCCTGGTAGCGCTTCGGCGGGTTCTCGGCGTACTTCAGCGTTCCGTCCGGCCGGCGATGAAACCACTCGGGATGATCCTTGAGCCACGGGTGATCGGCCGAGCACTGGATCGCGAAGTCCAGCGCGATGTCGATCCCGTGCACGCGCGCCGCCCGCGTCAGCGCCTTCAGGTCCGCGATCGTCCCGAGGTCGGGATGGACCGCGTCGTGACCGCCGTTCTCGTCTCCGATCGCCCACGGGGAGCCGGGATCGTCGGGGCCGGCGACGAGCGCGTTGTCGCGGCCCTTGCGGTTGGTGGCACCGATCGGGTGGATCGGTGGCAGGTAGACGACGTCGAAGCCGAGCTCGGCCAGGCTCGGAAGCTGGCGCCTGACTCCCTTGAGGCCTCCCCACGATCGCGGGAACAGCTCATACCAGGCACCAAACCTGGCGCGGAGGCGGTCGACCTCGATCGGCAGCGGCTGGCGCGAGGGTCACCCTGTCGCGGCGCTCCTGGGTGCGCTCGACCGCCGCGAACAGCTCGGGCCCGAGCACCGCGTCGTGCTTGGCGCGCTCCGGGACGGCCTCGTCCTCGAGCGTCAGCAGCGCATACTCGATCAGCTGCCCCTCCGCCGAGCTCTTCGCCGCGCGCGCGGCGGCGCGCAGCATCAGCAGCCCCTCCGACATCTCGCCGGCGAGGTCGTGCTGGTCTGCGGCGATCTTGCGCTCGAGCTCGTCGCGCCAGGTCCCGAAGCTGTCCGTCCACGCCTCGATCGTGAACTCCCAGCGCCCCGGCCGGCTGACCTCGAACTCCCCCCTCCAGCGGACGCCGCCGAGGTGAGCGTCGACCGGCCTCAGCTCCGCCTCGCGCCAGCGCCTGTCGCCGGGGCCGCGGTAGCGGACGACGACGCGCAGCAGGTCGTGCCCGTCGCGGAAGACGTCGGCCGCGACGACGACGATGGTCGCCGACGCAGCGCTTGGCAGGATAGCGTCCATCGTCGACCGCCGGCGACGGATAGCTGGATCACGATGCGGTTGGGCGGTGGCTCGGGCACGATTGTCAAATATCGCGTCAGGGCCGCATCTAAGCCGATTTCGTCATGCACGTGCGAGCGCGGTTTCGGCTGATACGCTAGCATCCCGATGGTCTCTCTGCCCCGATCGAGCGGCATTCAGCTGCACATCACGTCGCTGCCGGACGGCCGGTCGGGCCGTCGGCGTACAAGTTCGTCGACTGGCTGGCCTCGGCCGGGCAGTCCTGGTGGCA
The DNA here is from genome assembly GCA_963811155.1 of uncultured Solirubrobacterales bacterium. Lineage (GTDB taxonomy): Bacteria > Actinomycetota > Thermoleophilia > Solirubrobacterales > Solirubrobacteraceae > Palsa-465. The sequence goes on from CAWEQQ010000024.1 coordinate 100,872, forward strand.
GGTGCTGCCGCTCGGATCGCCCGACCGCTACCGCTCCCCGTACAAGGCGCGCTCGGCGTTCGCGGCCTGGCCCGGCCTGCTCGGCCGAGCCCCGCGCGCCGGTGTCAGCGCCGCGGAGCTCGGCGACTTCCGGGAGCGCCAGCGTTCTGGATCGGCGACTGGGAGCGCATTCGCGGCCGCGGAGCGGTCGACGACCAGGTCCGCTTCGAGCGGGAGTGGTGCGCGCTGCGCGCCTACGCCGCCGAGCGCGGCGTGAGGATCCTCGGGGACATGGCGATCTACGTCGCCCCCGGGAGCGTCGACCACGTGCTCACCCGGAGCTCTTCCAGCACGGTGCCGTCGCGGGGGCACCGCCCGACGTCTACTCGGCGACCGGCCAGCTGTGGGGCAATCCGCTGTACGACTGGCCGGCCCTGCGCCGGCGCGGATACCGCTGGTGGATCGAGCGGCTGCGCCGCACGCTCGAGCTCTTCGACGTGCGCGCGGATCGACCACTTCCGCGGTTTCGTGTCCTACTGGTCGGTGCCCCAACGGGCGCCGCAGCGCGGCCGGCGGCACTGGCAGCGTGGCCCCGGGATCGCGCTCTTTCGCGCCGTCGAGCGCGAGCTCGGGGACTGCCGTTCATCGCCGAGGACCTCGGGGTCATAACCCCGGCGGTCGAGCGGCTGCGCGACGCGCTCGGGCTGCCCGGCATGCTCGTGCTCCAGTTCGGCTTCGACGCCGAGCGATCCTGGCAGCCCACCGAGCCCGGCAACCACGTCGAGCAGCGGCTCGTGTACACGGGAACGCACGACACGACACGGCGCGCGGGTGGTATGAGTCGCTGCCGCCGAGCGGCGGGAGCTTGTCGACGCCGCGCTCGCCGCCCGGGCTGCGCGGCGCGCAGGCGTGGTGGGGGTTGATCCGAGCTCGCGCTGCGCTCGCCCGCGCGCGTCGCGATGATGCAGGCCCAGGATGTGCTCGGGCTGGGCAGCGAGGCGCGCATGAACGCACCCGGCGCGACGGCGGCAGCTGGCGATGGCAGATGGACGCCGGCGCGCTCGAGCCGGCCCGCGCCCGGCGCCGCCGGCTGCCCGAGGCCACGGGACGGGCCGGGCCGGTCTAGCAGGCGGCAGGGCGCCGGCGCGCGGTGCTGACCTTCGCGCTGCGGTACACATAGGTCGCGTCGCGCGCGCAGCCGGCCACGCGGCGGTCTCGTAGCTGATCAGCGATGCGCGGGCCTGACGCTGGCCTGGAGGCCATCCCCGGCCAGCAGGTCTAGCGCGCGCTCGGCGATCGCGACCTGGCCGAAGGCGGTCGGGTGGACGCGGTCGGCCATCACGCAGGTTGCGGGCGCCGAAGTCGCCGCAGATCGAGGACCAGTGCCCTGGGGGCCGCGGCGTGGCGGCCAGATCACCGCGTTCAGCTGCGCGCACCTTCGGCCGCCACGGCGGCGCGCCGAGTCGACCGGGGCGGTGACGCGTCAGCACCCGGTCGGAGCGCGCAGAGAGGAAGTCGAGCGCCGCGGCGTAGGCCGCGCTCGAACCGTCGGCGTCCCAGTCCAGCGCGCGCACATCGTTGACGCCGATGTACAGGCAGCCCACGTCGTAGCGCGCCTCCGGGGTGCGGCGGTGCGCTGCTCGAACGCCGGTGAGCTGCAGGCGCGAGGACGTCGGCTGCACAGTCGCGCCGTCGGTCGCGTAGCCCGTGTAGGGCAGCCCCAGCGCCCGCGCGACCCACAGCGCCCAGGACTGCAGGGCCACGCCCCACTGGAGCTCGCCGCCGCCGTTGGTGATCGAATCGCCGAAGGCGAGCACGCCGAGCATCCATTCCTCCTGTGATCCGGACGCCGCTATGCAACGCCGCGAGCCTACCGATCTAGTGATAATCCGCATTCATGGTCGAACCCTCTGGCGTAAAAATTGACGGTGCGAAGGATCTGCACCGGCCGCCGCCGAGCTCGCCGAGCGGCTGCCGGCGCCCCTGGCGCCGCTGACACGGCTCGCCTACAACTACCGCTGGTCGTGGCTGGCGGGCGGTCCGGAGCTGTTCCGCCGCGTCGATGCGGAGCGCTTCGAGCTCTCCAACCAGAATCCGGTGCGGCTGCTGATGGCGACATCGTCGATGGTGCTGCACCGCGCGGCGGGCGACGGGCAACTGCTCGAGCACGCCGAGGCGCTCGAGGCGCAGGTCACGGCCGACCTCGAGCGTCCCGCGGACACCGAGGTGATCGACCCCGCGCATCCGGTCGCGTACCTGAGCGCCGAGTTCGCGATCCACGTCTCGCTGCCGGTCTATTCCGGCGGGCTCGGCGCCCTGGCCGGCGACGTCCTCAAGGAGGCTTCCGACGCGGCGCTGCCGATGGTCGCCGTCGGGCTGATGTACCGCAAGGGCTACTTCCGCCAGCGCATCGACGCGTCCGGGTGGCAGCACGAGTACTGGATCGACACCGATCCCGAGCGGCTTCCCGCGGCGCTCGTCCGGGATGCGGAGCACGAGCCGGTCACGATCACGGTGCCGATCTACGGCAACGACGTGGTCGCTCAGATCTGGCGGGTCGACGTCGGACGCGTGCCGCTGTTCCTGCTCGACACCGACATCCCGGCCAACGACCAGCTTGACCGCTGGATCACCGCGCGGCTGTACGAGGCCGATGGGCACACGCGGCTCGCGCAGTACGTGCTGCTCGGCGTCGGCGGCGTGCGCGCGCTGCGGGCGCTCGGGATCGAGCCGGGGATCGTCCACCTCAACGAGGGCCACGCCGCGCTCGCGCCGCTGGAGCTTGCGCGCGGAGGCGTGCAGCGCGGGAAGTCGCTCGAGGCGGCGCTCGCTTCCGCGCGCGGGCGCACGGTGTTCACGACCCACACCCCGGTGGCGGCCGGCAACGACACGTATCCCCCAGAGATGGCGTGGAGCGCGATCGGCCGCTTCGCGTCCGAGATCGGACTTGGTCAGGGAGAGCTGTTCCGCCTCGGGCGGACCCGCGAGCACGATGGCTCTGAGCCGTTCGGGGTGACCCAGGCCGCGCTGCGAATGAGCCGCGCCGCCAACGGGGTCAGCCGCCGCCACGGCGAGGTGGCGCGCGCGATGTGGGCGCCGATGTGGCCGGATCGGGGCGTCGCCGACGTGCCGATCACGCACGTCACCAACGGCGTGCACGTGCCGTCCTGGATCGGGCCGCCGATGCGAGAGCTGCTGGACCGGTATCTGGGCGCGGACTGGGCGGCGCGTGCCGCGGACCCGCAGACCTGGGCACCGGTCGACGAGATCCCCGACGAGGAGCTGTGGGCGGCGCGCGAGCGCCAGCGCGCGGAGCTGATCCGGTTCGTCCGCGTCCGCAGCGTCCGCGACCGGCTCGCCCGCAGCGACTCGCGCGAGTACGTCGAGAAGGCGGCGAGGGCGTTCGACGATGACGTCCTGACGCTCGGGTTCGCGCGCCGGGTCGCGACGTACAAGCGCCTCGACCTGCTGACGCGCGATCTCGATTGGACGATGTCGATACTCAGCGGCGAGCGGCGCGTCCAGGTCGATCCTCGCCGGCAAGGCCCATCCCAAGGACGACCCCGGCAAGCGCGCGCTCCAGCACCTGTTCGAGCTCAAGTCCGTGCCGATCGTCGGCGAGCGCGTCGTGTTCCTCGACGACTACGACCTTGCGACCGGCGTCGCGCTCGTGCGCGGTTGTGACGTGTGGCTGAACCTGCCGCGGCCGCCGCTCGAGGCGAGCGGCACAAGCGGGATGAAGTCGGCGATGAACGGTGGCCTGCAGCTCAGCGTGCTGGACGGCTGGTGGGCGGAGGGGTACAACGGCGAGAACGGCTGGGCGATCGGCGGCGAGGTCGATTTCGATCACGACGCCCAGGACAAGCGCGACTCCGACACGATGCACCGGCTGCTGGCCGACGAGGTGCTGCCCGCTTTCTGCGAGCGCGACGAGCGCGGGCTGCCACAGGCGTGGTTGCGGCGCATGCGCGCCTCGCTGCGCACGCTCGGCCCGGGCTTCAGTGGCGTCCGGATGCTCCAGGACTACGTGCGGGGGCCGTATCGGGGCTGAGCTGGGGCGGTATCGGGGCTGAGCTGGGGCGGTATCGGGGCTGAGCTGGGGCGGTATCGGGGCTGAGCTGGGGCGGTACTCGGGGCTGAGCTACTGTTCAGCGTACGGGAAGGTTCGGGGCCTCCCGGGCGTCATTAACGTGAAACAACGCAATACCCAGATGGCTTCCCCCGCCGACATTCCCCAGCCCACCCCGCGCGAACTAGCCGAGCTGTCCGCGCTAGCCGACGGAACGCTCGATCCCGCCCGCCGTGCACAGCTCGAGGCCCGGATCGCCGGCTCGTCTGAACTGTCGGCGCTATACGAGCGAGAACGGCGCGTGGTGGAACTGCTGCACGCCGCCGGCGCGGCCGACCGTGCCCCGGCGGGCTTGCGCGCCCGCATCGCGGCGCAGCGTCCGAGCGGCGCGCCGCGCGCCCGGCGGCGCCTCGTCTACGGCGGCTCGCTGGCGGGCGCGCTGGCGATCATCGTGCTGGCAGCGGTGCTGGTCCTGCCGGCCGGAAGCCCCGGCAGCCCGTCGGTCAGCCAGGCCGCGGCGCTCGCCTTGCTGCCCCGGACGGCGCCGCCGCCGATGCCCGATCCGGACAATCCCAAGGTGCAGCTCGGCGTCAACGAGCAGGGCGTCTACTTCCCCAACTGGCAGTCCGACGGCTTCGTTGCGACCGGACAGCGGCGCGATCGGATCCACGGCCGGGAGGCGACGACCGTGTTCTACGAGTGGAAGGGCCACCGGATCGGTTACACGATCGTCGGTGCGCCTGCGCTGCGCTCGCCGGCCGCCGGGGTCAAGTGGTTGAACGGGATCGAGTTGCAGACGCTCGCGCTCGACGGCCGGCAGGTCGTGACGTGGGCGCGGCACGGGCGCACGTGCGTGCTGTCGGGGCCGGGTGTGCAGGCCGGCCTGCTGCGGAAGCTGGCGGCGAGCACCGAGTCGTCGGCCCCGGCGCCGGCGCCGGGACCCTAAGCGTCTGAAGATTCCGTCACGAGCGCTCGTGCGACCCGCTGGCGCGCTCGATGCAGGCGGGTGGTGATCGTTGCCTCGCGGACCCGCAGCGCCCGCGCCGCCTCGCGATAGGAGAGCCCGACGACGTCGATCGCGATCAGCGCGTCGCGGAAGTCGCCGGGGAGCGCCGAGATCGCCGCGTAAAGCTCATGGGTCTCGAGCCGCGCGTCGGGCTGCGTGGACCTGCGATCCTCGACGAACTCGAAGTCTTCGGGCATCGGGGCGGTCTGGGGCCGGCGCGCGGCGGTGCGGCGCTGGCTGAAGAACGTGTTGCGCAGGACCCTCAGCAGGTAGCCGAGGTCGTCCTCGGACCGCAGGATCCTGGGCTTGCGCAGGACGCGCGCGAACGTCTCCTGGACGAGATCCTCGGCTTCCTCGCGGGAGCCGCACAAGCCCCATGCAGCGCGATAGAGGCGGTCGATGTGGTCTCCGAGGGCCTCCGGGTCAAGTTGACGTTCGCGGGTCATGCGGTGGCGCGCCCAGCATACGGCCCGCCCGGCCGGGCAGGTGCCTTGCCAACGTCTGCTAACGGAGGTCCGACAGCGGCCGCGGCCCGGGTCCGACGTACTTGCTAGCTACCGCTGTCGCGGGCTGGTGGTCCATCCTGCAAGTTCGTTGTGGTCTGGCGGCTGCAAATCTTCGCCTGGCGGCGTCCTCGGACCTCAATGTAGCCCCACTACACCTTCGGTCCTGCGTCCTCGCCAGTCTTGATTTTCGCTCGCCAGCCCATCAATGAACTTACCGGATGCACCACTAGCTACGCTGTCTCGGGATGCCCTCCGAGCTCCTGTTCGGCTCGCCGAGCGGGCTGGCCGCCCTGATTCGCGCCGGGCAAGTCGCCGCGCGGGAGCTGGTCGAGGCGTCGCTGCGGCGGATCGACGAGCTGGAGCCGAGGCTGGGCGCGTTCACGCACGTCGCCCACGAGTCGGCGCTCGCCTCCGCGGATCAGGTGCGCTCCGGCGATCCGCGCCCGTTCGCCGGCGTGCCGATCGCGATCAAGGACAACCGGCCCGTTGCCGGTATGCCGCTGACGATCTGCAGTGACCTGTTCGGGGACTACGTGCCCGATCACGATGCGTTCGTCGTCAGGCGCCTGCGCGAGGCCGGCTTCGTGATCGTCGGCAAGACCGCGATGCCCGAGATGGGCATCCTGCCGACGACCGAGTCGCGGCGGTTCGGGCCCACGCACAACCCGTGGGCGCTGGACCGCACGCCCGGCGGATCCAGCGGCGGGTCCGCGGTGGCGGTGGCCGCGGGCATGGTGCCGATCGCGCACGGCAACGACGGCGGTGGCTCGACGAGAATCCCGGCAGCCTGCTGCGGCTTGGTCGGTCTGAAGGCGGCACGCGGACGCATGTCGATGGGGCCCGACGATGGGCAGAGCTTCCTGGTCGTCGAGGGCGTGCTGACGCGCAGCGTCGCGGACACCGCCGCCGTGCTCGATGTGATCGCGGGTTACGAGCCCGGCGACGCGACCTGGGCGCCGCCGCCCGAGGCTCCCTATGCGGTGGCGGCGGCGCAGGAGTCCGGACGGCTGCGGATCGGGCTGGCCTTATCGATGCCGATCGAAGGCGGAACGCTCGATCCCGTGTGCGAGCAGGCCGCGCGCGACGCGGCGGCGCTGCTGGAGTCGCTCGGTCATCACGTCGAGGAGGTGGCGCCGCCTTGGGACCGAGACGACGTGCTGGCGGACTTCACGCGCCTGTTCGGGCCGGTGGTCTCGACGACGACGATGGCTGGCGGCCGCCTCGCGGGCCGCGAGCCGTCGCAGGACGACGTCGAGCCGCTTACCTGGGCGCTGTGGCAGCGCGCGCGAGCGCAAGGCACGCTCACGTACCTCAGCGCGCAGAGCCGCGTGGAAGGCTTCGCCCGCTCGATCGTCTCGTTCCTCGCCGCCTACGACGCGGTGCTGACGCCGGCGCTGGCGCGCCCGCCGGTCCCGATCGGCGAGATCCACGGCCGAGGACCCGACCCGTGGACCCATTACCGACGCTCGGGCTACTTCACGCCGTACACCGCGATCGCGAACGTCACCGGCCTCCCGGCGATCGCGCTGCCGCTCTACCACGGCGACGACGGCCTGCCGACCGCCGTGCAGCTGATCGCCGGCGCGGCCCGCGAGGAGGTCCTGCTGCAGGTCGCCGCGCAGCTGGAGACCGCCCTGCCGTGGGCGGACCGGCGGCCGGCGCTGTGATCGTGCGGCCTGCCTACAATGCGCCGCTTCCGGCGACGTTCGAACCGAAAGACATCACCATGGCCTACGTGATCGCCGAGCCCTGCATCGGCACGAAGGACAACTCGTGCGTGGAGGTCTGCCCGGTGGACTGCATCCATCCGACCCCTGACGAACCGAATTACGACGAGGTCGAGCAGCTCTACATCGATCCCGAGGAGTGCATCGACTGCGACGCGTGCGTCGAGGCGTGCCCAGTCGACGCGTGCTTCGCCGAGGACCAGCTCCCGGAGGAGTGGCAGAAGTACACGCAGATCAACGGAGGCTACTACGCAGCGCGGCGCTGACGCCGCTCATATATGCCAGCGCCCGCGGCGCCCGCGGCGGCCGCGTCCGTCAGCGGCTGGCGCTGGCCTACGCCATCGGCAGTGACATCCCGACCGGCTTCGGGGCGGCTGCCGGCGCCGGCGCCTGCATCACCGGCAGCTCGATCGGCGATAGCGCGATCAGGCCTCGGGCGCCGTGGTGCAGCGCCTGAGAAGCGGGGTCGTCGGGGTCGGACAGCACGACCGGAATCCCGGCGTCGGCCTGCTGGCGCAAGGCCATCGTGAGCGGGACCTTCGCCAGCAGCGGCACCTCCAGCTCCTCGGCGAGCAGCTGGCCGCCGCCCTCGCCAAAGATCTGGAACCGCTCGCCCGACGGCGTCACGAATCCGGACATGTTCTCGATCACGCCGGCGATCTCGAGCTTGAGCTTGGCCGCCATCTCAGCCGAGCGGCGCGCGACCTTCTGCGCCACAGGCTGCGGGGTGGTGACGATCAGGAACTTCGCCTGCGGCAGCAGTTGGGCGAGCGTCATCGAGACATCGCCGGTCCCGGGTGGCAGGTCGATCAGCAGGTAGTCGAGCGCTCCCCACTCGACGTCCTCCAGGAACTGCTGGAGCGCCTTGTGGAGCATCGGACCACGCCACACGACCGCAGAGTCCTGCTCGATGAAGAACCCGATCGACATCACGGCGATGCCGTCGAGCGCCGTGAGCGGCAAGATCTTGCGGGCAGCATTGACCTGCGGGCGCTCGCCGCCGAGCCCCAGCATGCGGGGCTGCGAGTAGCCCCAGACGTCGGCGTCGAGCACTCCAACCTGCTTGCCGTCGGCTGCCAGCGCGGCGGCGAGGTTGGCGGTAACGCTCGACTTGCCGACGCCTCCCTTGCCCGAACCGATGCAGATCACGTTGCGGACCTGGGCGAGCGCGCCCTCCGGCAGCGAACCACGTCCGAGCTTGCGGCCGAGTGTGGCCTTCTCGTTATCTGAGAGCACGTCGAAGCTGACGTTGACGCCGCTGACCCCATCGAGCTCGCGAACCGCCTGCGCCACGCCGGTCTGGAAATGGGTGCGGACCGGGCACCCTGGCGTGGTCAGGGAGACCATCACGTCGACGACGCCGTTGGAGTGGATCTCGACCGACCGGACCATCTCGAGCTCGACGATGTCGCGGCGAAGCTCCGGGTCGATCACGTTGCGAAGGGCGTCTATTACTTGGTCTCTGGTCGGCATCGATCCATTGTCGCAGACGTCCCGCGCCGCCCGGCGCGGGAGCGTCACCTAAGTTCCGGACGCTCCCTTAGCGATTAGCGGCGGCGGTGCGCGATCGGGACACGGGCGCCGGCGAGAAAGGCAACCGCGTCCGGCGGCGATGAGGCGCTGCGAACGCGGCGAGTGCCGGGGGCGCGTTGAGCTCGCCGTGGTCGCGGCGGCCGGGCCTGCTGCTGGGTCCGCGGCCGGAGGTCCACTCGAGGCCGTCGCGGATGATCGGGAATACCTCGACGGCGGCGTTGCGCCCCCAGAAGGTGTCGAGATGGCCGTAGCCAGGAAGCGTCACGTAGTCCGTCTGCAGCCCGCATTGGCGCAGGAACTCAGATGCCCGCTTTTGCCCGATCGGCTTGAACATCCGGTTGTGGTCGCCGGCGATGAACGTAAACCGGGTGGCGGTCTTCGCCACCCTGCGCAGGTAGCTGGGGGGCGTGCCCGGGTCGGCGTCGCCGCCGGGCACGATGTGGCCGTAGCGGCAGCTCTCGGCCACCTGGTGGATCAGGCTGAAGGGCGTGTAGCCCAGCTCCCGCGCGCTCCACGCATGGACCGCGTCGTCGACGTTCGCGTGGCGCAGCAGCACGTCCCAGCCCGAGCCGAACAGGTAGTTGGCGACCTGGCAGGGCCCGTTGTCGCATGGCCGCTCGGCGTGCCGGGAGAGCCACGCGAGCGCCGCCGCCGCTGGCGTCTGCGGGCGAATCCCCCATTGCGGGTCGCCGCCGGTCCCGAGCACCTTCACCATGGGCAGCACGGCACGCTGCTTGACCCACGTCGCCCAGGGGACGTCGAAGAACAGCGAGATCGCGCTCGAGACGATATGGCTGACCTTGTCCTGAGGAAGCAGGCCGGCGGCCGCGGCCATCATGAACGAGATCGATCCCTGGCAATGGACCACCGCTCGCAGCGCGTCGGCGCCGGTGGCAGCGAGCACCGTCCGCACGGCGGCCGGATGGTCGTAGCGGGCGCCCTGGTCGAGCGTGTACGAGTTCGCCGGCAGGTCAATCGATGCGCGCCAGCTCTCGACCCACACGTCGTAGCCGTGATCGAGCAGGTAATCGACGATCGTCACGCCGACCGGCTGCCCGTAGAACATCTCCGCGCGCACGCCGGATCCGGGGATCAGCAGGACCGGCGGGCCACCGGCACGCGCGCCCGCCTTGCGGATGTGATGAAGGTTCAGGGGGAAGGCGAGGTCGGGCACGGTGAAGGGCACGATGCGTCGCTCGAGCGCATCGCGAGCGCCTGCGGGCTCGCTGCGCTCCGGCACCGGCTCCCAGGCGCCGGGGGCGGCGTCGACGGCCCAGGGCGGGGGTGGGCGATCGGAGGGGAAGCTGGGGTGACCGTCTGGGATCGGCGTGCCCACGTACGCCTTTGCCAGCCCGCCGGCGAAGCAGCCTCCGAACCGCGCGACGTCGCGTAGCTTTGAGACCAGCGGGCCCTCGGTCCCGCGAAATGAAGCGACCTCGCGCAGGACTCCGCCGAGGCTGATCTTCAGCACGGCGGTTGCGAGCAGCGTGTTGCTCTCGAGCGAGTAGATCCGCACGAACAGGGTCGTGGTGTCAGACCACGAGTCGTAGCCAGGGTCGTTCTCGACCAGCTTGAAGCCATCCAGATGCAGCTCCCGGCCGGCGGGGTCGCGCAGCCAGAGGCGGTAGCGCATCCGCACGTGCAGGTGGTCATAGAGCGGCGAGCTTTGGTCGAGCAGCACGAACTCTCCCCGCTCGACGGTCAGCCGTCCACCGAGATCCGGGCTCTGCACGACGCCCGCGGTCACGCGTGCCCGCCTGCTCGCCGCGTGGACGAACTGGTCGATGTCGTCGACCTCGACGCTAAGCCGGATGGTGATCGCGGCTCCGTCCCGGCGCCCCTCCAGCATCGCTTGATTGAAGTCCGTCTGGCCGAAGGACAGCCAGCCGGATAGCTGCTCGGCCCAGCGAACGCCGCCCATCAGTCGCCTGCGGCCTTCAGCACACCGGCCGCCGCGGTCGCGATGTGGTCGGCGATGGCCGCGATTGTCAGGCTCGGGTTTGGTCCGACCGGCCCCGGCATCACCGACCCGTCCGCGACGTACAGGCCTGGGCAGCCGAACACCTCTCCGGTCGGCGCCACGACTCCCACGGTGGGATCTGCTCCCATCGAGCATCCCCCGAGCGGGTGGACCGTAAGTCCGCGATTGCGCGCCAGCAGCCAGCGCGGTCCGAGCTCGCCCCCGAGCCCACGCGCGACGGCGGCAGCCGCCCGCTCTGCTTGCTCGAAGTACTCCCCGGATTCGTCGGACGGATCCCAATCGAGCGCCAGCGAGTCGCCCTCGAGGCGGATCCGCCCGCCAGGGATGTCGCGTCCCATCGTCAGCATCGGCAGCATCGCCGACGAGGAACGCGTACTTCCGAGCGTCCGGGCGACGTAACCGCTGACCCGCCCGCGCGCCCTGCCCAGCGCGATGCGCAGCAGGTCGCGCCGCATCGCCCAGAGATCGCCCGCCAGCTCGGGCAGCTGCCACGCCCATTCCGATAGCGCCGGACCTCCGGCGTCCTCCATCCACAGGTCGTCGCCTTGCGCGTGTGCGGTGATCACGGGGCCGCGGCTGGGCGCGAGCTCGCGCGGGGTGCGATCGACGGGCGACCTGCAGTCGCGCGCGACCGTCAACAGGTCCCCATTGCTGGAGAAGCGATGGCCGAGCTGATCGCTCAGAGGCGCCAGCCCGGCGCGATTCATCAGCAACAGGCGCGTCGAGCCGAACGTACCTGCGGCCAGCACCACGATTCTGCCCTTGATCTCACGGACGGCGGCCGTTGAGGGATCTAGCAGCTCCCGGTCCTCGCGCAGCTTACGATCGGCCTGCGCGCGGGCCTCGACGCGGGCGCGCGCATGCAGGTGCTGGAGGTAGCGCACCGTGTAGCCGTCACCACGCGGGGCGATCCCGACGGCCTCTGCGCACGTTCGGATCTCGCCGCCGCGCCGCTTGAAGTCGCTCAGGTATGTGTAGTCGAGCGTGTTCTTGGCGCCCTCGTTGCAGCCCAGGTCGCACTCCCCCGCCAGCGTGCAGGTGTGCCGCTCACGGTGGTGGAGGTTGCCGGCGCCCACCGGCAGCCCCGGCTCGGCGTCGCGCTGCGGCGCGGCGAACGTGATCGCCAGTTCGGCGGGCTGCGGGTCCGAGAGCCCGGCCGCGCGCGCGGCGGCGATGAACTGACCGGTCTTCGGCACCGGGACCGTGCCGGCCGGTCCGGCCGCGCGGTATATGTTCGGAAGCGGCGTCGCGCCCAGCTTCTGCTTGACCTGGGCATAGCGATCGGCGATCTGAGCGTGGCTGATCGGCCACGCTCTGCCGCCGTTGGGTGGGTCCGCCCCGAAGGTTTGCGGCGGCTTCTCGAGCAGCACGCTGGCGTAGATCAGCGAGCCGCCGCCGAGTCCGCTCGATACGACCGCTTTGGTGTGCTCAAAGGACCACACCTCAAACAGGCCATATAGCGAGTTCGACGGATCCCAGAAGTTGTCGCGCATCTCTCGCGGGGTGCGGGCGAACGAGCGCGGCGGATAGGGCATCCCGCGCTCGAGCACGAGAATCCGCGCCTGCGGGCACTCCTGCTTGAGTCGCCACGCCGCGACCGACCCACCGAACCCGGAGCCGACCACCACGGCGTCGAAGTTGTCCGCAAGCCCCAAGGCGCGCGACTGTACTTGAATGGGGGCGCCCCATCGAGCTAGGGTGACGCAGTGCCGCCCGTCCGCAGCGAAATGGCGTCTAGTTACGAGTGCTGGGGTGCGGTGACCACGGTTTCGACGATCAAGCGCTGGCGCACGCCGCTGCTCAAGCTCGTGTTCTGGTTCGGTCGCCAAACCGACGTGGCGATCGGGCGGTTGAAGGCGATGCAGGTGATCGCGCTGGCGCGGTGGACGCTGCTGCCGGACTCACGAGCGGCCCGGTACCTGTTGTTCGAGACCAACTGGAGCGGCGCCGAGGCCACGTACATCCCGGACTTCGGCATGCTGATGCGGCCGCAGTGGCAGGCGATCTGGGGCAACACGAAGGGGTTCCCGGGGTCGTTCCCCACCACTCGCCTGCTGACGTTCATCGCCACCGTCGACTGGGGTGCTGACCATTTCTGGAGCGACTACGACGACGGGTCCACGACACGCGTCGTGGCGAGCGCGCTGGCGCTCGAGCGTAAGCTCAAGCAGTTCGCACGGGACACCAGTGGACTGCCGGCGGACGAGTTTGCTGCACGCTGGGCCACGTTCGCCACCGACGTTCAGCAACTGCTCTAGCGGCCCATCCTGCAAATCCTCGCCCAATGATCTACAGGATGAGCCACTAGTAGCCCCGATGACGCTCGTCGCGATCCTTTCACCGGTCAAGGCTGGGCGGGCGGATCGGCTGCGCGAACATCTGCGCGGCTTGCACGCTCCGTTCGCCGGCCTGCAGACCCACTTCGCCCGGTTCGTCGTGCTGGATGCAGGTGGCCCGCAGCTGTTGTTCTCGGCCAAGTGCGACGGGGAGGCGAGCGATTACCTCGCTGCGCTCGCGCAGCGCGACGCGGCGGTCGAGATCTGGGAGCACTGCCGCAGGCCGGACCCGTGTACGAGGGACACGCTCATGCAGTACCTCCTCGCGGGGCCCGACCGCGTGCAGGCCGACTACATGGTCGACATGTTCGCCCCGACGGTGACCGTCGCCGGCGTCAATGCGGCGCTGACGATGAGGGCGCGGCTCTCGGCGCTGGCGGCTCGCTCCGCAACGCTCGACGCGACCGCGCTGGCGCACGAGTTTCGCCAACTGCTTGCCAGTCGATGACTCGCGACGCGAGCGACACACAGGGCAACATCCTGCGTGGCTACACGCATCTTCCGCACGTTGGGTACATGTTCTTCCGGATCGCCGATCCGGACGCGGTGAGGACGCTGCTCGCGCGGACGCTGACCCACGTCAGCACCGACGTCGATTGGGGGGACAAGTCGCGAGTGCACGTCAGGTTCAACGTGGCGTTCACGTATCAGGGGCTGGCGAAGCTCGGTCGCCAAGCCCACTTTGACGCGCCAGCGTACGTGGACTTCAGGCAAGGCATGGCGGCTCGAGCGCGCGGACAGCTTCGCGACATCGGCGCAAACGACCCCGATCGGTGGGAGCCGCCCCTGCGCGACGGTGCGGACGTGCTGTTCATCGTGTACTGGCATGACTCGAACACCGGTCAGGCCGCCGCGGCGCAGCTGTGCGATCAACTGCAGTCACGTGGGCTTGAGGAGAGCTACGTCCAGCGCGCGGACATGCTCGCGGGCCAGCGCGAGCAGTTCGGGTTTGCGGACGGCTTCTCCCAGCCCATCCTGCCGGCGGGTGACGGCACGCAGGATCCGGATGCCACCGGGGAAGGCGTGCTCGAGCCGTGGAGCCTTTGGCGGTTGCGGTTTCGGCAGCGCTGGCGCCCGGTCCGGCTGGGCGAGTTCCTACTCGGTCATTGCGACGAGGACGATGTGGCGCCCGGATACGACGATCCGTGGCTACGCAACGGGACGTTCATGATCTGGCGCAAGCTCGAGCAGCACGTGGACCGGTTCGAGCACTACCTTGAGCGCGCCGGCGGAGATGACGGCCAGCAGCGAGCATGGCTCGGGGCCAAGATCGTCGGGCGGTGGCGGGACGGCACCTCCTTGATCGAGGCCCCCTACCGGTCCCCGCGCGGCGCCGGCGGCAAGTCCAACAACACGTTCCGGTACATGCGCGATCCGGCTGGGGTCCAGTGCCCGATCGGAGCGCACGTCCGTCGCGCCAACCCTCGCGACGCCCTCGGCTGGTGGACACACCGCACGCGCCGGCACCGGATCATCCGCCGCGGGGTGCCCTACGAGGACCCGGGACGGGGCAAGGGGCTGATCTTCGTCTGCTTCAACGCCAGCATTTCCCGTCAGTTCGAGCTGATCCAGGGGCACTGGTTGATGGATGGAGACGCGTTCGGCCTCGGCAGCGACCGCGACCTGCTGCTGGGCCACGACGACCCCGACGGCAAGCTGACGATCCAGGGCGACCGTCGCCGGCCGGTGAAGTTCCTGCCTGCGCCCGAGCAGCCGCTGATCACGACCCGCGGCGGCTACTACCTGTTCGTCCCTGGGATCGCGGCGCTCCGGGAGATCGCTAGCTCCACTAGGAGTGGCCATTAGCTAGGCTGTAGCGGCCTCGAGGAGCGTCGCCGCGTCGACCACGAGCCCCATGCCCAGGTCCTGGGCGAGCCTGCGGGCCTCCGCCGCGAGGGCCACGACGCCCGCCCCCTCGCTGCGTCCGCCGCGCAGCGACAGCAGGCGCGCTTCGTCGAGTGTGGCCAGTGCGATGCTCGGCAGCGCCCCGACCCTGGCAGCCTGCTCGCGGGCGCGACGGATCTGCGCGAGCGCGATCTCCGCCGGCGCGTAGACGGTCGCCAGCCTGCCCAGCGAGCGGTCGACTGGCCACAGCGCCGCGGCGCCGGGCGACACCACCCACCTCCCCGCATACGGCTCGAGCCACGAGTGCAGCAACCGCGAGCGCTCCTGATCGCCGAGCTCGGCGGCGACCTCGCTGATCAGCGCCAGCATCAGGATGTGTGTGTTGTCGCGTGGGAAGCCGGCTAGGCCCAAGCTCGTCAGCCGCTCGAGCTCGGCGCGGGCCTGAGCGTGTCGCCCGCTCTGCACCAGGATCAGCGCAAGCGTGCACTGGATCGCGATCATGCCCGGATGGCGGTTGGCCAGCGCCCGCACCGTGTCCTCCAGCTCGCTCGCGCGCCCCTGCTGGATCCGAATCGCGAGCAGCTGAGCGGTCGCGGCCAGCTCCCCGATCGTGCCGCCGACGCGGCCCGCGATCGCGACCGATTCGGCGTTGAGTCGCTCCGCCTCCTCGAACTGGCCCGCGGTGCCGGCCCGGCTGCCGTGATGCAGCGGCGCAAACAGCATCGCTCGTGGCTGGCGCAGCTCGGTGGCCATCTCGTCGACGCACGCGATCTCCTGATCGACGGCGGCGAAGTTGCCGATCTCCGACAGCACCGAGATGCGCCAGTTGCGGATCAGGATCTCGAGCTCGGTTTCGCGCAGCGCCCGCGCGTGTACGAGCAGCTCGTCGGACAGCGAGTAGTCGGGACCCGCGGAGTCGGGACCCCAGCGCGTGAGCAGATAGCGGCCGAGCACGTATGCGAGCGTGCGGCGCGACTCGGGGGTCCGCTCCCGCTCCTCTTCGCCGCGCGCGAGCGCGAGCGCGTCGGCGGCGAGCCGCCCGCGCCGGTCGACCTCGTCGGACCAGTACAGCGCCGCGGCGAGCAACCCCTTGACGGATGCCAGCAGCCCCGCACGGCCGGTCGTCTCCAGTCTCTGTACCGCCTCCTCGGCCAGCCGCACGAGCGGTTGATCGATGCCCAACGACAGGCCCCAGATGCCGCAGGCGAGCGCGGCACGGGCGAGTGCCTGTGGGTCATCGTGCGCGCGGGCGACCTCTGCGGCGCGCTGGAGCGTCACCCGCGCGCCGTCGGTGTCGCCAGCGCGCATCCGTGCCTCGCCCAGCGCCTGCAGCAGCGCGATCCGGGCGCCGGCGTGTGCCGGGTCGACGAACGACAGGGCGCGCGTGTACAGCGATACCGCCTGGTCGTACGCGAACATCTGCGTCGCTCGCTCGGCCGCGTGGCGCGCGTAGAGGACGGCCCGTTCGGTGTCGCCGACCGGCGCCGCCTCCAGGAAGTGGTGAGCGATCTCGGCCAGGCCCTCGCCGGCGACCACGTCGTAGCTGCGCTCCAGGGCCTCGCCGACGGCCGCGTGGAGCGCGATCCGGCGTCCGCGGGGCAGCGACTCATATAGCGTCGCCTGGATCAATCCGTGTGTGAACGCGTAACCGTCGGCGAGCTCCGCCTGGGGGAGAACGAGCCCCAGCCTGGCGGCGTGGTCGAGCGTCTCGAGCAGTTCTCGCGCGGGCATCCGGGTGACCGCCGCGACCGTCGTGGCGCGAAAGCTCGTCCCAATCACTGCGCCGATCGTCAGCGCCTCGCGACCGCTGTCCGGCAACGGCGCCAAGCGTTGGGCGATCGCGTCGCGAACGCCTGTCGGGAGCGGTAGCGCGTGGGAGAGCACCGCCGGGTCCTGGAGCCTGCCCTGCGCCTCGAGCAGGCTGAGCAGCTCCGAGACGAACAGGGGATTGCCCTCGGTGACCTCGTGGATGCGCTGCACGAGGTCCCCCGGCGCTAGCCGGCCGGTCCGGGCCTCGATCAGGCGCCCGACCTGCTCGGCGTCGAGCCCGCCCAGGGAGATCGTGTAGCCGAGCACCCGGCGGTCCGAGTAGTGGCGCGCCTGAGGCGTGCTGGAGCTCTGTCCCGCGATACGTGCCGACGATCAGCACGCGGATGTCGCTCACCAGCGAAGCGATGAACGCCAGCGCGCGCAGCGACGCCTCGTCGGCGAATTGCAGGTCGTCGAGCACTACCAGCAGCGCGGAGCCGATCGCAGCACGCGCGAGCAACCGCGCGAGCGCGTCATAGACCTCGTAGCCCCCGTCGCTCGTTTCGGTGGGCGGGGCGGGAGGCTCGGCCGCTCCGAGCTCGGCGGCAAGCTCGGGCGCGATCGCCATCAGCCAGCCGGCGGCGGGGCCGAGACCGCCGAGCAGCTGCGGTCCGTCGGGCCGCCGCGCCAACGCACGCACTACCTGCACCCAGTGCCAGTAGGGCGGTGCTCCGATTCCCGCGGTCGAACCACTCGCCCAAACCGCTCGTGCGCCGCGCCGCTGCGCGTGGTCGGTGACGAGGCGTGCCAACGTGGTCTTGCCGATCCCGGCGTCGCCGGTCAGCAGCACGATGCTGCCGTGGCCGGCGATCGCGTCCTCGAGCGCGGCCGCGAGTTCGTTGACCTCTCGCAGCCGCCCGACGATCGGACGGCGGTCGCGCCTGCGGGTCGCCGGCGCCGATGCCTGCGAGGCCTCCGACGCGGGACGCGCAACCGTCGGCGAGCGACGGTGCGAGGCGCCGCGGAGCGCTGCCGCCGTCGCGGCGGCGAGCTCGCTCGCGCCGGCGGGGCGTGCGGCTGGGGTCTTTGCGAGCGCCGAGGCGATCACGTCGTCGATCGCTGCCGGCAGCTCGAGACCGCGCCCGCTTGCGCGGGGAGGAGACGATTCCAGGTGCGCGTAGAGCACCGCTACCTCCGACTCGCCGGGGAACGGGACCTCGCCGGTCAGGCATTCGAACAGCAGGCACCCCAGCGAGTAGACGTCGGCCCGGCGGTCAACGTGCTCGCTGCGGATCTGCTCGGGCGACATGTAATGGACCGATCCCAGCGGTCGTCCCACCGTGCCGCCGGTCGTCTCGACCGCCAGCTTGCTGAGGCCGAAGTCGGTCAGGTATGCCCGGACCGCGGGCTGACTGCGCTCTTCGACCACCAGGACGTTGCTCGGCTTGACGTCTCTGTGGACGAGCCCCAGTTCGTGCGCCGCGTCGAGTGCGCCCGCGATCTGCTCGACGATCGACACGACGACGTCAGGCGACAGCGGCCCGCGGTGTCGCACGCGTGCTCGCAGGTCGCTGCCGGGGATGTAGCGCATCGCGATGTACAGCAGCTGCTCAACCTCGCCGGCGTCGAAGATCGGGACCACGTTCGGATGCTCGAGGCTGGCGGCGATCTGCGACTCGCGCAGGAAGCGAGCGCGGAACACGGGATCGCCGGCCAGGTCCGGCGCCATGATCTTCAGCGCGACCTCACGGCGCAGCCGCGTCTGCTCCGCTCGATATACGCTCCCCATGCCGCCCCGCCCGATCAGTGACACGATCAGGTACCCGGCCAGCTCCATGTCAGCGCTTACTTCCATGGCCCCGCGTAGATGTTCGCACGGTCGTGCGCCGTTCGTCGATCTCCCGTCCGGAATCTGGTAGATAGCTGGATCGCCCTGTGGAGTCCAAGAACCGAACCGGTCCGGTTGCCTGCAGCGCCGCGGAGCTGACCGAGATCATCGCGGCCGAGCGGACGGGGAGCCCGTTTCTGGTCTGGCGAGACCAAGACCTGCGGCTGCGGATCATGCAGCTCGAGTCGGACCGCTGGCGCGTGACGATCGGGCGCGCCTCGGACTCAGACATCTCGCTCGCATGGGATTCGGAGGTCTCACGCACGCACGCGCTGCTCGAGCGGGTCGGGCGGGAATGGACGCTCATCGACGACGGTCTGTCCCGGAACGGTTCGTTCGTCAACGGAGTGCGTGTGCTGGCGCGCCACCGGCTGGCCGACCTGGATCGCCTTTGCTTCGGCGCGACCGAGATGTCCTACCGGGCCGCGAGCCGGGGTGACTCCGTCCAGACCGTCCCGGCGATCGAATCGTTGGCGCCGATCAGCTTGTCGCCGATGCAGCGGCGGGTGCTGATCGCGCTCTGCCGGCCGGTACACGATTCAGCGTCGGCCACCCCCGCGACCAACCGACAGATCGCCGCCGAGGTGTTCCTCAGCGTTGACGCGGTGAAGGCCCACCTGCGGGTGCTGTTCGAGCGCTTCGGTCTCAGCGACCTGCCGCAGAACGAGAAGCGCGCCCGGCTGGTGGCAAGCGTGCTCGTCTCAGGTGTGCTGTCCCCCCGGGAGTTCTAGATCTGAGCGGTGGCGAGAGGTCTGAGCGGGCGCGGACGTCTGAGCGCGCGCCGGCTTTGTGGTCCGGTGGCGCAGAGAAATAACGGCCTGCGCGCCCCTCGCGCGCAGGCCGCCGCCACGCCCCCTGATCGCCGCCCGGTGGACTGGACGCCCCAGCCCTACGGTGCTTTTGGAGAGAGAGGCCCCACTTTCATCTTCCCCCGTTGATGTGTGGTGTCCTCGGTTGGGAATCATGCTCTGCGCAAGGCGGCCGTACAACCATCCCTGGGGTGAGGCGTTCACACCTGGTGAACGCATGCGGTCCGCCCCGCGTGGGCGCGCCCGCCAGGGACCGAGCAGGCTCCTTATGGGAGCCCTGAGGTCCCTTAATGACCGACGGGGCGCCACTTCCGTGACGCCCCGGCGGTTGAGGGAGGAGAGGGTGCTGCATTCGCCGGCGAGGTTATGAGGCCGGCGAACCTTTCCCGCTGACGACGTTCTCCTGGATGCCGAGCGGGGGAAGCGTGTTGCTAGGGAGTCGAGTTCAGCAGCTCCTGTGCGTTGGCGACGAGCTTCTCGAACCGGCCGCTGACGAAGTCCGACTGGCGTCCGAGGTCCTTGCGCACCGAGCGAACTTCACGCTCGATCCGACGACGGTTCTGCTTGACCGTGCGCTGCACCTTGGTGCGCCGTTGACGCAGTTCGCGCTCGACCCGCGTGCGCGTGCGGCGGACCTGGCGCTCGAGCCGGTTGCGCGCGCTCGCGCCGCGGCGCTCGAAGCGCTTGAGCTCACGCTCGAGGTTCGTACGGGTGCTGTACTTGGTCGCGAGGCCCTTGGCGGTCGAGACGAGGTTGTCGCGGGCGAGCAGGCCAGCGCCAACCGGTACGAGGACCGCGCGCTCGGCGAGCTCCTGAACCTGCTGAACCGGTGTTTTGGGCTGGGTCGAGGTGGTCGTCTCCGACCGCGTCTTAGAGCTTCCGGCAGTGCTGCGCGCCGCCGGTTTGCGGGTCGTGGCGGGCTTGTCCGCACCGGATGTACTGCTGCTGGTAGCCATATCGTCTGCTTCTTCCGCTCCCGTAGTACTAACGATATTACTTCGAAGCTCGTCCTCAAAGAGGATAATCACCGAACATACGTTTGTAAACCGCCGCTCGCCTTTCGTTACACCGCCGCGGTCGCGCAATCGAATCGTGAGCCCGTTTGGCGTCCTACGCGCCAGATCGCTGAGATGCGCCGAGCTCCCGCGGCAATGTCCGCGTCAGCCATGTGGCCGGATTGCGCAGCTCGGCTAGCGTGGGCAGCGCCTCCGGACTGGAGAATACTCGCTGCAGCGCCCTGGCTCCGCGTGCGCGGACGATCGTGTCGCAGAAGAACTTGCCCTGTTCGTACTGGCGCAGCTTCAGATCGAGCCCCAGCAACCGGGCCATCAGCCGCGACAGGCCCGACTGCGAGCGCCGCCGCCGATCCAGCGCGGCGCGAAGGCGCGGCAGCGAGGGCAGCAGATCCGGCGCGACGGCGTCCATCACGTGCTCGGCATGGCCCTCGATGACTGCCATCACGGCCTGAACGCGGTCGAGCGTCTCGCGCTCGGCCGGGCTTGTGACGATCGAGATCAGGTCTCCGTGGCGGAGCGCGTCGATCGTGCGGCGAATCTCGTCGGCGCTGGGCAGCCGCAGCTTGCGCGGCGCATCGATTCGCAGCTCGGCGTTCTGCAGCAGCTCGCGCACGAGCCCGGCCATGTGAGCGTGAAGCCACGGAACGCCGGCGAACTGCACCGCGTGTGTGACCTCGTGGAGCGTGACCCAGGTCATGAACTCCTGCTCCTCGGCCCCGAACGCATCCACGGCCTGTCCAAGGTTGGGCATCACGAACAGCAGCCGCGGCGGGTGCTCGGTAGCGGCCTCGTCGAGCAGCACGAGCTCGTACTGTCCGAGCACGCGCTGCGCGAGGTACCCCAGCACGACGCCCATCTCGGTGCTCAGCACCAACCCGACCCCGATCTGCACCGCCGGCCGCAACGGACCGAGGCCCTTGTCGGCGCGCTTGAGCACGGGGTCCAGCAGCGCGCGCATCGCCGCGATGTTGGTGGACACCCATTCCCGGCGGCCGATCCCCTCGGGCTCGGGCAGCGGCCGCGCGGGAGCCAGACCGGTGTAGGCGACCACGCGCGCCTCCGATTCGGCCGCGAGCGCCTGCAGGTCGACGGTCGGCAGCTTGCCGTCGCCGCCTCCGGCGACGTAGCCCGCGATCCGCTCGGCCAGGATCCAATCGATCAAGGAGCGATCCCCTCGAGCTCGTGCAGAGTTGCGGGTGTGCGTGCAGCGATCACCGGCGACGTGGGCACCGCGTCGAGCGGCGCGCCGAGCGGGTGTTCGCAGCCGGGGAAGCTGATCACCCCGCCGGCCTCACGCACGATCAACTGGCCGGCCGCAGCGTCGACGCCGCGACAGCGCCGCAGGCTCACCATCCCGTCGAACCGCGCCGCCGCGACCTGGCACAACGATGCTGCGATCGTTCCGAGCGCACGCAGGCGGTAGGCGGCCTGCACAAGGGCGTCGATCGACGCTGCGACCCACCGCGGGTCGGCCGATTCGATGCCTAGCACCTCGAGCCGGCCGTCGCGCGCCCGCCGCTCGGCGAGTGCCGGATCAAGGCGACCGCCGTTGAGCCACGCGCCCCCGCCGCGCCGCGCCCACCATTCCTCGGAGGTACCGAAGTCGTGAACGAACGCGAACGCGACGTCCTGCATCGTCTCGCCGTCCGCGACCGCGATCGATAGGGCGTAATGACTGATGCCTCGCTTGGCGTTCAGCGAGCCGTCGATTGGATCGATCACGACCTTGATCGCCGGGTCTCCGTAGTCGATCCCGCCGCGCTCCTCGGACAGCGCGACGAACCGATGACCTCTGTCGCGCAGGGCGTCGAGCTCCGCCAGGACGACCGTCTCGGCCGAGCGGTCGATCACCAAGGTGCGGTCGCCGCCCTGGCCGCGCGTGCCGGTCTCGACCGCGCGCTCGGCAGTGCTCGGAGACTGCGCCAGCATCCGTTCGAGGCCCGTGACGGCGCGCCGGCAGGTGCCGAGCCAGTCTGCGTCGAGAGCCGAGGGATTGGAGGTCATGGCCAACCTATGCTGTCAGAGTGAGCGCCAAGCGTGAACGGCGCAGCGAGGCCGGAGGCCGAGCCCTGTTGTCAGACCGCGACGATTGGGGTCCCGTCGAGGGCTCTGTTTCACTTGTCGAGCTGCTTCCCGCTCAGCGCGATGCTGTCACCTACCCAGGTGCGCGCTTGGTGGTCGTGGGGGGCGCCGGGACGGGCAAGACACGCGTCATCGAGGCGCGCTTTCTGTGGCTGGTACAGCGCGGTTGCGAGCCCGAACGGATCGTCGTGATGACCGCGTCGCCGGCGCGCTGCGAGGGCTTGCGCGCTCGCCTGGAGGGTGCGCTGGACCGTGGCTACGAGCAGCTGCTCGTGCTCACGCCCGCTGAGCTCGCGGCCCGGGTGGCAGGCGCCCGGGGTGTCGAGGCAGCGGCTGTGCTCGGGGCCGAGGACCGCCTCGCGATGCTGCACGAGCGCGTCGATGAGCTTTCGCTGCGCAACCACGACTTCGGCGGTAACGTCAACGCGCTGCTCGGCGGCTTCGTGCGCAGGATCGATCGGCTGAAGGCCGAGCTGATCGGAGCCGAGGACTTTGCCGCCTGGGCGGCGGCGCTCGCCGATCCCGGAGCTGGGGCGCTCGAGCTGGAGTTCGCCGAGGTCTACCGCACCCACGAGCGGATGCTGCTCCAAGCCAATGCCCGCGATGCCGGCGATCTCGTCCGCGACGCGCTTCGGATGGCGCGTGAGCAACCCGCGATGCTGCCCCCGATCGATCATCTCCTGCTCGACGACGCTCAGGAGCTCGATCTTGGACCGGCGCGCCTGGTGTGTGCCGTGGCAGCAAGCGGGTTGACCGTGGCGGGCGACCCGCGGCAGGGGCTGCGGCGGTTCCGGGGCGCTGGGAGCGCGCGGATGCGCGGTTTTCAGGGTCAGGGCGTCCATGTCGTGGCGCTCGAGCGCTCGCTTCGCTGCGCGGAGGGGGTCGCGCGCGCGGCGGTCGCCTTGTCGGGCCGCGAGCTGGCACCCGCCGGCACCGGCGGAACGATCGAGTTCTGGCGCTGTGCAAACGATCGCGCGCAGGCACAATCGATTGCCGCCGACGTCGAGCGGCTGATCGCGCGGGAGGGAGTTCACCCAGGCCAGGTGGTGGTGCTCGTCCCGGCGATCGCACGCGAGGGCCAAGCGGTCGCGGTAGCGCTCGAGGAACGGGCGGTGCCGCATCTGCTCGTGGGTGAGGCCGCGTTCTTTCAGCGAGCCGAGATTCGCGACGTCCTCGCCTGGCTGCGGCTGCTCGCCGATCCCTCTGACGCGGGAGCGGTCGTGCGCGCGCTGGCCCGTCCGCCGATCGAGCTGCGCTCGGTCGACATCGCACGCTGCACGCAGATCGCGCGTCGCCGGAAGCTCGACATGGTCGCCGCGCTGGCCGCGGCCACTGAGTCACCCCAGGTGCCACCCGAGGCCAGGGAGCGCATCCGTGTGTTCCTGAAGCTGTACCGCGCGGGGCTCGCGGCGATCGACACCAGTCGCCCCGACGTGTACGTGCACGGGCTGATCGAACGGCTCGGGCTGCGCCGCCAGCAACTGTTCGCGGCGCAGGCTGACGTGGTCCAGCGGCTGCGCGCTCTGGCACGGTTCGGCGAGCTGGCATCGGCGTACGTGCGGCGCTCCCCACAGGCAACACCGCGCGAGTTCGCGCGATCGATCGCAGCAGTCGCCGACTTCGGCCTGCGCGAGCAGGAGGAGCCCGAGCTATCTGACGCCGCGAGCGTCCAAGTGCTCGCGCTCGAGGCGGCCGGCGGACTGGAGGCCGACCACGTGTACGTGGTCGGCCTGCACGCCGGCCTTGCGGCTCCCGCCCAGGAGCAGATTCCCGATGCCCTCCTGCACGAGCAGCTGCCCCGCGATGACGAGTTGCTCCCCGCAGCAATCGTTCGCCAGCAGCTGTACGTCGCCGTCAGCCGCGCGCGCCGGCGGGTCGTGCTTGCGTATCCCGCGACCGGCGACCGCGGTGCGGCGATTTCGGCCTCGCCGCCGGTCGAACAGCTGCGATCGGCGCTCGGGGCGCACTGGCTGGACCTCGCTGAGGAGCTGTTCGGGCCGGCGGAGACACTTCACTCGACCTATCGGCTGCTGCGCGACGAGCTGCTCGAGGGAACGATGCGCGCCGGGGGGCGTCTGGGGGAACTGCGCTTCGACACCGACCTCGATGTCACGCACGCCGTCGTCCGCTACCTCGAGCTGCTCAAGGTCGCGGCGCTGATCGCCCGGCCGGAGGGCCAGAGCGTCGCCGAGGCGCTGCGCGACGTCAACGGGCGGATCCTGCAGGCGGTCACCGCCGAGCAGCGGGAGATCTTCACGACCTCGGCGCTCGACGACTACCTGTTGGACGCCGAGCGTGACGCCCGCCGCCGCGCTCAGGCGATCGCCGCGCGCGACGAGCCGTCGCTGGAGCCGTTCCTGCCCAAGCGCGGCGACGGCGTGGTGCTGTCCGCGTCCGACATCGACACGTACCGAACTTGCCCGCTCAAGTACAAGTTCGCCCGCGTGTTCCGGATCCCGCAGGAGCCGACCGTCCATCAGCGGTTCGGGATCCTCGTGCACCAGGTGCTCGAGCGCTTCCACGCCCGCGACGGCTCGGCTGCCCCGCTGTCGGAGCTCCTCGGGCTGCTCGACGCTGGCTGGCGGCGCAACGGGTTCGGCGACTCCGAGGAGGAGCGACAGCTACGCGGCAAGGCCGCCGCCGCCCTAACCCGTTACCACGAGCGCTTTCAATCCGAGGGATCGGAGCCGATCTGGTTCGAGCGGCAGTTCACGTTCAAGCTCGGGCCCCATCTGCTGCGTGGCCGTGTCGACCGCGTCGACCGGCTGCCCGGTGGTGAGTACGAGCTGATCGACTACAAGACCGGGCGCCCCAAGAGCCCCGCGCAGCTCGCCGACGACGTACAGCTGTCGCTGTATGCGGTCGGTGCACGGGAAGCCTGGCACCTGCACGCCTCGCGGCAGGCCTACTACTACCTACTCGACGATCAGAAGGTCGCGGTCCCCTCGCAGGACGGCGATCGCGCCGATTGGGTCCGTGACGTGGCCACCGAGGTCGCGGAGGGAATCCTCTCGCAGGGGTTCGAGCCGACGCCGTCGATCAGCGCCTGCTCGATGTGCGACTACCGCCTTGTATGCCCCGCGGCCGAGCGGTGAGCCGGCGCTGTCGTGCCGCCGGGTCGCTCGGCGGGAGCCCTTAGGGCCCGTTCTTGAACGGGCCCTTAGCCGCCGGGACCGCCGGCCATCTCGCCGGAGGATCCGGGACTCTCGCCGCCGCGCTGGCGCAGGAACCGCTGCAGGTCGCGGGCGATCATCTCCCCGGACGGAAGCGAGCCGGTGTCGAAGCTCTGCTCGCGCTCGGACGCCTGCTCGAGCCGCTCGACGAACGCCTGCACGTCGGGGTCGCTCTGCACCGCGAGGTTGACCTGCCGCTCGTAGTCCGTCGCGGCCGACTCGAGCTCCGAAGCGTCGACCGCGACGCCCACCAACCCCTCGAGCTTTCGCACGAGCGCCAGCGCGGCCTTCGGATTCGGCGTCGCCGCGATGTAGTGCGGAACCGCGGCCCAGAGGCTCGCGGACGGTACGCCCGCCGCCTGAAAGGCGCCGTGCAACACGCCGACGATCCCGGTGGGCCCCTCGTACGAGGATTGGGTCAGCCCGAGCCGCGCTATCAGCACCGGGTCGGAGGCCAGCCCCGTGACCGAGATCGGACGCGTGTGCGGCACGTCGGCCAGCAGCGCACCCAAGGTCACCACCAGTTGCGCGCCCAGCGCCTCCGTCAGCTCGACGATCACGCGGCTGAACGTGCGCCAGCGAAACGACGGCTCGGTACCCGACAGCAGGATCAGATCTCGCGGTGCGCGCGGCACGCGCGCCTCGTAGAGCTCGACGGCAGGCCACACGATCTTGCGCGTGACTCCGTCGCTCAACGTGATCCGAGGCCGCGTGGCCTGGAAGTCGTAGAAGTCCTCCGGGTCGATCGTCGCGAACCGCTGGCCGCCCAGCGCCGCGCCGACGAACGTCAGCGCGCTGGAGGCCGCGTCGGCGGCGTCGTTCCAGCCCTTGAACGCGCAGATCAGCGCCGGAGCCCTAAGTCCATCCGGCCGGTATTCCCATTGCAGTGGCTGCATCCGGACCACCGTACATCATGGGGACGTGCACTCGGCCGAAGCGACCATGGTGGCAATCAGCGCGATGCGCACCGGCCAGGACGTCCGAGGGGTGTTTGCTTGCACGCGCAAGGATCGCCTGACGACCCGCTCGGGGTCACCATACCTGGCGCTCGAGCTGCGCGACCGCACCGGCACGGTGCCCGCCCGCGCGTTCGCGAATGCGGACGCACTCGCCGGCCGGTTCAAGCGCGGCGAGCTCGTACGAGTGTCCGGGCGGGTCGAGCGCTTCCGCGACGAGCTGGTCCTGGAGCTTGTGGACATCGGCCGGGTGGCGGTCGATGATGCCGAGCTCTCGCAGTTCCTGCCGAGCGCCTACCGCGACCTCGACGAGCTCGACGGCTTCCTGGAGCACCTCGTGTCTGAGGTCTACGACCGGCGCTACCGGGCGTTGCTCGACGAGCTGCTCGCAGACCGGGCGCTGCGCGCCGCGTGGCGCCGGGCGCCGTGCACCCGCTCGGGCCATCACGCCTACCTCGGCGGCCTGCTCGAGCACACGGTCGCCGTCACGACGCTCGCGCACGATCTGTGCCAGCTTCACCCGCGGCTGAACTCCGACCTGCTGCTGACGGCGGCGGTCGTCCACGATCTGGGACGCACGCGCGAATTCACCTACGGCGCGGAGATCGGGTTGACCGACGAGGGGCGGCTGCTCGGCCATCTGGTGATCGGCGAGCGGATCCTCTCGGAACGCAGCGGCGGGCTCGACGACGATCGGCGGCTCGAGCTCCTGCACTGTGTCCTGTGCCACCACGGTCCTGCCTCCGCACCGGCCGGGCGGTTCTCCTCAGCCGAGGCGCTCGCCCTGTGCCGCCTAAACGCGGTCGACGCAGGCGTCAAGGAGGCGTTCGAGCACGGATTGAAAGCGCCTCACGGCGCCTGACTGCCCGGCCCGCGTCCGAATTGTTGCCACAACGCCCCGGACGCATGCTTCAGGCCTGTTCAAGCGAAAGCCGCGAGCAACGCCCCGCGCGGCGCATGCCGCTGGAAAGTCCGGGCAATGGCCTCCGCTGTCCCCGTAATCTCAGGTGTGGCGCGGCACGGGCCTGGTGGCTCATCCAGTCTTCAAAACTGGCAGGGCCGGGCAGCCCCCGGCTTGGAAGGTTCGATTCCTTCGCCGCGTCGTAAGAGGGTTTTCCTGCTATCGCCAGGTTTTTGGGCCGCTAGCAGGCCGCGAAGCCGAGCGGCGTCGATGGGTCAACGCAGGCCAACCTAGGCCCCGTCGTTCCCTCGGTCGTTCCCTCAAGCGCAGTTCGGGCGGGCGCTCGTGAGTGGTCGGCGCGCGTGGCGTGAGGAGTGGTGCCCGGAGTGCTGGGCTGCTCTCAGTCTCTCGACGAGCGGGCGCGGACGCTCCTTGTGTTGACGCGCGCCTCGATCCCTGCATGCTCGAACGCTTCGACGGCCGCGTCCTCAACACTTGCGACGCCCGGCCCGTCGCAGGGCGCGGGACGGAAGACGAATATGTCCCAATCGAGATGCGGCGCATCCGCTGGCGGGCTGAGGAGGACTCTTTCGCGAGCGGTGCTGAGATGCGTGCGCCGCAATGCCCGCGTCGCGCGCTCCCAGTCAGCCTGCCGGACACGCACGTATGCGTATGGCAGGGTTTCGGTCCACTCCAAGTAGGCCGAGGCTCGGCGCTCAAGCATCGTGCGCCACGGATGCCGTTGGCTGTACTCCGCCGAGACCATCGCGACGGCGACGGTGACCAACGCAACCACCAGGACAAGGTAGAACTGATGACCGCCCTCAACAAGATAGGAGCTGGCGACGAGTCCCCCGATCGGCAGCGACCACACAGCCACGAACATGCCCAGGGCTGCGGCCGGCCAACGCACACCACGCACGCCCTCGAACTCCCACAGCAGCCGCAGCAGTTGCTTGTATGACCGCACTCGCTCGCGCAGTTTGCTCTCGCGAGTCAGACGTTGTCGTGCGAGCTCGTCGTCGTCAAGCCCTGCGGTCCCAGGCCGTCATGAGTTCGCGCTCTGCGCGCGGCCAGTTTCCGAGCTGATCGCCGCCGCCCCCTTCGAGGTCGATGAGCCCCCTTCGAGGTCGATGAAGTACGCGCGCGGGGCGATCTCGCCCTGATCGGGCTGGCGGCGCCTCATGCTCGGCTCACGCGAGCTAGTCGGCGTGCTGGCGGCGGGCGTGGCGGGCTTCTTCTCGGTCATCGGCAACTCCTCTCGTAGGGTTGGCGGGCCCGCGTCGCGGCCGTGAAACCTCGACGCGAAGTCGGGCCGGAGAAGCGGCTTCGGCTGACCCCTATACAGCGCAAATCGCCCGGCGCTGGTGACACTACCAGCGATCCGGGGCGGACCGTCCATGGTCGCCCGGATCGCACAGTGTGGGCGCGCCGCGTCCCCGCGCCCCTGAAGCGCAGGCACACCTGCGGCCCGGTGACCCCCCCAGACTCAGCTGTTGCCGGCGGTCTGGATCGCGTTGATCGCCGAAGTGACGCTCACCGCCGGCGCAGTCCCGGTGCCCGATACCGAGCTCTTACAGCTGACGCCGGCCGTACCCGACGGCCCCGTCGCCTGCAGCGGGATCGAAGCGCTGCTCGTATCGCCCGAAGGCCCGGTGGTATCGATCGTGGCGACACGGGTCGCGGTGTTGGAACCAACCGTCAACGTGCAGGTGACACTCACACGCTGAATGGTGCTAGTGCTGGTGACGGTCGCGGTCGGGTTTGCAAGCGCCAGGTACGACGCGCCGCTGGGAAGCGAGACACTGGTTACGCTGGTCGGCGACGTAGCCGTCGTCGGGACCGACGCCGTGTTATTCGTGGTCCCAAACTCGAACGGAAGCGCCGCGTTGCACGTGACCTTACCAAGAGAGTCGACCGTGCCGATCGCGCTGCGCGCCGGGCACGTCCCGCCGACGCGGACCTGGACCTGGCCGGTGTTGATCCGGCGGATCCCCACCGTGCCCTGGGCGATCTTTTCGTACGAGACGGCGTTGGCGCGGATCTTGCTGTTCGTGACCGCGCCATTGGCCAGCTGGGCAGTGCCGACGCTGCCATTGGCGATCTGCGTGGCGGCATAGCCGACGCCGCCGAGCGACATGAACAAGGCAACCGAGGACATGGCGATCGCCGGCGACGGCCGGCGCCGCAGGAGCGAATGAAGTCGCAAGGGGATTACCTCCTGTGGTTGGGGGCCCGGGTGGGCTTTCCCACCACAACACGTCGCGCTGCTCCAAAGTCGCGGCCGCCCGACGGGGCGCTCACACGGACCTTACGGGCCCTTACGCCCGGCGATAGCGGCGGCAGCACGCTTTCGCCGGCGACCGGGGTCGGTCAGGCCGCGCCTCTACTAGTGGTCCATCCTGCAAGTTCGTTGCGGTCTGGCGGCTGCAAATCTTCGCCTGGCGGCGTCCTCGGACCTCAATGTAGCCCCACTACACCTTCGGTCCTGCGTCCTCGCCAGTCTTGATTTTCGCTCGCCAGCCCATCAATGAACTTACCGGATGCACCACTAGCCTAGGGCGGGCTTCGAGGCGCCTTCGGGTCCTCATCGGTGCACGCCCGCCAGTAGCCCGGCGTACGAGCGGACGAGC
Source organism: uncultured Solirubrobacterales bacterium (assembly GCA_963811155.1). Taxonomy (GTDB): domain Bacteria; phylum Actinomycetota; class Thermoleophilia; order Solirubrobacterales; family Solirubrobacteraceae; genus Palsa-465. The sequence goes on from CAWEQQ010000024.1 coordinate 131,061, forward strand.
GCCGCCCGCTCGAGGTCGATCAGCGGGCTGTCTTGCTTGCAGCCCTCGCGCACCCACCGGTCTGAGTAGCGCATTGCCAGGGCGCGCTGCTCGGCAGCCACGCGGACGTTGGCGGCGGGCACCTGATAGGCGTAAGAGTACAGCGCGGCGAGCGCCTCCACGAGGGGGCGCTCGTCGGCGTGTATGACCGCGTCTTGGTCGGTGGGGTTGTTAGGAGTGGCCGTCACGTCGGTGTGCTGGTGCTCGCGGTGAACGCGCCACCACTCCACCTCGAGCCGCGCAGCCTCGGCCGGGTCGAAGCGCTCGCCGTGGCGCCGCTTCACGAGAGCGTAGAAGCGCTCCATCGCCCGCCGCGCGCCGTCCGGATCGTTGTCGGGGAACGGCGCCCACAGCTGGTTGGCGCGCAACACGAGCCATGCGCCATAGACGGTCGCGGGCCACGGCAAGCCGAACGTGTATCTGGTCAGCGACAGCGCCCCGCGCAGGAACCTGAGCCACTCGCGCCGGTAGTAGGCGACCCACACCGCGCATTCGAGCGTCCCCACGAGACGCGGGTCGAATGCGCGGTGTGGCTTGATCTGTGCGCCGGACCGCCTCATCGGTTGCAGGCGATGTGCTCGACGATCGACTGCGCGGCGGTGACTGGATGGGCTCCCGGACCGACCGCACTGACGCCCTGGAACTGACCGGTGATGGTCCACTGATGCGACTCGGGGCAGCACGGCGGCGTCCGCAGCCAGACCTGCGCTCGCCGAGCCCCCGCCGATCCGGGCGCTGAAACCCGTCGGGATGATCCTCCCGTCGAGCGTCGGGACGGTCAGCACCAAGCTCGCACCGTGGGCGACGCCGACGAAGTACTGCTTGAGGGGCTTGCCGTTCTGCTCGGCGGCGAACACGAGGTGCCCGCGCACGGCGTAGATGCCGATGTCGAAACGCACAGGAAGCCCCGAGTAGACGCCATCGGCCGAGCCCGTCCCGATCCGGCTACGGGCCGGGCAGGCGCCCTCGGCGCCCTCCGCAGCAAGCGCAGTGTCACTCGCGTTGCACTGCGGGAAGGCGCTCAAGCGGACGGTGGTTCCCTGCGGGAGGCTCACGGTTTGGCGAACGAACGGCGCTTCGGTGATCCCAGGCCCAGGTGGATCGCCCTTTGTGAGCAGCACGAGCCCGGTCGAAGCACCGGTGTGCTTCGTACTGAACTGAGCGGTGAACTTCGTCGCTTCGCCTAGCCCGACGGCGGCGACGGCGCTTGCCGCCACCGCACCGAGGAGCAGCCCGGCGAGTGCGAGGGTGCGAATGAGTCGCGTCATCGTCGCCTCTATTCCACCGAAATGTTCTGGTTCAGCCGGAACAGGTTGTCAGGGTCGAAGCGCGGCTTGAGCTCGACCAGCCGCGCGTACTCATGCTCACCGCAGGACGCGCGCAAGCGGCCGTTCTCATCGTGCGCGACGAAGTTCGCAAACGCGGTCCCGACACCGTACGGCGCCATCGCCGCCGCGAGCCCTCGCGACCACTCGATGCTGCGCTGGTCCTCGGCCGGGTCCATCCACATTGATAGGCAGAAGTACAGCCATGGCGCGTCGACGGCGGCGAGCGCGATGTCCCTACCCGGCGCGATCACCTCGCCCGTGACCTGCGCGCGCAGCGGGTCGAGGTCCAGCTCGGATCTGGCTACTGGCTGACTGGTTGCCGACATCGATTCTCCTTCCCCAATTTGCAGCTGTGAACTTGCTGCGGGCAGGATGCAGCGGCAGCGCGAGCGCTCGCATCGGCCGAATTGCCTAAATCGAGCCCCGCCGCCCGCCGCCCGCCCGCGCCGCCGCCCGCGACTCCCCGGCGCCGCCGCCCCCGAAGCCAGGCTGCAGACTCTCTGAAGTCATATCAAACTTGCCGCCGCCAATGACTTCCTCCGAGCAGCAGCGCGTGTCAACGCGCCGGTACCGCAGCGCCCTGCGCGACCGGGACGCGCGAGATGATCGTGCGTGCTGTCGGCGCGCAGCTCGCGACCGGGGGCATCGAGGATCTCTCGGTCGCCCGTGTCGCGCAGCGCGCCGGCGCCTCCGAGCGCAGTCTACCGGCATTTCCCGACCCGCGAGGCGCTGTTCGACGGGCTCGCCGCCCGGGTTCGCGAGACCGTCATCGACGTCCCCGACCCGCTGACGGCCGAGCAACTGTCGGATGCGATTGCGACCAGCTTCGCCAGCTTCGATCGCTACGAAGCGATGATGCGCGGCTTCATCGCGACGGCCGGAGGGCGCGAGCTGCGCGCACACGCGCTGCAAGCGCCTGAAGAGAGTCGATCAGGCGCTCGAAGCGGCGCTTGTGGGCGCCGACCCGGATGTCGCCCGTCACACCCGGGCGGTGATCGCCCACAGCACCACGTCGAGCTCTGACTGTTAGCAAACCGTTAGCATCGGCCGCTTGGAGCATCTGTTTCGGCTTGTCGAACTGCTCGGGGCGCTGTCGCTGACAACGGACCTGGGTGCCGGGGTCCCGTTCGAGAAGGGGCTTCGCACGTGCGCCATCGCGGCGCGGCTCGCGGACATGCTCGACCTGGCTCCCGCGGACCGCTCCGCCGCGTACTTCGCTGCGCTCCTGCGTTCGCTCGGGTGCACCGCGCACTCTTCGGTGTTCGCCGAGATGTTCGATGACGACGTCGCACTTCAGCGCGAGCTCAAGGTGTTCGACGTCGCCGACCCGGACATGCTCTCCGCGCAGAGAGCGCGCTTCAGTGGGTGGGCTGGGACCGCGCGCGCCGGGCAGCTCGTCGACCGCTTCGCGACCGAGGTCCCGGCTCACGGCGTCGAGCTGGCCGGCGGCAGCTGCGAGGTTAGCGCCGCGCTCGGCACCCGGCTCGGACTGCCCGACGGTGCGATCGCGGCGCTCGACGAGGTCTATGAGCGCTACGACGGCAAGGGCTTCCCCACGGGTCACGGCGGCGACCAGCTGACGCTCGCCGCACGGGTCGTGCACGTTGCCGAGCAGGCCGTCGTCACACACTACGAGGGCGGCGCGGCGGCGGCCGCGCGCGAGGTCGCCAGGCGGGCGGGCGGCCATCTCGATCCTGACATCTGCGCGGCGTTCGCCGAGCACATCGAGTGGATCCTTGGCGCGCTCGACGAGCCCGACATGCTCGCCGCCGTGCTCCAGGCCGAGTCGCCGCCGAGAATCAGCGTCCGCGCCGAGCGACCTCGACCGCGTCTGCCAGGCGTTCGCCACCTTTGCCGACCTGAAGGGTCGCTACCTGCTCGGCCATTCGACGCATGTGGCCGAGCTCGCCGACCGCGCCGCCGAGCTCAGCGGCTACGGCGACGAGGCGCGCGCGACCGTGCGGACGAGCGCGCTGCTGCTCGATCTCGGTCGCGCGGGCGTATCCAGCTCGGTCTGGGACCGCCCCGGACCGCTCGGCCCGGTCGAGTGGGAGCGCGTGCGGCTGCATTCATATTGGACCGAGCGGATTCTCTCGCGCTGTCCGGCGCTTGCACGGGTCGCGCCGCTCGCGGCCGCGCACCACGAGCGGCTCGATGGCAGCGGCTATCACCGCGGCGCGCGCGGGATCGAGCTTTCCAGTGGCGCCCGCCTGCTCGCAGCGGCGGACGTGTTCGCGGCGATCACCGAGCCGCGGCCGCACCGGGAGGCACACACGCTCGCGGACGCGGCGCGCGAGCTGCACGACGAGGTCGTCGCCGGCAGGCTCGACGCCGAAGCCGCCGGCGCCGTTGTCGAGGCCGCCGGCCTCCCGCGCCGGCGCGCCGCGTGGCCCAACGACCTCACCGACCGCGAAGTCGAGGTCCTGCGGGTTCTGGCGCGCGGGCTCTCCAACCGCGAGATCGCCGAGACGCTGGTGCTCTCGCCGCGGACGGTGCAGCATCACCTCGCCAGCGTCTACCACAAGATCAACCTGCGCACGCGCGCGGGCGCGGCCGTGTTCGCGATCGAGAACGGGCTCGTGCCGGCCGGCGCCGATATTTAGGGCCCGTTCAAGAATTAGTGGCGGGATTTGACGAGTGGGTGGACGTGTCTGGCGCCGCCGGCTCGGCCCGATCATACCGGGAGTATTTGAGGACGAGCCGGTGGCGCCAGGCGCGTCCAGACGCCGTCAAAACCGCCAATAATTCTTGAACGGGCCCTTTATAGTTCACAGGCCAGTGAACGGATTCTCGATCCGCACGCCTGCGTAATCCTGCCGGTCGTTGAGATCCTCTGACAGGACGACGTCGCACTTGAGTGTGCGGGCGGCTTCGATGATCGCCGCGTCCCAATACGAGACGCCGAAGCGATCGCGCGTCGCGAGCGCGGCCCGCAGCAACGGGGCCGTGATGTCCTGTGCGCGGAAACGCAGAAACGACTCGACGAGCTTCACCGCCTGCTCGTGCGTGATCGGATCTGTACGGCTTGCCCGTGTCGATTGAACGTAGAACTCCTGCAATACCTGCACTGACAGGGCCAGATCGCGATCGCTCAGGACCACGTTTGCTCGTTCGCGCTTGGCCTGCTCCTGGTCGTCGCGCGAGATCGCGTACAGCAGAACGTTGGTGTCAACGAATCGCACGTCTGTGCAGCTCGTCGCGGCCGAGCCGGTCGCCAGCCCGGAACCGGCCAATCTGCTCGGCCACGTCACGTTGCTGCGCCTCGAGCCTGGTGAACTCGGCCTCGTCGGCCGCCAGCGAGCGAAGGTAGTCGGCAACGAGCCCACTCAAGGAGGTACCTCGCTCGGCTGCCCGGATCCGCGCCGCTCGGTAGACCTCGTCCTCAACGGACACCGTAACGTTCTTCACAGTATCACAGTATCACGTATCACAGTATGACCTGGACCTTCGACGACGATCCCTCGGTCAGCAGCGCGATCACCTGCTGCGGCTGGCCCAACGCGAACCGCAGCTCAGCCTCGCCGAGCGCGAGCGCCGCCGCGCCGGCTGGCCGCCCGCCGATCGCCTCTCGCTGCCGCGCCGACTGCAGCAGCGAGAGCGCCTCGCCGGCGCGTCCGAGCTGCGCGAGGGCGGTGGCACGCAGGAGCGTCGCGTCGATCAGCACTGCCGGGTCGGACACCGCCGGGCTCACGTGCTCGGTCGCCCCAAGCACGTCGAGCCACCTGCCAGCGCCCGCCGCGGCCCTCGCCCTCGCAAGCACGTCGACTCCCGGAGCCGCGATCGAGCCTGCCGGGACGCCGGGCGGCTGCAACCGGCGCACGCCCGAGAGACCGCCCGGCGGCATCATCGGCATCCCCCCAAAGGCGCTCACGCACATAACGTACTCGAGCGACGATGTGCGCGTGAGGGGGTGGTCCAGCCGAGCCGCAACGAGCCAGCGATCTGATAACGGACGCGATCAACCCCGAAACAACCCGCATCCGGGCGCCGCCGCGTAGCGCCCTCCCCTTGCGCGGGCAGCAGGTCAGTTCGCTCGCGGTCTCGTCCGTGTCGGGCGTCAGCGATCGTGTCTGATCGGAGATGACGAAGCGCCACCCGAGTTGACCGCCCGGCCGGTATTCAGGGTCGTGTAAGTGGGCGACTTGGACCCGAGCAGCTCCTCGAGCGCGTCGGGCTCGAGCGGGCGGGCGAATAGGTATCCCTGTCCTGTGTCGCATTCCTCGTGCTGCAGGTGTCGTAGTTGGGCTGGGTCTTCGATGCCTTCGCCGACCGTCTCGAGGCCGAGTGTCTTGCCGAGCTGCACGAGCGTGTGGACCAGCGCCGTGGACTCGCTGGAGGCGCCGGAGATGAACGATCGGTCGATCTTCAGCGCGTCGACGGGGAATTGGTGCAGATATGCAAGTGAGCTGTAGCCGGTGCCGAAATCGTCGATTGCGATCCGCACGCCGAGCGCTTTGAGCGCGCGCAGCCTGCCGCCTGCGGCCTTGGCGTCGCGCATCAGTGTCGTCTCGGTGATCTCGAGCGTCAGCGCCGCCGGGTTGAGGTCGTTGACCGCGAGGGCGTCGGCGACGTTCTGGACGAGCTCGCGCTGGTCGAGCTGACGGGCGGAGACGTTGATCGAGATGCCCAGGGTGCGTCCGCGGCGATGCCACGCTGCCGCCTGCCGGCACGCGGTCAGCAGCACCCAGCGTCCGATCGGCACGATCAGATCGTTCTCTTCTGCGATTGCGATGAATAGGTCCGGGGGGATGACGCCCCGTACTGGATGGCGCCAGCGCAGAAGCGCCTCGATTCCGGTGATCGTCTCGCTCCGCAAGTCGACCAAGGGCTGGTAGAGCAAAAAGAACTGGTCAGCGTCGAGCGCCTCCCGGAGGTCCATCTCGAGCTCGATGCGGTCTTGGGTCATGGTCTGCATGCTGGACGCGAACACGACCCATCGGTTCTTCCCGGCGCGCTTGGCCTCGTATAGCGCGAGGTCGGCGTCGCGGAGCAGCTCATCGGCCGATTCCCGCTGCCCGGACGCGATGCCGATGCTCACGGTCACGGAGAACGTCGGTCCTTCGGCTCCAGGCGCGTCGATTGGTTGGCCGAGAACCTGGCAAATCCGCTCGGCGACGAGCTCGGGCCCCGCGTCGAGCGTGAAGTTCTCGAGCAACACCACGAACTCATCCCCACCGAGTCGCCCCACCGTGTCGGCATCGCGCACGACGTCCGCCAAGCGCGCGGCGACGACGCGCAGCAGCTCGTCGCCCGTAGCGTGACCGAACCGGTCGTTGACGTGCTTGAACGCGTCGATGTCAACGTAGAGCGCGGCGACCGGCGTGCGGCTGCGGCGAGCCCGCGCCAGCATCTGCTCGGCCCGATCGATTACAAGCGCTCGGTTCGGCAAACCGGTCAGCGCATCGTGCAGCGACTGGTAGCTGAGTCGTCCCTGTGTGCGCACGAGATCTCGCTGAGCGAGGAACTGGCGGAGCGAGACGATCCCGGCAAGCAGGATCGCCGCGATCACCACGCTCACGTTTGGCAGCAAGGGGTCGTGGCCGTGGACAACCAGCAGCACTCCGAAGCCGACGGCGACCGCGATGATCGGCGCCCAACTGGCGTGCGGTCGCCGAGGCTGGGTCTCGAGGCCGGTAGCCGGCTCCGGGAAGGCCTGGGCCGCTCCCGCGATCGCGAACAGCGCGATCGCGATCATCCACAGGGAATCGACCGGATCTCCCCCGTGGTAGGCCGAGTACAGCGTGATGTAACCGTAGATGAGGTCCGCGACGACGTACAACAGCAGCCCCGCGGCCATCAGCTGGAGCGCTCGGGCGCTCGAGGCCGCGGGCGAGCGCAGCAGCACCGAGCCAAGACCGACGATCAGCACCATGTCGCCCACCGGATACGCGACTGCGATGCCGGTTTGCAACGCGTCACCCCCACCCTGCAGGACAGTCGGCCCCAGCACGACGTACAGCACGACCGCCGAGCCGCCAATCGCGACCGCCGCCAAATCCAAACCCAACCTCAAGCGTTCGGAGAGGCTCAGGCGGGCCGCCGGAAAGCGCAGCAGTCCCCACAGCATCAACGCATAGAACAACAGATAGAACGCATCGGCAACCGACGGATACGGCTTGCTACCCGCAAACTCGTAGACCGTCCAGGTAACGTCGCCAGCCAGGTAACACCCTAACGCGAGCGCCAGCAAACGCCAAGCCGACCGCACCCGCGGCCGATCAACGCAGCGTCGCGAAGCAGCCACCGCCGCCGCGATCGCTGCCAGGTCCACCGGATAGAAGAACACATCACCGATCAGCTCGCGGTGCCCCGGCGGCCAGCGGAACAGCTGCCAGCCCGCGTAAACAAGCAGCAGTGCCCCCATCCAAGCGGCCATCGGCACCCAACGACCGCGCCTCTCTATACGCCCACGCACGCGGGCGCGAAGGATTACTGAACGGGGGGACGGCGGACATGTTCGATGCACAGCTCCGGCTTCCATTCGTGGAGAACCAATGACCCAGGCCACTCGAAATCGCGCGAGTCGTACACAATCGATCGTCGCGGCGGTCCCGCAACCACTCCGTAGCGCACCGCGGGATCGCGAGTACTTACCCGCAAAACCGCCCTCAAGTCCGCTCAGCGACAGGCCTTACGTTCTTCGTAGGTGTTTACGGGGAGCGACTCTGACAACCGTAAAGGGAGTTGCTTCAACTTTACTGTACTGCGCTGCGTGCTCTTCCGGGCTCGGCCCGCCGAAGCTAGTTCGGCTTCGTAGCGCGCACCTGCTTGCGCAGGAACGGGATCACATGCTCGGCCACGCGAGCGGGATCCTCGAGGAAGGGCCAATGTCCGAGCCCCTCGAGAAGCTCGATCCTGGCTGACGGGAACGACTCGCGCTGACGATCAGCCTGTTCCCACGAGATGTAGACCGAGAGCGTCAGCGAAGACGTTTCGAATGCGAGCGGGCTTCGCGGGTTCAGCCTCCTCGCCGACCGACTTGGCCGCAGACGCCGAGGCGGACACGTCACTGCTTTCGGTGGGGGAACGATGACGAGCGCGACTGAAAGGACAGGATCTTGGCGTTCCGAACGACGCCCCTACGGATCTCGATCGCCTTGCGGATCGTGTGGTCCCCATCCCAAGCGTCGTCGCCGGACATGACGGTTGCGAGGAAAGGGATCAGCGCTTCGCTGATCTCCCATGTCGCCGAGTTCCACAGGTACGACGGGCTGTGGTCAACGGCGTAATAGCGCACGCCACCTGCCACGATGAACATCGGATCAGCGAACGCTGTCGGCAGCGCCCACTCGAAGCCCATGCCCTCGTCGCAGGAGACATCGATGAACAGGCTGCCCGGTGTAAAGAGCTCGAGCTCGTCGCGCGTCACGAACATGAGCGGCTCGTCTGTTTCCTGCAGGATGCAGTTCACAATGATGTCGTGCTCGGCGAGTAACTCCGCGACCGATCTGCTTTCGGGGGTCCTGTTAAGCGCCACAGCGCGGTGAGGGTGTTCGGGATCACGCTCGTAATGGACCAGCCGCGCGGGCGCAATCGGGGCCGCGACCGCCGCGACGCTGCGATGTGTCAGCACGGTAACGTCGTGCACCCCAAGCGCGAAGAGCGCGGTCACAGCACCGCGAGCGGTGGCGCCGAAGCTGATCACCGCAGCCCGAAGACGCCGGCCATACGCGCCAGTCGTGCCGATCAGCTGCAACGCGTGGATGACCGAACAGTAGCCCGCGAGCTCGTTGTTCTTGTGGAAGACGTGAAGGCTGAAGCTGCCCTCGTCGGTCCAGTGATTCATGGCCTCCCAGGCAATCAGCGTCAGCCGTCGGTCGATCGCGACCTGCGTGAGGGCCTCATTCTGGACGCAATGCGGCCATCCCCACAGAACCTGTCCGGGACGCATGTCCTTCAGGTCCTCCGCCACGGGCTTCGGGAGTAGGACCACATCGCACTCCTCCATGAGCTGCTCACGCGAGCGCAGTCCGCCAACCTCTCCTGCGAGCCGCTCGTCGGAGACGCCGAAGCTGCGCGCGTAATCACGCTCGAAGAACATCCGGTGCCGCAAGTCGACGCCGATCCGTCCCAGGTGGCCGGGGTGGATCGGCAGCCGGCGCTCGTCCGGCTTGCGCGACGTCCCGACGACACCCAAGCTCAGTTCTTGCACGCGTACTCCTGTCCGAGGTAGGCGAGAGCATTCTCCCCTGTGCTCGGCTTGCACAAGCGGGTGTCTGTGATGTCCGCGATCCGCGGGGACGGCGAATCAGACGGGCTGGCGGTCAGATGACCGCCAGCCCGTCTTGTGATTCTTCACCCTGTGTGATGCTCAGCTGCTGACGATGATCGTTCCGCTCATGAACGGGTGGATCACGCAGATGTAGTGATAGGTCCCGGGTGTCGTGAACATGATCTTCCCCGACGCGGGCAACGGCGACGTCGGGTCACGGTCGAGGCCCCCGATGTTTGCGAAGCCGTTGCCGTGCGAGGCTGGGCTCAGCTTGATCGGCCCGAGGGCCGGGTTATCGCTCGGGTACAGGTCCTGCTGGGTTAGCAGCGGATTTGACAGAAGCCCGTTGACGAGCGTCGTCAAGTAGGCGGTCGTCGGTCCGAAGGTCACGGTGTGGACCTCGCGCGTGTCGGGCGAGACCGAGAAGGTCACGACCGTCCCGACCTTTACCTTCAGCGTCGCGGGGAACATCGCGAACAGCTCTGAGCCGCCAGGCCCCGCCGAGCCGACGCTGACCGTGTTCGCCGCCGGCTTGATCTTCGCCGCCGCCTTCAGTGCTTTCAGATCAGCGAGCACCTGCGCTGTGAGCGCAGCCTTCGCCCGCGCGGCGGAAGGAAGGGGCTTTGACTTCGGCAGCACCACGACCGTGCCGGTCATCCGGTAGTGGACGTCGCAGGAGATCTTGTAGACGCCCGCCTTGGTGAACTTGACGTTGAACGCTGGCGCCGAGCCGCTACCCAAGAAGAAGCCCGAATCGACGCGCTTGGTTCCGTTGTAGCTGACCGAAGTGGGCGCCTTCGCGAGCACCAGCGACGGGTTCAGTCCGAGGCTCGGTACCTTGCCGTTAAACCAGAACGGCTTGCCGGCCGCGTCGTTGACGCCCGCGACCGTCGCGCCTGGTTGCAGAAACGGCAGGTCCTGGCCGCCGACCGGCGGGATGTCGATCGTGTGCGGCATTGTGCCTCTGATGAAGCTGACCGTATCCCCGACGTGGATCGTCACGTTCTGCGGGAAGAACGCGTTCACGTCCGGGTTGTACTTCGCCTGGAAGCTGGCCGACAGCCGCGCCGAAGCGGGAACAAGCTTTTGGAAGTGTGCCGGCGGCCCGGTATAGACCGTCACCGTCTTCGCCTGCGCGACCGCGGGCGCCGCGACTACCACGCTAACCGCGCTGAGCGCGAGAAGCAGTCTTACGGCTCGAGTTCCTCTCAAGACTCTGAGCCGACGACCAGAAGGCGCCGACAGTGCGCCGACGCCTCTCTTATCCAGCTTTGACTCCATGCTTCCCCATTCCTGTGGGTTGAATGATTGATGGTGCCCCAGACGGCCCCCGCCCGGCCGCTGTGTGCGCTCCTTCTTGTACAAACCCCGCCGCGACGAGAAAGTAGCGGAAGTTGTAAAGACCAGTGGTGCGAGATCACGACCGCTCTGACCTCGTCGAGCCCGAACCCGGCCGCTCGGACGGCGGCATCGAGGCGGTTCTCGGGCTCGTAGCGGGTGATCGGGACAGCTCTTGGACAACCGGAGGCCGTGCCTTCGAGTGACGTCGAGCACACAGCGGCGTAGGGGTCTTGAGCGGGTGTGACCTTGGGGTCGGAGGCGGGTAGTTGCCTTGTGAGGGTGATCGAGTCGGTGCGCCTATTAGCAAAAACGGGGAGATATGTCGCTCCCGAACCGACGATGGAGGTCAGCTAGATGAGCAAGTCAGACCAGAAGGTCGTGCAGTATCTGGGCGAAGCGCACGCGAGCGGGGTCGGCTTGGTGAGCGAGCTGCGCTCCCAGATCGCGATCACGCCGCGCGGTTCCTACCGCGACGGGTTGGAGAAGCACCTCGATGAGACGCGCGAGCACGCCGGCCGGATCCAGCAGCGCCTGGGCGAGCTCGACGGAGCCCGCAACCCGCTGCAGGCATTGATCCGCTTCACCGAGACGCTGGTCAGCCAGGGCCTTGCGCTGAGCAAGGCGCCGTTTGACCTGTTGCGCGGATCGGGTGGTGAGGAGAAGGTGCTAAAGAACGCCAAGGACGCGTGCGCGAGCGAGGCGCTACAGATCGCGACCTACACCGCTTTGGAGCGCCTCGCGACCAGGGTCGGGGATGAGCGCACAGCCCAGCTCGCGAGGTCGATCCGCACCGATGAGGAGCGGATGCTTGAGCGGATCATGCGCGAGATCCCGAAGCTCACCGACGCGGTTGTCGGCGCCGATATCGAGGGTCAGCCCTCGTACGAGATCACCAAGACCGGCGCGGCGGACGCCGTGCGCGAGGTCGCGCACGAGGTCAAGCAAACGGCGCGCGAGACGGAGACGTCCGCGAAGCGCACCGCCGACGAGGCGCGCAAGATCCCCGGCGTCGCGCAGGTCGAGGGGCAGCTAGAGGGTGCTGTCGCCTCTCAGGAGGATCTCGCGATCGCGCGCTATGACTCGCTGACCGCCGAGGAGATTGTGAGCGAGCTGCCCGAGCTCTCGCAGATCGAGCTTGCCAAGCTCGAATCCTACGAGCGCAAGCACGACAAACGCACTACGGTCTTGAGCCGCATCACCGCACTGCGCCACGAGGAGCCCTGGCCCGGCTATGACGAGCTCACGGTCGCCGAGATCGAAGCGGTCCTCAGCGAGGGCGACGAGCAGCACACCGACGTCGTTGCCTACGAGCGTGCGCACAAGAACCGCGCTGGCGTACTGAACTGCGCCGAGCGCGAGACAGCCAACGTCTGAGATCGTGTCCTATGCGCGGACGGAGGCACACGAGCTCCGTCCGCGTACCGGCGCCGATACTCCCCATATGGCGCTCGGCGGCACCTCGGGCTCATTTCGGATGCTGGGTCCAGTTTCGCTGCAGCAGGTGCTCGAGGTCGTCGCGGAGTTCGATGATTGCGGCGGAGCAAGCCTCGGCCTGGCCGCTTGGGAGCTGTGCATTGATGAACAGCTGGTTGCGCGTGCTTGGCAGCAGGCAGTCAGCAATGGGCTGATCAGGCCAGCCGGTCGCGACTTGCAGGAACAGCTTTGGCGGCTCAGCTCCGCCGGCTGGGCAGCCACCCGGAGCGAGCGCCGCAGCTCCTGAGCCGCCAGCAGGCAACCGTCGGTTCGGGCAGCTGAACCGTGCCACAATCTGCCTATTTGCAGCCAACTTTACATAATGTTATCGAGCGGGTTATGGAAAATAAGCTTGGTCGGCTTCAGGTGCTTGGGGCTATTTTCATCCGCCCGAGCCTCCGCGGCCTGTCGCGCCGTGCCGCGACACGCTCGCTGCGTGAGCTTTCAAGTTTTGCGCGTCCGGCTGGGAAACGCCCAGCGAGCCATAGCGGGATGGCGGGGCGGGATCGCACGGCCTGCAACGTAGCCTCTGGGTGGCGATGATGCCGGATCGTCCCGATTGGAGGGTTTCACATGGATGCACCCGTCAAGGTCCGAGAACAACTGCCGCGTGTCGTGCGCTTCGATCCCGGCGAAATCAGGAAGGCGGTCCATGAGATCGAGGGGTTTAACGCCAAGCTCGCGCTCGTGATCACCCGCAGCGTCGGGACGATGGCATGCGCTTACCTCTTCGCGGCGATCGCGCTCATCAGCCTGCCCGCCGCGGTCACGTCGGGGCAGGTGATCGTCATCGTGGCGTGGATCGCGCAGACGTTCCTGCAGCTCGTGCTCCTTTCGATCATCATGGTCGGGCAAACGGTGCAGTCCGTCGCTTCAGACGCGCGCGCCGCGAAGGAGTTCGCTGACACCGAGACGATTCTTGACCGGCTCGACGTGAACACTGCGGGCGGCATCAGAGACGTGCTTGACGCCATCCATGCGATCGGCAAACCGGCCGGAGCGTCGCAGCCGCGCCCGACGCCGCCAAGACAGTCGAATTGACCGCGTGACGGCGCCGGCGCCACGGCGGCCGTCACCAGCGCGCCCAAGGTGTAGTGCGTGACCGCCTTCACGCCACCCTACCCCTCAAAGCGCCTGTCGCCGCCAGCCAATCAGAGCGCCCGCGCGGGCGAGCGCGTCGTGCGACGTGCTCGACGCGCCAGAGCGGTGACACGTGCGCTCTACCTACGCGGCGTCGTTTGATGTGTTGAGCGGCGAGCTGACGCGTCGGCGGTTCGACACAACTCGCAAGTCGTTGACCAGATGCGACGGCGCCTTGGTGGTGCTGTCAATGACCTTGCGGATAAAGTCGTGCTGCGTGTCGACGAGCCGGAGAACAAAGTCGTGCTCCGTGTCGACGAGCCGGTCGGCCATCTCCATCGCGGAGTCGACGATCTCCTGTCGCCTGGACGGGCCCTCGCCGCGATGGGGTAGCGTTCGGTCGACCGAATCGACGACCTTGCGCACTGCCTCCATTGTGGCATGCCGGCCCGTCTTGACGGCCTTGAGCACGTCCTCGGGCAGCTCGGTTGTCCTGTCGATGACGGTCGCACGACGAGACGCAGTGACGCCGCGCCGATGGGCTGGCGGGGCCTTCGCGACCGGTCTGCTCTTAGTTGCCGTCGGTGCCATTTCGATGCTCCAATCAGAACGTATGTTCGTATAGTACGAACCTACGCCACAAACACGCCCGTGCCATCCGTAAACCCGTGCCGCCCGGGTCAGTAGGAACCACATGGGGTTGCCGGGGGCGTAGCGGCGATAGAGCAGTACGCCCTCAAGATAACCAGAGATCGCCAGGTGCAATCGAGGACGCGGAGTTTGGCCTCGCGTCTGACCGCTTTGGCGGTTCCCGACGCTTCCGGATTCGAGCAGGCCGTCGTCGTCGCGTGCTCGATGGGTGGCCAAACTGCGATCGATCTCGCCCTGGCCCACCCCGACCGCGTGGCCGGGCTGGTGCTCATCGGCACAGCTGTACGCGGCGCGCCGTACCGGTGAAAGGGACGAAGGCGTCGGACTCCTGCCTTGCGCGCCACGAGCGGGCGTCTGGGTGACGACCCCTGAGACGCCCGCTACGGACGACCAGCAGGCCAGCAGAAGTGCGGCCCGCCGCGTGCGCGGCTCCCGCTTTGCCTGGCGAAGCGGAAATGCGGCCAGGACAGGCTTGGAGCGCGACCGGCGACGTCGGCGAGCCCCTCGGTAGGCGGCCAGGTGCACGGACGATGGCCTGGCGGATCCACCAGATGCGCGGTCACGGCCGCGCAGCCGGTTCGCACCGGGACCGAGACGATCGAGCCCGTCGCCGCGGCCGGGTTCGTCGTGGTGGTCTGGGGCGAGCCGAATGATGGCGATATGCTTACCAACCGAGTGCCGCTGATCTTATGGGGGTGGAGGATGAGATTGTCCGTTGGTTGTGGTGAGGGGATGCGACATCAGGGTCGCGCGGTCGCGATCGGTCTCCTTGCGGTCGCCGTCGGGATGCTGCTCGGTCCCTCGCTGGGGATCGCGACCGCCGATCAAGCGTCTGCGCCGCTCGCGTCGCTGATCGCTGGCAAGCTCCCGCGAGACCCTGGCTTCCACATTCGACGCGAGCGCAGTGGCGAGAGTGACGCAAACGTATGCCCCTACCCCGTGCCGATCGGCTATGCGCAATGCAACGTCGACATTCGGATCGACAGCGGGGCTCGTTCTAAGCGGCCGGGCCGGCGTGCTCGTCCGTCGAGCACGCTCGGCAACAACGGCGCGTATGACCCCTCCTACCTGCAGTCGGCCTACAACGTCGCGTCTGCTGCGGCGGCCGGTGGAGGCGGCGCGGGGCAGACGGTGGCGATCGTCGCTGCGTACAACGACCCCAACGTCATGAGCGACCTGTCCTATTACCGTTCGTACTTCGGGCTGTCGACGTGCCGCACGGGCGTGATCTCGCCGGCGGCGACGTCATGTGTGTTCGAGAGAGTCAGCCAGACTGGTAGCACGACCTCCTATCCGACGTCGAACTCCAGTTGGGGGGTCGAGATATCGCTCGATGTCGAGGTGGTGAGCGCCGTTTGCCCGGACTGCCAGATCTTGCTGGTGGAAGCCAGCAGCAACTCGATCGCGAACCTCGGCGCGGCGGTGAACGAGGCGGTGTCGCTTGGCGCGCGCGTGGTTTCCGACAGCTACGGCGCCAGCGAGTACAGCTCCGAAACGTTGGACGATCTGCGCTACTTCGACCACCCCGGCGTGGCGGTGGTCGCGAGCGTTGGCGACAGCGGCTACGGCGTCGAGTACCCAGCGGCCTCCCCCGATGTCACCGCGGTAGGCGGAACGAGCCTCACACAGCTCACCAACACTGGCACCCGCGACGGCTCAGAAACGGCGTGGAGCGGTACTGGTGCAGGATGCAGCGCGTATGAGCCCAAGCCGGCATGGCAGACGGATAAGGGCTGCTCTAATCGGACGGTCGCCGATGTCTCGGCCGTCGGCGATCCCAACACCGGCGTGTGGGTGTACGACACATACGGGGATTCGGGCTGGGGCATCTACGGAGGGACGAGTGTGGCTGCGCCGATCATCGCCTCGTTCTATGCGCTCGCAGGCAAACCATCGGGTTTCACCGGCACCCCGGCCTCGTACGCCTACGCGTCTCCCGGTGCGCTCTACGACGTAACCTCCGGTAGCGACGGGAGCTGTTCCCCCCTCTATCTGTGCACCGCCGGCGTGGGCTACGACGGCCCGACCGGGCTCGGCACCCCCGGACAATCTCCAAACAGCATCGCCGCCTTCATTGCACCGCTGACCGCAGCGACCGTACCGAGCGCGCCGTCGGGCCCGACCGCCACGGCTGGCAACGAGCAGGTCTCGCTCCCACGTACCTCGATACCGCATTGACCAAAGGGAACGAAGTACTACTACGACGAGGTCACGGCGACCACGACTGCCTCGCCCCGCAGCGCGGGTAGCGTGCAGTCATCGTCAGTGGAAGAGCGTCTCGGCTTGCTCGAGGTGCCGGGTGGCGTCGTCGAGGTCGTCGTGGCACCGTTGTACCCAGGTCTCCCCCCAGAAGAAGTTGCAGCTCGTCTCGGCGCGCAGGACCAGCGCGAGCGCGTCCTCGAGGTGGCGGTACAGGTCGGGGTCGGCGGCACCGATCGCGATCGCGTTACGGGCGGGCGGCGTCGACCGCCTCGCTGAGCTCGCGGCGCGCGTGAGCGCCTGCTGCTGGGCTACGGAGCCGGTCCACTGAACGAAGCCCGTGCCGTGGTGCCAGACGGTGTTCCACGCTCCCGGCCCGACCGTTACCTAGCCGTGCGTGCCGTGCCGGTCGAGGTAGTCGGAGATAAACGTCGGGCGGATCCGCCCGGCGCACGCCGGCGCGGACCCTTTCGATCAGCTCGGCATGGAAGCCGCTCCAGAAGTTGTGCCGGGGTCGTGTCGCGAAACCACCCGCTGTTCTCGCCGCTCGTGCGCGGTCGTGACGAGTGGCGGGAAGTCGCAGTGCTGGGTCCGCGCCTTGACTTCCGTAGATGAACCAGTCGGCGTCCATGCCCGACTCTTGCGCGCTGGAGAGCTCGCGGTCGCGGACGACGACGACGATCTGCTCGCCTGCGAACCTGGCCAAGTGGGGACGGTAGCGCAGCTCCTCCCAGCCCATCGGCGTGATCGCGGATGACGTGCTCGCTGTCGACGATCACGTAGCTGTAGCGGTGGCGGCCAGGGTGGGAACCAAGTCCATGGAGAAGCCCAGCTCGGGCGGCCAGAACCCGGGGAAGCGATCGCGCGCAAAGAGATGGCCGGCGATCGTTCGCCATCGGTCCAGGTGCTCGTCCCGGTCGATCGGACGGATCAGCGGCAGGACGGGGTGGTAATAGCCGGTGCCGAGAAGCTCGATCACGCGCGGTGTTCTGCAGGTACCACAACAGCGACCCGCAATCGACGATGCCGTAGACGCGATGCTGGAAGTCGGGGCTCGCGAGCGTCTCGAGCAGGGTTCCCGGAGAGCGAGAGGTGGACGCGTCGCGAGATCCTCGTACCGCCACAGCGAGCGCGGGATCCGGTCGATCGCCCAGAGAATCTCCCGTGCCTCCTGTTCCTGCTCGTCGAGCAGGTGCTCGAGGTTGCCGGGCGGCTGGTGCAGGCTGAGAACGAGCGCGAATCCGATGTCCGCCACTGGCGCTATGGCTCACAGATCGTGCGCAACGGTCTCCGTCGCGCGGCGGGCGATCTCGGCGCCGTAGTCTGTCCACACGCCCTCGCCCCAGTAGCGATAGCAGCTGGTCTCGCTGGAGAGAAGGTGGAAAGCGCATTGCGGTAGCCCGGGTCGGAGCTGGGAACATCGCGAGCAAGGACGCGCTCGTGGAACTGTGCGCTCGCGCGCTCCATCGGGATCAGGACGTCGTCGTAACCGCGCACCCAGGAGATGTTGTTCGTCCAACTGCCTCCCTCCATGTGGAAGCGGCCGTCCTCCGCGCCGAGGTCGGCGATCACCTGCGCGAGCCGGTCCGGGCCGTCGCCCGGGGTCATGCGATCCCAGATGCGGTGCTGAAACAGCGGCTGCAGCCGACGGCAGGTCGCCGTCGCTCGACGCCGCTGGCGAACAGGCGCTCGAGGTACTCGGTCCCGTTGAGCAACGGGGTGGCCGACCCCGAGGACTCGCGGACGACCTCCATGTACTTCGACGGGAACTCGTTCATCATCACGCCGCCGTTCTCCCCGTCGGCGATCTGACGTCACGAGCGGGGGCACCATGCGCCCGCCCAGCTCCCAGCGGCCAAGGGCCTTGCGCCTCGTAGTAGGGCTGCATCTGCGCGACCAGCTTCGTGTCGCTGCCCTGCGTCTTGACGATGGCGACGATACTGGCCGTCTCGCCGCTGGAGTTCGTGCACGCCAGCCGGTGGGGCAGGTGCTTGCGCTCGCACACCGGAGCCATCCGGCTGCTCGACGGTGTGCTCCTGCACGAGCACCCAGCGGTAGCCGCAGTCGAGCAGCGTGCGCACGAAGTCGTAGGCGACGTCCGGGTGGTTGGGCAGCGCCATCTCGGAGGGCGAGAACCCGCGCACGCGAGCCCAGCGCCTCGAGCCCGAACAGCGCGGCGAAGTGGTGCTGCCACGCCCGGACGTGCAGGCGAAAGTCCTGCACGGGCGTCGACGGAGCGACGGCATGTCCCCACGGGCAGCCGAGCCACTCCACCGCCCAGCGATACTGCGGATCGCAGGTGATCGTCCGCAGCGCGTCGAGCACGTCGTCGGCGCCCATCAGTCGCAGGCCGTGCAGCAAGCGTACCCGAGTACTCGAGCATCACCCGCGGCTGCAGGCCCTCGCCGATCAGCTGCGGGATGAACTCGCCCATCCGCTTGTAGCACCAGCGGAACACCGACGCGTTGTGGTTGTCGCCGATGTCGGGGTGCTCCTGCATGTACTGCAGGTTGCTGATCAGCCGTGCCGACCGGAGATCGTCGCCGCCGGCGGGAATCAGCGGCTGGTGCATGTGCAGCGCGATCGCGCACGCGCTGTCGATGCCCGCGAACGGATCGCCCGTGCCGCCACGCCAGAACACAGGCGCCTGACCAGCGCTACCTATCGCCTCGTCGATCAGGCCCTCGGAACCGGAGATGTTCGGCAGCCCATCGACGTACTCGGGAAGCTGATCCATGTCACCCATACCTTTGCTTGCTCATTTGTGCCGGATGTGTTCGTAGATGTTGAGGTAGTCCTGGGCCGGGCGCGCCCACGAATAGTCGGCCCGCATCCCGTTGAGCTGGAGCTCGCGAAACTCGTCCGGATAGGAGTACCAGAGGCCGATCGCACGGCTCAGCGCGGACTCCAGCCCCGGCGCGTCCGCGTTGTGAAAGACATAACCGTTGCGCTCCGAGGCCTGGACCCACGAGTAGTCGCGGTCGAACACCGTGTCGACCAGCCCGCCGATCGCGCGCACGACCGGCACCGTGCCGTACTTGAGCGCGATCAGCTGCGTCAGCCCGCACGGCTCGAACACGCTAGGCATCACCAGCAGGTCGGCACCCGCGTAGATGAGGTGCGCCAGCTCGACGCTGAAGCCGAGCTCAAGATGGCAGTCGGGGTTGTCGTTGAGCTCGTGCTTGAGCCGCCAGAACTCTGCTCCGATCGCAGGATCGGGGCTGCTCCCAGCAACACGAACTGCGCCCCATCGGACAGCGCGTAGAAGAGCGCATGACGGATCAGGTCGACGCCCTTCTGGCGGTCCAGCCGCCCGATCGACGCCACGATCGGCTTGAAGCTGTCGGCCAGCAGGAAACGCTGGCGCAGCGCGTGCTTGTTGGCGTACTTGCCGTCGAACGACTCGCTGGAGTACTGCACCGGGATCGACCCGTCGATCTCCGGGTTCCAGAGGTCGTAGTCGACGCCGTTGAGCACGCCGCCGAACTTGCCGCGATGGACGTGCAGGGTGTGGCCGAGGCCCTGACCCTGGTCGGTGTACTGCGCTTCCCAAGCGTGCTGGGGAGAGACCGTGGTAACGAAATTGGCGTACACGATGCCGCCCTTCATCAGGTTCAATGCGGCACGGTTGAACTCATCTCGCAAGCGGTCATAATCGTAGAAGTGTTGCGGCCGTGTCAGGCCGGTAGCCCACAGCACCGCCTCGCCGGTGACCCCCTGATGGCCGAAGTTGTGAATCGTGTAGCAAACGCGCTGATCGGTCATGCCGACGTGCTGGTAGATCTCGTAGAGAAGCACGGGCACCAGGGCTGTCTGCCAGTCATGGCAATGGATGATGTCCGGCCGCTTGTTGGACGTAAGCATGAACTCCAACGCGGCCTTGGACAAGAAGGCAAAGCGAAGCACGTCATCCAACGAACCGTAGAGATGCCCACGCTCGAAGAACCGATCCTGGGAATGCGGCTCGATGAAGAAGCACTTCCGACCCTCCACGAATCCGAACCAGATCGTGCAGTGAATCGCTCCGTTGAACCAAGGAACCCAGAGATCGTCGTGTGCCACGGTGAGGCCGTAGATGCGGTCATAGCGCATGCAGTCGTACTTCGGCAGGATGATCTCGACGGCGTTGCCGCGCAGCTCCAGCTCGCGACTAAGCCCGAACACGACCTCCCCCAGTCCGCCGGCCTGGGCGACGGGGGCGCACTCCGAAGCGACCATCACGACGAACACTGCGGAACCTCATTTCGCACGTTCGTCTCCGGTTGCCGGCCATGCGCCTGCGACCGTGGCGCGTGCACGACGGCGCCTGGGTCGTGTCGGACGCGGCTCGCGGTCAGCAGCCGCACCGTGGGCGGTTCCCTGCGCTCGAAGATCGCCTTCCCCGGCCGTCCTACGACGGGTGGTCTGTCGCGCGCGGCGAGTCGCTGTGAGTTGCGGTGCGCGCGCGATTCGACGCACAAGAGTCAATCCTGGATCTGACGCACAAAGTCATCCTGGATCTGGGGCACCCGTTCCGCCACCCGAGAGCGGAGTCGATCACGCCCTGGCGCGGGCGGGCGCCCTTTCGTGGGGGCCGCATCGCCTGGTCGAGCGTTGCCTGACATGCGCAGAGGATCGCAGGCGACTAGCTGACCGGGCTCGATCGACTCGAGGACCGGCTCGGAAAGCTCTATGGCCTTGCCGGGGAACGCCATCTGCAATCCTCTCTGTCATCTTGCGCACAATCGCCCGACGAACCACGCCGGTCATCCTGCTCGACTGGCCCCGTCGGATCGCCGGTCGCCGATCCACGTCGATTCTCACTCGGGGCCGAGGTCCCGGTAGTTCATGTCTTGAAATATGTTGTCGCAGGCCTCGATCCTCGTCAACCAAGGCTCGTCGATTGTACCGCTCTCAATGTCTTCGAGCAACCGATTGAAGCGGTTGATGTGCGTTTCTACACGCGACTCCCCGTAGGCGGCCGTCGTGCCCATTGTGATCATAAATGGCCAATCGCTCGAACTAGCGAGAGCGACCTCCCGCGCGAGTTGATTGAGGGCACGGCGCTCCAGACCGTCGGCTCCGGCGCGCTCCCGGGCGATCCTTGCCATTTCTCTTGTCGCGCGATGCAAGATGTGGCCAGATCCAGTCATTGGCGCCGTTCAGCCACGTGTCGCTGTAGCCATATGCCCCCCATGAACTCGCCGCAGGCATGGCCACCTGAAAGTCCATCCCGCTGTCCATCACATCGGTGGCCGTTGATAAACGATAGCACGTCCTGATCACAGGCGCTCTTCCGCACGACGAGATCGAGGAACTCGGGACCTTCGAACCACCAATGTCCAAACAATTCGGCATCATACGGCGCTACGATGACGGGAGGGCGATCGTCACAGTGCGCACCTGTTCCATCCGGGCCGTTCGGGCGCGCACGAAGTGACCTGCATGTTCATTCGCGGCCGCTAACGCCAAACCACGGTGATAGGGGCTGCTTCTCGTGAAGGGCGACATCGCTTCCGGTCACCCGGTGGTACTTGAGACCGACATTCCGTCTGCCTCCGTCTGGCAGGATAAACGGTCCTATCGAGGCTGCATCGAGGTCATGGCCAATGTCGCGATAGAACTCACGATATCGTGCGTCACCCGGGTAGCCCCGAGCCGCGCTCCAGACCTGCGCCGAAGCCTCGGGATCCCGTGGGAATGCGAACACACCGCTGGGGCAGACGATCGGAGAGTATGTGCCAAAGAGCGGCACCGGATCCGCAAGCTCGAGCGCGTGAGAGTCGACGAAGAAAGTAGCTGATCCCTTGATCGGCGAGGAGGCGATCAATTCCCGGTACGAAGCCACATTCTGGTAGCCACATGCCAGCCGGCCTGCGATCGAAGTGTGACTCATAGCACTTGGCACCAAGGCGTATCTGCGCTCGCCTGTAGCCGGTATCGAAGCACGGAAGGAACGCATGGGTGGCGCACGAGGTCACGATCTCAAACATTCCAGCATCCTGGAATACCTTGAACGCGGCGACGAGATCCTTGGAATAATGGGTCTCAAAGCGTTCCAAAGCATCCACGAGTCTCGCGCGATTCAGCTCGGCGGTGCACGCGAAACCGCTCGTCGTCCCTGGTCCTGCGGACCTCAGATTCGGCGAGTTCGAGGAGTACGTGCAGACGATTAATGTATCGGTCGACCAGCAAGTCGTCGCGCAACATCTCTAACAGAGGCGGTGATAACGACAGCGTGAGGCGTGCTGGCACGCCATCACGCAGCCAGCCTTCGGCGAGAGCAAGGAGCGGGATATATGTCTCAGTTACCGCTTCGTAGAACCAATCCTCGGCAAGAACATTGTCCTCTTCGGGGTGCCGCACGTAGGGCAGGTGGGCATGGAGGAAGAGCACCAGATGCCCGCGATCGTCGGAGGCTGACCGGGGCGCTTCGTCTCTGATGCCGTGTCGTCCCGATTGGGCGTAGTCGGACACCGTCGGGCTCACCGACGTGCCGCTGCCGCAAGAGCAAGCATGGCCACAGCAACGCAGCCCCATGGAGTGAAAGTCCACGGACTGACGGACGGAATGCGCCGACCCGGACGTGGCACGTCGAACCTCTGAGCCGCCTACGGCAGGCGAGACTGTGAGTCGAGACGAGCTAGCCGTGCCTCGGACCCCATTGAGCCAGCCGAAAGGAGGGAAATCGGCGAGCGTATGGTGCCGGACGCTCCCGTCCACTGTGTCGGTGATAGATGGGGCGTGTCGCTCACGCGCCCAAGAGTGAGGGCGTGTGCGAGTGCGTGACGCTGTTGAGCACGACTCACGAATGCCGGCGCCGATGTTGGAGTGGGTACGCTCGGAGGCGCGTGAACTACGTCGGACACAGCGAGGGTAGCCTTGCGACCATAGTGGAGCAGCGCGAGCTCTGCCATATAGGAACGGCCGGCCTCGGGAAGCGCGACCGCATACTCGCCACGCTCGGCCGAGACTTCATAGTCAGCAAGCAGGAGTCCGGTCGGAACCGCAAGGAGGCGCAGGAATGCCTTTCCTCCACCGAGGGATTCGACGGCACGGCAAATACGATCGACACTGATGTCCCAATACGCGTGCGCCCGGCTGGGATCGCGCACCATAAGCACGACCGAGTCGGTGCCGTAAGCGAGCGGCAAAGGAGCGTCGCTCACGTCGTCGGGCCGAGAACGATGGGATCTACCGGCAACTGACTGGTCTGCAGAAGCTTCAAGGTCCACGTGCGCCTCCGGGCCCGGTCGAGATTTGTCCCCATATGGTATTGGCTTGGGGAGGGGCGCGGGCTGCCGGGACGTTCGGCGGGCAGTCATGGCGCGATCTGCGAACAATAAAACTAGGACCAACCTTTCGGCTTCTTCTGCGTCGATGTAGGTGGGGGCAGCTGTTGGGGGTGGGGGCAGCTGTTGGGGATGGGGCAGCTTTGGGTGGGGGCAGCTGTTGGGGGTGCGGGCCGCCCATTGGATGTGGGGGCCCAGCCGTTGCACGGTTCGGCGGTCCTCCTTCGGCGCCGCCGAAAAGGGGGACGGCGCCCTGGATACGGATTTCCAGGGCGCCGTCGAGCCGAGCGTTGCCGGGCGAGTTCCAGCTGGCCGCCGAGCTCCTCCTGAGCATTTTGCGTCGTGGTAGCGGGCCGATGAGCGCGACGCGTTCGCGATGTCCTGGCTTGGCCGGCTGAATCGGGCGGCAACCTGGGGTCGGGGACCAACGGCGCCTGGAGCCGCGGGGGTTTTCTCGACCGCCACCGGCACGGGCAAGACATCCATCTTCAGCCTCGCGGCGGCTACTACCGTGGCCTGGTCCGCGCCGAGCTGAGGGCGTCGAAGCTCGGGCACTGCACCGCCGGCGGTCCGCTGGCCTACACACGACTCGAGGCCCGCGAGCCGTCGCGCCTCGGAGTTGCGTCGCTCGGCTGCCTGGCGCCACCGGCTCGCCCTCACTTGCCACCAGCAATATCAGGGCGAGCCGGCGGCGCCAGCCACGCCCAGCCACTCGCCGGATTCCGGCATTGATTTCCGCGGGAGCCCTAAAGGTGCGCGCGCAGCTGCCGATTACTCGTTCAGTTTCCTCGATCGTCGGAGGTTTCCCGATGCCGTCTATGCGCAGTTTTCCGCGGACCGCGGACACGCAGGATCTCTCGGCAAGGCTGCTGTCCGCCGGCTGCCATTTCGCCGCACGTCGCGTGCTCAATCTCTCCGAAGGAGGGATGCTCGTTGCCGGAGGAGAACTGGATGTTGGAGAGATCGCCAGATTCGAGCTCGTCGGTCCTGAGCTTCGCTCCGTCGGCGTTGCCGAGGTGGCGCACCGGTCGCCCGCGACAACAGGGCTGCGGTTCGTACAAGTAGACGGGTTGGCGGGCCGCGAGCTACGGCACTTCGTGACGGCGCGCGTTCACAACGATCAGGGGCAGACGGCGGCATTTACGAGCCCCGCGGCTTAACCGAGGCAACCCGCACGTGGAGGCCTTCCACCGCAAGCGCTGACGGCCGCCCCCCCACAGCCTGATCCCATTGCCTCACTTGCCTCACGGGCCGCCAACCCGACAGGATGGACTACGTAGTTTGTCGCAGGTGAAGCCGTCGCCTGTGCGGATGTGCAGGGCCTCCACGCGAGCGACTCTCCCGGTGCGATGTTTTTCTCGCCCCTGCGCTGTCTCGGCCGCCGCGGTGATCGTTGTCGGGCGCGCTTGCGCGGTGGCCACCGCACCGACGACCACCGGCTGTTGCCTGTCGTCTCGCGGTTCGCCCCCAGCTGCGCGCATGTGCTGGTTGCGCTCGAGGGCTCGATGACGATCACCGGCGGGATCGAGAGGTGCGCGATGACCCACATCGAGCGTGACGCAGAGTTCGCTCGCTGGTGGCGCAGGGTGCGGGATGCGAACGGTTCGGCATCCTGAACGGGCGCAGCGCGGGCGGGCCGAGCCGGCGCCGGCTGGTGACACCGAGCCGGCTCCCGATCGGATGGTCCGGGTCGAGCGCACGGCGCACGCGTACGCACGCGAGTCAGGTTCCCCTGGCCGGTTGTACGCGATCGTCCGGTGGCTGACGATCGCTGTGCTGCGGGCGTGGTTCCGTGTGCGCATTTCCGGTGCCGAGCACATTCCCGGCAACACCCCGGTGATCGTCGCTCCCAACCACAAGAACATCCTGGACTCGTTCTTCATCGGTATAGCCACGCGCCGTCATGTTCGCTCGATGGCCAAAGTGGAGCTGTTCAAGGGTCCGCTGGCATGGCTGCTCCCGCGCCTGGGGGCGTTCCCGGTCCGCCGGGGTGAAGCAGATGCAGAGACGCTCGTGACAGCCAGGGCAATCCTGAGCGCAGGGGGCCTGCTCGTCGTCTTTCCCGAGGGCACACGCGTAGAGCAGCCAGACGCGCTGGGCTCGCCCCATCACGGCGCCGCGCGGCTCGCGCTCGAAACCGGCGCGGCGATCGTTCCGGCCGCAATCACCGGCACGTCGCACCTATGGCGTGGAGCGCTGCCGAAGGCCAGACGGGTGCAGCTCACGTTCCTGCCTGCGGTCACACCCGAAGCCCCGCCCTCCGGGCACGACGCGGTCTCGGATCTGATCGATGAGCGCGTCTGGCCGGCCGTCCAGGAGGAGTACGGTCGCCTGAGGGCCAGGCCCGGACTGATTGCGGCCGGCCTCGCCGCGATCGGCATCAGCGGCGGGCTGCTCGCCAGGCGCAAGCTCGAAGCGAGACGCAAGCCCCGGTTGCTTGGAATAGTCGAGCCCCGCAAGCTACGGCGGCGCAACGCGCCCCGCCGGTGGCTTGTGCGCCGGCGCCCGCGGCGATGAGCCGCCGTCACTGAGCGTGGCACAGTGATATGTCGACGTCTTGACGCTGTGCTTGAGGTTGAGGGAACGCGGCCGATACCGCGAATAGCGTGCGGTCGCCGTTGTTCCAACATGACAAACGTATTCGTTGCTCGACAGCCAATCTTCAACCGCAGGCTTGAGGTTGTCGGCTACGAGCTTCTGTCTCGCGGCGGGTGCGTGACCGAAGCGCTGGTTGCCAGTTCCGAAGTCGCGACCGCGACCGTGATGCTGAATTCATTCCCCGAGATCGGGCTAGAGCAGCTGGTGGGCAGCAAGACCGCTTGGGTGAATGTCTCACGAGAGTTTGTGACCGGTGGACTTGCGCGAGCCGTGCCACCCGGCATGGTCGGGCTTGAGATCCTCGAGGACGGGCTGATCGATGATGACTTGATCGCTGGACTGAGCGGGCTCAAGCGTCAGGGCTACGGGCTGGCTCTTGACGACTTCCAGTACAAGCCAGACGCCGCGCCGCTGTTGCGGCTCGTCAACGTGGTGAAGCTCGACATGGTTGCGCTCGGACGCGAACGCTTCGACGAGCAGGTCGCGTGCCTGAAGCCATACCGCGTCGCGATTCTGGCGAGAATCGACACGCGCGCCGATCATGAGTTCTGCGCTGACGCCGGCTGCGATCTGCTACAGGGCTTCTTCTTCTGCGAGCCCGTGATGCGGGACCGCGCCATCTCGGCCAACTGCCTGGCGCTTCTGCGCCTCGTCGCGACTCTGCATGACCCGGCAGTCGAGCTCTCGGACCTAGAGCATCTGCTCGCACGCGATCCCGCGCTCGGCTTCCGGCTGCTTCGCTACATCAACTCGGCGTTCTTCTGGCTGAGCGGCGAGGTCAGATCGATCGGTCAGGCGCTCGCGCTGCTCGGTGTCGAGAAGCTCAGACCGTGGGCGATCCTGAGCGTCATCGCGAGCATCGCCGACAAACCGGCCGAGCTGACGGTCATGGCGCTGATCCGCGCACGGTTCTGCCAGCGAGCAGGTGAGGCTTTCAACATCGCAAGCCCCGGAGAGCTGTTCACGCTCGGCCTGTTCTCCGTCATCGATGCGGTGATGGACGCACCGATGCAGGACGTGCTCGCGTCGCTTCCGTTTCCAGACGATATGCGCGAAGCACTCATACACCGACGAGGAAGGAAAGGGCTGCTGCTCAATTGCGTCACAGCTCTCGAGACCGGAGAGCTCGATCGGGCAGAGGCCATCCTTTCCCGCGCCGGCGAGCTGTACTTCGAATCGCTAGTCTGGGCCACTCGCGCCGCTAACTCGCTGTTCACGGAGCTCGCGAGTGAGTAGACCGCGGCGCGTGCGATGGTTATGGTTCGTCGCCCTGGTGTGCGTTGAGATGGGCGGCGAGTACGGCGACGAATTGGTGCACGTCGAGTGGCTTGGTTAGGTAGTCGGCGGCGCCGAGCTGCCGAACGCGTGCTTCCTGGCCTTCCCTGGCGTCGGCGGTGAGCACGATGACGGGGACATCCGGGTGCTCTGCCTTGAGACGCTTGAGCGCTTCGGTGCCTCGCATGTCCGGGAGGTGGAGGTCGAGCACGACCAGGTCGGGGCGATGCTCGCGGGCGAGCTCGAGCCCGATCGTCGCCTGCATCGCAGGCATCAGCTCGACACCTGGATGCCGGTCCAGGATCCGTTCGACCAGCGTCAGGTTCGAGACGTTGTCCTCGATGTAGATGATGCGCGATCGAAGACCCACTGGGCTGCCAAGCTCGGGCAGCTCTCGTTCGTGCGGCATTTGCTGGTGCTCAGCGCGGGGCCACCCGGCGGCCCCAAGCTCGACCACGAACGTGGTCCCGGCACGGGGCTGGGAGCTGACCTCGATCGTCCCTCCCATCGCCTCGATCAGCCCTCTTGAAAGTGTCAGCCCAAGACCGGTCCCTTCGATCTCGGTGAGCTCGGCCCCGAGCCGCTCAAACGGCTCGAACAGTCTCGCCAGCTGGTCGGGCGCGATTCCGATCCCGGTGTCGGCGATCGACGTGCGGACCCGTCCCGTGCTGGTGAGCGCGAACGACACGTCCACTCGCCCACCGGCGCGGTTGTACTTGATCGCATTGGAAAGGAGGTTCAGCACGACCTGGTTGAGGCGATTGCGATCGGCATCCACTTGTCCGTCGCCCGCGAGCCCCGCCGTGTTGAGCTCAAGCCGAACATCGCGTTCGCGTGCCAAAGGAGCGACGAGCGCGAACACGTAGCGGATCGTGTCGGCGAGCGCGACCGGCTCGGGCGAGATCGTGATCTGGCCGGCCTCGATGTTCGCGACATCGAGTACAGCGTTGATGTCCTCGAGCAGATGGCGGGCTGCTTTCAGTATCAAGCCGACGTGGTCTCGCTCGCGTGGTCCGAGCTCTTCTAGCTCGAGCAGCTGGCCGAAGCCGATGATCGTGTTCAGCGGAGACCGCAGCTCGTGGCTCATCCGTGCCAGAAACTCGCTCTTGGCGCGATTCGCGCTTTCCGCCCGGGCGCTCGCCTCCACGAGCTCGAGGCGCTCGCGCTCGGCGCGGCGCTGCTCGGTGACGTCCCTCGCGTTTGTAGACGCGCCGATCACCCGGCCGCTTGCGTCTAGGATTGGCGAAACCGTCACCGAGACGTCGATCAGCGTGCCGTCCTTTCGCCGCCGGACAGTCTCCAGATGAGAGACGCGCTTCCCGGCGGCGACGCTGGCGAGCAGTTTGGTGAGCTCGTCTTCCCGCCCCGGCGCGAGCAGCATCGAGATCTGGCTGCCGATCGTTTCGGCCGCGCTGTAGCCGTAGATCCTCTCCGCGGCCTTGTTCCACGTCGTGATCCGTCCCTCGAGCGTCTTGCTGATGATCGCGTCATCCGAAGACTCGACAATCGCCGCCAAGCGGGCACTCGATTGCGCGGCGCGCTTGCGTTCGCTCACGTCCAGGACCAGGTAGGCAACGCCGATGATCGAGTCCGCGTCGCGACGGACCGGGAAGATCGTGACCGAGACGTCCACGCAACTGCCATACCGCGGTGCGTGTTGTGTCTCAAATCGGACCGTATTCCCGGACAGCGCGGTCTCGAAGTGCTCGCGGTTGGTTGCCGCATCAGGGGGGTCGAGGATCGTGATCGGCCGCCCGCGCGCACTCGCCGCGCTGTAGCCGTACAGCAGCTCGGCCCCGTGGCTCCACGTCTCGATCAGGCCGTCCGAGGTGAGGCCAATGATCGCGATATCAGAGCCGTCTACCAACGACGCCGCGAGGACAGCATCAAATTCGGGTAACAGAGCTCCATCAGCGATCGGCGGCACCATCACACAAGCTCCGGCCGAGTCGGTCAACATTGCGCTATGCAGGTTGAGGTACGCATCAGCATGCCAGATGGACAACCGGCCCAACGGACCGCACATCCGTCGACCTCTAAACCTAAACCCATCGCCCGGCGACAGCATCCGCCGACCACCCGGGTCTTGCAGCGTACAAACTACGAAGTCCGCGAACCCGGACCGCGATTCCCGGGTGTCGTAGGACATAGGACGCAACGCCCTTCCCCTCAGAGCTCGCCGCGACGCCGGACGCGGGCTGAGGCGCCCTGACCGCCCCACACCGCGGGGAAGGAGCGTGGCGATGCCTGGCGAAAACGGTCGAATGCGCAATCTGGCCTTGCTCGCATACGTGATCTTCGGCGTCGTCGTCGCTTCGCAGCACGACTACTACACCCACCTCGCAACCGTGTCTCAGGTCGTCTCGGCGGTTGTGGCGACGGCGTTGTGGCCGCTGATCCTGCTCGGAGCGAACCTGCATCTCAGCCTTGGCCGGCTGTAGGCGCGCCAGCATAGCGTTGCCGTCGCTCCCGGCAGCTCGGGTAGCGTAGCGTTGCAGCTATGGGCCCGCCGCGCTGAGTCCAGAGGCGGTGATCGCGCACTGCCGGTCCACGCTCGCGCCGTACAAGGTCCCAAAGCACGTCGTGATTCTCGACAGCCTGCCCAAGAATCCCAGTGGCAAGATCCTCAAGCGAGACCTGCGCGGGCGGTCGCGGACCTCTCCGTTGCCTCGATCTGACCCACCGAAGCGCCTCAGCCACCGGTGCGCGTGACTACGCGCCAGCTTGATTAGGGCCGCCTAATTCGGGGGCCTCAGTTGTGGTACGGTCTCCGTCGAGTTCCGCACCGCCACGATCGGACTTCTGCGAGAGAACCCTTGATGGCAGGCGCCCCAGAGGAGTACGGCAACCACCGCGTCGGGCAATTCAAGCAATTCACGCAAGGAGCCGGCGCAGGCGCCCAGCGGGTCGCGAGCGGCGGGTCGCTCGTGCACAACGGCGTGATGTCCGGCAAGCCGCGTCTGCGAGGCGTCTTGCACCAGTGGGCGGCTGTGTGCTCGGTCCCGCTAGGCGTGCTGCTTGTGGTCATCGCTGACGGCGCGCGCGCCCGGGTCGCGGCGGCCGTGTACGCGCTCAGCCTCCTCGGGCTGTTCACCGTGAGTGCGGTTTATCACCGCACGAACTGGCGGTCGGCCGTCTCTAGGCGCTGGATGCGCCGGCTCGACCACTCGATGATCTTCGTGCTGATCGCGGGCACGTACACGCCGTTCGCTCTCCTCTCCCTTCATGGATCGCTTGCGCTCGTCATCCTGGCTTCCGTATGGGCAGGAGCGCTCAGCGGAGCGCTCTTCAAGCTCGTATGGATCACCGCCCCCGCGTGGCTCGTGATCACCGCATACATCGCGCTGGGCTGGGTCGCGGTGGCGGCGATCCCGCAGCTCATCGCCGCGATCGGCGTCGCCGGCCTTGCGCTGCTTGGGCTTGGTGGTCTGCTGTACACGCTGGGCGCGGTTGTCTATGCCGTAAAGCGCCCGGACCCGGCGCCGGCGGTGTTCGGGTACCACGAGCTGTTCCACGTCTTCGTAATCGTCGCCGCCGCGATCCAGTACGCCGTAATCGCCTTCTGGGTCGTGCCGCACTGACGCTGTGTTCGGACAACGCGGTCGCCGGTTCCTGATCACCGCGCGGCCTGGCGGTTGCTCTAATGCGCCTGCATTGCGCTCCGGTGCCGTCCAGTCTATGGTCGCGGGATCGCCGGGGCGATGTGGGGCGTTCGCGTGTCCGACGCCCGCTCTCGGCGGAAGTGCTCGAGGATCAGTACGCTAACGAAGGCCACGTACACGCACCACAGCGAGGTCAGCTCGTCGGCGCGGACGATCGCCGTCGCGATTACGCCGACTAGGCTCAGCACCCCGAAGCACCGAAGGTAGCGGCGACTGGATAGCAACGCGGGCCCGCATGTCACCGCGACGTATAGCACCCCGATCAGGTAGTCGTTTGGGGTGTGGGTCGTGTAGTCGATGCAGCGAGCCTGTGCCTGTGCGCCCAGCGGATAGGACGTGACCTGCCACAGCATGTAGGAGCCCAACAGGACGCCAACGAACACCAACGGCCACACACGGGCTGCTCGGTGGCGGTCCGGCTCCAGGAGCGCGAAGCCGAGCGGGACGAGTGCCGGCAGCACAGCGTGGGCAAAGACGATGTATGCCTCCGTTGCCGTCCTTGCGACTGCGCTGGAGACCTGGTCCCGCAGTCCGAGCCATACAAAACCCTCCACCAACTGATGGAGGCCGAACAGTAACGGCAGTGAGCCGATGATCAGCTCGCGCGACACGCGCACGCGCCGTAGCGTCTGCACGCCCACCGCGGCGACCGCCGCGCCCGCCGTGAAGTCCGCCTCGGGCGAGAAGCACATCCCCGTGCAGCCTAGCTCCGCTTGGTGATCTGAACCTGCACGAACGAGTCAAGTTCGGCTGCCGCCGCGCCCGAGGGCGATCGGTCGACGACGCGCCGGTTCCGGTGCGCGGATCACTCGTGCCGGAATGCTGACCCGCCCGGTCGGACATCCGCGCAAGCTAGCACAAATTAGGGCAGCCTAATACGATCCTTTTCGCCCCGTCTCACGCAAGTCCCGCTTGCTGGATCAGTTGCGCCGCCTGCGCGGGGTACGCACTAGCGTCGGTCCGGGCTCTCCTGGAAGATGCTGGGCCTAGTGGTGCATCGCGAGGTTGAGCGAGTCTGCCGACGAACAGAGAGGAAGCGAATGGACACGACTATCCTGCCTTTGGTGGACGCCGGCGTTCGGGATGTCGCCGTTGCGGCCCGCATGCTTGCGGAGCGCTTGCCGGTCCGGCTGCGGGCGCTGGGCGAGCTTGCGTACAACTATCGCTGGTCCTGGACGTCGGGCGGGCCCGAGCTGTTCGAGCAGATCGACCCGCGGCGGTGGGAGCTGTGCGGCGCCAACCCGGTCAGGATGCTGCAGGAGGTCTCGCCGTACGCGCTCGAGCAGCTGGCCGATGACGAGGCGTTCGTCGAGCGTCTCAACGTGACGTATTGCGAGTTGCAGCGAGACCTGGCGCGTCCTTATCGCAAGTGCGCGGTCAGTCCGGAGCGTCCCGTTGCGTTCTTCTGCGCCGAGTACGCGGTGCATCAGTCGTTGCCTGTGTATGCGGGTGGGCTTGGGGTGCTGGCAGGTGACATCCTCAAGGCTGCTTCTGACCTGGCGCTGCCGATGGTCGCGGTCGGGCTGATGTACCGGCACGGGTATTTCCGCCAGCGGATCGATCAGTATGGCTACCAGCACGAGTACTGGGTGGAGACCGACGCCGTCCGGGCCCCGGCGGCTGTGGTGTCGGACAGGGACGGCTCTCCGCTGACGGTCGCGGTCCCGATTGCGGGCCGCCAGGTCGGGTGTCAGGTGTGGCGCGTGAACGTCGGCCGTGTTGGACTGTTGCTGCTGGACACCGATATTCCCGGTAACGACCCGGCGCAGCGGTTCATCACCTCGCGCCTGTATGTCGGCGACCCGCAGGTGCGCTTGGCGCAGTACGCGGTGTTGGGCGTCGGTGGTGTGCGAGTGTTGCGTGCGCTTGAGATCGACCCGGCGGTTGTGCACCTCAACGAGGGGCATGCTGCGTTCGCGTCTGTGGAGCTCGTCCGCAGCGAGCTGTTGGGTGGTGCCGAGAGCTTGGCGCAGGCGCTCGCGGGTGCGCGGCGCAGGACCGTGTTCACGACCCATACGCCGGTCCCGGCTGGTAACGACGTGTATCCCGCCGGGCAGGTCAAGGACCTGCTCGGCGCCGCCGTCGCCGAGCTCGGCATTGAGCTCGACGAGCTGATCGGCCGTGGGCGCACCGACCCCGAGGATCACAGCGAGCCGTTCGGCGTGACGCAGTTTGCGCTGCGCTCGAGCCGCAGCGCCAATGGCGTCGCCGCACGCCACGGGGAGGTCGCGCGGCAGATGTGGAGTCGTCTGTGGCCGGGGCGCCCCGTCGGGCAGGTCCCGATCGGCGCGGTCACCAACGGTGTGCACATCCCGAGCTGGCTCGGCCAGCCGATGCGCGCGCTGCTTGACCGCTACCTCGGCGCGGAGTGGGTCGAGCGGGCGCTGGACCCAGCCACTTGGGATGCGGTGCAGCGGATCCCCGACGCGGACTTGTGGGCGGCGCGCTGCCGGCAACGTGAGCAGCTGGTCGACCTGGTGCGCACGCGCAGCGTGTTAGAGCGTCTCGCTCGAGGGCATGGCGCTGAGCGGGCGCACGCGGCCGCGCAGACATTCTCGCCCGAGGTGCTGAGCGTCGGGTTCGCTCGCCGCGTCGCGACCTACAAGCGCCTCGAGCTGCTGATGGCAGACGTCGAGCAGATGGTCGCGCTGCTGGACGCCGCTGCGCGTCCGGTGCAGCTGGTGATCGCGGGCAAGGCGCATCCCCGCGACGAGGAGGGCAAGCGGCTGGTCTGCCGGTTGTTCGATCACGGCAACCGCCCGGAGTTGGCGCGCCGGGTGGTGTTCCTGGAGGACTACGACATGCGCCTGGGCGCGCTGCTGACTGCCGGCTGCGACGTGTGGGTCAACCTTCCTCGCCCTCCGCTCGAGGCGTCGGGCACATCAGGGATGAAGTCGGCGATCAATGGGGGCCTGCAACTGTCGGTGCTCGATGGCTGGTGGCCAGAGGCGTACGACAGAGCGATTGGCTGGGCAATCGACGGCGCCGTCGATGCTGACCACGGCGCGCAGGATGCCCGCCACGCCAGCGAGTTCTACCGGCTGCTCGGCGAGCAGGTGGTTCCACTGTATTACTCGCGCGAGCGCGGGCTGCCGGTCCGCTGGCTGCAGATGATCCGGGAATCGTTGATGCGATGCGGCCCCGCCTTCGGCGCCGGGCGGATGGTCTCAGACTACGCAAGCCTCATCTACACGGACCGAACCCAGCTCGACTCAGCACGAAGTAGCGGAGGTACGCACCCTCGTTCGAACGCTCAAACAAGCGCCGCTGATTGAGCGTCGCTTCGCGGACGCGGGCCCCGTGTGCGGATCTTCGTATGTGCCGGGGTGGCGTTGGTGTGGGCGGTGGCGACTCTTGTAGACAAACCGCCGTCGCGTCAGAAGTTTTTGCTTCTAGTAGTGGGTGTTCTGCGGGCTTGACGCTCACCGCGCGCAACCGGTCCGTAGAAACTACTGATTGACGTCGACCCAGCCCACGTTACCATGCGTCTGTCTGTTGTCTCGGTTAGGCGTTGGCGTGCTCGTAAAGGCGGCGGCGACGCTCATTTGATCAACGATGCCGTTGCCCGGGTGCATGGGACCTGGAGTGCATGGGACCTGGATCGGC
Organism: uncultured Solirubrobacterales bacterium; assembly: GCA_963811155.1. Lineage (GTDB taxonomy): Bacteria > Actinomycetota > Thermoleophilia > Solirubrobacterales > Solirubrobacteraceae > Palsa-465. The sequence goes on from CAWEQQ010000024.1 coordinate 165,796, forward strand.
TCGTCCACCACCCAGCTTGCTGGAGCCATGATCAAAAGAGTCCACCCGCCTTATCGCGCCCGCTACTGCGCTGGGACGCTGCCGTGCGCGCAATCCGCTGGAACGCTGCTGTGCGCGCGTCCGGTACATGACCTCGGTTCGCTGCCCTTCGGCGGTCGGGGTGCGGGGACATGTCCTTATCCCTGCGCTCACTGGTCGCTTGCCGCGAGCGTCCACGCGCTCCCGGTTCGAGATCGCGGTGAAGGCGAGGTTCTGACGTGTTTGTGGTGATGGTTGCGAGCGAGTGTGCGCCGGTTGCGCAGGCGGGCGGTTTGGGGGAAGTGGTGTTCGGGCTCACCCGGGAGCTGGAGTTGCGCGGGAATGCGGTCGAGATCGTGTTGCCGAAGTACGACTGCATGCGCTATGACCGGATCTATGGGCTGACGGTCGCGTATCACGACCTGTGGGTGCCGTGGTATGGCGGCGCGGTTCATTGCACGGTGTGGTTCGGGTTCGTCGATGGACGCAAGTGCTTCTTCATCGAGCCGCGCTCGCCCGACAGGTTCTTTGAGCGCGGCCAGCTGTACGGGTCGCCTGATGATGATCTGCGGTTTGCGTTCTTTAGCAAGGCGGCGCTGGAGTTCTTGTTGAAGTCCGGCAAGCGTCCGGACGTGATTCATTGCCATGACTGGCAGACGGCGCTGGTGCCGGTGCTGTTGTATGAGATCTATCAGCAGGTAGGGCTGGGTCAGCAGCGGGTGTGCTTGACGGCGCACAACTTCGGCCATCAGGGGGTCACGGGCGAGTCGATCCTGTGGGCGACCGGCCTGCGCGATCCAGGTCGCTTCTTCGCGCGCGAGCGGTTGCGCGACGATTTCAACCCGGCGGCGCTGAATCTGATGAAGGGCGGGATCGTGTATTCGAACTTCGTCACGACGGTCTCGCCGGGACACGCTTGGGAGGTCTGCTACTCAGACCAGGGACGCGGGCTGGGGCACACGCTGCACGTCCACAAGGGCAAGTTTGGGGGGGTGCTCAACGGCGTCGACTACCAGATGTGGAATCCGGAGATCGATCCGTTGATCGCGCAGCGCTACGGCCCCGATTCGATCGAGGACAAGTACGTCAACAAGCACGTGCTACGCGACCGCTTCATGCTGCGCCACGACTACAAGCCGATCGTGGCGTACATCGGCCGGCTCGATCGCCAGAAGGGCGTGCACCTGATCCACCACGCGATCTTCTACGCGTTGGCCCAGGGCGCGCAGTTCGTGCTGCTGGGGTCCGGCCCTGACCCGGCGATCAACGCCCACTTCTGGCATCTCAAGCACCATCTCAACGACCATCCCGACGTGCATCTAGAGCTGCAGTTCTGCCCCGAGCTCGCGCACCTCGTGTACGCCGGCTCGGATCTCCTGGTGATGCCCAGTACGTTCGAGCCGTGCGGGCTGGTGCAGCTCGTCGCGCTCAAGTACGGCACCGTTCCGATCGTCCGCGCGTGCGGCGGGCTGGGCGATACGGTGCTCGATCGCGACCACTCCTGGGATTCACCCGCACAGCGCAACGGATACGTCTTTCACCACAGCAACAACCAGGCGCTGGAATCTGCGATGTCGCGCGCGATCGGGCTCTGGCACGCCTATCCGCAAGAATTCCGCGACCTGATGCTCAACGGGATGCGCAGCGACCGCTCCTGGGCTCGCCCCGGCCAGGACTACCTCAACATCTACAACCATATCAAGCACAAATGAGCAACGGCGCGATATCAAGCACAAATGAGCAACGGCGCGAACATCGACGCAACCATCCGGGGGCCGGAGCTCGCGGAATAGGTCGACGGACTGCCTAACCTCTCCGGTCTCGACAACGACCTCTGACGAAAGGGGGCCCGCGATGGCGTCGATCGACTTCGCGCCCGTCCTGAACCTGCACCAACCCGCCGGCAACCTCGACCAGCTGCTCGCCGACCGTGAGTGGGAGGCCAAGGAGATCCTGTGGGCACTGGACCGGATACCGCGGACGCTGTGGGAATACGACGATGTCGGGCGCGTGCACCTGGCGCTGTCAGGGCCGCTGCTCGAGACGTTGGCCGACCCACGGTTCCAGGAGCGCGCGTATGGGATCGTCGACTGCGGCTCGCTGCTGTGGCATCTGCAGAACACCCGAACGATCGAAGTGCTAGGCACGGCCTACTACCACCCTGTGCTGGCGCTGATCCCGCCCGCGGACCGCGACGAGCAGCTCGCTCGCTGGCTGGGAATCGGCCGCCACCTGCTCTGGCGCGACCGGTTTCGAGGCTTCTGGCCGCCGGAGCTCGGGTTCTGCATGGATCTCGTGCCGACGCTGTCGCGCAGTGGCTACGAGTGGGTGATCGTTGACATCGATCACGTGCGACCTGTGACACCGATGTCCTGGGAGGAGCTGCGCTACCGCCCCCACCGAGCGCGCGTCGGCGACACGGAGATCGTCGTCGTGGTCCGCGACCGCGACCTTTCAAACGCGCAAGAATCCGGGATGGAGACCGGCTGGTTCATTGACGAGGTTCGCGCCCGCACCCGGCACTGCGATTTCCCGCCGCTGGTCACGACCGCAACGGACGGTGACAACGGCGGCTGGTTTCGCAATACCACGCACGGCTCGGGCTTCTGGACCAGCTTCTACACAGAGCTCGCCGAGCGGGTGCGCGCGGGCCAGTCGGGCGGTGTCCGTCCGGCCTTCATCAGCGACTACCTCGATCGCCACGGCGCCCACGGCTGGGTCAAGGTCGACCCCGGCGCGTGGAACACCGGCGACCACAGCGGCGCCGGATTCGTCCAGTGGACCGGCTCGAAAGCGCAGCGCGACGCCCTCGCTAGGGTCGCACAGCTCAGCGAGGCCGTGCACGCAGCCGCCGCTGCGCTCAACGGCGACACCGAGGCTGCGGACCGGCTGGAGCAAGCCCGGTGGCGGGTGCTGCGCGCCGAGACCAGCTGCAACTTCTACTGGGGCGAGGCGTGGGTGGAGCGCTGCCACCACGACCTCGACCAGGCCGCGGTTCAGCTCGACCAGGCTCTGCACCCCTAAGGGCCCGTTCAAGAATTATTGGCGGTTTTGACGGCGTCTGGACGCGCCTGGCGCCATTTTGAGATCGCGGCGAACGCGTGGGTGGGTGATAATGCCCGGTCAATGGCCGAAGACAATCATCAGCGCAGCCGGCGCTGGCGATCGCGAGATCAGTTAGGGCCCGTTCAAGAATTAGTGGCGGGATTTGACGAGTGGCTGGGCGTGTCTGGCGCCGCCGGCTCGGCCCGATCATACCGGGAGTATTTGAGGACGAGCCGGTGGCGCCAGGCGCGTCCAGACGCCGTCAAAACCGCCAATAATTCTTGAACGGGCCCTTAGCCGGGAACGGCGACGACGTCGACGAACACGCGGAGGCTCTCGGTCTTGCCGACGGTGTAGATCACTCCGCTCAGCGGCGGCACGTCGCCGTAATCCCGCCCGTAGGCGGTCACGATGTAGCGGTTGTTCGCGAGCCGATTGTTGGTTGGATCGACGTCTAGCCAGCCGACTTGGGGGGCGAGCACGGACATCCACGCGTGGGAGCCGTCAGCGCCCTTCAGCTTCGGGCGGCCTGGTGGAGGGTCGGTCTCGAGATAGCCGCTCACGTAGCGTGCTGGAAGTCCGATCGAGCGCAGGCAGGCAATGCCGACGTGGGCGAAATCCTGGCAGACGCCCTTTCGTTGGGCGAACACCTCGGCGAGCGGAGTCGTCACCGACGTCGACCCCGACTCGTACTCGAAGTCTGCGTGGATGCGAGCGCAGAGGTCCGTGACGGCGTCGAGCAGGGAGCGGCCTGGCGTGAACGTCGCGGCCGCGTAATCGGCGTAGGCCCCCGACGACGCGACGAGCGGCGAGTTGAGCACATATTGCACAGCGTCAAGAGGGTCGGGCACCTGCCCGTCGCGGATCGCGTTGCGGGCTTGCTCCCACGGCTGGTCGCCGACCAGCGACGCCCCGCTCGGGCGAGCGTCGACCTCGACGATGCTCGTCGCGGCGACGGTCAGCGCGCGATGGGGGCGGTGGATGGCCAGGTAGGCAACCCGGTTGCCGAAATAGTCCGACCGTTCACGGTAGTCATCGGGGACCGGGTCGACAACCACCTCAGCTCTGTGACAGCGCTGTCCGGGGAGATTTCGAGGCAGGAGGTGCAACTGACTGTAACTGTCGGACACGTCCGCCTCGTAGCGGTACTCAGTCCGGTGTGTCACTTCGTAGCTCGTAGGCATGGCTTGCGCTCGCCTATCCCCCGCTGCGTCCCGATGCGCGCGAGTCGGCTGGTCCGACAAGCGACCAGCGCGGCACAAGGTGGACGAAATGGGCTCGGTCCACGGCATCCGCAGCCTCCAGCAGCTTGCCGCGCAGCTGCAGCAGGAAAGCGTCGAGCGCGGGCCGGTGACCTGACTCGTCGCGCTCGGCGAGCGCTGCTGTGTCGGCGAGGCGCAGCGCCGTGGAAGCTTCCAGCAAGAGTCGCCGCTCCTCTCGGAGCCGGCGGTCCGGTCCGACTGGGAGGCCGTCGAGATCGTCTGCCAGAGCGTCGAGCCCGAAAACCAGCGACCGAGGATTGCCTTCGTCGAGTAGAAGCAGGTCGAGTAGCGTCTCGAGCTGCGCGTGCGAGCGGTAGCGGCGGCGGTAGGTGATGATGCTCTCCGCTGCTGTGAGCACCGACTCGAGCACGAGGCTGTCGGTGGCCGTCCCTCGTGCATCGGTGAGTGTCGCGTGCAGTAGGGACAGGAGCTGTACGGCCCGCTCGAGCCGGGAGCCGGCGTGCATGAATCGCCAGCCGAGATCGCGGACCATGCTCTCGCTAACGAGGCCGCCGAGCGCGAGCAGCCCCTGCATCACGCGTTGCAGCGCGCCCGAGACGACCGCTTGGGGATCGTGCATTGGTCCGTGCAACTGGAGGATCTCGCGATCCAGTGCGCCGGCCACGAGCCATGTGTCGGCGGACAGTTGATCGCGCACCGCGTGGGCGCAGTCGAGCAGGGCGCGGACCGACTGCGCGAGGGTACCGGAGCGCTGGTCGTCGACGACGAGGTCGAGCAGCTCGTGACCGGGATATTCGAGCCGATCGTCCGCGCCAGTGCCGACGAACCCCGGATAAGTTGCACTCGTGTGCGTGAGAGCGACCAGCAGAGCGCGCAGCGATTCGATTCCCGTCGGGTTTGCGCTGCCCTGGAAGTCATTGCGGCGCTCGTAGACGACGCGCAGAAGTCGGGTGACCGCCTCGGCTCGTTCGGCGTAGCGACCCAGCCACCACAGGTTCTCGGCCGTGCGCGACGGGATCGACGCCATCGGATCGATTCGCTTAACCGTCGGCCCTGGATCGAGCCAGAATCCGGTCAATCCCTCGGGCTCGGATGCCAGAACCCACGTGTCCTTGCAGATCGCGCCTGCCTGGCCGGAGATGCGTGTGACGCCGCTGCCGGGGGCCACGCGCGTCAAGCCGCCTGGCATCACGGCAAAGGAGTCGTTGCGGGGGACGGCGAACGCGCGCAGGACGCTGCGGCGAGGAGTAAGGCCAGCAGCCGTGAGAGTCGGGGTGCTCGCCATCGCCAGCGGCTCCTGCCCCGTCCAACCAAAGGGCTGGGCTTCGATGCGCCGCTTGTACTCGTCGAGCTGCGCAGCGCTCAAATCCCAGCCGAACACCGAAGCTGGCCGGGCGGTGCGCGAGATCGGTCGCAACACGAGACGGCCGATATTGGCGAGCACGTGTCGGCGCCCTTCGGCTTCGCCGCACCACCACGTCGGGACGCTCTCCAGTGCAAGCGGCCGTCCCAGCAGATGCTCGCACAGGCGTGGCAGAAAGGCCATCAGCGCCGGGTTCTCCAGCACGCTCGCACCGAGTGGGTTGACGATCGACACGCCGCCTGACCGCGCCGCCTCGATCAGGCCCGGGACGCCTAGCTGCGAATCGGGCTTGAGCTCGAGCGGGTCACAGAACCAGGCATCCACGCGACGCAGGATCACATGCACCGGCTCGAGCTGCCCGAGCGAGCGAATCCACACCCGCCCGCCCCGCGTGACCAAGTCCGATCCCTCAACCAGCGGATAGCCGAGATGCGAGGCGAGGAACGCGTGCTCAAACGCGGTCTCGTTCAACGGACCGGGCGTCAGGACGACAACCCGCGGGTCCTCGACGTTTGGTGGTGCGACCTCTTGAAGCGCGACTCGCAACGACCGGAAAAACGGCGCCAGCCGGTGGACTTGGGCATCCCGGTACAACGAGGGGAAGACGCGCGAGATCACCGAGCGTGCCTCAAGCGCGTAGCCGAAGCCGGAAGGTGCCTGGGTGCGGTCGGATAACACGAGGGGGCGTCCGCCAACGTCGCGCCCGATGTCTGCCGCGTAGGTGACCAGCTGGTGCTTGCCCGGGATCCGGATCTGGTCCCAGGGGCGGAGGAAGCCGGCATGGCCGAACACGACCTCTGGCGCGAGCACGCGACGCCGGAGCAGGTCGCGTTTGCCGTACAGGTCGTCGAGTACGAGGTCCAGCAGCTCGGCGCGCTCGATCAGCCCCGATTCGATTGTCTCCCACTCGCGGCTCGACAGCACGGTCGGCACCGCATCCACCAACCACCTCTGGCCGGGGCCGGCGTCTTCGTAGGCGTTGTACACGACGCCGTCCTGGTCGATCAGCCGTGCCGTCTCCTCCTGGCGGCGAATCAGCTCATCGACGCCGAGCTGGGAAAAAGCACTGGCCAGGTAAGCCCAGTGATGGCGTGGGACTCCTGCCGCGTCGACCATCTCGTCGTAACAGCCGGGCAGTGGCTGATAGTCAGCGGGCGACGGTGTCTCGACAGTCGTGGTCATCACTGCAGATCCGATTGCAACCTACGCGTGCCTGAGCTGCTCGGCATGGACCCCGAAGCCGGTGAGCGTATGGGGACCGAACGATGTGATTAGCGCGACGTCGATCGCGTCCCGGCCACGCCCGACGACGACCCGTCCGATCCGCGGAGTGTTGTTGCGAGCATCGAACGTATGCCAGCGACCGTCGAGATACGCCTCGAACCAGGCACAGAAGTCCATCGGCTCGTCCGGTGGCGGGACGCCGACGTCCGGGATGTAGCCGAACACGTAACGGGCGGGGATGTTCAGCGCGCGACAGAAGCTGATCGCCAGATGGGCGAAGTCACGACACACTCCCTGGCCAGCTCGATACGCGTCTGCCGCGCTGGTCCACGGATTCGAAGCGCCGGGGACGAACTCGAGGTAGCCATGGACGAACTCGACGACTGCCTGCACCCGCCCCCAGCCAGGCGCCAAATCGCCAAACAACCGCCAGGCTTCACTGCCGAGCTCGTCCGGCAAGCAGAACCTGCTCGGCATGACAAAGCTCAGCACCTCGTCGGGCAACAACGCGACCGGCGTCTCCGGCGCCTCCGGCTCGATCACGTCAGCCGGATCGGCGAGCAGCAACTCGGCGTGGTACGCGATCCGAGAGCTGCCGGAATTGATCATGAACCGCTCGCAAAGGTTCCCGTACAGATCGACGTAGAGGTGATGATCACAGCCGGTATCCCACTGCTCGCATTGCATCCGCACTCCTTGCCCCGGGCACGGAGCGACCCGCACGACCGCCGCGACGCTTTGCGCAACGTCGAGTTCGAACTCGCATCCGACCCTCAGCGTCAGGTCGCTCGGCCGGGTGAGGTCATGATCCTCTCTCGCGGTCCTGTCAGTCATCCGCCAATGAGCATGGCACGTCGAACGGGGCGCCCGCGATTGCACCGCGAGTCAACGAAGTGCTCACAGCGACGCGAACTCTTCAAACAGGGCACGGGCCGCCGCGATCCCGAGCGGCACATACTCGGCCAACAGTCGCTCATTTGGAGCGTGAATGTTCGCGTCCGGCAGCGAGAATCCGGTGATGATCGTCGCGATCCCTTTATCGGCGAGCGCAGACACGAGCGGAAGCGTCCCACCTGACCGGATCAGCGCCGGGCGCACGCCGAGCGCGCGCGCGAATGCCTGCAGGCCGAGCTGGATCGCCCTGGCCTCAGGCGACACGATCCCCGGCGCTGCTGAGGACAACAGCTTCACGTCGAGCTCGGCGCCCTGCGGCGTCGCTTCCCGCAGGAGACGGCGAAACGCGGCTGCGATCTCCTCGACCTGCTGACCGGGCGCCAGCCGGATCGACACGTTCGCGTCGGCAACGACCGGCAGCACGGTCTTCTGAAGGTGCGGCGATCCGCTCTCGATCCCGTTGACGTCGAGCGCCGGCTCCGCGAACGTCCGAACGTAGAACTCATCAGCGGCGCGGACGTCCATCGGACGCGCGCCCTGCTCAGCGAGCTCATCGATTCCGGGTGGCAGTTCGCGCCAGCTCGCTAGCTCCTCCCGGCTTGGAGGCACAATCCCCTTGCGCAGCGGCTCTGCGAGTCGGCCATCGACCGCAAGCGCAGCGCCGAGCGCTTGGATCAGGGCGTGCGCCGCGTTGAGCGCGGCCCCGCCGTAGATGCCCGAGTGCAGATCCCGGTCACCCGTCCGTAGCGTGAGATGGAAGTACGCGACTCCGCGCGTGGCGACATTGAATGCCGGCGCGCCACGGCGAATCATCGCGCTGTCGAAGATCACCGCCACGTCGGCCCCCCGCTCGTCTGACTCGAGGAACTCGACAATCGAGTGCCCGCCGGTCTCCTCCTCGCCGTCGCACACGAACCGCACGTTGACCCTAAGCTCCCCGGCCTGCGCCAGCTCGCGCGCCGCAGAGAGCAGCAGATAGAGCTGGCCCTTGTCGTCCGCGACGCCGCGGCCGTAGACATACTCGCCGCGGATCTCCGGCTCAAACGGCGCCGACTCCCAGAGCTCGAGCGGGTCTGGCGGTTGCACATCGAAATGCCCGTAGCAGAGGACGGTTGGCGCTCGCTCCGGGTCACGCGTGGCACGCAACGTCCCGATCGCAAGCGGCTGCCCGTGCCAATCGACGAGCTCGCTCTGACCACCGGCTGCCCCGACAAGCTTGCAAACCCAATTCGCCGCGCGCCGCACATCGACGCTGCGAGCCGGATCGGCACTGATCGATGGGATGCGGAGGAACTCAGCGAGCTCGTCGAACCAAGGCGGCACGCGAACGAGCCTACTTCACCGCTCGGGTCGCGGGTGAGCGACCAGCCCCCCACGATCAGCGAGGCCGACACCGCCGGCGAGGTGGGCGCGGTGATCGCCGGCTGGGGTCCCCGGTCGCTGTCGCGCTGCGGAGACCAGGCGGTCCTGTTCGTGACCAGACAAGCAGACGGTCGCAGCTGAAGCTAAGATCGGGCCTCGTAAGGGGCATCTTCAACCGAGTAGCCGGAAAGCGAGGGCCGAGAGCGTGAGCGATTCCAACCCATACGACCGCCTGCCACAGGTTGCGTCGTTTGAGCTGACGAGCGATGACATCCAGGACGGCGAGCAGCTCGCGCAACCCCAGGTCAGTGGCATCTTTGGGGCGGGCGGCGAGGATGAATCACCGCAGCTGGCCTGGAGCGGATTCCCAGAATCCACTCACAGCTTTGCCGTGACGTGCTATGACCCTGACGCGCCGACTGCGAGTGGCTTCTGGCACTGGGCGGTAGTCGATATTCCCGCGGGTGTAACGGAGCTTGCCCGCGGTGCGGGGGACGAGGGGGGGGAGCACCTGCCGCCGGGGGCCTTCCAGTTGCGCAATGACGGAGGAATGGCGCGCTACATCGGGGCAGCCCCACCTGCGGGGCACGGCAGGCACCGCTATTACTTCGTCGTGCACGCCGTCGACGTCGAGTCGCTGGGCGTGGGCAAGGATGCGACTCCGGCGTTTCTCGGCTTCAACCTGTTCTCGCACACCCTCGCCCGCGCCACGATCGTGTCGTGGTATGAGGCCGCTGCAGAGTAGGACCGAGATCAACATCCGATGCTGACGTGCGTCGAGCGGCCTGCCGGCTCCGGCTGATAGGTGCGCTCCTGCGCGTAGGCCTGCAGTACCCGGTGGTCGGCCTCGGTCTGCGGGGCCTCACCAGCGAGCGCGGATAGAGACGCTCCTTGAGCACCACGTTCAGCTGGGAGCCCAGCATCGTGACGATGGCCTGGAGATAGAAAGGCTCCGGCTCGTGGCGAAGCGACTCACTCAGCGCTATGAACCCCGCCAGCCGTCTGGCGGCCGTGAACTGCTGAGCGTTGCGCCAGGACTGCTACGTTGCCTGGACGCGGATCGTGCTCGACAACAGCAAGGGCGCCGACCCCCAGTTCGTCTCCGAGCTGCATGCAGCGCTGAGCGCTGCCGGGTTCCAGGTCGACGTGCGCGAGCCATCGTCGCATTCCATGTATGACACGACCGTTCACTTCGTGGTCGAGGGGGTTTCGATCCGTGTTCCCGAGCAGCTCGGCAAGGACGAACTGCAGATCGTCGCAGCTGCGGTGCGCGATGCCGAGGCACGCCGGCGCACTGAGCGCCGGCGCGTCCGAGCCGTGGCGATCTACGAGGGCGAGACGAGCCACGTGCTGGCCTGGGTTGACGTCTTTGCTTCAGGGGGACTCTGAGCGAGGGGGACTCTGAGCGAGGGGGACTCTGAGCGAGGGGGACTCTGAGCGAGGGGGACTCTGAGCGGGGGGGACTAACTGGCAGCCGCGCGTGAACCGCGCAAAAACTGCGCGATCGCGTCGGCGAGGAGATCGTCGAGCTGCTCGGTCTCGACGATGCCGCCGGTGACCAACGCAGCGATGCCCTGGATCGTGGCGAACAGGACGAGGCCGACGCGCTCGGGCTCGCCGGGCTCGAGGACGCCGTCGGCTTGGCCCTGTCGGATCAGCTCGAGCATCACCGAGAACGCTCGCTCGGCCGCCTCTTTCAGTGGCCCGGACGGCTCTCGGTGCTTGCCCGTGAACATCAGCTCCAGCAGCGCTGCGTCGCGGGTGGCGAAGTGGACGTACGCCGTCGCGGTCGCCCGCAGCCGCGCATGAAAGACCTCGCCTGCAGCGTCGACTGCACTCCGCAGCTCGGCGCCAAGGCGTGCGAACCCGGCCTCGGCGAGCGCGTCGAGCAGCGCTTGGCGGTCGGGGAAGTGACGGCGGGGCGCGCCATGGCTGACGCCGACCTCGCGTGCGAGCTCGCGCAAGGACAGGTCCTGCACACCGCGCTCGCGGACCGTGTGCTCGGCCTGCGCAAGCAGCGCGGTGCGGAGGTTGCCGTGATGGTAAGGGCGCTCAGTCACGGACCTCGCAGCCTAACGGACGAGTTGCCATTGACAGCATTGTTGTCAGCAGATACATTGTTGCTCATGACTACTTTCAGCCTTGCAGAGATCCCTGATCTGACCGGCCGGGTCGTGATCGTGACCGGCGCCAACAGCGGCATCGGCCGTGCCGCGGCGCACGCGCTGGCGGGCGTCGGCGCCCGCGTCGTACTCGCCGTCCGCGATCTTGACAGGGGCCGGGCTGCAGCCGCGACGATGTCAGGCCAGACCGAGGTTCGCCGGCTCGACCTTGCGAACCTCGCCTCCGTGCGCAAGTTCGCCGCCGCGTGGGAGGGCGATATCGATGTGTTGATCAACAACGCCGGCGTGATGGTGCCGCCCCTGACCCGAACCGCTGACGGCTTTGAGCTGCAGTTCGGCACCAACCATCTCGGCCATTTCGCCCTGACCAATCTGCTGCTCGAGTCACGTCACCGGCCGCGTGGTGACCGTCTCCTCGACCGGGCACCGGGTCGGACGGATCGACTTCGACGACCTCAACTGGGAGCGCAAGCCGTACCGGGCCTGGCGTGCCTACGGGCAGTCCAAGCTCGCCAACCTGCTGTTCACCGCCGAGCTGCAGCGACGGCTGACGGCGGCCGGCTCGTCCGTCCTGGCCACCGCCGCTCATCCCGGCTACGCGGCCACCAACCTTCAGTTCCACAGCCAGCGCCAATTGGTGGACCTCCTCAGCGTCGTCGGCAACCGCCTGCTCGCCCAGGGCGCTGACGGCGGCGCGCTCCCGACTCTTTACGCCGCCGTCGCCGACATCCCCGGCGACAGCTTTGCCGGTCCGGGCGGCTTCATGGAGCAGCGCGGCGCGCCGAAGCTCGTGGGGCGCTCCGCCGCCGCCAGGGACGTCAGCGTGGCACGCCGCCTATGGGACGTCTCAGAGCAACTGACCGGCGTCCATTTCCCGCTCGGGGCCACAGCTGCTGCATAGCCCGGCGTATCTACCACCACCACGCGCAACAGTTTGGGTCCAAAACGATCCAAAACAGCCACCAAGTCGCCTTGCGGCCCGACTTGGGTCCGGCAGGCCCTTATGGTTCTGCGCATGCCTGCACAGGACCGTCTTTATCCGGTCCGGGGTCGACCGTGGAGGGCGCCGGGGGAATGCTGCTGGAACTCGTCACCGAGCGACCCGACTGGTTGAGCGCGCTCGGCGTGGCGCTCGCGCTACCGGCGGGACTTAGCGAGCGCCGCGCCAGACGGGACCCATGGAAGGTTGACTTGAACCGCCCGCGGCGGATCTCGGATGACCTGGCGTGGCTGCGCTCGGCCTACGACGAGCCCGAGGAGCACGGGCTGCTCACGCTGCCAGACACGGCCGCCGTGGCCGCCTGGCGCGTGGCCGTGGGCGAGGACGCGGACCTCGCGGAGCGGTTCACGCGCCTGCGTGCGCGGGGCATCCTCGACGCCGCCGGGTTTCTCGTCCATGACGAGCTGTAGACGCCGCAGCGGGCGCGACATGACACCCTGAGTTCGGAGCTCCTCGAGCGACACCCTGCGGCGGCCCCGTCGATCACGCCGTCGGACCGCTCTTCTAGCCGTCGCCGGTGTGCCAGCGAGTTCCGCGCCGCTGGCCGGACCGGCTGACCTGCCCGGCTTCCTCGAGCTGCTTGAGCCGTTGCCCGACGACAGCCGTCGAGACACCGAACTCCTTGGCGATCAGCACCGCTTCGTCGCTGCCGTCCCGCAGTGCCGCAAACACGGCATCGGCAGAGACGACCGGCCGCCGTCCCCTCCGCCGAGGCCCCGCGGCCGCTCTAACAGCGGCCGGATCCTGCACTGCAACCGGCGCCAGCACAGCATCCTGCGGGCGCTCCGCGGCCGCTGTACGGGCACCGTTGCCGGTCGACCGGCTGCGGCCCGATCGTCCTTCGAGAGCAGCCAGAGCGCGCTCGTGCGCTTCGATGTCTGCCTTCAGCTCGCCGATGCGCGCACGAATCCGCTCCGCTAGATCTTCACTGTTCGACATCAGACTCCTTTCAAGGACGCGACCGGTTCTCCAATGAAAGCAAACGGCAGGTACGCGAGACTTCCGCCGCATGAGCGCCGAGCGCGACCGCTTGCACGAGGTACCGCAGGGACGTTCGCCGTGGCGTCGCTGGGGCCCGTACCTCAGCGAGCGCGGCTGGGGAACGGTGCGCGAGGACTACAGCCCCGCGGGCGACGCATGGGACTTCTTCCCGCACGATCACGCGCGCTCACGCGCGTACCGCTGGAACGAGGACGGGCTGGCGGGCGTGTGCGACGACCGCCAGACGCTGTGTCTCGCGCTCGCGTTCTGGAACGGCCGCGATCCGATCCTCAAGGAGCGCATCTTCGGGCTTACCGGTACCGATGGCAACCACGGCGAGGACGCAAAGGAATACTGGTGGTACCTCGACTCGACCCCGACGCACTCGTGGATGCGTTGGCGCTACATGTATCCGCACGAGGAGTACCCGTATCAGCGGCTGATCGACGAGAACCGCTCGCGGGGGAAGCTCGACCCCGAGTTCGAGCTGGTCGACACCGGAATCTTCGACGGCGGCCGCTATTGGGAGATCTCCGCCGACTACGCCAAAGGGTCGCCTGAGGAGCTGCTGATCCGGCTGACACTCCGCAACGCGGGCCCGGAGGCCGCCGCACTCGACGTGCTGCCGACGCTGTGGTTTCGCAACACCTGGTCGTGGGAGCTGCTCACCGCCAAGCCGTCGATCACGCTCGAGCGGGGGGTGCTCGTCGCCGAGCACCCGACCCTCGGGCGCCGGGTGCTGTCTGCCTCGGACTCACCGCAAGCCCTGTTCTGCGAGAACGAGACGAACGTCGAGCGGCTGTTCGGCGCTCCCTCTGCGACGCGCTATCCCAAGGACGGGATCGGCGACCACGTGATTCACGGCGCGGACACCGTCAATCCCGACCAGCACGGCACCAAGGCCGCTTTCCGCTACCGGCTCGAGGTCCCGGGGGTGAAAGCGCGACGATCGAGCTTCGCCTCGGCGAGTCGGCCGGGCTCGGGGACGACTTCGACGACGTGATCAGCGCGCGCGTCCGCGAGGCTGACGAGTTCTACGCCGCGCTGACCCCGCCCGGCGCCACCGCCGACGAGGCACTCGTGTTGCGCCAGGCGCTCGCCGGCATGCTTTGGTCCAAGCAGTTCTACCACTACGACGTGCGGCGGTGGCTCGACGGCGATCCGGCGGGACCCGTGCCGCCGCCGTCAAGGCGCGATGGTCGCAACCACGAGTGGACCCACCTGAACAACAGGGACGTGATCTCGATGCCCGACAAGTGGGAGTACCCCTGGTATGCGTCGTGGGACCTCGGGTTTCACTGCGTTGCGCTCGCCCACGTCGATCCCGAGTTCGCAAAGTCACAACTGGTGCTGCTTTGCCGAGAGTGGTACATGCATCCGAACGGTCAGCTGCCCGCGTACGAATGGGCGTTCGGTGATGTCAACCCCCCCGTCCACGCGTGGGCCGCGCTGCGCGTGTACGAGATCGCCGGCGACCGGGACTTTGACTTCCTCGAGCGCGTGTTCCACAAACTGCTGTTGAACTTCACCTGGTGGGTCAACCGCAAAGACTCAGTGGGTGACAACCTGTTCGAAGGAGGGTTCCTCGGGCTCGACAACATCGGCCCCTTCGACCGCTCCTCGCTGCCGGTCAGAGGCATGCTCGAGCAATCCGACGGCACCGCGTGGATGGCGATGTACTGCCAGAACCTGCTCGAGGTCGCGCTGTTGCTGGCACACCACGATGACACCTACGAGGACCTCGCGACGAAGTTCTTCGAGCACTTCGCGCTGATCGGCTCAGCGCTGAACGACAAGGGCTTGTGGAACGAGGAGGATGGTTTCTACTACGACGTGCTGCGTCTCGAAGGCGCCTCGATCCCACTGCGCGCGCGCTCGATCGTCGGCCTGCTTCCGCTTGCGGCGGTGACGACGATCGGGCCGGAGACGATGGACCGGCTGCCAGAATTCATGACCCGCGTGCAGTGGTTCACCGAGAACCGCACCGAGGGACGCGAAGTGATCCAGCACATGCAGTCACCCGTGCACGAGGGCTGGCGGATGCTCTCGATCGTCGATCACGATCAGCTGCGGCGCATCCTCGCCGCGATGCTCGACCCGAACGAGTTCCTATCCGATCACGGGCTGCGGGCGCTGTCGCGCCACCACCGGGCAAACCCATTGCGGTTCGAAGTGGACGGCCTAACGGCGGTGCTCGACTACGAGCCGGCCGAATCGACCAGCGGCCTGTTCGGTGGCAACTCGAACTGGCGCGGGCCGGTCTGGTTCCCGATCAATTACCTGCTGATCGAAGTGCTGCGCGTCTATCACCGCTATCTCGGCGACGCGTTCGAGGTCGAGTGCCCGACCGGCAGCGGCACGACGTTGACCCTGGCTGCCGTCGCCCACGAGCTGGCTAGGAGGCTGATCGGAATCTTCACCGAGCGCCCGGACGGGTCGCGGCCGGTGTTCGGCGCCTATCGTCTGTTTCAGGATGATCCGGCCTGGCACGATCTGATTCCGTTTCACGAGTATTTCCACGGTGACACCGGCGCCGGCCTGGGCGCCTCCCATCAGACAGGGTGGACCGGTCTGGTCGCCGATCTGATCATCCGTCGCGGCCGGCAGTAATTTCCGCGGGAGCCCTAGCTTTAATAGCTAGGGCCAAGGACCCTAGTGGCCTATCCTGTAGCTTGCGATCGCCATCAGCCATTCGATTGATCGCCATCAGTCATTCGATTCGGCGTCCGCGCCGGCCCATCAAGTGGCGCCGTACGAGGTGCGCCGAGCCCTGCTGGCGGCGTTGGGGCCCCCACCGCGATCGGGCTGACTTCCAGCAGGCGGCGGCATTCCTCGGCGGGAACGGGCCTGCCGACGTGGAAGCCCTGGGCGAAGTCGCAGCCCAGCTCGCGCAGCGTTCGCTGGACGCTTGCTGTCTCGACGCCCTCGGCCGTGACGTGCAGACCGAGGTTGCGCGCAAGCTCGATGATCGACCGTACCAGCACCGCATCGTCGCGGTCGGTCTCCATCCGCATCACGAACGACCGGTCGATCTTGATCTCGTCGAACGGGAGCTGCTGCAGCTGCGACAGCGAGGAGAAACCGGTGCCGAAGTCGTCGATCGCGAGCGTCACCCCCATCGCTCTCAGCTCGTCGAGCACCGTCCGCGCACGGTCGACGTCCGCGAGGAAGCGGCTCTCGGTGATCTCGAGCTGCAGCGACGCCGGCGGTACGGTGAAGCGGTCGAGCAGCGCTCGGATCGTCGCGGGCAGGTCCTGGTCCAGGAGGCTGCGAGTGGAGAGGTTGACGGAGAAGCGGACGTCCAGCCTGCTAGCGCGCCATGCCTCGCATTGGCGCAGCGCGGTCTCGAACACACACTCGGTGAGCGCCTTGATCAGCCCGGTCTGCTCGGCGAGCGGAACGAACGCGTCGGGACCGATCGTGCCCAGCTGGGGATGGTTCCAGCGCACGAGCGCCTCGACTCCGCGCGCCCGGCCCTCTCCCAACGGCACCATCGGTTGGTAGTGCACGACAAGCTCCCCGCGGGCGATGCCGCGTCGAAGCTGCGCGGCAAGCGCCAGCCGGTCGATGCTGTACTGGTCGTGATCGGGTGAGTAGAGCGCACACGTCGAGCGCTCGGCCTTCGCCACATACAGGGCGACGTCAGCGTGTCGCAGCAGCTCGTCGGCGGTCTCGCCCTCCTGAGCGGACGCGACGCCGACGCTTGCGCCGATCTGCAGGAGCATCGAGTCGATCTCGAAGGGGCGCTCGAGCGCTCCGAGCCACCGCTGTGCGCAGCGCAGCGCGTCGGCGTCGTCGCGCACGCCCTCGATGATCGCTGCGAACTCGTCACCGCCCAGCCGGGCCAGCGTCCCGCGCGGACCGAGCGCCGCCGCCAACCGCGGCGCGACCAGCTGCAGCACGCGGTCGCCGAACTGGTGGCCGAGGGTGCTGTTGATCGCCTTGAAGTCGTCGAGGTCGACGATCATCACGGCCACGCCCGAGCGCGCTCCGCCGGCCGTTTGCAGCGCGCCGGCAAGGCTCTGGTGCAGCAGCGCCCGGTTCGGCAGTTCGGTCAGCGAATCGTGCATCGCGCGGTGGGCGCTGATCGCCGCCTGGCGTCCGCCGAAGTAGATTGCAAGCATCGGCACGAACGCGAATGGGATCAGGGCGAGGCTCGCGTCCGCCAACGCCACCACTCCCGGCGCGAGCGCGACCGTGCACCCGGCCGTCCACGCTTGAAAGACGAGGTCCTCGCGCAGGTAACGTGGAACCGGCAGTCCGGCGAGCAACGCGGCTCCAGTGCCGGCCAGCACGTGGTTGATTGCGAGGCAAGTCAGTCCGGCGAGCAGGATCGCCGGGACCGCCCCGGAATGCAGCGCAACCGGGGGACTAGTGCCGGCGATGATCAGCACGGCCCCGGCGCCGGCGAGCGACAGGACGTATTGAGCCGCGTTGAAGATCACCTTTGCCGGTGCCGTGCGGACGCACAGGTCGGCGATCACCGACGCGGCGGCGTAGACGGCGCACGCCGGCAGCACCCCCGTGTCCAGCAGTACGGCGAACGCATACGCGGCCGAGATCGTCACCTTGTCGATCCCGTGGCGCCTAGGCACCGGGATCGGCAACAACTCTGCGGTGAGTACGAACAGCGACAGCAGCCAGAAGCGCACCGGAGTCCTGACATTCCAGCCGACCGTCAACGCAAGCGCCGCCACGGCCGCCAGCGCGGCGACGACGGTCAGCGCGGTGAAGCCGATGAACCGGCGCGGGATGGGTTCCCCTCGCACACGACTGGGCCCATCATCGCGGCCCATACGCGGCCAATGATCTCGACGAGTGATGGCTCAGCCTCCTGGCCGCCCATCATCCCGTGGAACCTGGGCGGAGTTGACGGCATGAACAGAAATTGTGCAGGCTCACCAGACCCGCGAGCCGCGAGTGACTGCCGATCGCACCGGCAGGGCCCCACGGCGACGGGTACCCCTAAGGGCCCGCTTAACGGGCCCTTAGGTGTTTAGGGCTCCCGCGCTTAGTGCCCGCGCCGGCGATAATCTCGGCGATCCGCCGCGGGAATTGCAGCTGCACCAGATGGCCGGCCTGCTCGAGCACGATCAACTCGGCGCCATCGATCTGCTCGGCCAGCGCCCTGGCGGCCGCCACGGGCACGAGCCGGTCGGCCGATCCGGCGACGATCGTCGTCGGCGCGGAGATCCGCTCCAGCCGGTCCTCGAGCGCCGGCAGGTCCCGCACGAGCGCCCGCTGCTCGATCGTGAACGCGCGCCACACGGCCGGCGAGAGCAGCCGTTTGGCTGCTGCTCGCAGGTATCCGTCCTCGACCGCGAGCTCCCGGGTGATCCGCCGGCGCACCGGCTCGGCGGTGAGCGCCAGCCCCAGTCCGGCAAGCGACGCCACGCTCGCCGCGTAGCCGGCGACCGGCGCCGCGAGCCAGCGGTCCAGCGCGCACAAGGAGTCGGCGTTCGCTGCCGGCGCGGCGAGCACGAGCGCCGCGACCCGCTCCGGGTGATGGGCCGCGATCCATGCCGCGACTGCGCTGCCCAGGCTGTGCCCCACGACCGTCGCACGGTCGATGCCCCGCGCGTCCAGGGCGGCGACCGCGGCCCGTGCGTTACCGGCGAGGTCGGTCGGTTGCGAACGGCCGTCCCAGCCCGGCCGGTCGATCGCGATCGCGCGGCCCCCCAGCGCGCTCGCCACGGCGTCCCAGTCGCGCGCGCCGCCGGGCTGGCCGTGCAGCAGCAGCGCCGGCTGGTCAACGCTCAAGCGCCACCAGGAGGTCGGCCGCGCCCGCTGCCGCCGACCGCTTGGCGAATCTTGCGAAAGCCGTAGCCCTCGCCCATCTGCTGCAGGCTGGAGACCGCGTAACCGTCGCCTTGCACCGTGCCGGAACAAGTCATGAGAGGGCATACTAGTGCGGTGACCTCAGCGCTCCTCTCTGCGGCGCTCGCGCCATTGCGCGCGATCCCCGCCCGTACCGCGATCCTGCTCGACATCGACGGCACGCTGGCGCCGATCGTCGAGAACGCGGCCGACGCGAACGTGCCCGAGGCCACTCGGCAGCTGTTGATCGAGGTCGCCAAGCGCTACGGGGTGGTCGCCTGCGTGAGCGGCCGCCGCGCCTCGGAAGCACGCGCGATGGTGGCGATCGGGACGATCTCGTATCTCGGCGGCCACGGGTCCGAGCTGCTGCGCGCCGGGTGGACCGAGGCGGTGCTCGATCCCGAAGTGGAGAGCTGGGCGCAGCGCATCCACGAGTTCGCGCGCGAGGCCGACACGGCGGACCTGCGCCGGCGCCGGGTGCGGATCGAGGACAAGGGCGCGATCGTCGCGTTCCATTGGCGCGGTGCTGCCGACGAGGACGCCGCGCGCGCGATGATCGATGCGCTTGCGGCCCGTGCGGAGTCCACCGGGCTGCGGACCCACTGGGGCCGCAAGGTGCTCGAGGTCCGTCCTCCGATCCAGATCGACAAGGGCAGCGGGATCACATCGTTCCTGGAGGGGGTCGACGTCGACGCCGCGCTGTACGCAGGCGATGACACGACCGATCTGGACGGGTTTCGCGCCCTGTACCGGCTGCAGGAGCAGGGCACGATCGCGCAGGCGGTGCGGGTCGGTGTCAGCTCTGACGAAGGCCCGACGGAGCTCGCCAGCGAGGCCGACCTCGTGGTCGACGGAACCGACGGCGTGAGGGCAATGCTCGCGGCTCTGCTCGCCGAGTAGCGACGTGCGGTTCACGGACTTTCTGCGCACGACCGTCCTGATCAGTGCGGCGTCGGCGAGCGCGCTGGCGGCCGTGACGGTCGCCGCCGCCGCAGGCAGCAACAGCGAGCTGATCGTGCCGGTCGCCGCCGGCTGGTGGGCGATCGCCGCTCTGATCGGAGTGTGGCTCGGACGCCGGGCCGACACTTCGCCGCCGATCGCGTCGCTGCTGGCGAGCGCGCGCATGCAGACGATGCTCCCCGAGGTGCATCCAGGACGCACGCTGCTCAATCGCCTGTGGCCGCTGTTGTTCTCGACCCTGGGAGCCGGCGCGGTCGCGTTCGTGGTCCCCCAGGTGCCCGCGGTGGCGACCGGGTTTGCGATCATCTGGGCGCTCGCCTGGCGGCGCCAGGCCTCTGCGGTGAGCGCAATCGAGGAGCGCGACGGCGCGCGCTTCTACATCGAGCGGACCTCGCCGCTGAAGCCGATCAAGCTCGTGCGCACGCCCGGCTTCCGTTCCAATCTGTTCGAGCTCAACGGGGCCTCCGGGCGCTCGCGCGGGGCGCGACCCCGAGCGTGACGGACGTCCTGATCGTCTCGGTTGGCGCCACGGCCGGTTGGCGAGCGGTGGCGGACGAGCTCGCCGGCTCGATCGCGCGCGCGGGCGCCGCCGTGCAGACCGTCACCGCCAAGCCCCAGCCGCGCGTTCGCACGTTCGCGCTCACCGATTTGATCGAGGCGCGGGCCGCGCGCGAGGCCTGCCTGCGAGGGATCGCCGCCCATCAGCCGAAGGCGATCATCTACTGCTCGATCACCGCCGCGCTGCTCTGGCCACGGCCCGGAGCGGTGTCGCTCGACTCGATCGCGGCCGAGAATCGCCCCGGGCGCCACGGCATCTGGCAGCGGCCTGTCGAGCGCCGGCGGCTGCGTCGCGCACCGCTCGTGCTTGCGTCGAGCGAGCGCGCGCTCGAGCCGTTGCGCGGCCCGCACTGCGATGTCGTCGTGATCCCGCCACCGGTGGAGGTGGCACCTGTCCAGGCCGGCCCGCGTGAGATCGCCGCGGTCGCCTACGCCGCCGATCCGGACAAGCGCCGGCTGCCGTTCGTGCTGGAGGCCTGGGCGCGGGCGCGGCTCGCGGACGAGACGCTCGTCGTCACCGGCATCGACCGGGCCCCGCCGGTCGAGGGTGTCCGCGCGGCCGGACTGCTGGCCGCCCCGGAGTTCCGAGCGCTGCTGCGCAGGGCGAGGGTGTTCGTCGCGGCCCCGCGACGCGAGGACTTCGGGATCGCCGCGCTCGAGGCGCTCGCCAACGGCTGCCTGCTGGTGACGACGCCCTCGCCCGGCCCCTACCCGGCGCTCGGGCTCGCCCGGCGGCTGGATCCCCGGCTCGTCGCGCAGGACCTGGCCCCGGCACTGCGGATCGCGCTCGATCACCCGCTGTCCGGCTACGCCGAGCGGGCGGCGGCGCTGCTGGCGCCGTTCCGGCGCGAGACGATCGATCAGCGGGTCGCGCGAGACGTACTGCCGCGATTGCTGCCAGGATTCGTGGCAACATGACCTTTGGCTACATTCCCAGCCCGTCCACAAACGGCTTCTACATCGGGCCGTTCTTCCTGCACGCCTACGGGATCGCGTACGTCCTCGCGGTCGCGGCCGCGATCTTCGTCACCCGCCGCCGCTGGGCGAAACTCGGCGGTGATCCCGACCTCGTCTACGAGGCCGCGATGTGGGGCTTCCCGGCCGGGCTGATCGGCGGCCGGATCTACTTCCTGATCACCACGCCGAGCCAGATCCCCGACCACTGGTGGGGTCCGTTCGCGATCTGGGAAGGCGGACTCGGGATCTGGGGCGGGATCGTCGGCGGCGTGATCGGCGGCCTGTTGTGCCTGCGCCGGCGCCTCTCGAAGCCCGACATCCTGCGATTCATGGACGCCACCGCTCCGGCGCTGCTGGTGGCGCAGTCGATCGGCCGGATCGGCAACTACTTCAACCAGGAGCTGTTCGGCAAGCCGACCACCCTGCCCTGGGGGCTGAAGATCGATCCTGCCCATCGCCCTCCCGGCTTCGAGCAATACGCGACCTTCCAGCCGACATTCCTGTACGAGATCATCTGGAACCTGTCGCTGGCGGCGTTTCTCGTGTGGCTGGGAAACCACCGGAAGATCAAGCCTCCCGGTCTGTTCGCGCTGTACGTCGCCGGCTATTCGGGCTTTCGGATCTTCGAGGAGACGGTCAGGATCGACTACTCCGTGCACGTGCTCGGGATGCGTCTGAACTTCTGGGTCGCGACGCTGGTGTGCCTCGCCGGACTGGCCTGGTTCGTGTCGATCCAGCGGGGGTGGGGGCTGCGCAAGCGCAGCGTCCCTGGGGCCGGAACTCCGAGCCGCAGCGCGCCGGGCGCGAGCGGTTCTCCGCGCAACGCCCGCTCGGCTTCCACCCACCGGCGCGGCGGTCAGGCAGCTCGCGGCGCTAGCGCGGTGGCGCGAGCGCAGCGCCTCGAGCTGCGCCCAAGGCTTGGTGTTGGCGACATCGGCAGCGGTCAGCCAGGCGCGGCGCGCGGTCGCGATCCCGTAGCGCACGACCTCGAAGCCCTTCACGCGGTGGGCGTCGCAGTTGATCACGATCGGGATCCCGGCCGCGGCGGCCGCGCGGGCGTGAACTTCGTTGACGTCGCGGCGGTCCGGGCTGGCGTTGATCTCGAGCATCGTCCCGGTGGCGGCGGCGGCCTCGATCACGCGCCCGAAATCGAACTCGTACGGCCTGCGCGGCGCTCGATCTTGCGGCCGGACAGGTGACCGATCGCATCGACGAGCGGGTGCTCGATCGCGCGCACGATCCGCGCGGTCATCTCCCGAGCCGGCATCCGGAAGGAGGAATGGACCGACGCGATCACCCAATCGAGTCCGGCCAGCAGCTCGTCGTCGTAGTCGAGCGAGCCGTCGGGGAGGATGTTCACCTCCGAGCCCGCCAGCAGCTCGATGCCCTCGACCTCCGTCGTCCGGATCGCCTCGATCTGTTTGTGCAGCGCGCTCAGCGGACACCTCGTCGCCGAAGCCGAAGCTGGCCGAGTGATCTGTGATCGCGAGGTACTCGTAGCCGGCGTCGCGGGCGGCGATCGCCATCTGCTCGATCGAGGCCGTGCCGTCGGAAGCCGTCGTGTGGCAGTGCAGGTCGCCCTTCAGATCGCCCTCGCTCGATCAGCTCCGGGAGCGTTCCTGCGGCTGCCGCCTCCAGCTCGCCGCGGTTCTCGCGCAGCTCGGGTTCGATGTACTGCATCCCGAGCAGCGCGTAGACCTCGCGCTCGGTGTCGCAGCGGTGCGTCTCGCCGGTTGCGTCGTCGAGGATCCCGTACTCGGAGACGTGCAGACCCTTGCGGACCGCGGCGTCGCGCAGCGCCATGTTGTGCTCCTTGGAGCCCGTCAGGTGCTGCAGCAAGTTTCCGAACTGGTCCGGCGCGACGATCCGCAGGTCCACCGGCAACCCCATGTGCGTGCGCAGCCGCACGCCCGCCTCGCCCGGCGTGCTCGCCGCCTCGACGAGATCGAGCCCCGCAGCCGCGCGGGCGAGCGCGACTGGGTCGGTGGCGGTCGCGATCACGTCGAGGTCCTTGACGCTGTCGGTCATCCGGCGGGCCGATCCGGCGAGCGCCACTCGCTGAGCTGCAGGGTGTGCCTCCAGGGCCGCGACCAACTGCTCGCCGACCGCGAGCGCCCGGTCGAGCACCGCGCGCGGCCGCGGCTGGGTGGTGCCGGTGGTCGCGTTCAGCGACGCGAGGATGCTCTCCTCAGCCTTTGGCCCGAAGCCCTTCAGGGTCCGGATCCGCCGCTGCTCGGCCGCCGTCCGCAGCTTCTGGGGCGAGTCGATCTCGAGCTCCTCGAACAGCCTCCGAGCTCGCTTGGGCCCCAGACCAGGAAGGCGCGTGATCTCGAGCAGCCCGGCGGGGAATTTCGCGCGCAGCCGCGCGGCGGCGGGGATCACGCCGTCCTCGGCGAGCGCGATCACCTTCTCCTGGATCGTCGCTCCGATCCCCGGCAGCTCGGTCGCGCGGCCCTCGCGCGCGAGCGCGGTGACCGACACCGGCGCATCGCGCACCGCCTTCGCGGCGTTCCGGTACGCCACGATCCGGTGCACGATCGCCCCGTCGAGCTCGTACAGGTCGCCAAGCTCGTCAAGTGCGCCCGCGATCTCGGTGTTGGTCGGTTCGGCCATCGCTTGTACGTAGGCTAGTGGCGCATCCGCACCACTACGCTAGCGGCAGAGCGTGGCTGGGTCGTGCGCTATACTTTTTGAAGTAACAGCCCCAAGTTCGAATTCGAAGGAGCAACCATGGCAGGCAGCGTCGCAGAGGTCACCGACAACAACTTCCAGGCAGAGGTCATCGAGTCCGATCTGCCGGTGCTGGTTGACTTCTGGGCCCCGTGGTGCGGGCCGTGCCGGATGGTCGCGCCGGTGGTCGAGGAGATCGCCGAGGAGCGAGCGGAGGAGCTGAAGGTCGTCAAGCTCAACATCGACGAGAATCAGGACACGGCGGTTGCGTTCAACGTGATGTCGATCCCGACCCTGATCCTGTTCCGCAACGGGCAGCCAGCCAAGACCGTCATCGGTGCCTACCCGAAGGCGAAGCTCGTCAAGGAGCTGGAGCCGGCGCTCGCGTAAGCGCGCCCGCGCAGAGGCCTCGATTACGGCTACGCGAGCGCCACGGCGAGCCGCAGCTCGCGGCCGTCGATCAGCACCGGTTCAACCGCGTCGAGCAACTTGTGGCTGACGTGCGTCGCAAGGGTCTCGCCCGCGATGTAGCGCTCGTGCAGGCGGGCCGCGTCAATGAGCTCGGAGTCGCCGTCGAATGTGAGCAGGATGCGGTCGGTCACCTCCAGGCCGGCGGCTTGGCGCGCACTCTGTACGGCGCGGACGATGTCGCGGGCCCAGCCCTCGCTGCGCAGCTCGGCGTCGATCTTGAGCTCGAGCGCGACGGCGTGCGAGCCCTCGCGCTCGACCTGGTAGCCCTCGAGCGGTTTCATCGTGACGAGCAGGTCGCCGTCTGAGAGCTCGTGGTCCTGGCCGGCGATCGAGACCGCGACCGCGCGCCGCTCGCGAAGCGCGGTGGCGACGCTGGCCGGGTTCAGGGCCGCGACCGCGGCCGCGACCAGCGGCATCTGCTTGCCGAACCGGGGTCCCAAGCTGCGGTAGTTGGGCTTGACCTCGACCTGGCCCAGCTCGTCGGCCTCCGACACGAACCGCAGCTCGTGCACGTTGAGCTCGTCGCGGACGACGTCAGCCATCCGCTCGATCGCGCCTCGCTCGGCGCCCGTCGCGACCACCACCGCCGCCCGCAGCGGCTGGCGGACCTTGATCTTCGCCTGGCCGCGCGCGGCGAGGCCGAGCCGGACGGTCTCGCGTGCGACCGCCATCGCCTGCTCGAGCGGCGCGTTACGCTCGCCAGCGGTCGGGAACTCGCACAGGTGAACGCTCGGCTCGGAGCCGTCGAGGTTGTCGTAGATCTCATCCGCGAGGAACGGGCAGAACGGCGCGAGCAGCTTCGCGACCGTCAGCAGGCAGTCGCGCAGCGTCGCGAATGCCGCCGGGTTCGCCGTCCCAGAAGCGGCGCCGCGAGCGCCGCACGTACCAGTTGGATAGCTCATCGACGAACTCCGCGATCGTGCGCCCGGCGCTCGTCGCGTCGAAGTCATCCATCCGCTCGCGCACGGCCGTGACAGTGGCCTGCAGCCGCGAGCGCGCCCAGCGGTCGAGCTCGGTGCTCGGGGCCTCGCCAAGCTCGGTCACGAGCAAGCCCGTTGGCGTTTGCGTACAGCACGTAGAAGCTGTACGTGTTCCAGAGCTGGAGCAGGAACTGCCGGATGGCCTCCCCGAGCGCCTCGAGCGAGAACCGGTAGCCGTCCCACGGATACTTCGAGGTGAACAGATACCAGCGGAACGCGTCGGCGCCGTAGCGGTCGATCACCTCCCACGGCGCCACCGTGTTGCCGAGCGACTTGGACATCTTTCGCCCGTGCTCGTCGACGATCAACCCGAGGCACACGACGTTGCGGTAAGACGAGCGGTCGAACAGCAGCGTCGAGACCGCCAGCAGGGAGTAGAACCAGCCTCGCGTCTGGTCCAGCGCCTCGCAGATGAAATCGGCGGGGAAGCGCTCGCTGGAAGTGCTCGACGTCCTCGTGCGGCGCGTGGAACTGGGCGAACGGCATCGAGCCCGAGTCGAACCACACGTCGATCACTTCGGGCACGCGCCGCATCGGCTCGCCGCAGTCCGCGCACTCGAACGAGACGTCGTCGACGAACGGGCGGTGTGGGTCGGTGAGCTCGATGCCCGACAGCTCGCGCAGCTCGGCGAACGAGCCGATCGCCCGGAGGTGCTCGTTTGCGCAACGCCAGACGGGCAGCGGGGTGCCCCAGTAGCGCTCGCGCGACAGCGCCCAGTCGACGTTGCCCTGCAGCCAGTTTCCGAAGCGGCCGTGCTTGACGCCCGCGGGGTGCCAGTTGACAGTCTCGTTGGCCGCCAGCAGGCGATCCTTGATCTGGCTGGTGGCGATGTACCACGACGGCTTGGCGTAGTACAGCAGCGGGGTCCCGCAGCGCCAGCAGTGTGGATAGGCGTGCTCGAACGTCTCGGCCCGCAGTAGCCGTCCTCGCGCGCGCAGGTCCTCGATCAGGTCCGCGTCGGCGTCCTTGACCCACCGGCCGGCATACGGGCCGATGCGCTCGTCGTAGGTCCCGTCGAGCCTGACGGGGTTGATCACCTTCAGCCCGTACTGCTCGCCGAGCCGGAAGTCGTCCTCGCCGAAGGCGATCGCGGTGTGGACCAGCCCGGTGCCGTCCTGCGCGGTGACGAAGTCCGCCGGGAGCACCGTGTGCCCTCGCTCGCCGTACTGCTCGCTCGGAGATGAACTCAAACGGCGGCTCGTAGCCGACGCCCTCCAGCTCGCGGCCCGGGAATCTGCTCAGCACCGACGCACCGGGTCCGAGCACCCGCTCCAGCAGTGCCTCGGCGAGGATCTGCACGCGGCCGTCGCTGCTCGCGCGGACGTAGGTGAGGTCGGGGTCGACCGCGACCGCCGCGTTGGAGACCAGCGTCCACGGCGTCGTCGTCCAGACGAGCAGCTCGTCTCCTGACTGCGCCGCGCCCCGCGGCCGGGTGACCGGGAGGCGGACGTAGATCGAGGGATCGAGCACGTCCCGGTAGACGTCGGGCTGGCCGAGCTCGTGGCTGGAGAGCGAGGTACCGTCGCGCGGGCAGTACGGGACGACCTTCAGCTTCTCGTACAGCAGCCCGTTGTCGTGGATCGTCTTCAGCGCCCACCAGACCGACTCGACGTACGCTGGGTCGAGCGTCCGGTAGGCGTGGTCCAGATCGATCCAGAAGCCGATCCGCTCGGTCAGCCGGTTCCAGTCCTCGACGTGGCTGAGCACCGTCTGGCGGCAGCGGGCGTTGAACTCGGCGATCCCGTAGCGCTCGATGTCGTCCTTGGAGGCGAACCCGAGCTCGGCCTCGACCGCCAGCTCGACCGGTAGCCCGTGGCAGTCCCACCCGCCCTTGCGCTCGACGTAGTAGCCGCACATGGTCTTGTAGCGGGGGAAGATGTCCTTGAACACGCGGGCCAGGACGTGGTGCAACCCCGGCGGCCCGTTGGCCGTCGGCGGCCCCTCGTAGAAGCCCCACGCCGGCGCGCCGGCTGCGCCGGCGGACCGATTCGGCGAACACGTCGCGCTCGCGCCAGCGCTCGAGCACTGACTGCTCGAGCTTGGGGAACGAAGCGCGCGGGTCGACTGGACGGTGCGGGGACGGCATCGGCGCCGGATTCTAGGAGGCCGGCTCTCGCCCTCCCGGCACGGTGGCGATCTAGCGGCTGTGGTCTATCGAGATGGTGAAACGTGCGCGCAAGCCCCGCGCGCGAACGTGCACTTCGTACGCCGCGTGCGCACGGCAGGTTGCGCGCGGCAATGACTGCAAAAGCTGACATTCCGTGCCGGTTTGATGGTACATCCAGTACGAATGGAGGAGAGGCCTTTGTACGTGACGGCGGTTAACAAGATCGAGTGTCTCTCCGATAAGACGCGATGAACGCTACATGCTCGCGGTTCGTGCCCCCGGCTGCCCACTCGACTGGCGAGCGCTCTAGCGCCCGGCAGCGCCGCCAGTCCCTGCTCGGATTCAATCAGCTCGAGCAAGTGCTGCTGCGCCTGGCTTGCCTCGGACGGCAGGACGCTCGTGCCGGTCGTGCGCATTCGTACCCGCTGGCCCCCGCGTCGGTACACCGCAACCGGCAGCGCGCCGGCGGCGAGCCTGATCGCATACGCCCACCGCGCGACCATGTCGTCGGTCAGGTATCCGCCCGCCAGCACGACCACGTGCGGCCGATGCGCGGCGACGGCTTCGCCGATCCCGGTCACACCTCGGGCCGAGAGGCTCAGCACCTTCACGCCGGCCCGGACGCAGAACAGCTCGAAAGCGCGGATGTGCGGCGCGTCGGGGTCGAGCTCGTCCCGCGACGCATCGCCGACGACGATCGACACCGGCCGCACCGGTGGCGGTGCCAGTCGCTGTGCCCGTCGCAGCCAATCGGTGCCCCAATGAGCCGCGAATGCCCACTGGGCCGATTCGACCGTGTGCTTGCGCGCGATCTCATCGAGCGTCGGCAGCAGCACCTCCTCCACCGAGCGCTCGACCGAGCGCAGCGCCAGCGCCGCCTCGATTGCCGAGTCAGCTCGCTCGCGCTCGAATGAGACCAGCGCGCCGACCAGCGAGTGCGAGTCCGCCGCGAGCCCCTCCCGCGCACGCGAGACCGCGGAGGAGATCGAGAGCCCCTCCTGGAGCGCGTCCCTCAGGGCCGCGACTTCGCCGTGCGTGAACAACCGATGCTTGCCCGGTGAACGCTGCGGCTTGGGAAATCCAAACCGTCGCTCCCAGGCGCGAAGAGTGTTGGGGCTGACGTTCAGCAACGCCGCCGCTTCGCTGGTCTTGAGGTAACGCATGCACGGGAAAGGTCGGGCTAGCCAGTGCTGTTTATAGAGCCTAGACGAGAAATTGCAAAGCCTTTCCGTCCAAAGTCATGCAAAAACCTGCGAGGGGACGGGTCTTGCACATCACCACGGTGGGACGGACGCCCCCGCGACCGAGTTACTGATCCCGATCGTCTGAGAGGAGGTTTGTCATGGGTTGGAAGACCGGCCGTTGATGAGCCTCTAGGCGCTGAAATAGGCTGCACCCCTTGGGCATCCGGCGTTGCATGGCGCGCTACGCTCGTCGCGTGGTTGATGCTCCCGCGCCCGGACGTTGGCCGCCGCGGATTGCCTCCGCCACCGCTTGCCTGGGTCTGGCCGGGTGCGCCGTCTGGGCGGCGGCGGTCGCCCCCGCCGAGCGGTTCACCGCGCTCTCGGCGGTGCTCGCGGTCGGGGCCGTGGCCGCTGGCATCGGCACGGTGACGGTTCGAGGCCGGACAAGGATCTCGGCCACGTTCCTGGTCGAAATGCTCGCCGCGACGTTTCTCGGCCCCGCGTCGGCGTTCGGGGTCGGCGCGCTTGGCAACGTGAGCATGGCGCGCGCGCACCCGACTCGCTGGCAGGCGCTGATCTTCAACCTCGTCGGCAGCGGTGCGCCGGCGCTCGCGGTCGCGACCGTGATCCGGCACGCCGCCCCGCACGATCACCGCTCGGTCGGCTTTTACGCGCTGCTCGGCGCGCTGGCGTTTGGTGCGCTCGTGCTCAGCTGGGCGATCATCGCGCCACTGGCCACGGCGCTCGACGGCACCAGCAGCGCCTGGAGCCTGCGCGACTGGCGAAGCCTGCTTCCGATGGTCCTGATCGACATCGTGCTCACGGTCTGCGGGGCGGCGATCTACGTCGAGCTCGGGCTGCCGGGGATGATCTTCGCGCTGGTGGCGGTGTTCGCCTTCTCCTACCAGGCGCGCCTTGTTGTCAAGGCCCGGCAGCGCTCAGAGCAGTACGTCGTCGCTCTCCTGGGGCGTGCTCGCGGGGCTGCTGCGCTCGCTCGACATTCGCGACGGTCGCGCCGCCCGCCACGCCGCCGCGGTCGCCCGCTTCGCGCGAGACATCGCGCGACGCGGTCGGGATGAGCGCGCAGGAGTGCGAGCTGGCTCACACGGCGGGTCTGCTGCACGACATCGGCCACTTCGCGCTGTCAGACCGGGTCGCCGAGCGTGGCCGGACGCTGACCGACGAGGACTGGATCGCGATCCAGCGCCATCCCGAGTTGGGCGCCGACATGCTCAAGGACCTCGGCATGTACGGCCCCGTCGCCGAGATCGTGCTCGCGCACCACGAGCGGATCGACGGGCGCGGCTACCCGCAGCGGGCTGATCGGCGAGGAGATCCCCGAGATCGCGAAGATCATCTCCGTCGCGGAGGTCTACGACACGCTGACGGCGAGCAACACCTATCGGACGCAGATGAGCTCGTTCGAGGCGCTGCGCGAGCTGCGACGCGTCGCCGGCAGTCAACTCGACGCGCGCTACGTCGAGGTGCTCGCGCAGCTGCTGAGCGGCGAGGGAACCGACTACCGGCACGCCGACAGCCGCGGACTTCGACACCGAGCTCGACATGGAGCGCCGGATCAAGGAGGCTGGCGCTCGCGCATAGCGGCGCGCCCGCGTGCGCTAAGGGCCCGTTCGAGAGTTAGTGAACGGGCCCTAAGGACAGGGCGGGCGCTCGGGCGCTAGGCCGGCGCCCGGGCGCAGCCTTCTAGGCGGAGGCTCGTTCCCGCTCGGCGGGCTGGAAGCCGCCGCGCTCCAGCGACTCGAGGAACTGGTTGATCTGTTCGCTGCTGAAGCGTCGTTGACCCCCCGGGGTGCGGTAGGACTTCAGGTAGCCCATGTCCGACCACCGCCGGATCGTTCCGAGTGAGACCCCGAGCGCCGTGGCGGCCTGGGAGGTTGAGAGCCCGAGCGGACTTCTCTTGGGTTCGTCCATAACGCATTTCAGCCGCGTTTGGCAAGCGTTGCCCAGGCTCTTACAGCATTTGCACAACCTCGCGTACATGGATGCGACGCACAGGGATGCGACGATGCCGAGCGTGCGCTTGCGCCTGTACCACCACCACGACGGCGCGCGCGTCGCATACCGCGAGAGCGGCGCGGGGCCGGGCCTCGCGCTGCTGCACTCGCTGGGGCTCTCGCACCGCGAGTGGGAGCCGATTGTTGCAGCACTGTCGGCGCGTTTCCGGGTCGTGCTGCCCGATCTGCCCCTGCACGGCGACTCCGAGGACCGTCCACGCCACCCGTACTCGCCCGAGTGGCTCACCGAAGTGATGGCTGGCTTCTGTCGCGAGGTGGTCGGAACCCGGCCGCTGCTCGCCGGTCACGACATCGGTGCCGAGCTGATCCTGAGG
Source organism: uncultured Solirubrobacterales bacterium (assembly GCA_963811155.1). Taxonomy (GTDB): domain Bacteria; phylum Actinomycetota; class Thermoleophilia; order Solirubrobacterales; family Solirubrobacteraceae; genus Palsa-465. The sequence continues at coordinate 197,084 of CAWEQQ010000024.1, forward strand.
GCCGTGACCACAGGCCGGCTCGAGCCGTCGCGGCTGGTGTTGATGCCCAACCGGCTGCACCGGCGGGAAGAGTTCCGTGGCAAGCGCGCCGCCTGGCGTCTAGCGTGCCGCGCGGCGGCGTTTCCAGGTTTCGACCGCCTGCTCGCCTACGGGGCGACGCTCGTCTTCCGGCCGGCGCTTGGCGAGCGTCTCTCCGCGCAGCGCAACCCCGCCGCACGCGATCTCATCCGCCATGCGTTCGCCGATCTGCCCGGCAACGGAAACCGGGCCCGCTCGTGGGCGAAGTTCGCGCGGCGCTGGCCCGCAGACGCGCAGCGCTACCTGCTAGACGCCTATCCGCGAATCGACCTGCCTGTCCTGCTGTTGTGGGCCGATGAGGATCCGGCGCACCCGCTGATCGGCCCCCAGGAAGCACTCGACCTGCTGCCCGACGCCCAGTTGCGGATGCTTGCAGGGACCGGCTTCCTGATGGCCTACGACGACCCAGTCGGCGTGGCCCGCGAGCTGATCGCTTTTCTCGGCTAGCCCCTACCGTCGGCATCTGTCGGCGACACCATCAAGGTAGATTCACCGGCAAAGTCAGGTTTGTGCTCGCAGGATCACGCCGGCTCCGCGCCAGCACGCGGAGGGCGCAAGGTCGACCCCACAGAAAGGTGGCTTCATGGACCGCGGCAGTAGAGAGCTAGACCGGCTGCGCGGCGGGCGCAGCGAGCTCGAGAACCATTACATCGACGAGCTCGTCTCAGGCCGCCTGAGCCGGCGCGACTTTCTGCGCCGCGGCAGCGCGATCGGCATGTCGGCGACGCTGCTGGGGGCGATCCTGGCCGCCTGCGGCAGCTCCTCCTCCTCCTCCTCCTCCTCCTCCTCCTCGACGTCGGCCACCGCGAGCAGTGGCACACCGACTAGGGGCGGGACGCTGCGAGTCGCTTCGACGACGCCTACCGGCGCAATCAACCCGCTGACGATCGACGACGCCGGCGGCCTGTGCATGCTCAACCAGACGGGGGAGTTCCTGATCTTCGACAGCAACCTCAAGCTGGGGCTGCAGCCGATGCTCGCGCTGAGCTGGTCGCCCAACACGGACGGCAGTGTGTGGACGTTCAAGCTGCGCCAGGGTGTCACCTTCCACAACGGCTCACCGATGACCGCCGACGACGTCGTCTACACGTTCCAGCAGCTGTCGGACCCCAACCGGCGGGCGCGATCTCGCTGCTCAACAACCCCTCCTACAAGGTGATCAAGCTCGAATCTGCCAACCACCGCGAGCTGTCGATGCGCTGCGACCAGGCACCGTTCACCGATCCGCGGGTTCGCCAGGCGGTTGGGCTGACGCTCGACCGGCCGGGGATGGTGGCTGCGCTGCTGAGCGGCGACGGAAGCGTCGCCAATGACTACCCGTTCGGGCCGCGGTTCGGGTCGACCGACACGACTCGCGATGGCACTGGCCGCCGAGCCGTCACTGTTGATCCTCGACGAGCCCACGACCGCGCTGGACGCGACCGTCGAGGCCGAGGTCCTCGACCTGATCGCGGCGGTGCGAGACGAGTTCAGGACCTCGCTGCTGTTCATCAGCCACAACCTCGGTGTGATCGCGAAGATGTGCGACCGCGTCGGGGTGCTGTACGCCGGCGAGCTGGTCGAAGAAGGGCCGGCGCGCGAGGTGTTCGACGATCCCCGCCACCCGTACACGGTCGGGCTGCTGCGCTGCATCCCGCGCCGCGACGCGCTCAAGGCACACAGCACGCTGGACACGATCCCAGGATCGCTGCCCGCCCCAGGCCAGACGGAACACGGGTGCATCTTCGCTACGCGGTGCGGACTCGTCCAGCCGCGCTGCCGGGTGCAGGCACCGCCACTGTATGAAGCCGGCGCCGGGCGCCGCTCGCGCTGCCACTTCCACAAGCAGGCGCCGACGCTGCCGCGGGTCGTCCCCGAGGCACGCGAGCCCGCGGCGCAGCGCGCCGACGCGCCCGAGCCGCTGATCCGCGCGAGCGGCGTCTCGAAGACGTTCGAGCTCGCCGGACAGCGAATCCACGGCCTCGTTGACGTGGACGTCGAGCTGCGTGCCGGTGAGACGCTGGGGCTCGTGGGCGAGTCGGGCAGCGGCAAGACTACGCTCGCGCGCGTGCTGCTGGGGTTGACCGCGCCCGACAAGGGCGCGGTCGTGAAGCTCGAGGACGACGATCTGGCGGACACCGCCAACAAGCGCTCGCGCGCGCAGCAGAAGGCGCTGCAGATCGTCTTCCAGAACCCCGACTCGGCGCTCAACCGCCGCCATTCGGTCAGAAGGCTGATCTCGCGCGTGCTCTCGCGACTCGGCGGCTACCGCGGCGCGGCGCTCGGCAAGCGACTGATGAGCTTGATCTCGGAGGTGCGGCTCTCGGAGCGTCACCTGCCGATGCGCCCGGCGCAGCTGTCCGGCGGGCTCAAGCAGCGCGTCGCGATCGCGCGCGCGTTCGCCGGCGATCCCCGGATCGTCGTCTGCGACGAGCCGACCTCGGCGCTGGACGTGTCGGTGCAGGCTGCGATCCTGAACCTGCTCACCGACCTTCAGCACCGACAGCAGGTCACCTACCTGTTCATCAGCCACGATCTCGGTGTCGTCCGCTACCTCGCCGACCGGATCGCGGTCCTGTACCTGGGCCGCGTGATGGAGGTCGGTCCGGCCGGCCAGGTGTTCAACGCTCCTCACCATCCCTACACCGAGGCGCTGCTGTCGGCGGTGCCGACGCTCGAGAACGGCGCTCGCGAGCGAATCAAGCTGGAGGGAGAGATCCCGAGCGCGGCCAATCCGCCCAGCGGTTGCGTGTTCCACACGCGCTGTCCGCGCAAGCTCGGAGCGATCTGCGAGACGACCGAGCCGCCGCTGGCGGACGCCGAGCCCGGGCACGCGATCCGCTGCCATATCCCACTCGAGGAGCTCCGACGCTTGCAGGTGCGCGAGGCCCGGATCGTCGCCGGCGCCAGGAACTAAGGGCTCCCACCGAAATTATTGACGGCTCCGACGGCGTCTGGACGCGCCTGACACCGCCCGCTCGCCCTCAAGTACCACCAGTACTATCGGGGCGAGCGGGCGGCGTCAGACACGCCCAGCCACTCGCCGGATTCCGCCACTAATTTCCGTGAGAACCCTAAAGATGTCACTGCAGCGGCACACGTGCCTCACGCGTCCGGCGCGAAGCTCCCACCGACGCGATCACGACGAGCACGATCCCGAACAAGGCGCGGTCGCCGAGGGCTTGCCCGAGCACGAGCCAACCCGCGAACGCGGCCATCGCCGGCTCGAGGCTCATCAACACCCCGAACACCGACGGGGCGATCCGCCGCAGAGCTTCGATCTCCAGCGAGTATGGGATCGCCGAGGAGAGCATCCCGACGGCCGCTCCGACCGCAAGCGCGTGCGGTTCGAGCAGGTGCGCACCCCCGCTGGCGACGCCGAACGGGAGCGCGGCAACGGACGCGACGCACATCGCCAGCGCGAGACCGGTGCCGCCCTCGAACGCCCGGCCGACCCGCGCGTTGACCAGGATGTAGGTGCCCCACAGGCTGCCGGCGACGAGCGCGAGGCCGACCCCGAGACTGTTCAGCCCGCTCGTGCCTCCTCTTGTAAGTGCCAGGATGCCCGCGGCCGCGATCACGATCCAGACCAGGTCCAGGCGCCGGCGCGAGCCGGCGACCGCGACCGTCAGCGGCCCGACGAACTCGATCGTGACCGCGATCCCCAGCGGGATCCTCTGCAGCGCCTCGTAGAAGCTCAGGTTCATCCCGGCCAGCACGATTCCGAATCCGGCGGCGAGCAGCAGCTCGCGCCGTCCACGGCCGCGCAGTCGCGGCCGCCACAGCGCCAGCAGCACGATCGTGGCCGAGGTCAGCCGCAGCAGCACCGTCCCCGCCGGCCCGACGCGCGCGAACAGCGTCGCGGCAATCGCTGAGCCGAACTGGACCGAGGCGATCCCGCCGAGCACGAGCGCGCCGGACGGCGTTCGCTCGAGCACGCCGGCGTGGCGCGCGGTTGTGTCGCCGTAAGCCACGGCCCCCGATCGTAGCCGCGCCGACGATCGTCCTCGACGGCGCGAAGCGGCGGGGGCGGTACGCCACGGGCCCCGATCGTAGCCGCGACGATGATCGTCCTCGACGGCGCGGAGCGGCGGGGGCGGTACGGAGAACCGGTCGAGGAGTAGCGTTCAAAGCTCCGGAAGCGAATGTGAGAGGAGCGCAATGAGCGTTCAGGAACAGGCCCAGCTGTGGGGGGGCGAGACGACCAAGGCGATCGCGAACTTCCCGATCTCGGGCGAGCGTGTTCCGGTGCCCGTCGTCCGCTGCCTCGGACGCATCAAGGGTGCGGCGGCCCGCGTCAACAGCGAGCTGCAGCTGCTCGACGCCGAGCTCGCCGAGCGGATCGCGGCCGCGGCCGATCGGGTCGCCGAGGGTGAATTCGACGAGCAGTTCCCGATCGACGTCTTCCAGACCGGCTCGGGTACTTCGTCGAACATGAACGCCAACGAGGTGATCGCGACGCTCGCCGGCGAGGGTGTGCACCCCAACGACCACGTGAACATGGGACAGTCCTCCAACGACGTGTTCCCGTCCGCCGTGCATCTGGCGGCGCTCGCCGAGGCGACGGGCGACCTGCTGCCTGCGCTCGAGCAGCTCGAGGCCTCGTTCGCCGCCAAGGCGACCGAGTTCCACGACATCGTCAAGGCGGGCCGGACGCACCTGATGGACGCCGTCCCGGTCACGCTCGGCCAGGAGTTCTCCGGGTACGCCGCACAGGTTCGGCTCGGCGCTCGCCGCGTCCGGGGCGCGCTGCCGCAGGTGTCCCAGATCCCGCTCGGTGGCACCGCCACCGGTACCGGGCTGAACACCCACAAGGAGTTCGCCGCCCGCGTTCGCGCTCGCCTGACGGAGGCGACCGGACTCCAGATCCGGCCCCCTGGAGCCCGAGTTGATCGGCGTCTCCGACACGCGGAATGAAGACGTCGGCTGGTACAGCTCCTGGATCCAGGCCGCGTTCCTGGCCGGCTGGGCGATCGGGGGCGGTTTCTTCGGGCGCATTCGGTGACCGCATCGGCCGGAGCCGGACGCTGAGCCTGACCATCCTCACCTACGCCTTGTTCACCGGCCTGGCCTTCTTCGCCACACGTGGTGGCAACTGCTCGTCGTCCGATTCCTGGCCGCACTGGGCATGGGCGGCGAGTGGGCCATCGGCGACTCATTGCTGTCGGAGACCTGGCCCAGTCGCTGGCGGCCCTGGATCGCCGCCGTGCTCCAGAGCGGTGTCAACATCGGCATCCTCCTGGCCTCGTGCACGACCTTCTTGCTCGCCGGCCGGAGCCCCCGCATAGTCTTCCTCGTGGGCGTCCTGCCGGCCCTGCTCGTCTTCTGGATTCGCAAGGAAGTGCCCGAGACTGACGAATGGCACTCGGCCCGGCACACAGCGAAGGACGCCCCTCCCGGCATCGCCGACCTGTTCCGGGGCGAGGTCCACCGCACGGCTGTGCTCACCATCCTAGATGTCCATTTCGTAACTCGTTCCTCAGTTTTGATTGATCTGGACTATTCAGGCAGTTTGTGGGAAAGAGGTAGTTCTTGCACGAAGATCACCCTTGGTCCCCGAGCGCACGGATGTTCGCCATGCCGATGCCTTTCTCGGACGTTATTCGTCTGTCCGATCCACAGCGTGCCCAACTCGAGGCCTTAGTCCGGGCCAGTTCCACACCTCAGGCCTTGGCCTTTCGCTGCCGACTAATTCTTCGGGCTGCCGCCGAGGACCATCCCTGCAACCTCCAGATCGCCGCTGAGTTTCGGTGCGATCGCCACACCGTCGCGGTGTGGCGAAACCGCTACCTGATGGACGGATTGGCCGGTCTGCAAGATCAGCCGCGGTCGGGTCGACCGCGGCGATTTTCCCCTCGGTACGGCTCGATGTGATCTCTCTGGCCAGTAGCACGACCGACCAACAGGATTGTCCCGCCACCCGGTGGGCGCTGGATGACTTGGCCGCTACCCTGATCAACCGGAATGCTCATGACTTGGCCATGAGTCGGTCGACGATCTGGAGGATTCTTGACGAGGCCGATCTGAAACCGCACCGCAGTGTTTACTGGCTCAACAGCCACGACCCCGACTTCGACGCCAAGGCTCAGGAGATTTGCAAGTTGTACATCGAGGCTCCTATGATGTACCAACAAGGTCGATTGGTGATTTGCTGTGATGAAAAGACGGGAATGCAAGCATTGGGCCGTCCCCACCCCACACAACCGGCTGTGCCCGGCAAGCCCGAGCGACGTGAGCAAGACTACATCCGATATGGGACACGCGTTCTGATCGCCTCGTTTATCGTACCGACTGGTGAACTCATTGGCGACTTGGGACCGACCCGGACCAGTGTGGACTTTGCGACACACTTGAGTCACGTGGCCGGGCGGTTCACTCAGATCAAGGGCTTTGATTGGGTGTTGGATAACCTCAATACCCACTGGAGCCTGGAAGTCTGCCGCGTCATCGCTCAACTGTGCGACGTCCCGTTCGAAGCGGCGGTCTTGCAGACAGGAAAACAACGGCGAGCCTTTCTGACGGACCCGACCCACAAGCATGTGTTCCATTTCACCCCGATCCATGGATCCTGGCTCAATCAAGTGGAACTATGGTTCAGCGTGTTTGGACGGCGGTTCTTGAAGCGAGGCGATTTCGCTTCGATGGCAGATTTCAAGGCGCGACTGCTCAGGTATGTCGAAGACCATAACCGGCGCCATGCCCATCCGTACCGTTGGACTTACACCGGGACACCGCTGGTGCGGGGGACACCGTTCAGTCAAACCCGCCGTCAACAACGGCAAGGGCGCGCCTGGTTTGGTCCACGGCCCCAACAGTTTGAACGCCACCTATATCCGCCCAGGCCATATAAGCGACAGACCAAGAAAACTGGCTAAGGACTTACGAAACGGACATCTAGTTTGCTCCGTCTGCCTGACGGCCCACTGGGCTTTCCTGTTCTGGTACCAGCACCATTTGAGGAACTTGCCGGACGTGATCAACCTGCCCCCCGCTCGGAAGAACGAACTGGCCAGCCTGGCCAACTTCGTGGTGATGGCGGCCGCCATCGTCGGGAACTTCGTTGCGGCGGCGCTGGCCCGGGCGCTGGGTTACCGGCGGTCGATCGCGCTGCTCTGTCTGGCCTACTTTCTGGCCATGAGCGCGACCTACAGCGTGCCGCGCACCCACCAGTCCCTCCTTGTCCTGCTTCCGGTCCTGGGCGCTTGTAGCGGCCTGTTCGCGCTGTTCACGATGTATCTGCCGCCGCTGTTCCCGGTCCTCCTGAGGACCACGGGGGCCGGCTTTTGCTACAACATCGGCCGCCTCGCCGCGGCGGCCGGGACCGTGGCCTTCGGGCTGTTCTCGAAGGTGGGCGACTACCGGATCGCCCTCCTGTCGCCGGCTCCCTCTTCTTGCCGGCGACGCTTCTTGCCTTGTGGCTCCCCGATCTCCCTGATCTCGAAGTGGAAACGGCCCCGGGGGGCGTCGAGGTCATTCCTCTGGCAGATTGAGGGTCGGCTGGCAGAACGGGGCATCAAAGCGGAATGGCCGATCGAAGGTAAGCCGCGGCTGGTCAGCTTCGGGCCTTGAGCCCAGGGGCATGAATCTCCGCCGGCTGCTGCCAGCCACAGGACGTGAGCGAACCGAGAATGAAGGCAGAGAGGATAAGATCGATGAGTTTCATACTGGCCCAATGGTGGTACATCTAGAGTGTCATGTCGCCATTGTACATCAACCTCTCCCCGCACTTTCGCGTTCTTGTGTCTGCGTTTCGGCTTCGCTAGGGGGCCGTAGCCGGTCCTGGGGCAGGGGTTCATTGTCCTCTGACCCGCCGAAAACTCAGACCTGATGCGTGCACTCTCCCAGTCAACCTGCTCGGCCTCATAGCAGCAGGCGGACCAAAAACAACGCTAAGGCTCACCATCCCGAAAAGGCCCGGATACTGAATGGCATTAAGTTAAGGCGCAACCCCTTTTAGCCGAGCGGATTGCAAAAACACCACATCCTCGGCTATTTGGGCTTGCGCTGCATTCAGTATCATGAAGGTAAACAAGGAACTGCGGCAGTTCACCTGACCGAGGCATCGACACCGAAAGTGCGGTCCGAACTCGATCGAGATACTGCCTGTCTGGGTTCGGTCGTCGGGTGCTCTGTTGATCTCGGGGCTCGTCTACACCCAGTTCGTCGGCCCGACTCGGAGGAACGAACCATGGCCAAGGATCTGACCACGCCCGATCCCTCGGTCGTTCTCGACTTGCTCGAAGCCTTCCGCCGTTCCAAGGCGATGTTCGCAGCGGTCTCACTCGGCGTCTTCGATGCCCTGGCTGTGAGTCCGAAGTCGCTGTCCGACCTCGCTCAGCAGATTCAGGTCAACCCCGATGCTCTTGGACGACTGCTTGACGCCTGCGTCGGCCTCCAGTTGCTCGATAAGCGGGACGGCCAGTACGAGAATACCCCTGTCGCCACGGCCTACCTGTCCAAGACCAGCTCCCACCGGCTGACCGGCTACATCACCTACTCCAACGACGTGCTCTGGAAGCTGTGGGGCAACCTCGAAAACGCCGTGTGGGAGGGCACCCACCGCTGGCAGCAGACCTTCGGCTTGGAGGGGGACATCTTTGCCCACTTCTTCCGCACCGAGGAGGCCAAGCATGAGTTCCTGATGGGGATGCACGGCCAGGGGGTCATTAGTTCGCCGCACGTGGTCGCCGCCTTCGACCTGAGCCGGTTCCGCCGCCTTGTCGATTTGGGTGGAGCGACAGGGCATCTGGCAATGGCGGCGTGCCGGCGGTGGCCCGAGTTGCGGGCCGTGATCTTCGAGCTGCCCGAGGCCCTGCCGCTGGCCCGAAAGGTCGTCGGGGCGTCCCCGGTGGTCGATCGGATCGAGTTCGTGGCGGGGGACTTTTTCGTCAACCCGCTGCCCGAGGGCGACCTGTACGCCCTGGGCCGCATCTTACACGATTGGACCGAGAAGAAGATCCTGCGGCTGCTGGGCTGCATTTATCACCGCTTGCCGCAGGGCGGCGCCGTGCTGATCGCCGAGAAGCTGCTGCTCGACGATAAGACCGGCCCCGGCTGGGCGCAGATGCAGAACCTCAACATGCTCGTCTGCACCGAGGGCAAGGAACGGACTCTGGCTGAATACGAGGCCCTGCTCAACCGGGTCGGCTTCGGCGAGGTGCTGGGGTGCAGGACGAACTCGCCCCTCGATGCAGTGCTGGCCTTCAAGGCGTAGAGATCCGATGATGAGGGGGCGGCGTCATCCCCAGCAACCGACGACCCTGTTCAACCACCGGCTGAACCTTGAGCTTCCAGGCGCACTTCGGCATCCACTACACGGGGGCGGGGACGTCGACCTCGCGAACGGCGCACCTCCAAGTCTCAGACCTCCTGATCTGTGGGATTCTGTTGTGGAACCGAGTTCGGGGTTTCGGCTTCGCCGGCGATCGAGTACACGAGTTGCAGCTTGGTGCCGGGATAGGTGAACTCGGCCGCGTTGAGATGTTCCAGCAAGTGTGCGATTGCGCGGTTGGCACGCGGGTTCGACATTGGATGGACCTGTACACGCAGTACTCGCTGCTCCAGATCAGGCAGCAGGTCGGCCTCGGAGCAAAACAGATCGCGCAGCAGGCTGCGAGCGTCGTCCGTTCGGGCCAGCTCCTCGCGCACAATCGCAGCCAACGCCGTCTCGCCGCGGTAGGCGATCAGCTTCACGGTGTCGACCAGTTGCTTGCGGCTGGGAGCCAGCCGCTGGAACTTTTCGGTCTCGGGTAGCTTGTCCCAATCCAGCTGGCTGGGCGTCGTTTTCAACTGGCTGTTGATGCCTGTCAATTCGTGATCGAATTGCTCGATCGCTTCCACCAATTCGGCTTTGCGTTTTTCCCATTTGGACTGTGCAGCCTCGTCAGATTGCGGGTGCAACGTCAACGCGGCGAAGCGGGCTTGGTGGTGAGTCAGCTTGGACTTGACCGATCGTCTCTGGCGATCCAGTTCCCGCCACTGGGGGTTGACCACCGGCCGCTTGGTCTCAGGAATCTCCTCCGTGCGATACTCGTTAAGCAGATCAATGGCATAGTGTTGCATCATGTAGCGCAAGAAGTTTTCCTGGGACCATCGACTGAACAGCTGGGCAGCGTCTTGCAACGCCAATTCGCCGTAAGCCGTGCTGATCAGGCTCACCTGATGCCCACCGGGGGTCAGCTTGCGGACCTCCCGTACCCAGAGACCGCTCTTCTTGTCGCCGATCCACGTTCCCCGCTCAGCCAGTTGCAGCCAGACTCGCTCGCCGCCCGGCAGCGTCGTTTCGATCTCCGCGAACTCGGCGGCTGGCCAATCGTTCTTGGGATACTTGTGGTAGGTGATGCAGGCGATGCGGTGGGTTTGCCACATCTCCTTGAAGAACTCCGGGCTGTACCCTTCCCGGTCGAACAGGATCACGAAGCGTGCCCGATAGCGGTCGGCCTTGAGCTCCTCCACTGTCGGTTGGCCGGGAACATCCTTCAGGAGACGCGGCACGATGTCACTGCGTAACGCCTCCAAAAGCCCATGGTCGATCGGCCGTTCGACCGCAAAGAACGGCTGGCCCGAGCGTCGTTGACCCAGTAGTCGGTGGTCCCCCGCAGACACAACCGCTGCCGGGAGACATAGCGTTTGGGCAGCGAGGTCTGGCTGCCATGATAGAGGCGAACATGCCCGTCGACGTACAGGGCGCCGGCCAGTTCCGGCGCGGCCTCCAGCCAGTCTCGGGACAGGAGCCCGGCCCATTTTTTCGGGCCGTCATCGAGACTCAGGGCGGCCAGCTTGCGCCGCAGACAACGGACTTCGGGAACGCGGTCCAGCCCCAACAGCTTGCCCAACTCACCGGGGGGTTGGTACTGCAACTGCTCGACGGCCTTGATGCGGCACAGCGCCATGTGGGCCAACAGGACGATCACGTGCAGCGTGCTGTAGTAGCCGCGCAACTGAACAAGGCAATCGTGGATATGTCGAAACAGGCCATTCTCCGCCAGGGCTGGCAAGGCAAGAGCACGCCGCCAAAGGAGACGTCGCGGCAGGGCTCGAAATGGGTCGGGGCTCCATCCAGAAGACCGAATGCTGCCAGACGCGCTGGTCCGGCCGGGTGCACGCCGTGCCCATTTCAGCCGCGGCATCTTCGACGGCCCGAGTGGATCTGTCTGTGGCAATGGGCGGCTGGAGAGCTGCGGCTTTATCCGGTGCTGTCGCCCCCGGTTCGAGTGGGCCGGGCTCGGTGAGTCGTCCCTGCTGGAACGCCTTGCGGAGCGTGTCGAGTTTAAGGCCCAGGTGCTCGGCGACTTCTCTTCGGCTCCAACCAGCCCCCAGCAACTGTTGTGCCTGGGCGGTGACCTCCGGCGTCATCACGGTAGCACCGCGTGTCGCACGAGGCGTGTAGAACGAGGCGTGTAGAACGCTTTCACGCCCCCGGCGCGATACTTGTTGACGCTACGAATGACGCTCTGCTTGGAGACGCCGAAGGCGCGCACGATATCCACCTGGCGGCAGGCACCCTGGCAGATCAGTTGGGCAGTGAACATCCGAAAAGATTGGCGGTCGGTCTCGGTGTGATGAAAGACTGGCTGAGCGCCGCAGAAGTATGTCCATAGGCCATTTTCGCGCACGACACTGAT
>CAWEQQ010000025.1:0-19223 GCA_963811155.1 uncultured Solirubrobacterales bacterium
CTTAGCTCGACACGAAGTTCCCGCTCGACCGTTCTGGCGCGCAAGGTCAGTCGTAGCTTCGGTCCCAGCAGCACGACGGTGCAAAAGGCTATTACCCCGAGGATGCCGACGATGCCGACGATGCCGGCAAGGTGGTGGTGTTTGCCGTAGAGCGCGGGCTTGATCAGCGCGCCCACGACTGCCGCCGCCGCGGCGACGGGACTGACGCTGTCCTGGATGAGATCCACGCGCCGCTCTTGCTCTCTGACCGCGTCACGGGCGATTCGGTAGAGCAGCTCCATCGACGAAGCCATCGGTCGAGGCGGACCCTATCCCCCTGCGATCCACAGAAGGGGAATTCTGATTGTCGGCTGCCGCCTCCAACCGCGTGGCGAACCCAGCGACGAGGACCCAGGAACTGGCGGCCGACAGCAGCTTCGCTGCGAATCCGCTCGGTCCAAAGGTGTGAGGCTCGCCGCCCACGCCACCATCCACGTTTGCGATACGAGCTACTCGTGGGCATGACCGCGTCGCAGTTGGCGATCCTTGGGTTCTCACGGTGATCGCAACACCCCCCGATTCGAGACGTCGTAGTCGTCGTCGTTGCTGTTTCGACTGTTCATAACCCGCAGGGTTGTGAACAGCTTTTTGTTTTTCGCGGCCCGAATCGTCGCCCTGCGCTTGTTCGCGATTCGGTGTCTCGTATACCCCGTCCGATGATCAGTCTCGCTATCGGAGGCTGTACGTACACTTCTGGGATGGTTTCGCTTTCATCTCGCAAGGCGCTTGCGGAGCGGGCGTCCAGGTTGGGGGGCGCGCGCCGCGGGCGTAGTCTCGGCCCGGATATCTTCCCTCGCCAAGGCCCGCTCGAGGAGCATCGGGTGACACCCGAGCGCAGCCTTGATCAGCGCATGGACGCGCTCAGTAGGGCCAATGAGGTTCGTGTGCTTCGCGCGCAGCTAAAGCGTGACCTCAAGGCTGGCAGGGTGTCGATCGGTGCGCTGCTGCTCGACCCGCCCGCGTGCCTGGGCGCCGCGAAGCTTCGACATGCTGCTGGCGGTCCCGAAGGTCGGGAGCGTGAAGGCGACCAAGCTTCTGAACAGCTGCCGGATCTCGTCCAGCAAGACGTTCGGCGGTCTTAGCGAGCGCCAGCGTGCGGAGCTCGCCGAGCGCTTTGACGGTTAGCCGCGCAGTGCGTTTCAACGTGTCAAGAGGGGCTCTGAAACTTCCGTCTTGCGTCGTGGGCGGAGCTGCGGACGGGTGAGTCCGTGCGACGGCTGCCACGTTCGGGCGGGCGACGGCGGTGCGATCGTCAGTGACAGCGAAGGAAACGTCCCGAGAATCGGCGAGAGCGGTCCGCGCGTGTGCTGCGAATCCCCGTTGTGACGCTCTCAGAGCGAGTGAGAATCCGCGATGTGGCAGCGCCGGCGGCGGACCGCGCCTAGTTCTGTTGTGTTGTGGCGGTTGGGTGCAGTTCGGTGCCGCTCTTGCGTACGAACCCGTCGGCCTGAAGGCCACGGGCGACTGCGTACAGTCCGGTGGCGTCCTTGAGGCCAAACTGTTTGGCCGCCTGCGCGAGAGTGATCCCGGGCTTGATCGACGATCAGGGCAAGCAGCTGGTCACGACGACTACCCGTGCGGCGCGCGGGCGCGCTGGAGCTAGCGCGGTAGCGGTAGCGGGCGTGCGACTGCGCGGGTTCGCGTTCGCGGTGTTCTGTTCCGGTGAGCGGGCGGCAGGGGCGGTGGACGCGCGCCGGGCCGTGACGCGCTTGGGCTTCGCCTGCGCTTCGGGTTGCGAGGCCAGCTCGGCGGCGGTGCCGGTGCCTTGGGCAAGCTGCTTTTGCGCGTGCTCGAAATCGCGTTGCAGCGCCTTTGCGAGCTTGCCGGTGTCGCGGCGCGCGCTGCTGATGAACGCCCGTAGGTCTTTGTGCAGATCGCGGACGCCCTGGCTGAGGTCACGGCCGGCGTCCGCGCGCAGTTCCACCAGCGCCTGCTGAGCGGCGTCGAGCGAGCTGGACAACCATTTCAGCGCGGCCGGCTCCCTAAACATATCCGGGCGCGACGAGCGCGGGGGACTGGTCTTTGCTGGCGGCATCGAGATCTCCTTTGGTGCTGGGGGTTGCGGTCGGGGCGCGACACTACTCAAACTGCCGACGGTGCCGCCGCATGCTGGCATCGCGGCATCGAGCTGATTCATTTGCGCCGGCTGTTTCTCGACGTGGAGGTAAGGAGGCTGTCAGGAGAGACGAGGTCACCCGGTAGCCGGGAGCGGTTGTTCGATGACGTCGTTGTATTGGTGTTGGGCATTGTTGTGCTCGACGGACCGCGGCGGTGAGATGATTCGGAGGCAGGGGCAGGGGGCAGGGGCAGGGGCAGGGGCGGCGTGCGGCGGTCCGTCCAAGTCGGCTCCGGCATGCGAGTTTTCGCAGACGGACCTACCAGAGGTCTGGGGAAGAACGGAACAGGATTTGGCGCTAAGCGATCCCCAGCTGAGACGCTCGAGTGCGGAGCGTTGCGCAGTTGTTGCGGCTAGCATCCTCCGCGTTTCGCAGCGCACAATGGACCATCCCGGGTTCGACGGAGACTTGGGTTAGGTGGGTTCCTTGGACGTTGACGTTGACGTTGACGTGTCGTTGTTTGAGTCTTTCAGTTCGATCCTCCCGCCAGTAGCAGGGCGCCTGTGGGAATGTGGGCAACCCGCGGGGCGGTTCGAAGTCTCGTCAGCCGGCGGGGGTTGTCCAAGTCCTGTGGGCAACCCGCGGGGCGGTTCGAAGTCTCGTGAGCCGTTCGAGGGTTGTCCATAGGACGTCATTTCCATGGGCGGAAGCGCAATTGCCGTTGCTTCGTTGCCGTGCGGAGCCGCCAGTTTGTCGGCTCGCACGCTCGCTGGCGCCGACAGACGCGGCTGCTGGCCGTTTGCGCGCTGGAGCGCGCCGGCGGGAACAATCGGCGGCGTGCTAAGGCCGTTTGCGGGCTTCGGCGAGATCGCCGCGACCGATCCGTTGACCGCGATCGGGGCGTTGGGTGCGTGCGCGGCGGCGTAGTTGTGCTCGTGCTCGATCGGTGGGATGTCGCCGAGCGAGGAGTGCAGCCGGACGTAGTTGAACCAGCCGACCCACTCGATGATCGCGAGCTCGGCGTGCTCGTGGGTGCGCCAGACGCGGTCTGAGATCAGCTCGGTCTTGAAGCTGTCGACGAAGCTCTCGGCGAGCGCGTTGTCATAACAATCGCCGGTCGAGCCCACCCTTTGCGCGTGACGCGGGCACGTCGACGCTCACCCAGAGGTAGCGCCGCCCGACGGCTGCCGCAGCGACTTCACGGTGGGTCCCCTGACCTGTCAGGCCGCGCCGGGCATGGCCCAGGCGCTCGGCATCGCGATCACCCCCGACGGGCACCACCGTCAGCGGCCACCCGTGAGTGCTCAACGGCTCGAGACTGGGCCCCGACCAGCAACCTGTGCGGTTCATTCTCTACCTCGTGGCGCCACTGCGATGCTGACGTGCTGAAGACAAGCGCAAATTCGAGGAGGTGCTAGTGTTAGATGGCCGACGTGCCCAATCCGGATCATGACGGGCGCGATCCAGATAAGTGCAGATCCTGGCTTCTTCCGATAGTGAGCACTCTTCTCGGAGGGATCGGTGGAGTTGGCTTTGCCCCCAGCACCAACGGCAGCGGCTACGGCCACGCCGAGCAGGATCCATACCTGTGTCGCGGAGTCGAGCTCGAATCCAGCCCAGCCAGCGAAGTAGGCCAACAGAACAGCCCAATGACCGACTCCTCACCGTCCAGGCCGCCCTGCGAGGCTAACGGGGCGGCCGGGATCCGTGCGATTGCGAACCCCGACCGCCCCAATCAAGGGGCCGCTACGTTCAGTGGCTTGGAGTCACTTGTCGTCTCGGCCACAGTGACTGCCTTCATTGCTCGTCTGCAGAACACCTCAATAGATCAGAAATTGGGCCTCTCGACCGCGATCTCGGTGCTATTGAGATGATCATTGTGCACCATCGCCGGAGCCGCGGACGCGCCCCCGGGCCCCTGGATCACCGACGAATCCCAGGTGGGTGTACCGTCGTGGTTCCAGTAGAAGTCCAGGCTGCCGTTGCGCCCCTCGACCGCGACCGCGGTGTTGTTGTAATCAGCGGCGTGGATGATTGTCGGAGCCGAGAACGTAGTCCCTGGGCCTGCGATCACCGCCTCATTCCACGTCGGCGAACCGTCAGTGGCCCAGTAGTAGTCGAGGCTGCCGTTGGGCCCCTCGACCGCGACCGCGGTGGCGTTGTAATGATCGTTGTGCACGATCGCCGGAGTCGAGAACGCGCTCCCCGGGCCGGCGATCACCGACGAATCCCAGGTGGGTGTACCGTCGTGGTTCCAGTAGAAGTCCAGGCTGCCGTTGCGCCCCTTGACCGCGACCGCGGTGTTGTTGTAATCAGCGGCGTGGATGATTGTCGGAGCCGAGAACGTAGTCCCTGGGCCTGCGATCACCGCCTCATTCCACGTCGGCGAACCGTCAGTGGCCCAGTAGTAGTCGAGGCTGCCGTTGGGCCCCTCGACCGCGACCGCGGTGGCGTTGTAATGATCGTTGTGCACGATCGCCGGAGTCGAGAACGCGCTCCCCGGGCCGGCGATCACCGACGAATGCCAGTCGAACTCACCGTCGTGGTTCCAGTAGAAGTCCAGGCTGTTGTGGGGCCCCTCGACCGCGACCGCGGTGTTGTTGTAATCAGCGGCGTGCACGATCGCTGGAGTCGAGAACGCGCGTCCGGGCCCCGCGATGATCCCTGCAGTCCACGTCGGCGAACCGTCAAGGATGGTGTACCAGTCGAGGCTGGTGTTGGGCCCCTGGACCGCGACCTGGGTTCTATTGAGATGATCGTTGTATCCGATCGCCGGAGTCGAGAGCGCGCTCCCGGACGGCCAGACCCCCGCCTCATTCCAGGTCGGCGAACCGTCCGTGGCCGAGTAGTAGTCAAGTCTGCCACCGGAAGCGTAGGCGGCTGTCCCGGTTGCCGCTAGGACGCCGAAGCTGGTCAAAAGACTCATCACCAGGATCATCCAACGGAGCCCCCGAGGGCTAGCCTCCGATGACGCTCCGTAGTGATTAGTGATTCTCATGTGCTTCCGCAAGAGCAAAGCCTTCATGTTCGTTTCCTTTCATCGTGGGAGTCTCTCGCGTCCCGCGCGGGATGCGGATCGTTGCAGTGACCGGACCTTCTCGGTTGACCAGCGTGCGGAACGTCGAGCTGGTCACCGTCTGACGGGTGTGCGGGGTTGAATGGATATGGTGCTCTTGCGGAATGATCGTGTTACTCCTTTTCTGTGGTGTGGGTTGGCACCCAGGTTCATGTATTTCGGGCCCCTGTTGATGGCTGAGCCCGGTGCCGACATGCCGGGAAAAGACACGGCCTGCGCTGAGGCACAACCGAGACCTCATCGAGTCGTGTTGGTCGCTCCGTTTGTTGCGTTGGGCGCGTGATCAGTGCCGGTGTCGAGGATCGTCTCGAGCGCGGTGTTGAGCTCGAGCCAGCCGTGGAAGTCGCGTCGCCGGACGGGCCGGTGAGCGTGCCGCGGATCACGGAGCAGTCGATCGCGGCGTCGAGGATCACGCGCCGTGTTGTGGTGGAGATCACCATCGCAGCGAGTCTCGCCCGGCGGGGTGCGTGGCGCATCGGCCCGGGGGGACCAATCTTCTGGCGCGCGAGGGCTTAGGAAATGCTCGCCGCGGCCGCGCCGGGGACTTCGCCGCAGTCGCCGAGCAGGCCGCTGAGGGCGGTGGCGAGTTGGCCGCGGCGGGTGATCTCGAGCTTGCGGTAGACGCTGCGGAGGCGGGCCTTGGCGGTCTTGGTGGTGATGAACAGCGCTTGGGCGATCTCGCGGTTGGTGAGCCCTTCGGTCGCGAGCCGCGCTACGCGCAGTTCGCCGGCGGTCAGCGCGTCGCGGCCGGTGATCGCGTCGCGGCGTGGCTTGGCTCCCGCGGCGATCAGTTCCGCGCGCGCCTGGTTGGCGATCCGCCGCGCGCCGCAGTGGTAAGCGAGATCCAGCGCCCGCTCGAGCTCTGTGCGCGCCTGGACGCGGCGGCCAGCGCGCCGCAGCGCCGCGCCATAGTCAGATCGCGCGCGGGCGAGCTCAAGTGGTGACTGCGAGCGCTCCAGCACCTCGACCGACTCGGACAGCAGCGCTACCTGTCGCTGGCCGTCGCTGACCATCCCTTGGGCGCGCAAAGCGATGCCGATCGCGCGGGAACGGCCGAATGCGCGGGCCAGCTCAAGCTGCTCGTCCGCAAGGCGGGATGCCTCGCCGGTGTTTCCAAGCGCGGAGTGGATCAGAGCCGCCTCGGCGCGCCACGGCACGCCGCTGAAGCCCCCCAGCCCGAGCCGCGCGCATCGAAGCCCGACATCCAGGAAGTCGCCGAGGCCCTCCCGGAGGCGGCCCTGCGCGACGCGTAGCAAACCACGCGCCAACACAAGCCGAGCCACCTCCACGGAATCCGACGCGAGCGACTGACCGAACTGATCGAGCTCGTGCTCGGCGTCATCGAGCGCATCGCGCTCGATCAGCACCCGGACGAGCTCGCTCACCGCATGAATGCGACGGACGCCCTCTGCGCGCTCAAGCGCCCAGCGCCCGTCCGCCTCGGCGTCGGCTAGCGCCCCGGAGTCGAACCAGGCCCCGGCCCGAAACACGGTCATCCCGACGATTTCCTGCACTGCGCTGCGCCGGCGCGCGGCCACGAGCAGATCCTCGCACAGCCGCTGGGCCTCGTCGTAGCACTCGACGAGCGTGAACGCGGAGATCAGGGCGGTGCCCAGCGCAAGCGGCGGCGGCCACGGCTCACAGGCCAGCGCCCGCTCTCCGAGCTGCTGCGCCTCGGCTGCACGGTTGGTCCGCGCGAGATAGCTGGCCAGCACCGCGAGCACATGCATCGGCGGGTCCGCCAGCCCGTCAAGACGACCGCGTAACGCCTCAGCACGGGCCACTGCGGCAGGCGCGGTGCGCTCGCTCATCAGCCCGCAACCAATAAAGCCCGTGAAGCGCCGCGAACCGATCCGCCGGCGGCTCCTAACGCTTAGCGTTGGATTTCGCAGACTTGTGGTCGGAACCCCGCGCTGCAAAGCGAACGCAGCAACGGCGCCCGGAGCCCGCAAGCTGCAACAGTGATCGGACGCGACGCTGCGCTGTTGCTGCCGGCCAGATCGGGGCGTTTGCTGCTCGTGGCCGGCGCGACTGCTCTTGTTCTCGCGCACGCGCGGGCCGGGACGATCCCAATGGCGCCGAGCGAGGCGCCAGCAGGCTGACCAGCGGACGCCTGGTTTGCCACGCTTGCGATCGCCGGGCGTCCGGAACTGCTTTGACGTCCCGATGAGCCCGTCGGCGCGGAGGCTCGCCGCCCTCCTATGCGCGGAAAGGGGGCAGCCGGACCCTGCGCCTAATACTGCTTAGACGGCCCGGAACTTGTCAAGTCGATTGAGACGGGGTGCGAGCGAATTTAGTGAGCAACCTCCTTTGACTCGGGCTTGTTGATCCACGCGGCGGTTGGCAGCGCCGGGGGGACGGGCGGCTTGCGGACGAACCGCTCTGGGAATCGCTCGTAGGCGGCGTCGAGGACGCGGGCACGGGCTGTGTGGAGCTCTGGCGCCTGGCCGAAGTGGATGGCCGCGGGGGTCATGAGCCCGATCCCCGAGTGGCGGTGCTGGTGGTTGTACCAGTCGAAGAACGCGCGGCAGTGAGCGCGGGCGTGCTCGATGTCGTCGAACCGCTCAGGGAACTCGGGCCGGTACTTCAGCGTCTTGAAGTGCGCCTCGCTGTAGGGGTTGTCGCTGGAGGTGTACGGGCGACTGTGCGTTTTCGTGATGCCGAGGTCCGCGAGCAGGAACGCGACGGGCTTGGCGCGCTGCGGGGCGCCGCGATCGGCGTGCAACGTGAGCACCTTGGGCGTGATCTGCTGCTGCTCGGTGGCCTGCTCGATCAGCGCCTTGGCGAGCTGCCCGTTCTCGCGGTACTGCACCGTCCAGGCGACGACGTAGCGGCTGAACACGTCCAAGATGACGTACAGGTAGAAGTACGTCCACTTCGCCGGGCCCTTCAGCTTTGATACGTCCCACGACCACAGCTCGTTCGGCTGCTCGGCGAGCAGCTCGGGCTTCGCGTAGCCGGGGTGGGTGAGCTGGTCGCGACGGTCGCGCACCCCGCCGTGCTTGGCTTCGAGCAGCCGATACATGGTCCGCACGGACGCCAGGTAGGTGCCCTCGTCGAGCAGCGTGGCGTAGACCTGCTCAGGCGCGCAGTCGACGAACCGGTCCGAGTGCAGCACGGCCAGCACGGCCCCGCGCTCGTGTTCGGACAGTGCCCTGGGCGGCGCCGGCCTCGGCTTCGGCGGCGTCGGCTCGGGCGGGTTGCGCCGGCGGTAGATGGTCGCCGGTGAAGCGCCGAGCGCCCGGCACGCCGGCCTGGTCCCGATGATCGGCGTCAACTCCTCGACGGTGTCGCAGATCATCGCCCGGTGCTCCCCCGCTCGCTCTCGGTACCGAGCATTTGCTCCAAGAGCGCTGAGACGTTTCCCTGAATCTCGATGACTTTCCTTGCCTTCGCGAGCTCCGCCTCGCTGCGCTCCAGCCGCCGGCGCAGCTCGGCGTTCTCGACCTCACGCCGGTCGGCCGGCTTGCGCCCACGCGGACGCCCGAGCTCTCTGAGCGCGCCGGCGTCGCGCTGCTTGCGCCAGTACGTCAGATGCGACGTATACAAGCCCTCGCGGCGCAACAGCTCGCCGATCTCCCCCGGCGCCGAGCACGCGTCCGCCCGGGCGAGGATCTCTACCTTGTACTTCGCGGTGAACGACCGGCGCTTGGCCTGCTCGACCAGCTCCGGGTCCGGCACCACACGCTCGGCACCATTCGACACGATCTCCGTCATGTTCAGCTGAGACTCCTGTTCTCCGCCCAGTTATCAACACGATTTCCAGAAAAAATTACTACTGTGGAAAACGTCTCAAGTTAGATTGACAGAGAGGGCTCTCCTTGGGTAGCTGGCCCCAGGGAGAGGGCCAGGTGGCTTTTGTACGAGACCGCCGCGCGGGCGAACGAGATCCTCGCGCTGAACGTCGAGGATCTCGACATGCCCCGCCGGCGAGCGGTTGTGATCAGCAAAGGCGGCCGCGCCGAGCTCATCGGCTGGGAGACCAAAACCGCCCGGCTGCTCCCCCGCCACCTCAAACACCGCACCAGCGGGCCGCTGTTCCTCGCCGACATCGCCCGCGCGCCAGCACGTCAACCCGCGCTCGCCGACCTCGACCCCGAGACCCGACACGCCCGGCTGTCTTACCGCCGCGCCGAGGAGCTCTTCTCAGCAGCCTCGGACGGCTGGACGCTCCACCAGCTGCGCCACTCCAGGCTCACCCACCTCGCCGAGCACGGCATCCAACTGCCGATCCTGCTCGCCAAGAGCCGCCACACCAGCCTCAACAGCCTCGAGATCTACGCCCAACCCACCTTCGCCGCCGTAGCCGCGGCCACCGCGGCGGTCGACCCCGACCGCCGCCGCTGAACCCCGCGGACGCGATTCTTCTTCCACCAGCGCGTCGCCCGTGCCGGTCTGCCTCCCACGGTTTGTCCCGCTCTCCCGATCGCTGATCGCGTCCGAGCGGGATCGCTCACCTGGCGCGCGGCCCGCATCTGCATGTCTCGCCGGACGCCGACAGAGAGACAAGCGCGGGGCGGCGGCCCGGAAAGGGCCGCCGCCGCAAGGCGCTCATGTGGGGCGCCCGCCCTTGTTTACTTAGGTGGGGGGCAGGCAGTCAGGTACGCGTCATAGGTGAGCGTGTTCCCGGCCTGCTGGACCTCGACCGAGGAGCCGCCCTCACAGCCCCCGAAGATGTCAACACCCGGGTGAGCGCCGGAGTCGTAGTTCTGTGGCTGGCCGAAGTTGATCGTCGAGCCCGAGCGGGTTCCAATGTCGGTCCACACGGCCCCTGGGGCTCCTTGGTGAACCTCCTTAACGTCGGAGCCATCGACGAATGCGATCGCCGGGCTGGAGCCGTTGTCGTAATGGTACGCCGGGCCCCACGAGATCGTCATCGTTTGGGTCTGCAGGGTCCCGACGCTGTACCAGAGCGCGCTGGGGTCTGTTTGGGAAGCCTGGTGCACCTCAACGACGGTGTCGCCGTAGACCGCGACATTTGGGTGGTAGCCCCAGTCGAACTGGCGAGACGGGCCCCAGGAGATGGTGTCATTAGACAACGAGACCTGTCCGACCCGGTACCAGAGCGCGTTACCCTGGCCCTGATGAACCTCTACGATCGATCCATAGCCGACCGGATCGAGCGCGACCGAGGGGTTGAGCCCGGTGTCGTAGATGTGGCTGGCGCCCCAGGCGATCGGCCCGGAGTTGCAAGACGAGCCACCACACGGGGTGCCGACGTGGTACCACAGCGCCACCTGTGAACTCGGGCTGCCGACGCTCGCCTGATGAACCTCGACCACTGCTGCGGCGCTGCCCAGAGTCGGGGGAGGCGTCGGCACGCCACCGCTGGCGACGGACGGATTGACCCCGTTGTCGTAAGCATAGGCCGCGCTCCAGTTCACGACGGAGCTGACCGAGCCGGTGTTCGTGGGGAACTGAGGTGTGCCCACGCTGTACCACAGCCGGGTGTAGATACCGGACCCGTGCTCCACGTCATAGGCTTGATGCACCTCGACCAGCCCGCCCTGGCCGGAGCTGGTTGATGGGTTGACGCCAGCATCGAACGGGGTCGAAGCCAGTGCCCCCGCCGGCGCTAGGCCGGCCGCGAGGAGTCCGAGCAAGGTCGCGCGGACCAGCCTGGCGTGTCGGCTTCGGCCTATCTTCTCGGTTCTGTCCGGATGCTTCATCGTGTCTCCTCTGCTTGACTTGGTGAATTGATGCTTGATCATGCTGACCACGGGTTTCGGCATTGCCCATGTCCTCCTGATTGTCGATGTGAACTGTGGCGAGTAGGGTTGGCCTGGTACGGACTCAAGGTGGTCTTGGGCGCGGCAAAGGAGAACTTCGCGGGCAACATCGGTGGCTCCGTTCACGTGGTCGGTGTCGTGAGGCTGTTGATCTCGGACGGGTGCATTGCTGCGACGTTGGCCGGGCTGTCGGCGGTGCCGAGGATCGCCTCGAGCGCGGTGTTGAGCTCGAGCCAGCCGTGAAACGCGCGCCGGTCGCCGGATGGGCGCGGTCAGCGTGCCGCGGATCACGGAGCGGTCGATCGCGGCGTCGAGGATCACGCGCCGGGTCTGTGGTCGAGATCTTCATGGCAGCGAGTCTTGCCCGGCCGGGCGCGTGGCGCATCGGCCGGGGGGGTCCGATCTTTTGGCGCGCTGGGGTGTTAGGAAATGCTCGCCGCGGCTCGCGCCCAGGTCCTCGCCGCCGTCGCCGAGAAGGCCGGTGAGGGCGTCGGCGAGTTGGCCGCGGCGGGTGATCTCGAGCTTGCGGTAGACGCGGCTGAGGTGCGCCTTGGCGGTCATGGTGGTGATGAACAGCGCCTGCGCGATCTCGCGATTGGTGAGGCCTTCGGCGGCGAGCCTCGCGACGCGCAGCTCGCCGGCGGTCAGCGCGTCGCGGCCGGTGATCGCGTCGCGCCGTGGCTTGGCGCCCGCGGCGATCAGCTCCGCGCGCGCCTGGTCGGCGATCCGCCGCGCGCCCAAGTGGTGGGCGAGATCCAGGGCGCGCTCGAGCTCGGTGCGCGCCTGGACGCGGCGGCCGGCGCGGCGCAGCGCCGCGCCGTAATCGGATAGCGCGCGGGCGAGCTCGAGCGGCTGACTGCGAGCGCTCCAAGGTCTTGACCGCCTCTGCCAGCAGCTCGAGACCGGTCTCGCCGCCCTCGACCAGCCCGCACGCGCGCAGCGAGATGCCCAGCGTCCGCGGGAGCCCGAACGCGCGCGCCAGCTCGAGCTGCTCGCCCGCGAGCCGACGCGCCTGCCCCGTGTCGCCAAGCGCCGCGTGGACCAGCGCCGCCTCACCGCGCCACGGCAAGGGCGGCGCTCATCGCCAGGACCCCGAGCCGCGCGCATCGCTGCCCGCACTCCAGGAAGTCGTCGAGCGCCTCCTGCAGGCGGCCCTGCGCGCCACGCAGCCGGCCACGCGCGATCAGAAACCGAGCCACCTCGACCGAGCGCGACGCGCGCGGGTCGGCAAGTTGCTCCAGCACGTCCTCTGCCGCCTCGAGCTCGTCGCGCTCGATCAGCACCCGGATCACCTCGCTGACCGCGTGGATCCGGCGGACCCCCTCCGCGCGCTCCAGCGCCCAGCGCGCGTCCGCCTCCGCGTCGGCCAACGCGCCACAGTCGCACAACGCCGACGCGCGGGACACCAGGATCCCGATCGTCTCCTGCATCGCGCCGCGGCGGCGCGCGGCCGCGAGCAGATCCTCGCACAGCCGCTGCAACGCGTCGTAGCACTCGACGAGCGTGAGCGCGATGATCAAGACCGGGCAGATGTCGAGCGGCGGCGGATACGGCTCGCACGCCAGCGCCCGCTCCGCCAGCTCCCGCGCCTCGGCGGCGCGGTTCGTCCGCGCTGCGTACTGGGCCAACAACACGAGCAGATAGACGGGTGGGTCCGCCAACGCGTTCAGGCGAGCCGCGCAACGCCTCAGCACGACGCAACGCGGCCGGCGCCGTGCGCTCGTTCATCATCCCGACCAAGGCGATCCCGGCCTCGGCCGTCAACGCCAGCCCGGCGTCCGTGTCGCCGACCGCTGCGAGGGCTCGCTCGAGCACCTCGACCGCGCGCTCGGCCCGATCGCTCACGGCATGCGCAACCGCCAACAGAGTGCAGGCGCGGTCAGCGTGCCGGGATCCTCGCCGGCCGTGGCGAGCGCCTGCTCGAGGTGCGCGATCGCGTCCGGCTGCCCCGCGCGCCACTCGGCGGTCCCGAGCAACAACAGCAGCGCCGCGCGCTCACCCGCCGCAGGCGGCTCCGCGAGCGCGCGGCGCACATAGCTCGCGGCGATCTCCGGCGCGCCGCGGTCAAGCGCCTCGCGGCCGCGTCACGCAGCCGCTGCACCACCCACCGTCCGCGGCCGGGCCGCACGCGAGCAGGTGCGCAGCGACCCGCGCCAGCGACCCCTCACCCTCACGTCGACGAGCGCTGCGGCGCGGCGATGCGCGACGCGCCGCGCACCCGGCGCGATGTCCTCGTCGGACCGCCGCGCCGATCAACGGATGAAAGAACTCAAGCGGCCTGGCCGGCGCGAGGATCTGCGCCGCCGCAAGCCGATCCGCGGTCAACTCCCCAACCACCGGATCGATCTCGGCCAGCCGCGCCACGAGCACCACCTCGGCGCCCGCGCCGAGCACCGCGACCGCGCGCGCGACCGCGACCGCTTCTGCGCCCAGACGCCGAAGCCGCGCGAGCACCGACGGGCCGACCGCGGACGGCGCGATCCGCTGCAGCGCCGGCACGCTCTCGCCCCGTGGCGGGCAGCCCCTGCTCGCGCGCGGCCACGAGCAGCTCGCGCACAAACAACGGATTGCCGTGCGTCAGCTCGGCGCACGC
This sequence comes from uncultured Solirubrobacterales bacterium, assembly GCA_963811155.1. GTDB lineage: Bacteria > Actinomycetota > Thermoleophilia > Solirubrobacterales > Solirubrobacteraceae > Palsa-465. The sequence goes on from CAWEQQ010000025.1 coordinate 13,495, forward strand.
ACCACAGAACTCCGGATCCGCGTCCTCGTCCAGCTGCGCGCGCACGACCGCGCCGACAGCAGCCGCGCTCAACGGCCCAAGCGCCGATCCGCTGCACCGCATCATCACTCAATAGCTGCTCGAGCTCGCCTGCGCGTCGCCACCCGGATCGCCGGAGCGCAAACCCACCACCAACAGCAACGCCAGATCCCCCGCCCGTCGCCCCAGATAACCAAGCCACGCCAGCGACGGATCATCAACCCACTGCAGATCATCGACCACCACCACCAGCGGCCCGCGCTCAGCCCGATTCGCGCACAACCAAAACAGCCCGTGAATCGCCGCGAACCGATCCGCCGGCGGCTCCCCCGCCTCCACGCCCAACGCCCGCGCACCCACCCGCGCAACACCACCAAGCAGCCGACGCCGCTCCGCCGGGGAAGCCGCGCGCAACATCGGCTCAAACAGCTGACGCGCAACCCCGAACGCGATCTCCGCCTCAAACTCCGACCCCCGCGCCCCCAACACCCCAAACCCACGCGCCTGCGCGCCCGCTCGCACCGCCGCCAACAACTCGCTCTTCCCAATCCCAGCCGCACCCTCCACCACGACCACCGTGCCCCTACCCCCGTGCGCGTTCCCCAACAACCCACTCAGGCGCTCGAGCTCCACCTCCCGCTCCAACAGCAACGGCTCCAATCCCGCGACAGCCACAATGGCGCCGATCGTAACGACACCCGTACCGGCGGGGTGCCCGAGGATCTGCTCAGGCACGACCGAAAGCGATTCGGCATCTCGCAGTGCACCACCGGTCTCGTGCGCTGCCGACGAGGCGCAGCAGCCGACACTCGTGCTCGCGTCGCTTGCGCACGGTCCGTCAAAGAGATCCGGCTCGCTTCGCTGATTAGAATTAGACGTCGACCTTGTAGTCGAGTGCCAGCTCATCTCCGGTCACGCCCTTCAACCCCCAATTGTGGCGAGGGGTCTCCGTCAAGGTAATCTCAACGTTCACCGGACTCAGGCCAGCTTCAGCATCCAGGTTCGCGAACAGGAGATGCACAAGCTCCTTCTTCGCAGTGAGGCTCCTTCCCTCAAACAGACTGATCTCGATGATCGTGTAGTCATCCGAGCGTCCGTCGGCAGGTGGGTAGAGATAGTCCTCTGGGTCGAAGTAAAGAAAGCGATGTGCCCGCTTGTCCTGCGGATACTCGAGAGCGGCCACGACCGACCGGTGAACCGCAGCCGACACTGCCTCCCGACGGGGTCGCAACGTCCGTTCAAGTCCATAGATCTTCACTTGAGCCATGCGCGAATGATCGTGCATCGGCCAGAGGCGCACTACGGCGGCACGCGCACGGGTCACGCAGGCGTCGTGATCGCTTCCCTTTGATCGACGACCGGCGCTCCACTCGCGAGTCTCAGCAGACGACCGGCGGCGCTCAGCGAGACAACCGCCATCGACTCAACGACGACTAACGAGACGGCGACTAACGCTTAGACCCTATGGAGGATGTTGAGCCGGGACGTTGAAGGCCAGACCTCAATCGCAAGGGGTTTGACTGGCCGGACATGGGCTCCGGCTGACCCCATACGAAGGAGGCCTGGCCGTGACCGGAACGATGACATGGGCCGCGATGGATGTCCACGCGCGCTCTACCTACGCGGCGTCGTTGGACGTAATGAGCGGCGAGCTGACACGCCGGCGGTTCGATACCGGCGCGGTGGAGCCGGTGGTGGAGTGGCTGGCCGGGCTGGCCGGGCCGGTGCGCGCTTGCTACGAGGCGGGGCCGACCGGGTTCGGGTTGCATCGGGCGGCGGGGGCGGCTGGGATCGACTGCCAGGTGATCGCGCCGAGCAAGACCCCGCGCGCGTCGGGCGATCACAACAAGTCAGACCGCCGGGACACCGACCTGCTGTTGCGCCAGCTGATGGCCGGCGCGCTGACAGCGATCGCGGTTCCGTCGCCCACGTTCGAGGCGGCCCGGGATCTGGCACGGGCGCGCGAACAGGTCAGAGCGGACCTGATGCGCTGCCGCCATCGCGTCTCGAAGTTGCTGCTGCGCCACGGCCGCGTGTACGACCGCAAGGCCTGGACGCAAGCGCACGCGCGCTGGCTGGCGGCGCAGAGCTTCGAGCAGCCCAACACCGAGCTGGCGTTCATCGACAACCTCGCCGCCGCCGACGGGCTCGTGGCGCGCAAACAGGCGCTCGACGAGCGGCTCTCCCGCGTCGCGCGCGAACCGGAGTTCTGGCCGCTGGTCTCCCGGTTTCGTTGCTTCCGTGGGCTGGACACGCTCTCGGCGCTGATCCTCGTGCTCGAGGTCGCGGACTTCACCCGGTTCGCGCGCGCTGTGCAGCTCGGCTCGTGGCTCGGGCTCGTTCCCTCCCGCGAGCAATCCGGCGAGAGCGACCGGCACGGAGCGATCACCAAGACCGGCTCCAAGTACGCGCGGCGGATCCTGGTCGAGGCCGCCTGGCATTACTCCCGCCCACCCCGGATCGGCCAGGCGCTCACCGAGCGCCACGACGGCCAGCCCGACCACATCCTCCAGATCGCCTGGCGCGCCCAACACCGCCTGCACCGCATCCACAAACGGATGCGCGATCGCAAGAAGCCGGGCAACGTGATCACCGTCGCGTGCGCGCGCGAGCTCGCCTGCTTCCTCTGGGCAGCCGCCACCGCCCCATAACCCAGGCTGACAGCCCTCCCGCTCGCGTGGGGAGGCGCCGGGCCCCGAAGTCCGCCGGCACGCGCGGTAACGCTATGGGCAGCCCTTACCAGGCCACGCCCGTTCTTAGACACGCGTCAGTCGGCGACGCAACCAGGGACCTGGGGTGCCAACCCCCGCATATGAGACTGACCGACGTCGAGGACGCGCTCGGCGCCTCCCCACGCGAGCCCAACCCCACCAATCCACCGTATTCCGGAGGACCAATGAACGCTGGGCGCTTGACAAACGTTCCTCCATATGAGCGTTGGATTTCGCAGACTTGTGGTCGGAACCCCTTTAAGGTCGGCGACGATGCGCCCGCGCTCGCGGTCGACTCGGCCGGGTTCGTCTACGCGGTCGACGAGCCGAACGGCCGGATCGAGAAGTTCACGCCCGACCTACGGTACGTCGACTCGTTCGGATCGCTGAGCACGGGCGTCCCCGGCCCCGGCCAGTTCGTCACGGCAGCCAAGGTCGCCGTCGGACCGGGCGACGTGATCTACGTGCTCGACACCAACCGCTACCACGCGGTCCAGAAGTTCGACACGAGCGGAAACTTCCTCGGGGATATGGTTCTCAACGCAGCGCCGTACGACGCGAGGCCGGCAGAGGTCGACCGGCCACACGGCTTCGCGGTCGACCGCGCCGGCAACATGTTTGTGCTCGACGGCCGCGACGGACGCGTCGTCCGCTTCGACTCGAACGGCACACGGGTTGGATCGTTTGGCTCGTTCGGCTCCGGCAACGGTCAGTTCACGCCCCTTGCCCCGATCGGTGTGCCGGTGGGGGGCCGGAGGCGATGGTGGCCGACGCCACCGGAAACCTGTTCATCGTTGATACGTACGGCGACCGGGTGGAGAAGTTCACCGGCGCCGGCCAGTTCCTCACAGGCTGGGGAACGCGCGGAGAGGGCGACGGCCAGTTCGAGAGTCCCAAAGACATCGCGATCGGTCCCGACGGCACCGTCTGGGTGAGCGAGTTCGATCGGGTGCAGCACTTCTCCTCGGACGGCCGGTTCCTCGGCCGCTTTGGCGTCAAGCACACGTTCGAGAACCCGAATGACACCGCGATCCTCGACGGCGAGTTCTGGCTCCTGAATGGAATCGCCACCGACGCGCGTGGCGACCTGTACGCGGCCGACCAGCCGATCGTTGCGGCGAACCTGGGCGCGCGGATCCAGAAATTCGGGCTCTTGTGCTGCTTCCGTGCGCGCGAGTTGATGGGCTGACGGCGTAGCACGTTGGTATGTGCTGGCGGGGCGGTCGAGGCGGCGCACGCCGCAAGGCCCCCCTCTTCTACGGTTCCGGTTTGCACAACCAATCGACCGTTGAAAGGGAAGTGAAGCGACGTGCGCAGCAGCAGCGTAGTGAGGCGGCGCCGGCAGCGCCAGCAGGAGGAGCGTGTGCGTCGGCGTAAGGAGCGCCAGGAGGGTCGGCGGCGGCGTTTGTGCCAGCGTCGGATGTCGGCGATGTGGGGCCGGTCGCAGGGGCTTGACCGGACGGTGATCGAGGACGTCGCGCTCGCCGAGGACGGGTCGGTGGTGATCTCGGTGCGGCCGCGCGCGGGTGAGCGCGAGCGCTGTGGCAAGTGCCACGAGCGGTGCGCGTACCGCGACGGCGGAGATGGCCGCCGGCGCTGGCGTGGGCTGGACTGCGGGGTCGTGAGGGTCTATGTCGAGGCCGACGCGCCGCGGGTTGGGTGCCCTGAGCACGGGGTGATCGTCGCCGCGGTCCCGTGGGCGCGCCACGACACTTGGTTCACGCGGATGTTCGATGATCTGGTCGCGTGGAAGGTGGTCGATCAGTCGGCCAAGGCTGTGTGCGAGGAGTTGGGATTGCGTGGCGTACGGTGGGGCGGATCTGCAAGCGGGTGTGCGCCGAGCGGCGAGCGATGCTCGACCCGTTCGCCGACCTGCGCGAGATCGGCTTTGATGAGATCTCGGTGCGCCGCGGCCAGCGCTACATGACGGTCGTCGTCGATCACCGCTCCGGGCGGCTGGTCTGGGCGGGCGCCGGGCGCGACCGAGCGACGGTCGAGCGATTCCTGGATCTGCTGGGGCCGGAGGGCTGTGAGAAGCTCGAGCTGGTCTCTTGCGATGACGCTGACTGGGTCACGGTACCGGTCGCTGAACGCTGCCCCAACGCCGACATCTGCCTGGACGCGTTTCATGTCGTCAAGGCAGCGACTGACGCGCTTGACGAGGTCCGCCGCGAGGTCTGGAACCACGCGCGCCGGGCTGGTGACGCGCAGTTGGCCAGGCAGCTGAAGGGGGCGCGGTTTGCGCTGTGGAAGAACCCCGACAAGCTCAGCGGTCCACAGCGGAACAAGCTCGCGTTCATCAAGCAGCTCAACGGCCCGATCTACACCGCCTACCTGCTCAAGGAGCAGCTACGCCAGATCTACCATTTGCCCGGCCGCAGGGCGCTGGCGCTGCTCGACGCGTGGCTGAAGTGGGCCAGACGCTGCCAGCTCGAGCCGTTCGTCAAGCTCGCCGCGCGGATCACCGCGCAACGCTACAAGATCGAGGGAGCGCTGATCCACGGACTCTCAAACGCCAGAGTCGAGCAGATCAACACGCAGATCCGCCTGATCATGCGCCGCGGGTTCGGGTTTCGCTCAACCGACGCCGTCATCTCGCTCGCGATGCTGTCCCTCGGCGGGCTGCGCCCGCCCAGGCCACACCAAGCCAACGAGCTCGCGTAACGGGCCCCGGGGCTTCCCAACAACACATCCGTCAAGCAGACCCGGCGGGCAGAGCCCGCACTTGCACCGGGGGGCACATCCCCCGGACCCCCTGGCTCCGACCTCATACTGCGCGCTGCGCACACGGCAAGAGTGAAAGCCCGCCCGGCGGCTCGGCCGGCGCAAACGGCACGCGCCGGCCGCCCCCAGCACCGCCGTGCGGCTGACACTGTCAACGTCAACGACAGGCACCCGCGAATCGCGCCTACTGCGCTGCCCAACCCGACACGGCCAAGAGTTCCCTGTCGCCCCCCCGCCCAGGTAGAATCCACGCACAGGAACGTCAGTAGAGGCGTC
>CAWEQQ010000026.1:0-79275 GCA_963811155.1 uncultured Solirubrobacterales bacterium
GGCGGCTAGTCCGAACGTCACGTTGGCCCGACCGTCTCTACGGCTGCTCGCTGTAACGCCGTCGTCCAGCACATTGACCGCGAACACTGGCAGGCCGATCTGACCCTCCACCACCGAGGACCACCGCCTGGACCGCGCCGGCACATCCCGACGACACGATCGTGATCGATCATCAACCGCAGCGCGACGATCACGCCCTGCTCACCGACTGCGACAGCCACCCCGCCACGACCAACGACCGCACGCACACCCGGGCGTCGGCTCGGCAATTCGCCGGCCGGTCCGGCGATGAGCGCCTCGGCCACGCACGTTGCGCCGCGGCCCTCGACAGCAGCATCGGCCGGACCACCGCGACGTGCCCGGCGGGGCGTCAGCGCCGCCCGGGCCGCGGGGGCGTGCTCACGCGCCACGCGCATCACGTTGGAGACCGCCCGACGCGAACCGTAACCTCCTCGCCTGCAGCTCACAGCTGACGCGCGACTCCCTCAGCGACCCGGGCCCGCCGCACCACGGACAGACGCCTGGTTGCCCGGGTCGCGCAGCCGCGCGATCGCCCACGGCCTGCTCGACGAGCTCGGCCAACGGCGTCCCACACGGCAACCGGCCGGCCGCGTTCGCCCCACTACCCCCACGGCCGCATCGGCTCCCCCAGCTCGACACGCGCCCGATACAACCGGCCCTTCACCGCTCCAACGTTAGCACCAATACCCTCGAGACCTCCTCGTAGGTCAGTCCGCCCGACTCGCGCAACACTAACGCTGTGCGCTGACCAAAGACAAGCGCATGTCGTTCGGTAAGCGCTGCGGAGACACCGAAGCTCCTTGCGCCGTCCCTTCTCGGTCTTTGACCATTCCACGTCCTCGATTGACTCCCGCTCTGAGCCATTTCTGGATCAGTCCAGGACCCGCTCTGCCGCGATCCGATGCTCGAGAAACCGCTCCAGCGAGCCCTGATCAAGCCCCCGGTGAAGAAATCGCTGATGTCAGCGTCGAGCACAAAGTTCACCTTCTTGCGCGCGATCCCGACCGAGAGCGCGTCCAACGCATCATGCTGCGAGCGCCCCGAGGAAGTCCTCCTCATACACAAGCGAGCGACGATCCAGCCGCTCCCAACGCGGCTGGCAGCACATCACTCGACCTGGATCGGGCCCGGTTAGCTTCAGCAGCGTCGTCCAGGAGGATGGCCCGCCGTCGTTCGGCTACAGCTCGTCGTCCCCTTGCCCATGACGGCCTTGTAAGCACCGGTCCCTCCGGTAAATGTTACGGGCCCTTGGCCGTCCCGGTAGTGGCGCTCGTGAACTGCCCGGTCAAGCTGGCTGTGCCGTGGGTGGTGCCCCTGTCGAACCAATTCTTGAACGCTAGCTTGGCCGTCACCGCCCCGGTACTCGAGATGGTCGCGTTTTACGTGATTGATTGCACACCCGGCCCGCGCCCGGCTTGGGGCAATTCTCGTATGCGAACGCTGGCCCTTGGGCTGCGTGGGCGTCGGGTAATAGACCGTGCTTTGGCAGGTGATCGTCGTAGCCTTTGGCTTGGCCGCCGCGGTGCTCGCCGCGGCGCTGACGACGACGGCACCGGCCGCGATGACGCCGGAAAGCAGGGTGAGTTTGCGTCGCATTGCGTCCTCCCTCGTTGGACGACTTGCCGTAGGGGCCGACTCTACGCTGATTCCGATACGCCGCGACACGACGGCCCGGCTGCAGGCGGTCGAATCGGCCGCTTCCCCTTTGGGCTAGAACGAGCCACCAGGCTCCTCGTCCAAGCCGCTGCCGCTCGTGGTGCGAAGCGGTCGTCACGCCGGGGTGACTGCAATAGGCGTAACCGAGTCACGCGCGTCCGGCTGCAGCACTGGATCTGAGGAAGTACTCCAAGTCCACGGCGCGTGACCCTTGGCGCCGGAGCAGCGCTCGTCCACCTCTTGAACGCGGGCTCTGCAGGGTCCCCGCTGTCGATATCGGGTCTGCTCCCGGACTGGGACGCTCGAACTCGATTTGCGATTTCAAAATCGCAATCGGTAGGTCTCCTCAACCGGCCCAGCTTCTCCTTTGGCGGCTCCAGCTCCTGCTTCCGACGCGGTCGCGAGCTCATGCAATCAACGGTATCCATGAGTCCCGCGTCGCCGGCGCCGGCTCCTGCTTTGATGTGCGGCGGCCGGCTGGAGCTGCCGAATCCAACCAACGAGTCCGGATTCCGTATGCCACAGCCGCCGGCTCGTGCTTTTCAAAGCGGCCAGTGCGATCGGTGTATCCGATCCGAGGGCATGTCCACGGTCGGACGTTCGTCGTCGGTCCGCGAGCGCGGCCCGGATCTCACGTGGAGCGGGAGCGCGATCGGGCGGGAGGTCGCCGACACGCTGGCGGGTGATCGGTCGCGGGATCGCGATGCCGGCGGCAGGTCAGCGTGGCGCCAGCCGGAGCCCGCACCCACCGGCTTACCGCACCCGGCGGGCTTTCCGGCACGGCGGGGCCGTGTCGTGGCCCGCGGCTGAGCCCAGTCGGTGGGAAGGCCGGTAGGGCTCAGATCTAGAGCGGCGTCCGGAATGAGTGCCTGCCGAGGCCGACGATGCCTCGTCGCTACGGCGATCGAACCGCGGCCGCCTGCCGAGGGACGAAGGCGATCGTGGGACAGCGGCGGCGTCGAGCTCGAGACCCGGCCGGGCGCGTGTCGTGTTTGTCCGTGAGCGGCAGCCTGGCACCGCGGTGTTGGCGTCGACATCGGTGGCTCCTTTTGGTCGGCCGGCGATCCCGTCGCGGGCGTCGATGCTGCCGGTCCTGGATTGGCGCTTGCAAGGCCGGACGCCGCGGTTAGCGTGCGTGCGGGATCCGGATGCCGCGCGTGCGGGACAGTCGCCGTCGGCCTCGTGGCGCCTGGCGTGCCGCGTGAGCGGTCGCGCAGTCGAGGGCGCCTTCGTCTGACCACTGCTGCCCTCCTCCTCGCCTCAGGCAGCGGCCTTCCAGTCGGACCGGCGCAGCTTGTGGAGCAGGAGCGGCGGGAGGAGGCCGACGAGGAGGGTTGCGGCGAGCAGCGCCAGGAGGTATGGCGGCGTGCTGATGTGTCCAAGCTGGCTCGGCGGGAGCAGGCCGACCAGGCAGGCGGCCGCGGAGGCGAGCGTCCCGACGACGCAGATCGTCACGAGCGCGGGTGCCCGGTAGCCACGCTGGTGCTCGGGCTGTCGCCGCCGTAGGTTGATCGCCGCGACGAACATCAGGACGTACATGATCAGGTAGACCTCTGTCGCCAGGGCGGCGAACACCCAGTAGGCGCGTGAGACTGCCGGCACCAGGGCGTAGAGCAGTCCGATCAGCGTGATGACGATTCCCTGGGCGACGAGTATGTGGAGTTGGACGCCGTTTGAGTTGAGCTCCTGGAAGTACCGCGGCAGGTAGCCACGCTCGCGAGCGATGTCCAACAAGCCGGTCGAGGGACCAGTTAGCCAGTCGAGCAGGCCACTCACGGAGGCGACCACCAGCCCGACGGCGATGATCGGCGTGAGCACGCTCAGACCGAAGTGATCGAGCAGGCTCTTGAACGCCTGCATGACACCCGCGGTGAAGCTGATGTGCGCCGCCGGGACCGCGACCGAGATCGCGAGCGTCGGGAGGATGAAGACGAGCAGAATCAGGATCACGGCCAGGAGGGTCGCTTTGGGGAACTCGCGCGGGGCGTCGCGCAGCTCGTCGACGTGGACGGCGTTGACCTCAACCCCGGCGTAGAGTGAAGAAGCTGTTGACGATGAGCACGATGCTCGTCAGCCCGTTCCACGCCGGGAGCACGTGGTGGGCGTTCAGCGGCGCCGCGGAGGCGTTGCCCTGCAGGAGGTAGATCGCGGCCAGGAGGACGAGAAGCAGGCCCGGGATCAGCGTTCCGATGAAGATCCCGTACGACGCCAGCCTGCCGGTGGCGAGTACCCCTCTGGCGGAGACGAGCACGGCCGCCCAGAACAGGACGATGATCACCACGGTCGTGTAGAGGCCGCTGTGCGCCAAGCTGGGCGCGAACACGTACGCCAGCGTGCTCGCGATGTAGGCGAGCACTGCCGGGTAGTAGAAGGTCGTCTGGGCGAACTGACACCAAATGGCGACGAAGCCCATCCTGGGAGAGATCCCCTCTGACACCCAGTTGTAGACGCCGCCCTTCCAGCCCGAGGCGAGCTCGGCCGACACGAGCGACGCCGGCAGCAGGAACACGATCGCGGGCAGGACGTAGAGCACCACCGAGGCGAGACCGAGGACGGCCGTCGCGGGCGCGGCGCCGAGATCTCCGACCGATCCCAGGGTCAGCAACGCCATCGCCAACCAGCTGAGCGTCGCCTTCGACCCGGCCGGCGCACGAGCGCGACGCTTGGCAGGGGGCGGATCCGGCTGCTCGGGTGTAGGTGTCATCTGTTTCCCAAACGATCGTCCGCGAGTCACGTGCTCGGGTTCCGCGGGCATAGCAGATGTGCGGCCGGTTAATTAAGCCCGAGCGCTGTGTGGAGACGAAGGCAGGTGGTCAGCTCGGGCTTGACTGAGTGGCGCTACGCAATTGCGCGCCACACTCTTATCGTCCCGTCGAAGCCGCCGGCGGCGAGATACCGCCCGACGGAACTGAATGCGACGCTAAAGACGGGGCCGGTGCGGCCGTTGAGCGTCCCGAGCCGGGTGTGATTCTGCACGTTCCACAGCGACACCGTCCCGTCGGCAGTCCCGGCGGCGAGCGTGCGCCGATCGGGACTAAAAGCAACGCTATAGATGGGGACGGCGTTACCGTCCACGGTAGTCAGCGTCCCGATCCGGCGGTGGCTTTGCACGTTCCACAGCGCCACCGTCCCGTGATCGCCGCTTCCGACCGCGAGGACGCGCCCGTCGGGACTGAACGCGACGCTATTGATGAGGCCGATGCGGCTCTTCAGTGCCGTCCCGAGCTGCGTGTGGTTCTGCACGTCCCACAACACCACCGTCCCGTCGATGTCTCCCCTGGCGAGGATCCGCCCCTTGGGACTAAACGCGACACTACTGATGGCGTGATCGCTGAGTGTCCCGAGCCGGGCGTGGGTTCGCACGTTCCACAGCGCAACTGTCCCGTTTGCGGTTCCGGCGGCGAGCATGCGCCCGTCGGAACTGAAAGCAACGCTGTAGACCGAGCCAGCGTGGGCCTTCAGGGCCGTCCCGAGCTGCCTGCGGCTTGGCGCATTCCAGAAAAGGACCACCCCATCTCTGCCCCCAGCGGCGACGATCCGTCCGCGCGGACTGAACGCGACGCTGTCGACAATGCCGGAGAGACCCTTGAGCGTCCCAATCCGAGTGTCGCTTCGCACGTCCCACAACTGGACCGTCCCGTTCTCGGTCGCGGTCGCAAGGGTCCGCCCGTTGGGACTGAATGCGACACTACTGACCGGGCCAGCGTGACCGTTCAGAGGCGTCCCGATCCCGAAAGAGAGCGAACGGGCGAACGGCCGACCACTGTGAGCTAGGGCAAGGCTGCCGGTAAGGAACACGGCCACGGCGCCGACTATGAACGCTCGTTTGATCTTAATGATGATTTGCCTTGGTTGACGCCCGAGCGAGGGCGGGGCGGTGACGTGGATGCTAATCGCGTGCCTGTAGTTCCGTCAACTCGCGCGCGAACGCGGCAAAGCGACTCCCTCTGCGGGCCCGGGCGAGCGCCCTGCTCGTCGCCAATCTGACCCGTGGCCCCTCGATCGGAGGCCGGCGCGATGCGGCACAGAGCGGGCGATCCGGTGGTCGCTTCGTCGCCTAAGGCATTTGACCGCGCTAGGGCATCGGCGGGCGGTTGGCGGCGTGAGTCGCGCATTGGGGGGTTGCTGCAGATCGTCGCCGATCGGCATGGACATAATCGAACCGTGGAGCGTGTAGCGAGCGGATACGCCCTCGCCGAGGCGCCGGCCGGGGCACCAGACGGTGACATCTACTTCTCCGATGCGCTGAGCGGCGGCGTCCCACCTCTCGCGTTCGTCAGGGAAAGTCGAGGCACTCATGGCCAAGCGCCGCGGCATCGGCGGAATGGCGCTCCACGCCGACGGCGGACTGGTCGTCTGGCGATGACGTCGTCCACGTCTGAGAAGGCGAGACGCGCACGCTGTACTCCGACCCGGAGATCCCCGGGATGAACGAGCTAAGGGCCCTGGAGCGAAATAAGTTGAGCGATTGTGCAGGAATTGTTGCACGCGCGGCGAATGCAGGCGTGTGGTCAGCGCGGTGGCTGCGGTGAGCGAGGGTTGCTGGGATGTGACACCGGTGTTGGATGAGCGTCAGCGACGTCTGACGGCTGGCGGCGGGGCGCGAGCGTTGGGGCCGGGCGGGAGCGCGGTGGCTTCTGCGACGGGGATGTCGCGTAACACGGTGCGTAGTGGGATGCGCGAGCTGGAGCAGGGTGCTGACGTGGGTGAGGGGTCGGGTGCGGAAGGAGGGGGCCGGGTCGCAGGCGCGCGACGGAGGCCGATCCGGACCTGTTGCCGGTGCTGGATGCGCTGGTTGACCGCGAGAGCCGGAGGGATCCGGAGTCGCCGTTGCGATGGACGTGCAAGAGCACGCGGCAGCTGGCCAGGACGTTGACTGCGCCGGGCACCGACAAGCCATGTGCGGGTCGGGAAGCTGTTGCGGGGGAACTGGGGTTCGTCTGCAGGCGAACGTCAAGACGATAGAGGGCAGGCAGCATCCCGATCGGGACGCGTAGTTTCGCTATATCAACCGACAGGCCGGCAAGCATCTGCGCGCCGGGCAGATCGTGCTGGCGTGGAACCAAGAAGAAGGAGCTGATCGGCGCCGATCCGCTGTATAAGAGCGGCGGGCGGGAATGGGAGCGCTCCGGCGACCCAGAGCGGGTCGGCGTGCACGACTTCCCCTCAAAGCAGCTCGGCAAGGCGATCCCCTACGGCGTCTACGACATCTGCGCCAACGCCGGGTTCGTGCTGGTCGGCCAGGACCACGACACCGCCTCGTTCGCGGCCGAGACGCTGCGTCGCTGGTGTGCGCAAGATCGGGAGCTGTCGTCTACCCGGCCGCCACGCGGCACTGATCTGCGCCGATGCGGGCGGCAGCAACGGCTACCGGCTGCGGCTGTGGAAGGCCGAGCTCGCGCGCCTGGCGGCCGAGACCGGACTTGATCACCAAGTCGCGAAAGCGCAGCTGCGCGATCACGTCTCGCCGAAGGAGGGCACCGGTGCTCCAGGAGCGCGCGCCGCTCGGGCCGGGTCTCAAGCGGACGGTGCGCGCGTTTCCACAGCCGGACCATCGCGGCGCGCCGTCGCTGACCTGATCGCGGTAGAACGACGTCAACGCCACGGCAACGGTCCGGTCGAGTGATGCGGAGCCTGGACACCGCCGCTCTTCGTCCCCGGCTCGCAGAAGCAGCCACCCGCAGAGAGCACCGGTGGACGCGGCCTGCGGACACGCCTATGTCGACGAGGCGACTGCCGGTGCCTTGCGGCCGAGACTGCTGCAATGCGCCATTTGCGACGACATCGAATTCCGTCTCGAGGCCGTGGCTTCTCTTCGAAGTGCTTGCTGAAGCGTTGCAAGCACGAGCGTGCTCTTGAGCCGCCTCTCCGACGATTGGGATCGCTTCGGCTTGAACGAGCCGACGATCGCGTTCACGCGAACGCGCAAGCGCGGTGCCTGTCGGCCACGTGCGCGTCGTGGGTAGGCAACCGTCGCATTCGATGCGGTTTGCGACGTTTCTGGCGCCGGTTCCCGATGTGGCGAAGAACATGGGCGCCGCCGTGATCGGGCCGCTTTGCTGTCGCAGGCCCGGTCGTCGCGGTCTCAAGTGTCCCGCTTGTCGCCCCTTCACCGAGACGCATCACCGAACCACCCTTACGGGACATCGCTGCCTCCGGGTCGGCCGATGCTTGATGAGCCGGATCAGCATGCCGCGGGGGTTCCCTTCCGTACGCAGCATCCGCTTGGCGTGGTGGTCAACCGGCCGCGGTGTGTGGACGGCTACATCGCCGCGCCCGGCGACGACCTCGGCTGGAGCGTGCCGAGCGACGAGCTGTTCCAGTGGTGGTCCGACCGGGTGGGGGCGACGGGCCTGGCGCTGTATGGGCGCAAACTGTGGGAGACGCTGAGCTCCTACTGGCCGACCGCCGACCAGCAGCCCGGCGCCACACCGGCGGAGATCGAGTTCGCCCGCCGCTGGCAGGAAATGCCGAAGGTGGTGTTCTCCTCGACGATCAGCACGGTCGACTGGAACACCCGCCTGGTCACCGGCGACGCGGTCACCGAGATCACCCGGCTCAAGGCCGAGGATGGCGGCCCCATTGACATCGGCGGCGCCACACTCGCCGCAGCGGCCATGCGGGCCGGGCTGATCGACGAGTACGTGCTGGCCACCGCACCGGTCTTGGTGGGCGGCGGCACGCCGTTCTTTACGGCCCTGGACAACTGGGTGAACCTGACCCTGGTGGAGACCCGGACGTTTCCCGACGGCGTGGTCCTGACCAGGTACGAGACCAGGCGCTGAGTGCCCGACGTCGGATCGGCGCGGGCTTCGGGCCGCCCAAGGATCTCGTGGCGCTGTGTTCGGAGGCGATCGTGATACCCCTGCCGGATCACAGGCCATGTATGTAAGGGATCCTTTGTGAGATGCCTGTCCGCGCTGTCGGCGAGCCGGGCGTCAGCCGCGAGGGAAGCTCCGTAAGCGGTTCCCCTTCCGGGCCAGGCCACCCGACTGCCGCGTATCTCCGATGGCGATTCGCCTGATGCCGGACGATCTGCGCTGGTCACGACTGCTGCTTCGCCGAGCGAGCAGCTACGCGGCGGTCCGCCGTCGAGCTGATGCGAGTGGGCAAGAGCGCAACTGCTGCCGCGCCGCGGTCGGTTGGTTCCCAGCGTCCATGCGGCCGGTGGAACACTGGGGTCGCGGAAGCAGGCGTCTTGGGCGTTGGTCCGGGAAACGCTTGTCGCTGGATGCAGGACCGCCCGTTGCGGGTAAGGTCTCTGTCCGCGAACCGGCGTAGGTAGAGCAGAGCCGCTGGATATGTCGTCAGCGCGCTTGTCGGGCCGAATTTAGTTCACGCCGGTCGCATGCGACGATTGCGTGTTCGGACGAGTGATCGCTTGGAAGCTTTCGCGAATTCAGGCAGGTGGCCTCAGCATCTTGTCGCGAGCGGTAAGAGCAAACGCAACGGCTTCGGGGATGTCGGGGTCGGTGTCGTCGTCGTAGCGCGCGACGAGCTCGTCATAGACCGCGATCGCCTCCACGGAGCGTCCCAGCTCCCTGAGCGTGTCGCCCTTGCTGAGCAGCGCCGTGGCGACCTGTTCGCGGACACCGGGGTCGGTTTCGTCGTCGTCGCGCGCGACGAGCTCGTCATAGACCGCGATCGCCTCCACGGAGCGTCCCAGCTCCCTGAGCGCGTCGCCCTTGCTGAGCAGCGCGCGGGCGACCTGTTCGCGGACACCGGGGTCGGTTTCGTCGCTGTAACGTGCGACGAGCTCGTCATAGACCGCGATCGCCTCCACGGAGCGTCCCAGCTCCCTGAGCGTGTCGCCCTTGCTGAGCAGCGCGCGGGCGACCTGTTCGCGGACACCGGGGTCGGTTTCGTCGTCGTCGCGCGCGACGAGCTCGTCATAGACCGCGATCGCCTCGTCGGAGTGGCCCAGCAGCCGAACCCTGTTGCCCTTGTTGAGCAGTGCGCGGGCGACCTGTTCGCGGATGTCGGGGTCGGTTTCGTCGCTGTAACGTGCGACGAGCTCGTTATAGACCGCGATCGCCTCCACGGAGCGTCCCAGCTCCCTGAGCGCGTCGCCCTTGCTGAGCAGCGCGCGGGCGACCTGTTCGCGGATGTCGGGGTCGGTTTCGTCGCTGTAACGTGCGACGAGCTCGTTATAGACCGCGATCGCCTCCACGGAGCGTCCCAGCTCCCTGAGCGCGTCGCCCTTGCTGAGCAGCGCCGTGGCGACCGGTTCGCGGACGGCCGGGTCATTGTCGTCGCTGTAACGTGCGATGACCTCGTCATAAAGCGCGATCTCCTCCTCGAAGCGCCCCAGCTCCCCGAGCCTGTTGCCCTTATTAAGCAGCGCGTTGGCGATCCAGTACCAGATGGCAGGGTCGGTCTCGTCGCCGTAGCGCGCGACGACCTGGTCGAACACGACGATCGCTTCCTCTGAGCGCCCCAGCCTCGCGAGCGCTGCGCCCTTGTCGACCAGTGCGTTAGCGGCTTGGTCTCGTAGGCCGGGGTCGGTGTGGTCGCTGTAACGTGCGATGACCTCGTCATAAAGCGCGATCTCCTCCTCGAAGCGCCCCAGCTCCCCGAGCCTGTTGCCCTTATTAAGCAGCGCGTTGGCGATCCAGTACCAGATGGCAGGGTCGGTCTCGTCGCCGTAGCGCGCGACGACCTGGTCGAACACGACGATCGCTTCCTCCGAGCGCCCCAGCCTCGCGAGCGCTGCGCCCTTGTCGACCAGTGCGTTAGCGACCTGTTCGCGTAGGCCGGGGTCGGTGTCATCGCCGTAGCGTGCGACGACCTGGTCGAACACGACGATCGCCTCCTCCGAGCGCCCCCGCTCTTCGAGCGCCTCGCCCTTGTCAAGCAACGCGTGAGCGACCTGTTCGCGGACGGCCGGTTCGGTGTCGTCGCCGTAGCGTGCGGAAACCTCGTCATAGACCGCGATGGCCTCGTCCGAGCGTTCCGCTTCGCGAGCGCGGCGCCCTTGTTGACCAGTGTGTTGGCGACCTGTTCGCGTAGGCCGGGGTCGGTGTCATCGCCGTAGTGTGCGATGAGCTCGTCATGAGCGCGATCTCCTCCTCGAAGCGCCCCAGCTCCCCGAGCCTGTTGCCCTTATCAAGCAGCGCGTTGGCGATCCAGTACTGGATGCCGGGGCTGGTGTCGTCGCTGTAGCGTGCGGAGACCTCGTCATAGACCGCGATCGCCTCGTCCGAGCGCCCCCGCTTCGCGAGCGCGGCGCCCTTGCCGCCGAGCGCGCGGGCGACGTGCTGGCGTATGCTCGGGTCGGTGGAGTCGCTGTAGCATTATGCGACGACCTCGTCGTAAACGACGATCGCTTCCTCGGAGCACCCCAGCCGCCAGAGTGTGACGCCGAGGTTCGCTCCGGCGAGCGCTGCGACCTCATCGAGAGATGAGTCGCGCGCATGCCGAAACGCTTCGATTGCGCAATCAAACCGCGCGTAGCCGACAGCGGCCACGCCGACGGTCACGGCTTGCGCGTCCGCGGCAGTTTCAATCGCAGCCTCCCATGAAGCGTCGAGGGGCGGCCCGGCACCTGGCCTGTCGCGCACAACCCGGACGGCGTAGTCAAAAGCCCGGTAGCTACGGGCGCCATGTAGCAGACCGATCGTCCCGGCGACCGGCAGAACAGCCCACGCAAGCGCTGCCGCGAACGCATCATCCGTAGTCGGCTGCCGGGGCGGCAGATAGGTCGACCACACGCTTCGGAGCACGTCCTCTTCGATTGGATCGGTTCGACCGCACCTGGCCCAATCGACCGCCGCCTCGACCAGCGAGACGCCCCCAGGGCACGGCTTCTCGCCTGCTGTGTGACGCTGAGTGGAGAGCTTGCGTGCGAGAGCCGGTGCGGCCACGAGATACGCCGCGAGGCAGTGACGCGTGAGCGACTCGAACTGGTCCACCGAGACGTAGGGGGTGCAGCGCACACAGCTCACCAGCGGACGTTGCCGTCATCGAGATCTCGCGTGCATTCTGAAGTACCTCCGTCGCGATCGTCGTCAGCTCGCTCGTCGCTGAGCCCGCGATCCGCTCGCTGCCCTTACCGCCATACGTCGTGACCACGATCCGCCTCGGGCCTGCGTCACGCCATTCACGTAGCGTCGCCAACGTCACGCCGTCGTTAAGGAACGGTTCCAGGTCATCAAGCCATAAGACTTGCGCCGTTGCCTGCCGTGGCGTGCCCCCGGGCGTCAACAGCCCTTTCGTCGCGGCGGCATTGCGCGGGGCGACAAGGTTCACCCGGCGCCCGGAAGCGCGCTGAGTCACCGCCTCAAACAGCGAGCGGGACTTACCGACCTTGGATGGCCCATCCACCGCAACCAGCCAGCTGCCGCTGCCATCGAACGCTGCTATGATCGCCTCCCGCAGCTCTCCGTCGATACTGCGCGGCACGTACTCCGGCACCCCTCCACCCGGCAGGATGTCCTGCGCCGCGCGATCAACACCAAGCCGCGCCGGATCATCGACTCGGCCGAGCTCAAACACCGGGGCACGCCGATCGAGTTCGGCGATCTCGCGCTCCTCCTCCCCTTTTTCGATCTCCAAGCGTGCCTTGCGGGCTTCCACATAGAACCTCCACGCCGCAGCCGACCCCGCCACCGCCAGCCCCACCGCGCCCGCCGCGACGGTCCTCGGAATGAGGCCGGCGAAGCCCGTCGCCGTGACGATTACCAGGAAGATCGCGGCGAAGGCCCCGGCATTTCGCGCGCGGTCTTCAAGATCCTTCTGAGAGGTCGCGCCCCGTGACACTCAGCGAACGCTACCGACGGCGCGCCCCGAAGGACGCGGAGACAAAGGATGAATGTGATCCTTGTCGCTGACAAGGTGAAATCCGAGGATCTGGTGCCCGGATTCGGCAAGCGCCGACGCGCCCTACCGCAGCTGGGAACGCTCGCTTCCACATTCCGCCAGGCGTCTAGCCACTCAGAAAGTTGGCGGCGCTGTGGGTAGTTCGGAAGCAGCCGCGACACTGGCGTGATCGCTTCAGGCGTGATGCGACCGCCTCAAGACGGGTTCCACCCCTCGAGACCCCGTCTTTGCCCGCACGCACGTCGCTCGGCTGCCGCCGAGTCGAATTGCTTTACGCGGAGACGTTTCGCTGAGCGTTCCGCCTACGGGACGCCCTCATTCGTGCCGCCGATGACGCTGCCTTCGGGTGTTCGCCGGGCGGGAGATTGGGAGATTGCCCCATCGCGGACGTGTCCCTCGGGGTAGCGTTCGTTCATCACCGACGGCATTGACAGGCAGAAAGATCTCGAGGCGCGCGCAAACATTTCGGCCGCGGTCGCAGCCGTCTTTGTGCTGCTCGCCGGCTCCACGTTTGTCGGCTCGCTCCCCAAGACCGTCTCGGTGATCGCCGGCTGCGCCGCGGTCGCAGCGTTGGTCGCAGCGGCTCTGTGTCGCGTCGAGGCACGCGCCGCTGGCCGTCAGCTTGCGGACGCGGAAGTCGACCGTGTGCGCGCGGCGCTCGAACGGCGTGCTCCAGCCTTCGCCGTGTCTCAGGTTGATCCGACGCAAATCGGAGTCGATCGCGCGGCGCAGGACATCCTGCCCGGCGGCGAGCTTCCCGAGTACGTGACGCGAGATATCGACGGGGATCTTCGCCAAGCGGTCGAGGCCGCACTCGATGGCAGCGGGCGCTGGCTGGTTGTCGTGATCGGACCATCGAAGGTGGGCAAGTCGCGTACGGCGTTCGAGGCCTTGCGGTAGTTGGACCGCCGCGACTCGCTTCAGCTTGTCGCTCCCGTCGACGCGGAGGGGTTGCGCGCGAGCATTGCAGGCATCGAGGAGCCATCATCGTCAGCAACCCGCACGGTGTTGTGGCTCGACGACCTTGAGCCGTTCCTCAACGCTGGCGTGACGTTTGGAACGCTGCGTGACTGGCGGGACCGCGCGAGCGGCGGGATCGTTGTCGGGACGTACGGCGGCAAAGGCAGCGAGCGTATCGCTGGGTCCACGCTCGGCGGGCTGGCGACGATCGCCACCGAGGTCCTCCAGAACGCCCGCGAGATCCCGTTGGCTGCGACCACGCCAAGCGAGCTCGCAGCGTTGTGCTCTCGGACGTCCGATGAGCAGTTCGCGACTATCGAGCGGCACGGCCTGGCCGCGTACCTCGTCGCCGGGCCAGCGCTTGAGCGCAAGCTCTTTACGCGACGGCACGCGCCAGGTGAGCCCGAATGCTCGGAGGGCGCCGGCGTTGTCTTGGCTGCCGTCGACTGGGCGAGGTGCGGACGAAGCGACCCAATCTCCAACAACACATTGCGACGGCTCTGGCCCCGCTATCTGCCACAAGGTAAAGATGCAACCGACGACGCCTTCAAGTTCGCACTTGAGTGGGCGACCCGGCCGGTTGCCGGAACCATCGCGCTGCTCCAACCGAGCGACAGCTACGAAGCCTTCGACTATGTCGTCAGGCTGGTGGGCTAGAAGCGCGACGCCGCGCCGGTACGGGACGAGGCCTGGGCCGCCGCGGTTGCGACCGCGTGGGACGCACAGGCCCTCACGGTCGCGGAGAATGCATACCTTCAAGGTCGTCGCGATACTGCCCGCGCCGGTCTTACACGTGCTCTGAGCTCGTCGCGGAATGAAATAGCAGCGCTCGCTGGCGTCAACCTCGGCGTCGTGTTGACTGAGCTCGGGCTCGACGAGGACGTCGTCGCGGTGACTGATGAGCTCGTCGCTCGCTTCGGCGAGTCAGGCGAGCCGCAGCTGCGCGAGCCCGTCGCCAGAGCGCTAGCCCTCAAGGGCATCGCGCTCGAGCGCCTCGCGCGCTCCGAGGACGCGTACGGGTTCTATGACGATGTCGTCGCACGGTTTGGTGAATCAAGCGAGCCGGAGCTGCGCCAGCAGGCCGCCAAGGCGGTAGTCCTCAAGGGTGCCATGCTCGGTCGCCTCGCGCGCTCGGAGGACGCGATCAAGGTCTATGACGACGTCGTCGCGCGCTTCGGCGAGTCAAGCGAGCCCGCGCTCAGCGAAGCAGCCCAGATGGCGCGAGCGGCCCTTTCACAACGCACATCCGACGGGTAGCGCGGAGTCCCGCTGGAGGATCGGCTTGGGCACACTCATGCTGATGTTCCCCACGCCCGATTCGGTTCGCGTGGCGACCACGGAGGAGGCCGCCGTGGTGGCCGAGTTGCTCGACCGGTTCAACCGCGAGTACGACACGTGGACGCCGGGGAAAGTAGTGCTGACGGAGCGTCTCGAGCGCTTGTTGTCGGGCACCGACGTGGTGGCTCTTCTCGCCGGCGAACCAGCCGTAGGCGTCGCCCTTTTGACGCTGCGCCCGAACGTGTGGTATTGAGGGATCGGTCGCCCTGCTTGACGAGCTCTATGTCGAGCCCGCACTGCGCCGACGCGGCATCGGGACGACGCTGCTCAAGAGCGCTGAGGTCGTATGTCGTGAACACGGCAGCGAGATCCTCGAGATCAACGTTGACGGCGAGGACCACGACGCGCGCCGCTTCTACGAACGCCACGGCTATGCGAACCACGAGCCAAGCCAGAAGCAGCCGCAGCTCTACTACTTCCGCGATCTCACCACGAGGAGCAGGTCCCGATAAGGGATCGTCTGCGGGACGCCGGCGGGAGCGCCACCCAGATGCGCCCTGATGCCCAGGCCGAGCTCCGCAAACGGTTCCACTTACGGGCGGCCCGGCGGGCCCTCGTCCTCATGGCCGCGTTTGTCCGAGCGCAGCAGCCGACGACCGCCGCGACGGCACCACTGCGTCGCTGCTTGTCATGGAGAGGAGCAACGCGGTGGGCGAGTGCTTCCACGCGAACGCGATCGTCCGCTTCCGCTCGGGCTGACGATCGGCTGCGTGGCAAAGGCATAGCGACGCCGGAGCAGCCCTGAGAGCCGAAGCAGTCGTGGCGCGCTCAGGCCCCGCACGCCTGGATGTGGGCGATTGCGCGCGTGAGCCGCTCAAGGAGCTCGCGCTCGCTTCCACGCGAGTGGGCTATCCCTTTAGTTAGAGCCACCACCTTGCGGGAGCGGCTTGTTGAGCCCCGCTGGCGGCGCGGCAACCCACGCGGTTGGATGGGGCTTGCGAGAGCCCAAGGCGTGCCTCCTCAGCCCGCGCAGAAGGCGCGGACAGTAGTCCGGCACCACGGCGATGCGTACGTCCGGGATGTCAGGTGGCGCTAAGGGGATACCCCACCCACGCGAAAGCTGTCACGCGCCTGCCGGGAGCTCGCTACGGAAGCGATCGTGCCGGAGCGGCGCCCGGTCGCTGATGCCGCGTGACTGCTTCCGGTCGGTTGCGATCACCCCGCGGTCTGAGGCGCGGTGATCGCATTCGTCGAGGAGCGATCGTCCGGCGGCTGCACGCCGGGCTCCTCGTTCTGGGCGATAGCGACAGCGGTCGGGATTGGCCAGATCGTTAGCTCAATGCCGCGCAGGTCGGGTCTCGAGCAAGCGGTCGGGATGTTTCGCAACCTCCTGGCAGCGGCTGCGAGGCCGCCCGGGAGCGGCTAATCCGAGGCGGCGGCACGGCTGCCGCATCCCCAGCTGAGGGGCAGTCTGGACATCGCCGGGGCGCAGACAGCTGGTCCTGCTCAAAACGGGCAGCGAGGAACCGGCTGCTAGTTTTGTCCGGATGCGGCCACGGGCCGCCCTCGAGTCTGAGCACGGATCTGGCAGCACATGTGGGTCTGGCGCCGTTACCGCCTTCCGCACATTGCAGCTGTCTGGCGCCCTCGCCTCAGATGGCCGGATGAGCGGTCAAGCGGCAGTCGCCCGCGGACTCGGCTCGCTGCTCAGCCTTCTCCGAACGCAGCAAACGCCGACGCGCGCTGTGCGCGCTTTGGCAATCCGTCGCAAAGCGAGCTTCCGCCAGGGAGCGGCTCGTGTGATGAAAGCAAGCGTCCGGCGAACACTTTGACGGCGCGGGCGCCTCCGCCGGTGAGGCTGCCCCGGCGGAGGCCCGCGCACGAGATGGTCGCGCTAGTGGCTCAGGAAGTCCGCGCCGACGAACCCGGCAAGCACGCCATAGCCGAGCTTCGTGGGATGGATGTCGGCGTTGGGACTGGTGGGGTTGTAGGTGCCGCCCGGGCACATGCCGGTGAGCGCGCACATCGCCGGGACGTCGCCGCTCTCGGGCCGTCCGGCGCTCCCGGCGGGATTGAACGCCGGCTCGGGGTCGGCGAAGCTCGCGTCCGGAACCGTGTTGGTCACCGCCGACAGCGCCGAGTTGAGCTGGGCGGTGAGGCCGTCGCCGCCCGGGGACGGCAGCACCGTTGGATACGGGTCATAGAGCCCGAGCACCACGATCTCGGCGTTCGGCGCCGCGGCGTGCAAGTCCGTCAGGATCGACCCGACGTTGCCGGCGATATGCGCGATCTCGTCGGTAACCTGGTCGCTCGTACAGGTGAAGGTCAGCGGGAAGCCGCAGGTGACCCGCAGGAACTGCAGAACGTCGTTCGCGCCGAGGTCCAGCGTGATCGGACTGACATCTGGATTGGCCCCCAGGATGCTCAGCGCGTCGGCGAGCTGAGAACCCGCGCCGTACTCGTGGTGCAGCCAGATGTAGGGGAAGGGCGTGCCGGTAGACCCTCCGGCACAGTAGCCCTGCACGCCCGAGCCGTGGATGAACGTGTCCGTGGTCTCGCCGGGACACCCGTCGTTGATTATCTGCACGCCGCGGTTGACAGCGTGCAGCAAGTCGCCGAAATCATCGACGTAACCCTGGTCGAACGTAGCCGGGCTGACGTTCGGATACTCGCTCTGGAACTGTGCCTGGTTGTAGCCGTAGGCGAGCGAATCGCCGAGCGCGAGATACGTGCCGCCGACGTCAAAGGCGCCAGCGGCCGGTGCGAAGGCGAACGCACAAACGGCGCTCGCGGCGACGACACCCGCGATGAGCCGGCCGCGGACGCGAGACGAAATGGACAACTGACCCTCCTTGTTAGGCTTGCCCCGGTTCTCGCGTCCCTCCCGCCCGGCGCAGACCCGGAACCGAAGGCGACCTACCAACGATGACTCCCGCGCGCGACCATGCGGTCCGCCAAGCATACCGCCGACCCTTGTAGCTCATGCACCACGACTCGGGAGGCAGGTTGACGATGACTGCCGCGTCCGCAGCCGCAAGCCCTCGGTGGGCACGGCCATCATTTCTGCTGCCAGGCGGAGCGGAAGCCGCCGCGGTCGCGGGACGACCGCAGTAAACGACTGGGGGCAGCCGCTGATGTCCTCGGCCGGACAGCTGCAACGCCGCTGCAGCGGCCACGTCGGGCGGGCACGTGAGGTTGCTCCATTCGACGGAGAGCGGCCACCAGATCCGACCGACCGCGATGTCGGTCGGGTCGCTGGCGTTGTCGGCACGGGCCTGACCGCTGTAGGCGTGAAGCAGCAGTTTCGGCGGCTGGATCGAGCCAGGCTGACGATGCTGCTGCGGAACGATTCCAGCAGTCCGGTCGGTCGTCCCGGCCAGCGGTCGCGACGCTCCTGCTCCCGTTCCGAAGCGGAACCGTCAGTCGGCGAGGTGCGGTCGCACGAGGCTGCCGGATCTTCGTGGGAGCAGCAGTCTCGTCGGGCGGTTCCGGACTGCCCCGAGTAGTAAGCGGGCAGCAAGCGAGGGCTATGCGTCGGCCGCCAGCACGTCGCAGAACACGAACCCGTCGCGCTCCACGGTCTCGCCCACCTGGCAGGCGATCGGCGCGCTGAAGATGGGACCCGCGTGGACGAACGTGTGGAACTCGCCGTTCTCGCCGCACGGGTCGACGTCGGGCGGGAGATCGGCAAGGAGCTCGGCGTCAAACCGCCGGCCAGCAAACGTCGGATCGAGCCGGCGCGGGTCGACGCAGACGAGGACCGCCTCAAAGCCCGCCGCGATGAACTCGCGGGCCAACGCGCTCGTGTCCCGCCCCCACAGCGGGAAGATGGCCTGCTTGCCAACGCGGCTCAGCCGCTCCTCTCGATACGCCCGGATGTCGGCGAGGAACAGGTCGCCGAACGCGATCGTCTGGGTCTCGGCGAGCGGCGCCTCGGCCAGCGCCTGTCCCATCCGCTGCTCGTAGACGTCGTCGGAGCAGGCCGCCGGGATCTCGACCTCGATCAGGGGCAGGCTAGCCGCCCGCGCCTGACGGGAGAGCAGCTCGCGTCGGACGCCGTGCATCGAGATCCGCCCGTAGTCGGCCGTAACCGTCGTGATCAGCGCGCGCGGAGCCGGCCCGGACCGTTCCCGCAGCTCGTGCAGCGCGAGAGCCGAGTCCTTCCCGCCGCTCCATGACAAAGCCGACACGGTCCGACCCTACTAATCGTGGGCCGGCCCGGGGGCGTGTGGAACGACGCCCTGGAGCACCGGTGGGGCCGATGGTCGTAGCGTTAACCATCGGCTCCCGCGCTCAACGGAGCGACGCTCGCCGAGACCCTTGCAGCAAGCTGGCAGCGGTCGTCGGTGTCCTCAACGCGGACTGAAGCGAGGGTTGGCCGGCGCCAGGTGTGCTGCTTTGTCGCCGGAGCAGCAGCGAGCCCAAGGCTGCCGCTCTTGAGCAGGACCAGCTGTCTGCGCCCCGGCGATGTCCAGACTGCCCCTCAGCTGGGGATGCGGCAGCCGTGCCGCCGCCTCGGATTAGCCGCTCCCGGGCGGCCTCGCGGCCGCTGCCAGGAGGTTGCGAAACATCCCGACCGCTTGCTCGAGACCCGACCTGCGCGGCATTGAGCTAACGATCTGGCCAATCCCGACCGCTGTCGCTATCGCCCAGGAGCAGGAGCCGGGCACGCTACGGCCGGACGATCGCTCCGGCACGGATCCGATCGTCCCGTCACGCCGGGCGGGGTGATCGCAACCGACGGGAAGCAGTCACGCGGCATCAGCGACCGGGCGCCGCTCCGGCACGATCGCTTCCGTTAGCGAGCTCCCGGCAGGCGCGTGACAGCTTTCGCGTGGGTGGGCTATCCCTTTAGAGCCACCACCTTGCGGGAGCGGCTTGTTGAGCCCCGCTGGCGGCGCGGCAACCCACGCGGTTGATGGGGCTTGCGAGAGCCCAAGGCGTGCCTCCTCAGCCCGCGCAGAAGGCGCGGACAGTAGTCCGGCACCACGGCGATGCG
Source organism: uncultured Solirubrobacterales bacterium (assembly GCA_963811155.1). Lineage (GTDB taxonomy): Bacteria > Actinomycetota > Thermoleophilia > Solirubrobacterales > Solirubrobacteraceae > Palsa-465. The sequence continues at coordinate 19,733 of CAWEQQ010000026.1, forward strand.
TACGTCCGGGATGTCAGGTGGCGCTAAGGGGATACCCCACTCGCGTGGAAGCGAGCGCGAGCTCCTTGAGCGGCTCACGCGCGCAATCGCCCACATCCAGGCGTGCGAGGCCTGAGCGCGCCACGACTGCTTCGGCTCTCAGGGCTGCTTCCGGCGTCGCTATGCCTTTGCCACGATCTGGATCGTCATCGCGAGCCCAGTCGCGCGATCGCATTCGCGTGGCAGTAGTCGTCTGCCGCGTAACTCCTCCGGCTCCGGAGGCGAAGGAGCAGCGCCGGAATGGTGCCTGCTCCCGGCGTGAAGCGGCAGCGCCGAGGCGGCGCCCGCTCGGTGAGCGGCCGTCCTTTGGCATCACTACCTGCCTCCGGAGCGCCGCTGACGACCGTCGTGTCTTGCGGTAGGGCCGTCCCGGTGAGGGATCCCCCAGCGGGAAAGGCTCCGCGCTGGGCGAGACTCTGGCGCCGGCGCACTGGGGGCGCGTTGCGATAACGCAGAGCGCGGCCGCAGCGCGCCCGTGGGATCCGCCGTGACACTCTCGCGTCAGGGCCGCAGGGCCGCAGGGCCGCAGGGCCGCAGGGCCGCAGGGCCGCAGGGCCGCGATGGCCTGATGGCTCCTTTCCTGACCGAGCGATCGTGCGGCGCCGGTCCCGCTCGCCTCTCCTACGTCGCCGAAGCAATCGCAGGTCGAGGGCTAGGGTCGCGGTGAAAGCGATCGCCGGCCCCGACGATTCCCGCCGCCTGAAGACGGAAGCCCGGCGCAGGCGAGGACTCAGCGCTCAGGCAGGATCACGCTGCCGTCGTCGGCCAGTCCGAATCCCGGGTTGTGCGCGACCTCCCACACATGACCGTCTGGGTCGCGGAAGCCGCCGGCATATCCGCCGTAGAACGTCGGCGACGGCACGCGGATGATCTCGGCACCGTTGGCTCGCGCCTCCTCGATGACACCAGCGACTTCCTCGTCGGAGGTGACGTTGTGCGCCAGCGCGATGCCGCCCCAGCGTGCGCCATCGTCAGCGACGCCCATATCGGCCGCGAGCCTATCGCGGCTCCACAGCACTAGGACAACGCCGTTGGCCTGAAAGAACGCGGTCTCCTCGACATCCATCGCCGGCGACCAGCCGATCGCCTTATAGAACGCTCTGGCCCGCTCATAGTCGGAGACGCCCAGGGTGATTAGCGAGACGCTCTGCTTCATGGGCGCGAGCATACGTCCAACCGGCGGGCGGGTCTTGGACATTTCGGACACAGCGACGGCGAGGAACACGCCGACAGGCCGACTGCTCCTTTGCACGGTGCGGGGTCGTCTGGGTCGGTGGCGAGGGCCCCAGGCCGGCGAGCGACGTTCCGCGTCGCGCCCGAGCTCCTCGGTCTTGCGCTGGTGGACCAGTTGCGGCGCGCGGAGTGGGCGGTGAGGTCTTGTTGCTCGGTCGAGCAGCGGGCGTATCCGACGAGCAGAGCGCTCATGGCGCACCTCCATCGTTTGGCCGGCTCGGACCACGCGCCCGGCTACCGGCGGCGGCCGCGGCAGCGGCCGCTCAAGAAACAGCGTGCGGACGCGTCTCACGCCGTCCCAACCCGATAGCTCGGCGACACAGCCGGACTTTCGGCAGGCGAAGCCGCTCTCCGGGTACAGCAGGGCGGGGGCAGTCCTCCGGTGGCGCGCCCCTTGCCGGCCGGCTGGGTCTTGACACATGCCGCGGTCGCGCGGGATTGCCGCACGCTCACGCTGGCCGGCAGATGCGAAACTGTGGATGGTGATCGCGCGCCGGTGGACGGCTCACGCCGAGGGATCAGAGCAGGCAGACGCGTACGCCGCGCACTTCGAGCGGAGTGTGAGGCCGCAACTCGAGCGCACCGAGGGGTTTCTCGGCGCCATGATCGAGCGTGTCAAGGGCGATGCCGGGGTCGAGATCGTCGTCGTCACACGGTGGGCGTCCATGGACGCCATCAGAGCGTTCGCGGGCGAGGACGTCGGCCTCGCGGTCGTCGAGCCGGACGCTCGCGCGGTCTTGTCGCGGTTCGATACGCGAGTGCGACACGTCGAGTTCGCCGACGGTCAGGCCTTCGATCACATGGAGTTGATCGACATCCCCGCCGAGGCCGCGGCGCACGAGCCGTGGTTCAACGAGACGCTCACCTCGGTCAACGACGCCGTCGTGCGGCTCGGCGTGATCGACGGCGACTTTCACTGGCACAAGCACGACGATCAGGACGAATTCTTCCTCGTGCTCGACGGCGAGCTCTTCATCGACTTCGAAGGCGCCGCCACGATCACGCTCGGTCCCCACCAGGCGTGCAGCGTGCCAAGGGGCGTTGTCCATCGTACGCGCGCGCCTCGCAGAACCACGATCTTGATGGTCGAAGCGTCTGGAGTCATGCCCGTCGGAGACTGAACGCCTAGGGTAGGGAGGGCTCCTGAGCCGTGAGCGCGAGCGTCCTCCTACTCGCCAGAAACAGAGCTGGCTCAGCGTCGTAAGGGAACCCCGTGCAGACGGCACCCCGGGCCAGCGCCGACCACCCAGACCACCCCCACCGCCGTCCTGCGAGGGATCGGGCTGCGGGACGCCCGCGCGGACGCTCTGGCGGCCAACGATGAATCTTGGCCGTGCCGTCTGTCCATTGATGAGACTGTACCTGCAGGAAGGACAAACGACAATGGCAAGCAGCAGCACCTCGACCCTGCGCTCGCTCACCGCGGACCTCTTCGTCACGCTCGACGGCTATGCCAAGGGCGATCACTCGCCAGCGTACTTCGGAATGCTTGGACCGGAGCTTAAGCAGTGGATCGAGCGCGAGATGAAGCAGCCGCAGACGGTCGTGATGGGCCGGACGACCTACGAGACCCTCGCCCACTATGACGGCGGCACGGGACCGCTCGCGAAGATGCCCAAGATCATGATCTCGCGCACGCTCGCCGAAGCGTCCTGGGGCGAGACCGAGATCGTCAGCTCGGACGAGGCTCTCATCGCGCTCAAGGAGGAGTCGGGTCCGCCATTGCGCATCATGGGAAGCGTCTCGCTCGTCCAGCGCCTGCTCCGTGCCCGCGCGCTCGACCGGTTGCGGCTCGTCGTGTTTCCCCTCCTCCTCGGCGAAACGGGCAGCGAGCCGACCTTCGCCAATCTCCCAGACCTCAAGCTCGAACTGCAGGGTACTGAGGTGCTCGACGGCCGGCTCGTGATGCTCGAATACAGCCCTGCCCTATAGCGGCGGGCGGATCACCGGCTGCGACGGGACGGCTCGCCGTGCGCTGTCGCGCCGACCTCCCGCGCGACCGGACGGGCTTCGCCGAGCACGCCGTCTGACGAGACACACGGACACACGGGTTGACCGAAGGCCGCCCGTAAGCGGATCGGCTTACGGGCACCTGCTTACGCGAGAGCCCGTGCACTTGGAGTCCCGCGTCGACTCCCTCACTCGCGCGGTACGCCGGTCATAGAGGCCCGGCAGCGCGTGCCCAGCCTTTGCCCATGCAGATGCCGGTAGGCGCCGTCGTCGACGAGGCTGCCGCGATCGCGTGAACGCGATCGTCGGCTCGTTCAAGCCGAAGCGATCCCAATCGTCGGAGAGGCGGCTCAAGAGCACGCTCGTGCTTGCAACGCTTCAGCAAGCACTTCGAAGAGAAGCCACGACCTCGAGACGGAATTCGACGTCGTCGCAAATGGCGCACACGATCGACTGGGTGTCGGGTCGGCGCGACCCGGCGCGGTGCCGTCAGAGGGGGACGCGGGTGGCGGGGCATGCGCCTGAGGATGAGCGATCTCGTAGAGCGACGGGGTCGGTATCACCGCGACGGAATCGCCGACCCGAGGTCTGCTTTGACCCGGTGCGACGAGCTCGGAGGCCGGGGCGCGTGGTGATGTGCGGCTTGCTGAGCGGAGCAGGATCTGTGGTCCTGTGAGCGCTCGCGGCACATCGCTGCCGCGAGCCGATCCGTCTTCGGAGAGGAGACATCGATGTCCGAGAGGAACTTGTTGGACAAGACGGGGCGCCGGCGGTCACCGGCGGTGACGCCCGGCTACCGCGCGGGGTGCGCGCCGGCGAACAAGGGGATGCGCTACCCGCCTGACCCGCCAAGGGTAGAGGAGATCATCGCGGTCATGCGCGAGGCCGGCGAGGGCCGCCACGCCCTGCGCATCCGCGGGTTGATCGTTGTGCTCTGGCGCGCGGGGCTACGCGTCAGCGAAGCGCTGATGCTCACCGAAACCGATCTGGACCCGACTGCCGGGTCGGTGCTCGTGCGCCGCGGGAAGGGCGGCCGACGACGCGTCGTCGGGATGGACGTCTGGGGGTGGGCGCACCTCGACGCCTGGGTGAAGGTGCGCGTCGCGCTTCCGGTCGGCCCGCTGTTCCGCGTCCTCGACGTTGGCGAGTCGCGGTGCGATCACCAAGCCGAGGCCGGAACTGCCGCCGACAACCACCTGACAGAGCCATGTCGGTGTTACTCCGTTTGTTCAGGACAGCCCGGCGCTGCGCCTGGCGATCTCGGTGAATCCAGCCCAGTCTTTCTCGCCGAGTCCGATGGCGAGCGCCGTCAGCGTCCGGTCGCGGACCAGCGCCGCGAGCGGCAGCGGACACCGCACGGCGCTCGCGGCGTCCAGCATCAGTCCGAGATCCTTCAGGCCGGCTTCCATCTCGAAGCCCACCGCGTCGAAGTCCCGCGCGCCGACGCATTCGAGGTAGTAGGCGACGCCGGGGTGGCCTTGCAGGCCGCGCAGCGCCTGCATCGCGAGCTCGTGCTCGATCCCGCTCTTCTCGGTGAACGCGAGGAATTCGCCGAACAGCTCAGCGGTCGCGGCGATGTAGAAGTTGAAGGCCAGCTTCAGGCTATTCGCGGTACCCGGCGTCTCGCCGGTGTGCAGGACGCGCGCGCTGTAGGCCTCGATGCAGAAGCGGGCGCGCTCCAGCAGATCCGCGGGGCCACCGATCAGGCTCGTCAGCTCCCCCGCAGCGGCAACCTCCGGACGGCCGAGGACCGGCGCTGCAAGGAAGCCCTGGCGATGCGCGGCATGCAGCCACGCAAGCTCGTTCGAGCAAAGCGGCGAGACCGTGGCGGTCGACACGTGGATCGCGTTGGCGCTCATCCCCGCCAGCAGACCGCCCTGAACGAGCGCGCGTAGGGCGGCGTCATCCAGCGTACTGGTGACCACAACGTCCGCTCCGCTGGCGGCCTCAGCGGGGCTGGTGAACTGCTGCGCCCCCTCCCGGACCAGTGGTGCGCCCTTGGCGGCCGTGCGGTTGTGGACGCGCACCTGCAGCCCGGCGCGCAGCAGGCTGCGCGCGATGCCCGAGCCAATTCGCCCGAGCCCGACGACCGCGACCGCTGGTTGCTGCACTTTGGTCAAGAGCTGCGCTCCGGAGGGGTTCCCGATTCCGGCATGGACTCTATCTGGGCGGCCGTTAACGAAGCTGTCACGAGGGGCAATGGGATCGGCCGGCCCCGGGGCGCGCAGGGGCGGCTGACGGCGACGACTGCTGCCTTGTCGCGTTCAAGCAGCAGCGCCGTCAAGCGCGAACCAGAGCGCTGCAATCGTTCCCAAGCGCGAGCCTCGGACGGCTCGAGTCGGCGTCGCGACTCTTCTGCTTTGCGTGGAAGCAGCGGTCACTCAGCCGACCTGGGAGAGCGGCTCAGGCGGGCCAGAGCGGATCCTCCGCAGCTGAAGGCCCGCCCGAGAATCGTGATGACTTTGTCGCGACCGCACAGAGTGGAGACACGCGATTGGTTTCTGCGACAGTCTTTCGTCCGGAGCGAGACCGAGCGTCGCGGGCTGAGCGTGACGGCATTCGTGCGGAAGGGACAGCATGGTCGATACCCGTGTACGACCCCGGTCGACCGCCGCCGTGCGGACTTACAAATCGCGGCATCGAGTTACGGCTACCGAAAAGCGAGCTGGATCAAGCGCGTGTTGCGCCAGTCCGCGGTTCCGTGCCTCATGTCGTGACTCTATGCCCGGACGCCTTCACCACATCGACCGCATCGTGTTCCGCCGGACGCAAGGGCGGGAGACGTTTACGTCCTGGGTCACAGGCCTCCCGATCGTAATGCTCACTACCACCGGCGCGAAAAGTGGATCACGCCGCACCCCTCCCCGTGATCGGAATCCCAGTCGACGATCGACTCGTGGCTATCGCGTCGGACTACGGCGGCGGCACAACCCGGCCTGGTATCACAACCTGCGGGCCTATCCCGGAGCGAGCGTCTTCGTGGATGGCGCCAGCCGGGACGTGGTCGCGTGCGAGCTTACGGGCGACGAGCGCGAGCGCTGGTGCGCGCGTGGGATCGGGATCTACCCGGGCTGGAGGTACTACCGCAAGCGCGCCAAGCCGCGGCAGATCCCGGTGGTCGAGCTGCGCCCCGCCCTCCCAGACGACAACTCGACCGGACGGAGGCTGTCGCACAAACCAGCGGCCTTGTACGAAATCCACAAACGCGCGATTAGGCGCTTTCAAGAGACATCGTGTGCGGCCACGTGACGGCCGTTGAGCGTTCGATTGGGGCGATTTGACTCGACGCCGCGACGCGCGTTTGTGTGAATCACACAAGATTCGGACGACGGCCGGGGTTTGTGCGACAGCCTCGACGGGATCCAGAAGTGCTGGACGGCCCGCTGATGCTCCACATGTGCATAGGCACGGGTGGCTCGGCCGGCGCTAGCGATGTCGGCGAATGCGACGCTCGCAATGGCCCAGGAGCAGGCACCAAGAACAATGCCGTGAAGCGCGCCTCCATTCCGTTTACGCGGGGCGATCGAGCCGATCTTGACGAAGTCGACGTTCAGCGAGCGGGCCTTCTTCCGGCAAACACGGTTCAATCCGCTGTCACAGCGCGATCGAACTGGAGGACTCCATTGCCGTTAACACAGACGCAGTTGGTCGCCGCGGTCGCCGAGCGCGCGGACATCAGCAGAAGCGACGCGAAGCGGGCTCTCGGCGCGCTGGATGAGATCGTGCTCGAGGAGCTTGGGAACGCGCAGAAGGTTCGGATCGGCGGGCTCGTTCAGCTGACAGTCCGTGTGAAGCCGGCGCAGAAGAAGCGTATGGGTCGCAACCCGGCAACCGGTGATGAGATCGAGATCGCTGCTAAGCCGGCGAGCGTTGACCTGCGGGCTCGGCTGCTGGCGAAGGCAAAGGCGGCGCTGCCGTCGGTGCAAAAGGCCCGCCGTCGCTTGGCCGCCTGACGAGCTGAATAGCCTCCTCTGACCAGGCAGCCACGCGGCTACTCTCACCCAGCAGCGTGCGACAGCCAAGAGGTCGGTCCCTCCGACCGCCGCACCGGTAGCCCTGCTCCTGGCGATTATGTGAGGTCGTCGTGGGTGCGTGAATGACGTGAATGGGGAACGGGTCAAGGGGTCCGTCTTCCGTCGCGGCGACGAGCTCACGAGGATGCGCCTCGAGTTGCCATGGGTCCGCATCGAGAAGGAGTACAGCTTCGAGACCGAGGACGGTCCCAGGACGCTCGCCGAGCTGTTCGCTGGGCGCTCGCAGCTGCTCGTCTACCACCTGATGTTCGGCGTCGGCTTCCGCGTCAGCGACGACACCGAGGCATGCACCGGCTGCTCGTTCGTGGCAGATCACTTCGATGCCGTGCTCCCATACCTGAACGGCCACGACGTCACCCTGATCGCCTCGTCAATCGCACCGCTCGACAAGCTGCTCGCCTACAAACGCCGGATGGACTGGCACTTCCCTTGGGTCTCGGCGCTCGACAGTGACTTCCACCACGACTTCGGGGTCGCCTTCACCGACGAGGAGCAGCGGAACGGCGCCGACTACAACTACGCCTCTATCAAGGACCTCCCGGCCCAGCGCGAAGGGATGAGCGTGTTTGCGCTGCAGGACGGAGCCGTCTACCACACCTACTCGACCTACGGAAGGGGCGTTGAGTCGCTGATGGGCACCTACCAATACCTCGACCGCGCGCCGCTAGGTCGCAACGAGGCCCACCTCGAGCACAACGCCGCCTGGTGGCGGCGCCACGACGAGTACTAGTCCTAGTAGAACCGTACGGAAGCAGGTTCTAGCCATACGTCACGGACGGCTCTACTAGTCTCGGGCCTCGGGCAGGAACCCGCCCGCACGATCGCTTTCGCCTTACGTCCGGCGAGCGCTCCGGCCACGAAAGATCGCCCGTGCGCCGACTCCGGCGCGATACCTTCGCCACGCATGCGGTCGCGCGCAGAACCGGCCCTGCTTCCCTGTTGGGACGCACCTCCCGGACCACTCGGTCGCCCGCCCCGCTTGGGGCGGGCAACAAGGCGGGCAAGATCGCTAGCTGCGATCCGGGTCGGCTGCAAGCGCCAGCGCTGGAAGCAGCAGTCTGCCGCAGTCGCCGGCGTGGCCATCGGACTTGCGCAATCGCCCAGATCCGAGCGTCTTTCGGCCGGTCTCGGCACGACTGCTTTTGCACTCCGGCCAGCGCGAGCCGGGCTATCGCAATGGCGACAATGGAATAGGGGCGATCCGAGGGCGGTCGATGCCGGAGCAGACGATCGCCTCAGCGGGGCGGTGTCCGCCTTGCTGACGAAGCATCTGTACACGCCGGCGCGAGCAGCACGGTGGACTCTCGCTTTCGATTTGCCGCCTTGCACCTGCTTTCAACGGCAAGGGGGTGTCCGACATAGCGGCTCGCGACTTCTGCTTCGAGTGCCGCGATGCCCTGCGGCGAGCGCATGGTTTTCAACGGCGACCGGAAGTCCTGTCAATCGGGGGCTAACTTCCCGGTCGGGGATTGGGGCGAGGAGCGGCTGCGATCCTCAGCATGAGTAGCTCGCCGGTCCTAGGCTCGTGAGGGGCGAACCCTCGCGGCGATCGGCCCGTCCCCCGGGGGCCGTCTCAGGGTAGGCTGCGTGTCGTGGCTGGCTGGGTGCTGTTGGATGTCAACGGAACGCTGACCGGACTGGAGCCGATCGGAGCACCGTGGGGACGCCCGGAGCTGGGGCCCGCGGTGCTCGAGTCCGCGGTGCATACGGCGATGGTCGATGCGCTCCTGGGGCCCCGCCACGCGCCTGTTCTCCGAGCACATCCGCGCCGCGGTAGAGGTGCTGGTCGTCGACGCCAGCCTCGATGCCACCCTGGTCGGCGAGGCCGTGGCCGCGGCGGGGGCGCTGCCCGCGCGGCCGGACGCGGCCGAGGCGCTGGCGATCCTCGTCGCGGCCGGGACGCGACTTGTCGCACTGACCAACTCGGGAGCGCGGGCCGGGCAGGCGACCCTGGAGGCGTGTGGGTTGGCGGGCTATGTCGAGCGGGTACTCGGGGTGGATCGTGTCTCGAGCTTCAAGCCGCACCCATCCGTCTACGCCTATGCGCTGCACGAGCTGGAGGCCAGCGCTCATGAGGTCACGTTGATCGCCACGCACGCCTGGGATCTGGCCGGCGCGGCGAACGCCGGGATCAGAACTGCCTGGGTGCGCCACGGTGCGCACGCCTGGCCCGCGGTGTTCCCAAAGCCGGACCTCCAAGCGGACACGCTGCTTGAGCTGGCGCGCGCGCTGGTCTGACCCGTTCGGCGCGCGTCCACGGCCGACACCCTGCGCCCGACCCAGGCGCACCCGACCCAGGCTCGCCGCACACGATATAGATCCAACAGATCCAACGCCCGGAGGCTGGGCCGTATCGCCGGCTTTCCGGAGTGCAGTGCGCACAGCGTCTCCGCGACCTGCCCGCGCTGCAGCACCTTGCGACGAGCAGCGACGCAGGGACCGCCACGTCGCGTCGGCTCTGCGTCGCGATACCTGCCATGCCGAACCGACGTTTCGAAACTCGAACACGGCCAGCAGCTCGTCCGGAACCCTGCAGCCTGACTCTGCTGCATCGCATGGAAAGCGGAAGTGTCGCACTCGCATTGCTGACTGCCGGGCAGCCGCAGGCGATTGCCGCGCCACCGTCTGGACGACCGCCTGCTTGAGTGTTGCGCCGGTTCTGCGGAGTTGGCAGCCGGCGCGCCGGGCCCGGACCCTGGCGCTCTCGAACGCGACCCCGCTGGTTCCGTTCTCGAGCTGACGCTGCGCGCGTCCCGCGCCCGTGCCCGGAGCGGGCAAGGTTGTCGTCGCGGACGCAAGCGGCGTCGTCGCGACACAGACCTCGACACGAGGCCACCTCGTGACGATCCCGCTGGCTCCCGGCACCTACACGATCTCCGGAACATTCGCAGACGCGAGCTTGAACGGCGTGCATCGTACGGAGACGCCGACGGTCGTCCTTCGGGCCGGCGACACGGCACGCCAGGACTTCTCCTGGACGTTCCGTAGTCAAAGACACCTCCGCTCATCCACCGACAGGCAGCGCCGCACGTGATGTGAAGACACCGAGGTGCGGCAGTGAATCCGCGCCTGCCCACGGGCTCGCAAGCAAGCTGCGATGTCGGGCCGTGCTTACGCGCCGACGGCGGCGAACACGGGGGTTTCGCCGGCGAAGCCGACAGTCCCGTGGGTCAGGGTGCCGTCGGCCTCGACGCGGGCGACGCCGGCTGACGCCAGCAGCGAGGAGGCCAGGCGCACGGCCTCCGCGAGGGCCAGGCCGACGCCGCAGTACACGCGCTTGCCACGCTCGTCGACCGCGGTGTAGCGGTTGGAGTCGACGGGGCCCTTGGCGTCGCTCCCAGCGGCGATGTTGCGGTTGGCCATCTTCGCCTTCTTAATCTTGTCAGCCATGATGCTCGTGTCTCCGTTAGCTCTGAGGTGGTGGCGCGCCTGCTGAATGGAAGTCCGGCCCCGGGCTTAGCCGGGTTGATCGGCCGCGCCACGCTGGCCTTGACCGTCGGTGGCCACTGCGCGAGCGCAAACCGTCGGTCGGCCGGGACGCCCTTCAGCACGATCAACCCGACGAGCACGGCGTCGGCCTGCCCAAAGCGGGTTCGCAGCGTGCCCGGGCCCGGTAGCGACCCCGCAGCGAGGGCGACCAGCCCGACCAGTACCCAAGCCCCGCGAAGGGGCGGATCAGATGTCGCGTGTTGAACTCGTCGGGCATCTGACCGGACGAGCCGCCTTGGTTATCGCGAGTGCTCGCCGCCATGAGAGCCCGCCGAGCACACACCCGGATTCCCCAGGTAAGGGCAACCGCCGCGGAGCTCCGCTCCGATTCTTCTTGACACGTCGGAGCGGCCGTTTGCAGTGGCCCCACCGCGGACGTGGGAATTCCAGTCAACGTCGCAACAGTGGACCGCTCGGATCGTAGCTGGGAGTGCCTGGCGGAAGCGCGATCCCGTTTATTCCCGTTTCCCCCCGTCCCCGGGTGACCCGCGCTTTCGGAGCGAGATCGCGCGATGGGAGCGGACAGACCCGTTTCTGCGCGCGAGGACTCGCTATCGAGCATGGACGTGAGATCACCCGTGGATGAGATCCGCGCGCGTTGTAGCTTTGCCGTTGACCCAGCGGCCCCGGTTGGCGCGCGCGATGATCCGTGCCGTGCTGGACGCAGGCCCCGTTCTTCGGTGCGCGACCGCGCGATCCCGTCTGCGACACACCTAGTTGCTCCTTTCACTGCGCCGTTGACGTTTCCCGCCCGGCAGGGCGCGCGCGCTTCCCCCCCCGCCCGGGGCCGGCGACCGTCGAGCAGGAACGATCATCCCCACGTGCGCGCGAGCGTGCTCGTTACGGCACGCTCGCGCAGCCTTCCCGGGTCAGCAGGCCGCGATCGCTGCGTGGAACAGGTCTGCGGGTCGTTGCCAGCCGAGCGTCTTGCGCGGTCACTGGTTGACCTCGACAGCGACCCGTGTAAGGTCCTCGACGGTGTGCACGGACAGGTCGGTGCCCTTCGGGAAGTAGTCGCGCAGGAGCCCGTTCATGTTCTCGTTGCTGCCCCGCTGCCACGGCGAATGCGCCTCGCAGAAGAACACGCCGGCAGCTGTCGCGGTGGTGATCTGCCGGTGCAAGGCAAGCTCTTTGCCTTGATCCCACGTCAACGTCCGCCTCAACCCCTCAGGTAGCCGCTCAAGCGCTTTGCCGATCGCTTCGTGGACCGCCTCGGCACTCCCGACAGCATCGGGAAACCCCAGCAAAATCACGAACCTGGTGGTGCGCTCCACCAGCGTCCCGATCGCAGTGCGATTCCCCGCGCCCATGATCAGATCACCTTCCCAGTGACCGGTCTGCGCCCGGCCGGCGCCCGCGAGCGAGCTGGGACCTGCACCCGACCGGCGTGGGACATGTAGAGGCTCGGCTCGAGGCCGCCATCTCAAGCTGACGCCATGAGCCAGACAACGCTCGCGCCGGCGAGCGCGAATGCAGCAGCCGGCGCAGGCGCCATGGGGCGCATCGTCGCCGTTTTTGCCTAAGCGTCGACGGACACGATCTGGGTCGCGAAAGCGGAAGCCGCGGGAACGCGCGACCGGCCGCCCTGGTTGAGCGACCTTGGGGTTCGGACCGCCACGATTGAAGCCGCAGCCCAATCACTCGGCGCCCCCACTCCACGCGGGCTGTTGCGCGATAGCACCTTCCCCTCGCCAGGCCACACCCGTGGCCGAGCGCGAGACGGCTCAGACCATCACCCCAATCTCCCAAAGGGCGCACCTCAGTCGTTCGTCGGCCTGCGGAACTTGTCAAGTCGATTGAGACGGGGTGCGAGCGAATTTAGTGAGCAACCTCCTTTGACTCGGGCTTGTTGATCCACGCGGCGGTTGGCAGCGCCGGGGGGACGGGCGGCTTGCGGACGAACCGCTCTGGGAATCGCTCGTAGGCGGCGTCGAGGACGCGGGCACGGGCTGTGTGGAGCTCTGGCGCCTGGCCGAAGTGGATGGCCGCGGGGGTCATGAGCCCGATCCCCGAGTGGCGGTGCTGGTGGTTGTACCAGTCGAAGAACGCGCGGCAGTGAGCGCGGGCGTGCTCGATATTGTCGAACCGCTCAGGGAACTCGGGCCGGTACTTCAGCGTCTTGAAGTGCGCTTCGGAGTAGGGGTTGTCGCTGGAGGTGTACGGGCGGCTGTGCGTTTTTGTGATGCCGAGGTCCGCGAGCAGGAATGCGACGGGCTTGGCGCGCTGCGGGGCGCCGCGATCGGCGTGCAATGTGAGCACCTTGGGCGTGATCTGCTGCTGCTCGGTGGCCTGCTCGATCAGCGCCGTGGCGAGCTGCCCGTTCTCGCGGTACTGCACCGTCCAGGCGACGACGTAGCGGCTGAACACGTCCAAGATGACGTACAGGTAGAAGTACGTCCACTTCGCCGGGCCCTTCAGCTTTGATACGTCCCACGACCACAGCTCGTTCGGCTGCTCGGCGAGCAGCTCGGGCTTCGCGTACGCGGGGTGGGTGAGCTGGTCGCGACGGTCGCGCACCCCGCCGTGCTTGGCTTCGAGCAGCCGGTACATGGTCCGCACCGACGCCAGGTAGGTGCCCTCGTCGAGCAGCGTGGCGTAGACCTGCTCAGGCGCGCAGTCGACGAACCGGTCCGAGTGCAGCACGGCCAGCACGGCCTCGCGCTCGTGTTCGGACAGTGCCCTGGGCGGCGCCGGCCTCGGCTTCGGCGGCCTCGGCTCGGGCGGGTTGCGCCGGCGGTAGATGGTCGCCGGTGAAGCGCCGAGCGCCCGGCACGCCGGCCTGGTCCCGATGATCGGCGTCAACTCCTCGACGGTGTCGCAGATCATCGCCCGGTGCTCCCCCGCTCGCTCTCGGTACCGAGCATTTGCTCCAAGAGCGCTGAGACGTTTCCCTGAATCTCGATGACTTTCCTTGCCTTCGCGAGCTCCGCCTCGCTGCGCTCCAGCCGCCGGCGCAGCTCGGCGTTCTCGACCTCACGCCGGTCGGCCGGCTTGCGCCCACGCGGACGCCCGAGCTCTCTGAGCGCGCCGGCGTCGCGCTGCTTGCGCCAGTACGTCAGATGCGACGTATACAAGCCCTCGCGGCGCAACAGCTCGCCGATCTCCCCCGGCGCCGAGCACGCGTCCGCCCGGGCGAGGACCTCTACCTTGTACTTCGCGGTGAACGACCGGCGCTTGGCCTGCTCGACCAGCTCCGGGTCCGGCACCACAGGCCCGGCACCATTCGACACGATCTCCGTCATGTTCAGCTGAGACTCCTGTTCTCCGCCCAGTTATCAACAATGGTCAGAAAAAATTACTACTGTGGATAACGTCTCAAAGTACATTGACAGAGAGGGCTGGATACCACGGGAGACTGATGCGCGCGCAATGTCCTCGAAGAGCGTGGCGTCTTTCAAGAGATCGAGTCCGTACTCTTGCACGTAGTACCTCTTGTACTGCACGCCGGGCATCGCCGCCGCCGCCCGAGCAGCGACGTGGCCCGGATAGAGCGGATATCGTTCCTTGATGAGCTCCTCATTGAGAAGATCAAAGATGTCGGCGGCCTCAATGGTCAACGGGACAATTCCCGCTCGAGTTGGATCCCACGGTCTGTGAGCCGAGCGAGTTCGCGCCGCTCCGGGTTCTGTGCACCTTTCATATGCACGCACTCGTGGCGGTACTCAGGGTCTGATTGCAACTGATTCGCCTTTGCATACCTCACGTGATCGACAAGGATCGCGATGCGCGCAACCGTCATTCTGAGGACGATTTCGCTGTCCACTAGGCCCTTTTTGTTCGCGCCGACGACGCCGTGTATCGGGATTACTGCGACACCGGCAACATGCAACTCACGGTGGAAGTACGCGTCGAGGAAGACGCGGTCACTTTCGCCTTCTACGAAGAGAATCGTCGCGACGCCAGCAGAGCTCTCCATAGTCGAAGCCCAGCCGAGCCGCTACTTCGCTCATGGCGGTGATCTGCTCGGGCAGGAGCGCGTGGATGCTGGTGACCGAGTGCACGTTCGCCCGGCCGCGATCGAGAAAGTGCGTAAACACCTTCCCAAATCCGCCTCTTAGTCGCATTCTCTGCCCGGCTCCAATCCACCGCGCGTCCAATGCTCCTGACGTGCTTTCATTTCCCCTGGCCAGTGTCGAGAGCGCGCTGTTCAGGAGCAGCGCCACGATAGCAGCTTGCATATCCGATTCGAGGGCTTGGGCGGGTCGGCGCACAGAGACACACTCCGGTAGTAGCACGTCGCCGCGATGGCTGAGGACGCCAAGCGGGGCGGCTGCAACGGGTGCGTCACACGCGAGTAGGGCATTCACGCCGGTATCGGAGCGCGGAGACCGCAATCTGGAGCTATCGATCACGTTACGAAGGTCGCTGGGCAACCCAGAGACCGGCGGAAGACACCAGTAAACCGAAAGCTGCTCAGGCCAGTCGTCGTACTCAGACAAGCACCCACGCCGCAGGGCGACGGTCGTAGACTCTGCCGCAGGGCGGCCAGAAGCCGGCCTCCCCTTGTGGGATCTGCGCCAAATGGAGTCTCACCAAGGACCCGCGACCAGGCTGCGGTTGGTTCATCGTCCAAGAGCTTTGGATCCGCAAGAAACATAAGGTCGGCGTCCCAACCGCCGAAAGCCCATGGCAGGCGCGCGCCCATAACCTCGCTCAGCGTAGGGGTAGGTCCCGCCGGCTTATAGGGACGGCGGCCACTGCCGATATCAGCAGTGATCCCGCCGAGGAGACGGCGAAGGAGATTCTCGAACGAGCCGGTCGCAAGGTCGTAGTACAGCACCGGTTCGTATTCCTGCGGCTTGCCGGCCGAGAATGCATCTTGAAGTGCACGGAGAGCTGTGGTTTTTCCCGCGCCGTTGGCACCTAACAACACGGTCATGTCGGCCAGACGAAGAAACGCGGGTCGCTCGAGCGGAGCATCCGCGACAAAGCTAATCGCAGAAGGCTGTCCAAGGTTAATGCTGTGCTCAGCATCCTCGGTCATAGCCGACCTCGCGATTCCAAACCCTGCGGCAGGGCGAAGTGCAACGACACCGCATGTGGCGTTTTCCGCTGCGTCAGGCTGTCGGCGATCGGTCCAGGGGTGCGAACAGGGTTTGGCACACGACCGCGCGGCACGGTCGGGGGTGAGAAGTCAACGCAAGACGTCGGATGCGATCGCGGCATGGCACCGGGGTGGAAGACGCTGAAGGCGGGGCTGTCGGGGTGCGGAGATCAGAAGGAATGATCGGCAAAGCCGAGAAGGGACTTGAGCGATGCCCACGCCAATCGGGCCGCGACTAGCCAGATACTTTTGCACGACGGCATCTCGGCGATCCCAGCGCACTGACGAGCTTCTGCTCCGGGTCTAAGTAACGTGCCCGCACCGAGATCGCCGGCCGCTCGTATGGCAGGCGCAGCCGACGCCGGACTTTCGTCACTGTCATCGTGGTCGGCGTCTGGGCGGTGACGTCCGACCGGACTGGTAGGTCCTCGGGCTTGGCGGCGGGCTGACTCTCGACTTCTGTGTCGACTGCTCTGGCCTGACCGGCAAAGCTTGTGTCGCCCGCCGCCGCCCGAGGACCACCGGCGTGACTTGATAGAAGCGTGGCTTTCGCCTCGCGTGACGATTGTCCGCCGGAGATCCGCTTCATTCGGCGTCAACCAAACGAAGGGACGGAGCAGATAATCGTGATCGGGGCGGACACGCACAAGGGCACGCACATGCTCGCGGCAGTCGATGAGGGGACCGGCCGGGTCCGCGGTAGCCGGGAGATCAAGGCTGACGATGCGGGGCATTTGGCCGCGGTGCGCTGGGCCCGCGGGCTGGATCAGGATCGAGTGTGGGCGCTTGAGGACTGCCGGCATGTGTCACGGCGGCTCGAGCAGGCGCTGTTGGCGGCCGGCGAGCGGGTCGTCCGCGTGGCGCCGCACCGGATGGGCGCCTCTCGCAAGGCAGAGCGCGAGCCGGGCAAGTCCGACCAGATCGATGCGCTCGCGGTCGCACGCGCGGTCGTCAAGGACGGTGTCGAGCGGTTTCCGGTCGCGTACATTGACGAGCAGGCGATGGAGATCCGCCTGCTGCTCGATCACCGCGACGATCTCGTCGCCGAGCGCACCCGCACCGTCAACCGGCTGCGGTGGCATCTGCTGGAGCTGTGCCCGGAACTCGAACGGTCCCTGAAGCGCAAAGCGCTAAACGGCGCGCGCGGACTGGACCGGGTCGACCGCCAGCTGCGCAAGCTGCCCGCCGGCGCCGCGGGTCAGGGTTGCGCGCGAGCAAATCTCCCAGCTGCGCAGCCTCAACCGCCAGATCGAGCAGCTCGAAGCCCAGCTGCTCGAGCTCGTCACCGCGCATCGCCCCAAGCTACTCGCCGAGCAGGGCTGCGGCCCAGTGACCGCGGCGATCCTGATCGGCCACACCGCCGGCGTCAAGCAGTACCGCAAACAGTCAAGCTTCGGGCTGCAAACCGGGACCGCCCCGATCCCCTGCTCCTCCGGCCAGCGCACCAAGCACCGCCTCAACCGCGGCGGGGACCGCCAACTCAACCACGCCCTGCACATCATCGCCGTCACCCGCGCCCAACACGACCCCGCGACCAAGCAGTACCTCGCCCGCAAAGAAGCCGACGGCAAAACCACCAAAGGCGCGCTGCGCTGCCTCAAGCGCCACCTCGCCCGCCGCTTCTACCGCCTCCTCGCCGAGCCACCCGCCACCCAGCCCCCCGCCGCCAACGGCAAGCCGATCACCGAACCCGACCTAGCCGCGACCTAACAACGCCCGCGCCCCCAGCAAGCAAGCGAGCAGATCGCCACAGCGCCCAATCCCAATGATCTGCATCAGCTGACACCGCGCCGAGCAACGACGCCCTCAGCGCCGTTCTCCGACGCGATCGCGCCAGCGGTGAGCGCTCGCTGGCGACTCGCAGTGCCCCCAAATCGACGCGATCGCCCCCGATTACCCCCTCACCGCCATCAACCGACGCGTTCTCAGCCCTTCTCGCGCCCTCGACCATCCTCGCGTGACCCATTACACCCCGACTTCTCACCCTCAAAGCCCATACCCGCCACTCGCGACAAGGCCCCGAAACATCGCAAATAGCGACCACCCCTTGACATAGAAGCGAGCTTTCGATTCGGAGGTGGCGCCGCGCGAGCTTTCGCATCCAACGGGGAACGGGCGTCTGCCTTGTCGGCGTCAGACTCATGCATTTGATCTCTGCGGAGGTCGAGCCGGACGTATCCGTCAGCGACGAGCGGGGAGGAGCGCCGGGCCGGAGGTCAAGACTCCTCTCGTATCCCATGCGGCCACCGGACTTTCGAGATCGATGGCCGCCGGCCCGTGGACCGCACGTCCCCGGACTCCCGCCTCGCCCCTCACGACGTCTGGCCGTCGCGGGAGCACCTGAGATCAGGGCGTACATAGGCCACCGACGCTCTGCGCTCGCGCAGGCGGACCCGAGCTCGCGGGGTCCAAACCGGATCAATGCAACGATTGAGCCGGCCCAACCGACCAACGTCGGCGGGAGGACGGTGCACGAACTTGGCTGGCCTACGGCCTTGCTCTCACATCGTCCGCGTGCTCCGCTGACGGAGCGTCTTACGGTGACGCTCGATGCCTGCCTGCGGTACTGGGTCATCCAGTTCTGACCGCAGGATGCCCCAATCGTCGCATGCGATCTCCTGTGGATCGAGCTGGCTTGTCGGTCGCCGGAGGTCAGCGCTTGGCGATTGCTTCGCGGACGGCTGGCACGACTTCGTGTGCCCAGAGGTTCACTGTCGCGTCGCTGATGCTGTCGCCAGGAGGGACCAAGTAGTTGAAAGCGGCGGCGCCGTGTTCAAGCACGGCGAAGGTAAGCTCCTCTACCCACTGCGTCACTCCGCCCCCGATCCAGCGGCCCTCGTCGTCGCGAGTCGCTGGTAGCGGGTCTCGGGTAATGCGCCCTGACACGAGGTAGATGGTGTCGACATCGGTGGGGTTTCTCCCTGCCGAAGCAGCCGCTTCGTCGACGATCGGTCGTGACTCGGCAACCCGCGTGCTTCGCCAGTCGGCGAGGTGTGGTGGTATCCATCCGTCCGCGTGTCGGCCGGTCACTGCCAGCCCCTTTGGGCCGCCCGCTCCGATCCAGATTGGTGGCGTCGGTGCGGCCGCGGGTGTCAGCTCGGTGACGTGGTAGAACTCGCCGTCGAACGTGACCGGATCACCGCCGCCGGAGAGCGCTCTCACAACCATGATCGCCTCTTCCAGCGCTCGTACCCGGGCTGCGGGCGACAGGCGGGGGACACCGAGGGCGACGATCTCCTCCCACATCCCGCCCGCACCCATTGCGAGTACGACACGGCCGCGAGAGATCGTGGATAGTCCCGTGACGGTCCGGGCGAGTATGGGAGCGGGACGGCTCAGCAGGTTCGTGCAGATCACCGCTCCGGCGATGTTGCTCGTCGCGCCCAGAACGAACCCCAGCGCGGCGTAGGCGTCGAGGCGCTCGGCGAAGTAGGGATGGTCGCCGACGCTGACGACGTCAAGACCCGCCTCGTCGGCCAGGCGGGCGTGCCCGAGCATCTCGCTGACCTGGTGGACGCCGGCCTCCAGCCCGAGGCCGAAGAGGACTTTGTGGTCGGGGGTCACGACACGAACAGCGTACGTCAGTCGCGAACGTGCGACCAACAGTGGCGGCCGAGGCCAGCGAGTAACAGCCGAGGACGTGCACCGCGCGCGAGTCCAGCTGAATGATCTCCCCGTCCACACCGTCCTGCCTCACGAGCATGCAGCGCTGCTTCTGCCACCTGAGCGCGAGTCGAAGGCGGCTACTGATCGCGGGGGGCACGGTGAGCTCGGCCCACGTCGACGGCAGGTTCACCGCGTAGTTCCGTCGCAAACTGGAGGGCGGCACGCTCGCACGGATCATCCTGTCCGGCGCAGCTCCCGGCAGCGAGGGGAAGCCTCCGCGATCTCGCCCACCCGTACCCGGACGGTGAAACCACCCACGGATAGTCAATAGGTCCCCTTTTGTAGCCGGATCCAGCAGCACCGCGCGGGCCCTGCTCTCATTTGGCGGCGAGCATCTGTCTCGACGCCAGCAGAGCCCTGCCTTGCGCGGAATGGACGACTCGGCTTCCCCGGGGCTGAGTTGTCGCCCATCTGCGTGCGAGCACGCGCCTGATCGCCAAGGCGTCGTCTGGGCTGTGACTTGTGCTTTTGCACCTCGGGCCGCGGGCTGCCGGGCTTCCCCTTCCAACGGGATGGACGCGGTCGAGGTCGGCCGTTGCGACTTCTGCATTTGCCGCGGATCCGGAGCAGCGCGGAGGTGCTTCCGCGCGAGCGCCGGGCCCGGGAGGTTCGCCGCCGATCGGCCGGGCGGACCGGGCGGTTTTTGGGGCCTGGTCGCCCCCGGCGACTGCGCGGATGATCGGCTGGCCATCCACCCCTTGTCCTTCCAAGGAGGACGCCATGCCCGCCGCCTCACAGCTGGATTGCATAGGCCGGCGCCGGTCGCCGCGACTCTGCCGGGCTCACAGAGAGAGTCACATCAGGGCGCCCGCTAGCTGCTGCGGTAGCTTCCGCAGGGTGGTTGAGGCGAGGGCGGTCGCCCCGCAAATGGCCGACGTCGGATCCGATCGACCAAGACAGCAGCTCAGCCCTTGGGTCGGAGCGGTCGTGGCGATCCAGATCGCCGCGCTGGTGGCGACGAGCACTCGTTACGGGTATCACCGGGACGAGCTGTACTTCATCGTCGCCGGCCCGCATGCAGCCTTCGGCTATCCCGACCAGCCGCCGCTCGTTCCGCTGTTGAGCTGGGCGATGAATGCGCTCGGCGCCGGGGTCGCTGATCGTCCTGCGAACGCCATCGGCGCTAATCGCCGGAACCACCACCGTCCTGTCGGCGCTGATCGCGCGGGAGCTGGGCGGCGGGCCCCGGGCGCAGGTGATCGCAGCGGCCTGCGCGGCCTCGTCCGGATTCGCGCTCGCGGTCGCGCACCTGGTCAGCACCACGACCTTCGACCTCGTGAGCACGACCGTGCTGGGGTGGCTGGCGATCCGAGCCGTCATGCGGGGCGGCGGTCAGTCCCTGCTGGCTGCCGGTCTCGGTCGTGGGCCTCGGTGTCGAGGCCAAGCCGCAGGTGGGTCTGGTGGCGCTGGTGATGGTGGCGTCGCTGCTCGCCGTCGGCCCGCGGGCGCCGCTTCGGTCTCGCTGGGCGGTGGCGGGTGCGATCGCTGCGGTCGCGCTCGCGCTCCCGTACGCGGTCTGGCAGCAGCAGCACGGCTGGCCCCAGCTGACCGTGGCGCGCAACATCGCCGGGAGTCAGGAGGGTGGGCGGGCCGGCTTCTTCCCGTTCCAGCTCGTGATGGTCAGTCCGGTGCTGGTGCCGGTCTGGGTGGCGGGCCTGCTGGCGCCGTTCCGGCGCGCGCCGATGGCGTCAGCTGAGGTTCGTGCCGATCACCTACGCCGTACATGGCCGTCCTTTATTTCGTCGGCAACGGCCATGCCTACTACCTGGCGAGCCTGTACCCGGTGCTGCTCGGACTCGGCGCGATCCCGATCGCCGAGTGGACCCTACGCGGATCGCGCCGGACTGCCCTGGCTGGCTCGGGGGGCGGTCGCGGTCAGCGCCGCGATCAGCTCGCTGATCGCGCTGCCGCTGCTTCCCGAGCGCGACCTGGGAGGGCAGCATCGTCATGGCGCTGAACAGCGCTCAGGGGGAGACGGTGGGCTGGCCCCAGTTCGTAAAGAACGGTCTCCCGCGCGTGGGGAGAGATCCTCCCGGACGAGCGCCGGCGCACCGCGATCTTCACGGCCAACTACGGCGAGGCCAGCGCGATCGACCTCCTGCACGCCGACCCGGGGCTGCCCCGGGCCTACAGTGGCCACAACGGCTTCAGCGCATGGGGAATGCCTCCGCAGGCCGACACTGATGCGTTGCTGGTCGGCTTCAACGGCCCGGCTGACGCCGCTCCCGAGTTCGACCGCTGTCGCACGCTAGCCGTCGTCAACAACGGCGTCGGCCTGAACAACCAGGAGCAGGGCCTCCCGGTGATGCTGTGTCGGCCAGCGGCGGCATGGGCTGTCCTGTGGCCGCGGTTGCGCCACTACGACTGACGGAGCTCGACAAGCGGTTCGCGTCGGAGGAGTCGGGCGCGGTCCTCCGCCGGCGGTCCGCCGCAGGATCGTCCGCGCCCGTCTCGAGCCTATGTCGGCCGGTAGGGGGTTCCCGAAGATCACCAGGCTCGGTGGACGCGCATCTCTCTTTGCAGGCGCTCTCGCCACGAGAGACGCTTCCTACCGCCGGTCCCAACCTTTGCCGAGGCGCGGCGACGCGATTGGCGACAACGACGCCGGCAAGCGCGGCTCCTACTTACGTTGCGCAGCGTGAGCCGAGCCGCGGGCATCGGCGCCCAAATGCAGAAGCTCCGGCCGTAGCGGGTCCACCGCCTCCTTGCCGTTGAAACCAGAAGCGAGCGCGGGGTCGAAAGCGAAAGCTGGCGCTGACACCGGTGGATCCTTCTGAGTTGCCGGACCTCCCGGGCGAGGGCTCGGCCGAAGAAGACGACGTCGTATCGTCGGGCGCGTGTCCAGCGGAAGATGTCGGCGTGCACCAAGCGCACGCGCTCATCGTTCACTCGGCCGGCGGCCATCGCGAGAATCTGAGACAACACGTCGATTGTGGTGACAATCGCGGCGTATCGCAGGAGCTGCTGGGTCCGTGCTCCGGTTCCACACGCGAGCTCGAGCACTGCTCCGGTGGGATGGACGGACTCCAGGGCGGTCGACAGCTCGCCGCCCCACGGTCGGGGATCGCGTGCTGTTCGTACCGGGCGAGATAGCGGGGTAGTACGCGAGCTGCTCGACGGGTAGCGGGTCGGCGAGGCGGGCGCTCATCGTGTCGCGCTGCGCTCAAAGGCGTGCTCCTCCCAGTCAGCGAACCGGCGGTAGCCGACGTCCGCATAGATCTTGTTGGAGGTTGGGTTGGCGAGGTCAGTGAACAGCGCGCAGCGTTGCGCGCCGTGGGCGAGCGCACGTCGGCTGGCAGCCGCGACAGCGCTTGAGGCATATCCACGCCCGCGGTGCTCCGGCGGGGTGTAGACGGGACCGAGGCGCGTGACGCCAGCGACCGTCGGCGAAAGCGACACCATCGAGACAGGCCCGTTGTCGTCCCACATGAACAGGCGCTCCCGAGCGAGCTGCGTATCGACGATCTGGGCTGCTTGCTCGCTGCCGAGCACCCCGGCCTCGACGGCGAATGCGCGCATCCAGTCGGCGAACGTCTGCCGCTCGCTGGGGTCACCGGCGCACAGGGCGCCGCGAGCGGGCCGAGGAGGGTCTGAGACCTCTTCGAGCATGTGCATCGCCTCGCGCATCCTGCGGCGCGTGCGACCGCCAGTCCTGCTTGACCACGCCCGGGCGATCGCTCGCGCTGTCACTGGTTCTCCGGTGACCCCCGGCGGCTCGGGATCCTCGAGAAGCCATGCGTTGAGGAGCTTGTCGGCATCGGTCGGGTCGATGTCGGTGGCGAGCAGCGGCCACGGTGGCGTTCGCAGTGCCGCCGCCTGCACCTCGCCACAGTCGTCGACCCCGGTTGCGAACAACGGCGCACCCCCGGCGAAAGGCCCGCTAAGCACGTTCAACAGCACGGTCGCGAGCACATTGCGTTCGATCCTGGCCACCAGAAACGCATCGGCCCTTGCGGCGAACTTTTCGGCGTCACGCGTGAGCTCGAACCTGATGCCCGACATTGTGTTCGAGCGTAGAGGAGCGGCCGGGGGTCCAGCGCAGCGCGGACCTCAGAGGTTCTTCACAAACCCGAGCAGTGGGTCTGGCGGCTCATAGCGGCCGGTCTGATGTTAGGCGGCGCGTGCGGTCGATCGCGCGTTGCTTGAACGAGAGGATCGGCGGGTGAGATAGCGCCCCGCGAAGGATCTTCTCGACGAACCTCCAGACCGGCGACGCGTGAGTTCGGTGATGCTCGCGAGGCGAACCAACAACGGCTACCAGCGTGCATGAGGTGCTTGCTAGAGGCCTGCAATGTCGAGCAAGCGGGCAGCAGCGCGGCGGCTCAAAGCGCAATACCGATTGGATACAACGGCGTGCTCATGCTCCCGCCCGATCTCAATAGCGCCACGGCGCAAGAGCTGTAACGGATCCAGGCCCGGGCGCCGCCCCGCCGCCCCGCCCGGATCAAAAGCATGAGCCAGAACGCTCCGGCGTTCGGCGCATGGTCGCCGTTGAAACCAGCAGCTTGGTCCGGCCACGGAAGCGGAAGTCTACGCCCGCGCGAAGGACGCTTGGCCGCCCGTGAGTGCCAGCGTCCGCGTCGAGGTCGGCCGGATCCACATCCAGACGTGCGGCGCCGCCTCGGCCTGGTAAGGATCAGTCACGCGATAGCATTGCCGCGCCGAGTTATCGGTGCGAATCGATCGTATGCACCACCGCCCCATGCGTGCGCGGGTCGGGCCGGTTCCTCGGTGACTAGGATGTGGATGCTCACCGATATCAGGCGAGGCTAGCCTGGCCACAGTCGACGACGACGCGCTCAGACAACCCAAGCGTCGGGGTGCTGTCCTCGAGCAGCGGTACAAGGATCATGCCGAATCGGAATCCGGCATATGGCCGGTCGCCGGCATGCTGGCTGGCGAGGGTCGGGATGGCAGGCGCTGGTCTCGTTGACGGCGATTATCGATGCGTCCGCGCTGGCTGGGCACCGGCGTTCGGAGACGACGAGGCGGTTCAGCCTGCCGCCGGCGACTGACCAGCAGGCGGCGATGGAATGCTCGAACTGGAGCAGTGGCTGATGGGAGGCGAGTGCGAGCTCGATGATCTCCGGCGGCGTTCTGACGTTGGATGAGGCTGGCTGTACTGTTGGTCAACCAACGGGCGCGCCGGTTGGGGTTCGCGCTGCTGTTGAAGTTCTTCGAGGAGTGCTTCCCTCGGCCGATCGTTCTAAGCCGCCCGCAGAAGCGATGGAGTACGTCGGCGGGTGGTGGAGGTGCTGGCCGT
The DNA here is from genome assembly GCA_963811155.1 of uncultured Solirubrobacterales bacterium. Classification (GTDB taxonomy): domain Bacteria; phylum Actinomycetota; class Thermoleophilia; order Solirubrobacterales; family Solirubrobacteraceae; genus Palsa-465. Next base: position 44,451 of record CAWEQQ010000026.1, read on the forward strand.
GAAGCTTTCAGGCTACCTTGGCGGCCAAGCGGAGCTAGCCGCTGACCGTGCACTGTGTGAGCAGAGCTCAAGCTCTTTGTAGGTGCTGGCCAGCTGTTGGGATGAGGCGGCGATTTGGTCGGCGGATGCGCTGGCCTGCTCGATCGAGGCGGCGGCGTGGGCAGTCGTTGCTGACGCCTGTACGGCGAACGTCGCGATTTGTGCGATTTCCTGCTGGACGCGGGCGCGGTTTGCTCTTGCGGCGACGCCGCGCGATTCGTCTGCGATCTGGCCTGCTCGGTTTGTGAGTCTTCCACGTAGCTGTCGGTGTGCTCGAATGACTCCCGGGCGGCCTCGACGGTCGTCACGCCTCCGTCGATGCCCAGCCGCCGTCCTGGACTGCTTGGACCCTTGCTGTGGTATCAACTCTCGGATCTGTGCGATCAGCTCCGAATCGACGCGGCGGCCGTATGCGCCTCCTCGGCGAGCGAGCGCTCCTCGGCAACGACAGCGAACCCGCGACCGTACTCCGGCGCGGGCGGTCTCGCTCGCCGCATCGAGAGCCAGCAGATTGTTTTGGGCGGCAATCGCGGTGCGGTGATCTTGGACAGGATTTCATCAATTTGGTCGGATTTGATTTGACTCTGAGCTCGCGGATCGCGTTGGTGGCCTCGCGACAGCCGTCCTGCCCTCGCCGGCCACCGCTCGTGCGGTTCTGGGCCTGCTCGCCGCAATGGTACGCAGCCTCAACGCTCTCCTCGGCGGCGCAAACCATCTCGTCGGTCAGTGTCTTGGCCGAAGAGATCGCCCCTACCTGACGTTCCGCGCGCGCGCCGCGTCGCCCACGGCCTCGGCGATTAGCGCGATTTCCCCTACTGCCCGACGGGTCTCTTCGGAGGTGCAAGCCATGTCTTGAAAGATGACGCAACAACGCCCGAAATCGATGAAAGCTGGTGAATGACCATCTCTATCCTGTCGCGCATGCGGCCGAACGCGGTTCCCAGCCGGTCGCGCTCTGATTTCGGATGCGCGTCGACGTCCGTCTCGCGAGCCAGCTCAAGTGGACTGCCGGCTTGGCCAGCCGTTGCGCGGTGAATATGACAACCACCGAGATGACCGGCACCATGATTACTGCGGCAAGGATCAGCATGTTGCGCAACGAATTCGCGCTGGCTTGTAGGTCGGTTGTTGGAGCGACGCCGATGACGCCCAACCTCCGGCCTGAATCGTCCAGAAGGCTAGGCTCGGGACTCGAGTTGGGATCGAGCGCTGAGACCGAATATCGCTTCTTCTGGACGGCAACGTCAATAGTACGAGCGCGTCGATCACCGAGACGTTGATAGATGTTTGGTTGCCCCCAGTTTTCCGCCGCGCGCCTCAATGATCTCGGACGTGATGCCCGGAACTTGAGGTGAATCGAACCCTTTTCGGTGGATCACGGCGAAAATTGGTTCGATGTGGCCGGGTGCCGGGTCGTCGGCCCGTCTGCGTCCCGGGGCCGGGCTAACAGAGCTTCGTGTTTCATCGTCAAGCTATGATATTTCCTGACCTCGGTTCCTAGACTTGACTTATCCAGTTGACGCGGATATGTTCACGAAAGCGCTGTGTCCGTAGCAGCCACGTGTCGGGAGGGTGAATCTGATGAAGCGTTTATGCGTTGCGTTGGCAGCGGTGTTAGCCGTGTCGCTGGTGTCGGTCGCGTCGGCCAGTGCGTGGAGTGCGAGGCTCGCGCTCATTCCGGCGACAAAGACCGTCACGCTCCGGTTGGTGTCCTTTGGATGAAGTGTCGACCTCGGCCGGTGTCTTCGAGAGCCGGTCTGATCTTGATAGGAGCGTTTGGCGACGTGAACCTTGGCGTCGGTCCCGACCGGGACATTGTCGACCGGCTTGTTGATGGTAAGGCACAGCCTAAGGCGTTCAGGAGGATTTCCGATGAGTGGTACTCGGAGGCAGGTCCGGCGTGGTCCGGGACCGTCGCATGTGCTGATCACGCCTGATCATGCGGGGAACGTGGTCGGCGTCGATCCGCACAAACGCAGCCTGACGGCGACCGTCGTTGATCCACGCGGCGGTGTCCTCGCGAGCGAGCACTTCCGTGTCTCGGGCGACGGGCACCGGGCGCTTGAAGCGTGGGCGCGGCAGGTCGGCGAGATCGCGCGCTGGGGGATTGAGGGCGCGTCGGCGTGGGGCAGGCACACGGCGGTGTTTCTGATCGGGCGCGGCTATGACGTCGGTGATGTGTGCCCGAACCGTACCGGCCGCCAGGACCGTGCGCGGCATCGGGGCAAGTCAGACAGGCTTGACTCCGAGCGGGTCGCGCGCGAGACGCTCGCTTATCCGCTGCTGCCCAAGGCGTTCAAGCGCGCTGGTCAGGACAGCGGCCCCGATGAGCAGCAGCAGCTGCTGGGGTTGTGGCACAACCGCCGCCGCTCGATCCTCTCAAGCCGCCAGCACCTGGGTTCAGACCCATGGGGAGCCAGACCTCGGTCCGGCCTTCGAGCCTAACGCGCGCCGTCGCGCACGTCCGGCACCCGCCATTTCAACACCGGGACCTATGAGCAAAGCAGCCACCCCCCGGGCGGAAAGGTCGACCGCTGGTTCCGTCCAGTGCGAGCACCAACTCGAGGTCGCGGCAGGCCTCGCCTCGACGCAAGTGTTTGCAGCAAGCCTGGACTGCGATCGGCCCATGCCACCCCATCGTGACATCGCACGATGGGTCCGCGCCCGATCCACTCGCAATCCGTCTGCGGCGGTAGGTTGAATACTGCTGTTCACACAACACCATGTGAGGAGGAGCACTCGCGGCGCTGACCCAGTCCCAGTTGATCGCCGCGGTCGCGGACCGCGCCGAGCTGAGCAAGGCGGACGCGAAGCGGGCACTGGATGCGCTCGACGAGATCGTCCTCGAGGAGCTCGGGAATGCCCAGAAGGTCCGTCTCGGCGGGCTCGTTCAGCTGACGGTCCGCGTCAAGCCCGCCACCAAGAAGCGCGCCGGACGCGACCCGGCGACCGGCGAGGAGATCACGATCGCGGCCAAGCCGGCAAGCGTCGATGTGCGAGCGCGTCCGCTGGCGAAGGCGAAGGCGGCGCTTCCGTCGGTGCAGAAGGCGCGGCGGCGGCTCGCGGCGTCGAACGGCCGCGCCTCCCGGTAGCGCCGCCCGTCGCTCCGTCCGAAAGCCCGTTCGAGCACGACACGGCGTTCGTGGGGTGCTCGACCGCCACCTCCGCGACGCCGTGGCGCGGCTCTCGAATACGTGGCCGGCGGGGTTCGCGGCTTCCGCTTCGAGCCGGCTGGCTCTGATTGCAGCAGCAGCGTTCACGTAGCTGCCGAGGCGACAAAGTAGGTGTCCTTACCCTGCGTGAGCACTGCTTCCGCGCGAGTGCGGGCGGGCTCTCCTCTTGCGCCCGGGGGGAGATACCTGACACAGTGAGCCGATGCTGACTCAGGTGGCTGATGGCGTCTGGGTCCGGCAGAGTGCGTGGGTCTGGACCAATTCCATCGCGGTGCGCGCGGAGGATGGGTTGATTCTGGTCGATCCCGGCATCGACGGTTCCGATCTGAACCAGCTCGCCGATGACCTGGACCGGCTCGGCATTCCGGTGGTCGCCGGGTTCTCCACCCATCCCCACTGGGACCACCTGCTCTGGCATCCCCGGTTCGGCGACGTGCCGCGCTACGCGACCGCTGCCGGCGCCCACGCTGCCGGTGAAGCCCGAGAGCGGGCGCAGGCGCTGGCGGCCGAGAGCGCGTCGGGCATCCCTCTCGAGCTGATCGGGCTCGTCACCCCGCTGCCCGCGGACGGCGGACCCGTGTCGGGCGAGATCATCGAGCATCAGGCGCACGCCGTCGGCCACGCCGCGGTCCTCCTCGCGGACCGTGGCGTCCTGCTCGCCGGCGACATGCTCTCCGATGTCCTGATCCCGCTCCTCGACGCTCGCCGCCCAGATCAGGTGGGCGCCTACGAGATGGCACTCGACCGGCTGGGAGAGGTCGTCAGGCACGTCGATGTCGTGGTCCCCGGCCACGGCGCCGTTGCCGAGGGTCTCGAGGTGGCGGCCCGCGTCGCCGCCGATCGCGCCTACATCGATGCGCTGCGGCGAGGAGAGGATCCGGTCGACGCGCGTCTGGGGCCGGATGCGGAGTGGCTCTCGGGCCCCCACCAGTCGAACCTGGAGCAGGCCCGAGGGCGGTAGGAGCACCTGAGGCTCCAGGAGTAGGGCCGCGGCCCGGAGATCGTTACGGTTATCCGATGCCCGTTGACTTCGAGCAGCCAAGGTGGGAGGCGGCCAAATATCCTGGTCGCCACGTCGCTCCCGTGGGCGCTCAGGCTGGGGCCCGGGAGCTCTCTGCCAATGTCTACGAGCTCGATCCGGGCGCCGTCGGCTCGCCGTTGCATGTCCACCACGCCAACGAGGAGCTACTGCTCGTCCTCTCCGGGACGCCCACGCTGCGCAGTCCGGAAGGGAGGCAGCTCCTGTCGGCTGGCGCGGTGATCGCGTTCCCTCGGGGCCACGCAGGTGCCCATAGCTTGGTCAACCGCTCCGACGCCCCCGTTCGCTACCTCGTTGTCTCCACGACCAACCGCCCCGACGTCGTCGAGTACCCCGACACAGGCGCGACGCTCGTCGTCCTCGCCGAGCAGCGCCTGGCCTATCCGCACGGCGCCGACGCGAATCAAACGCGCGTCATCACCGAAGCGATGCGGGCGGCGGCCGACCGAGACGCCTGACGTGGCCGAGAATGCAGCAACGGCGGCGCATGCGACGGCAGCTCCGCGAGGCCATCGCGGTCCGCTGAAGTGAGCGCAGGACGCGGTACTGAGCCGGTCACGGGCACGCCGTTCGCCAGCACCGCGACGCTCAAGGCTCGCGATCTTGCCATCCCGCAGCGGGACACCGCCTTCACGAACCAGCAGCACTCTCGCGATGCCGCAACCGGAGCTCGCAAGGCTGCTGCTTCCGGACCCAACCAGCCACGGCACCACGCTCGTGCTACCCGTGCGCAAGTGAAAGCGAGTCTCGATCCACGCGTCGTCGCGCACCTCCCATTCGCCACAAGCGCGCATCAGGTGCTTGCAGATTCCTGGCTAACTCTCTGGTCGAAGCAGTAGTCAGCGCCAGGAGCCGATCTCGCTCCCAACGCTGCGCCGATCATCGACAACGTGACCAGACCTCCGCTGCTGCTCCCGGCCCAAACTCAGCAGTGCGCCTGCCCCGAACCGCGCCACCGCGCGACGATCGCATTCCCGGAGAGCGATCGTCCCGACGGCCGCGAGCCGGCGATGCCTTTGCCACGAACGCGATCACGCGCGGACGCGCGCCGCCACGATCGCTTCGACAGAACGAGCCGATTGCCGCGCGTCATCGCAATGGCGACAAACGAATGGCGCGGTCCGCGCACTCGATGCCGGAGCGGACGATCGCCTCGCGTATAGCCTTACGCAGACGTACCGATTTGTCAAGGAGTCGCAAAGTCACGTCAGGTAAGGTTTCGATTAATGTCACTTGCTCTGACAATTTGCGCGGCTTGGCGGCTAACCGGCGCTCCCGACATAAGAAAGTGCTCCTGGCCTGGGACGATTTGGGCTGTCGAGATCCGTTACGGCTAGATCGAGGAGCACTTGCAAGGTGAAGGCTACCGGCTAGCTGAAGGGGCTGGAAGTCCTTGGTGTGTACCAGGTCCTCGCGCGCTCGCGTCAGCGCCCGCAGCGCCTTGGTCTCGTCCGAGTCGGGCTCGAGCACCCGGAAGCGGTGGCTGTCGGTGCGCGCCAACTCGCACAGCACGAACGCGTCAAACCGGTCGGACTTGCCGCCCGAGACCCGGAACCTGGCGCGCGTCGCGGCAACCTGGTTGGGGTGCAGTGCCAGCACCCGCAGCCCCGCGTCCGGCAGCCGCTCAACCAGCAGCCCCTCCGGGCGCTCGATCGCCAACCAGCTTTACCTTCAAGCGCAAGAGCGTGCGGCACGACGCCCGCAAGCCCGCCTCATCATGCGCGAACGTGGAGGACAGCAACTCCTCGCCCGCCTCGTCGGCCACCAGCACGTCGTGCTTGTCCGCCGCCCAGTCAACGCCGGCGTAACTTTTCAGCGGTACTCCTCATCGGTCAGGACTTACAGCGCCCCGACCAGGAGGTACCGTTGCCGGCGCTGATAGACAAGGCCTCAACCGGGGCTACGTCCTGTTGCCGCTTCGCGGCACCTCACCTCCGCCGGGAGGGGCTGGTCTGCTTCAGGCCCTCACACGGGCAAGCAGCGGTGGCCCTCTCCCGACGGCGGTCGAGGCAACAACAGGATGCCCTATGAGCAGCGGCCGCCGGAGAGTGCAAGGTGCTTGCTCAGACGCGCATGGTCGCGCCTTGAGCAAGCGGACGGCTGGCGCGCGCGTCATCGAAGCAACGGTGGGCGTACGCGGCCCCGCGCTGCTGCTGTCCCCCAGAAGGACCTGTCGACTGGGACGGCGACGAACGCCGGGAACAAGCCCGCGCCGCCGCATCCGGACTTTCGCTTTCGATTCCCGGTGGCGCTTCTCCTATCAACGGCCAGCAGCGGCGGCGCAGGCCCGTCTCGTCGCTCTTGCATTCCCGGCGGCCCGAGCTTGCTGTCAAGTGATCGGCGTCGACGAGGCGGGATGCTCACACTCGCGGAGAGGTTGACCGCAGACACACATCGCTGTCGAGTCTCGCGCATGCCTGCCCAGGTCGCGACGCTCGCGAAGCGGCACCGGTCACCACTCAGGCCCGTCCGACCGTAGCTGGACCCCCCGCGAGCGCGTGGCGATCAGCCTGCAACGCGACAGGACGGCCGAACACCGCGGTCGCAGCGACCCGTTGCCCGTGGCGACGCCAATGCGATCGACGCACGCGTCGCCGTGGCACGCGTGGACCCGGCGCGGAAACCCGGGAAGTCGATCGCCGCGCTGGCGAGGGCTCAGTGTCGGGCGACCGCGAGGCGGATGCCCAAGCCGATCAGGACGGCCCCGGTCAGGCGTTCAACCCGGCGGGCCCAGGGTCCGTCAACAAAAGCGCGCTTCGCGCGCGAGACCACGAGTGCCAGCGTCGAATACCAGACGAGATCAAACGCGACGATCAGGGCCACCATCGCCAACGCGGCCGGCAGCACCGCCGCGCCGCGCGGCACAAACTGCGGAAACAGCGCGACGAAGAACACCGCCAGCTTAGGCTTGGCCACGCTTGTCACCAGCCCATCTCGCACCGCACCCAAATCAGACGCGCCCCGCCCAGCAGACCGGTGATGCTCGTGCGGCCGCGCGACGGCGTCGCGCCGGGCGAGCGACAGGCCGCCCATGATGATCAGCGCCGCGGCGCCAGCGAGCTTGACGACGGTGAACACCTCAGTCGACGCCGCCACCACGGCAGCGATCCCGCCAGCCGCCAGCACGCCCCAGGCGAGCACGCCCAGGGAGTTGCCTGTCGTCGTGAAGAACGCGTGCCGGCGGCCACCACGCGCCGCGTTGCGGACGACCAGAGCGGTCGCGGCGCCCGGCGTAACGGTCAGCAGCGCGGCCACCGGGGCAAAGGTAAGAAGAGCCCGGAACACGCCCCAAAGCTACCGCGTCGCCCGACCCTTCCACACGCTCCACGCAACCTTCGGACGGGCGCATGGGAGAAGGCAGAGGCCAGACGCCTGGGCCGATGGGCCCATCCAATGCCGTTGTGGGCATCACCACGACGACCCGAGCCGCCGAGACGAATGCGGGAGCTCGCGGCGCCGACTCCGTGCCATCGGATGCCGTTGGAAGCATCACCACGGCCGGACCCGAGCCGGACGGCGGAAGCATAAGTCGAGGACTGCTCCGAGCGACGAGTTCAGGCCGAGGGACGATCTGGGCTTCTGACCGCGGCGCATGGAAAGGGGAGGTGGTTTGGGTGGAGCTGTGTTGGGGTGTTGCTGCTTGTGCGAGCCGCCTCCGAGGCCTGCTGCCGCTCAAGTAGCGGGACATTCTGCCGTTGACGCTGATATGAGCCTTCGCGATGCCGAGGCGCAGCGCGTCGCCGCCGTCGCCGAGCGACTCTGGGATGTCCGTTGCGACGGCGTGCGCCTCGGCGACGACCTCCGCGCGCGGACGCTGGAGCCGAGCGTTCGCGACAGCGCATTGCTCTTCTTCAGCGATCGCGGTATCCAGTGGTGGACCTACCGGGATGAGCCTGGCGGCCGTCCGACGTCGCTGCTGCGCTCCTCTCAGGTCGCGTGCGTCAACCATCTCGAGCCGGCCCGCCTCGACGAGCGGCTTGCCGTCGCCCTCGGGCGCGCCGTGGGACTCGATCCCGCAGGCGGGGTTGAGCTCGACGGCGGGTTCCTGACGTACGAGTGGATCGGCCAGCGCAACTATCTTGACGAACCGCACTGGGGGCGCCGCGGCGACCGTTGTACGTCCCTCGACGCCTTCTTGGGGCTTCGAGTCGCGGACGGTCGGGTGCTCGGGATTGCGATCGAATGGAAGTACACAGAGCGTCCGCACGTGAAGGCCGAGGCCGTGTCGAAGAGCGGAACATCGCGAGTAGATATCTACCGCCCGCTCTTGCGGGCGCCGGATTGTCCGATCGATGTCAGCCGGCTGGACAAGCTCGAAGATCTGTTCTTCGACCCGTACACGCAGCTCATGCGCCAGACACTGCTCGCGTGGCAGATCGCCAAGCATGGCGAGGCCGGTGTGGACGACTGGCTCCACGTGCACGTGGTGCCGGCGGCCAACAGTCAAATGCGCAAGCCGCGCGCGAAGCTCGCTGCCTCGATCAACGACCTTGCGACCCAGTGGCGTAGCGTGCTGACCGTGCCGGATCGCTACCGCGTTATCACGCCCACTGATCTGCTCGCGGGGATAACGATCGACGACGCGCCGCGAGGCTGGCGCGAGTGGCTGTCGCTTCGCTACGCGACCTGAAGACCTTGCTATGCGTCACACGCATCGTCTGCCAGACCCACCCTCCGCCCGTTGGTTCATGAGACGGGCCCTCGCGGCCGACACCGGCCATCACCAGTTGCCGCTCGCACGCACACACCGGCACCCGCGTAAAGCTGAATGCCGTCGGAGCGTCGTTGACTCAGATCGTCCGATCCTTGGTGTGCCAAAGCGCGTCACGACGCCCGTGGCTGCTCCCCAGCCCGCGTGCTGCTCGACCGCACCCGGCCCTCGCCGCAACGGGACACCGGCAGGAGTCGTGGTGGACTCCGCATCGAGGCCATGCTTGCCACCTGCACCGCGCGGACACCGCGCGTCGCCGAACTCAAGTCCCTCGGCAATATGGACTCGTCCTTCGTCCTCGTCCAAGCGGACGCTGGCGCCGCGCACCTGACCATCCCGGCGCAATACGCACGCCTGCGCGAGCACCTACCGTGCTCAACGATCGGTGCGACGTGAATGAGGCCTAGTGCCTTGTGAGTGATTCTGGTGCCGTGGAATCCGAGTGAACCGAGCCCGGGAGGAGAAGAGCATGAGGGAAATGAAGGGGAGCCGGTTGCGGATGTGCGAGTGGATCAACGAACGCTCCGAGCAGTTCGAGAGTTACTTCGCCGAGTGGCCATCGCTCCAAGCGTTCCGGTCTGACAAGCCGCTGTGCTGGTTGGTGCCCACGCGGCCGCATTATCGCAAAGTCCGTGACGACCTTTGGAAGCTCGCGGAGCTTCCCGGCGACAGCCCCAGGCTGCTGGGTGGTGGCCGCGGCGCGGACCCGTCTGGGACGGCGTCGCGGTCGTAGCTGGCGGTCGAGGGGTGCTGCTCGTCGAAGCGAAAAGCCACCTGACCGAACTCAAGTCGTCTGGCACGAGAGCCGAAGGCGAGCGCTTGGACCTCATCGAAGATAGCCTCCGGACCCTCAAGAACCGTCTTGGCGTTCCCGTCGACTCGCCCTGGACCAAGCGCTACTACCAGATCGCGAATCGGCTCGCGTATCTCTGGTTCATGCGCGACCAGGGCATCGACACGTGGCTGTTGTCTGTCTATTTCACCGGCGACTACTTTGAGCCGCCGGGAATCGCGTCTTTCTGAAGGATGCCGCTGCGTGGAAGGACGCTATCAGCGACGCCTATGACGCGCTCAAGCTCCCATCAAGCCATCCTCTTAGCGAGTACACGTTCACCGCATTCGTGCCGGCGTCCCTGTGATGCGCGTCGCTCCGAAAGGAGAAGGCAGGTCCGGCCCGATCAGCCGCTTGTTACCCGTTGAAAGGGAATGCTCGGCAGCCCGCGGCCCGAGGTGCAAACGCACAAGTCACAGCCCAGACGACGCCCAGGCGATCCGGCGAGTGCTCGCACATGCACGGGCGACCACGTAGCCGCGGAGATGCGGAGTCCTGAGTTCCGCGCAAGGCAGGTGAGCCGGTGTCGCGCCGAGGATGCTCATTGTACCCGCAGAACGGGTCTCTCGTGACCGATTGTCGCTTCCGCCGGCGCCTGAACCTACGCTGGCGCTCTAGTTGGAGCGGTCACTCCGATGCGGCTGCGGCCGCACCGGCACGAGTTCGCCCCGTGCTGGGAAGCCGCTGCAGCCGGGTTACGGGGCAAGTTCAGCTGGTTGATCCAGCCGCGTCAGCTTCCGCGGGTTGCGCACCAGGTAGATCCGGGTGACGCGCCCGTTCTCCACGACGAGGCTGACCGCGGCGCCCAGTGCTCCGTTGAACTCGATCCGACCCGCAGGCGCGGCATTGAGCCAGACGGTCTCCGTCGCGAGCCTGACCTCCGGCCGGTTCGCGCGCGCGAGGAAGCCGGCCACCGCGCCCGCCCCATGGATCGGAGCACGAACGGCGCTGGCAAGCCCCCCGCCATCGGCAATCAGGACGACGTCGGGTGCCATGAGGTCCATCAGATCCTGCAGCTGCCCGGTTCGCAGGGCTACCAGAAACCGTTCCACGACTTCCTGCTGCTCCGATCGGCTGACCCGTATCCGCGGCCGCCGGGCCTCCACGTGTTCGCGTGCTCGCCGCGCGATCTGGCGCACCGTCGGCGTGGACTTGCCGACCGCTTGGGCGATCTCGTCGTACGGCGTGTCGAAGACCTCGCGGAGCACGAACACGGCCCGCTCGGTCGGCACGAGCGTTTCGAGCACCGTCAGCATCGCGATCGAGACCTGTCCGCAAGCTCAACGTCCTCGGCGACGTCGGGGCTGGGAAGCAGCGGTTCCGGCAGCCACTCACCGACGTATTCCTCGCGGCGTCGCGACAACGTTCGCAGGCGGTGCCTCGGCTGGTTGCCATCGCTCACGACACACCAGCTGAACCTTCAGGCAGTTCACGAGGTAGGCCGCACGCAAGGAGGACAACGACGTGACCCGATTCGTCTTGGAGCCGACCCCGGTCCAAGTGTCCGAGGAGGTGCTGGCTGGTCTGCGCCGCCGGCCGATCGCCACGAAGTGGCCGCTGGATGCCGGAAACCAGGACGGCTACTACGGCGTACGTCGCAGCTACTTGCAAGCGCTCGTCGAGTATTGGGCCGACGGCTTCGACTGGCTTGCTGCCGAGCGGGCGATCAACGCCTACGAGAACTACCGCGTCGACGTCGCTGGGGCGCCGGTGCACTTCTTGCGCAAGCCTGGCGTCGGCCCGAACCCGGTGCCGTTGATCCTCAGTCATGGCTGGCCGAGGACGTTCTGGCACTGGTCCAAGGTCATCGACCCCTTGGCCGACCCGCCGTATTCGGCGGCGATCCGGCGGACGCGTTCGAGGTGATCGTGCCGTCGCTGCCGGGATTCGGCTTCTCGACGCCACTGCCCAACGCTCCGGACATGAACTTCTGGAAGATGGCTGACGTCTGGCACGAGCTGATGACCGGCGTGCTTGGCTACAACAAATACGCCGCGGCGGGCTGCGATGTCGGCGCCCTCGTGACCGGACAGCTGGGCCACAAGTACGCCGACGAGCTGTACGCGATCCATATCGGATCGGCCCAGAAGCTCACCCTGTTCAACGGAGACCTGGCCTGGAACGTCTCCGGCGTCCATCCCTTCCCGGAAAACCTGCCGTCGACCATCCGCGACGGCATCATCACCGTCCAGAAGCGGTTCGCCGTCCACCTGGCTGCCCACGTCCTGGACCCCAGCACCTTGGTCTACGGGCTCACCGACTCACCAGCGGGCATGCTCGCCTGGATGCTCGAACGCTGGGACAACTGGTCCGACGAACGCAGGGGCGCCGTCGAGCGCGGATCGACCCCGCACCCCGCTGCGACACACACCAAGCCTAGCCTTAGCCTAGGCTAGCCTTGGACCGATAACCACCCCCACGACACTCGGCTGAGGAGGCGGCAGGGCCAACCTCATCCCCACGCGCGAGCGCAGCCGCGGTCTAACTATGCGCAACCGCCTCGCGGGCGGCCACGCTCGATCTTAGAGAGCGGGCTCTCACGACGAACACGGTCCTGGGGTACATCAGTTCAGCTCAGATGTTTCGCAGCAACCGTACGGCGCCGTCACCGCCAGCGGTCGCGAGCTGGCTTCCGTCGGGCGAAAACGCCACTCCTAACAGCGGGTGGGTATCGCCACTCTTCAGGGTGGTGATGAGGTGGTTGCCTGCGGGATCCCATAGCCGCACGGTGCCGTCATTGCTCGCGCTGGCGAGCTGGGTTCGGTCGGGCGAGAACGCCACGCCGTTGACGAGTCCGTTGTTGCCTTCGAGGGTGGCGGTGGGACGTCCGGTGGCGGGATCCCATAGCCGGACGGTGCAATCATTGCTCGCGCTGGCGAGCTCCATCGGGCGAGAACGCAACCGCTCTCACCTGGTCTCGGTGTCCTTCGAGGGTCGCGGTGGGACGTCCGGTGGCGGGATCCCATAGCCGGACGGTGCAGTCATTGCTCGCGCTGGCGAGCTGTTTTCCATCGAGCGAGAACGCAACCGCTCTCACCTGGTCTCGGTGTCCTTCGAGGGTCGCGGTGGGACGTCCGGTGGCGGGATCCCATAGCCGGACGGTGCAGTCATTGCTCGCGTTGGCGAGCTGTTTTCCATCGAGCGAGAACGCGACAGCATTGACCAGTCCGTTGTGGCGATACGAATCGTCCGCAACGTAGCCCCCGAGGAGAGCGTGACGCTGCTGCCGCAGAGCACAAGCTTACCGAGCGGGTGAAGGTACGCCCGGATTGTTTGCCCCCATCTCGTTGCTCGAAACCGCCCCTCCGCGGTCACGGCTGACGATTGCTTCCCTCGCTTCAGACCGGTGATCGCGTTGGCGACATCTCGATAGTCCAATGTCGAACGGTGATGTCCGCCGGGACGCCGAAGACGCCGGTTACGAGCCGCCCGCGCTTCTGGCCGACCTCGCGTGAGACTACGTTTCGGACGGCGATCGGGGGCCAGCATCGGACGGCGTCGAGCTCCCGCTCTGCTGGCGTGGGCTCCTGCTTCTCACGCAGCAGCGGACTTTCGCAATCAACGGCAAGGAGGCGTCGGACGCCGCCTCTAACGAGTTCTGCTTTGGTCGGAACGTCGTCGCGCGGAGCTCTGCAATAAAAGGAAGGCCGCCGGCTTGGGGGCCGTGGTGGAGTGCACGTCGGGGTGTGTGACTTCCCGCCTACCGCACAGCGGATGCACGCGGACGGTGCAGCCCGCGTCCGTGCTCGCGGAGAAAGCCGGTGCTCTCGCCCGCAATACGGCCGCTCGGGATCGTCACCCTTCGGCTGCGGCCGCGTCGATGCAAGAGCACAAGGAGTCGAGTTCGCTCGAGGCCATCTTGAATGACAGCGTTGGCCCCGCGTCAATCCAGACGTCGAGGACACCTTTTCGCCGATCGTGCACGGTAGCCCCAAGTATCTCGGCAAACGGAACTGAGTAGAGCGTCACATCGTCACCGATGACGCGTGCTCCGCGCATACGGGCACGCGAACATGTCCAGAACAACGCATGCGAGGTACACCCCACGATCTCGGCCCGTGGAGGCGGGGAGCCCCTCAAGACCGAGGCATAGGGCCCGACACTCAGCGCCGTCGGTGGGCGCCAGAAGAGCCCGGTGGTCTCACCGAACGCATACGCGCCGCTCGCCTTGAACTCGTGGCAAGACAGACACACGCCGATTTCGCAGTCGCGAGGCAGCAAAGCTGCCAATACGTCGACTGCTGGATTGAGTCGCTCTGCCGTTGCGCTGGAGATGAATCCAACTCGCACGAGGTTCGCGGCTACCGCCTCGCGGCGAGCGACCGTGTCGGCGTCCGGCGGCAGGTACTCACCTTCGGGGCCTACTGAACCAGTGTTCGGATCCAAGCGGACTTTCCTCGGTGTCTACGAGCCGTGCGCATTCTACGACGCGCACGGCTCAGAATTTTGACCGGAGCGCTCAAGCAACCCGCCCGCGCCCATCGAAGCAGGTCCGCTCGCATCGCGACAGCCATCTCGGCGATCGCCGCACGTGCGCTTGAGATTCAGGCTACACATGAATTGTCGGTGATGTGTAGCACTGGCGCCAGCCCCGCCATCAGCTTCGCCTGGGAACCCTTCGCCGTTCGCTGGGAGAGTCGGACTACGCCCATCGGACTACGCCGCGGGCCCAGGGTCGCCGCGGCTCGCGCTCCTCCGCGCCTATATTTAGACGCGGTCGCATTGCCGGCGCCGGGGAGGAGAAACGCGGCGAGTGCGCGGCGGCGGAGCTTGATTTCCCCAAAAAGCTCATCGCGGCGGGCTGCGACGCCAGGATGATCTGGCAGAAGGGGACCCGTCTCAGTCTGCTCCCGCCGGCGCGCGGCGGCGTCCCGCACGCCCCGCTCGGGGCCGCGGCCTGGCATTCCGCCAACGCCAAAGCATGTGACCACGTCAACCGCATCGAGCTTACGCAATCCGAGCTGGCGAGAGGAAGTCCGGCGCGTGGAACCCGGGCAGTTATGCAAATGATCTCGGTGGGCCTCGACGCGGGCGCAATAAGGCGACGTCCGCGACCCGCCGGTCCTGTTGCCTCCGGGCGTCTCGTCTACGCACGCAGATAGGCTCGCCGCGGCGCGCCCATCGCGATGCGAAGCGAGACGATGGCGTCGTTCGCCAATGCGTTTGCGACAGGCACTGCCAGGCCAGGCGACTGAAAACAATGGTCTCGGCGGCCAGCGCGGCACGATCGCTCCCCGCGCGAAGCAATCACGCGCTCGGCCGGCGCGGCGTGATCGCTGGCCGTCGAAAGGGATCGTCCCGCCGTTGCGACCGTCGGCGGTGAAGTCGCGCGAATCCTGCTCGTCGCCGCTTGCAGGTGTAAGCGAAATCAATTTTCAGCCAGCGCCAAGCCGCTCTCGCAACCGTCGCCAAGTACGAGTCCGCGCCGTCCCGGCCGAGCGCTCTCCGGGTGCTAGCTCGCATGCCGGTGGGTCAGCTAACTCCGAGCAGATCCGCCGTGGCCGCTTGAGCGGACGTCCTGTGTCAACCCCCCGGATGAGAAGTCCGTCGAATCGGGGGGTTCGGGCAGAGCCCGCATGTGGACCGGGGGCACATCCCCGGACCCCTTGGCGACCCCCTCACGCAGATGGCGCGCTGCGCAAAGCAAGAGTGAGAGTCCGCCCGGCGGCTCGGCCGGCGCAAAACGGCACGCGCCAGCCGCCCCAGCGCCGCCGTGCGGCGGAGACAGTCAACGTCAACGTCAGTTGCTGGTCGGCGCCGGTCTTGATGGACGAAGGCGAAGCGCCGGGTGCAATGGAGAGTTACGGTGCGGCAGTCATCTGTTGCTCTCGGCAGTCCGCGGCGGTTGTGGCGAGCATCCGCTCGGTGGCGGCGTGGTCGACGATCGGCCCGGATGGGGTCGGGATGATGACGGTGATGTGCTGTTGCAGGGCGCGGTGGCGGGCCGGGTGATACGGGGTGCGGTCTTGCCAGAGGCGCCATAGGATGCGGCACCAGGCGCGTCCGAGGGTGCGGATCGCGCGGGGGTGGTCGTGCCTGCGGCCGCGGGCTTGGGCGTAGAGGTCCTGGGCCCAGGGGTTGTGGTGGCGGGAGCTGTCGGCGAGGGTGACGATCGCTTGGCGCAGCCGCTTGTTGCACGCCCACCGAAAACAGGCGGCTTTGCGTTTGCCTGATTCTTTGGCGACCGCGGCCTGGCCGGCGTCGGCGGCGAGCGTGTCGCGGGTCGGGTAACGCGAACGGCAGTCGCCGATCTCCGCCAACAGTTCCGCGGCGCAGACCGTGTAGCCTGCTTCCTGGTGGCAGAGTGACGCGCTACGTGACCGACGTGCCGTTGACGTCGAAGTAGTCACTGTCGAGGCGAGCAAGCGTGTAGGTGTCGGTGGGCGTGACGCCGACGCCGTAGTCGATCATGAACCCAGCGAGCTCGCGGCCGTCTACGAGGATCACGCGAGGGGTGACGTCATTTGCGAAGTCGCGAGCGCCGCGGGTGAAGGAAGACGTCGTGATGAACACGCCTTTCGTCGCCCGTTGTCCATGCAGGGCTCCGAAGAACTTATGAATCTCGGGGCGACCCACTGGATCGCTCCACTTCTTGGCCTGCACGTAGATTTGGTCGAGACCGAGGCGATCTTCGCGGATAACGCCGTCGACGCCCTCGTCTCCGCTCTGCCCTAGGCGTTCTGCGGCGTCCTCACGGCTGCCGCCGTAGTCCATGGCCTGAAGCACGTCGAGAACGAGCTTCTCAAAGAAGTCGGAATCTTGCTCGCTGATGCTGTCTAGCAGCTCGGCGATCAGGGCGGACCGCAGCTCGCGATATGCACCGGCGATCCGTTCCTGGGGCGTTGCCTCGTGAACACCCAGGTCATCGGCGGCGGCCAGCGTCTGGTCAGATTGCTCAGGTTGGTGTTCGTCCTGGCGGGCGGAGCGGAAAGCGGCAAGCTCAGGGAACTGCGCGAGTACGCGCAGGTCGATTCGCTCTGGGTTGGCGGCGAGGACCTGCTGGCCGCGCTCGGTGATCGCGTAGACCGACCGCCGTGGACGCGTCAGGAGGCCAGTCCGGTAGAGGTGAGTCGTCGCCCAGCCGACGCGGTTCTGGAAGGTCTTCGCACGTCCGCTCGGCAGCTCCTGAGCCAGATCCTCCTCAGTCAGGCCGAACTCGCTGACAAGAGCAGCTCTTACGTCGCTGATGGCCCGTGCCTGACCATCTTGAAGCTGGACGAGGATCGGCCGCATCAGCGTCTGAAAGTCGGGAATCGCCACCTCTGGAGCCTAACTCCACCGTGATCTGCTCGTGCAATCTCGCCGGTGTGAGCGCCGCATGCTTCACCAGCCGATGGCGGTCAAAGACGGGGCGCGTTGTCCGCGCCAGGTTCGGGTCCGAAAAGCTCCGTTATTCGGTCTCAAGCACCCCTCCCCCACGCCGTGACCTTCAGCGATATCTGGCGGGGTTCTGGGCCCGGAAGCCTGGCGCTGAACCCAGCGCCACTGGTGAGAACCCGTGTCGTTTGCGGTGCCAGCCTTTGTGTCGCGCGACGCCGCTGCCAAGACGTCGCCGGCGCCGGCGGGGCTGGAGCAGCGCAACCTGTTTTCGCGCGTTCGGCGACTGGCTCGCCGGAGAGCTCGGCCGCCCGCCCGTCGTCGCCGACCTCGGCACGGATGCGATCGCGGCCTACGCGCGCCACCTCGCCAGCGCCGGCGGGCGCGGTGGGCGCCCGGTGGCGCCGGCCACCACGCGTGTGTATCTGTCAATGATCCGAGCGCTCGCCCACGACCTCGGCCGCGAGGACCACGTGCAGGGCATGCGAGTCCCTCGGAACGAGCCCGGCCCGCCCGAAACGCTCACCGACACCGACTACGCCAACCTGCTCCGCGTCCCCGGCCGCCGCACGCTGGCCGGCAAACGCTGACTATGCCCTACTGCGAGTGCTCGGCGACTGCGGGCTTCGTTCCGCCGAGCTGCAGAGGCCTTCGCGCGCGTGATCTGCGCCGTCCCGCTCCAACGCCCGGCACCATCGCCCGTTCCTGCGCGGCAAGGGCGGGCGCGAGCGCGAGGTCCCGGTGCCCTTGGCCGTGCAGCAGGCGCTGGATGCGTGGGTCAAGGTCCACCCCCTCGCCCGCGGCGTCGGGCTGCTGGACGAGCATCCCCTGTTCGTCCGCCTCGGCCGCCACGGGCACGAGGAACCTCTCCCCCTCTCCGCCGTCGGCGTTCATCGGCTCGTGCGTCGCAGCTGCGCGGCCGCCGGCGTGCCGGAGCGGCTCTGCCACCCGCACGCGCTGCGTGCCTACTGGGCAACCCACTGCCTCGAGGCGGGCGTGCCGGTGCATACCGTCTCGGCCAGGCTCGGGCACGTCGGCTTGCGGACCACCGCCCGGTACGCGGCCACTCGGCCTGAGCAGATCGACGAGATCGCCGATGTGCTGGACCGCCGCCATCAGGCAGCGCGCCGCGCGGGCGGGGTGGTGTAGCAGAAGGCCATCGCAGGTAGCCCTCGGGGCTGAGAAGCTGCTCGACCAGGCGGTCCGGATCGGTCTGCCGCACCCGGTTGCTCAGACGCCGGCCGTAGCGTCGGCTCGCCGCGTTACCGTGCGCGGTTGTGTTGACGATCTCGGAAATCCGCGGCCGTGCGCGTACGTTCTCTAACGAGTGGAAGGGAGAAACCAGGGAGGACGCGGAGCGGCAGTCGTTCTGGAATGACTGGTTCACCGTCTTTGGTGTCAGCCGTCGTCGCTTCGTGAGTTTCGAGCACCACGTAAAGAAGCTGAGCGGCACCACCGGCAGGATCGATGCGTTCTGGCCCGGACAGATCCTGATCGAGCATAAGAGCGCGGGAGAGGATCTCGACAACGCGCTGGACCAAGCCGAGGGCTACCTGCTTGGTCTTGCCGAGGAGGAGCTGCCTCGGTTGATCGTGTTGTCGAATCTTGAGACCGACGAGGAAGTGGTCCTGCACCCAGTCCTCCTCGGCGATCGCGTCGACATCGATCTCAGGCGCGCGGTCGGCCACGTCGCGCAACAGCCGACCGAGGCGATCGGCCATCGGCAGATCGCGTGCAGCGTCCCGCGCATGATCGGAGCTCATCTCGCTACCTCCACGCCTCGGTGAGCCACCCGCGTAGGTCCGCGCCGGTTTTTCGCGAGGCCGGTCGTCCGCGCACCGGAGGGTTCGTCAAGTGAGCGTTGGCGCGCGTCGGCCCGTCCGGGTGGGGAGTTGTTCGTCTGCGATTCGAGCTGTTCGGCGTCGATTAGTGCCCAGCTGACTCGTTCGATCAGCTGCGCGATGTAGTGGTCGTTTTGCTGTTCGATGGGAACCACGCGCTCTTTGAGGGTCACCGCCCCGAGGATGCTGTTGGGCGTGCGGGCTTGGATGATGATCTGCGGCATCGAGCATTCCTTTCGACTGCGTGTTCGTGTGATGTAAGGGCTGTCTGTTTGCCTGCTTGTCGAGTGACGTCATCGGCGGCGATAGAACGGCGGCGATGGAGCAGGCCTCTCGCCCTCGCTCGGCGCGTTGTCGCGATCCTCAACGAGCGTGTCGCCCAGGATCAAGCTTCGTCGGGCTCCGCTCGCCTGCAGTAGTCGCCCGTGTCGCGATCGGGATCGAGCTCGCGTCGCGTGCGCGCCGCCCGCTGCTGCGGCTTGCTTGTGATCGTCTCGACCGACCGGTCGATCGCGGGATCGCGGGTCGCGCGCTGTGTAGGAGATGATCGGGGTTGGCGCCGTCTATAATCCGCGCTGCGAGACTGTCGCGCCGGGGGGCGCAGTGCGTTGTAGGCCCACGCGTACAGCCACGCGGCGGCGATCTGATCTTCGGCGTCGTCGCGGGATACGAGCGGTGTTGCGCGCTCTGCG
The DNA here is from genome assembly GCA_963811155.1 of uncultured Solirubrobacterales bacterium. Lineage (GTDB taxonomy): Bacteria > Actinomycetota > Thermoleophilia > Solirubrobacterales > Solirubrobacteraceae > Palsa-465. The sequence continues at coordinate 64,095 of CAWEQQ010000026.1, forward strand.
AGGGTTATCGCTGCGAGTGTGCCGTCGGGGTGTGCGCTTGCATGATGATCTGCGGCAGCGAGCGTTCGTTTCTGGTGCGCGTTCGTGGCGTTCGCATCGATTGCGGTTGATCGCGGCGAGTCTCGCCCCGCCGGGTGCGTGGCGTGTTGGCCGGGGGCGACGAAGCTTCGGTCGCGCGAGCTCTTAGGAGAGCGTTGCGGTAGCGCTTGGGTGCTCGGTGCTCGCCGAGCGTGATTCGGTGCTGGCCGGTTCCTCTCCGGCCGCGCCGAGGAGATGGCGACGGATCGCGTCGAGCATGAAGACAGGCCCGTCGCCGCGTGTCAGTGCGCGCAGGCGGCTGTCAAGTGCATTCAGGGCGTTGTCGAGAGCGTGTGGCATTTGCGAGCCTCCTTACAACTGGGAGGAAGATGAGGTGGTGTCGGTGTCACGTCGGTCGGTGCGTGAGAGAGAATGAGCCTGTTGGCTTTCGGGGCGCTAACGGCCTGCTAACGAGATGGAGTTCGGATCCTCCAACCGCTTGAGTGCGCCGACGCCGACGCCGTGATTCGGCTTGAGGCAGCCGTGAAAGTTGCGCCGGTCGCCCCGTGGGCGCGCGAGCGCGCCGGGGATGACCGGGCGGTCGATTGCGGCGTCGAGGGTCCACCGGCTGTTTGGGTGCGCGAGGTCCAGCGCGCGAGCTGGAGCGGTGACTGTGAGCGCTCCAGCGTCTTCAACCGCCTCTGCAACTCTGCAAGCAGCTCACGGCCGGCGTCGCCGCCCTCGACCAGCCTGCGCGCGCAGCGACATGCCCAATGTGTGTGAACGCCCGCACGGCCGCGGCTCCTCGCCCGTGTTACCGAGCGCCACGTGGACCAGCGCCGCCTCCGCACGCCACGCCACGGCGCGGCGCTCAGCGTCGAGAGCCTGAGCGGCGCGGATCCGCTGCCCGTTCTCCAGGACGCCGAGCGCCTCCTGCAGCCTGCCCGCGCGCCGCGCAGCCGGCCCCGCGCGATCAGAAACCGAACCACTTCGAGCGGCGCGAAGGCCACCGCCCTCGCGCTGATGGCGGGTAGGCGCGCGTCTCCATAGGCGAGCAGATCTTCTGTCGCTGCGAGGACTCACGGGTTACCCCCAGGCCCCCGAGATCCAGGAGAGGGCATTGCTCGAATTTGCCCAATAGTGGCCGCCTGCCAGTTACGTACGCCACGCCTCTCGCCGGTGAAGGCGCGCGGCCGCGCCGAACGCTGAGGGGTGATCACTCGCTTTCGGCAGAGCGCGCGAGCCCGCTTCACTTCTTCTGCTTCTTCGATGTTTCAGGGTTCCTCAGCGCGTTGCGCTGATTCCAGACCACGATCCCGATGCAGGCGAGCAGCACCACGACTGTCGCCAGCCACATAGGGATCGCCACGGTCAGACGCGGCCTGGACGCGAGGATCGGCGCGTCAATCGTGATTCCGCTGATCAGGCTCACTGGGCGCTCATTTCCCAAACGCCCGAGCGCGCGTTCTCGCGCTCGCCGCGACCTGGCGCGACGAGGCGCTCGTATCGGCTGTCTGTCCGAGCGCGGGACCGTCGTGAGCGCCGGGTTCGGGCGGGTTGATGGTGGGCACTTGGGCGATTGTGTGCTCGGCGAGGGCGGTGATCGTCAGGCTTGGGTTCACGCCGGGGTTGGCGGGTAGCGCGGAGCCGTCGGTGATCAGCAGGTTCTGATAGCCGTAGACGTGGCCGTGCGCGTCGATCACGCCCTCGGATGGGTTGGCGGCGATGACCGCGCCGCCGAGGATGTGCGCGGTTCCGGGCACGTTGAACAGCGCTTCGGGGATTCCGCTCTGCGGGATCCCGCCGATCCGCTCGGCCAGCCATCGCGCGGCGTGGTTGGCGGCGGGGATGAACGTGGGGTTGGGGTTCGCTGGGTCCTGTTCGGTCGTGATCCGCACGCCGCCCCTGAGGCGTCGTGGGCGGGGCGTGAACCGCAGCGCGCTGTCGACCGTTTGCATCACGAGCACGATCACTGTGCGCCGCGACCAGTTTGGCGTGGCGAGCAGCCGCGCGAAGCTGATCGGGTGGCGGGCGATCGCGGCCAGCCAGCGCAGCGGGCGGGTGACGCGGGTGCCGTCGCCGACGAGCGCGGTGAACATCGTTTTCATCGCGCCGCCGCCGGCGCCGTAGGTGACCAGCTCGATGTGCGTGTCGGGGTCGGGGTAGATGCTCGAGCTGATCGCGACCGACGCGGTGAAGTCGCGCGTGTCGTCGGGCGCGGTGACGGCCACGATCGACTCGCTGTTGGTGCGTACCAGGTGCCCCAAGCGCTCGGAGATGCGCGGCAGCGAACCGCGAGTGCCGGCAGCTGGCGAGCAGCCGGTTGGTGCCCAGCGCGCCGGCGGCGAGCACGACGCCGCGGGCGGTGATCTGCTCGCCGCGGCCGCGGCCGCGGCGAAGCGCGCCGCTGTGCACGTGCGTGACCGCGTAGCCCTCAGCGCCGTCCGCGGCGCCCATGGGCCGCACGTCGGTGACTGTGCGCTGCGCGTCGATCCTCACCCCGAGGCGCTCGGCGAACCACAGATAGTTCTTCACGAGCGTGTTCTTGGCCCCGTGGCGGCAGCCGACCATGCACTCCCCGCAACGCAGGCAGCCGGTCCGGGGCGGACCGTCCCCTTCGAAATACGGGTCGGGATGCTCAACACCCGGCGCACCGAGATAGACCCCCACGCGCGTGTGGCCGTAGGTGTCCTCGACGCCGAGCGCGCCGGCCAGCTCGCGCAAGAGGATGTCGCCGTCTGAGTCGAACGTCACGTCGGTCACGCCGAGCATCCGCTCCGCGGTGTCGTAGTGCGCGGCGAGCTCGGCCCGCCAGTCTGCGAGCTCGCGCCACCGTGGGTCCTCGAAGAACGAGTCGCGGGCGCGGTAGAGCGTGTTCGCGTAGCCGAGGCTGCCGCCGCCGACACCCGCACCCGACGCGATCAGCACGTCCGGGAACGGGGTGAGCCGCATGATCCCGCGCAACCCCAGCCGCGGCGCGAAAAAGTACCGCCTGGCGTCCCACGTGCTGCGCGCGAAATCCTGATCACGAAAACGCCAGCCACTCTCAAGCACCCGCACCGAGTACCCCTTCTGCGCTAACCGCAACGCTGCGACGCTACCGCCGAAGCCCGAGCCGATCACGACCCAGTCGACATCCCTTTGTGATGACATGCCCGTCCCCACCCTCTACGCGAGCCGCGCGGGCATCGTGCGGTAAGCTCGGCGCGAAACGTCGGGCCCTCGTCGTCGTTCCTCCTTGGCCGCGCCGAGGAGATGGTGATGGGACGCGTCGAGCATGAAGACGTGCTTATCCTCGCGCCTCAGGGTGCGCACAGGGCGTTCAAGTTTGTTCAGGGCGCTGTCAACAGAGCTTGGCATTTGTGAGCCTCCTACTGGGGAAAGATGGGTTTGTGTCGGTGTCACGGCGGTCGGTGTGCGAGAGAGAATGAGCGCCATGGCTTTCAGGGCGCTAACGGCCTGCTAACGAGATGCAGTTTCGGATCCTCGGCCCGCTCGAGGTCGCCGACGGCGACGCGGTGATCCCGCTCGCGGGTGCGAAACAGCGCGGTTTGTTAGCGATCCTGCTGTTGAGCGCGAACGAGACCGTGTCCTCGGATCGGCTGATCGACGAGTTGTGGGGCGGGCAGTCGCCGGAGTCGGGGCGCACGGCGCTGCAGGTGCGCATATCGCAGCTGCGAAAGGCGCTCGGTGCAGCGGGCGATGCGATTGACACGCGCGCGCCGGGGTATGTCCTGCGGCTCGATCGCGACCAGCTTGACCTTCACCGCTTCGAGCGCCTAGTCGGCGAGGCGGATGCGACCGAGCCGGCGCTCGCGGCCGCAAAGCTACGCGAGGCGCTGGCCCTATGGCGCGGACCCCCGCTTGCTGATCTCTCCTACGAGTCCTTCGCGCAGCCCGCGATCCGGCGGCTGGGAGAGCTTCGCGTAGCGGCGCTTGAGAAGCGTGTCGACGCTGACCTCGCGCTTGGCCGCCACGCTGACCTGATCGCCGAGCTTGAAACGCTCGTCGCAGAGCATCCGTTGCGAGAGCATTTGCGCGCTCAGCTGATGCTCGCGCTGTATCGCAGCGGACGCCAAGCTGACGCGCTCGCGGTCTACCAGAGCACCAGGCGAGCGCTGGTCGAGCAGCTCGGGATCGAGCCGAGCCCGCCGTTGCGCGAGCTCGAGCAGGCGATCCTTCGCCAAGACGCCACGCTTGAGCTCGCGCTGGCGGCGCCGGCGGAGCGCTCGCTGCTGGTCCTCGCGCTCAACGACGGGTCGGCGCTTGGGCCGCTGCTGGCGCTCGCGGCGCCGCTCGGCCAGCGAGCGGGAAGAGAGCTGGTGCTCGCGAGGCTGATCGACGAGCGCGACGACCTGGCAGCCGAGAGCGCCGCCTTGCACGAGCGCCGCGAGCTGCTGCTGGCCGCAGGCATCGCCGCGCGGGCAGCAGCGTTCACGTCCAGCAGCCCGGGCGCCGACGCGGTCCGGATGGCGGGCGAGCTTGACTGCGACCTGATCCTGATGGACGCACCGCCAGGGCTGCTCGAGAGCCCCGTCCATCAAGCGATCTTGACGGCCGCTCCGTGCGACGTCGCCGCGCTCGTCGGCGAGGAGCCGGCGCGCGGGCCGGTGCTGGTGCCGTTCGTCGGAGCCGAGCATGACTGGACCGCGATCGAGCTCGGCGCGTGGCTCGCCGGCGCGTGGCAGGTCCCGCTGCGGCTCGCCGGACCAACAGTCAAAGGACGCGACTCAAGCCGGCTGCTCGCGAGCGCCTCACTCGCCGTCCAGCACGCGCACGGCATCGCCGCCGAACCGCTACTCCTCGCCCCCGGCCCGGGCGAGCTGGTGCAAGCGTCAGCCCACGCGTCGCTGGTGATCGTCGGGCTCTCAGAGCGCTGGCAGAAGGAGGGACTCGGCCAGGCGCGCGCCGCGCTCGCGCAGCTCACCACGACCCCCGTGCTGCTCGTCCGACGCGGGCTACGACCTGGCGGTCTCGCACCACGCGCAAGCCTCACCCGCTTCACCTGGTCGCTCAAGCCCCGATCACCCTGAACGAGCCCAAGGCGGCGGATCGCCACGCTTGCACGGTGGGTAAGTCTCGCTCGGCAGTGGCCCGTTGGTGTGGAAATAGCCGCCGAAGCGCTCGTCGACGTTCGGCACGACACGGACCGTGCGATAGGTGACCGTGCCGTCGGAGCCGCGCTGGAATTGGCCGAGGTAGTTTTCGCCGACCGCCTGATGGTTTTGGTCGAGGTGGATCGGACCGAGCGGGCTGTCGAGCCGGACCGCGGCGAGCGCTGCCTGGAAACGTCGCTCACCGCCGGACAGATCGCCGTGCACTCGCTCGAGCGCCGTGATGACTGCCTCCATGTCGTCGTAATACGCGATCGGGCTGCCCATCTGTGCGTCGAGGCCCGGAAACGCTGATTGCATCGCCGCGAGGTAGCCGCGCCACGCGGACGGTGTCGGCTCGGTCGGCGGCTGGCCTTGCCACCCTCCAGTGACGACACCGGCGAGGCGCGGCCCGAGCTCGGAGCCAAAGAGGGTTCCCAACCAGTAGCCGCCGACGATCCGCTTGGCCAAACTGCCGCGAAGCGCTCCGAACTCGGTCTCAAAGTCGCCGGGATCGGCGACGAAGTAGCCGTCGACACCGCTGCCCGCGGCGTACGCAGAGACCTCCCGTGGGGCAGACCACACCCGCTTGATGATCCTTCCGCCGAGCGCACAGAACTCGGCCACGAACCCCGCAACCTGCGTGTACTCAAAACCTCCTCCGACGACGAACGCTCCGTCGTTGTGTCCGACGGTGACCGCCGACCTCCAGCCGAGCGACCGGTAGGCGTAGGCGCCCAACCCGGCGCTTAACTGCGCACCATCGAACGTGAAGCGGAACACGTTCGGGGCCGGATCGTGGAGGGTCAGCGACTGCGCGAACGGGACGCCCTCGATGAACGTCGTCGCGGGCCGGCGGTTTGCATACTCCTTCAAAGCAAGCGCCTCGCCGTCCATGGCCGGCCCGATCACCACGTCCGCGCCGAGCTGATCGACGAGCCGGCGCGCCTCCGAAAGCGCCTTCTGCCCTGTGCCGTCCCCACACGCCAGCGCGAGCTGGATCTTCCTGCCGGCCACCTGCGCCTCGCTGACACCGTTCGAGGGAGCCGCCCCGAGCGGCCGCGCGCCCCGCTGGATCAGCGCCAGCTCCACGCCTGCGTAGGACGCGTCGCGCGCGAAGGCGACGAGCCCCTCGCAGTCGGCGAGCACGCCAATCCTGATCGTCGCCGCGCCATGACCGCCACAGGACGCGAGGAGCGACACAAGGCAAAGCATTAATAGGGCAAGCGGGCGGCGAGCGTTCAAGAGCGGCGGGCGGCCACCCACAGGACGCCGTTCGCGACGCTGAGGTCGACCGGAGTCAAGTCGAGCTTGATCGTAGCCGTGATGCGCATCGCGCGCGGATCAACGCGCGAGATCGCACGGTCCACCTCGTCGGCAACCCAGACCGCCCCTGCTCCGACCGCGACCGCGCCAGCGCCCCTGCCGACGGGGATCGTCGCGCTAACCTGGTTCGTCAACGGGTCGATCCGCTCGAGCCTGTCGTCGAGCTCGCTCGTCACCCACACCGCCCCATCGCCAACGGCAATATCCGTCGGTGCGAATGGGAGTCGAATCATCGCGACTACCCTGCCGCTCTCCGGATCGATCCGCCACAGCGCCGGATCGACTGGATCGCCAACGACCCACACGGCGCCGGCGCCAACGGCGATCGCAGACACGTACGAAGCCTGGGTCTCGTCGTGCGCCCGCGTAATCAACAACGCGCTCAACGAGTTTGCCCGCATTGACGTCAAAGCGCCCAACCACACTGTCCGGCCGCGCGACCCAGACTCCCGACGGTCCGGCAGCCAGCCGCGGAGAACCATAACCGGAAGGCGACCCGGGGAGAGCGGACGGGAACGGGGCGCCCCCCATGTTGTACGCGGTTACGATCCCGGTCGCGGCGTCGATTCCAAGGATGTTCGGGTCCCCCGGGCCGTTGACGATGACCGCGCTTCCCGGGGCTGGCCACTGTGCCAGTAGGGATGATCGCGAGATCCGCCGGGGCGCCCTGGACCGAGCTCCGCATCGTGATCGTATCCGTGCGAGGGTCGATTCGCCACACCGTGTCGTCGTCGTGATTTGCCACCCACACCCCGCTCGCATCAGCGGCGAGCGCACTCGGGTCGTTGCCGACCGCGACCCGGGCCATCACCCGGCCAGTCCTCGGATCGACGCGCACCAGCACACCGCTCGTCGGCGGCGATCCTCCACCTCCCCCGCTAAGCGCGAAATAGACCGCCACGGCAGTCGCGAGCAACACGACCCCGGTGAACGCCAACAGGACCGGCAGGCGCATCCACCAGGGTGTCGCCGGCTCGCCAACCCCCAGCGCCTCGCGGGCGGCGTCCACCAACTCGGCGCAGCTGCCATAGCGGTCCCCCGGCTCCTTCGCGAGCGCCATCGCGATCACCGGCTCGAGCCCAACCGGCGCTACGGGCTCTTCCTCGAGGTGTGCGAACAGAACCGCGGCGTCGCTGGAACGGGGAAACGGCGGCTCGCCCGTCAGGCACTCGCACAACAGGCACCCAAGCGCGTACACGTCCGCGCGGCCGTCCACCTGATCGCCGCGGATCTGCTCCGGAGCAACGTAATCGATCGTCCCGAGCAAGCCCGGCTCGACCGTCCGCGGCTCCGCGAGCCGCGTCGTCAACCCGAAATCCGCCAGATAAACGTGGCCGCGCGAGTCAAGTAAGACATTCGAGGGCTTGACGTCGCGATGCACCAGCCCCCGCTCGTGCGCGAAATCAAGCGCCCCAGCGACCTGCCCGCACACCGCCACGGCACGCGCCGCAGTCAGCGGCCCCTCCCGCAGCAGCTCCTTCAGATCGCTGCCCTGGACGTAGCGCATCGCGATGAACAGGCGGCCGTCCGCCTCCCCAGCCTCATAGATCGGAACCACACACGGGTGATCGAGACTCGCCGCCAACTCCGACTCAGCCAGAAACCGCTGTCGAAACGCCGCGTCCTTCGCCAGCGACGGCGCGAGCAGCTTCAGCGCCACCCTGCGCCGCAGCCGCAGATCCTCAGCCAGGTACACAACACTCATCCCACCGCGGCCCAGCAGCCCCTCGACCCGGTAGCCGAGTAGCTCACTGCCGACAGAAAGGTCCGAGACGGACACGCGCCCTCTGCGCTCGAACATATAGCGTCAGCCAGCCAGGTGCCTAGAGCGGCCCTGCCGGGCCGGCCCACCGCGCGGCCAAGACGCCAAGCACAGCCGAAGACAGCACGAACCTGTTCACTGGTTTTCCCTTCTTCGATGTCTCAGCGTTCATCAGCGCATCCCGCTGGCTCCAGACTACGATCCCGATCAAGGCGAGCAGCACCACGACCGTCGCCAGTCACGTGGGCTCCCCGACCAGCCCGTCGGACCACCTCGGCGGCGTCTCAGTGGGCTGACTGGAGCCGTGGGGGTGCTGTGTCTTGGTGCGCTGAGAAGTCTTGGGTTGGCCGGGTGCCTGCGGCGTTGGTGATTAGGCGTGTGCCGCGTCCGTGGGTGATGAAGCTGTAGGTCCAGCGCAGCAGCACCAGCATCCGGTTCTCGAATCCGACCTAGGTAGCCGAGGTGCACGACCAACCAGATGAACCAGGCCAGCCGGCCGCTTACGCGCAGGCCGTGGATGTCGGCGACCGCGCGTGCGCGCCCGATCGTCGCCAGGGTACCTCGGTTGCGGTAGCGAAACGGCGGCGTGGGGCGGGCCGCGAGCCGGTTGGTGAGCAGGCGCGCGGCGTAGCGGCCTTGTTGCATCGCGACGGGCGCGATCCCGGGAAGGGGCTGTGGCTGGCCGGTTTCGGGATCGCGAACGCGGACCATGTCGCCGAAGGCGAGCACCTCTGGGTGGCCCGGCAGCGTCAGATCCGGGTTGACCAGCAGTCGGCCTGCGCGATCGATCTCGGCGTCGCCGGCCTCGCCGAGTGACCGGGCGAGTGGCGAGGCCTCGACCCCCGCGGCCCACACGACCGTTCTTGTCGGGATCCGGGTCCTGTTGCCATTCTCGGCCTGGATCTCGACGCTGTCCGCTTGCACATCGACCACTGTGTGGGAGAGCAGCGCCGTCACCCCGAGCTGCTCCAGCGAGCGCCTCGCGCGCCGCGACAGCGATGGGGGCAGCATGCTCAGCACCCGGTCGGCGGTCTCGACCAACAGCACTCGCCCGGCACGCGGATCGCTTTCGCGAAACTCGGCCGGCAGCGTGTCCCGCGCGAGCTCGGCGATCTGCCCGGCGATCTCCACCCCCGTCGGCCCGGCGCCGACCACCACGAACGTCAGCCAGCCTGCCTGCAGCTGCGGATCGTGCTCCAGCTCGGCCGCCTCGAACGCCTGCAGGATCCGTCCCCGGACCCGCAGCGAACTGTCCAGTGACTTGACCTCAAGCGCGAGCGATCGCCAATGCTCGCGCCCGAAGTAGCAGTAGCTGCTGCCGCCGGCAACCAGCAGCGCGTCATACGAGACCCTCTGCGGCGAGATGCCCCCCACCGCCGAGCCGACCAGCACCTCCCGCCGCTTCAGGTCAAACCCCGTGACCTCACCCATCACGACCCGGACGCGAGGCTCGCGCCTGAAGATCTGCCGCAGCGGCACCGCGATCTCACCAGGCGAGAGCGAGCCCGTCGCGACCTGATAGCTCAGCGGCTGGAACAGGTGGTAGTTGTTGCGGTCGATCAGCGTGACGTCAACATCCGCGCGGGCAAGCGCCTTAACCGCCTGCAGGCCACCAAACCCGCCACCCACCACCACCACCCGACTGCGAGAGCTCGTCACGCCCATCTTGCCGGAAGTCCTAATCCTCAAGCCATCGATCTGGGCAACATCGTCAATAGCAGCCGTTGCTGTCGCCTTTGGTGACGGTCGACGCATCGTGCGCTAGCAAGGATTCGTGCTTCTCCCATTGACTGGACCGCCCGAGAAGATGCAGGTAGTTGTCGTGGGCCCACTCGTCCCCGCTCCAGATACACCTCGCAGCGACACCGGCCTCATACAGTTCGGCTGCAACCTGCCGCTTTGCGGCATCCAGCGCGCGCTGCTCTGCTCGCTCCGTGCGTTGCTCGCATCGCCTCTCAAGGTTGAGGTGTGTCTGAGTCAAAGCCACAGATCCTCATCCGATGCCGTGATGGCCTCATTCGCTTCTGGCTGGGAATCTTCCGGACGAACTGCATGGCCATCTTGATGACCGCCATGGCTGAGCGATCGTCACCCTTAAGCGCGCTTTGCAATTGTCGCAGGACGACACCCTCGATTTTGGTTACTCGTCGGGTGCTGGAGCCTTCCTGCACGGAAATATTGGCGGTCATTACCTGTCGGATCAGAGTTTTCAGGTTCTTGTGGCCCTTCGGGCGCCCTTTAGCATTGCCAGAAATACCTGGCTTGAACCTGGACCTGACGGGTGGCCGGCCATAGCCGACCGCATAATCTCGCCGGAGAATCCTCCGGAGGCGATGCGTCGCCTCTCGCCGACCAGCGGGAGGCGTCGCGATTTATGCCGTGCGCGGATCTACGGTTTCTGGGTTCATGTCGATGTCGGCAAAGGGAGCGCCGGTCACCGCATGCACGGCTACTTGCCCGGTAAGCTTCTGCCACCGCCGTATGGTTTGATCGCAGTATCAGTGATCAATTAGAATTAGGCGCGCCTTGCGCCGGGTTCGTTACAGCAATCAGATGGTGCCGCTGCCGCCAAAGCTATCGAGAACGACATCACCACGGCGCGAGCAATCACGAATGGCATCAGCCGCGGCCCAACCAGCTTGACCGTCGGATGCGTGGCGAGCATGTGAAATCGATCCGAGCTGAACGAATTGGCGCCCACCATAGGTCCAGACATTGCTTGTTGCGATTCCAGACCATCGGCGACCAGCTAACGTTGTTGGTATGCCTGCCCCGACCGTTTTTCCACACGAAAATCAGCTCGTGTTGACTTCGATAGAAGGAACCCATTCCGGCATTGGTTTTGTACCAGACCACAAGATTTTTGAGCTCGCGGTAGGTCCGCCGGCCGGCTGCAAGCATTTCGTCTAGATGGCGCCAATCCGAGCACACGAAATGGATGGAGCCGTCCGTCGAATGTTCGGCGAGCAGCCCAAGGGTTTCCTCCAGGAACTTCGTAAATTGGGCGGACGTTGTCTCGCCGCTTGCCTGGGCAAATTCGCGATGTTTGACCCGGCCCTTGCCGGATGCATGTCCCCGGATTTTGACGTTATAGGGCGGGTCTACGAAAACCAGCCGGGCGGTCTTTTCCGGACAAAAGTTTTAAGAATGATTCGCTGAGTTGGCAAATCGCCGCAAAGCAGCCGATGTTCACCCATCGTCCATAGATCACCCGGCTTTGTGATGACCGGCTTCGGCACGAGATTTGGTATTTCCTCATCCTCTAAATCGCCGGCCGTTGGACCGGTGGCGTCTAAAATCATCTGGATCTCGGGTAATTCAAAGCCGGTCAACTCAGCGTCGAAGTCCAGATCAATCAGACCTTGCAACTCAATAGAGAGGGATTTTCCTTTGTCCCATCCGGCTTTCTCGGCTAGGCGATTGTCAGTGCGATGATGAACACATACTCGGTCTCGGTTAGGTGCTCAATTTCTCAGTGTCGGCACAGTTTGTGCGACCAAGGATCCTGGCGGCGAGCACTCGGCCATAACGGCCGGGAGTTGATTCTTGTCGTCGATTAAGAGTCGGTTTGTGAAACCGAACCGCTCGAATCGAGCCTGCAATCTCCTGAATTTGTCGCCCTGAATGCGTTCGGGCATTCTTCGGATTGGGCGGGGGATCGTCTAGCCTAACAGAAACGACTTTTATTTCCGGTGAGGATATTATCCGAACTGACTTTCTCATCGATACTTGCCGCTGTGAAAGAGGCCAGCAAATGCCTCCTGCCAATTGATCAGCAGCAGTAGTTCTCGCGTCTAATCGGGGACAGGACTAGCAGGCAAAAATCGACGATTTTATCACTTTGTAATCGCTCGATTTTGAGGCCTACCGCGCTGTCTTCCAAAGACTGTGAGATAGGCAGCATTGAATATGGCATGCGTTAGGGTCGGGCCAAGCGTACGTCGGGCGTCTGCGTACGACGCACATTTCTTCGTGATGGTCCCCGCAAATGCCTGTTGCCTGAGCCCTTCGATGCAGTCCGCAGTAAGCCTCTCGTGGGGAGTACTCGTCGGTTTAGCGGCGTAAACTTTGCGCTCGTAGTCTAAGCCTTATCGGGTCCGACTGCCCGGTCGTCGCAAACATGACCAGAGGTTGACCCATTCATGCGCAGGAATGGTTTCCAGGCCGCCTGTTTGTTTTGTCTAGTCCCGTTGCCACCAACTTTGCCTTACTAAGGAGGGAACGGCATTCTCCGAGTAAGGACCTGCCTTTCGTAGCAATGAATTGCTTCGGCGGGTGAACCACGTCGATCCCAGAAAAAGCTGCTTGGATCTTCATCATCAGGGTAGGGTGCATTGATGTAGCAAAGAGCAATTATGTCCTTTGACGCATACTTTCGAAGCGAGTTCCAGTTGTCGGCGTTGAGGAATTCATTGGAACGCGGCTTAGCTTAGCAGGTTCGCTCATCCGGCGCTCTCCTTAGGAGCTTTAAAAATATCTAATGTCCAATTCGCAAAATGACAGATTACGGAACCAGACGAGGGTCCACGAATGACTATCCACAATCCCAGAATGGAGTGATCTAGCCAGATCCTAGGTCCAGCGAACGAGGCCAATTGCCTGCTGAGCTGCGCCTCTATCAAGGACCTCGTTGGCGCCATTATCGGTCAGGGGCTGCCGGCAGGTACACGACTTAGCATCCTACGCAAGGAAGGGTTGTCGACCACTCGCTGTGATGCGACAACACGTCCTAAGATTGAGAGCAAAGCGCGGAAATCGATGTTCTCCAACCGCGCTCAGTACTCACACTAAGTGCGGAAAGAGCGGCGCTCTCCGCGCCGCGACGCGCCTTGATCTGCATCAAAGCCAAAAGGATACACCTTCCGCTAGTCGGATAAATCATCGAGGAAGAGGCAATGATGGACTTCGACAACGAAGAAGGGTGACCCGAACTAGCCAATGTGCAGGATCCAAAGTTTGGCTCCGTCGACGCGTCGACGAGCGCCGAAATTCACGAGGCCATTCTCTAAAATCCCAGGCATTCGAGCGACTGGTAATTGCTCACCAAGCTCAAGTAGCCCTCACCCATCTCAGAGAACAGACCGTCCCGCTGGCGAATTCCCTAGAGCAGCTAATAGCTTGGGCAATCAATCTCAATCACGCCGAGTTTCGGGAATTTGCCCATCCCAACATGGGCAAACCAACTTGAGAGTTCAGACCGAGGATGTCCGTGGAGCGGCTATCTCTGCGTCGTCGCCGGCGTGGTCGTTGCGATCGCTCTAAGAAGTCGCATACTGCCGCGCGCCTGCGGCAACGCAATGATTTGTCGCTTTCTCAGGCAGCGGACTTTCATGCCTGTTTTCCGGCGAATTTATGAGTGCACGGCCTTAACCGCAGGTCGGATTCTCAATTGCGCGGATTGCCAGCCGGCAAGCGTAAGCCTAGGCAATGGCCATCAGCCCAGCAGCAAATGAGCCGCCAGATTTTTGCTACTGGCAGAAGCTTCTCGCTTGTTACCAACACTGTTAGCGCGACGATCCAGCGCAGTCCATCGTGGCAACTCCGAACAGCAGCAGCATTAGTGCCGCGCAGCATCCCATACAAAACGGTCCATGTCGCACCCCATGACCACGGCGCCAGCGCACCGTCACGCCATTCGGTCAGGACAAAACGTCGGGCGAACGGCAATGGGCTAGGCACGTCTCTTTCAACGGGCTGAGTTGGTAAAGCCCTGCTGCGCCAAAAAGCGCAGCTGACCAATAATAGGATGATGACTGCATCATGGTGATGAGAAAGCCTAGTGTCTGGAGTAGCCATTGGAGTGCCGTCGCGATGACTGAAAACCCGCCCCAGACGATGAGGTAACCGAGGAGAAAGGCGGCTGTTGGCACGTAAGGTGCAGCGCGTGCTTGCCGTCGTTGATTGATTATCGCGAATGCGGTGATCATCGGGCCCGCACCCGGTATCATCATTGCCGCCATCATCGCCGACCACATCACAAACAAGATCAACATCAATCGGGCCCCACGAGGGCGCCATGCCGTTCATCGACATATTCATGTCGCGCCACATCGCGGCTTCCATGTCGTCCATAAGAATTGCTTGATGGATGGTGAAAGCCCAGGCTAGGGCCGCGACCGATAGCAGCAGGCCAGCCAAGATGACGCGATCACGACGTGGCAGGGTGTCCGCAGCGACCGGCTCGTCGAGCTTCATTGGCCTTTTAGAGGTTGACGCCAGCTGAACGTCCTCGGCCCACGCAGATCGAATGCAATATGTTGGAGGAGCGCATCGACCAATCCCAGTTAACAAAGCCCCCGTGACCACGTTGCGCTTCGCTTCGCCAACCGTGAGAAAGCCAGGTACCACTTCTGGGCGCGGTGCGTTGTAGATGCGACATGTGTCGTTCGATGGAACCATGTACTTGCGATATGGACCACCTAAGCCGTCGACCAATCCCGGGACTTGGACACGCCAACTCTCGGCGTCGTGCGTAACGGTCATGGGCACAAATTCCACGCCGTCGAGACAGATGGTCAGATCTCGCCATGCTGCGAAGGCGCCACCAGCATAGCCGGTGAAGATCCTTTCGAACGCGTCCGCTCGCGGAATTGGCGCGGTCGTCGATCAGGAAGCCAAATTCGCGGTTCTTCTCCATGACGTTGCCCTCCCAATGGCTGATAAGGACAACGGCAAGGTCTTTGGTAAAGTTGAGGTCGCCGTAATGGCCGTCCCGGATCAGCCAAGTCAGGACACCCTCGCAAAATCCGTATGTTGGGTCCGACCCGAAATTGCAAGGGCAGCCGATTGCGCAGTTGCACAGGTCCCACCAATCTCCAGTGATGCGCCAATCAGGAATTTCGTTGCCTGTCTGCATCGCCAAATCGCCCAGCCTTATCCATGAACTGCTGCCTGAGATTACTGAGAGGTACAGCGACTTCGCAACGGCGCCATCACATATCGCTAACGATAACGCTGAAGCTGTTTACGCTAAGCGTGTCCG
>CAWEQQ010000027.1:0-27752 GCA_963811155.1 uncultured Solirubrobacterales bacterium
ACGCCAACCACGATCCGACCACGGCCGATCGACGGCGGTGGGGGCGCGAAGCCTGAACAGGGAGTGAACGTTGTCGCGGCAGGCCGGAAGAGCGGCTCGTCGCTGCGACAATCGATCGCATGGACGACCACGCCCGCGGATCGGTGCTCGTCGTCGACGACGAGCCGACGATCGCCGAGGTCGTCTCGCGCTATCTCGAGCGCGCCGGATACCGGACGCGTGTCGCCGGCCGACGGCGTCCAGGCGATCGAGGCAGCGGCGCGCCAGCGGCCCGATCTCGTCGTGCTCGACCTGATGCTCCCCGAGCATCGACGGTCTGGAGGTGATGCGCCGGCTCCGCGAGCAGGATCGGGACCGGATCGCCGTGATCCTGCTGACCGCAAAGGGCGAGGAGTCCGACCGGGTGATCGGGTCTGCGCCTCGGCGCCGACGACTACGTCGTCAAGCCGTTCTCGCCGGCCGAGCTGGTCGCGCGCGTCGACGCGGTGCTGCGCCGGATCGACACCGTCGCCCGACTCACGAAGCCGCGATCGAGCTCGACCGAGCATCGACGATCGATCCAGCGCGCGCAGCGCGTGTTCGTGCGCGGCGAGGAGGTGCAGCTGACGCAGCGCGAGTTCGACGTGCTGCTGTTCCTGGCGCGCCACCCAGGCCAGGTGTTCATCGCGCAATCAGCTGATGGATGCCGTGTGGCAGTACTCGTTCTACACCGACACCTCGACCGTCACGGTGCACATCCGCCGGCTGCGGGCAAAGATCGAGCTCGACCCCGGCGCAGCCCCAGCTACATCCAGACCGTGTGGGGCGTCGGCTACCGGTTCCAGCCGTGAGCGGCGATCACACCTGTTCGCGGGCTGGTCGTACTGGCGGCCGTGATCGTCGCCGGCGTGATCGCGGTAGCTTCGCTCGGCGGCTCCGGCGCGCTCGAGACGCTCGCGGTACTGGTCGTGATCGCCGCGGCCGCGCTCGCTGCAGGGCACGGAGTCGCGCTCGCTCGGGCCCGCGGCCGCGCCGGCCCGCTGTCCCGCCAGTTCGCGCTCGCGGTCGCGATCGTCGTCGCGCCCGTGCTGCTCGCGCTCGTCCTGATCGGCGCTGCTGATGTTCGTCTCGGGACCACGACGCAGCGCTGGTCGCCGTGATCGTCCTGTTCGTCGGCGTCGTGGCGGTCGCTCGCGGCGAGGCTCCCCGCGCGACGGGATCCTGCACGACGTCGACGCGATCCGCGACGGCCTGGTCGCCGTCGGGCGGGGCGAGCGGGAGGTCCGGATAGCAACCGGCGCCCGCGACGAGCTGGGCGAGCTGGCCGACGGCGGCGAACGCGATGATCGCGAGGCTCGAGCGAAGAGGCGGCGCGCGACCAATCCGACGCCGCCCGGCGCGACCTCGTGGCCGCGGTCTCGCACGATCTGCGCACGCCGCTGACCACGCTGCGGCTAATCGCCGAGGGCCTCGAGGACAACATCGTGGAGCCGGAGCGCACCCGGGGAACGGAGCTCCGGCTGATCTCCATGCACGTGCGGCGCGCTTGGGTCGCTGATCGACGACCTGTTCGAGCTCTCGCGGGCTCGAGGCCGGCGACATCCGCTGGTCGGTCCAGCAGGTCCAGCTCGAGCGAGCTACTTCGCGAGACGATCGAGGCGATGCGACCCCACGCCGACGGCGAGTGGGGTCCTGAATCCGGACCGAGCTCGCCGCCCCGCTGTCGCCCGCGCGCGGCAACCCGGAGCAGCTCCAGCGCGTGCTCTTCAACCTGATCCAGAACGCGATCCGCCACACCCCGGCGGACGGCGGCGTGGTCATCCGAGCGGCGCCGGCCGCCGGTCCCGGCGTCGAGGTCGAGATCGCCGACAGCGGCGGCGGCATCGACCCGACGCTCGACGCGAGCGGATCTTCGAGCCGTTCGTCCAGGGCCCCTCACGGGTGGCTAGGCGAAAAACGGCGTCGGGGCCGGCCTGGGGCTCGCGATCGCCAAGGCGATCGTCGACGCCCACGGAGGCCGAATCTGGCTGGCGCGCACCGGGCCCGGTACCAGCATCCGCTTCAGCCTGCCCGGCCGCGGGCAGCCGTCCGTGAAAACGGCGCCGCGAGGCTATTGCTTGCCACATGATTGCTGTTCGGCAAGCACCGACGCCCGAGTGGCGGACGCGCGACGTCGCTTCCGGATTCCGCCGGCGAACGCTGTCATCGCAGCGCCGGCGATCTGTGGTGCTCGTGAGCCCGCTGGCGCATACCAGTCTGTCAACACCGCACGCGAGGACTGCGCCCGCACCCATGCCCTTTAGCGAGAGACCTGGTTCGTCACCGCGGAGGTCGCACGCTTGAGCGCGACCCACACCCGCCTTTCAGTGGACTCGGGGACTTGGGGTGCTGCAGCGCCAGATTGCGTTAGACGACGTCGTCTGCTGCCCTACTCCGAACGGCGGGAGCTGAACGCGAGGCACACCGCGCGCGGATAACGACCGACCGGTCCGGATAGAGTCATCCGGTCCACCACGACCAAGGGGAGATCAATGGCCGTTGCCGTCGTCATTGAGTGCAAGGGCGCCACGCTGGATCAGTACGACCAGGTGCTGGCGAAGATGGGTCGCACGCCCCGCGGGCGCGGCGCCCCGGGCAGCCGTTCGACTGGGTCACGGCGACCGACGACGGGATCCGGGTGACCGACGTGGTGGCAGACCCGGGAGGAGTTCGAGGCGTTCGCCGCGGGCAGCAGATCGGCCCGTTACCGTGGAGGTCGGGTTCCCGGCGCCGCCAGAGATTACGTTCCACGACGTCCACAACTATGACTCCGCCTGAGGGTCGGTCTGACCGCGAGGCCTTGGCGTCAGGTGCGCGGGGCGGCTCGCGGGGCCGCCCGGCGCATCGACAGACTCGGCGAACTGCACCGACGGCGTCGCGCCCACGCCGTGTTCGTCGCAGCCGCCGGTCTCCGCCGACTGGGTCACCAGTATCTCCGGCCTTCTCGTGGCAAGAGTCCCCAATGCGCGGATAGCGAGCACGCCGCCGCCGTGGTCACCGCCGCCGGTCGCGCCGACCTGATCGAACCCCAGCGTTAGCCGGAACGCATCCAGCCCGCAAGCGCCGACCGGCACCACAGGAGGGCGACGACGGAACGCGAGCGACGCCGGCGCGAAGCAGTCACGATTTCGATGCCCTCGCTGCTCCAGAGCGCGACCGCTGTCGGACAATCTGGGCAGCGCCGCACCTTCGCGCAGCACGGGCCCTCTGGTCTGAGAGCGGTGGCCGGGGCGGCGTCAGCGACCTTGGCGGCGGGGGGCAGCCCACCGCGGAAGCGAACGTCGCGTCGACGTCGGGGTCGCCCTCGGCGAGGGACGCGGAATGTCGCCTTTCTGGTGCTTGGAGGCCCCGCGATGCCCATGGAACGGAAAGCGATTGAAGGATACCCTCGGCCTCACGCTCGAGCCGGTGTGTCTGGCGTCCCTCCTGGCTGGTCCTCGCGCAGCGCGCCTCGTTCCAGGCTGGTAGCGCGCCGGTGGCCCGTTCTCAGGAATCGGGGTGGTCGACCGGCGGACGCGGTAGCCGGACGCCGCGAGCCATGATCGCGCGCGGCCGCGCTGGCGCTCCTCGGAGAGTGCGTGCCATCGCTCAAGCTCGCCGGGCCACAGGCAAGCTCGTCCTTGAAGCGGCGAAACGCGCCGCGGCCTGTGATCGCGAGGCCAGGCCCTCGGCGCGGCCGGATCCTCGACGGACGCGATGAACAGCCCATGCCCGGTAGCCCTCGCGTGAGCCCTCGCCTACCGTCGGCTACCGCTCGGGATCATCACTGGTGTCCTCGTCTTCCTCTCCGGTCTCCAGGACGTATTCGATCGCCGCCGGCCCGACCAGACCTCACCGGTCCGTGATATCGATGCGGCCCCCGACGCTGAGGAGGCCGCCCTCGAGGATGCCGGCCAGCTCATCGAGA
This sequence comes from uncultured Solirubrobacterales bacterium, assembly GCA_963811155.1. GTDB lineage: Bacteria > Actinomycetota > Thermoleophilia > Solirubrobacterales > Solirubrobacteraceae > Palsa-465. The sequence goes on from CAWEQQ010000027.1 coordinate 3,926, forward strand.
TCGACGGGCAAGGCGCGCAGCATCGCTGCCGGTCCGCTGCCGAGCTGAGCCTCAAGCTGGTCGGCCAGCTCATCATCCCCGTCCCAGCCTCGCTGCCGGAGGCCGACCACGAGTATGCGAGCCAGCTCGGCGGCCCCGTCCACGCGCTGCATGACGGCCGCGATGAGGCCGTCGCCAGCCAGCTGCAGCGAATCATCGTCGGCGCCAACGCCGCGGAGCACGTCGACGACAGCCGACCGTCACCACGATATACCGCCGTCCGCAGGGCAGAGCGCGCTCCTTTGAGTCCATCTCGCTCTGCGTAGTGTTGCGCTGCCAGGCCCAAGCCGTGGCCCATCATCCGCGCCGTGAGCGGCGCAGGTTGGCGAGCGCGAACCCCGCGTCCTGCCCTGGCGCAGGCTCTGTGGATGTCACAGGCGGGACGTCCAGGCACCTCAGTACGCCGAAACGCCTCGCCCGAGTCGCCCGCATCCTGCCCGACCCTCGCGGCGCAGCTGGAGACCGAGATCCCGCCGCGACGGACGTCTCCGCGTTCTCGAAGGATGGGGCCGCTTCCGGTCCACGCTTCTGTGGATTCTCCGAAGCCACGCCGCCAGGCCGCGCTGCGTCCGTTCAGCGAAGTCAGGCGCCGCGAGCCGGCAGTCGTCTGTCAGCAGCCGCCGGTTGTGGGGAGCACATAGTTCGGTGGTCACCGACAGTCACGACCACGCAGTCGACGCGACTATCGGAACCGCCTCTCCTATGTCAAGGGCGAGTCGCTATTTGCGGTTTTAGCCGGTGCACGGCATGAGTGCTGGAGCGCCGGCCTTGACGCGTGTCGGGGCCGCGGGACGGTGGTGGGGCGGCGGGTTGGGTGTTGTCGAGGAGCTGCCAGATCTGTCGAGCGATGTGGCGTTTGAGGCAGCGGATCGCTTCGCGTTTGGTCTTGCCGTCGGACGCTGCGTTGGATGTAGGCGCGGGTGGCGGGGTCGAGGCGGCTCGGCCGAGAGCGATGATGTGGATCGCGCGGTTCAGCTGCCGGTCGCCGCCGCGGTGCAGGCGGTGACGGATCGTGTTGCCGGAGCTGGCGGGATCGGGGCGGTGCCGGCATGCCTAGCGAAGCACGCTTCGTTGCGGAACCGCCGGGCGCCGGCGGTGCGGCCGATGATCACGGCGGCGGTGACGGTGCCGAGCTGCGCTGCTCGAGCAGCTGCGGGGCGTGCGCCTTGATCAGCTCGGTGAGCTCGCCGAACAGTTCGCTCTGCTCGCTGGAGATCTCGTTGATCCGCCGTAGCAGCGCTTTCGCGACGCGCAGCTGCGGGCTGGCGGGCAGCTGACCGAACTGGCGGGCGAGCCGGGCGCGGATCCGCGGGCCTTTCAGCGCCGCGGTCCGAGCTGCGCCTCGAGCTCGGGAGCGATCCTGACCAGATGCCAGCGCAGCCGGTTGATCAACCGGTGCGCTCGCGCATCAGCTGATCGCGGTAATCGCACAGCACCCGGATCTCGTGCGCCTGCTCATCCAGGAACGCGACCGGGAGACTCTCCACGCCTTCGCGGATCGCGGCCAGCGCGACCGCGGTCGCGTCGATCGGATCGGACTTCCCAGGCACCCGCGACGCCTTGCGCGACTCGCCGGTCAACGCCGGCGGGACGCGGATCACCCGCTCCCCCGCTGCCAGCAGCGCGCGCTCGAACCGCGCGGAGACGTGCCGGCAGTCCTCAACCGCCCACACCCGATCTCGGTCAAGGCCGACAGCGAACCGCAGCGCGTCCAGCGCGCCATCATCGCTGGCCGGGATCGTTTCTGCCCACGACTGGCGCCGGTCACGGCATCCAGCACAACAAGCGTATGCGTCCGCTTGTGCGCGTCCACCCCGATCACGATCATGTCTCCCGTCCCTTCGTTAGATATGGCTGACGAAGCGGACCTCGGCGGACACCACTCAGTGGGGCGCTGGCAAGCTCCTATCAAGTCACGCCGGCGGTCCTCGGTCGGCGACGGGCGACACAGCGAAAGCCGGTCAGACCCCACGGGTCGACAGTGGCAAAGAGAGTCAGCCCGCCGCCGCCCAGAACCCAACCCCACCAGCCGGACGTCACCGATCCGAACCACAGCCTCCCACTGAGTGGCAAAGCGATCACGCCGCCAGCCGTAATCGGAGCATCGCTGGTCGCCAAAGGAGTTGCGCGATACGGCCCCAGCGAAAGGACGAAAGCGCGCGCCGAGCGCGGCAGCGCAGATGCACAACCTTGGCGCTCCCAACCGCGACGACTACATTGCCTTGCTGTTGTTGTCAGTTGTGCAACGGGGATGGGACTACACGGGCTCCTCGAGGCGTGCCCGATAAGCCTGTGCCTTTGGTGCGCGGTGCGGAGCACCATCGCGGCGGGGCAGCCGCGACGCGCCGCGATGCAATCGACGGTGTCCCGGTGGATTAAGCGAATGCGGTCATGCGTGGCGGAAGCGTCTCCGGCGGCAGGGGAGGAGGAGCGAGCACGCGAGGTATTGTTCGGGCCGTCCCTGATCGGCTGAATCTCGGCATCGCTGAACCGGCTCGCGATGTAGACCGACGCTGCCGCATTGCGGTGATCTCGCTGGGGATCCTGTTGATAAGCAGCCTCGGCAGCCGTCGAGCCCCCTGCGATCTCGGGGAGGATGTGGTACTCGAGGAAGTCCTGGAGTTCGAAGACGCCGACCTGGGCATCCCACTGGCGGACATGCTCAAGCTCGTGACGAAGTAGGGCGGCGAACAGCACACGGCCATTGGGCTCGGCAGGAACGGTGATGCGGTGCAGTGTGCGGTTCTCGTCGCTATTCGCTTCCTCGCGCTGGGCGTCGTCGCCAGGAAACCCTGGTCGTCCGGCTCGATGCTGTGTACGCCCGGACCCAAGCGGCTCCCATCCCGGCCTTTCCCATTTCGCTGAGCTGGAAGAAGCGAACCTGTTCAGCGGCGAGACCGGCGTCCGCCAGCGCGTGGCGGGCACTCGCCTTGGACATCCTCCGCGGTCATCGGCACGACGGTGAATGATGAGGCTCTCGCGGACGCTGGAGGCCCGGCCGTCTGCCTCGTTGACTCGATCGAGGCGGAGCAGACCGAGCGCGCCTACTACGTAGCGCGACAGATGACCGAGGCGAGCCGGGCCGCACCCCACCGCGCTGCGCAAGGACGATGTCGACACCACCGTCCGCCACGTCATCAACCGCATCGGCGAGGTTGTCACAAGTTGTCCGCCAAGGCGCGGGGCCGACGATTGCGCTCGTCGCCAAGCGATGGCCAGTTGCCGCCGGGGCCTGGCGACTGAGTCGTCGCCGATCCGCAGGTCAGTCCTAAGCCAACGGCACGATGAAAGCGATGGCGCCGCAGATCGCGCGATGATGTGGGTGATGCTCAAGCACCTCGCCATCAAGGGCTTCAAATCTCTCGAGCAGATCGACGATCTCGAATTCCCTCGTCTCGCTGTGTTCGCAGGGCCAAATGCCGCAGGGAAGAGCAACCTGCTCGATGCCATTCAGATGGTCGCGCGCGCCGGGACGCAGAGGACGCTTGCAGAAGCGCTGTCGAGACCCATACGAGGACTTCCGGCAGAGGCATTCACGCTGCCCAGCGGAGGACTCGCTGAGCTGATGGATCGGAAGGTCGCTCGGTTTGAGCTGTGGGCCAGCCTGGAACTCCGTTCTACGAACGGTCGCGGCCCAGAGCGCGTTCGATACGCCATACAAATCGCAACCGATCCACGGGCTGGAACGCTGTCGGTCGACGAAGAGTCGTTGACTGCCCTGTCGGCTGATTGGGTCCCCAAAGGTCTGCCGCGGATCGAAACAGCAAACGATGCCCTCCTTCTCCGCCGTCAAGGCCAAGGCCAGCCGCGCCACGAGCCACTCCACGCGAATCACACGCTGCTGTCGGACACCCGTCTCTCAGGAAGTCTTTATCCACTGTTCGATCGGGTGCGCCAGGAGCTGCGCACGTGGCGGACGTATTACCTCGATCCGCAGGAGGCGATGCGTGACGCGGTCGGGCCCCGCGAGGTCGAAGACATCGGGTCCCGCGGCGAGGACATCGCGCCATTCCTCTACGGGCTGAAGCTGCGCCAGCCCAAACCCTTCGCGGCAGTCAAGCGGTCGCTGCGCGCCGTCATTCCCGCGGTTTCTGGGCTGGATGTTGATCTCGACCCCAAACGCGGAACACTCGACATCCAAATCGAGCAGGACGCGACGCTGTTCTCCTCGCGCGTGGTGTCGGAGGGCACATTGCGCGTGTTGGCCCTCTGCGCCATAGCGGTGACCGCCACCAGTGGCTTAGTCGCAATTGAAGAGCCAGAGAATGGTGTTCAGCCGCAGCGGCTCGACCGCATCGCCGAGCTGCTCAGCTCGACCGTTCGCCGCGGGAACGCCCAGTTCGTCCTAACCACACACTCTCCGGGATTCGTGGCCGCCATGCTCCACCGATCCCGCGAGGCGTCGGACAGCATTGGGTTGTTCGGTGTCTCACGCTCTGGTCGCGCGACGGACATCCGCCGTATCAACCTTGACGAGAGCCTCTTCACCGACGCCGCCATCGACGAGCTTCTGCAGGAGCCGGACGAGCGCGACAAGATCACTGCACTCGTACAACGCGGCTGGCTGGACCTCTGAAGCTGTGGCGGTCGATGTCTGCCTGTTCTGCGAAGACAGCGCCCATGAGAGCTGCGCACGAGCTCTGATCAATCGAGCTGCGGCAGACCTTGGGGTCGCGGTCAGCACCCGAATTGGAGCTGCACGGTTCGGGATCCCCCGGCTGCGCCAGGAGCTTCGCGCGTTCCAAACGATGGTCGCTCGCAGCGGCGGAACTCCGGACATCTTGGTCGTGATGATCGACGCAAATGCTGTGGGGCCTAATCCGCGGCGGCGTGAGGTAGAGGCACTCATCGATAGCGCCGTCATTCCGCGAACCGTCATCGGCGTCCCAGACCCTTGCGTGGAACGCTGGCTTGTAGCGGACCCAGAATCCTTCACATCCCTGTTTGGTCAGCAACCGGGTTTGCCCGCGAGGAACAGTCGTGTGGACTGGAAGACGCTGTTGGTTGAAGCCCTGGAGGGTGCCGGAGAACTCGTCACGCAGGGCGGGGCTGAGTTCTCCGACGACATCGTCGCAATGGACATTTACCGCGCGGGTCGCGCCGACCCTACTATTCGAGCCTTCTATGAGGATCTCCGCGCGACACTACGTCAGGCAGACGCTGACATATAACGCTTCCCGCGAGCGCTTACATGCTTCGGCCCCGCAGGTCGTGGTGGACTCAGCGTTGTGATCGACGATGACGCGTAGAGGCCTCCCGGGTCCTCGGCGGTCCCGGCGGAGGCGGTGCCGAACGTGACTGTCGATCGACCACCCGAAGCCGCTGCGGTCTGTGCAGGCGGCGTGTCTGAGCGTAGGCCGCTCATGCGACGCCGTGCCGTGGCTCGCGCGACCGCCAGGAAGCGTCGGGGCTGCGAACCGGACGACTGCATTCTGGCAGCGCCCTCGGTGACCGTATGACGTCTCGGCGACGACTGAGTCGCCGGACCCCGGCGGCAGCTGGCCATCGCTTTGCCACGGTTCCGATGGCCGCCTCGACCACGTGGCCGTGACCGCCGGCGATCGCCCGGATTGTGGGCTGCGTACAACCGATGGCTGCTGACAGACGACCGCGGGCTCGCGGCGTCGCGCCTCCCTGACGGACGAATCTCGCACCGCCGGTAACGCCAACCTCCGTCTGCTGCTTCTCGCGGTTGCGGAAGTCGTGCCCGACGACGACATCCGACTCCGCGACGGTCGAAAGAGTTGTGCGAGTCGTACGACCCGAGGTGTCGACGGAAGCGCGAGAAGTCGCCGCCAGCGGCTTGCTTATGGATGCTGGCCCAGGAACCTGATGTCGATCCGGCGAGAGTCCCAGAGGCGACTGGGGCGCCCATCCGCCGTCATCGCCGGCGCGACCGTAGCCGACTCGACGGTGTCGCTGATCAGCCGTCGCCAAGCCGCTAACCGCTTCGCGGGTTCGCGCAGCTTGTCGATCTCGTCAGGACCGATGATGTTGCTCTCGCCCCGCATCGCCGAGTCGGGCCCGGGCGGTGTGCGCGTCATCGAGGGTCTTGGTCAGCTTCTCCAAGGTCTGTTGGCTCGCGGGCCGGCCCAACAATCCCAGCTCGCCGAGCTGCCGGATCGTGTCATCGAGATCCGCGTTGGCGCGTTCGATCGCCTCGTCCGCCTCGCGGATCTGCTGCCTGCGCGACGCGCGTCGGGGCGCGTCGGCCGTGGCCGAGTACGCCCGGACCGCGTCCAGCACCATCTCCTCGACGCGGTCGGCCTTGACCGCCGCTCGTCGCCGGCAGCGGTTCGCGCTCGTGTCGCCGCAGCGATAGCTGCCGCTGTCGGAGTTGATCACCATCCGCGACCCGCACGTCCCGCAGCGCAGCACCCCGAGGCGGGCCAGCAGCCGGTCTGACTTGGCTTGGCGCCCGCGCGAGACCGTCCGCCGCGCCACCCGCTCGAACAGCCCGCGATCCTTGACGATCGCCTCGTGAGCCTGCGGGTTGTGCAGCTCGCCGAAGTGGACCTCACCCAGATACATCCGCGAGCGCAGCATCCAGGCCACACCGGAGAGCGCGCGCTCGATCCCATTCTCGGCCAGCAACGCCTGGATCTCCACCAGCGACGCGCCCAGGTCGCGGCGCTCGAACGCCTGCACCACGACCCTCGCCGCCGCGGGCTCCACCATCAGCACGCCGTCCTCCCCGCGCACATACCCGGCCGGGATCGTCGGGTGCGGATAGACACCCCGCGCCACCGCCCGCGCCTGAGCCGCCGTGACCTTCTCGCCCGTGATCTCAGCAAAGTATTGGAACACCGAGCCGAGCATGTTCGTCGACAGGCGCTGCGCCGCCGTGCCGTTCGTGAGCTTGCCGTGATCGAGCGCGAAGATCTCCCCGCCCGCCCTCTCCACCCGCTCGATCACCTCCAGCTGGACCTTGAGCGAGCGCACCAGCCGATCGAAATACGCCACCACAAGCTGATCGGCCCGGCCGGCCTCGATCATCTCGATCGCCACCAACAGACCAGGGCGCTCTGGACAGCGGCAGCTTCCCGCTGACGTCGATCTCGGGAATCGGCGAGGCAACAAGCCGCTCACCGCGGTCCCTCGCCCACCGCCTGGCGGCCTCGATCTGCACCTCGGGCGAGTGAAAGTGCTCGTCCTCCCGGTCGCCCTTCTCGCTCACGCGGACGACCACGACATCTCTGGGCTTCGACATGCGACCCCTCTCGACGGGAGACTAACGCCTTTTAGGCGCCTAGGACCCGACCGGCGAGAAGGCCGGGCCGTCAAAGCCCGCTATGTCGGCGTGTGCCGCGGCTGCGGCGCGTACACCCAGCCGCGCAACGGCAAGGGCGACGCCTACGCCTACTGCAAGGCGTGCCATCCCGGCGCGATCGAGCGGCGGTGGACGCGGGAGCTGGTGATCTCGGCGATGCTGGAGTGGTGTGAGCGTTTCGGGCGGATGCCGTCGTCCTACGACTGGTCGCGGACCCATGCCCGCCGTCGCGGCAAGGACGCGGCCCGGCGGCTGGCAGCCGGGCACTGGCCTTCGGCGAGCGTCGTCACCGCCGTGTTCGGAAGTTGGGCTCTCGCGCGTGAGGCGGCGACAGAGGCGAGTTCCGGCGACCGACCACGTGCACCCAACGATCGTGGTGCGCCTACCACTTGACCGATGTCCGAGCCAGGTCTGACAAACCCGTGGAAGCCGTTCCAGCGGCTGAGCGAATCGCTCGGCGCGAACTGCGGTACCCAGCTGGCTCCGCGTGTGACCGGGCACGGGGCGAGCGGCGCGATCTCGACGACGAGGAGCTAGAGACGCTCGCTGCGGAGGGGCGGCGGGTTGCTCGACGGCGAGGACCCTGCGTGTTCGAGGCGATCGCCGTCGTCAAGCGGCGCCGGATCACGAGCTCCGGGTCCCCGGACGATCTCTGGATCCGCGCCGCCGAACTCGGCTGGCGTGCCTCGTGTCCCGGCGACGGGGCCGCCTCCTGCGCACGCAGTATCTACAGGTGAGGATGGCGTCCCTTCAATCGCGACAGACTTCAGATGCCGAGCTCCCGCGTTGGGGGCAGGTCTTCGAGGAGATGCTTCCGGTCAGATGACCGCGGTCCGCGCGCACGTGCACGATCCGCTGCTGTCCGTCGAGCAGGCAGCGGAGTTCTTGGGCGTCAGCGCCTACACGGTCCGCCAATGGGCTCGCGAGCGACGCATCCCGGCGATCCGTCTCGGCCGCTATTGGCGGTTCCGGCAATCCTCGCTGGATGCGTGGATCGAGGTGCAGGAGCGAGCAGGCCGATGAGCGGGGGCACTACCTTTCTGGTCGTGGCCAAGCGCGCTTACGGAACCGGCAGCCTGTACCTGAAGGACGGCGCGTGGTATGGGCGCTGGCGCACCGCGGACGGCCGCCGTAAAGCGCAGAGGATCGGTGCGGCGCGGACGAATGCGAACAGGTCGGGACTGACGAAGAAGGAGGCGGAAGCGCTCTTGCGGGAGAGCCTGCTCACAGCCACGCTTGGCTCCGGTGAGCCGAGCGATGAGACGACTGTGGCGGAGCTCGGTCGTGCGCTTCTCGCGGCGCTGACCGACGCCGGCCGCAAGCCATCGCACATCGAGAGTGTCCGCTATCACCTGAGCCGGCACATCGAGCCGCTGCTCGGTGACATCGAGGCGCGTGATGTTGACGAGCGCGACGTGCAGCGCCTGGTGGAGCGGTTGCACCGCGACCGTAAGGCACCCAAGACGATCCGCAATGTGATCGGCACGCTGCACAGCGTCCTCGGGCTGGCGGTCGACCGCCGCCTGCTCGCCAGCAACCCATGCGACATGGCAAAGCTGCCCGACGTGCGGCGAGACGAGACGATCCACTTCCTCACGCAGGCCGAACTAGAGCGCGTCCTCACGGCGCCGCCACCGCCGCACGCCGCGCAGGCTGAGCGCGACTGGTGGCCGGTCGTGCGGCTGCTCGTCCTGACGGCCGCGATGACAGGGATGCGGCTGGGAGAGCTGCGTGCTCTGCGCTGGGATGACCTCGACATGGCTGCGATGAAGGTGCGGGTCCGGCAAAGCTACGTCCGCGGCGAGTACGGCAGCCCGAAGTCGCGCCGGTCGATCCGCGCGATCCCGCTCGCCTCTCGCCTGGTCGCCGAGTTCGAGGAGCATCACAAGCACACGGTTTGGAACCAGGACCAGGATCTCGTGCTCGCACACCCGCACACCGGCCGGCCGCTTGATCGCGTGCGGCTCCTCCTGCACTTCAAGGCGGCGCTGCAGCGCGCAGACGTCCGTCCCGTTCGCCTGCACGACCTGAGGCACACGTTCGCCACGACGGTCGCCGCGTCAGGGCAGGTCAGCCTGCGCACGCTCCAGGAGTGGATGGGGCACCGCGACCTGAAGACCACCCAGATCTACGCCGACTACATGCCGGGCGAGCGGGAGGCGGAGCTGATCGACACCGCGTTTGGTGGCCAATTGGTGGCCAATTCTTTTCAACACTGCGCAATCCGGCCCCCTCGAAACCCCCGTAAACACTGATGATCTACGCGGCCCAACATAACCTAACCGGGTTCGAATCCCGGTAGCGGTATTAACAAACCGCCAGCAAATCCGCAAGAAATGGCTGGCAATTTGGTCCATTCACGGACCAATCCTGCGACAGTAGTCTCATGAAAAGGTCGTAGCTCGGCCCGAAACCGGACGTTGCCAGGACCGTCTGGCCCCGGTGGGACGATCGAGCAATGGCAGAGCCCACCGAGAGCGGGAGCGCCTTCGGCGCTGGCTGGGAGCTCGAAGCGGTCGCAGCGTGAACAACGCGCGTCGCCAGCAGTATCGCCGGCGCTCTCACGCCGGAAGGGCGGCGATGGGAAGCGTCGTCGTCGGGCTGCTCGGTCTCGCGGTCGTGATCGCGGGAGCGGCGGCGCTCGGCGGGCTGCTGGTTCTCGCGGCCGTCGGGCTGGGTTTCCACGCGCGCCACTGGCATTTGCTCGCTCGTCGGAGTGGGGTCGCGGCGCGCTCCGAGGACGCCGTCCAGCGCGCGCTGGCACCGCTGCAGGCTGAGGGCTGGCGGCTTCGGCATTCGCTGCCGTGGCACGGCCAGGGAGACATCGACTCGGTCGCAATCGCCCCCACCGGCGTCGCGATTGCGATCGAGACGAAAACGCGGACGTACGACGTGCGTCACCTCGCTCGAGTGCGAGAGCACGCGGCATGGCTGGCGGGACGCCGGCGAAGGTGGGCACGTCGCGGGGCCCTTGGCGTCATGTGTCTGGTCCGCGCGCGAGGCGTCGAGCGCGTCGAGCATGACGTCCTGGTGGTGTCGATCGACCGGCTGACCCACGTCCTTCATGCGGCGGCGCGGATGGCTCCGGACGTTCGCTTACACGGCTGATTACACGCTGCGACTACGCCTCGGATCGGCTCGAACGGAGATTGGCACGGCCTCGGAAATGCGGCGACCGAGCGGATCTGGCTGGTGCTCCCGTCAGACTCGGATTCCGCGCGAAGGAGGGCCGCAGGGATCCATCCAGATGGAGATGCTCGTCGGTGGGCAAAAGCAGGACGCCGTCGCGCTGCTGCTGGATCCGGCCGGGAGGAGAAGCCTGATCAGCCCGTTTCGGATCAGCCGAAAGTGCCGGATGTGCGTGGGACCAGCGGTCTCCTCATCGCGTTGGTGGTTTCCGGATGTAGCCAAAGCGGCAGCGTTCACGACGGCTCCGTCTTGCCGTTCGTTTCATGGAGGTGACCTCGGACCGACGGGACCAATCTTGGCCGCTCGTTTCGGCCGCCTTCCCGGCGGGTCACGGGCTCGTGGTGGGGTCGCTCATCGAGCAGCGTTGCGTGGTGACGAGGCGGGCGTAGGCTTGGCGGTGGGTATGGATGGCGCCTCTACTGCCAGATGCCGACGGCTCGGCCGTGGCACTGGCGCGGGCAGCCGGGCGACGTTGGTCGCGTCGCGACCGTGGGCGAAAGCCGGGGTGATCAGTGAGCGGTGAGGAGTTCCGGGTGCTGGCCGAGGAGCAGGCGGCGTTGCGCCGCGTCGCCACGCTCGTGGCGCGCGGAGTGGCTCCGGAGGAGGTGTTCGCGGCGGTGGCCGAGGAGGTCGGGCACGTGATGCCGATCGAATATCAGCATCTCGGCCGATTTGAGCCGGACGGCATGGTCACCTACGTCGCTGCCAGGGGCCCGGTCGAAGGCCTGGTGCCGGCTGGTACCCGACTGCCGGTTGGGGGCGACAACGTCACCACGCGCGTCTTCGAGACGGGCCGTCCGGCCCGGACCGACTACTCAAATCCCGCTAGCCCGATTGGCGCCGTAGCCATGGAGCGGAGCATCCGCTGGTCAGTCGGGGCGCCCATCACCGTCGAGGGCCGCCGGTGGGGCGTGATGATCGTCAGCTCCACCCTGGAGCAGCCGCCGCCTGACACCGAGCAACGCCTCACGCAATTCATGGAGCTTCTGGCCACGGCGATCGCCAACGCCGAAAGCCGCGCCAGTCTCGCCCGCCTGGCCGAGGAGCAGGCAGCGTTGCGCCGGGTCGCGACCCTGGTGGCGCGCGGGGCGGCTCCGGAGGAGGTATTCACGGCGGTAGCCGCGGAGGTCGGACGCGTGGTTTCAGTCGATTTCCAGCATCTCGGCCGGTATGAGCCGGGCGGCATGGTGAACTACCTCGCCGCTGCGGGGCGGGCCCAGGGCCGCGTGCCCCCCGGCACCACGGTGCCGCTCGGTGGCGAGAACGTCGCCACGCGCGTCTTTGAGACCGGTCGTCCAGCCCGGACCGACTTTTCCGCCCCCTCCGGACCGATCGCTGACCTTGCCCGCGAGCGGGACGTCCGCTGGGGGGTCGGAGCGCCGGTGATCGTCGACGGCCACCTCTGCGGCGTAATGGTCGTCAGCTCGACGGTCGAGCACCCGCCGCCGCCTGACACCGAACAACGCCTCACGCAATTCATGGAGCTCTTAGCCATGGCCATCGCGAACGCCGAGAGCCGCGCCGCGCTCGCCGCGTCGCGCGCGCGGATTGTTGCTGCCGCTGACGAGAGCCGTCGGCGGATCCAGCGGGATCTGCACGACGGGGCCCAGCAGCGGCTCGTTCACGCGGTGATCGGGCTCAAGCTCGCGTGGCGGGCGCTGAACAACGGTGATGCGAACGCCATTGAGCTGGTGGCCGAGGCACTGCGTCACGCCGAACGGGCGAACGGCGAGCTGCGCGAGCTCGCGGACGGCATCCTCCCCGCCGCCCTGACCAGGGACGGCCTGCGCGGCGGACTCGACGCGCTGGTGTTACGCATCCCCCTGCCCGTCACCGCGCAGGTCTCGGTCGAGCGACTGCCCGCGAGCGTGGAGGCAACCGCCTATTTCATCGTCAGCGAGGCGCTCACCAACGTCCTCAAACACGCGCACGCCGATCACGCCAGCGTCACGGTCCACACCGAGGACCGACGGCTCCAAGTGGAGATCTGCGACGACGGGATCGGGGGCGCCGACCCCAAGCAAGGGTCCGGACTCATCGGGCTCAGCGACCGAGTCGAGGCACTCGGCGGCACGCTGGAGCTCACCAGCCCGACCGGCGGCGGCACCACGCTGCTCATCCAGCTCCCAGTCGAACAACCAACCGGCACTCGGGCCCGCTCCCGCTTTGTCGCCGACTGAGCCGTCTCGGCGCGGCTGCCGCTATCCACCCGCGCCAAGGTAAAGGAGAAGCGGCCGGCTCGTCGACTCCATCCCCGAGTCGTGGCTCGATCTGCTCCGCGGCTGTAAGCGCCGTGGCATGGCCGCGCCGGTGCTCGCGGTCGGCGACGGTGCCCTGGGGTTCTGGTCCGCGGTCCGCGAGGTGTTCCCCGAGACCCGCGAGCAGCGGTGCTGGTGGCACAAGATCGGCAACGTGCTCAACGCGCTGCCCAAGTCCGCCCAGCCGGCCTGCGCAGCGATGAGCAATCTGATTGCTCAAAGCCTGGCTTGCCAGTACACACCGGGGCCGGCGGCGCTGCCGCTTGGATCCGAGAAGGAGAAGTCAAGCCAGATCGTGGGCTGGGCGATGGGCCCGGTCGCCGACGCGCCGCTCGTCGCCCGCGCGCTCGAGATGGCCGTCGCCCAGCGCCGGCCCGGCGAGGGAATCATCCACCACGCCGACCGTGGCTGTCAGTACACGGCTGTCACCTTCGGCGCCGCGTGCCGCGCGCACGGTGTCACACAGTCCAACAGCCGCAAGGGCAGCCCGCACGACAACGCCGCCAAGGAATCGTTCTTCGCCTCACTTGAGAAGGAGCGGCTCAGGCGGCGCACGTTCGCCACCCACGAACAGGCGCGCAGCTCGATCTTCCAATACATCGAAGAGTTCTACAACCGGCGACGGTTGCACTCCACGCTCGGCTACCGCTCTCCCGACGAAGCCGAGCGCGATCACCACGCCGCCCTCGTCACGGTCGCCTGAGCGCACTTTCCTCCCGAGACGCACTCGCCGAGGAGAGCGGGGTGTGTCCGGGCGGCGCGCCGTGCGCCGGGTACGCAGCTGCGGTCGCCCCTCGGGGCTCCCTCCGCTGCGAACCCGGCGCACGCTCTCCCCCCAAGCCCGTCCCCAGCCACCGCTAGCGTCTTCCGTCCGCGCCCTCACCTACAGTCCACCGAGTCAACCCGAACCGTGTCCACGGAACGGGGGGCGGTCCAGACCCGCCGGGTAGCCCAGATGCTCAGACAGCTCCTCGCCCAGCGCCCGCTCGATCAGCCGCCGCGTCAGACCGCCCAGCACCCCATCAGATCCCAGGATCTCCGCCTCACCCCGCTTGCCCTTGATGAGTCCGTCCAAAAGCCGATCCGTGACCGCCGCCGGCAGCTGACCGTGCTCGTCGCCCAACTGCTCCAACAGCCCGTCGACCAGCTCAGCGCGCTGCCGGTCATCAAGCTCGGCGATCGCTCGCTCCAGCCGCCACTGCTCGATCGTCTCCTCGACCAGCTCCTCGCTCAACCCAGGCTGTCGCTGGGCTCTGAACACCTCTCGCCGGGGCGCCGGCGGCTCGCCCAGGGGCGCGCCACCGGCGCCACCCAGATCAAGACCAGCTCGCTCAAACGACTTGTTTTTCTCTTGTGTTGAAGGCATGCGCTCTCCGTTCGCTGTGCCTTACACAGATCCTGTGACGCTCCCCAGAGCTCGACTCGGGCGGGATTGACTATGTGCTGTCGATCAACCCGGACACGACGATCTTCGCGCCGGGCGCGGTGTTCGCGGTCCCCGACCGCAAGCCCGGGAAACCGGGCCGCACCCCAGCCGCGCACCGCGCCGACCGCGATCCGATCTCGGTCGGCGAGTACGCCACGACGCTCACAGACGAGGACTTCCGGACTATCCCGTTTCGCGGTAGGGGGAAGACCCGGGTCTCGTCGCGGTTCGCGTTCAAGCGGATCACAGCCGCGCATCCGGTCACCCGCGACCGCGTCGCGCCCCGCGAGGAGTGGCTGATCATCGAGTGGCCCGAAGGCGCCGAGCACCCCAGCGACTACTGGATCTCCAACCTACCCGCCCGCGCAAAGCCCCAACGACTCGCCCGCCTCGCCCGCCTGCGGTGGATGATCGAGCTGGACTACCGCCAGCTCAAAGGCGAGCTCGGGCTCGATCACTACGAAGGACGCTCCTACCTCGGCTGGCAGCACCACACCGCTCTCGTCACGACCGCGCACGCGTTCCTCACCCTGGAGCGCACCGACCCAAAAGCCCCGCGGCGGGCCTCACGCTCCCCCAAGCGGTCCGCCTATTCATGCCCATCTTCGACTGCTGGTCCGGTCACTGCCACACCTGCCGGCGACCGATAGACCTCGCCGACCTGCCACTACCAAACACCCAAGAAGAGTAACAAAGTACTACTAGGCTAGGCTAGCTCGGTTCGTGGGCCGGTCAAATTCTGGTGCTCCATGGGCTGGCCCGCCACGGCGGACCAGATCGGATCGCATGGCTAACTGCGCGGAGCGAACGTTCGACGCCGGGCCAATGACTGTTGTCGCGCTAGCCCGAGATACTTGTTGCTCAGAGCAGGCAGACGATGTTCGGTCATGTGTTTGGCATCTACCTTCCCTGGGAGGCGGCGCATTCGTGACTGCTGTTCCAACCGTGTCCGGAGGGCTCACATGAGTGATGCGCGAACGGCGGTCTGTTCTCGTCGTCGAGGAGCGGCGTGGAACGTCACGGTCGCGTTGCGGGTGCCAGCCAACGCCAGCCGTTGCGGTTCGGGGCTCCTCGTCAGGTTCAGAGAGCCACTCGGCGAGCATCAGCGCGGTGCTCGCCGGCGCAGTGGATGCGCACGCCCAAGCGCGTGTCGTCCGCCTCGCGCTGGTCTACGCTCTCAGCAACGACGCACGCCGGATGCGGCCCGCCCACCCGAAGCCGCGCTTGCACCCTTGCTGCACCGCCCCGGCAGCGCCGTTGATTGTTCGGCGATCCAGGCGGCGAATCGCTTGCCGAACGGATCGGCTTGCGAACCCTGGCCGGGGGCTTGGTTCCAGCGGCTGATCGAGGCACAGGCGCCGGTTACCCGAAACGGGAAGGTTACATCTGGATCACTTGGCGGACCGACGACATGGTTAAGGTATCGGCCGATTGGCTATCTACGGCCGGTGGGTGCGATCGTCGCCGATGTCAATGTCGCGGAGGCGGCCGTGATTGGCGCGCGAGCACACGGGGCGGGCGAGTCCGCGTACATCACCCTGGTATGGAGGCGAGCGGCGGTGAGCACTGACCCGCGTCCCGCTCGGGTCTGTGAACGTGACCGCGGAGCCCCTCGTCCGAGACGTGATCCTGGGCGACGGGTCGACGCTGCGCTTGGTCGTGCCGGGCCGGAGGATTATGAGGATGTCAAGGCGTTCTATCGACCGGCTGTCGCCGGAGAGTCGCTACATGCGTTTTCACGGGATGGTGCGCACGGAGTTCCCGGCGCGCCGTCTGGTTGAGGCTGGCGGGGTCGATCGGCTGGCGCTGATCTGCAGGCAGGGCGGGCGCGTGGTTGGGGCCGCGAGCTACGATCGTTTGCTCGAGCCCGGTGTGGCCGAGGTTTCGTTCGCGGTGGCGGAGGATTTCAGGCGTCGCGGGACCGCGACGCGACTGCTCGAGCAGCTCGCGGCGATCGCCGCGGAGCGGGGAATCCGCCGGTTCGACGCGGAGGTGATGGCCGAGAACCGACGCGGCGCTCGGCGTCTTCGAGAAGGCCGGCTTCGAGGTTCGGCGCGAGGGCGCTGGGGGCGAGGTCACGGTCGTGCTCGACATCACACCGACCGAGAGCGTGTTGGAGCGGATCGACGAGCGTGACCACCGCGGCGTGGTCGCGTCGCTGCGACCGGTTCTCGCCCCGACGTCGATCGCGATCGTCGGCGCATCGGACGCTCCGGATGATCCTGGCGGCGCCGTGCTGTCAAACATGATCGACGGCCATTTTCAGGGCGTGGCCACGCCGATCAACAGCAGCGGGCGGTGTGATCCGGTCAATCCGCGCCGCGCCTAGCATCGCTGGGCTGGAGGAGGCGCCCGAGCTCGTCGTGATCGCGGTCGCCCGCGACGGAGGTGGTGGAGGTCGCCCGCGAGGCGGCGGCGAAGGGGTCCAAGGCGCTGGTCGTACTCAGGGGCGAGATCGCCGATCAGGGCGATCAGGCGCGCGAGCGGGAGCAGCGGCTGCTGGAGGTTGTGCGTGGCGCGGGGATGCGGTTGGTCGGACCGAACTGCCTGGGGGTGCTGAACACCGACCCGCAGGTGAGTCTGAACGCGACATTCGCCGGTTTCCGCGTGCCGGCCGGGCGGCTGGCGATCTGCTCGGAGTCGGGGGCGATCGGGATCGCTCTGCTCGGACATTCCGCGGCTCGACGGCTCGGGGTTTCGAGCTTCGCTTCGCTTGGTCGCCGTGCGGACGTCTCGACCAACGATCTGCTCGAGCTGTGGGAGGAGGACCCGCGCACGGCCGTGGTGATGCTGTACGTCGAGACGTTCGGCAACCCGGAGCGGTTTGCGCGGATCGCGCGGCGGGTCGCGCAACGCAAGCCGATTCTCGCGATCAAGGGAAATCGCCGCCCGGACGCGACCCGCAGCGAGGCACGATCGCACACAAGCGGCGCGCTGCGCGGGGACGCGGCCGTGGACGCGCTGCTTGCAGCACAGCGGCGTGCAGCGGTTTCAAACCGGCGAGGAGCTGTTCAACGCCGCCGAGTTCTTTGACCGCCAGCCGCTTCCGGCCGGGCGCCAGATCGGGATCGTCACCAACTCAGCCGGGATGGCGACGCTCGCGGCCGATGCCTGCTCGACCCGAGGACTGCTCATCGCGCAGGCCAAAGGACAAGTCCGAAACCCACTCGTGATGCATATTCGCGCGGGCGACCAGGATTACGCCAGGGGCGTGCGCGGGATCCTCCAAGACACGGGCGTCGACGCCTTGATGGCGTTCTACGTCGATCCGCTCGGCGGCGATCCCGACAGCGTCCTCGAGGCGATCTCGAGATCCGCGGCGGGGCAGCGCAAGCCGGTCGTGGCGTGCGTCGTGACCGCCGAGGGTGAGCTGCCCACCGGCCCGAGCGCGAGCGTGCCGAACTTCCGCTTCCCCGAGTATTGCGCGGACGTTCTCGCCCGCGCGGCGCAGCGCCGCGCGTGGCTCTCGCGACCGGTCGGAGAGCATCCCCAATACCAGGATCTCGATCCTGCGGCCGCCCGCGAGCTGATCGACTCGTACTTGGATCGGGAGCAGAGCGAGGAGACATGGCTGACGAGCGCCGAGGCGGATGCGCTGCTCGCAACGCATGGGGTCACGGTCGTGCCCGCTCATCGGTGCGAGGATGATTGACGACGCGCTCGCCACCGCCGCACAGATCGGCGGACCGATTGCGCTGAAGGCCGATCGCCAGCTGCCGGCGTACGCAGGCGACATCGACGCGGTGCTGCTCGGACTGCAAGGCCAAGCAGCGGTCCGAGCCGGCTGGCAAGAGCTCGCAGCGACGCGTGCGAGAAGCCGGGTGGCAGTGGACTGGAGCGGTACTGCAGCGGCTCATGCCGCCGGGTGCCGACGTGCTCGTGGGCACGGTCATCGACCCGGAATTCGGTCGCGTGATGGCGGTCGGGCTGGGCGGGCGCCACGGCGGGCTCGAAGGCACCGCCGCCTTCCGGCTTCCGCCCAACACAGACATCGACGCGGACGAGCTGATCGACGCATCCGAAGCGGTCACCAGCCAGCTCGACGGCTCACGCGGCCTGGCCCCGCTGGACCGAGACGCGCTCCGCGAGCTCGTGCTGCGCTTCGCGCTGCTGCTTCGCGAAGCACCGGAGATCGTCGAGGCCGATCTAAACCCGGTGCGATGCATGACCAACGGCTGCGCCGTACTCGACACACGCCTGCGAGTCGAGCGCGTGCGACCGACCGAGCGCATCAAGACCTGGTGATCACGCGCAGCGCAACAGGCAAGTCTGCGTGATCTCAATACCGTTTATGGAGGCCTTCACGTGCCCGTATCGCAAACCCTCGAGCGGGCACGAGCAGAAACCTACTCGGTCATCACGCTCGTTCTAAATGCAGCTACTGGCCTGCCCCGGAATATGCGGCGATCAACCGCGGGAGTGACCCCCGCGCAGGTCCTCGCCCGCAGCGTCTCCGCTTTGCGGCTGGAGCCCGAGAGCGTCGTGCATGAGCTCGGCCTCGCCGGGTTGCAGGTGTGGCAGTCGCTTTCGGAAACCACCCGCCGTGGGCGCGGCGATGTCGAGCTGGCGATTCTGTTCACCGATCTCGTCGAGTTCTCCTCGTGGGAGCTGGAGGCCGGCGACGGCGCCGCGCTCGAGCTGCTGCGCGAGGTCGACACCGTCATCGAAGCCGCGATCATCGCCCACGAAGGCCGGACCGTGAAGCGGCTTGGAGACGGCCTGATGGCGACGTTCCCCACCGCGCAGGGAGCGGTGGACGCCGCGCTCGAAGCCCAGGACGCCCTCCAGCGTGTCGAGCTCGACGGGTACCGGCCCCGCATGCGCGCCGGCATCCATTGGGGGCGGCCGCGGAGACTCGGCGGAGACTACCTCGGCGTCGACGTCAACGTCGCCGCTCGCGTCGGCGAAGCCGCGAAGGCGGGTCAGGTCCTGGTGTCCGACCGTGCGCTTGCGCGTCTCGACCTCCTCGGCCTGCAAACAGGTAGGCGCAGACGGCTCAGGGCTCACGGAGCGCCGCGCGATCTGCGCGTGGCGACGGTTTCCCATACTGGTACCCCTTTGTCAGGTGCGCGCATGGCCATCCAACGTGGGACAGGCGGCAGACGCACGACTGGCAGACAACCGTCTTGATGTTCGCGACGCTCTTGCGCGAGATGGGCATAGATACCGAGGTAGACCAGTTTTATGAGCATGATTTGGGCGTCGACCGGTACCGCATCGGCGCGCAGGCGGCGCAGGAGAGCGACTTCGTGCTGATCGCGTGTTCGGCTGCCTATCGCGCCCGGTGGGAGGGGCGCAACAAGGCCGACGAAGGCCCAGGTGCCGTCCGTGAAGCGGACGAACTAAGGGGTAGTTCGATGTTGACCAGGCACGGTTCCGACACCGCGTGAAGATCGTCCTGCTCCCGGGCGCGAGCGACGATGACGTGCTGACTCAGCTCAGGAACCTGCAGCGATTCCGTCTTGACGACATCACAGATTCCGCCGTCAAGGATCTCTACCGGACGCTGACGCAGCAGCCTGCGACACCCAAACCCGCGATTGGCCAGCTTCGGCACTTTCCGCCAGGACGACAACGCCAGCAGAGTCAGGAGCAGCAACAGAAACGAGCGCTCAGCGAAGCCGAGTGCTCTAGGGCGATCGCGCAACGACAACTCGATCGTGCCCGCATCGAGGCCGCCTTGGAGACCATGCCTGAAGACGTCAGGCTGCAGACCGAGCTGAGCAATTTGACTCTCCCACGGGTCCGCGTGGCGCGGCAGCTACTGACCGAGTACGAGTCGGTTCTAGCTGAACTCGCCGAACTCGGCACGGGAGTCGGCGGCAGCGAACGTGGCTGTGAGAGTCCACGCCACGAAGTCGACATGTCGCAACCTGGCGCACCGGATCGTCTGATCGGCAAGATCTTCGCTGCCACAGGCATGGGTGCGGCGGAGGAGGTGGTCAGCGAAGTTGTGCGCCGGCTGCGAGCCCCAGGTGCAGGCCGGAAGGACGTTGCCAACCTCTTTCGTGACCTTCCTGGCCCCGCCCTGGACATTGCAGTCCAGAAGCGCATAAAGGCTGAGATGTACCGGTGTGACCTGCTTGAACGGCAAACCCCATTACCTCCGGACGCGGCTACTGCCCGGCTGGGTCGTCATGAGGGAGCGATGAGAGGTACGGCTCAGCCGTCGCCGGCAGACCACCGCCCGACCCAAGATCTCTTGAGGCGACTCCCCGATCGGCGGTCATCCGGTGCGAAGGCGGCGACTCCCGCAGGTAGTCGCGGTCGCGACGAAAGTGCAAGCTCGGCAACGTCTCCCGCCGGCCTTCCCGCGCAGGTCATCCTCGCAGATCAGGTTCCCGGGCGGCGTCCTGCCACAGACCTCCTTTGCGCGGAAAGCAGGGTCCACCGCCGACGTGGTCACCGCCGCCGGTCGCGCTGATGTGATCGAGGCCAGTGCTAACCGAAACGCGTGTAGCTGCAAGCGCCGAGCGGCCCCACAGGACGGCAACGGAACGCGAGCGACGCCGACGCGAAGCAGTCACGATTTCGACGTCGCCGGCACCGCTGTGGGCTGCTGCTGGCGGACAACAGCGGCCAACTGCCTTTCGCTGGCGTCCGCGGGTCGCCGGCCGTGCGCTGCGGTCGCGCCGATCGCCGGAAGCAAAGCTGACCCGGCGGCCTGGGACGCGGTGGCGGTACCTATACAGGGCCGTACCGCGGGCCGGCGACCGTCGCGTCTTCTGCGGCCGCCATCGCGCTCGGAATGGGCGACAACGGAAGCGCGAGGCCGCGCGTTGAGAGGCGCTGGGAGCGTGAGAACGGATGCTCGGGCCGGGGCTACCGGTAGGGGCGGAAGAACGCGCGCAGCTCCTCCGCGTAGAGCTCGGGCTCCTCGAACGGCGCGAAGTGCCCGCCGCGCGCGGGCTCGGTCACGCGCACGACGTTCGCCGTGCGCTCGAGCCACGCCCGCGGCGGGCGGACGATGTCGCCGGGGAAGAGCGAGAAGCCGGACGGCACCTCGACCTGGCGGGCGTGCTGCGCGGGCGGGATCGCGGCGTTCGCGTGGTACATGCGCATCGAGGAGCCGATCGTCCCCGTCAGCCGGTAGAGCGTGACGTTCGTGAGGATCTCGTCCTTCGTGAAGCTCCGTTCGACGTCCCCGTCGCAGTCGCTCCACGCCCGGAGTTTCTCGACGATCCACGCAGCGAGCCCGGCTGGCGAGTCGGTGAGCCCGAAGGCGGCGGTCTGGGGCTTCGTGCGGTGCATGGCGGCGTAGGCGCCCTCGGCCGCGCCCCACGCCGCGGCGCCCTCGAGCCAGGCACGCTCCTCGGGCGCGAGCTCCGCCGGGTCGCCGGTGAAGACGGGCAGGCCCGCGTCGGTGCGGTGGACGGCCACGACCAGGTCGGCGTGGTCGAGCCCGAGGTAGCGGCTCACGTGGCTGCCGATGTCCCCGCCCGCCGCGCCGAACCGCGCGTAGCGGAGGACGCCTGGGCGGCCCCCGGTTTTCGGTCCACCACGAGTGAGAGGGTGGTGAATGTAGTGGGGCAAGGTAGCGGCCTGCTCGGACAGGTCACGGCCGTGGTGCCGCGACCATGGTGCCGCGACCGTCGTCGCGGAGCCGAGCGGAGCGAGGCGGAGCGGCGATGGTCGCGGGCGCCGCCGCCCGGGGGAGGGCCCCACCCCCCTCTTCTCATCGCTGGCTCGCCTGATCGTTGAGGTCGAGCGGTCGGGTCGGCCTCATGCGGCGATCCCGACCGGCTCGGTCCACTGCGCGGCGAACACGGCCGGGGGGCGCATCCCGAGCGATGAGTGTGGACGGCGGTGGTTGTAGTCCTCGCGCCAGTCACCGATCACGACGCGCGCCTCGGCCAGGCAGGAGAACTCCTCGACGTCGAGCAGCTCGTCGCGCACGCGGGAGTGGAAGCTCTCGACGTACGGGTTCTGCCACGGCGAGCCCGGCTCGATGTACGCGGTTCCGGTGCCGCTCAGCTCGCACCAGTCCTGGAGCGCGTGCGCGGTCATCTCCGGGCCGTTGTCGCACCTCAGGAACTCCGGGGCGCCCCGCTCGGCGACCAGGCGCTCCCGCACGCCGACGGTGCGGTCGGCGTCGATGCTGCGCTCGACCAGCATCACCAGCGACTCACGGGTGAACTCGTCGACCACGTTGAGCAGCTTCAGCACCCGGCCGTCGGCGGTCTGGTCGAACTGGAAGTCGAACGCCCACACCTGGTCGGGCCGCTCGGCGCGCAGGCGCTGCGCAGGGACGGTCGAGTCCCCCAGCCGCCGGCGCTTGCGCCGCCGCTGCGGCACCCGCAGCCCTTCCTCCCGCCACAAGCGCTGCACCCGCTTGCGGTTCACATCCCAGCCCAGCTCGCGCAGGTGATGATGCGCACGGCGGTACCCCCACCGCGGACGGTCCTTGGAGAACTGCCGCAACTCGGCGCGCACCGCCGCGTCATCCTCAGCGCGCTTGGGCTCGTAGCGCTCAGTGGAGCGGTGCTGGCCCAGCACCCGGCACGCCCAGCGCTCGCTGACGCCGAGACGGTCGCGCATCATCGCGACCGCCCGGCGCCGGCGGGCTGGGCTCACCAGTTTCCCTTCGCGACCTCCTTCAGCGCCCGCACCTCGAGCGCCTGATCGGCGACGATCGCCTTCAACCGCGCGTTCTCACGCTCGAGCTCCTTCAACCGCTTGGCATCGTTGGCCTTCATCCCGCCGTACTGGTTGCGCCAGCGGTGATACGTCTGCTCGCTGATCCCCAGCTCCTTCGCCGCCTCCGGGATCGTCTTGCCCTCACCCAGCAGCCGCTCGGCCTCGCGCAGCTTGCGGATGATCTGCTCCGGCGTGTGCCTGCGTCGCTTCACGTGATCGTTCCTTCCTCGCCCATGATCCAGGGCGCAAGAAACTCTCACAAGGGTCGGACCGAACCCGGGGGGTCAGGCCACGCCCATCAGCTCGGCCCACAGGCCAGCGACGGCGATGGCATCGAGAGGCGGGCCGGTGGGATGCTCGGAGTACCCGTAGCCCGGCATGTCGGGCACGACCACGTCAAACGCGTCGGTGGGATCGGCGCCGTGCGCCCCAGGGTCGGTGAGGAGTGGGACGACCTTCGCGTAGCGCCAGAACGAGTCCGGCCAGCCGTGGCTGAGGACCAACGGCAGGACGGGCCCGGCCGGCGCGACGGCCCGGACGTGCACGAAGTGGATCCCAAGGCCGCCGAGCCGGACGCGGAAGCGGGGGAGCCGGGCGAGCGCCGCCTCCTCCGCCGGCCAGTCAAACCCGTCCGCCCAGTAGGCGACGAGCTCGCGGAGGTAGGCAAGGTCGGTCCCCAGCGACCACCCGGTGTCCTCGGGCGTGTCCGGCCAGCGCGTCGCGCGCAGCCGCGCGCGGAGGTCCTCGAGCGCCGCGGGAGCGGTCTGCGGGGTGAACGGCTCGGGCGGGACGGGGCGGCCGGCATGGGGACGAGTCCTTATGGCGACGTTCCGATCGCCACGTCATCAGGTCACCAATGCCGGGCGAGGGCTCAGCGCCGGAACGGCCGAAAGGAGTCTTGCGTAGGCAACGGCGCGATTCTGCACACTGCGCTGCCGGCCCTGGTTTCGGCGACCGGCGAGCTCGGGGTCCGCTCGCATTTGGGCGGCTTCGAAGGGGTCGTGCGTA
>CAWEQQ010000028.1:0-39817 GCA_963811155.1 uncultured Solirubrobacterales bacterium
TGATGGGTAAATCAATGATTGGAGACACGATGCTCGATCAAGCACGACGCGACCTTCAACACCGTCTGGACGACCTGCTCGCCGAGGTCGACAAGCTCCGTCGCGCGTTAGCGGCGCTGGGCCCAGGCGACGGCACAAAGCCCTCCGCCAGCGACAGCTCGCTGACGCCGAGCTCGCGCCGCGGCGCGCCTGCGGCACCGAAGCCCGGACGCTCGACCACCTCGTCGGCATCGACGAGTTCGGCGAAGCGTGCGAGCTCCGAGATCGCCAGCGGTAACGGCGCCAGCGGGCGGACGGCGTCCGGCGCGACGAAGAGCGCGGTCCTCGCCGCGCTTGCCAGCGGGAACGCGATGACCGCCAGCGAGGTCGCCAACGCGGCCGGCCTCGGCCGCGCCAGCGTCAGCACGACGCTCTCCAAGCTAGCCAAGACGGGCGAGGTGACCAAGGCAGCCCGCGGCTACCAGCTCACCCGCTAAACCACCAACGACGCGACACCCGCAGGGCAGCACACACCGCAGCACAGATCCGCAGCGTAAGCGCTCGCCGTGGACGGAGACCGCGCCCGGGCTACCCCCGCCGCAGCGATCGTGGTCGCTGTTCGCGCTGTCCTCGTGGCCACTTTGAAGGCGTTGGCGTAGTGATGGGCGAGGAACGTCTGCGCACCCTCGTGAAGCTGCTTGACGGTGCCCGTGGCGAAGGGGATGCGCGTGCGCGTTGGCGAACGCGTCATCGGCAGTGAGGTCACCACGCCTGCCAACCGCGCTGATCAACTCGCCGGGCCTGGGCTCGTGAATTGGCGCGACTGAGCGCACCCAGGTCTTCGAGGACAGGGTGAGCATGTGGACGTCGCTGCCGTGCCGACAGCATTGGTCCTAGCGTCGTTCTCAGACGGTGTGGGTCACCGCGCTGCCGACGAACGCGATCAGCGCTCGCGCAACAATGTCGCGCTCGACAGCTACTCGTAGTCGTAGAACCCGCGCCCGGACTTACGTCCCAGGCGACCGCTCGCGACCATCCGCTTCAGCAGCGGCGGTGGCGCGAACTCATCGCGCTTGAACTCGTCGTACAGCGAGTCGCAGACCGCGTAGAGGACGTCGAGCCCAACCAGGTCGCAGAGGGTCAACGGCCCCACCGGATGACCGCAGCCCAGCGTCATTCCCGTGTCGATGTCCTCGCGCGTTGCGAACCCGTCCTCGTACATCCGCACTGCGGCCATCAGGTATGGCACGAGCAGACGGTTGACGATGAAGCCCGAGCGGTCCTTGGTCTCGATCACGTTCTTTCCGATCTGCTCGGCGAACGACCGCGCTGCGTGCACCGTCTCGGCTGCCGTGTCGAGCCCGACCACGATCTCGACCAGGGCCATCATCGGCACCGGGGAGAAGAAGTGCAGCCCCACCACGCGCTCGGGCCGGCGCAGCGCATGGGCGAGCTCCGTGATCGGGATCGAGGAGGTGTTGGAGGCAACAATCGTCTGCTCTGGGATCACCGAGTCGATCGCGCTCATCACCGCCAGCTTGAGGTCGCGTTGCTCGGGCACCGCCTCGATCACGATGTCGGCGTCAGCGATCGCATGGAGCTCTGTCGTCAGCTCGATCCGAGCCCTTACGTCGTCGGCGACGGCGCCATCCAGCTTGCCGCCGCGCACGGCACGGGCAAGCGAGGACTCGATCCTGGCGCGCGCATGCTCGACGCTCGCCTCATCTACGTCGCGCACGATGACTGGCAGTCCGGCGACCGCTACCGACTCCGCGATCCCCGTCCCCATCAACCCGCCGCCGATGATAGCGACCCTCTCGATGCCCGACGCGCCGCTCATCGCTGCGCAGCTTACTCGAACAACGGCCCCCGGTGGCCGACCTTGGGGGCCATCCAGTTGCTATCAGGACACGCCGGGGTACTCGAGCTCGGCGATCAGCCGCGCGATCCGTCGGTACTCGCCGCGAGCGAGGACCTCGACGGGCTTCTCGTCGTCGAGCGCCTCGATCGGCCGCGTCAGCCAAATCGGGATGAACTCCCGCTCCATCACCCGCGCCAGCCGGTCGGTCATCGCGCCGAGCTCAACGAGCCGATCGGCCCGCGCACCGCTCGGCGCGCTGCGGCCGCTCAGCCAGTCGCGCACGGTGCTCGGCCGGGCACCGGTCGCCGCGGCGATCTGGCGATCGCTCAGCTTCGCCTCATCATGCACGCGACGGGCCTCGGCAGCAAGCCGCGACATGCGCTCATCGCAGCCTCCCCGTCAAGAATCCGACGCCGAATCGACGCCGTTGCGAACCAGTTCCGTGAAGACCTAGCCGAACTCGAGCGCCAGACTCTCGGTGGCCTCGAGCTGGTGATCGGGGCGCTCGACCGAGCGGTGGAGTCGGTCATCGACCAGGACATCGAACTGGCAGGCATGGCGATCGCCGACGGCGAAAGAATCGACCAGAGCTCGCTGGGGATTCAACAAGGCATCCTGACGCTGGGCTGTGACGCCTTCGTCGCCGGCGACGACTTCGAGCTCCGCGAGTGGGGATGGTGTTCCGAGCCAAAGAGGCATTCGTCGTCGCCACGGTCCGCAGATCTCCCGCGATCGACGAACTACTGATCGTTGACCACAGAATCGGTCCGTGGATTGGCTCGCGCTGGAGCACGGCGAGTATTGCCCTGTGCAGCGCAGCGGTCTGGTCGACCTTGGACAGGCTGAGCTCGCCGACCGGATCAACTGGCCGTCGCTCGAGGGCGTCTGGCGCCTAAGGCTCATCCTCGCATGCGCCCGGCGTGCGCTTCGAGCCTGGGGGTGTCGGAGCTCGTAGCTGACTATCACAAGCTCGCCGCTGAGCACCGCCGGATCGATCGAGCGCCTGCGCAATGACCCGCTGGCGCTGCGTCAAGAGCGCCAGCGCCGGTGCGCCGCGACCCGCGCGGCGTACGTAGTCGGGGTGCCGCTAAGGAGCCGGCCGAGAAGTTTCGTACGGAACACCCGGGTTGCGGCCGCAGCGTTTCTTTGCGTGCTGAGTGGCCGGTCGGCGCCGCGTCATGGAGCGGCGCGGGAAGGATGACGCGGTAGCGACCGGGCCGGCCGCACGGGGGTTGCTCGCTCCGCGTCCGGGCTTGTTAGCGTTAGTAGAAGCCGATTTCGCCCGTTGTGGCCGCCACGGCGGGATGAGTAGCCGAAAGGGTGGATCGGCGTCGGCGCGGCCCGCGGGTCGCTGGTTAGCCGGCGGTGGGTGTCCGTCGCCGTCGTGTGCGGGTGGGGGTTGTGCGTGTGCGTCGGCGTGGTGGTAGGGATGGTGGGAGGATTTGCTCGTCGGTGGAGGGTCGCAGGACGACGATTTCGCCGGGGGCGTTGGCGAGCAGCCAGGCGACGTCGTCGGGGGCGAAGCCGGGGTTGCCGTGGGCGGCGGCGGCGATCACGATCCGGTCGTAGCGTTCGTTGGCGATCATCTGCCTGAGCGTGTGACGGTATGTGCGTCCGCGCTCGATCCGGGCGTCGACGGGGATCGCCGAATGCGGTCGCCCGGTGCTCGATCGCTTCTTGGAGCGGGATCGCGATCGCGCACTGTCTGGGTAGCGGCGCGTCCAGTGGCAGCTGCAGCGGCACCCGCGCGAGGAATACCGGCACGAGCGTGGCGTCCTCGGCGCGGGCGAGGCGCAGGGCCGCGTCGAGCGCGCGCGCTGAGAGCGCGTACGCGATGAATGGAAACAGAATCCGCCGGGCTGCCGGTGACCGCCGGGACGCGCGAGCGCCGCCGCGCTCGGTAGGCGAAATGGACCGCTGCGAGCGCCGCGAGCGCGACCGCGAGCACGACCACCAGCGCGATCAACACCGCGGTCATGGCTGCTCCGTGGCGCGTTGGGTTCGGTCGGCGACGATCCGCAGGTCGATGCCGGGCAGCAGCGCGAGCAGCCGGAAGACAAGCGCCGGCGTGGTCAGGCGGCGCAGCGCGCCGCGCGGCTGGGGCGTGCCCATCAGCACGTAGGTCGTGCCGCGCTCGCGTGCGACGCGCTGGGTGACGAGCGCGACGTCATCGCCGTGCTCGATCAGCAGGTGCGCGCCGAGCACGCTCGCGAGCCGCCGCAGCGCGTCGAGCTGTTCGCTGTTCCTCGTCGCTGGCGTGGTGGTCGGTGACCCACAGCAGATCCAGTTCGGCGCCGAGCCGCTGCGCGGAGCGCCAGGCGCGTCGCACGACCCGCTGGGATTTGGGTTGCGGCTTGATCAGCGCCAGCAGCCGCTCGCCGATCGCCTGCGGAGCGGCGGTCTCGATCAGCCGCTCGTCGTGCGGCCGGCTGCCGGCTTCGGTGGGGAAGCGCTTGGCCTCGATCTCCTCGGCCACTTGGCGCAGCGAGACCTCGCGCAGCGCGGACAGGTTCTCGATCTTGAAGAAGTTGTTCAGCGCCGCCTGCGCGCGCTCGCCGGGGTAGACCTTCCCGGCGAGCAGCCGCTCGATCAGCGACTGCGGCGTGATGTCGATCAGCACGACCTCGTCCGCGGCGCCGAGGATCGCGTCGGGGACCGTCTCGCGCACGCGGATCCCGGTCAGCTCGGCGACCTGGTCGTTGAGGCTCTCGAGATGCTGGACGTTGACGGTCGAGAACACGTCGATCCCGGCCGCCAGCACGTCCTCGATGTCCTCGAAGCGCTTGCTGGTGCTCGACGCCGGGGGCGTTGGTGTGCGCGAGCTCGTCGATCAGGCACAGCTCGGGCGCGCGACGCAGGACCGCCGGAAGGTCCATCTCCTCCAGCACCGCGTCGCGGTAGCTCACGCGCCGGCGGGGAACCATCTCCAGGCCCTCGGCCAAAGCGGTCGTCTCGGCGCGACCGTGGGGCTCCAGATAGCCGATCACGACATCGCGGCCGGACTCCGCCTCGGCATGCCCCTCCTGCAGCATCCGGTAGGTCTTGCCCACGCCGGCGGCCATCCCGAGGAAGATCTTGTAACGGCCGCGGCGCGGCTGCGCTCATCGCGACACCGGCCGGCGATGGCGCAACCGCTCCCGCGGGACCTCTGGCGGGTCCTGCGATCGGCGAAGCTCCTGCGTCCGGGCGGCCATCTTGGGCAACGCATCGCTGAGCCTAGCGGGCGTCTGTTGCACGCGGATCGCGTCCACGCGCCGGCGGCTCGGGCGATCGCGTCAGTCCTGCACGTCGAGCCACTGAGCGATCGTCTCCAGCGCGACGCGTCAGCGCGCCGGGGTCGCTGCGCGCGTAGCAGGGCCCGCACCCGTCGGACAGCAGCGTCGCGTAGCTTCGCGATTCCGCGGGCGTCCACCGGCGCGCCCGAGCGCAGTGCGAGAGAGATCGAGAGGATCAGCGGCAACGCCTCGGACCTGCTCGCGGCATAGCGGGACCACAGCGCCCGTGAATGGTGTCCGGCCGCTGCTCGGCGTCGCTCGACGAGCCGCTCGAGCGAGCGCGCGAGCGAGCGGCGATGGCGATCGCTGGTCAGCTGCAGCGCGCGGGCGGCGTGCGGCGGCGAGCGCCACGGCGACGATCCCGGCGGCGAGTTGGCGGTCGAGCCATGGGGCGCCGACACGGGCGCACAGCCAAGCGATCGGGCCAGCGCGGCGGCGCGGCGCGCCACGTGCGCGCAGGCGAGGGCACGCGAGCGCCTGCGCGCTGCTCATGCCCCGAGCAGGTTGTGGACGATCAGGTCGATCAGCTTGATCCCGATGAACGGGGCGATGAGCCCGCCGAGGCCGTAGATCCACAGGTTGCGCCGCAGCAGCGCGCTGGCGCCGATCGGCCGGTAGCTGCACGCCCTTCAGTGCGACTGGGATCAGCATCGGGATCACGAGCGCGTTGAAGATGATCGCGGAGATGACCGCCGACTGCGGGCGTGCCGAGGTTCATGATGTTGAGCACGTGCAGCGGACCCTGGCCGCCCTTGGTCGTCGCGTAGGTGGAGACGAAGATCGCGGGCAGGATCGCGAAGTACTTGGCGACGTCGTTGGCGATCGAGAACGTCGTCAGCGCGCCGCGGGTGATCAGCAACTGCTTGCCGACTTCGACGATCTCGATCAGCTTCGTCGGGTTGGAGTCCAGGTCGACCATGTTCCCGGCCTCGCGCGCGGCCTGGGTGCCGGTGTTCATCGCGACGCCGACGTCGGCCTGCGCGAGCGCGGGGGCGTCGTTGGTGCCGTCGCCGGTCATCGCGACCAGCCGCCCGCCGGCCTGCTGCTCGTTGATCAGCGCCAGCTTCGCCTCCGGGGTCGCTTCGGCGAGGAAGTCATCGACGCCTGACTCCTCGGCGATCTTCGCGGCCGTGAGGCGGTTATCGCCGGTGATCATGATCGTCCGGATGCCCATCGCGCGGAGGTGGTCGAAGCGTTGGCGCATCCCTTCCTTGATCGTGTCCTTCAAGTAGATCACGCCCATCACCTGCGAATCGCGGGCGACCGCCAGCGGTGTGCCGCCCTCGCGAGCGATCCGGTCAAGGACGGGTTGCAGCTCGGCCGGGGGACGCGCCGCCCTCGGCCGTCACGAACGCGATCACCGCGTCGCCGGCGCCCTTGCGTAGCTGGCGGCCGTCGAGGTCGACGCCGCTCATCCGCGTCTGCGCGGTGAACGGGACGAACTGCGCGTGCAGCTGGGCCATGTCGTGCTCGCGGATCCCGTACTGCTTGGCCAACACGACGATCGAGCGGCCCTCGGGGGTCTCGTCGGCGAGCGAGGACAGCTGCGCGACCTCGGCGAGCTCGGTCTCGGGGACGCCGGGCATCGGGATGAACTCCGACGCGAGGCGGTTGCCGATCGTGATCGTGCCGGTCTTGTCGAGCAGCAGCACGTCGACGTCGCCCGACGCCTCGACCGCGCGGCCCGACAGCGCGAGCACGTTGCGGCGCACCAGCCGGTCCATGCCGGCGATCCCGATCGCCGAGAGCAGCGCCCCGATCGTCGTCGGGATCAGCGCCACCAGCAGCGAGATCAGCGTCGTCTCGGAGATCGGCGTGTGCGCGAACAGGCCGAACGGCCGCAGCGTCGCGACGACGATCATGAAGATCAGCGTCAGCCCCGCGAGCAGGATGTTGAGCGCGATCTCGTTCGGCGTCTTGCGCCGCGAGGCGCCCTCGACCAGTGCGATCATCCGGTCCAGGAACGAGTGCCCCGGCTCCTGGGTGATCTCGACGACGATCCGGTCAGAGAGCACGCGCGTGCCGCCCGTGACCGCTGAGCGGTCGCCGCCGGACTCGCGGATCACCGGCGCGGACTCGCCCGTGATCGCCGACTCGTCGACCGTCGCGATCCCCTCGATCACGGTCCCGTCGCCGGGGATCAGCTCGCCGGCCTCGACCACGACCACGTCGCCCTTGGTCAGCTCGGACGCCTGGCTTGGTGGTGCCGTCCTCGAGTCTGGCGAGCGGTCTCCTGGCGCATCGAGCGCAGCGTGTCGGCCTGCGCGCGTCCGCGTCCCTCCGCGAACGCCTCGGCCATGTTCGCGAACACGACCGTCAGCCACAGCCAGACCGAGATCGTGAACGCGTACCACGCCGGCTCGTGCCCGCCGCCGAGCGGCTTGCCGCCGAACACCTGGATCAACCACGTGACGGTCGTGATCGCGGCGCCGATCTCGACCACGAACATCACCGGGTTGCGGACCTGCACCCGCGGGTCGAGCTTGATCAGGCTGTCGATCAGCGCCCGGGTGACGATGTCGCGGCGAAACAGCGAGATCGCGCGGCGCTCAGAAGGAGTGCTCCCGGGAGCGGTGTCGACGGACATCAGCGTCCTCCCGGTCAGGCGGTCGAGGGCGAGGTTCAGCTCGAGCACGTTGACGCCCGGCTCGCCGGAGAACCCGAGCCCGCGCCCGTGCGGTGTACTTGGAGACCAGCGACATCACCTGCGCGAGCGTCAGGTGACGCACCGACGCGACGCGGTACGCCTGGATGTCGGCGTTCGCGACCGAGATGTCGGGGTCGATCCCGGACGCCGAGCTGTTGGCCGCGTCAACCGGGACCTTCGCGGCCGTCAGCCCGCCCGGGTAGTACGCCGCGCCATCAGCGGCTTGTCGAGCGCGATGTAAGCCTGGATGTTGGCGGCGATCTCCTGCTCGGTCGCGACGTTGTTGGGCCCCAGGTTCGAGAACGCCGTCGCCGCGGCGTTATCCGGCGGGACGGTCGCCGACGGCCGCGTCTGGAAGTAGCGCGGGTCCGGGACGGTGACCGGGTTGCCGTTCTTGTCAACCTGCGGCTTGCCGTGCTTGACCACCTGGTCGGCGAACTGCTGGCCGATGATCTTCGAGCCGACCAGCTTGCCGCCCACGTACACCTTCTGGCCGTTCGCGTTGCCCGGGAACGCGACCTGGCTGATCCCGGTGATCACGAGCGGGTACAGGATCCCGCAGACCAGCGTCAACACGACGATCCCGATCGCGGAGGTGATGAGGTCTCGTTTCATGGTCAGTAGAGGTGTCCGGTCAGGCCCTGCACGATCGGGCCGAGCAGCAGGGCGGGGAAGAACGTCAACGCGCCGACGAGCACGATCACGCCGATCAACAGCACCACGAACGTCGGGTTGTCGGTCCGCATCGTCCCGAGCCCCGCGGGGCTGACCCGCTTGCCCGCGAACGACCCCGCGACCGCGAGCGCGAACAGGATCGGCGCGTAGCGCGCGAAGATCATGTCGAACCCGCCGAGCAGGTTCGCGAACGTGATCCCGTGCGAGCCGAGGTTGCCCGCGTTGGGCTGGATGAAACCGGTGTAGCCCGCGAACGCGGAGCCGTTGTTGTTCGCCTGCGACAGATACGCGTAGAAGGTCTCAGAGAACCCCTGCGGCCCAGTCGCCGCGGCCGAGATCGACGCCCGCCCGGCCTTGCTCGCGGTCGCCATCGCGGTGCAGAACAGCGCCGTCAGCGGCGTGATCAGAATCGCCGAGCGCGACCAGCTTGATCTCCCGCGCCTCGATCTTCTTACCCAAATACTCCGGCGTGCGCCCGACCATCAACCCGCCGATGAACACCGCCAACAGCACGTACAGCAAGAATCGAATAAAGGCCCGTGCCGACACCACCGAAGATCACCTCGCTCGCGGACAGGTTCGCGAACGGAACCGCGCCACCGATCCCCGTGAACGACTCAATCGCGCTGTTCACCGCACCACACGACGTCACCGTCGTGACGACGTCGAACAGCGCCGAGCCCGCGATCCCGAAGCGCTGCTCCTTGCCCTCCATGTTGCCGCCCGTCGAACCATGGATCACACCGGTGTGCAACCCCGCCGCGTGCTGCGCGGGCGAGCCGTGCGCCTCCGCGATATAGCAGACGATCACCGCGCCGAGGAACATGATCATCATCGTCGCCGTAGATCGCGTAACCCTGCCGGCGATTGCCGGTCATCCGGCCATACATGAACACCAGCGCCGCCGGGATGATCAGCACCGTCAGCATCTCGACCAGGTTCGTGAACGCCGGTCGGGTTCTCGAACGGGTGCGCCGAGTTGGTGTTAAAGAACCCGCCGCCGTTGGTACCCAGCAGCTTGATCGCCTCCTGCGAGGCGACCGGCCCCATCGCGATCGACTGCCCCAGCCGCCGTGACCCCATGCACCGTGCAGATACGACGAGAAGTTCTGGATCGACCCCTGGAACACCAGCACCAGCGCGACCACGAACGAGATCGGCATCAGCACATACAGCACCGTGCGCACGATGTCCTGCCAGAAATTCCCCAGGCTCTTGCCGCTCCGCGACACGATCCCGCGGATCAACGCGACCGCGACGACGATCCCGACCCCAGCGGAGAGGAAGTTCTGAACCGTCAGCCCAGCCATCTGGCTGAAATAGCTCATCGTCGTCTCGCCGCCGTAGTACTGCCAGTTCGTGTTCGTCAAGAACGACGAAGTCGTGTTGAACGTCACGTTCCACGGCGCCGAATGAAACCCCATCGGGTTCAACCCCGTGAAGTCCCACAACCTCTGCGTACGCAGGAAGAAATACAACAAGCAGCCAACCCGCGAGCGAGAACACAATCAGACTCTTCGCGTACGCCTTCCAATCCTGGCCCCTGTCCGGATCGACCCGCATGACCCTGTACAGCAGCCGCTCCAGACGCCCAAACAGCGGGTCCAGGAACGTGCGCCCGCCCGTGTAGACCGCCGCCATGTGCTTGCTAAGCGGAATCGCGAGCGCCGTCAAGATGCCCGCGAACAGGAAGATCGTCAGCCAGCCGAGAAACGTCATCCGATCAGAACTTCTCGCCGCGCAACAACGCGTACAGCAGGTAGCCGCACACGATCACCGACACGACCAGACCGAAGAAGTCCGCGCCGCTCAAGTGACCGATGAACGCACCAAGTACGGGAGTCATATCCGCTCGATCCCGTAGATCAGGCCGAGCAGAATCGCGAACATCAGGATCCCGAGGGCGACAGAGACAAAATCCACGGCCCCGATTCTGGGCCTCGCGGTGTGAAGATCGTATACAGAAAGCCCAGATTGCCATAAAGATTCTGTGAAGAATGCACTCCACGCCACGATTCAGACCTAATTCGGGACGACTTCCAAGCCCTGCAGGTGCCGAGAGCCGATCCGCGCGGATCGAGGTGGCTCGGGTACGCAGATCGCGGCTACCGTGGAGCGACAGGGCGGCTCGAGATGCGGCTCGTAGCCGAGGTGGTCGGTCAGCTCGACCTCCATCGCGCGCTTCACCAGCCGCTGGAAGCGGTCGTTTGCAGTGGCCCCACGACGGACGCTTGAAGTGGACCCACCTCGCGTCTGTTGTCGTGTCTGGTTGATGTTGACGGATAGCCCGGGGCTCGCGCACTTTTGATCGCCCTCGGTCCGTTCGTCTCGGCCTCCACGGGGGTGGATCGTTCGACGATCATGAAACTCCGGACGGTCGCGAAGCAGGGAGCGTTGGATGCGTTGGCGGCCTCCCGGCCGGGGGTCAGGACTGGCGGCGTGGCTCCGGAGCTGGCAGCGGCGAAGGCGGAGACCGCGAGGCTGTCGGAGGCGTTGAAGGAGATGGGCGTGCGGTTGATGCTGGCCGAGGGAAAAGGGCGCTGGGACTCCTAGTAGCGACGACGTCGCGGATGTCGGCGACCACTGCAGCCGTGGGCTCATCAACCTGACCAGCTCGTCTCGGCAGCGATGTTGAGCATGCCCGCCATGATGCCCAGTGTGCGCGTTCGTGCCTGGAGCGAGCGTTCTCCGCTGCGTCGCTTTCGTCAATCCCTCGGGTCTTACGTGAACGCGATGAGCTGCACGTCGAAGGACGTGATCGTGCCGTCCTCGATCGTCACGTCCTGGCTCAAGACGTGGGCCCGTGCTAGCCCACGCACCTGCCTCGCACCCGTTTCGACCGCATTGCGGGCCGCCGCCTCCCAAGACTCGGAGCTGGTACCGACAATTGGGAACCCGCTCGCGGTCGCGGTGGCCGCGCGAGCGGGCCGCGCGAGCGATCCCGTAACACCAGCCGCGGCTACGGCCTGAACAAAGCGGCGCCGATTAGGCGCAGAGACACCTACGAGCTGAGCCTCCATTTAGTCCCCTCCTCTGGAGCTGACGACGGCGAACTCCGATTGGATCACGCGCAGTTACCCTCGCAGGTCCTTACCTTACCGGGCCTTTGTTTGCTTCATGGCCTCCTCGGTTCGGGGGTGTGGGCGTGGGGCACGTGGGCGATCGTGTGCTCGGCTAGCGCGGTGATCGTGAGGCTTGGGTTCACGCCCGGGTTGGCGGGCAGAGCCGAGCCGTCGGTGATCAGCAGGTTCTGGTAGCCGTACACGCGGCCGTGCGCGTCGATCACGCCTTGGGAGGGGTCGGCGGCGATGACCGCGCCGCCGAGGATGTGAGCGGTGCCGGGCACGTTGAACAGCGCCTCGGGGATTCCGCTTTGCGGGATCCCCCCGATCCGCTCGGCCAGCCATCGTGCCGCGTGGTTGGCGGCGGGGATGAACGTGGGGTTGGGGTTGGTCGCGTCTTGCTCGGTCGTGATCCGCACGCCGCCGCAGAGGCGCCGTCGCCGCGGCGCGAACCGCAGCGCGCTGTCGACTGTTTGCATCACGAGCACGATCACCGTGCGCCGCGACCAGTTCGGCGTCGCGAGCAGCCGCGCAAACCGCACGGGGTGCTGCGCGATCGCGGCCAGCCACCGCAGCGGCCGGGTGACCCTGGTGCCGTCGCCGACGAGCGCGGTGAACATTGTTTTCATTGCGCCGCCACCGCGGCCGTAGGTCACCAGTTCGATGTGGGTGTCGGGATCGGGGTAGATGCTGGAGCTGATCGCTACCGAGGCGGTGAAGTCGCGCGTGTCGTCGGGCGCGGTGACGGCGACGATCGACTCGCTGTTGGTCCGCACTAGGTGACCGAGGCGCTCGGACACGCGCGGCAGCGAACCCGAATGCCGGCAGTTGGCCAGCAGCCGGTTGGTGCCCAGCGCACCGGCGGCGAGCACGACACCACGGGCGGTGATCCGCTCGCCGCGGCCGCGGCGAAGCGCGCCGCTAGGTACGTGCGTGAGCTCGTATCCCTCAGAGCCGTCCGGGGCGCCCAGCGGCCGCACGTCGGTGACCGTCCGCACCGCATCGATCCTGACGCCGAGGCGCTCAGCGAACCACAGATAGTTCTTCACGAGCGTGTTCTTGGCCCCGTGGCGGCAGCCGACCATGCACTCCCCGCAGCGGATGCAGCCGGTCCGGGCTGGACCGTCCCCGTCGAAATACGGGTCAGGGTGCTCAACGCCGGGCTCGCCGAGATAGACCCCCACGCGCGTGTGGCCGTAAGTGTCCCGGACCCCGAGCGCGCCGGCCAGCTCGCGCAAGAGAATGTCGCCGTCTGAGTCAAACGTCACGTCGCTGACGCCGAGCATCCGCTCTGCGGTGTCGTAATGCGCGTCCAGCTCAGCCTTCCAGTCGGCCAGATCGCGCCAACGCGGATCCTCAAAGAACGAGTCGCGGGCACGGTAGAGCGTGTTCGCGTACCCGAGGCTGCCGCCGCCGACACCCGCGCCGGACGCGATCAGGACGTCGGGGAACGGCGTCAGCCGCATGATCCCGCGCAGCCCCAGCCGCGGCGCGAAAAAGTAGCGTCGCGCGTCCCACGTGCTGCGCGCGAAATCCTCATCTTCAAAGCGCCACCCGCTCTCCAGCACCCGCACCGAGTAGCCCTTCTGCGCCAGGCGCAACGCGGCGACGCTACCTCCGAAGCCCGAGCCGATCACGACCCAGTCGACGTCCGTCGTCGGTGACATCGCCGTCCCCACCCTACGAGAGCCCGGCACGGGCATCGTACGATGAGCGCGGCCCGAAACGTCGGACGCTTTGTCGTCGTTGCTGCTCGGCGGCGTCGAGGAACTGGCGACGGAACCCCTCGAGCATGAAGACATGCCGGTCTCGCGCTTCAGTTCGCGCAGATGGCCGTCAAGCTCATTTACGGTGCTGTCACGAGGGCTTGGCATTTGTGAGCCTCCTTACGGCGCCGGCCGCGCGGGCCTGGGTGCCGGATCGCCCGGCAGGCGGGTTGACGGATTTCGTGACGGGGGGGTGGGCCGCGTATCGCGAGTGTTGGCTGGGACCGCGGCGCTCGCGGCGGGGTTGTCGCTGGGCGCCCGATCAGCGCGGGTGTCGAGGGTTGCTTCGAGTGCGGTGTTGAGCTCGAGCCAGCCGTGAAACTCGCGCCGGTCGCCGGACGGAACGGTCAGCGTGCCGCGAATCACTGAGCCGTCGATCGCGGCGTCGAGGATCAGGCGCTGTTTGGGAGTGGCGGTCTTCATCGCAGCGAGTGTCGCCGGGCCGGGTGCGTGGCGCACCGGCCGGCAGGGTCCTGTGTTATGGCGCGGGAGGTCTTAGGAAATCGTCGCGGTGGCGCTCAGGTCTTCGCCATCATGGTCCTCGAGAAAGCCCGTGAGCGCGTCGGCGAGTTGGCCGCGGCGGGTGATCTCGAGCTTGCGGTAGACATGGCTGAGGTGGCCCTTGGCCGTCTTGGTGGTGATAAACAGCGCCTGCGCGATCTCCCGATTCGTCAGGCCGTCGGCGGCGAGCCTCGCGACTCGTAGCTCGCCGGCGGTGAGCGCGTCGCGGCCGGTGATCGCGTCGCGCCTCGGCTTGGCGCCCGCGGCGATCAGCTCCGCGCGTGCTTGGTTGGCGATCCGCCGCGCGCCGCAACGGTGGGCGAGATCCAGCGCGCGCTCTAACTCCGCGCGCGCCTGGACGCGGCGGCCGGCGCGGCGCAGCGCGGCACCGTAGTCCGATCGCGCGCGGGCGAGCTCGAGCGGTGACTGCGAGCCCTCTAGCGTGCTCACGGCCTCCGCGAGCAGCGAGAGGCCCGGCTCGCCGCCCGCGACAAGGCCGCACGCGCGCAACGACATACCCAAGGCTCGCGGGCGCCCGAACGCGCGCGCGAGCTCGAGCTGCTCGCCCGCGAGCCGCCGCGCCTGCCCCGTGTCGCCAAGCGCCGCGTGGACCAGCGCCGCCTCGGCACGCCACGGTACGGCGCTCAGCGTCAAGAGCCCAAGCGGCGCACATCGCTGCCCGCAGTCCAGGAAGTCGTCGAGCGCCTCCTGCAAGCGGCCCTCGGCGCCACGCAGCCCCCCCCGCACGATCAGGAACCGAACCACCTCGCTTGAGCGCGACGCGCACGGCAGCCACCTTGAGGGTGCGCACGTCGCGGTGTTCCAGGCTTCTATCGACAAGTTGCTCTAGCTCGTGCTCTGCCGCCTCGAGCGCGTCGCGCTCGATCAGCACCCGGATCACCTCGCTGACCGCGTGCATCCGGACGATCCCCTCCGCCCGCTCCAGCGCCCAGCGCGCGTCAGCCTCCGCGTCCGCTAACGCGCCACAGTCGCATGACGGCGACGCCCGGAAAGCTGAGATCGCGACCATCTCCTGCAGCGCGCCGCGTCGGCGCTCGGCCGCGAGCAGGTCCTCGCACAGCCGCTGCATAGCGTCGTAGCGCTCGATCAGAGTGAGCGCAATGATCAGGACAATGCAGATGTCGAACGGGGGCGGATACGGCTCGCACGCCAGCGCCCGCTCCGTCAACTCCTGAGCCTCGGCGGCGCGGTTAGCTCGCGTCGCGTAGTAGGCCAACATCACGAGTAGATGGATCGGGTGGATCCGCCAGCGTCCTCAGTCGACTGCGCAACGCCTCAGCTCGGCGCAACGCGTCCGGCGCCGTGCGATCGTCCATCATTCCGCCCACGGCGATCGAGGCCTCGGCAATCAACGCCAACCCGCCGTCCGTGGGCGGCAGCGGCTCGGTCGTACCAGGCGGTTCGGTCACCGCCAACGTCGCGTTCATGGCGCCGACCGCCGCGAGGATTCGTTCGAGCACCCCGACCGCCCGCTCCATCCGATCGCTGACGGCATACGCAAGCGCCAACAGACCGCAGGCAGCGATCAACGTGCCGGGATCTTCGCCGGCCGCGCCGACTGCTCGAGGTGCGCGATCGCGTCCGGCTGGCCGGTGCGCCACTCGGCGGTCCCCAACAAGAACAGCAATACCGCGTGCTCGCCCGCAGTAGGAGGCTCTGCGAGCGCGCGCCGCAGATAGCTTGCGGCGACCTCGGGTGCGGCAAAGTCGAGCGCCTCGCGCGCCGCGTCGCGCAGCCGTCCCACCACCCACGCGTCTCCGGCCGGTCCGCAGGCGAGCAGGTGCGCGGCGGCTGGTGTTCGAGCGTGAGTGTCCCGATCGCCGGGTCGCTGCTGATTTGGGCGTCCACCACGAGGCGTTGTGCAAAGTGTGCGCGAAGCGGAGTCTGAATTCCGCGCTCGGGAGACGGGGACGCGCCGCCCAACGTTAGCTGCTGAGCGGCGCGTCGACGTGCGTTCTCGCGTGGTGTGCGTGTGGCTTAGACTTATAGGCCGCCGGCTGCGAGTCCGATGGGCTGCCACTGGGAGGAGCATCCGGATGCGGCGGTGCATGTCCCGTCGAGGTTTTGGAACCGAGGACGTGGCCGGCCCCGTTCTGCAGCCACGAGGACACGACGCCCGTCGATTGGTTCCACCAGACGACGTCGGACGTGGCCGCTTGGGCACCGGCCGGCGCCGCGAGCGCGACACTGACAACGATTGGGCAGGCTATCGCGACGATCAAGGCCAGCATCCGTCCGAATGTCGACTCTGTCTTCATTTTCACGTCTCCTTTGGGTGGGTCGAAGGCACACACGACAACACCGAGGATGCCGCCTGCGCGACGGCGCCCCCGGAGAACAGAACTGCAGTTGCGGTCACCGGCAGCAACGTTCGCCGGGCCAGTACACGTAACAGCATCACTTCACACCTTTCATTGAGAAGCATTGAGGAGAACAACAGATCACTGATGCCACTTTGGGAGTGGCGGTCTTCAAGGCAGCGAGTCTCGCTCGGCCGGGCGTGTGGCGCACCGGCCGGCAGGGTCCTGTCTTATCGCGCGGGAGGTTTTAGGAAATCGCCGCCGTGGCGCTCAGGTCTTCGCCGTCATCGTCGACAAAGCCGGGTAAGCGCGTTCGCGAGTTGGCCGCGGCGGGTGATCTCGAGCTTGCGGTAGACATGGCTGAGGTGGCCCTTGGCGGTTTGGTGGTGACGCGGCGGGCGCTACCGCACCGCGCCGTTACTACTGGAACCCCGCCCGACGGCTAGACGGTGCGACGCGTCGTGGATGAAGAGGTGTGCTGATCGGTAATCACCAGTGTGATACAGCGCCACAGTCGAAGCGGGAGTCTCCTCCGGGATCCCTCGTGTCCCTGCTCCTCGCCAAGCTCAGGAGCCGGGTGCTCGCAGGCTTTTTGCAAACGATGGCTCGAATCGAAGCAGAAGAGCTGATGATCGAGGTCGGCGCTCTCGCGGGGACGATTGACAAAGCCGGCGGGGGATCGCGCGGGCGCTGTCGCTCCTGGATCGCGAGGCGAGACCCCGATCGATTCTTCAGGCAGTGGCGATGAGGACCACGGTCGAAGCGTGATCGCACTACCGGAGCACGCGCCTTGCGGGGCTAACGTTCGCGTGAGGGCCGTTCGGCGAGATTGTCGGCGATGATTTCCAGGAACTTGGAAACGTTCAGCGGTTTGGTCACATAGTCGCTGGCCCCGAGCGCTGTGACGCGTTCTAACTGGCTTTTCGAAGCGTCTGCGGTGAGCACGATGACGGGGATCTCGCGAGTCGGCGGCTGTGTTTTGAGCCGCTGGAGGACTTCGGTGCCTGGCATGTCGGGGAGGTGCAGGTCGAGCACGATCAGGTCGGGGCGGTGCTGGCGGGCGAGCTCGAGCCCGATCGTCGCTTGCATCGCGGGGATCACCTCGACGGCGGGATACCGCTCCAGGATCCGTTCCACGAGCGTGAGGTTGGAGAGGTTGTCTTCGATGTAGAGGATCACCTGGTGGTTGTCCGCTCGGCTGCCGAGGTCGGCCGGCTGTGGATCGTGCGGGCCGGGCTGGTGCTCGTCGACGGGCGCCTGCGCGCCGGCGAGCTCGATCGTGACGTCGGTCCCGGTGCCGGGTTGCGAGGCGACCTCGATCGTGCCGCCCATCGCTTCGAGCAGCCGCTTTGAGAGCGCTAGGCCGAGGCCGGTGCCTTCGATCTGGGTGAGCTCGGCGCCGAGTCGCTCAAACGGCTCGAACAGCTTGCCCAGCTGGTCGGGCGCGATCCCGATGCCCGTATCGGCGATCGTCGTCCGCACGCGACCGGTTTCGGTGACCGCAGACGAGACGTCGACGCACCCGCCGGCACGGTTGTACTTGATCGCGTTTGTGAGCACGTTGAGCAGCACCTGCTCGAGGCGCTGGCGATCGCCGTGCACGTGCCCGATCTGCGCAAGCCCGTCGGTGCTGCTGGCAAGCGTGACGTCGCGCTCGGCGGCAAGTGGCGCGACGAGCGCGAGCGCTTCGCGGATCGCGTCGGCGAGCGCGACCGGCTCGGGGGAGATGGTCATCGGGCCGGCCTCGATCTTGGCCAGCTCGAGCACCTCGTTGATCAGCTCGAGCAGATGCCCGCCGGCCTTCAACACGAAGCCGACGTGCTCGCTCTGACGGGGATCGAGCCCTTCGAGCTCGAGCAACTGGCTAAAGCCGATGATCGAGTTCAGCGGCGTGCGCAGCTCGTGGCTCATCCGCGCCAGGAACTCGCTCTTGGCGCGGCTCGCGCTCTCCGCCCGGGCGCTCTGCTCACGCAACTCGCGCTCCACGGCTCGCACTCGCGTCACGTCCTGCACCGTTCCCGAGCACAAGCCATTTCGGTCCGGGTCTCGACTGACAATCAGGTGCAAGACCCGCTCGGCGCCGTCGCCGACGCGGATACGAAAGTCAAGCTCGGATCGCGCGTCGTCGGCGAGCACACCGTCGTATGCGGCCCGCACGATCTCGCGATCCTCCGGGTAGATGCAGGCGAGGAGCTCGTTTGCGCGCGGCACGCCGTCCCCTGGGTCGCGACCGAAGATCCGAAACATCTCCGCCGACCACACCATCTCCCCGGGCCCGGGGTTGGTCGAGAACGAGCCGAGCTCCGCGATTCGTTGCGCGAGCTCGAGCTCCTCGCGGGCTTGACGTAGCGCTCGCTCGTTGCGGTTACGATCGGTGACGTCGGCGATGAAGCCGCCAACGCGCACGACGCGGCCGTGCTCGATCACCGGCCGGCCGATCGTGCGCACCCAGATCCGCTGCCCGTCGGCGCGGATCAGACCGAGTTCGAGATCGTACGGCTCGCCGTCGGCCACCAGCCGCCTGAAAGCTGCCTCGATGATCGGCGCGCTCTCGGGATCGTAGGCCGCGATCGCCTCCGTGATCTCGGTCGGATCGGAACTCCGCTCGACGCCGTAGATGCGGTACACCTCGTCTGTCCACGTCAGCTGGCCGGCGGCGACGTCGTACTCCCAGCCGCCCGTCTTGCTGATCTCCTGGGTGCGCTCGAGCACGCCAGTGATGTGTGCGAGTTCCTTTTCGGCCCGCTTGCGATCGGTGATGTCGTGAATCTGGGCGAGAGCGTGGAGTGGGTGAGCATCGGCGTCGCGCAACAGCGTCGTGTGCATCGCGACCCACACCGGGCTCCGCCCGGCGTGAACGAGGCGCTTCTCCGACTGATCGCCGGCCGCTTCGCCGGCAAGCACGCCGGCGATCTCCCGTTTCTCGGCTTCGAGGTCGTCGGGGTGGGTGATCGCCTCCAGGCTTGTCGCCTCGAGCTGCTCGCGCGCGTAGCCCGTGATCTCGCACAGCGCCTCATTGACCTGCACAAAGCGGCCATCGAGATCGAGCATCGCCATCCCGATCGGCGCCTCATCGAACGCGCGGCGGAAACGCTCCTGCGCCTCCCGCATCCCCAGCTCGGCCGCCTCCCGCGCGCGGCGCTCCTCGACGTGGTCAAGGCACGCGCGAACCACTGCGCCGAGCCGGCCGAGACGATCCTTGCTTACGTAGTCAGCCGCACCGGCTCGGATCGCGCTGACTGCCGCCTCCTCGCCGATCGCGCCGGAGACGATGATCAGCGGGATCTCCAGCCCGCTGGCGTGGAGCACCGCGAGCGCCTCGAAGGAGTCAAAACGCGGCATGCTGTGGTCGCAAAGCACGACTTCCCATGAACCGCCGTCGAGCGCTGCGTTCATTTCCGGAGCGTCCTCGACGCGCTGCCAGCGCACGCCGTACCCCGACTTCTTGAGCGCGATCGCTTCGAGCGTCGCGTCATCGTCGGAGTCCTCGACGATCAACACCGACAGCGTCCGCTGCGCGCCGGATTGCCCAGCAGGATGCGCCACGCGCGGCGAGGCAACCGGTCCGCCCACTGCGGCCCGGTCAGGCATCTGATCGCCCGTGGACAGTCATGCTCACCCAACCATTTTCACGCCAATCGGCTCGCTCATGCCTCTGTCCGTCGCCCTGCCACGAGCGAGGCCCAGCACCGATGATCTCTGGACAACGCCCAGTTCGCATATGCTGACCATCCGGGCTGGCGATTCGCGATATCCCGTGAACGGGAGGATGTAGCC
This sequence comes from uncultured Solirubrobacterales bacterium, assembly GCA_963811155.1. Lineage (GTDB taxonomy): Bacteria > Actinomycetota > Thermoleophilia > Solirubrobacterales > Solirubrobacteraceae > Palsa-465. The sequence goes on from CAWEQQ010000028.1 coordinate 19,865, forward strand.
ACGCTGCAGACCACGTAGCCACGCTTGGTGGTACGCCGCATCGGCAGTCTGGGTCGATCGCCGGCTCCGGCTCGCGGACGATGCAGCTCATGCTCACGGGTGCACCAAGGGCGACGTAGAAGATTGCGCCGTTGTCGAGGTCCGCCTCGGGCCCAGACACGCCCACCGTGGCGCCAGATGATCCGCTGAACCGCGGCGAGGCCGATGCCGGCGCCCGGGGAACTCCGCTTCGGGATGCATGTGCTGAAACGGGACGAACAACTTCTCCGCGTACTGCAACCCGAACCGGTTGCAGATCGCTGTCTCGCTCGGTTTGCGGTGTTTGCGCCGCCAGGCGGTGATGGTCGGCGTGATGCCGTGTTCGCGCTCGTAGGCGCGCCTTCATCTTCTCCGAGCGCGGTAGGACAGAACGCGGTGGTCGGCGGTCGCGCCTGCTCCCGCGGACGTGGTCGGCAGGATGGTCAGATGCCGATCCGGCCGAGGACCTCGCCTGCCCCCTCGCCAGTCAGACCGGCTCGCTGGAGCGCGTCCGGGCGCGTCGCGGCCACGCCGTAGCCGAGCAGACGGAATCCAGGCGAGTACACATGGATCGACCACTCGCCGCCTTCGCGGCGGCCGATCACGCGCCGCCCGTCGCGCAAGGTGGTCGCGAAATCCCGATCCGTGACGATCGTTGAGCCTACCGAGCACGCGGCGGTGGGTGCGCGGCGTGCCGCGTGAGGCCCTCGGTGTCGCCCGCAAGCTGCTGCTCCCGCGTCGGCGGCCAGTGCGACGATCAAGAGCTCCGCCAATGACGAAGCTCGGACTGCTCGACCACTCGTTGGGGTCGGTGCGATGCGGGATCGAGCGCCTTGGGGGGTGTGTGGATGACAGATCAGCCAGCCGCCGAGCGCAAGTTTCACGTCAGAACCGCACTGACACATGGCAATTACCTCACGCGCGGGCTGCGCACCACCGCCTCGCTGTGGCCGTCTCAAGCGCTGTGCCCGGTGCGAGGGGGCTGCGTGCGCCCGGAGGTCGAGTATGGCCGTTTGCCAAGCGCACGAGTTGATATCTTCCGGTTGCGGGCCGAGCGGGTGTTCCCTGCCCGGAGCCGCAGTACTTCGGACGGTGGTCAACCAGCTCCCAGGCAAGGGGCTGATCGGCCCTTCACGACACCTAAACGACGTCGAGGAGCCTTGCTGGCTGTGTCTGTCCGAATCCGTTCGCTGAAACCACTTCCGCCCATGATGAGTGTCGCGGTCGGCGAGCAGGGCAGCACGATCGCGCTCGCGCTCGCGGGCGAATTCGCCCTCGCGCAAGAGCAGGCCGTCGCCCGCGCCGGTAGCCAGCCGGCGACCCGCTGGTCCTCGTGCTTGCCACGATCGCTGTCGGCGCGATCGCGCCTGGACTGCAGCTCGTTGGGTTCCTCGGCCCGAGCCCGGATCGCCGCCCGCTCGTGGTGCTCCTCGCCGCCGGCGGGCTGGCTCACGGGATTGCTACTGCTCGCGCTCGCAAGCATCCGGCCGCGGGCCGCGTTCGGAGCTCTGTTGGTGTCGCTCGCGGCCGCGCTGGCGCTCTTCACGCCCAGACCGTCCGCGGTCGCGGGGAAGCTCGCCGGCCAGCGCGCCGGGAGCAGCGGGTTGCTGATCGGCGCGGCGTCCCGCCACGTGCTCCGCGCGGTTGCATCGCGCGCCAGCGCCGGCCGCGAGCACCCGCGTACCCGGCCAATCGCCCGATAACGGGCGGACCGCGTCGCCACCGCCCCCGGCGGCCAAGTGGCGAGGCGGCGCTCCGCACACCCGCGCGGGTTCGAGCCGCGCCTGCTCGAACCCAACCCGACGACCAAACCCTCCCGAGGACCATTACCGCGAAAGGAACACCAGATGCCCCGGATCATCGTCCAAGCCAACCACTCCGACGGCGACAGCGGCCGCGTGACGCTCAGCGAGCGTGTCGTCGTCAAACCACCTACGCGACGAGCACTACGCGGCGCAGCTGATCCAACGGCTCGCGTGGGCCGCGATCGACGCCGAGCGTCTCAAGCATCGAGGGTCGGCATGAGCGAAAAGCGCCCTGGCGCTGTAAGACCAGCGCTCGGCCGCCGCCGCTCGCTGTCACCGCGCGATAGGACAGACCCGGCCGGCGGCCAGCGCGACGACGAGCGCGACGACGCCGTGTGGCTGTACGCGTGGTCCCACGACGCGCTGCAACCGACCGGCGAGCTGCTCGCCGCGCGTGTCACCAGGCGGGCCGTCATTCGACCCGGCAGCAGAGTCGCCCGGATCTCGCCTGGCGGTCGCCGCCGGCCGTAGAACGCCCCAACCTGACGCGAGCCTATCGCGCGAGTTTGGCCACACGGAAGAAGTCGCGCCCTGCCCGCACGATCAGCCGGTGCGCACGTTCCCCAGCGCGGTCGCCGCCTCGAGATCCCCGCGTATCGAGCACCCGCCGGAGCTCAAACACTCACGCTCGCGACGGCGTCCGCCCAGGGATGCCGGCACGGGCACGGCCGTCGACGAGCTCAGGGCACAGCGCCGCAGTCGTTGGCGTGGCTGATTTGACCCTCCGCCTGCTATCCGAGAATTTGGCGGCTGGGCCCCGAACTATCGACTTCCTTGCCGCTAGTGCCACCATGGCGCGATTTGCGCCACAAGGCGGGAGGCGCTGGTTACGGGTTTTGACTGCGGGCTAGAGACGCATATCGATGCCGCATTCCAAGGGACAAAGGAGCGCTTATGCCCCGAGTTGAGGTCCTAACAGAAGTTTCGGGACGTGACCCCGAGGCCGCGCTCACCGAGCACGTGTCGTCCGAGACGCTCGCCGACGAGCACTCCACTGATCAGCTTGTCGAGCGCACGGGTGGGGCGCTTGCAGACGCCGAGCGGCAGGAGCAAGCGATCCACGCCGACAGCGCCTCGGCTGCGGCTGCTCCGGCTCGCTCGGTGCGCCGTGCGACTGCGCGGCGCGCGAGCAACAGGCGGGCAACCGCGCGCAGCCGCCACGGCGAGAGCGAGGCGAGCATCATCATCGACTTCCTTGCCAAGCACCCTGGGAGCACCGCCGGTGATGTCGCTAGGGGCCTGAACCTCGATCCCGGAAGTGTGTCAGCCCGCCTGACCCAGCTCGCGAAGGCTGGCGAGATCGAAAAGGCATCACACGGCTACAACACGAAGCCGTAGGCGTGACCCCGCAGACGCCAGCGCCCACAGCGTGCCGCGCACTGTCCCGGGGGAGTGCAGCGGCGCTCGGTCATCCTGAGCTCTACTGCGCTTGATCCCGCTGGTCGTGCTCGGCCCGCGTGAGCATCGCCGACTGCCGATGAGCGGGCGCGGATCTTGTCCACTTCTTCACAAGTACCCGAGCTCGCAAAAAAGCTCGCTGCTAGCGCACGAACACGACCCCGCCGGTTGACCTGCGGACCTTTTCTGTCGTAGCTTCACGACGCGCTCTTTAGACGCGGGTTCGGGTCGCACTCGGGGATGCCGTAGCGGTGCAGCCGACATTCTCGGGCTGTGCAGCGTGTCGTGTGCAGCCTGAGCCGGGCCAGTGTGTGAAGTGCGCGTGGTGTCAAGTCAACGCGCGCCGCCACGCCGCGCCTGCCCACAGCGGCAGCAACAAGAGGAGTGAGCTGATCGATGAACGCGACCGCGACGATGGTCTCTGCCGGCCCGCAGCAGATGCGCGCTCTGGAGCGAGCGAACCAGGCCCGGTTCGCTCGGGCCGAGCTCAAGCGACGCGTGGCGCAGGGCGAGATTGAAGTCGCTGAGGTGATCCTGACCCATCTGTGGGAGGCGGAACGCATGGCAGTGGCCGACCTGCTCACCAGCCAACGCTAATTATGCAGTGACTGTAAGTGCCTCCTCCGTGAACGGGTTGTTGTTGTGAGTGGACGTGACGGGGCGGGGGAGAGCGGTTCGAGCGGCGTGGCGTTCGGTCGCGATGACGCACTTGGCGAGGTTGCGGTAGCCGATGATCCGTCGGAACTGCTGCTTGGCGAGGTTGCGGTAGCCGATGATCCGTCGGAACCGTTCTCGCCCACGTACGGAGCGGCCGTCTCAAGCGTCAGCGAGGTACCGCCCGCTTCGCGCGGAGTGAGGACGACGACGCGGTAGCGGGTGGCGCGGCGCTTGGGCTGCGGGGTCATGGGCCGCGGGCGGGCTGGGGTGTGTCGCCCGCCGGCGGCCGGCGGCCGTTGGTGGTCGGGATCGTCAGCGCGCTGGTGATCGTCGCGATCGTGGCGCTGGAGGTCGGTCAGGATCGTGACGGGGTCGGTGTGTTGTTGGTGTGTTGTTGGCGGGCAGTGCGGATCACGCTCATCAGCACCTGTTGAGTGTCGGCGCCGTGCCAAGTGCGCTTCCCGCGGGCCAGCCCACCGGCGCGTCGACGAAGCCGGCGATCGACGCGGCCGCCAGCTTCGCGCTCGAGTGCTACGGCACCGAGCTTGTGCTCGAGCCGGCGCCGCCCGGCACGCAGGGTTATGACGACCTCCGACGCGACGCGACGGAGGCTCAGCTCGGCGAGGACCTCGCCGTGGTGGTGGCCTCCCTGGTCGATCTCATGCGCATCGCCGAGGCCTCCGAGGATCGCGCACGCGTGCCAGCCCTCCGCCTTACGCTCGAGCTCGCCACCGCCCGGCCCGCCTCCCGTGCCGCCTGACCGACCCGGGTTCGATCCGCAGCGGATGCTCGAGGTGCTCGCTCGACATCAGGTGCAGTGCGTCGTGATCGGAGGACTGGCCGGCACTGCACCCGGTGTCCCGAACAACATGTCGCGGCCGCGCGCGCGAGGCGGCGTAGGTTCCAAATCGCCCCCACTATCCTCGGGCGTGATGCCCGACGACGACGCGAAGCGCCAGCAATCGAAGACGGACGGCGCGGATCGCGTCGCCAGGCTGCGCGCCGCCGCAGAGCGGCTCGACACGCAGCCTGCGCTGCTTGCGGCGACCCGGCGCCTGCGGCGGCAGTTGCCCGGAGACGAGAGGTTTGGCGATGGGCTGTCGACCGCCGGCGCGGCGCCGGTGGAGGTCCTCGCCCGGAGCGTCTCCGCGCTGGCGCCCCGGCGCGACAGCATCCTGCACGAGCTTGGGCTCGCCGGCCTGCAGGTCTGGCAGTCGCTCTCCGAGGCCACCGGTCGCGGCCGGGGTGAGCTCGAACTGGCGATCCTGTTCACCGATCTCGTCGGGTTCTCCTCGTGGGCGCTCGAGGCAGGCGACGGCGCCGTGCTCGACCTGCTCCGGGCCGTTGGCGCGGTTGTCGAGGCTGCGCTGCTGGACCACGACGGCCGGATTGTCAAGCGGCTCGGCGACGGCTTGATGGCGACCTTCCTCAGCGCACAGGCGGCGGTCGGCGCGGCTCTCGACGCCCAGGCCGCTCTGCAACAGGTGCAGATCGACGGATACCGGCCGCGGTTGCGCGCCGGCGTCCACTGGGGCCGGCCGCGCCGCCTCGGCGGCGACTACCTGGGGGTGGACGTCAACATCGCAGCGCGCGTCGCCGATGCTGCGAAGGCGGATCAGGTGCTCGTGTCCGAAAGCGCGCTTGCCCGCATCCCTCTCGAGGGCCTCGAGATCGGGAGGCGCAAGCGGCTGCGGGCCGATGGAGCGCCGCGCGAGCTGCGCGTGGCGGTGGTCTCGCGCGGCTAATCACAAGCCGTTGCCAGACCGTTCCCGCGACCGCCCGTCGACGTTGCGTACCCATCTCCTCTAGATGCAGTCGACAGGCCCGCATCTCGAGATCGGCTCCGCCGGCACCAGCGGCAGCCCGATCGCACAGGATCGCCGCCGACACGGATGTCGCTGCTGCGGGGCTCCCACGGAGGCTAGCCGTGGGCCGCGCCGAAGCGATACACAAGCGCCCTCTTAGCTCAGCTGGTGGAGCACTTCCATGGTAAGGATGCTCTCCCGGGCTTTGAGCGTGGCGTTGGTTTGGCCGGGAGGCGGTCGGATTGCCTGCAAATGCGGGTCATTTCGAGGGTCGGCAGGTTGGTCACGAGCGCCCAACGCGAGACGCAGGTGGGTCGGCCGCGAGCCGCCGGAGCTTCTCGGCGCACTATCCCGTGGCGGGCGCTGCGTCGCGGCGCCACCGGTCGTTCCAGCTAGGTCACCCACGTTCAACCAGAGGAGGCTCGCATGAGCATCGCCACGTCCGTCCATAACGATGTATGTAAAGACGGCCAGGTACACAGACACGTAGACGTACAGATAGCCAGCTGTAAAGCTGCCGGCAAAGACAACGGATGCGGCGCCCGAGCCGCAGTTAGATCCGGCCGGATCACGGTCTTGACAGGCGGCGGGCTTCGGATCAGACGCGACTGGCAGCCCCGATCGCCGCCCGCAACGAACCATCAGAAGCAGCCGCTTCAGATGCGCGGTTTTTGCGCACGACAGGTCCGAACTCGGCGCACTCAGGCGCCGGTCTTCAGATGAAGCCGGGTCCGGTTGTTCCAAGGACTACGGCTGTCGTCCCGGGGCGCAGGCCGCTTGGTGTGGCTGAGGGGTTGCCCGTTCGCGCGCGAGGTTGTTGCCGCGGGTTGGCTGTGGGGCAGCAACCTCGCGCGAAATCCGGGATGCAGGCTGGTCGTGTCGTGCGCCGATCGGCGGCTATGGGAGTGAGACGGGTCCGCTCGCGGTCTGCAGGTACTGGATCGCGGTCGGGGTGCCGCTCGACCCGGGTAGGTCGCTTGACGGGCACTTGCCTTTGACGAGCGGGTAGACGGCGCGCAAGCTGTCGCTGACCTTGCCCGATCCGCTGATTCCCTTGTACACCCCGGTGCCGTCGGCCAGCGTGTAGCTGGCGGAGCCGGTCTTCGTGTAGAGGCAGGTGGCGAGGTTCAGGCTCTGGTGCTTAGAGCCCTTGGTGACAATCACCAGCGTGAACTTGCCACCGGCGAAGCGGAAGGTCACCTTGCGCTTCCCGTCTACCAGCATTGTCCCTCCGGCCGTGAAGCCTCCGGTGGCGATCAGGCTCGCCACGCCTGAGCCGGGGTTGGTCGTGATGGCGGTGAAGGTCTCCGTCTTGGTGGGGGTCGTCGCCGTCGCGAGATTCGCGACCGCGAGTGCGGCGGCTGCCGCCGTGGCGGTGGCTATGACGATTAGTTTGCGCATGTCTGCTTGCTCCCTTTGTGACCAGTGTGTGCCGGTAGCTGGTTGACTTGGGCAAGCGTCGCTGGGATGGGGCGTGGTGTCCGCCGCCGCCGGCCGCTCGAGGCGGCGCTCGTGATCGTGACGCTTTTGGCGGTCCAGGCAGCGCTCGCAGATGGTCACAAGTCGCCTATAGCTGCGAGTCTGGCCGTTCTGCTCGTGTTCTACGGGCTGGGCGCGTTCGCGCCCGAGCCGAAGTCCCGGTGGGTGCTCGGGTTCGCGGTCATGCTGACGTCGATCGGTGCGCTGACCAAACCCGGCGGGGGAATCTCGAGTGTGGCGGCCCTGGAGGTGTTCGGCGTTTTGTTGCCGTGGGCGCTCGGTCGCACGGTACGTGAGCGTGCCGTTCGCGAGCGTGGGTATCGGGAGCTCGCGGAGCGGCTCGACGCTGGGCGAGATCTGCAAGCTCGTACGGCGGCCCACGGTGAGCGGGCGCGGATCGCGCGGGAGTTGCACGACGTGATCGCGCACAGCGTGTCGGTGATGGTGATCCAGGCCGGCGGTGCGCGGATGGTGATGGACTCCTCGCCGGAGCGTGCTGAGGCCTCGCTGCGGTCCGTCGAGCGTGCGGGTCGCGAGGCGCTGGCGGAGACGCGAAGGCTGTTGGGGGTCCTGGACGGCGATGCTGACCCTCGGGCGTTGGCCCCGCAGCCGGGGCTCGCGGACATCGACGAGTTGCTGGCGCGGACGCGCGCGTCTGGTCTGGCTGCCGATCTGCGCGTCGACGGCGAGCCGGCGGCGGTGACGCCAGCGCTTGACCTGTGCGCGTACAGGATCGTGCAGGAGGCGCTCACGAATGTGATCAAGCATGCGACCCCGGCCCGAGCGGAGGTTCGCGTCCGATGGCGACTGGACGTGCTCGAGCTCGAGATCTCAGACGACGGTCGCGGCCCGGGCACGGTCAACGGCGCATCGGGCGGGCATGGGATCGCCGGCATGCGGGAGCGCGCCGGGCTTCACGGCGGCAGCATCCACGCCGGCGCCAGCCCCGGCGGCGGGTTCACGGTACGTGCCCGGCTCCCGCTGACTCCGGAGCTCGTGACATGAGGCTGCTGCGCGAGCGAGCTGCCCGTCTGGGCCCGATGCGCGTCGACGCGATCTTTGCCGTGGCGATGATCCTCGAGCTCGAGCTCGAGGCGTGGCTCAATCGTGGGATCCCTGACTCGCAACGGCTTGTCACAGCGATTGCGTCCGTGTTCTACGCCGCGCCGATCGCCTTCCGCCGCCGCTCACCGAGCTTCGCGCTGCTGTTCTGCCTGTCGGTCGCCGTGATCCAGACGATCTTCGCTGGTGCGCTGCTGCAGAACCTGGGCGGCGACACCGTCCCGGTGCTCGCGCTCAGCTACTCCGCGGGCGCCTGGCTCGACGCGCGCCGCAGCGTCAGAACCTTGCTGCTCGCATGCTGCCTACTAGGAGCCAACGAATTCCTGCCGTTCGACGGCGGCCCGCCAAGCGGGCTTGGCGACACCGCGTACGTTCTCTTCTACGCGAGCATGCTGATCTTCCCGGCGTGGTTCGCCGGACGACTGGTCCGCGAACGCAGACACCGCGCGTCAGCATTTCGTGAGCTCGCGACGCAAGCCGCCGCCGAGCAGGCCGGACACGAGTCCGCCGCGATCGCCGAGGAACGGGCGAGGATCGGGAGCGAACTGCAGGACATCATCGCTCACAGCGTCAGCGCGATGGTGATCCAGGCCGGTGGCGCGAGACAGCTCCTCGGCAGCGACCCCGACCGCGCGCGCGACTCGATCCTCAACGTCGAGCACACCGGCCGCGAGGCGCTCGCCGATCTCCGCCGCCTGCTCGGCATGCTGCGCAAGGACGACGACCCGCGCGCGCTCGCCCCCCAACCCGGGCTGGACCGGCTCGCGGCTCTGATCGACTCCACACGCACGACCGGACTCGCGTGCGAACTGCGCACGCTTGGCGAGCGAATCGACCTAACACCCGGAATCGACCTCGTCGCCTACCGCGTGATCGAAGCCGCGCTACTCAGCGCAGCTCACCACCGCTGCAGCGGCATGGTTGTGACCGTCCGCTACCAGCGACACGAGCTCGAGCTGGACATCGACGGCGACGGATCGAGCGCTGACCTCGACGAAGAGCTGCGGGCCATCTCGCATCGCGTCTCACTCTACGACGGCAGCCTGAGCATGCCGCCAGGCGGCAGCGACGGGTTCTCTTTGCAGGCCCGATTGCCGCTCGGGGCGGCGGTCCCGGCATGAGCATCGACGTCCTGATCGCCGACGACCAAGCACTGGTGCGAGCCGGCTTCCGGATGATCCTCGAAGCAGACGAGAACCTACGTGTCGTCGCCGAGGCCAACGACGGCGCGCAGGCCGTCGAGGCAGGACGCCGAACCCACCCCGACATCGTGCTGATGGACATCCGAATGCCCGTGATGGACGGCCTCGAAGCGACCCGCAGGATCGTGGCCGGCAACGACTCACCACACGTACTGATGCTCACCACCTTTGACCTCGACGAGTACGTCTTCGACGCACTCGTCGCCGGTGCCAGCGGCTTCCTGCTCAAGGACGTCGCACCCGAAGACCTACTCGCAGGAATACACATCATCTCCCGCGGCGACTCGTTACTCTCGCCGTCGGTCACCCGACGGCTGATTGCATCGTTCGTTCGTGACCACCCCCGCCCGCCGCAGCCACCGCCCGGCCTCGAGGAGCTCACCCCACGCGAGCTCGAAATCCTCCAGCTCATCGCACGCGGCCTATCCAACGCCGAGATCGCCGAACAGCTGGTCGTCTCGAACACCACGATCAAGACACACGTGGCGCGAGTACTCGACAAGCTCGGACTCCGAGACCGCGTGCAAGCTGTCGTACTCGCCTACGAAACCGGCGTCATTCGCCCCGGAACCGAGTCATAGCACCCCTGGCCCATTGGCCGCGCGGCAACGTTGACCGCTGAGCGACAAGCCGCGACCGGTCGACTACCGCCCGCTACCCGCATCGACACCGAAGTGGGCACGTCGGCGGATTCGCCGAGACGCCTGACTTGGTTTGGTGCATTACGAGCACGCCGAGCATCGGTCGCTGACCGGCGCGCGACGCGTGGTGCAACCAGAATAGAACTCAGGGCACGACGCGCAGCGCGACCTGCTCCTCGCCTGAGAAGCATGACCGAAACAAGCGCAGTTGCTAGCGGAGCCCCGGCCGATCGCCCGAGGTCGTTATCCGACCCAGTCCGCCCAGCTCGTCGCTGAGTGCCTTCGCAGCTACCGGACGGATGCTCAAGGCCTCTCGCGGCGGGGTGCGGGAAGCCCCTACACGCCTACAACGCCGCTGCCGGCCGTCAAGGTCGGGCCTTCGGCCCGCGCCTTGCGGCGCTCCCCTGACAGGGCTCCCCTGACCGGGCTCCCCTGACAGCCATCACCGGCGTTGTTCGGCTGGGGCATGCCCGCACCCCGCCCCAGGAGGCCCAGTTATGCGAACCGGAACGGCCTGCTCATCCCTGAGTGCCTTGACCGTCAGCGACCAACTTCAGATGACGCCCGATTTCGCATAGAAGCACCTGAAGGGCCCACCGTCCCCCGGGATCACGAGGAAATCGCACAACTGATAGCAGAGACCCGGGGGACGGCGTACGGCGGGAGTCCGGTTCAGATGCTTGACAGCGCGGCGCCGGCCGTGGCCCTCGCTGGGGCATGCCCACCACCCCATACCAGGAGGCCAGCATGACCCCAAAGTCCCCAAGCGCCAGGCAGCTCAAGTACCTTCGAGCGCTCGCCAACCGCACTGGCCAGACCTTCACGTACCCCAAGACCAGCCGCGACACAGGCCGTGAGATCCAGCGGCTCAAGACCGTCCGCCCCACCAGCCGCATTGAGCTCGAGCTCGAGCGCCTCGACCTTGCCGCCGAGCAGGCCGCCCGCGAGGCCAACTGCGACGTCCCCGTCGACCTCGGCGAAATCGAGGGCTACGGCTCCCGAGGACCTCGAAGATGAGGGCCCCAAGCCGGTGGCAGAGGAGCGGGTTTGTGCCCGGGCGCTCGCTCCGGCCGGTAGGCGTCGACAGCTGCGGGCTGCGTGAGCGCGGTGTTCGAGCTCGTCACCCGGAGTCCTGTCGCGCGGCGCGAACGTCGGCTACGCTTGCCTGCAGCAGCGGCCGACCGAGATTTTGCAGCCCCCATGCAGCCCGAAACAGGCCAGCGGAGGCCGAAAAGCCCGGAAATCCCTGCAAGCGCCCTCTTAGCTCAGCTGGTAGAGCACTTCCATGGTAAGGAAGGGGTCGACGGTTCGAGTCCGTCAGAGGGCTTTCGGGCGATTTGCAGGGAAAAGCGCAAAGGTCGGCGCTCTCCGTAGCCGCTTGGCGCAACGTGGGCGCAACTCACGTCCACGGAGCGTCCACTTCGTTACGCCGCGAGCGTCGGTCGTCGAGGCGAATCGGCCGGCAGTCTGGTCGATTCCGCGGGTCCCGCCAGCCGGTGACCCGTTCTCTGCATCGGCGCGCTTGGCGCCGTCCTGCGTGCCACCGCCGGGCGGTCCCGAGGAGCGCTGGGGTTCGGGGGCGGTAGCGCGGTTCGGCGACGGCCGGGATCCGTCGTTAGGCGTAACCGCGGCACGTCGAGGCCGGCGTGCCGAAGTCCGGCCAAGGGGGCCGCCGTGATGGTCCGCCTTAAACGCGAAGCGCCGGGTGGCAGCCCGGCGTTCCGTGGTCATGCAGAAGTTGAAAGCTCGCTGCGCAGTGTACCGCCGCTGGGGACGGAATCCGCCGGCGCGCCGTTGCCGCGCTCGCTACTGCCGGCGACCGCTCGCTCTCGAGTGATCGGTCTGGCGAGGGAGTGCGACCGTGAGCCGGGAGGCGATCGCTGCTGCACTCGCGCGCGACGACCTGCCGTCCGGGCGAGCGGCTGGTGGCCTTCTCGCTGGCCAGCTTCGCCGGCAGCGACAACCGTGCGTGGCCGGGCGCGCCGGCGGCCGCCGCGCGTGCGGGCCTGAGCCGCAGCCGCTACCTGTACGACCGCGACCGCCTCGTCCGGCGTGGGCTGGTGGTCGTCGAGGAGGCCGCGTCGGGGCGCGGGCGCGCGAGCACGGTGGCGCTGCCGTTCGTCGACGGAGGGGCCGTGGTGGGAGGGGGAGATCAACGCGGAGCTGTTCGAGGCGGTCCTGTCGCGCAGCCGGGCCCGCGGGCCTGCGCGGCTGGTGCTGGCGGCCATGGCCGCGCTCGCCGACGAGTCCGGCATCGTGCGGGGCCTGTCGGGCGTGGAGCTGTGTGCGGCCGCAGGGCGTGGACGATCACACCTACCGCCGGGCGCGCAAGGAGCTGCTCGAGTCCGGCGAGCTGGTCCTGGTCCACCGCGCGTGCGGGCGCGGGAACACGAACGTCTGGGAGGTCCGTCCGCCCGGCGGTGATCGCGGCCGCGACGCGGGACCGGGCGGCCGCCGCGGCGCGTGGCGCCGCCCGCAGGGGCGCGGCCGCTGCTCGCCGCCGTCGCCGGGCCGGCTGCGGACGAGATCGACGCTGACGGCAGCGCTCTGGCGGATTCAGTCGGGCGGCGTGATGGCGACGGCGGCCCGGCCGCCGGTGCTGAAAACCGTCCTGCGCTGACCGGTGTTTCCGAACCAAACGGGGGTCAGGACAGGACGGTTTCCGAGCAGAACTGTCCTGTCGTGCCCGGGGTTTCGGGCGCAAAGGGCGGTCAGGACAGGACACTTTTCGACGCGCAGCCGGCCGAAAACCCGGCAGAAACGGGGGCGGAAAACCCGGCAGAAAACCCGGCAGCCAACGCGCGCGCGGGAAGGGAACCCCAGAACCCCAGAATCCCAGAAGACCCCCCAACCCCCCTTGCAGGGGGGCGGTCAGCTCGCTCGATGATGATCGAGCAGACCTTCATCACCGACCGCGGGCGGCGGAGACGACGCATGGTCCCCGTCGACCTCGATGCCGTCCGTCGAGGCCTCGGAATTCCCACGGCTGAGGATCGGCGGCGACTGGCAGCAGATCCGCGAACTGCTCAAGGCGCAAGCTCGGGGAGAGCCAGTTCGACATCTGGCTCGAGCCGGTCGAGCTGATCGCGATCGACAGCGATCGCAGGCTGGTCCTTGCTGCGCCGCCCGCGACCGCCGGGTGGACGCGCGAGCGCTTCGGCCGGGTGCTCGCGACGTGCGCGTCGTCCGTCGGCCGCGAGATGCGGTTCGCCGACCCGCCGGAGCTTTGTGCCCTCGGCGCCGAGGCGCCGAGCAGATCGACGTTCCCAAACAACCAGAAGGAGGCAGCAGGATGACCGTAGTCACGATCAGCAACCAGAAGGGCGGCGTCGGAAAGACCACGACCGCCGCGAACCTCGGCGTGCTGCTCGCACGCCACGGCCGCCGGGTGCTCGTCGTCGATGCCGACCCGCAGTTCGCGCTCACGCGCCAGATCGGGTGTCGAGGAGCGATCGCTCGGCGTGAACCTGGTCGACGTGCTCGCCGGCCGCGCGGCGGCCGCGGACGCGATCGTCTGCGACGTCCACGGCGTCGACTTCATCGCCGCCGCGCCGGCGCTCGCCGGGATCGAGATGAGCCTGGTCGGCGAGCTCGGCCGCGAGCGATTCCTGCGCGACGCGCTCGAACCCGTGCTCGGCGACTACGACGACATCGTGATCGACACGCCGCCGAACCTCGGGCTGCTGACGGTCAACGCGCTCGTCGTCGCCGAGCTGGTGGTCGCGCCGGTCAGCGCCGAGGACGACGCGTCGCTCCACGGGATCCGCGAGCTGCGTCGGACGCTGGGGCGGCTCGCCGAGCGCCTCGGCTCGCCGGCGCCCGAGCTGGTCGCTGTGCTGACGCGCTGGCAGCCGTGGCGGATCAGCAGCCGCGCGATCGAGGACGCGCTCGCGTGTGAGGGGCTGGTGCCAGCGGCGAGGATCCCCGCGCGTTCGGCGCTGTTCGCCCGGGCGGCCGCCGACCGGGTGCCGCTCGCAGTCAGCGATCCCGACAGCTCACCGGCCATCGCGTATCGCCATCTGGCCGAGCAGCTCGCGGCGGTGAACGCACGATGAGTCCGCAGGCAAGACGAGCACTGCGGATCGACGACCCGGTCGCCGGCGACGCGTGCCACGTGGCACAGCTCGGTTCGCCGGACGGTTCGAGCGGTCGGCTCTGCGATATCGCACTGAACGAGATCCATCCCAACCCGTCCCAGCCGCGCAAGCACTTCGACGACGCTTCGCTCACGGCGCTGGCGGACTCGATCCGGGAGCGCGGCGTGTTGCAGCCGGTCATCGTCCAGCCGCGGACGGCCGGCGGGTACGAGCTGATCGCGGGCGAACGCCGCTGGCGAGCGTCCAGGATCGCCGGCATCGCAACGATCCCGACACTCATCGCGCAGCCTGTCGACGCGGGGCAATCCGTTGAGCTCGCGCTGATCGAGAACGTGGCCCGCGAGGACCTGGGCGTGATCGAAGAAGCGCGTACGATCGCCGCGCTCCTGAACGAGTTCGGCGTCACCGCGGCCATCTTGGCGCGGCGACTCGGCCGCAGCCGCAGCGACCTCGCCCACACGATCCGCCTGCTCGACCTACCCGACGAAGCGATCGAACTCATCGACGCCGGCGAACTCTCAAAGGGCCACGGCAAGGCGCTCCTGACCGAACCCGACCACTGCCGGCGGCGCTTGCTCGCGCGCCGCGCGGCCCAACACGGGTGGTCGGTCAGGGCGCTCGAAGCCGAGATCGCCCGAGGAGCGGAGCCACGCCCTCGCGCCTCCGACCCCCATCCCGATCAGGTGGCGGCCGCCGCTCGGCTTCACGACCTCCTTGCCCAGGCAACCGGATGCGAGATCCAGACGCGGCCGCATCGCCTGGGCTATCAGCTCATCCTCGACCAGGACGCCGTTGATCGGCTCACGAGGCTCCTGCAACCCGATGCGTCCAGTCCGCGAGGTGTGCCACGTAGCACGGGACGGATCTCGGCTCCATGAAGCCTCAGTCCCCGGCCTCCTCGGCCAGAATTTCAACCTCGCTGCGCATGGCGTCGATCATCGCCTGGTGAACTCGGGGATCGACGCCGGCCGACGGCCCACGACGCTCGGCGTCGGCAATGGCTCGCTCAAACTCTCCTCCTGGCCTCCATCGCCCTCAGCGACGTCTGCGACCGTGGCACTGACGGTGATGAACCGGCACCGCGGAGCGGCCGCTCGCAGGCTCTCGCGTCGGCGCCGGCCGCCGCTCATCGGGGCGCCGGGCGTCGACGGTCCCGATCACCACTCTCTGCACTCATCTCGTCTCCGTATCGTAGGCGGCCCGGACTGCAGGGCCGGCCGTGCCGGTAGAAGGGGCGTACGAGCCGCTGAGGTGGTTCCGACCGCCGTGGCGCTCATGCTCGTTAGCTCAACCGCCAGTCGGACAAGAAGGAGGCCCACCACGATGGCCGCCGCACTGAGCGTGCGACCGTTGCCGATGTCGTCGCGGCGATCCGCAATGGGCGATCGGAACCGCACGTGAGGCGTGGCTCCCCTCCGTCTACACGGATGGAGTCATGGGAGTTGCCGGCGGACCGCTCGACCGAGGTTGTCCCGGAGCGAGCACGCCCGTAGCGGCGCCGCCTCCAGATGACTGCCCCCTCGATGTGGGAAAACAGCCGCCGGCGTGTCGACGCCTGGGCGCGTGCGGTTCGGCGCGATCCGATCGTGCGGCCGGCGGTGGTCCCGGACGAGCGCGTTTACGGTTGCGTTCGCCCAGGGCCGGCGGTCCGGGCGATTGAAGCGTCGCCAAGGCAGTCGTGGGCTCCGTGGCCGCTCCCGGGTCGAAAGCGATCGTTTGCGAAATGCACGCCTCAGCCAACCCGGCGGTTCTGCCGGCGGCGTCGACCGCTGGCGGGATTCTCGGATCACCACCGTCCCTCACGGGCTCGGCTCATCGATTACGCCCAAGTCGCACGACTGGAGAGTGGTCGGCTCCCAAGACCTGGTTAACGTGTATGCCGTGCCAGACGAGATCAGCGTAACGGACTACGTCCCAGTAGCTGCGCGTGCGACGGAGCTGGGGCTTCCGGCACCGACAACCATCGCGTTGCTACCCAGAAACTTCGACTCGGCCGGCGGTCGCGGCGAACTGCTTGACGAGTCGACCGCGGCCACGATCCATCAGCTCTGGCGTCAAGCCGGGGTATCCGAGCTGCGCTTCGATACGCCGGAGGAGCCGTTCCCGTCCGTTGCCGAGCACGCGGCCGACCGGATTGCACCCACCATCTTCGTCAGCGGTCTCTACGCTTCCGGAAACTCAGCCGCGATCACCGTTGCGCTGGGCGTCGTCACGAACTACGTCTCCGAGCTCTTCGGACGCTTGCAGGGCCGACACAAGGTTCGACTCGAGGTAGTCGTCGAAACAGATGGCGATCGAACGTCAAAGCGGATCACCTACGAGGGCGACGCCGAAGGGGTCACCAAGCTCCTCCCTGCTGTTGAGGAGGTACTGCGCGATGGCGACTGATCCGTCGCCCTTCTGCCATCCTGCGGTGCGCGAGTTCGATGATGCGTTGGCTGCTGCACTGGACGAGCACGGGGTGGCGCTGTATCCCAGTCGCGCCCTGTCGCTTCAACGGGCGGCTGCTGTCGCGTTCGGCGAATTAGAGGAGATTGCGGTGAATCTCAAGCGTTCGGCGAGCAGCGACGGCGACGAGAATGCAGCGGCGCGCCTCCTCATGGGCGAGTGCTTCGCCGACGGCTTGAAGAGTCGGCTGAACATGTGGATCGCCTTTCGTGAGAACGAGATGGACGAGGCCTGGGGTTGGCTTGTCCATGGGCAGAACGCACTTAACGCAGCGGTTCGAGCGCACCGAAGCGGGCGATCAGTTTTCGCGCTACTCAGCCGAGATGCACGGGCTCGAGGGTCTGCTTTTTCCGCGGCAACTTTTCAGCAGCACCGGGTGGATCACCAAGAAAAGCGAGTGCACTCGGCTCATGTGGAAGTTCATGCCTATACCTCGAGTCGGCGGCTGTTAGCGCCGAATCGTGGCTAGCATCCGTGGGACATGATAGCCTAGAAGACGTGGGCCGCCAATTGGACGACGTAAATTTGGCCGACCGCGACCCGGTCATCGCCAGGCTAGTCGCGGAGGAGGAGCGCCGCCAGGCCGAGACGTTGTGTCTAATTCCGTCAGAGAACTATGCGTCTCGCGCCGTGCTTGAAGCTAGTGGATCGGTCCTTTGCAACAAGTACTCGGAGGGATATCCCGGGCGGCGATACTACGAAGGACAGCAAGTCGTTGATCAAGTCGAGAAGATTGCGATCGAGCGCGCCTGCACACTTTTCCGTGTTCAGCACGCCAACGTCCAACCCTACTCGGGCTTGCCAGCAAACCTCGCAGTATATCTTGCATTCTGCGATCCGGGCGACACCATTATGGGTATGTGCTTACCCGCCGGCGGGCATTTATCTCACGGTTGGAATGTGTCGGTTACCGGCAGGTGGTTTCGCTCTATTCATATGGCGTCCGCCAGGATACAGGTACAGTAGATCTGGATGAGGTCCGTGACCTGGCCCGACGCGAGAGACCTAAGCTACTCTGGTGCGGGGGTACTGCGATTCCACGTGTAATCGACTTCGCCGGCTTTGCGGAGATTGCCGCCGAGGTGGGTGCCGTCCTAGTCGCTGACGTCGCGCACATTGCCGGACTCATTGTCGGCGGGGTCCATCCGTCACCAGTGCCCCACGCGCCGGTGATCACTACGACCACGCATAAGACACTGCGCGGGCCGCGGGGCGCCATGATTCTGAGCAACGGCGACCATCGTGTCGCTCTGGATCGGGCTGTGTTCCCAGGATTGCAGGGTGGACCGCATGATGAAACGACTGGCATCGCTGTTGCACTAAACGAGGCATCGGAGGAGTCATTTGGCACATACGCGAGAACCATTGTGGCGAACGCACAGGCGCTAGCGACGGGTCTCCTCGAGAGAGGATTCGACCTAGTGTCTGGGGAACAGACAACCACCTGATCCTCGTTGACCTGCGGAACCGGGGTGCAAGCGGAGGACCGGTCGCTGAGGCACTTGACCGTGCAGGGCTTGTATGCAATCGCAACGCTGTGCCGTTTGACCCTCGGAAGCCACTGGATCCGTCCGGACTGCGACTCGGGACGCCTGCTGTGACGACCCGGGGTATGGGTACGGCCGAAATGAAAGAAACTGCGCGATGGATCGACGAGGGTGTACGCGCAGCCGCGGCGGAAGACGAAGAGCAGCTTGTCCGGATCCGGCGGGAGGTCCGCGAAATGGCGTCCGAGTTCCCGCCACCCGGTCCGCGTGCTGACGCTGTGACTGTGGTGGGGCCTACGTGAGCGGTGGCTCGAGGCACAGGTAGGGATGGCGTCCGGCCGCGAAGCGCTGTGCCGAGAAATTGCGGATGCGCCTGCGCGAGACTGCGAGGTGAGGGAACGCGAGCGATGTAAGCAGGAGGGATTACTCGACGCCGAGTGCAAGGGAAGACCTGCCCGAGCGTACCTACGGGAGTATGAAGTTGTGTTCAAAGAGTGCCTCTATGGCGGATCGTGACCGCGTGCGGACGGATTGCGTACGAACCGCATAGTAGTGCTTTGTTAGCCATGTTGTAGGAGTTCGCCGGGTTGGCGGCGAACCCTTCTTGCGTTTGTGTTGCCGACGCGAGGAGGGAATGATGGGCGCAGTGAGCGAAGCGCAGGCGGATGGGAGCGAGCGGGTGGATGTGCCTTCCGTGACAAGGGAGCGGTTGGAGGCGTTCGGGAGCGAGGTGCTGGCTGGGGCGATGAAGCTGCCGGTGCAGATGGTCAACGGTGGCCTGTACTTGCGGGGGTTGATCGAGCAGGGCCCGCGCAAGTCGTTGGAGCCGATGGTCGCGCGGCTGGGTGAGGAGGCTGACTATCAGAGCATGCAGCAATTCCTGGCTGTCAGCCCGTGGGATCCGGCGCTGGTTTTGAAGGCGGTCGCTGAGCGGGTGGTGCCGGCGATCGATGTGCAGGCGTGGGTGCTCGATGACACGGGGTTCGTGAAGGACGGCAAGCATTCGCCGGGGGTCAAGCGCCAGTACTCGGGGACGCTGGGGAAGATCGGTAACTGTCAGCTCGGCGTGTCGCTGACGCCGACGGCGCCACCGGGACAGTGCCGTTGGGGTGGGCGTTGTATCTGCCCGAGGAGTGGTGTGAGGATTCCGAGCGTCGGCGCAAGGCGAAGATTCCCGTTGATGTGCAGTTCCGCACCAAGCCGGAGCTGGGGGTGGATCTGGTCGAGCAGGCGGTGGGCTGGGGGATCGCGTCGGCGCCGGTGTTGGGCGATGAGGCCTATGGCGATAACACCGCGTTGCGCGAGCGTCTGCACAACGAGGGCCGCGAGTACGTGCTCGCAATTGGGGCCGATACGGCGGTGTACGCACCCGAGACGACGTTTGCCGTCCTGCCGCGCACCAGCAGCAAGGGCCGGGCGCCCAGCCGCGCACGGGCCGATCGCGAGCCCGAGGCGATCAAGGCGCTGATCGCCCGTCTGGGCCAAAAGGCGGCACGAACGGTCAGCTTTCGTGACGGGCCCGACGGCGAGCCGATGACCTCGCAGTTCATCTTCGTGCGTGTCCGCGCTGCCCACGAGGTCTCTGGCCACAGCGGCCCCCCGCGCGAGGAATGGCTGATCGCCGAATGGCCCGAGGGTGCCGATCAGCCGCTGGACTACTGGATCAGCAACCTGCCCGCCGACGCGCCGCCCGAACGGCTCGCGCGCCTGGCCAGGCTGCGCTGGAAGATTGAGCTGGATTACAAACAGCTCAAGGGCGAGCTCGGGCTCGACCATTACGAAGGGCGGTCCTGGCTCGGTTGGTATCACCACACGGCGTTGGTCACCGCCGCGCACGGCTTCCTGACGCTGGAG
>CAWEQQ010000029.1:0-30978 GCA_963811155.1 uncultured Solirubrobacterales bacterium
ACTTCGAGCAGCAGATCCCGACGCTCTACGGGATCGCGACCCCCGGCGCGTTTCGGACATGGGCTTCCCCCCACATCGGCTATCAGGCGTTCAAGCTCCATCGCGCATCAGCGGCTGCACGAGCTCGCGCGGCGAGTGGGAGGAGCGCTACCCGGGTGTCGACATCATCCTGATTGAGCCGGAGGCCAGCGACGAGCTGATGTTCCAGACGAGCGTCATGAACTTCACCTCGCGGGTCGACATCGCGCGGCACGGGTTCCAGTCGGTGACGCTCAAGCTGGCCAACGACTCACCCGCGCTACAAGCGCATCTGTGCCAGGCACGGGATCGACATCTCGGCGACCCGGGTACGCAACGTCGTCAAGCACTTCGAGGCCGAACGCGAGCCGACCCGGGCCTGGCGCAAGATCCTCGAACAGACCACCTCAACACTGCTGCGCCAGTCGGCGCAATCAGTAGGAGGCGTCCCTCCGAAATGGGCAGGGCTTGCGCGGGTGTGGGGGGGCGCGAGCCTCGGGGTGTCAGTCGCCTGTCGGTTTTATTCTACGCGCCGGCGTGGGCGGACCTCTGCGGGTCGCCGCGGCTACGCGCCGGCGGCTTGAAATGATACCTGCGGCTTGGGCGAGGGGCTGGTCTCGCGGAGGCTAGAGAGGAACAGAGTCTTGTCGATGCGACCGTTGAAAATGGGGACGCCCATCTCGCAGCACTTGACGATTACGTCTCGCCGGTCCAACCCAGTCTTCCCGTGCAAGCTCGGTGGGCGTCAGGTGATTCGCCATCGGTCTTGTTCTCTCCTTTTGACGGTCACTACATGGTCAACAAAGTATGCCTCTTCGGACCGGACGCTGACAATGGCGCTGGACGGAAAAACAGTCCGCATAGAACGCAATTTCTCCCGCAATCCGACCCTGTTTATGAACTTTTTAGTTCCGGGAACAATGGCCTTGCTACTGGACAGACGTGGTCGACTGGAACGCTAGGCGTTCAGTCGACTGGTTTGGCCGTGGTCCCCCCGTCCCGTCCCCACCGGCTCAGAGCAGGATTGCATGGCAGTTGCGCTGAGTTCCTACCTCGAGCTCGGCCTCCATGACGAGCCGGCACTCGTCGTGGCGACTCGGCGCCGGCGATAACCGGGCGTTCGAGGCCGCTGTATGCGCGCTAGCGGGGAACGGATCTTCGCCTTCATCCTGAGCCGTCGGGGTGCACGATCATGGGCGGGCGGAGGACATCGCCCAGGACGTCTTCATCTCGGCGCTGCCGTGGCGCCTCCGGGCGGGGCGACCAGGAGAGTAGATCGCGTTCAAGCCGTGGATCTACGAGATCGCCAAGAACGCGTGCATCGACGAGTTCCGGCGCGGTCAAGCCGCTCCCGCGAGGTTCTGCTCGACTCTCGACGCGGACCCCTCCGGGGAGCGGCCTGGGGCCTGTGCCCGTCGGCGGTCCCGACGCCAGACGGCCGCCGTCGAGAGCAAGCAGCACATGGATGACCTGCGGGGCGCGTTCGGCGGCCTGTCGGACACCCACCACCGGCTTCCTGGTGCTGCGCGAGTTTGAGGGACTCTCCTCGACGACGAGATCGGTCGAGCGTGCTCGACATGAACCTGGGCAGATGGTCGAGAGCGGCCTTGTTCCGCGCCCGCCGGAAGCTGACCGAGGAGTATCAAGGACCTGGCCAGCGGGCGCCGCTGCGAGCAGGTTCAGCTCGGCGATCGGGGGCGGGGATCGCTCGCCTCCGCCCGTGCTCTCGGGCCTGCGCGACCGCCGCCTGCTTCGCCCGCCACCTCTCCCACTGCCAGCCCCCCTGTCGCCATGTCGCCCTCCTGGCCGGGGTCGACCAGGCGCTGGTCCAGGCTCGCGCAGCACCCGGCTCAAGATCGCCGCGCTGCTCCCGTTTTCCGCTTGGCGGCGTAGGCTCCGCTGGCTCGGGCGGCCAGGCGTGGGGGCGGGATCCGGCCCCGGCTATCCCCCGCTGGCTTCTCCACCAGTCTTCACGGGCTGCGGCGGTTCAGAATGCGCCGGCGCTGCACCCGAGGAAGGCCGGGCGGCCCGGCCCGCTGGCGCTCTGGTTCCACCCGGCGGCCGTGGGCCTCGCGGCCGCGCTGGCGATCGCCGGCGTCGTGTCGGTCGGCTCTTCTCCGCAACGCCATCGCCCCTCTCGGTCAACGCCGGGCATCCCGGCGGCGGCCCGTCCAGAACACCCCGCCGTCCGTCGGTTACCCCGTGCAAATTCCGGGGGCGGCTCTGCCGGCGTCGGTCGACCGTCGCTCAGCGGGGCGCAGCCGGGTCGCCTCGCCGGCGGCCGGTGGTCATTGGTGGCTTGACAACGGGCGGCCCTCCGCTCCGGGCGGCCGCACCGCGAGGGGCATCACGGGGGCTGGAATCCGGAGCCACGCCCTCGTCGAGGCGGTTCGCGGTAAACCGGATGGACACCCCCGGGCATGCCCGCGCTCTCCGGCATCGCCGCGGACAGCGACCGCACCGGTCAGGCAGGTCATCTCCGGGGTGGCCTCGGCGACGCAGCAGGTTGTCTCGACCACCCAGCGAGTCGTGGCCGGCGCGGGGGGGACCGTGGGCAAGCTGACGGGGAGCGTGACGAGCACCGCTTCCAAGACCGTGCAGGGGGGCGCCAAGACCGTCCAGGGAGCTGCCAACACGGTGCAGGGCACCGCCAACAGCCTTCAGCAGGCGACGACCCCGGCCACGTCGTCCACCTCAGTTCCGGCGTCAGGAAGCGACGTCCGCCGTGTCGAGCGCGACACAGGGCGTCGCGCAGACCGCCGGTCAGGCCACGCAGACGGTCGGCCAGACCGTGCAGGGCCTGTTGCCCTAGAGACCCACCGCGCCGGGTGCGGATCTCGGGGCGGCCCGGCGGCCACGGCTGTGGAAATACTGGGATTCATTCGGGGCGTGGCGCAGCCTGGTAGCGCGCACCGTTCGGGTCGGTGAGGTCCCCGGTTCAAATCCGGGCGCCCCGATTGCTGGGAAAGCCCTGCTAATACAGGGCTTTTCTAATGGTCAGGAATCGCTTCTCGACTGTGTCTGCTTGGGGGATCGGGGGCATACTGCCCATTCACTGCCCAAACGTGGCCCTCGACGAGCGCCTTGAGTCGCTCTCGCTCCTCCTCGCTCCGGCGCATCACGTGCGCGTAGACCCGCAGCGTGAACGCCGGGTCGGTGTGCCCGAGCTGCTGCATCACGTACGTCGGGTCCTTGCCGATCGCCACCAGGATCGAGGCGAACGTATGCCGGAGGTCGTGCGCGGTGATCCCAAGCGGCAGGGGTTGTAGGCCGCGCTCCTCGACCAGCCTGTTCGCGTGGGCCACCACGGCGTCGACGACGTCCTGGCGGATGTTGTGTCGTGAGCGGGGCTTGCCGGCCGAGGTCACGAACACGGGTCGTCGGGCCCCGCACGGCGCCTGCCGCCTTGTGCTCGGTGAGGATCTCCCGGAGCAGCGGCAGCATGTCGACCTCGCGCATGCCGGCGTCGGTCTTGTCCCGGCCGACCTCGAAGCGCCCGTTGGCGAGGTCGACATCGCGCCAGAGCATCGCGCCGGTCGCCGAAGCCCGGCCGCCACCGAGGAGGAGCATGGCGATGGCCGCGCGGCGGCCGGTCGTCTGGACCGGATGGCGCTGGGTCCAGGTCCGGCCGTTGCGGTCGGCTACGTCGATGACGGCTTCGCCGCGGTCGAGCTCGCTGGCGGCCTCGAGCAGGATCGCGATCTGCTCGGCGCTGTCGAGGTGAACGGGGCGGGGCTTCGAGAGCTTCAGACGCCGGCGCTTGCCGACCGCCGGGTTGCTGTCGATGAGGCCGTGGTCGACCGCGACGGCGAGGATCTGGGCCAGGAGATCGATGTGCATGTTGATCGAGCGCCCGGAAAGGGGGCGCGCGCGGCGACGGTAGCCCGGCCGAGGCGGTCGACGTAGGAGACCGTCTGCGGCGTCCCGTTCTCGGCGGCGGCGGTGATCTCGGCGGCTTCGCGCACCTTGCTCTGGCGGTAGCGGTCGACCTCGGCGATCGTGATCTCGGAGATGCGGTGGTCCTTGAAGAACGGCAGCAGATGGTTGGTCAGGTCGTTCGCGTAGCTGCTGGCGGTGTTGTGCTCGATCTCGAGCTGCTTTGCCGCGAACCAATCGGACGCGAACTCGTGGAAGGTCGGGTTGGCGTTCTTCGCCGGTGCGGGATCTGGCTTCGGAGGCCGCCAGGTACCGAGGTCGACGTCGCGAAGAATGACCGCGAGCTCGCGCTGCGCCATCGCCAGGGTCCAGCCATCCTCGGGTCTGCCGAGCGTCAGGTATTCGCGCTTGCCGTATGCGCGAAACCGCAGGGCGAAGCAGGGCTGGCCTGATGTCGGCCTGACTACTTGTCCAGTTGCGGGGCGTGCCATCGGCTTCCGGATCCGGTCAGCGAGGTTGCCGACCAGTATGCAGGCTCCGTTCGTCACGGCGCCGCGGCGGACTGGCGGAACCCGCTATATCGCGGCTTCCTCGCACGGTCTCGGGGCCGAGGGTAGGCTGCGGGTCGACACGGGTTCCGGCCGGGACCGCCAGGAGCGGAGCTAAGCGTCGAGGGACCGCACATGCAGCAGCGGTGCGCCGGTCGCGGTCCGACCGGCCCGCTGGCGGCGGCGCCGAGGCGGAGCGGGCTCGGGCAGCGGCATGGACGCCGGCTCTTCGACTTGTCGAGCTGCTCGGCCACACGCGCGGGTGAGAACGCGAGCCGGGGTCGAGGGCCCGAGCCAAGACGTACGGCGCCGAGTTCGCCGGCGTGCTCGTAGACCCAGGAGCGGGTCTTGCCGTGCAGTCGCGCGATCTCGGCTGCGTCCACGAGCGGCTCGGGCCGGGCGGGTCGGACGCGAGGCCGGCAAGTCGCACAGCGAGTCGATCCGCGATCCGGTCGGCAAGACGGTCGAGCGCATCGTCGTCGTAATCGGCGGGGTCTCGGCCGGAGGCTGACAATCGCGGGGGCGATGCTGTTCCTCATGGCTCTCTGTCCTGAGGTATTGGGCGAGCGGCTGCGAGTCACGTCGCGACGCCGGCCCCAGCTCTGATGACGGTGTCGTCGCGCCCGGGTGGCACGATCCCGACACGCGCGATCTCTCGACATACCTCTGGTGGTGCCCGAGCGCGGCGGACGCGTGATGGCGGGCAGATCGGTCGCAAATCGCTCCGAGACCGTCAGCGTGCCGACCCCGAGGGGTCAGGTAGAGGTCGCGCGCCAGCGATGGCGCTCGCAACGTGCGTGGAGTTCGCTGGAATTGGGAGTGGCTGGCCCGCCGAGTTGGGCAGCGCGATTGGCGGCAAGGCTCGACGGCTCGCGAGGCGATCCGTCAAGCGGTGCGTCTGAAGCCCGGCAAGCAGCCGAAGTGGCTGCTGGACGCCGCAGCGCGCGCAAGCGCGGAGCTGGAGGCCCTTGATCGTCAGGGCACACCGGGTCAACTATGCGCGGCGCCAGCAGTACCGCCGGCTCTCGCGCGCCGGCGAAGCGGCGACCGGGGCGGCCGGGGCCGCGCTCCTTGGCCTGTGGGCCGCGAGCGTGAGTGCGAGGCTCGGTCGCCGGTCCCTCCTCACGTCGCCACTGCGCTTGGCCTGTGCGCGCGCCACTGGTTCTCGCCCGCTCGCCGGAGCCGGGTCGGGGCGCGGTCTGAGGACGCCGTCCAGCGCGCGTTGGCACCGCTCCAAGCGGAGGGCTGGCGGCTGCGCCACTCGCTACGGTGGCACGGCCGTGGAGACATCGACTCGGTGGCGATCGCACCGACCGGCATTGCCGTTGCGATCGAGACGAAGACCCGGACGTACGACGATCGCCATCTCGCTCGGGTGCGGGAGCAGGCGGGGTGGCTGTCGCGGCGCCGGCGAAGGTGGGCACGAAACGGTGCCCTTGCAGTCATGTGCCTCGTTCGTGTGCGGGGCGTCGAGCGGGTCGAGCGCGACGTCATTGTGGTGTCCATCGACCGGTTGACGCACGTCCTTCGCGTCGCGGGGGGAATGGGGCCAGACGCGCGTTCAGCCGGATGAGGGAGTAGCCAGGCGGCCGAGGCTCCGGCCGGCTCTACCCTGGTCGTCATGGCGATCATCAGCTGCCCGAACTGCAAGGCGCGCAACCGGGTCGCCCCGATCGCCCAGGGAGTGCCGCGCTGCCCGCGGTGCAAGGCCACTCTGCCTTGGGTCGTGGACCGGGACACCGCCACGTTCACGGCCGAGACGACCGCGTCCGTGCCCGTGGTGGTCGATTTCTGGGCGGCGTGGTGCGGACCCTGTCGGATGATCTCGCCCGTGGGCGGCCCGCCAGAGCCCTGCTGAGCTGTGAAAGCGCGACTCATGGGGTGGCGTCCGGCTGCGCGAGTTCCGCGCAACTCACGAGTCTCCGCCCGAGCGGCGCGAAGTCCCGCCGGCGCAGAAACGCAGGACCCGAGCGTTCCGGCTCACCGCCAGCCTGCAGGCCATGGAGCACTACACGCGGCGCGCTGCCGTGCACCTCTGTCCACGCCGGTCGGCGTTCGGCGGAGGCACCGGTCGTCACTGCGGCCGCGCTGTGTCCTCGTGGTCGACGTCGCGGGCGTTCGGCAGGCCGGCGGTGACGAGGAGGCCCACGAGAACGAACCCCGCTGCGGTAAACGCTACGGTGCCGGCGGACGACGCGAGCGCCTGTGCCGAGGCCGCGACGATCGTGTTGCTCCCCGGCCGTCCTCGCAGTCCGACGATGGCACTGCCCCCGCTCGTGCGCACGGCGCTGGCGATCGCGGCCTGGCGGGACGGGGTGAGGCCGGGAACCGATCGCAGCCGCTTGCTGACGCCGGAGCCGAGGGTGGTTATGAGGATGGTGGCCAGGATGGCAATGCCCAGGGCGGATCCGACCTGCCTGAACGTGCTCTGGATTCCCGATCCCTGCCCGCTTGCCTGCACGGGGACGTCGGTCAGAATCACACCGGTGAGCTGCGCGGTCGCGAAGCCGACCCCGACCCCATAGATGAACAGGCACGCGATGATGATGCCCAGCGCCGTGTGAGGACCGAGGATCACGCCGAGTGCGCCGATGCCGATGATCTCGAGCAGGAGGCCGAGTTGCACGACGCCTCGCGGGCCGAGCCGGGGCGCGAGCATGGGCGTCACTCCGCCGGCGAGCAGCGTCCCGCCCGCGAGCGGCACGAGTACAGCGCCGGTCTCGAGGGCGCTGAGGCCGAGCGCACCCTGAAGGTAGAGGGGCAGGACGAACAGCAGCCCGAACTCTCCCAGGGCGACGATCAGCGCGGCGACGTTGCCCCGGCTGAAGCTGGAGATGGAGAACAGTCGCAGATCGACGACCACAAGTCGTCCGGCCCGCAGCCGCGAGCGCTCCACCAGGACGAAGCCCGAGAGCGCCAGGACCGCGACCGCGAACGCGACGGGCACCGGTGAGAGCACTCCCTTGGGCCAGCCGAGGAGGTCCAGCCTTCGAGTTGAGATCCACCAGCCGTAGGACTGGCCCTCGATCAGCCCGAACACGAGCGCCGCGAGGCCGACCACGAGCGTTACCTGCCCTGGCAGGTCCACGCCGCGCGGCGCCTGCGGATCGGATGTCTCGGGCACGACGGTCAGCAGGCCGGCGAGGATGGCGATCCCGAGCGGAACGTTGATCAGGAACGCCCATCGCCATGACGCCTCGGTGGTCAGGAGGCCTCCCAGGAATGGGCCGATGGCGGCCATGCCGCCGATCGTCGAGCCCCAGATCGCGAAGGCGATCGCTCGGTCACGGCCACGGAACAGGCTGTTCACCGTCGAGAGCGTGGCGGGCAGGATCATCGCTCCGCCGATCCCCTGTAGGAACCGTCCGAAGATGAGGACGCCACCGCTCGACGCGGTCGCGGCCACGACGCTGGCAAGCACGAACCAGACCGTCCCGATGCAGAACAGGCGGCGACGGCCGAACATGTCGCCGAGGCGCCCGAGCGTGATCAGAAGCGCCGCGAACACCAAGGAGTAAATGGAGTTGATCCACTCCGCCGCCACTGCAGTCGTATGCAGGTCCCGGATGATCGTCGGCACCGCGACGTTAATGATCGTCGCGTCGACGATGATCATCGCCACCCCTAGCGCGATGAACGGCATCGCCACCCAGCGCCGGCGGTCTCCAACCGCAGGACAATGCGTATCGGCCGAATGGACGTCCTGCGGCGGCTTCTGCAGTGAGTGGCGAGGCATTCCCCTCACCAGTATCGCCGGGCTCTGGGGCGGCTCACGAGAAGCACCGGCACCGCCGACCGAGCAAGACCGTCATCGATCCGACATACGACTCCAAGCCATGACGCGATCATCCAATCCGGGTGATCACACCGCGACACCACGCCATCCTGTTCTGGCCACGCCGGAGGCGAGACGATCTCTGCACCCGCGAGCGAATATCCCGACCGCAGGGTCAAAGCAGGGCTCGCCGGCTGGCGCCCCCGCCGTCCCGGATCGCCACCAGCAGGGAACCGGGGCTCGAGAGCGCACCTGCTCGCGCATGGAGGCAGGGCCGTCTAGCGGATCGCGAGCTCGCCGGCGCCTTGCGTCGGAACCGCGGCTTGTGAGAAGTTGGCAAATCACGCGGTCGCCGGTCCCGGCCCGCTCCAGCCGCTCGTACAGCCCGAGCAGGAGCATCGACCATGCCGGAAATCTCTTCCCCTGCGGACGGCCGATGCACGGCTGCTGGACCGCCGAGACGATGCCGGAGCGAGGGTGACCGGCCGCTCCCGCGGAGACCTCCTTTGCGCTCCGACGAGCATCTCGTCGCCGCTGGCGACGGCCTCCCTTTGCGCGGAACTCGAGCCTCTCGCGGCTCCGGCGCGGCCGCGAGGCGCGGGGCGCTTGCAGCTCCCAGAGCCCGCCGCGACGCCGGAGCCGTCCGCTGAGGCACGGAACCCGCGCATTGCGGGGTCGGTCGCCGTCGACAACGAGAGGCGCGTCCGGACACGAAAGATGTCATGTCCGAGTTGGCGCGAGCCGGCGGTGAAGGTGGCCGGGCCTCCGCGTCGAACGGCATAGGTCAAAGGCGCGCGCGGATTGCGGCCGCGCGGCCGGCCATTCGAATAGGAGGACCGACCGTGATCCACGGTATGCGATGGGTCGGGCTGGACCCTGCTCGCGTCACAGCCCTTGTCGTGCTCGGACCGGCTGGTTGGCAGGTGAGGGGAGTGGAGCTATGTCGATCGTGATGGGTTTAGATCAGCATCGGGCGCAGATCACCGCGGAGTGGATCGACACGGCGACGGGTGAGGTGTCCCGTGGACGGGTCACGCCGGCTGATCGCGCTGGCGTGCGCCGGTTCTGTGAGCGGTTCGTCGGCGAGGAGCTCGAGGTGGCGTTGGAGGCGACGACCGGCTGGCGGTTCGTGGTCGAGGAGTTGCGCCGGGTCGGCGCCGAGGTGCATCTGGCCGAGCCGGCTGAGACCAGCGCCCGCAAGGGCAACAAGAAGCGGGCGAAGACGGACCGGGCGGACGCCAGGCATCTGCGTGAGCTGTTGATGATCGACCGGTTGCCGGAGTCGTGGATCCCGCCCGAGCACATCCTCGATCTCCGCGCACGGGTCCGATCCCGGCACACGCTTTCGCATCAGCGTTGCGAGTGGCAGCAGCGGATCCAGGCGGTGCTCTACCACCATGGCTGCCCTTCCCGGCGCTCGTTGATGGTCGGCGACGGCCGCGAGTGGCTCGCCGCTCAGCCGTTGCCCGAGACCGCGCGCGAGCAGGTCACGATCGCGATCGCGATGATCGACGCGCTCGAGGCGCAGATCGCGCCGATCGACAAGGAGCTGCGAGCGTACGCGCGCCGACAGGCGGGCTGCAAGGCGCTGATGGCGCACTACGGGATCGGGGAGCTGACCGCGGTCACGATCCTCGCCGAGCTCGGCGACGCCCGCCGATTCGCCAACAGCCGCGACGCGGTCCGCTACGCCGGCCTGGACATCACCGTGTACCAGTCAGACCAGCATCGCGCGCCCGGCAAGCTCTCCCGCCAAGGACCACCCGCGCTCCGCTGGGCACTGTATGAAGCCGCCCAACAAGCCCGACATCCTCGCAGCCCGGACCGCGCGTACTACCTGCAGGCCGCCGACCGGCTGGGCGGCAATCGCGCCTGCCTGGCGCTTACCCGCAAACTGCTCAAGCGCTGCTACCACACGCTGCGCGAGCTCGGCGACGAGGCGCTCCTGCCCGCATGAACTCTCCCGCGCGCGCCAAGCCCTCAATCACACAGATGCGCCGCGGCCAGCTCCCGAAGACCTGCTGCCGCCACCCCCCCCGTGGACGGCCTAGAAAGATCGAGCGGCCGCAACGCTTACCCCCAGCGGGATCACCCCATCAAACATCATGTCGCCGGCCCGGGAGCCAACCCCTGGTCGCGGACCGAAGTAAGCCCGGGCGCCCGCGCGCACATCCCACCGGTCAACAATCGACAGCACCTCCAAACTTGACAGCAACACAATCGGACAAGTAAGCAGGTGTCTCACGTTGGACCTTTTGCTACCGGAGCTGGCGTCCGACCGCATCGCCGATTGCGCCTCTCGGCAGGGAAACCGCTCGCGCACACGATCGAGAGACGCTGATTCGGCGAAGAACGCGTCGCTTCAACATCAGCCCGCAAGACCTGCTCCGCGGACGCTGCGTGCCTCAGTTCCGACGGTAGGGATATTCCTGATCATTCGAAATGACGCCTTTCCATTGCCCGTTCGGCGATCGGCACCCGCCGCGACCGAGGCAGGATTCGCAGTCGATCCGTCTACGCTTCCGATCGGATGAGCGGTGGGAGAGATATCCCTCGGTCGTTCGCTGCCGGCACCGGCATGGGCAGCGAGGTGCTGTCGACATACCTCGAATCGGTGTCCCGGGTGATGGCCGAGCACAAGCGCGAAACGATCGAAGCGATGGGCTTGCGAGCTGGTGACGCGGGGCTCGACGTCGGCTGCGGTGTCGGTGATGAGGTCCGGCTGATCGCCGAGCGGGTGACCCCCTCGGGGCGTGCCGTTGGCGTCGACGTCAACGAGGGCTTACTGGCAACTGCGCGGGAGCGAACTCCGCGGCGCGTGCAGGCCACGTTCCTGCTGGCCGACGCGCACGCGCTGCCGTTCGCCGACGGCGAGTTTGCCGCGGCCCGGGTAGAGCGGGCCCTTCAACACATGACTGATCCCCGCGGCGCGGTTGCTGAAATCGCGCGGGTCGTGCGTACAGGAGGGCGGCTCGTCGCGTTAGAGCCAGACTGGGAGACGCTCGTTATCTCCTGCCAGGAGGAGGACACGACCCGGGCCGTCCGCGACGAGATGCTTGCGAGCACGATGAGCCCGACGGTGGGGCGCAACCTGGGGCAATACTTCGCCGATGCCGGAATGGCCTTGGAATCGGTGGAGGCGAAGGCATTGGTGATCCGTGACCCTGCCACTGCGACTAGGCTATTTCTGCTCGATGAGGCCGCCGCGCGGGTTGGGACCGATGCCGCGAACCAGTGGCTGGCCGACTTGTCTGAGGCCACGGCCCAGAGCGGGCTCTGCGCCGTGCTTACTCAGTTCGTGGTCGCGGGCACCAAGATCGAAGGCTGACCTGGCGAGGAGGATCGCGAGGCGGTCGGGATGCCTCCCACCGCCGCCTGGTCGTGGGTGACGATCCGCGCGCGCAGACCGCGTGGGCCTGGCCGTCGCCGGAACTGCGCCCGAAGCGAGGTAGCCCTGCTCCGTTCCAGCGGCCGCATCTCGCTTGACTCAGCATCAGTCTTGCATCGCGCGGCTTGCGGGGAACGGACCGGCTTGGTGCCGGCGTCAACCGCTGAGACGCCCTATCCGCGCAAGCCTAGGGACGCGTGTGCGACATCGAGATGCCGGTGCGGCCATGAATGCAGAGGGTCGAGAACAACGATCGGAGTGTTCCTGCTCCCTCACTTGCGAGAGCCGGCGATGGTGTCGTCGCGGCCCGCTGATGGACGAGCAGCCCGGACGGGCGTGCCGGTGGGCTCGCTGCGTCGGCGCCGTGGTTGCTGCCGGGGCGATCCGTCAGGGGATGTGGGTGGGGTTCGGGTGGTGATCGTCGCGAGGTGCTCGAGGATCGCGCGCAGCTGGGCGTGTGTGCGGGATCCGAGCTGCTCCTCGATGCCTTGGTCGATGGCGGTGATGATCGCGCTCGCGGCTGCCATTAGTTGCTTTCCTCGGGGGGTGGTGTGGATCCGTTGGGCGCGGTGGTCGTCGGGGTCGGGGACGCGCTCGAGGTAGCCGCGCTGCTCGAGGTGGTCGATCAGCGGTTTGACCGCCTGCTTGCTCATCGATGCGTTGGCGGCGATGTCGATCGCTCGCATCCCGTCGGGTCCGGGCCATTGCAGAATCGCGAGGTCGCGCGGGCGCACGTCGTCGAAGCCGGCGGCGACCAGCTCGGTGTGGATGCGAGCGCGGATCGCCTGCCACGGCGTGCGCAAAAGGATGCCGAGCATCGGCGGGGGTCGGTCGCTTGACACGTCAGTCAACATATGTACCATATCAGTACACATGTTGACTAATTACGGGGAGGTTGCGAGTCGGCAGACGCGACAGATCCCACATCCGCGCGCCAGAGTTAGGAGAACGCCACGATGCCTGTAGTCCGCTTCGACGACGCGCCCCGGATCGAGAACGTCCAGGGCCGGCACGTGCGGCATTGCTCCCAGAAGCTCGGCTCGACTGAGATCCTCATGGGCCGCACGATCAAAGACCCGGGGCCGTGCGAGCCCTACATCCACAAGCACGACCACGAAGACGTGATCGTGCTGCTGCGGGGCTCATTCACGCTCTGCGTCGCGGACGAGGAGGTCACCCTGAGGGAGGGCGACACGCTGATCATCCCACCCGACACCGTCCACACACCCCTCGCGGCCGGGCCCGAAGGATGTGAGCTCATCGGCATGTCGGTCGCCCAAATACGAAGCTTCCAGCCCGACGGCACCGAGATCGGCGTGGGGGTCGAATCACTCCCCAAGTAGCGGCCAGCGACAACGCCAAAGC
Source organism: uncultured Solirubrobacterales bacterium (assembly GCA_963811155.1). GTDB lineage: Bacteria > Actinomycetota > Thermoleophilia > Solirubrobacterales > Solirubrobacteraceae > Palsa-465. Next base: position 12,971 of record CAWEQQ010000029.1, read on the forward strand.
CAGCGGCCCGGCGCGGCACTCGCCCTCGGCGAATCCAACCTCGACCGGCCCGGCAGCCCTCGTGTCCGCGCGAAGCGGGCATACGGCATGAGTGCAACAAGGCGCGTGCCCGGAACAAAGCGGGTGAGAACGTCAGTGCCGCCTCGCACGTAGCCCTCGACGCGGGGCTCCACCACCCCGGGAGCTGCGCGGTAGACCGATCGGGTATGTGGGTTCGGACGCACCGGCTGCCGTTAACTCGACCATTGCAAGCGTGGCCGTCGTCGTTGCATACGCCAGTCGCCACCGCGGGGGGCGCTCGCGGCGATCATCGAGGCAGGCGAGCAAGGTGCCGGGCGGTCGGCTGAGCCCCACGGTCTGGGACGAGGTCGGCGATAAGTCACTCATTCGGCCCTTGAACCGCGTCCGCCAGCAAATCGCGGTCAAGTGGGCAGTCCGCGCTCGAGGATCGGCGGACGGCGTGGAAGGAACCGCGTACCGCGGGGGTCTTAGCACGTACAGCCTGAAGCAAGGGCTGGTCAAACGCCGCTCAGCCGCGCCGCGATGAACGACTGCCGCGGCCGGCGCGAGATATCGGAATCAAACCCATCCCCACCAGGGAGGACTCACCATGCACGAAGACACCTCCATCAGCGTCCCCGCACCCGCCGGTTCCCGGCACCGACCGGACGATGACGATCTTCACGCCCACTGGCAGCGCGTTGTCGGACGGCGCTCGTTCCTGAAGGGCGTCGGCCTGGCCGGCGCTGCGGCCGTTCCCGGCAGTGGCCTGTTTGCCGGCCAGGCGTTCGCCAAGTCGAACGGGATCACTGAGGGTGACGTGGCGATCCTGCGGTTCCTCGCCGCGGCAGAGCTGATCGAGTCAGACCTGTGGACGCAGTACGCCGAACTCGGCGGCGCGGGTGGCGGCAACGCCGCGTACGTCGGGGCGCTCGAGAACCTCGACTCCGACATGCCGCAGTACATCTCCGACAACACCGATGATGAGGTCAGCCACGCCCGATTCCTGAACGCCTACCTGCACTCCAAGGGCGCGCCGGGCGTCAACCTGGACGAGTTCCGCACGCTCCCGAGCAGCAAAGCGACCGGCGCCCGGCAGGTGGGTCGACTGACGAACCTGCAGGCGCTCGATGTCGACACCAGCTGGTACACGCGCTATCGCTCAACCAGCAACCCCGACCTCGGCGCGAGCTTCCCGCAGGCCGTGACGATCCGCAACCAGCCGGCGATCCCGGTCTCTGACCAGGACACGCCGCCGAACCACCAGCAGCCGACGAGCCCGCCGTTCACCTCGGAGGAGTCACGGATGCAAGCGATCGCGAACACGGCCGGGTTTCACTTTGCGATGATCGAACAGGGCGGCTCGAGCCTGTACTCGACGATGGCGCTGAAGGCATCAAGCAGCGAGGTGCTGCGGATCGTGGTGGCGATCGGAGGGGTGGAGACCAACCACTTCTCGCTCTGGCACGACAAGGCGGGCAACGCCGTTGCCCAGCCGCTCGCCGGCGTCACCGACCCCGCGACCGGGCTTCACTTCCCGGACCTCAACGCCTCAGGCGGTGAGGCGACCCAGACCAACCTGATCCTCCCCGAGCCGGCGAAGTTCATCTCGGGCCTGCCCGACGTCTCGATCGTTCGCCCGACCCTCGACAAGAACGCCGGTGCGATGGCTGCGATCAGGGGCTTGACGGCCGACCAGCTGTTCAAGGGCCAGTCGCCCCGGTTCTTCGAGACCGTGATGCGGCTGGCCAGAGCAGCCGACAGCGCACAACGCCGCCTCAGCCACTGAACACCAACCATCGGCCGTGGCCCGCCCCGGGTCGCGGCCGCCGCACCCCAACGCAAAGGACTCAAACCCATGTTCACCGGGCTCCTACAACCCACCCATCTACTGATCCTGCTTGGCATCGCGCTCCTGTTCCTCGGACCCAAGCGGCTCCCCGACGCGGGACGCGCCCTCGGCCAGGGGCTCAAAGAGTTCAAGGACTCGATCGGCGGCCGAGACGAGGAGCGCCAGCTCGCCGAGACCACCCCCGCCGAGCACGAACCGGCCGGCCCGTAGAGAACGTCCGGCGCATTTCGAGCGAGCACACAGACCATGACCGCCGTCCGAGCGATCGAGCACGAAGCTCGCCTGCCGGTGCTCGAGCACGTGGGCGAGCTTCGCGTGCGCCTGATGATCGCTCTGGCGGCGTTCGCGGTCGCGTTCGGCTTCGCGTTCTGGCAGAACCACGCCGTCCTGAGGCTGTTGAACCGCCCGCTCGCGCACGCGAGCGTCCACGCAGGCGGGCCGCTGGCGCTGACCGGGCGCACCGAGCAGAGCCTCGGCGCCGCCCTCCAGCGCCAGCGGATCGCCTTCCGAGCGCTCACGCGCACCGAAGGCACCTCGCCCACGACCAAGCAGGCGCTCGCCGCGGCCGCGAACGCCGACGCGGTGGTCGCCGCCTCGATCCCCACCACCCCGCAAGGCCGCCAGCCGGTCACGCTCGGAATCGGCGAGCCGTTCACCCAGACCGTGATCGTCTCGGCGTACTTCGCGCTGCTGCTCGCATTGCCGGTGATCCTGTGGCAGCTGTACGCGTTCGTGATCCCCGCTTTCAGCCCGCGTGAGAGGCAGGTCGCTGCCCCGCTGTTGGCCATGGCGCCCGTCCTGTTCGCCACGGGGGTCGCGTTCGGCTATCTCGTCGTGCTCCCCGGAGCAGTCTCCTTCCTGCAGAACTTCAACGCCGGCTCGTTCGACGCGCTCGTCCAAGCGCGCAGCTACTACCAGTTCGTGCTGCTCACCGTCCTGGCCACCGGAGCCTTCTTCCAGATCCCAGTGGCCGTAATCGGACTCAACAGCGCCGGCATCCTCTCCACCCGCCAGCTCCGCCAGCACCGACGCTACGCGATCGTCGCGCTCGCCGCGATCGCACTGCTCCTCCCAGGCACCGACCCCGTCACGACCGCCCTCGAGCTGATCCCGATGCTCATGCTCTACGAACTCAGCGTCCTCGCCACCAGCCTGCTCGAACGCCGAGGCAAACGCCCGACCAACGAGACGGGCTAGCCGCCGAGCGTCGTGCGGCCACTTGCGCACGGGCCGTGGGGAGGAGCGACGCGAGGATGCGTCGGGTTCAGTAGCCACCGACCGGAGCTCGTATGTCCCGAGATCACACGCGCACCATCCTTGCCCGGCGGATCAGTGCTGCTCGCGGGAACAGATCGCGTCAAGACCGTCGTGGGGCCAAAGCAGGGCAGAACCGGCCTTGTGGAGCTGGTCTCGCAAATCGCCACCAGCGAGTCCAGCCGCGTCTTCGGCTCTGCGGTTGTCGAGACCGTCGACCAGGAGTAGCGCGTTCTCATGAATGCAGGGCACGCGCAACCGGCACTTGCCGGACCGATCCTGAGACCCACAACTTTCAGGAGCAGGTCTGAACCCGCGGGTCCGCCCAGACCTCCTATGCGCGGGTTCCGCGCCTCAGCGGGCGGCGTCGGGACCGCGGCCGGCTCTCGGGCCGCAGGCGCCTCGCTGACCGCGCGCTGCGCGTCTGTCAGTCGCGGCAGCGGAATGCCCGCGCTGGCGCGAAAGCAAGAGCGGACTGGCGGCCGGGGCAGCGGGCGAGGTCCGCTTCGGGCCGTGCTCGGTCGACGCTCTGGCCATCGTCGCTCTTGCGACCGGGTGGAGCTTCTATGCGGCCGCGAGCGCTCGTGCGCGGGTATGGCGCCGGTAGCGGCCGGGGGCGAGCCCACGGTGGCGAGTGAACGCGCGGGAGAACGAGTATTCGGACCGGTAGCCGACGGCGGCCGCGATCGCAGCGACGGTGTCGTCGGTGTCGCGCAGCCGCTGGGCGGCGAGATCCATGCGCCAGCGCGTCAGGTACTCGGGCGGCGTCTCGCCGACAAGGTGGGCGAAGCGGCGGGCCAGCGTCGCGCGCGACACGCTCACCTCGCGGGCTAACGACACGATCGTCCACGGCTCGCGGGGCCGCTGGTGGATGGCGTTCATCGCCCGGGCGACCACGGGGTCGCGCAGCGCGAGCAGCCACCCCTCGGTCGCGTCGCCCTCCTGGATGCGCAGCCACGCTCGCATCACGTGGATCAGCAGCACGTCGATCAGCCGTCCGACCGCGGCCCGGGAGCCGGGCGGGCGCCCGCCGAGCTCGAGCGCGAGCAGCCTCAGCGTCGCGGCCACGGCGCCGTCATCGCCGGGCATCCCGGCCGGGACATACAGCATCGGCGGCAGTTGGGACATCAGCGGGTGGGCGACCTCATGGTCGTAGTCGTACGCCGCGCACAGCATGCGCGTTCCGGCGCCGGGACCCTGGATAACCATGTCCCCGTCGGGGGTGCGCGGTATGTCGGTCTCGAATCGCACCAGCGAATCTGTTCGGGCGTCGACCGACGAGACCAGCTCGTGTGGCGTGTTGGTAGGCAGCAGAACGACATCGCCGGGCATCAGGTGCTGCGGCGCGCGCCCGGGGATCCGCAGCCAGCAACTGCCGGCAACCACCGCGTGAAAGGCCGCGCCCGGGACGGGGTCGATGGTCACGCCCCACGGCTCGTGGGCGATCAGCTGGGCCATCACGCCGCACGACACGCGGCTGAGGTCGAACACATCGGCGAGCGGATCCACGAGCACCACAGCTTATCGCCGTCCAGCTCACCGACCAGGACGAGATGAGCTGAACGGCTATCGACTTGCGCTTATGGCGCATTGTCATGCCAGCGGCCCGCCCCTACGCTGCCTAACGACACCCGGGACCTACCGCCACGTCAGAAGGAGCGCGACACGATGCCACTGCTCAATCCCGGCGACCACTTCCCGCCCATCACGATCACCCCGGTTGACAGCGAGCCGATCGACCTCCCGGACGCGCTGGCCGGGCACTTCGCCGTGATCCTGCTCAACCGCGGCTCGTGGTGCCCATACTGCAACGCCCAGCTACGCGCCTTCCAGCGCGACGCCGAGAAGCTCGACGGCGTGGACGTCAAGGTCGTGTCCCTCTCGGTTGACGACGAGGCGACCGCCCGCGAGCTGATCGCCAGGCACGCCCTGATGTTTCCCGCCGGGCACAGCGCGGACGCCGCCGCGATCCACGAAGCGACCGGCGCGTTCGTTAACGCCGACCCGGTGTACCTGCAGTCCACCGGGTTCGTCCTCGATCCCGACGGCAACGTGGTCGTCAGCGTTTATTCAAGCGGCGCGATCGGCCGCCTGGTACCCGACGACGTGGTCGGGCTGGTCAACTACGTCAAGTCCAAGCAGCCCGCATGACCCCAACGACGACGACCGCCGGCGAGCTCGAGCTCGCCGGCTGGCGGCGCCAAGTCGCCGAGCCCTACGCCACCATTCGCCAAACACCACCCCGCAGGGCGGACACGCGCTGTGCCTCGCCGGTCGCGACCGGCCGGCCCGGGCCCGCCTGGGTAAGCTGCGACCGAGGAGCTGCTCGGCGATGGCCCGCGAGAGACAACCGACCAGGTCCGTGACTTTCTCGGCCACCGCACCCGGACCGCGAAGGTGGCGACGGTGATGCAAGACGGCCGCGCACATGTGATGCCGGTTTGGTTCGTGCTCGATGGCGAGCAGCTCGTCTTCACCACTGGAGCGGACTCGGTCAAGGGCCACAACCTCCGGCGCGATCCGCGGAGCGCGATCCGCGGATCGCCCTGCTCGTCGACGACGAGACCCGCCCTACGCCTTCGTGCACGTGCGCGGACGCGTCACGGTCCACGAGGACCTGGACGAGCTGCTGCGGTTCGCGACCGCGATCGGCGCCCGCTACATGGGCGAGGACCGGGCCGAGGCGTTCGGCAGGCGCAACGCCGTCCCGGGCGAGCTCCTAATGCGGGTCACCCCCGAACGCGTGATCGCCGAGTACGACGTCGCCGGCGATTGACCGACCCGCGTCACCCGGCCAAGTCCGCTCGCCTCAGCTTGCCCCACAACTCAGGAGCGCGGCTAGGGACGCGCGCGGACCTGCTCCTGGACTTTGCGGGTCTCCGGGTCGGTCGGCGGAGTCCGTCTCTACGCGCCCTGCTGTGAAGACGCGGTACTCCGGGCTGACCCGTCACGACAACGGACAGCCCACGACGACGCCAGCCTCGCTGCTGGCGACAAGCGCGTCTCTGGCGATTTCGCCCGGGACCCCCGATCTCTGAATGCGGGACTCTCGGATCGGGGCGCGGCCGCGAGTAGGCGCGTACCCTCAGTCGCAGACAAGGAGGTCTTCGGGGCAGACGGTCACGACAGCGGACGGGCCGACGACGCGACGAGTCGCGCTGCTGGCGATTTGCACGACCAGCTCCATGGGGGCGGCTACGGGCTGCTTTGGCGTCGCGACGAGCATGTCGCCGTTTCCGCTCGCACCGCGAGCAGCACTGGGCCGATTGGAGGGTCGAGCAGCCACTCCTCGTTCCCGAGCGAGAGCGAGCTCGTTGTCGCCGGGCCCGCCCGGTTGCATACGCAGCGCCCGGGCAGGCGGAGCGACCGGGGCGGATGGCGACTGTGTCGCTCGCGCAGGCGAAGGAGCTGTCTGGTACCGACGAGCTCGCAGACGATCGCACGTCGTTCTCGCCGGCTTGGGCCTGGTGCCGATGCGCGCCTGGCACGGGCGGGGTCGGCTGCCGGCGATTCGGATTAAGTGCTCCGCGAATACGCGGGGTGCAGGCCGAGCGCGGCATATCCGGGTGTGTGCGTCCAGATTGCTGGGGGCGGGGCCTGGCTGCCACCGATCGGCACCCGATCTGCACCGGGTTGGGTCTCGGCGGAGACGACCATCAGCGCTACAGAAAGTCCGCGGATTCAGGTAACCGATGAGGAAGATCGCGTTCAGCGCTGATGAGCAGATCGCTCCGTGCGGTGGCGGAAACCATCGGCGGGGCCGACGATGACGTCGCCGGCTGAAGCCGTGGATGGGGATTCGGGCAAGCGTCGGCGCTTCCGGGCCGGGGCGGTCCGGAACCGGTTGGAGGTTGCTCGGGGCAGCGCGAGAGGGCTGGCCTTCGAGATGGGAAAGCGTGCGGTCGAGGCGCGGATGTTGGACTCGGCGCTGGCGCTCGCGTCGCGGCTGTTTGTCGCGGTGATTCCGGTCGCGCTGCTGGTCAGCTCGTTTCTGCCTGGGGGCCAGACGTTCGCTGAGCGGCTCGTGACCGGACTTCAGCTGCATGGCGCCGGCCGTGTGGCCGCTGAGCGTTTGTTCGCGACGCCGGATGTGGTGCGCGCGGGGATGACGTTCGCGACGTGCCTGGTGGCGGCGTGGTCGTTGATGAGCTGCGGCGGTGTTCTGCAACGGACCTACAGGTCGGCGTGGCGGCTGGAGACGTTGGGATCGGACAGCTGGCGCCGCGACGCCGGCCGCCGGCTGCTGTGGGCGGCCGGTCTTGTCGTGTATGTGGGTGCGACGTTCGGGCTGGCCGATGTCTCCGCACACGGGGTGCTGGCGATCGCGCGTGACGGGGCCAGGGTCGTGCTCGCACTCGCGGTCTTCTTGTGGAGCCCATACGTGCTGCTGGGGCGGCAGGTCGCGCCGCGCCGCCTGCTCCCGACGGCGATCCTGGGGGCGGTGGCGCTTGGTGCGGTCACTGCCGCCGCGCCGCTGTACCTGCCCAACATGGCGAGTGCGAGTGCGAGGAGCTACGGGCTGGTGGGGTTCGCGTTCGCGTTCGTGACCTGGCTGTTCGTGCAGGCGCTGTTGATCGTCGGCGCGGCTGTTGCTGGAGCCGCGATCGGCGAGCGGCTCGGAGGCCGGGATCACGGTTAGCCGCTCGTGCGATGGGTCGCGGCCCGGCTCCCGGCGGGGCGGGGCTGTCGGGCCTGCAACCTGGCTGCACCTCCGTCGCACCTGGCGCACCACCCGGCTTGGTCACCCTGGAGTCCAGATCAGAACTGATGAACCAGCCGCTGCGACAGCCGGGAGAACACGATGATCCTCAGCACACCAACTACCGATAAACCCCGAGCTGGGGGACCCCATCGCCGCCCGAGGTGGGTGGCGATACGCCCGCTCCTCCTCGTTGTCGTCATTCTCGTTCCGGCGCTCGCGCTGGCCGCCTGCGGCCAGTCCGCCGCAGACAAGGCCAAGAGCCAGGTCTGTAGCGCCCGCGGGGACATCAATAAGCAGATCGACTACCTGAAGGGTCTCACGCTCCAGACCGCGACCACGACCGGTGTCAAGAACAGCCTCAAAGCGATAGGCAGCGACCTGACCAAGATCAAGGACGCGCAGCCGCAGCTGAACGCCGAGCGCAAGCAACAGGTGCAGTCAGCCAACCAGGCGTTCCGCACCGAGCTCGAGTCGGTGGTGAACAACATCGGCACCAACCTTTCGATCAGCAATGCCGAGGCGCAGCTGAAGACGGCGGTGCAGCAACTCGCACAGTCCTACCAGCAGACGTTCGCGGCGATCAACTGCGGCTGACATGCCTGAGGCACGGACGTAACGCGACTCACCAGGAAGGGGTAGGTAATGTCTGACACGTTGACGCGACGAGGTGCCCGTTTCGACCGCGACGACAGGTTCGAGTGGGGAACATCGCAGTGGTCAGTCGATGAGCAGCGCTCCGCGGGCCGGGATCTGCGCCGCGAAGTGTCTCGGAGTGAGCACGCTGGGTGGAGCCCAGCGCAGGATCGCGCCGATCCGGTTGCGGTGCTTGAGGGCGAGGAGCGCGATCGGGTCAGGGAGCTGTTGCCGATCCGGCACGCTCGGATGGCAGCCTCACCGTTCGCGTTCCTGCGGGGATCGGCGGCGGTGATGGCCGCCGACCTGGCCAGGACGCCGTCGACGAACATCATCGTTCAGTCCTGCGGGGATTGCCATCTGTCGAACTTCGGCGTGTTCGCGACGCCCGAGCGGCGCCTGGTGTTCGACATCAACGACTTCGACGAGACGTTTCCAGCGCCGTTTGAGTGGGATCTCAAGCGGCTGGCCGCGAGCTTCGCCGTGGCAGCCCGGGGACTTGGCCTCAAGGACGCGCAGGCTGAGGCGGCGGTGCGCGCGTGTGTGCGCCACTACCGCGAGCGGACGCTGGGGAACGCCCGGCTGTCGGCACTCGATGTCTGGTACCAGAGCATCCCGGTCGAGGCCGTTCTGGAAGTTCTCCTGCCGGGAGCAGGCCGGAGCGAGCGCAAGAAGACCGAGAAGGCCCTTCACAAAGCGCAGAGCCGAACCAACCTCGGCGCGCTGCGACGGTTCGCCCAGAAGACCGAGGACGGTTGGCGGATCAAGCCCGAACCGCCGCTGATCGTCGCCTACGAGCGCCGGCACGAGGTGCAGGCCGGGCTGGAGCGGCTGTTCGAGGAGTACGCCGCCACGCTCTCGCCCGAGCATCGTGCCCTGTTCGAGCGCTATCGCCTGACGGATTTTGCGCGTAAGGTCGTCGGCGTCGGCTCGGTCGGCACCGAGGCGTTCATGTTCCTGTTCATGGGACCCGGGAATGACGATCCGCTGTTTCTGCAGCTCAAGCAGGCCGGCCGCTCGGTCCTGGCTCCGTTTGTTGACGCGCGCGAGGTCATGCACGAAGGCCGGCGCGTGGTCGACGGGCAGCGGATGATGCAGGCCGCCAGCGACGTGTTCCTCGGGTGGGCGCGTGGAGGCCCAGATGGCGAGGAGGACTTCTATCTGCGCCAGCTGCGCGACATGAAGGGCTCAGCAGAAATCGAGACGATGTCCGGCCGCGAGCTGGAGGTGTACGCGGCACTCTGCGGAGCCGCGCTGGCCAGGGCTCATTCACGCTCCGGGCAGGCAGCCACGATCGCCGGCTACCTCGGCAAGTCCGACGTGTTCGACCGCGCAATCGCGCGCTTCGCGTTCGACTACGCCGCCCAGACCGAACGCGACCACGATTCGTTCACCGAAGCGATCGCCGCTGGGCGACTCGAGGTCCCGGCAGGCTCACATCCCGAAGGCTGGTGAAGGCCATGCAGAACGAAAGCCCGACCCAACAATCGCTCAACGAGGTTTGGAACGCCCGCGACGTGTTGCCGAAAGGACGGCTGGAAGCGTTTGCCGACGGAGTGCTCGCGATCGTGCTCGCGTTCTGGCAGCGCAGCCGCCCGTGCCTCGGCCATCTCAGGGTGGTGGAGCTGTGAGCGCTGCGTCCCTTAGGCCGATCGGCTCGTTCCGGGCCGACCTGGCAGCTGATGAGATCCGCGGCGCGGACGCCGTGCGAATCCGGTCGTTGGCGACCTGGGCCGCGATCAAGCTGATGCCTGGGTTCCTGTTCCTCCGTCAGCGCTCGGAGTTCATTCAGGGCTGGGAGGCCGCTGCGGCGACCGGCGCGTCGGTGACCTCTGGCGTGTCGGCGGGGGCGGTCGGCGCCGCCGGCGTGCCGGCGCTCGGCTCGTGGATGATGCTGCCGAATCTGACTGACGAGCGTACGCGGACGGTGCTGCCGATGAACGACTCACTCTACGGGGCCGCGCAGGTGGAGCTCGATCGTCTCGGGCCGATGGTCATCGGCGTCCCGGCGAGCCTGCCGGATCGCCGTTACTGGTCGATCGCGTTGCACGACGCGTTCCTGAATTGCGTTGCCCATCTCGGGCCGAAGTGGACGGGCGAGCGGGCCGGCGAATACCTCCTGGTCGGTCCCGACTGGGACGAGCAGGCGCCGCCGTGGGCCGTCGACGTGCTGCGCTCCCCGACCGTGTCGGTCCTGCTCTTGAACCGTGTGCTCGTCGGCTACGAGCCTGGTGACATCGACGTCGTCCGCCGGTGGCGCAAGGGGCTGACCCTGACCACGCTCGCGCAGCGCGACGGGGCGGACGCGCCGCCGATCGAGACGGCAGATCTCATGCACGGCGACTTGCGCAGTCTTGAGGATCCGGTCGAGTTCTTGCGGCTGGGGTTTGAGCACCTCGCCCGCAACCCGCCACCGGTGGAGGACCGCTGGCTCGTTGAGCTGCTGCGCAGCGGCGGCTTCGACACGGTCGAGGACGACGAACGCCGCGAGGCCGTCGCCGACGGCGTCCGCGACGCCCAGCTCGTCCTGAACGGGGCGATCAGCGGCTCCCCGCGCCGGGACGGCTGGACCGTGCCCTTCCCGCATACCGGCGAGCAGGGGCCCTACGTCTTGGAGCAGGCGGTCACCCAGCTGCGCGCGATCGGCGCGAACGACCCCGCGGAGGCGATCTACCTGTTCGCCGATCGCGACGGCGACGGCGAGCCGCTCGATGGCTCGCACGGGACGGCTTACGAGCTGCGGTTCGACGCGCCGCCGCCGCTCGATAACCCCGGCTTCTGGTCGCTGACGATGTACGGGGCCGACAGCCTGCTCGTCGCTAACCCGATCGGCCGCTACTCGACCCGGGTCTCCCGACCCGGCTTCGTGCGCGGAGACGACGGATCGGCCACCGTCGTCATGGCGGCCCGCCTGCCCGAGGAGGTGCCGGAGGCCAACTGGCTGCCCACCCCGGCGGGACCGTTTCAGGTCGGCCTGCGGCTCTACTACCCCCGAGCGGCCATCCGCGACGGCAGCTGGTTCCCGCCGCCCGTCCGGCGCGTGCACTGACGCCGCCGATCACGCGGCGCAAAGGTGTGCTTCCGGTGGGATTCGGTTGCCGGGAGGATGCGCCCGGGATCGGGGTGCCGAGCCGGCGATACCGTCGTTCGGGATGGGTAAGCACTGGGCACGGACCGGACCGAGGCGTTCAGCGATGGCGTGTTCGCGATCGCGATCACGTTGCTCGTCCTCGACATTCGGGTTCCGGTCGGCGGGTTCCGCGACCTGTGGAGCGGGATCGCGCATGCGTGGCCGGCCTATCTCGGCTATGTGACGAGCTTTCTGACGATCGGCGGCACTGGCTCGTCCACCCCACGGTCTTCCGGCGGTTGCGCTTTGCCAACGCGCGCGTGATGTCACCCTGCTGATGGCGGTGGTGTTCTGCCGTGTCCGAGCAGGCAGATGGCTGAGGCGATCCGAGACACGCCGAGCGCGCGGCGGTGATCTTCTACGGCGGATCGCTGCTGGTGATCTCGCTCTTGTTCGCCGCCCTGTGGGCGACTGCGGCACGCGCACGCCACCTCTTAAGCCGGAGGTCACCGAGCAGGAGATCGACGCGCTGCGGCGCGCGTCGCGGCCGAATGTCGGCTTCTACGCCGGCGTGACCGCGTTGGCGATCCTCGCGCCACGCGTCGCAGCGTTCGGGTACCTGCTGATCGCGGTCGCCGCGGTCCTCAGAGCCCGTGGGACGAGTAGGCCGACACAAGGGCGAGCCGCCCGAGGACTTCGTCGCGCGGGCACGCGCCGCGCGGCACTGAGCCCAGCGGTCGAAGCGACCGAAACCAGCCTCGACGAATGGACCCTCCGCCGGCACCGATCAACGCCTGTGCCGCGCGGTCGGTCGCCGAGGTCGCGATCTCCGTGTCGTCGGCTGCACCCGATCTGCAACTTGCCTGCTCCGGCACGGCCAAGCGCGGTTTCTAGCGTGGGTGCTCGTGGGAGCCAACGAACTTCGATCGAAAGTCAACAAGAAGGGGGTCATCCATGTCTGACTCGTCCACTTACCGCGAGGCGCTTCGCGACATCTCTGGGCTGTGGTGGCTGATGCTCGGCCTCGGCCTGCTGAGCATCGTCGCGGGGATCATCGTGCTCATGGAGCCGGGTAACAGCCTGAAGGCGATCGCTGTGATCACCGGGGTCTTCGTCCTCATCGACGGGATCGTCGCGCTCGTCGCCGCGCTCAGCCGAGGTGCCGAGAACCGCGGCCTGGCCGCGCTGATCGGGGTCCTGAATCTGATCGTCGGCGTTCTGTTGATCCGCCATCCGATCGGTGGTGTCGTGGCGGTCGCGCTGCTGGTCGGGATCTGGCTGATCGTGGCGGGCGCGGTGCGGTTCGTGCTCGCCTTCGACACCGAGCGGCATCGGGTCTGGCGGTTCCTGCTCGCTGGGGTCGAGATCGTCGCCGGGATCGCGATCGTGTCAAGCCCGCACATCGGCGTGGCGACCCTGGCGCTGCTGGTCGGGGTGGCGCTGATCGCCAACGGTGTCAGCTTCGGAGCGCTCGGGTTCGCGCTTCACGGCGCCGGCCGGGACGAGCCGGCGCCGGTGCCGCACGCGCCGGCGGCCGCGTTGTGACCCCGATTTTGTCTCCGGGCGCCCGGCAGCGAGGGTGCTTGGCCGGGCGCCAGGCAGGCCGTCATGATTCCCTGCTCCGGATCCGCGGCCGCGGTCGCCGCGGATCCGGAGGGCTCAGGCGGCCCCGTGCCAGCGTTGACAGTCTGGGACCGATTGCTGACGATGTCGCCGTGACGATCATTCGCTCACACAGGTCGCGGGCTCTGCCGCGGGTCCTGGCCGGTTTCCCGGATGGGCAACCGGAGCGCCGGTCCAGTACGGGCCGATCTGCAACCGGCGCGCGACCGCGAGGTGTGATCGAGGCAACCCCGCCGCCGATCTGCACCCGGGCGGCAGGCGGGAGAGCCCAGCGACGGGGGGTGCAGAGGTGACCGCGAGCTCGGCCGGAGGAGACCAGGAGCAGCGGTCAGTCCAGGAGCTGCGCGATGAGGTCCGCGCTCTGCGCGAGCGCGTACGGCTGTATGAGGCCGTACTCGTCACCGGTCCGATCTTCGTGCACGTTTACGACCGGGAGATGAACTCGCGGTGGTCGACCTCGACGCTGCGACCCGAGCTCGGCTATCAGCCCTCGGAGCTGATGAGCGGCGAGCAGAACTACGCATTCGTGCATCCGGAGGATCGTCCGGGCGCAATGCTCCTAGCGGAGCGGCTGCTTCAGGGAGATAGCCACACACCGCGGCGGATCAGGGTCCGCGATGCGGAGGGGGAGTGGCGGTGGCTGGCGATCATCGCCGCCGACCTCCTCGACGATCCGGACGTGGGGAGCATCGTCGTGCACTCGTGGGACATCACCGACGAGGTCGCGCGCGAGGAGGAGATCGACGCGTCCCGGCGGCTGCTGGCCTCGCTGATCGACACGCTTGACGAGGGGGTCGTGGTCGTGAGCGACGGCACGGTCGCGTTCGCGAACGCCAAGATCTCCCAGTTCTTCCCGGCCGTTGGAGATCCCCAGCAGTTGATCGGCCGTCCTCCTGAGGAGATGCACGACGCATTCGCGCAGCGCATGGCGGACCCGGAGGCGTTTGTCGAGTCGGCGTGGAGGCTCGTGTCTGCCGGTGAGGCGGTGCGCGGGCGCTATGTCGAGACGGCGGACGGGCGGATCTTTGAGCAGAACTTTCTGCCCATCCATGTCGGCGGGCGGCTGACGAGTCGGATGTGGGTGTATCGGGACGTGACCGCGCAGCGGCAGCTCGAGCGGCGGCAGAAGCGGCTGCTTGCGATGGAGCGCGATGCGCGCCTCAGCGCCGAGCAACAGAACGAGCGGTTGCGGCAGCTCGATGAGCTCAAGACGGAGTTCGTCGCGACCGTCTCGCATGAGCTGAGGACGCCGCTGAGCGCGTTGCGCAGCTACATCGAACTGCTGCTGGATCCCGACGGCGAGCCGCTCAGCGAGGAGCAGCGCGAGATCGCCGGCGCAGCACAGCGGGGCGCGCTCAGGCTGGGGCGACTCGTCGACGATCTGCTCGTGCTCGCCAAGCTGCAATCACGGTCGCTGCGGATTGAGCGCTCCCGGGTCGACGTTCCAGGCGCCGCGGCGGAGGCGATCGATGAGGTCCGCCGTGGCGCGTCACGGGACGTGCGGATCACGACCGACTTCGTGCCTGGCCCGAGCATCGACACCGACCGGGTTCGCCTCACCCAGATCGTCTCGAACCTCGTCGGCAACGCCACGAAGTTCGCTCGCCAGGATGTACGCTGCTCCGCGCATCCGGCCCGAGATCACTGGGTGATCGAGGTTCGCGATGACGGTCCGGGAATCCGCGCAGAGGATCTTGCGCACGTGTTCGAGCCGTTCTTCCGGGGGGACTATTTCGGGGGCGACCGGCGTCAGGGCACGGGTCTCGGACTGCCGATCAGCTCGCAGCTCGCCGAACTGATGGGCGGCTCGCTGGAGATCGCCAACGGCGAGGCCGGAGGGGCGGTTGCCCGGCTCAGCCTTCCCCTCGAGCATCAGCAGGGCGGCGATGAGCGCGACTGAGCCACCGACCGTGCTCGTGATCGAGGACGAGGAGGACCTCCGCGGCGCGCTCGCGCTGACGCTCAAGCGCGGACGGTGCAAGCCTGTGCTGCGCCCGGACGGGCGCTCGGGGCTGAAGGCGCTGTACGACGTGCGTCCGGATGCGGTCGTGCTCGACATCGGCCTGCCGGACATCGACGGCTGGGAGGTGCTCGAGCGGATCCGCGACATCAGCGACGTCCCGGTGCTGCTCTTGACCGCGCGCAACCTCGAGTTCGACAAGGTCCGCGGGCTGCAGGCCGGCGCCGACGACTACCTCACCAAGCCGTTCGGCAACGCCGAACTCGTCGCGCGCGTGCACGCGCTCATCCGACGCGCACAGGCCTCGGAACCGAGCGAGGAGGTGCTCGTCGACGAGGGCAGCGGACTGCGGTTGGAGATCCGCGGCCGCCGGGTCGCGGTCAACGGTAGCGCCGTGGCGGTGACGCCGCTGGAGTGGCGGCTGCTGATGGCCCTGGTGCAGAACAAGGGTCAGGTGCTCTCCCCAGAGCAGCTGCTGGAGCTGGCGTGGAACGATCCGGTCGGTGTCAGCCCCGAGCGGGTGAAGTTCGCGATCCTGCGTCTGCGGCGCAAGCTCGGCCCGACCGGCGAGCACATCGAGAACGTCCGCGGCTTCGGCTACCGGCTCCACTGAGCACGAGCCACCCGCCGCCACCGTTCGGCAACCAAACCGCACCTGAGCGACGACTCGGGGCGCCGAACATCAGAACCTTCCACACGTTCCTACAGAAGGAGGGCCTGATGGCCAAGATCGTTGCTTTCACCGTGCCGTCGCTTGAGGACGGCGATAAGGCGATCTCCGAGCTCGCCGCCGTTGACGAGGTCGAGGACGCCGCGCTGGTCTACAAGAACGACAAAGGGCGGGTCAAGATCCGTCAGACGACCGATGTGACTGCCGGAAAGGGCGCGGCTCGCGGTGCCCTGCTCGGCGCCGCGATCGGCATCTTCGCCGGCCCGGTGGTCGGGCTGGCGGCGGCCGGCGCTGCCGGCGGCGGGCTCGTTGCCAAGCTGGGCGACCGGGGCGTCGACAACAAGATGATGAAGCTCGCCGGCGAGGAGCTCGAGGCCGGCCACGCGGCCGTGTTCGTGATGGCCGAGGACGCCAAGGCCGACGAGATCGCCGGCAAGATCCGTCGCCTGGCCAACCTCAAGCAGTACGACGGGACGATCCAGGTCGGCGACTTTCCCGCCGAGGCGCAGAAGCTGGTCAAGGACCACATCAAGGAGCAGGCTGCGGCCTGAACCCAGATGCGACAGGGACGCGGCGGTCGGACGCGGTCCGACCCCGCGTTACTCCCGCTGACGCCACGAGGTCATATCCGGATGGACTCAATCTCCGACATCGCGCGCGAAGCGTTGATCTACGGCCTGCCGACGGTCGACCTCTACCGGATCCTTTACGACTTCGCGCTCGACCCCAGCTCGCCGGAGTTCAAGGCGCCGCTGAACGACGTGTTCCACTCGCGCCGGCTCGCCGATCCGGATGACCGGTCGATCGTGGCGATGAACGTCGATACGCCGTATTCGTACGCCTGGCTCGATCTCCGCTCCGAGCCCGTGGTCCTCACCATGCCGGCATTCGAGCCGCAGCGGTACGTCTCGGCGCAGCTGATCGACCTCTACACCTACATCGTCGGCTACATCTCGCCGCGAACCAACGGCCATCGCGGCGGTGAGTTCCTGATCGCCGGGCCGTCGTGGACGGGAGATGATCCCCCGGACATGAGGGTCTTCCGGTGCCCGACGGAGCTGTGCCTCGTCCTGATCCGCACCCAGCTGTTCGACGAGCAGGACATGCCGAATGTCGCCGCGCTCCAGGATGCCGTCTCGGTCGCGGCCTCTCTCTGCAACCCAGGGCCACGCCTCCCCGGTGCAGCGCCGGCGCTCGCGCCGATCGCGCCGGTTGACGTGCGGGCGGCCGCCGATACCCGATTCTTCGACGTCCTCGACTGGATGCTCGCGCTGATGCCCGCCCTCCCCGAGGACCGGGACCTGCGCGACCGGATGGCGAGGATCGGCCTTCGCCCGGGCGCCCGGCTTGACCTGGCCGCATCATCACAGTCGCCGGCGCTCGCGGGCATGCGAGCCGGGATGCAGGAGATCCTCGAACACGCGAAGCGCGTGCGCTCCTCCGGCGAGATCTTCGGCAGCCGTCAGTTGTTCGCCGGCGACCACCTCGCGCGGCTACGGGCGCATTCCTCGGGAACCTCGGCAACGCCGCGGAGGAATACCTCGGGGTCGGCTACCAAGCCGACGCGCAAGGGCGTCCGTTCGACGGCGCCCGCCGCTACACGATCACGTTCGCACGCGGCGGCCTGCCACCGGTGGGACGCGTTCTGGTCGATCACCGTCTACGACGCCGACAAACATCTCTACGCCAACGAGATCGACCGCTACGTGATCAGCAGCCGGCACATCGCGCGGATGAAACCCCACTCGACGGCGGCGTCACCATCGACCTCCAGCACCAGGCGCCCGCACCGCGTTCGCATCGCCAACTGGCTTCCGTGTCCCTCCGGACCGTTCGGGCTCACGTTCCGCACCGACCTGCCCGGCGAGGCGATCCGCTCAGGCGCGTGGAGCGCGCCGCCCGTCGAACGCAAGACCAGCAGAGACCATGAGCCAGACGATCGCCTCGCTGATCCCGGCGGCAATCGGCATCGCGATCAGCCCAGAAGCGCATCTGTCGAGCTGATCCTGGTGAAATCCTCCTCAATGTGGGCGCGGCGCCGAACACCGTCGAGTTTTTCGTGCTGACCCTGGATCGTGCTCAGCGCCGGCGCCGTCGCCATGGGCGCCGCCGGGGAGAAGGCCACCGAAAGCTCCGGTAACCAGACGAGTACCGGGATGGCGGTCGTGCTCATCGCCCGGGCTTGCTTCTGCTGCTCGTCGCCATGAGGAACTGGCGCAACCGCGCCGACACGTCCGAGCCTAA
>CAWEQQ010000030.1:0-47359 GCA_963811155.1 uncultured Solirubrobacterales bacterium
CAACGGCTCACCGGCTGGCCTAACGGTCGACGATGCTCTCCTGTTGAGGCTGGGTGAGCTCAGAGCCACGGGCAACATCCTTCCTCTGCCAGTGCTGACCGTCGAACGACGCCAGCTGGAGGGAAGTGACATCGCACTGATCAGCGTGCAGCCGTCGCTTGCTCCCCCCGTCCGCTACAAGAGCGTGGTTTGGATCCGCGTGGGCCCACGCCGAGCTCGAGCGACCGCGGAGGAGGAGGCGCGACTGGCGGAGCGCAGGCGCGCGCGCGACCTACCGTTTGACGCGCGTTCGCTACCGTCGGCATCGATAGAGGATCTCGATCTTGACCTCTTTTCCCGCACGTATGTTCGCGCAGCCGTCGACGCCGATGTCATCGCCGAGAACGAGCGGTCCATTGAGCACCAGCTGAGCGCGCTCAGGTTGGCGACGCCAGAAGGGGTACCTACTACCGCTGGGGTGCTCATCCTTGGCCTTGAGCCGACTGACTTCGTCCCGGGTGGGTATGTGCAGTTCCAGCGCCATGAAGGCAACGATTTGTCGACGCCCATCGTCAACGCTCCCGCGCCGATTACTGGGCCCCTGCCGGACGTACTCCGCCAGCTAGAAGAGCTGCTTCAGGCAAACGTCGTGGAGGCTGTGGATCTGACCTCGACCTGTCGAACAACGAAGGGCCAACATTCCCATTGTCGCACTTCAGCAGATTGTGCGCAACGCGCTGATGCACCGCGACTACCAACGGAGCGCCGCACCTCTTCGCGTCACTTGGCTTCGGGACCGGGTTGAGGTTCCAGCCCAGGTGGCCCTTTCGGTCAGGTCACCGTCGAAAACTTCGGTAGGCCAGGGCTGACGGACTATCGTAATCCCACAGTGGCCGAGGCGATGAGAGCCCTTGGCTACGTCCAGCGCTTCGGCGTGGGAATAGCTACGGCGCGGCGCGCGATGCACCAAAACGGTAATCCTGACCTGCTTCTGGAGCCCAACGACACGTTCGTCAGTGTCACACTCCCTCTGCTTTTATGAGCCCGCCGTTCATCGCATTCTTCAACAACAAGGGTGGCGTCGGGAAAACGTCGCTGGCCTATCACCTTGCGTGGATGTTTGCGGACCTTGGAAAGCAAGTCCTCGCAGCGGATCTTGACCCGCAGGCGAATTTGTCAGCGGCCTTCCTTGATGAGGATCGCCTTGAGAGAATATGGCGACCGGGAGCACCGGGTGAGACCATTGCCGGCCCGCTCACCCCCCTGATCGAAGGGACTGGCGGTCTCGGCGCCGTGCACGTAGAGCAGATCGAGGACAACCTTGGCTTGGTCGTTGGCGACCTATCGCTTTCTGGATTCGAAGATGACCTTTCCTCGCAGTGGCCCGACGCGCTTGACGGTAAGCCTCGGGCGTTCCGTGTTTTGTCAGCTCTGTGGGCTGTCCTGTCTCAGGCCGCCGACCGGAAGAAAGCCGAGGTTGTGCTAATCGACGTCGGGCCGAACCTGGGGGCTCTCAACAGGGCCGCCCTGGTCGCATGCGATCACGTTGTGATTCCGCTTGCTCCTGATCTCTTCAGTCTGCAAGGGCTTCGTAACCTTGGCCCCACGCTTAGGCGCTGGCGCCGTGAGTGGCAGGAACGGCTAGCCAAGAATCCCCAGCCGGATGCTCTAGCCCTTCCGAGCGGCGAGATGACTCCCCTCGGCTATGTCGTCTTGCAGCATGGCGTGAGGCTGGATCGTCCGGTTAAGGCTTATGGGCGTTGGATTGCTCAGATCCCCTCCACCTACCGCCAAGCCGTCCTAGACCTGCCTCCGATCGCGCCTATAACACCAGCGCAAGACACGAACTGCCTCGCCATGCTGAAGCACTATCGCAGCCTCGTCCCATTGGCTCAGGAGGCCCGAAAGCCGATCTTCGCTCTTCGTCCCGCCGATGGCGCCATTGGAAGTCACCAGCGTGCCGTTGAGATTGCTTACGATGAGTTCTTCAAACTTGCGGAGCGCATCGAGACAGCGTTAGCCAATGTGCCTCCGGTGAAGTCGGCTGCTGGCCTCGGCAGCTGACAGCCTTCGACGAGCGTGAGAGTGGAAGCACAGGCAACGGACGAGCGCGGCGCGCATGAAAGGAGGCTGGCAAGGCCGACGCAATCTGACGCTGCATTCGCCCAAATCCGGGCGTGCGCGGCGCGGGCGCGGGACGACTGCTTCGGCTCTCGCGGCTGGTCCGGCCTCGCTGTGCCTTGGCAAAGGCGATCACGTCGAGCTGGGCGCAGCGACGATCGCTTCGCCTGAACGAGCGGATACCGGGCGCCAGCGCTCGGCGACCAGGCACGACCCGGAGGGCTGGGATCCGGCCGGCGCGGCCGACAATCGCGTTCGCCCGATTGCAAGCGCGGGCGTGGCAACGCTCGGCCGACAGACCGGGATGCGGTTGCTGGGCGCTGCCTACGCACAGCGCGGACCCTGAACGTCTCCAGCCTGGCCGCGCTTTCGGCGACGAGCGCGTATCGGTGACCGGTCGGTCGGAGCCGACTCGTCCCAATGCGAGCACTGACTGCTTGCAGCGTTCTTGCAAGCACTCGTTGGAGGCGAGACGCGGCGCGACCGAGAGTTGCCGCTGCCGCTGTCCAGAACCGGCGGTCGACTTCGATGTTCGCGCGTGGCTAGTTTGCCGCTCGACGAGTCGTATGCGCGCATGCCGCTTCGGGCGGTCCACCGCCGGAAGCGGCCATGAGCCTCGGGCGCCGCGCGGCTGTGCGTGGCACCCCGGTTGCTCATCGACCGAGTCCTGCGCTGGCCGGCATCATCGGCGGCCGGCGCGTATGGACGGCGTTGACGATCTCGCTCGGGTCGATCCCCTGCAAGTAGGTCGAGGTCGTCCCGAGGTCGGTATGCCCGAGCTGGCGCTGGATAATGTTCACCGGCACACCCTCCCGGGCGAGCTCGACCGCGTGCGCATGCCGCAACTGATGCGGCGCGAACCGACGCCGCACGCCAGCCTGCACGGCGAGCGTTCGCAGCTCCCCGCGGACGGCGGTCGCCGGCCACCCGCGACCGCGGGTCGAGCCGTCGATGATGCAGAACAGCGGACCCACGCGGCAGCTGGACGCCGTGCTCGACCCACCGGTTGAGGTGCTCGAACCCCCAGTCATCCATTCCGACCTCGCGGCGCCTATCGCCCTTGCCGTGACGGATCAACACCGATCCGCGGGCCGGGTCGAGATCGGTTTCGCGGAGCGCCAATGCCTCGGAGATCCGCAGCCCGCCGCGCCACAGGACGGCGATCACCGCCCTGACCCGGAGACCGTGGCGATCCTCGCCGGCCTGGCGCATCACCGCGATGATCTCCTCGACGCGCGGCGGATCAGCCGGATACCTCATCCCCTTGTTGTGCGGGGCCCGCCCCGCGAGATAGCGCGGCAGCGTGACCTTCGAGCGCCGGCGGCCGACAGCGTCGATCAGGACTGCGTCTGACATGACCTCCTCCTCTCAGGAGCGATCCACGGTCCGGACCTCCCGGACCTGTCGTTCACGATCGTCCCGTCAAGCAACGCTCCGGTCGAGTCATGCCAGTCACCAGACCGCTGCTCCTCGTCCAGAACTCGCCGGAGCAGCCACCCACACAGAGCGCCGGTCGAGCGGCATTGCAGCCACGGGGCGGACGTCGAGGTCGACCGCCGGTTCCGTCCAGCGGGAGCGCCTACTCTCAGTCGCCGCGCGCCTCGCCGCGACCCGAGTGCTTGCACGAACGCTGCAAGCACTCGGTGCTCGGTTTGGCGATGAGTGGGCTCCGGCCCGACCGGCGGCGCAGACCCGCTCCTCGCCGGAAGCAGGGCGGACTCGCGGCGTGCACAAACGCCCGTTTGCCTAGGCAATAGGCAAGGCGAGGGACACGGCAATCGTCAGACCCTTCCCCTTTTGGCGATAGCGCAGGTCACTGAACGAAGGCGCCGGACCCTCAGGAGCGCGGCGTGTCTCGCCCGCAGCGGATCGTCAGCATCGGTCGGTGACGGCTCCGGCAGCGCTACACCGCCGGTGCCACGGTGCGGGGGTGGCTTGCGCGGCTCGCGAATGCCCCGCAGACCCGTCATCAACATCGGTTCCGTCGATCACGTCCTCGCCTGATTCCCGGAGACGATTGACCCGCTCCCGCCGATACGCGTCGATCTGGCCGTGGAGAAGACGTCGTCGCTGCGAGACAACAGCCTCCTCTTCGGTCAGCGTCTTGAGCACGGCCTTGAGCTTGTCGCGCGACAACGATTCGGGCTCCGGAAAAGCATCCATCCCGCCGATCGTCGTTCACGCGGTGGCCGCTGCCAACTGCCCGGCGAGGATCGCCGCCCAGACGTGACCCGGGTCGAGATCCGCTTCCGCTTCACCTGATCGCCGTCTGCATGAGGAACAGAGCTGCCGGCCTGGACGGCTGAATCGGAGCGTTGCCATGCAATCGCAGGGCCCGCCGCACGACGTGCCGTCTGGTCGCGCTCGTACCGTACTCGACATGCCGTCCCGGAACGCGTCATGTCCGTGCGGCAGCGGCCGCAAGTACAAGCGCTGCTGCCTGGAGCGCAGCGACGCGGTCGCGGGGGAGCTCCGCGCCCGCGACAGGCTGATGGACGACGTGATCGAGTGGCTGAGGCGCGAGCACGACCAGACGCTTCGCCGGGCGGACGACGAGACCGTGCTGATCCGTATGCTGGGCGGACCGACAGGGCGGAGCATGAGCCTCATCTGGGCGCTCAACGATTACGTCCCCGACGACGGCGGCCCGCCTCTGATGGCGCGCTACGCCGAACGCGTCGAGCTCGCCCCGCCCGCGCGGGCGATTGCGTGCGGGCTCGCCGGCGCTCGGCTGGATGCGCATCGCGTCCGCGCGAAGACGCCAGGCGTGTGGCTCGAGCTCGATTCGCTCACCGCCGGACCGCCGGCTCGTCTTGCCTGGCGGGACTGGTCCGAGCGCCTCCAGGTCGGGGACATCCTCCTCGCCCGGGTCGTACACGGAGACGCGATGGCGACGGTCTGGGGGCACGTCGTAGGCTTTCCCGCCGACACCGAGCGGCGCTGGAGGGCGCGACTCGCGGCGTTGCCCAGCGATCCCGCCGATGCCGCGCTCGCCGTGATCGAGTTCGATCCCGACGACGCGGCCGAGCCCCTCCCCGACGGGATCGAGCTGTGCGCCCTGAGCTGGTCGATCGACGATCACGCCGCCGTTCTTGATGCGCTCGACGACGAGGATCCGTGGGAGGACATCGGCGAGTCGCTCCCCAGCGGGTGGGCGTTCGCCTGGCCCACGGCTCCGGCCGCGGACGAGATCGATCTCGGCGGCTGGACCGAGGATGATGGTCAGATCGAGGTCGCCCGGCTGATCGTCGACGAGCTAGAGGTCAGCTTGATCAGCGCCACCCGCGCGACGCTGACCGAGATCGCCGCCCAGCTCGAGGCCGGCCTGCGTGACCTGATCAAGCCGAGCGCGAACCGGCTCGCCGCATGACCGAGGCGCTCCGCGTGGACGTTTGCGAGCCGCTGGACGTAACGCTGCTCGGCTCGTCCCTCGCGCCCTGCCGTGAGCCTATGCCGTGAGCCTATCAAACGAACGTAACCTCAGGGACCTCGCTGCGCGAGCGAGGTTCGATCGCGGCCGCCACCTCCTCGACGCGGTCGACGGCCTGGACGAAGATGAGTTCAGGCTCTGGGCGTATGTCCACGTCGACGACGATCAGCCTTACCTGGCGATCGTGCACCATCGCGTCGGAGACCTGGGCGCCGAATGCGATTGCGCCGACGCCAAGAACGGGGTGTTCTGCGAGCACGCAGTCGCAGCCGGCCTCGCCTACCTGCTGTGGTAACAGGCCGCACGCGAGGAATGGTGATGCCAGCAGACGCGCCCCGCACCGCTCGAAGAAACCGGTGCTCTGGCTCCCGCGTGGATCAGCTCGCGATCATTTGTATGGCAGCGGGCGCACAACTCCAGAAGCGTCAAGCTCCATACTCGGGCTGAGTCAGACTCTCGCTGCGGAACGTTTGCAAGCACCTCGACCACGTCCGAGGTCGGCTTGCTCAAGACGACCGGTCCTCGTCCAGAACGGCAGCGCAGCTGCGGCCGTCGGCGACTTACGCTTTCCTCATCCGCGACGATGGAAGCGGAAGCCCGCCGTCCGTTTCTGCTTCGGCGACATTGCAGAAGCGGCGCGCGCGGCGCGCGAGACCCGCTCGTTTCGTTCCAGGGCGGAAGTGTCGTCGTCCGCGGGGCATCAGACGGTCGGCAGCTCCGTGAATTCAGCAGTCTCGCGCGACGACGAGAGTGCTGCTCGTCGTCCAGATCGCAGGCGACGTCGACACCGGTCATGAGGTCTGCATCGCCCGGCCGCGAACCGAGAGCGCGACGACGAGGTCTTCGGACGCGGAATCGCGATCGATTGAATGGGGCCTTCTGAGCGGTTGGCGGCCGGGGTCGTTGCGCAGGTAGTCTGCTGTGCCGTCGAGCGTGCCCGGAACAGGGTGCCGGTCAATTCGGAGGAGCTGAGAATGTCTCAGACGGTGCGGAGCGTGCAGAAGCTACTCGAGGCGCTGGGCTCGGGCATCAACGAGATCGTGGTTCAGGGCAGCTTGAGCGGCATGCCGATGATTACGCTGGGGCCCGGGGTGAGGCTTCGCGGTGGCACCCTGTCGTTTGGTGCGAAGGGCGTCCGGCTAACCCGGAACAACGAGCTCGATGGCGTCACGGTGCTGACCGAGGATGACGAGGTCGCGATCCTCAACGACACGTCCGTCGCCGACCTCGGCACGCCGACGCTCCGTGGCGTGCGGACTACGGGCCAGGTGCTGCTGCTGGCCGCCGATGCCGTGCGGGCGGGTCATGTGTTGGTGGATGGTCTGCACGTCGATCAAGCTGACGTACGGGGCCGCGTCGAGCGGCCGCGCGGGTTCGGCGTCGAGGCGCTGCAGGGGGCGTTCACGCTGTGGAACCGCCAGCCGGACGCCGCTGTGGCGCTCACCGCGGAGCTGCTCGACATCGCCGTTGGGTCGGCCGCGACGCCGGTGCGCGGCAGCGGCGTGTTCGTCGGTGGACACGGCGACTGGGAGGGGAGCTCCGATGGCGGCACGATCAACGTGTCGCTTTTGCGCACCGGCGAGATCCACACCAACGGCGGGATCCCCGCCGGCACCCCAGACCTGATCAGTGGTGGCGTGTTCGTGATCTCCGGGGCGGTGGTGCAGGAGGTCGCCAACGTCGGGCCGGTGACGACCAACGGTCAGAACGACATGGTTCTCGACAACTGGGGCGAGGTGGTGAACTGGACCGCGACCGCGCCGGTCACGTCCAACGGCCCGAGCGGGATCGGCTTCGTCAACTTCGGCGCGATCGATCGGCTCGGCGTGCGGGCCCCGATCGAGACGTTCGGCAGTGGCGCGCGCGGCTTCAACCTCTACGACGGCAGCCTCCGCCACGCCTCGTTCGCAACGATCGCCACGCACGGAGACGGGTCGGTCGGCGTGCAGGTGTCAAAACCCCTACCGATCCTCGAGATCTCCGGTGACCTCAGCACCGACGGCGGCGAGGGCCAGAGCCTCGTCAAGGGCGTTCAGATGTCGCTCAAGGCGATCGCATTGAGCGTCAAGCCCGGCGGCGAGGTCGGCGCGATCACCGTCGGCGGCCGGGTACGCACCGCCGGTGAGAACGTGATCAGCGTTGAGCTCGACGGTGTCGTCGACCGAATCGACATCGCCGGAGGAGTCACTGCAGACGGCGCAGGGTCGGACGGAATTCACGTCCACGGTGATGTTCCCGGCCTGGACGCGATCAACGTCCACGCCCCTCACGGACACGCCCTCGTCCGAACAGACTGAAACGAGCAACGCGGTCGATCGCGAGCCAACGGATCTGTCCTCTCAGATCCAGCCACCCGCTGACCGATGGCGTGCGAAGCCTGGCGTCGCATGGGCGCCGCGTCCCACCGCGGACCTCGATCACAACGTTGCGAGGACCGTGCCGGGTGGCGAACGGCGGACAATGAAACGCGGAAGGCTCGGAGGCCCGAGCAGACGCGCGCGCACGACGGCATAGCACAAAGCGTCCGGGCGTCGCTACCAGGCTCCTGCCTCTGAGCAGATCCCAGGCGCCTCGGACGCTGGTCCCATCGCTTCCGCAATCACGAAGACCGAGCCATCTGAGCGGCTCGGTTGTGGCCAACCCTGACTTCTCCTCTGGATGTCCGGCTGGCCGAAGCGGCAGCCAGCGACTGGGTTCTCCGGCGGCGACAAACCAGCAGTGACGCCAGCGTGTCCCAACGGCGGCGCGGCTCTCAGTTCCGCGGCGAGGGCAGTCTCTTCGGCCACGCGCCGCAAGCTTCATCGGGTGGGACAAGCGTTCCGACTGCGGCTGCATCGCGTGATAGCCGCCATGGCATCTTCCCACAGCATGCCGTCGGCGCGACTGAATGCGGCTGTGTGCCGAGCGGAAGGGGTCAAGGCTCCCATACGCCAACCACGACCTGGCAAACTAAGGACCGGAAGACCGAGTAACTCCTGAGCTGGCGGCCGAGGAGCGCGAGAGTCGGAAGACCGAGTAGCGATGATCGGGCAAATCCCATCTGCGCAAGGTCAACCGATACCGGGCGTTGGCACGACTATGCCGCGCTTGAGGCGTGAACTCTTCGAGCGGGGCCGGCGCCAGCTACTACGCGACTGCATGAGCCGGGCAACCCTCAACAGGGGATGCCAGATCGCGCACGGGAAGCACTCGTCACGTCATGACACGCACGCGTCACGTCCACGAGCTCGTGCACGAGCTGAAAGCGAGGAACGCCATGGTGACCACCGCTACAGACAGCACCACCGAGAAGAAGGGACAGCGTCCGCGGCCTGCGACCGACCCTAAGGGACCCACCGGCCGGCTTGCTACCTGGGTTGCCGAGACGTCGCTCGACGACGTTCCTGAGTCCGTACGCGATCGAGCAAAGCACTTGGTGCTCGACGGCATGGCCTGCGGTCTCGTGGGTGCTCAACTGCCCTGCTCGCGCAAGGGGGTCGAGGCCATCACGGCTCTCGACACCGCGGGGACTGGCGAGCTGATCGGCTGGGGTGATCTCACTACCAGCCCGATGTCCGCGGCAATGCTCAACTCAAGCTTCATCCAGGGCTTCGAACTCGATGACTACCACCCGCTCGCCCCGTAGCAACTCGCTGGTTCAGCCGGCAATGCTTGCTGCCACACCGCAGATCGGCCGGGTATCCGGGGAACGCTTCCTGCTCGGGGCGATCCTCGGTTACGAGACCGGACCGCGAGTCGGTCAGGCGCTCGGCGGACTCGACATGCTCTCACGGGGCTGGCACTCGGGCGTCGTGTGCGGCACGATCGCCGCAGCCGCCGCCACCGGATCGATCTACGGGCTTGACCCCGCGGGATTCGAGGATGCGTTCGGGATGGCGGCGACCCAATCCTGCGGGCTTATGTCCGCGATGTACGAATCGATGGTCAAGCGCATGCAGCACGGCTTCGCGTCGCGCGCCGGACTCACCGCCGCCGCGCTCGCCGCAGCGGGCTACGTCGGCATCAAGCGCGTGTTCGAACGCCCGTACGGCGGCTGGCTGGCCGTCTTCGGTGAGGGCCATCGCACCTACCCCGAAGAGATCTACGCGGGCCTCGGCGTCCTCTGGGAGACCGAACGGATCGCGGTCAAGGCGTACGCGTGCATGGGATTGCTGCACGCCGCGATCGACGCCGCGATCGAGCTGCGGCCAAAAGTCGACGTCAGCCAGATCCAGCGGATCGACATCGACATGGGCGAAGCCGCCTACGCGCATGGCGGGTGGAAGGCCGAGCGCCCGCTTGAGGTGATAGGCGCTCAGATGAGCGTCGCCTACGCCGTCGCCGCCGCACTCCTCGACGGCGATGTGCTCGTCAATCAGTTCTCGCCCAAGCGGATCAACAGCGACGATGTGTGGAAGCTGATCGATCGTACGCTGACTCACCACGAGAAGGCGTACGACAACCTCCCCATCGACGAACAACTCACCACCCAGGTCCGGCTGACACTCACCGACTGGAGCACGCAGGCCGCCAAGATCACGCACCCGCGTGGCACCGGCGACCGGTCTCTCACCAACGCTGAGATCCGCGACAAGTTCGCCAAGCTGACCAACCATCCGATCGCCTCTGAGCGTCGCGCCTCGATTGAGCAGGCCGTTCTCAACCTGGAGAAGCTCGATGACATCGCTCAGCTCACGACACTGCTCACGCCGACGGTGCAATCGCCGCTCGACTGAGGACCAAGCCCACCGCCGCGAGTACCCCCCAAGAAGCGCCCCCCGAACATGGAGGATCCGATGCGTCCCGATCCCTACGCCGAATTGCCCTCGGTGCCCGCCTTCCAAGTCAGCAGCAATGTCGTCGCAGACGGAGTCACGGTGCCGGTCGCACAGCGCAGCGGCATCTTCGGCGCCGGCGGCCAGGACGTCTCGCCCGACCTGACGTGGTCGGGGTTCCCCGAGCCGACGCGGAGTTCCATCGTCACGATGTACGACCCAGATGCGCCCACACCAAGCGGCTTCTGGCACTGGGCCGTAGTCGACCTGCCGTCGGATACCACATCACT
The DNA here is from genome assembly GCA_963811155.1 of uncultured Solirubrobacterales bacterium. Classification (GTDB taxonomy): domain Bacteria; phylum Actinomycetota; class Thermoleophilia; order Solirubrobacterales; family Solirubrobacteraceae; genus Palsa-465. The sequence goes on from CAWEQQ010000030.1 coordinate 10,575, forward strand.
GCCCGCTGGCGCCGGCGAGAGCGATGAAGCGCTGCCCGCAGGGCGGCACATCACCGACGACGCGGGCATGCGCCGCTACATCGGCCCTGGGCCGCCGCCCGGTCCCGCCCATCGCTACTACATCGTCGTAACCGCGCTCGACATCCCGACCGTGGATGTCCCAGATACCGCAAGCCCCGCGCTCGCGCTGTTCAACACGTTCCGCAACGCAATCGCGCGTGCGACTCTCGTCCCGGTCTACGGGACGTAGCCTCCGACGCGGCGCACCCCACTCCCACTGCCCGTTTCACGAAAGAGCGGGCATCTCGCGCGGCGGATCGAGGGTCGTTCAGGCTTCCGCAATCGGCTGAAAGCAGCCACCAGCGCGGTCAGCGAAGACGGCCGCGATGCCGCTGAAAGGGACGCGCCAGACGATCGCCTTGTCCATAACCGTGCCTAGGCAAATGGACGTTCTGCACGCCTGGGAGTCCGCCTTGGTTTTTCGGCGAGGAGCGGGCCTGGGCAGCCAGTCGGACCGGAACCCGTTTCGTCGCCAAACCGAGCACCTACTGCTTGCAGCCTTCTTGCAAGCACCTGGGTCGAGGCGAGGCCTGCCGCGACCACGAGTTGGCGCTCGCACTGGACAGAACCAGCGGTCGACCTCGACGTTGGCGCGTGGCTGCAATGCCGCTACAGCAGCCACCAGAAGCGCCCTCAGCAGACGGCTGCTCCCCGCGAAGAGCAGCCACCGACGCTGGCCCAACCCGGATCGCTCTCCGCGAGGAGGACTCGCGGGCGCCCATCGGCGGCCTTCGCCCTGTCGTCGGCCTGGGGTTCCCGTGCTTGCAAGGCTTCAGCAAGCGCAACGCCCGAAGCAGCGACCTCCAGCTCGCATTCGGCGTCGTCGCTGTTGGCGCCGAGCACCGAGGTCCTCGCCGCTCCACTCCCCGATGCATCGGCCGTCGTTGCACTTCGCCTCAGCAATACGGCCGCTGTACGCGCGACTGAGGCCAGTGCTTCTGATCGCGATTAATCAATCCGCCTTACGCGTCGCCGTCGCAGCGGCACCGGCTGGGTCAGTCGCTGAAGAGCTCCTCAAGGATCTCTCGCGCGCGGATAGGCGCGCTGCCGGAGAACGTGTCGAGTGCGAGTGTGCGTGAGGCGATGACGAGGTAGTAGAGCGGGTTGAAGTGTGCCAGCACGCTCATCCAGCCCGGGCCGAGTGAGATCGGGAGCAGCACGCCGGCGAGCAGCAGCAGCGGCAGGTTGATGCCGTTTACGATCGCGGCGAAGCCCGTGATCTCCTTGGTCAGCAGTGCTACGGCTGTTGAGAACGCGGCCATCGTCAAATAGAAGAGCGCGAGCAGGATCGCAAGCACGAGCAGTCCCGGGACGTGGACGTGGAAGCCGAAGGCGACGCCAACGACGAGCAGTATGAGGTCGAAGATGAACATGCTGACGATGCCCGAGACGAGCGGGCCGAGCAGCAGCGCGAGCCTGCTGGCGGGCGTCACGCGGAAGCGCTCGATCACTCCGGCCTGGAGCTCGAACAGCGTCGAGAAGCCCGCGCTGGTGCCGCTGCGTGAACGCCAGCAGCGAGAGGATCCCGGGGAGGAACTCGTCGAGCACGTTGCCACTGGCCCCAGGCGCGAGCGGCACGTCCTTGAGCAGCGGCGTGAACAGCGCGAGGTAGAGCAGCGGGACGGTCAGGCTGACGAACAGCCAGACCGGGTTTCGCAGCAGTTGCAGCGCGCGGCGCCAGGCAAGCAGGCGGGTGTCACGCACAAGCTTCACGCGGCGGCCCCGGCTTCGGAGTCGCGCAGCGAGCGGCCGGTCTTGGCGAGGAACACGTCGTCGAGCGTCGGCTCGGAGAGGCTGATCGCCCGCAACGCGATCTGCGCGGCGTCGAAGCGGCGCAGCAGCTCGGGTAACGCCGCAGGCCCGTCGTCGACGTAGCAGTGCAGCTCGCCGTCCTTGGCCTGTGTCGTCGAGCGCACGAACGGCACCGCGGCGAGTAGCGTCCCGGCACGCACGCGCGCGGCTTCGTCATCGCCTACGCGCAGGACCACAGCGTCGCCGACGACGTCGCGCTTGAGCTCGCGTGGGCTGCCCTCGGCGACGATCGTGCCACCGTCGATGATCATCACCGGTCACAGAGAGCGTCTGCCTCATCGAGGTAGTGCGTCGTGAGAAAGACGGTGACGCCGTGGTCGCGCAGCGTGCGGACATGCTGCCAGAGGTTCGCGCGGTTCTGGGGTCAAGGCCGGTGGTCGGCTCGTCCAGGAACAGCACCTGCGGCTCGTGGACGATCCCAAGCGCCACATCCAAGCGGCGCTTCTGGCCGCCCGAGTAGGTCTTCACCTGACGCTCGGCGAAGCTAGTGAGGTCAAGCAGGCCCAGCAGCTCCTGCACGCGTGCGGCGACAGCGCCGCGTTCGCGACCTAGAGACGGCCCTGCAGCGTCAGGTCCTCGCGGCCGGTCGCGAGGTTGTCGGCGCCACCGAGCTGACTGACGTAGCCGATTTGCTGGCGGACCTTCGCCGGTGCGCTCGCGACATCGAAGCCAGCCACGCGCGCCTCGCCCTCGTCGATACTCAGCAGCGTCGTCAGCATCCGCAACGTCTTCGTTTTGCCGGCGCCGTTGGGCCCGAGGAACCCGAAGATCTCGTCCCGTGAGACCGCAAAGCTGACGCCACGCACGGCGTCGACGGTCCCGCCGCGCGCCGCGAAGCGTTTCCGCAGCTCGCGGGCTTCGATCACCGCGCTCACTGCGCGTCCCCGCCTGCGAGCGCAAACTCTGGCAACGGCACACCGTCATGCCATGCCTGCCAGATCTCGATCCCGTCGATCGTTCCGGACGTGATCTCCTCGTGCAGGCGCCGCACGAACCGCAGCTCGGTTCGGCGCAGCTCGGCCTCGAACTCGGCCTCCACCCAGAGCACGCGCGGCAGACCGCGCTGCTCGAGCATCCCGCGCACAACACCGGCACCCGCAATCAGCTCCTCCAGCCGCCCCGCGCGCTCCTCAAGCAGCGCGACCGCCTCAACCGGCGTCACGCCCGGCAGGAACGCGAGGCCGGCCGCGAACGCGGGATAGTCCTTGACCGGGACCGCGAGCATGTCCGCAAGCCAATCGTGCGCCTCGACGCGTCCGGCATCGGTCAGCCGGAAGATCGTGCGCTCCGGTAACCGACCCTCGCGCTCGGTGTCCTGAGCGACGATCAAGCCGCGGCGCTGAAGCGAGCAGACAACCGAGTAAAGCGAACCGTAGTTGAGCTTGACGCTCTCATCCTTGTGCTCGCGGCGCAACGTCGCCGCGATCTCGTACGGGTGCATGTCGCGCTGGATCAGCGTCATCAGCACGGCGAGCGCCAGCGGATTCTTGCGGTGGGCCTGCGGCACGAGTACTCGATTCAGAGTATCACAATTCGAGTTTCCCGCCTGTTCGGCGCCAGCTCGACGACAACGAGCGGTCCCGCCTCATCACTCTTCGCCCAACGTGACACCGCCTCCGGCCGCAGCCAGCAACCCGAGACACCCCGTCCACTCGTCCGAACCAAGCATCCGCGCTGTAGCACTGGTCCAGACCCGCTTACGCTCGGCCACAGGCCTCAGCAGTGATCCGGCCAAAGACCTGCTCTCCGCGGAGAGCAGGTCTCAGCCGTCCCTTCCAGCGCCCCAGCGCCTTTGACCTCATGAAGCCGTTTCGGGTCCCGAGATCCGCGCAAAGCAGGGGCAGCAGCCTAACGCGTCCTCAATGCCTGCAACCTGGACGAAGCGTATCGCAAGAGTCACACCGGCTCCGGCCTAGAACGGACGTCCCTACAGCGTCTCCGCCATCCGGCCGGGCCGCTCCGTGGGAACAATTTCGACAACGTCGGGCTCGCCGTGCCTGAGTACCGCGGACCGCCCAAAGCCGGACCGACGCCACGCTAGGGTTGCGTCCCTGCTGATCGCCACATCCGGGACTCACTCGGGCCACCCGCGTCCGTCGGTGTGAGCGATCAGCGCGCGGCCCTTGTTTGACGTCAAGGAAGGAATGAGCGCTTGCTCGATCCCAGCAAGCGCAAGCGGCGCTGCAGCCCGGTCGATCGTGACGCGGCAGCGACCGCCACGCCGTGTGGCGCTTGCTGAGTCTCGTCGGCGGTGTCGTTCGGCACGCACTCGTGCCATTCGGCTCGGGGACAGGAGCGATCGCCAGCGCCAGCGACGCCGCACTTTTGCCTTCGCGTGAACGCGATCGTCGGCTCGTTCAAGCCGAAGCGATCCCAGTCGTCGGAGAGCGGCTCAAGAGCACGCTCGTGCTTGCTGCGGTTCAGCAAGCACTTCGGAGAGAAGCGACGACCTCAAGACGGAATTCGACGTCGTCGCAAATGGCGCAAACCAACAGTCTCGAGATCCCCGGACAGACCGATGCTTCTCACGGCGCGGTCGACAGCACGACGCAAGACGGCGTGAGCGACGTCGCGGCGCCGCTTGCTGTCGGCGACGCGCTCAGCAAGCGCGACACCGCGAAAGCGACAGTCGGCGAAGCCGACGTCGGTCGCTCGATGCTCCGCAGACGTGGCCCGGTCTTCTGCGTCAAGTGACCAACGCCCGGACGAGTGCATTCGCCCGCCCGCGGCTCTCTGGTCGCACGATCGCAAAGGCGACAGAGCATTCGCCCGCTCCGTCGCCCGACCGCTAGACCGGCACCACCGGTCCGCCGGGCCCGGCTCGGGCCATCGCGTCGTCGCCGGAGCGAGACTCCGCCTGGAGCCGGTCGTGTCGATCAACTCGATCGCGAGCCAGACGCCGGCTATCGCCGGACATGGGGCTGTCTCGGTCCGCAGACAGGGGCGGCCACCGCGCCAAGATCGGAGCGATCGCCACGCGTCGGCTCGCGCGCCGACGATCGGCGCGTTGTGGTCCGGGACAATCCGGGCCTCAGACGGCCCGCATCGTGATAGACGCGATGCGGCTGACGGAGTCGCCAGCCCGGACAGCAGCTTCTGCGGCTCTATCAGCCGAAGCAGTCGCTTAGCGACCCAACCGGTCGAGCTGGCATCGCGGCCGGCTGGCCTTGACATCCCTTCGGGCATTGCCTGATCCCCTCGGGTCGAACCGCACGACGTGCGTAAGCCACTCGCGGGTCGCGTGCGGCGCATCCGGCGAGTCATCCTCCGGGGCGCCGCGGCGAGCGTCATAGTGGAACGCTACGTCTGCGGCACAACGACCGGCGGCGTCAGGACGGACGGCATCATCGGCGGTGCCGCGACGGTGCGACGGCGGTTGGCGATGCTGTCGGTGGCCGCCCAAGCGGCGAAGATGAGGGAGCCGATGATGCCAGTGAGTGTCACCAGCACGCCGGCGGCGGCGGTGGCGGCGACACCGTGCGCGCCGAGGATGAGGACGGTGGCCGCCGGCCCGGTACTCGGGCCGATCGGCAGCTGGCCAACGGTGAACATGACGATCAGCAGCGCCATCGAGTCGAAGATCGAGACGTGCACGCCGATCGCGTGGAGCATCAGCCAGTTGCGCAGCACCTGGGCGCACACCGCCAGCAAGGCGAACGCGATCAGGCGGCCACGGCCCTGCATGCGCAGGACGGCGAGCCCGGCCCCAAGCCCGGTGCGATGCCGGTCCGAGATGCGTCTCAGCAAAGCGACGAGACCGACCATCAGCATGATAATGATCGCCGGCACCCACAGCGGGACGCCGAGCGGCGCGACCAGCGTGAACGAGAACAGCGCCACGAGCGCCAACTCGACCGTGATGATCGGCACCTCGGCGGCCACCAGCGCCGGCGCCCGCGGCGTCGTCGCCGGCGCGGCCCCGCGCACCGTCGCGATCCGTACCGCCATCCCAACCGAGCCGTTGACAATACTCGCGACGCAGCCGAACGCGGCCGAGCGAAACAGCACCCGGCGGCTGACCGTGCCGCCGGCGGCCCGCACGCAGATCGCCCACGCCTCGGTGCGGGTCAGCAGCGCGCCGATCTGGAGCAGCACCGAGAGCCCCACGAGGGTGAGTGGCGCCGTCCGCAGGGCCGCGCTGAACTGCGAACCACGCCCGGCTAGCACGTAGACCAGCAGGGCGGCGACGGCGACCGCTCCGCCGACGCTGACCGCGATCCGGCGGCGCATCGAGGAGACGCGAAAGTCACGCTCGACGCCGTCATCACAAGCGGGGTCCGGCGGGTGCAGCTCAAGGGTCACTCGGGTGGCCTACGCGGTAGCGGTTCTCAAGATGATGCGGCGACTGAGCGCATCCGCGCGTCAGGCCCCTGCTCCCTATTAACGACCGTAGCAGCGGCTGACTAAAACGCCTGCGCGGCGTCAGGACGCCTAACACGATCGAAAGCTGCAGTGGGGCGGGGCGCGAGGGTTCTCCCGCCGCATTCGTCGCTGATCGCGACGGTCTAGGCGCCGGGGTCAGTGTCGTGTGTGCTCTCACGCGCCCGGCGACGGCGACCGCGATTGCGTCCGCCCCGGAGCGCGCAATGCGGCGCTGGCGTTCGGCGACGATCTACCGGTGCCACTGCTTTCGCGGAAGCGCTCCCATGGACGATCGTTTTCGTCTGCCAATCCGTTCGGCCGCCGACGATCGCTCGGGCGACGTAGGACTGTCCTGGTCAGACCGGGTCGGCGCGATATCGGACGATGAGATTCCCATCACCAGGCGTCCGCGGGCGCGGGGGACGCTCGCCGCTGTGCGCCTGCCGTCCGCAACATGCACCGGCTTGCGCTTTTCGTTCCCGGCCAGCGGCCGAGCTCGCCGCCCATATCGCGTGTGGCGAGCCGGCCTCGCGCGGCCGATGTGTGGCACGCCAAGGCGGGGGATGCGCTTGCGGGTTGTGCCGGCGGTCTATTCCGCGAACGGGGCGGCGCGGATCAGAATCGGGAAGGCAGCGTGGGTCGTGAGCCAGCGCGCTCTGCCTGCTGGCATCGCCGCGGCCTCGGCCGCCCAGCAGGCCAGGAGATGACGTTTGAGCTCGTGCCGGGGATGGCGGGCGAGGATCTGGGCCACCCAGGCCGGGTCGAGCTCCTCTAAGCGGCCGCCGGCGACGTCGACGAACGCTCCGGCGGAGACGAACCCGGACAGGTCGGAGAGGTCCTCCGCGGCTCCGGGGGTGATGTGGCCTGCGATCGCCGCGCCGATCGCGGCCGCGCGCACCGGATCCGCGCCGCGCTCGAGCGCGAACCGCTCGGCCCGCTCACCGCCGACCACGGCAAAGCACCGGCCGCTGGTCGGGTGCTCGAGCTGGAGGTCATGCAGCAACGACGAGACGTACGCCAGCTCCTCATCGACGCGGACCGTGTCGATCGACGCCAGCACGAGTCCAAACAGATACGTGCGGTAGGAATGCTCCAGCACGTGCGGCGAGAGCGCCTCGCGCGCCTCGGCCTCCGCATCGCGAGCGAGCTGCGAGTCCGGCCAGCGCAGCGCATCGAGATCGACCCGACCGGATCCGCGTCGACCCAGCGCGATCCGCAACCGCGCGGCCGGATAACGCACAACGGTCCTCAGCAACGGGGTCAGCAGCTGCCGCCGCTGCCTGGCGCTCAGGGCCCCACCCGTCCGCGTCGCCCAATCCCAATCGATTCCCGCCGGCGCGCTCATCACCGTGAGCTAAGCACACAGGTGCAGGCGCCAGCGCGAGCGCTCCCGCTCTCGGCGCAGCCCCGGCGTCGGCAGCCAGATCGCGAAACGACAGCTCGGCCAGCACGCGCGAGTCGATCTTGTCGGTCTTGCACGCCAGCGGCGCCAGCCCCTTGACCCGCTGCGCGTCGGCGATCAGCACCTCCCAACCATGACCGACCAGCTCGTCGTGCACGAACCTGGTTTTTGCCCCGCCTCAAGCAGCTGGCACAACCACTCGGCATCCTTGACGTCAGTCTTGCGACCAGGAACTTGCTTGACGTGACGGGCATTGACCAACAGCAGCTCGAAGCTGTCCTCCAGCACCGCCCACACCGGCTTCCAGTACACGCCGCTGGCCTCCATCGCCACGTGCGTGACGCCGTGGGCCGTCAGCCTGGTGGGGCTACCGCGTTCGCTGCTAGCGGAGGTACAGGCGGTCTTCGCGATGGGCTTGGCGGCGCCAGTCGCGGGCGAATTCCCGGAGTCCTTCGATTGGCTGTCGTGGGGGCGAAGGCGAACGTCACTTTCACCGGCGGTTCGAAGTTCGGTCGTGCCCAGGCGAGCTCGACGCGCAGTCGTCGGGTGCGTTGGGCGCGTTCGAGCGCCAGCCCCCAACGAGTGAGCGGCGTGAACGCGACTGCGTAGCCCCAGTCGTCGGTGCAATTGAGCTGGAGGAGCAGCTGCAGTTGCGGCGGGGTCGGCTGGCTGCTCGTAGTGCCATCCGCTACGGCATGCTGTGGGGCGAAGCGGGCGGTGGGGGAGTCCCGTCAGCGTCGCAACCGCGCATGTACAGCAGGTCGGCGGCCGCCGCGGCGACGGTCGCGTCGTCCGGCAGTGCGGCGTGGAAGACGACGGTGACAGCGCGGTCGATCGGAGCGTTCCAGTGGCGTTCGGTCGCCGGGTCGGGTTGGGCCGCTGTGGCTGGCTGGTAGGCGACCTCGACGCGGGCGGCGTGGACGATCGCGCGCAGTTCGGGCGTCAGGTCCAGTTGTGGTCGGTTGGTCATCGGTGCTTGGTGGTGGTGGTGAGCGTGTTGGGCAGCAGCGCGACGCGTTCGAGCGCCAACTCGCTGGTGCCGGTGAGTCGTTGGCGTAGTGCTGGCGGGCGTGCGGGGAGCGCGAGTGCGCGGAGGTCGCCGTGGTGGATGTCGGGTTCGACGGCGAAGAAGACGTGGTCGCGGCCGGCGTGGTACCAGTGTTCGGGTCCGGTGCCGAACTGGCCGATGCGGCCGGTCATCGCTTCGTCGGCTGCTTGAGCGAGCGCGAGCGCGGCGCGCGGCTGTGAGCAGACGAACACGACCGCGGGGTGGGTGGCGTGGGTTTGGTAGCGGGGGTGTGAGAGGCTCCAGCCGCACAGGAACGCGTCGTAGGCGAGCAGCTTGTCGCGGTTATATGAGGGGCGGGATGTGAGGTCCAGTTCGACGAGCAGGTCGAACGTCAGCTTGATCGAGCGGATCCGCAGCTCGAGCGACACGTCGGGCTTGATCTCCGTGAATGCCTCGAGCTGGAGGTCGATGATCGCGTGCATGTCGGGCACGGGGATCTCGCTGCTTGTGATCGGGTGGCGGGCGCGGCCGGAGCCGGCTTGGGGAACGGGGTAGCGGCCGGTGGCGTAGCGGGGGGTGCGCCAGTGGTCGGTCGCGACGTCGCCGACGAGTCGGTGAAGCTCGATCGCCCATGCGAGCGCGTGCAGGTCGTGCGCGAGACGCAGCCCCCGGCCGGGGTCGATCGGTCGCCACTCGCGCTTGCGCGAGATCGCCGGCGGCTCGCGCGTCTGCGCGACCTCCATCCCGCGGCGGGTGAGCGAGTACAGCAGCGGCGGCGTGCCGTCATCGCGCGCGTGGCCGCCCAGGCCGGTGGGGTGCTGTGCGATCAGCCCGTGGCGGTAGAGCTTGGTCAGGCGGTGCACGACGGTTCTGCTGGCTCTGGCGGGCAGCGTCGCGCGGCCGATCATCGACCTCGGCGCCAGCCCGGCACGGTCGAGCAGCCCGAGGATCGCATAGTCCTCGTCGTAGAGGCGCGGAAGGTTGGCGGCGCCGTCGAGCTGGTCGGCGGGGCCGATCTCGTTGATGCGATCCAGGAACGCGAGCTCGCGCAGGCTGTCGGGCGGCGCGTCGCGCTCGCCCGGCGCCGGGCCGGGCGTTCGCCGTCCGACGATCTGTCGTACGGGGCTGTCGTCGAGCTTGGGTGGCGGCGGGGGAGGCTCGTAGTCGACGATCACCTCGCGCTTAGCCGGGCGTGGGGGCTTGGGCTTCTCAGCGGCCAGGTCGGCGTCGGGCGGGTCGGCTTCGCGCGGTTGGAGGACGTTTGTCGTGGCCGGTGGGGCGGTTGTCGAGCCGGGGCTTGCCGGGTCGTCAAACGCGGGGTCGAGGGTTTCGGGGTAGGGGGCGACGCGCTGGGCTTGCAGCGCGAGGTGGTGTTGGGCCGATTGGGGGGTGGGGTCGGGGAGGGGGTAGGTTTGGCCGGTGAAGCTGGGTGCGCGGGTGCCGTTGGCGATCCAGGAGGCGAGGCAGAAGTGGTTGGGGAAGTTGAGCAGCTGTTCGGGGGTGACTCTCATTCGGGCGCGGGAGTCGGGGTCGTCGCGGATCATCGTCGCGTAGACGGCCATCGCGATCCGGGTCGCTTCCTGCGCGTCGTCGACGTCGCCCATCCGGAACAGGAACCGGCTTTGGAGCAGGTTCAGGACGCCTTTGCGGATCTTCTCTGAGTGTTTTGATCCCGAGCCCAACTGGGCGAAGTACTGGATTCCGCACGCCATCTCGAGGCCGGCGCGGCGGTGGGTGGCGATCTGGTCGACGAAGTTCTCGGTGTCGGCGACGTAGTGCGCCTCGTCGATGATCACCGGCACCCGCGGGCGCTGATCCTCGGGCAGTTTGACTTGGCGTTGCATCTGGCGGTGCAGCGCGCGCATCATGAACATCAGCATCGGTTTGACGTTGTCGTCGCCGACCTGTCCTTGGGCGCAGTCGACGATCAGGATGTCGCGCGCGTCGGTGATCTGGCGGATCGAGATGTTGGTCGGGTGGTGAAAGAAGCGGCGGATCGGCGCGGCCTGCAGCAGGGTCGAGATCTTGTTTCTCGGGGCGTCCATCCGGACGGTTGTTTGCGAGGTCGCGAGGCGCAGCTCGTCGGGCAGTTCGACGCGCAGGAAGTGGGCCGAGTAGTCGAGGTCGGGGATGTCGGCGCACGCTTGGCCGGCGCGGTTTCGGAACGGCTGGTTGGCGGGCTCCAGCAGCCGTTGCATGTCCTCCAGCGTTGGGCGGCGTTGTTCGGTTTCGGCGAGCGCGAGCGCGCCGATGACGGCGTGGTAGAGGTAGCGGCGCGAGCTGGCGAAGATCTGGTCCTCGTAGACGTCAAGCAGCGCGGCGACGACGTTCTCGGCGATCTCGGCGGCTTCGAGCGCGAGCGGCCGCTCCCCGGCCCTTAGCAGCGGGTTCATTCCGAACGCCGGCCGCCCGAGGTCCAGGTACCAGACGCGCTTGGCGCAGTCCGGCGGCGTGTTGGCGAGGCACAGCGGCGCGATCTCGGTCTTGGGATCGCACACGATCGGGGCGGCGTTGTGATCGTCGACGTCGCTGCGGTATAAGGCGAGCAGGACGGCGGTCTTGCCGGTGCCCTGGCTGCCTGCGGCGAGCACCCCGTACTTGCGGTCGGCGGGCCGGATCGCGACCTGCCCGTTCTCGGCCCGCAGCACCGGGTAGAGCCCGCGCGAAACACCGGCCGGCGGCGGCTCCTGCAACGTCCTGCTGCTCGCACTGCCCGCGACTGCGACCACTCTCGGCGTGCGGGCTGCGACCATCGCCGTGGACCGTGCGGTGCGTTGGAGTTCGGGTGGGGCGGGGATTCGCGGCAGCATTTGGCGGCGGACGGGGACGCCCTTCATCCGCGCGGTCGGCAGCGCGAGCAGGTGCGCGACCTCGGCGGCGGACACCAGACAGCGCGGCGAGGGGATCAGCGGCCCGAGCGCGCGTGGGAACCGCCGGCGGTACAGCCGTTGGCGGGCGATCATCTGGCGGCGGTGAAGGCGGTTCTCGCCGCGGCGCGATTGGACTGCGGCCGCGACCGTCTTGCACGCCTGCGCGCTGTCGGCGGCGACGACCGTCTCGAGCCAGAACAGGCTGCGGTTCTGGGTGCGCTGGGCGTTGCTCATCTCCGCCCGGTTCAGCGTCGATGACAAGGCCCCCTCGCGCAGCCCCGAGTGTTCTTGGCGTACGAGCGTGTGCTCGTGGCGGCGGTGGCGCCGGCGGGCGTATTCCTCGAAGATCGATGGGGTGGGGGTGAGCTGGAAGCGGACGATCGATGGCGCGCCGAGCTCGATCTGCGCGCGTGCGATCTGCTCGAGCGGCGGTGACGCGAGCTGCTCGCCGGCGGCGACGAGCGGGTACACGAAGCTGCGCCGCTTGCGAAACCGCATCACGTAGCCGGGTGTCTGGAGCGTGTCGGCGCGGGGGCGGGGCGTCTCGGCGTGGCGGCGCCCGACGCGCACGTCGGGGTAGGCGGCGGCGACCGCACCGTCGATCGCCCGTGCTGACCGCGGCTCGCAGCGGATGTTGATCGACCATTCCATCCCCTGCTGGGCCTGGTTGCAGATCAGCTCCAGCGCCACGTACGGCTGGCCATTGCGGATGCGGTCGGCGGGGAACGCACGGATGATGTTCGCGATCGACTCGACCATGTCCTCGAGATCCTGTGGCTTGGCCTCGTCGTGCGCGGACAGGTGCAGCTCATACAGCCCGTAATCGCGCCGACCGCGGCGGCGTGTGCGGCGCAGCACCAGCACCCCCACCAGCGCCCCGACCAGGCCCACGCCGCCGGCGATCTCCAACCCGACTACGAGCACGACATGGAGGTTTCCGAGGAGCGGCAGTCCGGCAGGCTTCTGGGGTTGCGAGATCGGGCGAGTGGTCGGCGCGGCGCGTCGGGCGGGATGGTGTGATTGGCGCGTGTTAGGGCCGGGCGGGCGGCGAGCGGCGGAGTGCGCACCACGAGCGTGGGCGTGGGGCCGTGGTGGCGCGGGTGAGAGCAGCCCGGGCGTGTTGGGGTTGAAGAATCCCTCGGCGCGCAGCTTGGGCAGTTCTTGTGAGAGGAGCGTGATGCTGATGCCCAGGCCCGCGGCGATCAGCGCCAGCACCAGGAAGACTCGCCCCGCGCTCATACGTTCACGAACGTCTCGAGGACCGCGGCGGCCGCCAGCAGCACGACGCTGGTCGCGGTCGGGCCCGCGAGCTGGCGGGCCGGTAGTCGTTGGCGGCGGCCGCGGAGGTAGACCGCGAGCGCGAGCGTGTAGGCGGCGAGTTCGACCGGGCCCTGCGGGAGCATCGCCCGCAGCATCCGGGCGCCGTAGGCGCCGACGGCCGTGCCGACAACCAGCACGTTTGCTGCGATCAGGCCGGCCAGGATCAACTCTCCGCCGGTCTGCACTGTCCGTTGGACGCGGCTGGGGTTGTCGAGTGCGCGGGCGGCGAGCTGTGCTCCGTCCCTGAGCCGCTGGACGAGGTCCGCGAGCCGGGAACGGTCCGGTTCGACGACGAAGAAGATGGCGCGCCCGTTCTTCGGCTGGACCGTGGGCACCCTGGCGATCGTGACAAGCGTGCCGCCGGCGCGCACGAGCGCAGTCGAGCGGACGAGGATCTCGCCGCCGATCACGTCGAACACCACGTCAACCTCGCCGGCGTCTTCCAGCTCGTCGGCCTGCAGGTCCAAGAAGGCATCCACTCCCAAACCGATGGCTGTGTCGCGGTCTGCGGCTCGGCCGGTGCCGATCACCAGGGCTCCCAAGTCGCGCGCGAGCTGCACGGCGATCGAACCGACACCGCCCGCGGCGCCGTGGATCAGGACGGTCTGGCCTGTCGTGAGGCGGGCGTGGTCGATCAGCCCCTGCCATGCGGTCAGCCCGAGATCGGCAGAGCAGCGGCCACGGTGTAGTCGACGTCAGCTGGAAGCGCAGCGAGGTTGCGGGCCTCCACCGCGGTGTACTCGGCCAGCGAGCCGTTGCGGGTCCAGTCGGTCAATCCGAACACCCGCTGGCCGACGGTGAGGCCGGTGGTTCCGTACCCCAACTCGGCAACGACACCCGCCAGCTCGTGGCCTGGCACGCTCGGCGTCCGGTCGCGCCCGGTGCGGTCGGCCCACGTTGTCGGCCAGTCCAGCTCGCCGGGGGTGAACCCCGCGGCGTGCACCCGCACGATGACATCGTTCTGGGCAGCGTGGGGGCAAGGCATGTCCGTCAAGGAGAGTCCACCGACGCCGGCATCGCGATCACGAACGATGATGGCTTGCATGACAGCTCCTTTCTGCACAGGAATTGGTATCGAAGTGTGCCGACAGATCGAGGCCGAACCTGAGGCCCTCGTGTGACGCCTCCATGTCGCGCATCTCGGCGCTTGGCCCAGGGTCCGGGTCGGCCGCCGGATCGAGCCAGCCCGACGCGCCCGTGCTCGCCGGCTTCGCGCGAACTGCAGCGACTGAGCGCCAAGCCGGCGCCCTGGCGCTACCGATCCTGCCGCGAAGCGCTCACCAGACCGCCCTGGCCGGTGCAGCCGTGACCCTGCAGCGCGGGCGGTTGCTCTCAGGCGCGTGATTCGGCACGAGAGCCCCGCTCTGCTTCGGCTACAGGCACCTCTGGCCTGATCCCAACTTGCCTCAGCGCGGACACTTCAGCGCGGACACCAGGGAAGGCGGAGCGAGGCGCCCCCTTCGCGTCAACGTCGGCGACCACGAACCCGGTCGTGGCGAAGAGGAACACCTCGTTCACCGGGGGCTGACAGACCTGCTTTGGCACGGAAGGGCACTCGCGTGAGCGCGGACGTAGACCCTAGCCGGGTGAGACTCGTTGAGAGAATGCGCCGTATGAGAACACCGGATCCGACCGACGTATCTGCCTTCGAGGACATTCTTGCCGTGGTGACGATTGGCATCCCGGATCGGTTGTCCGGTAGGATCGAAGTGAGCGCTTACGATCCGGCGTGGCCTGGTCTGTATGAACGCGAAGCGGCGCGGGTGCGCAACGCGCTCGGAAAGCGGGTCGTTCGCCTTGAACACGTGGGTTCGACTTCAGTGCCGGGGCTGCCGGCGAAGCCCATCATCGACATCGCGCTTGAGGTGCCCGATTCCTCAGATGAGCGGGCGTACGTCGATGATCTCGAGGCGGCCGGTTATGTGCTTCGGATCCGGTCGCCGGAGTGGTTCGAACATCGGATGTTCAAAGGTCCAGGCGTCAACGTCAATCTCCACGTGTTCTCGGCGGGATGCCAGGAGACCGACCGAATGCTGCGGTTCCGAGACTGGCTTAAAGGAAACGCCGAAGATCGCGATCTGTACACGCGCGTAAAGAGGGAGCTCGCCTCGCGTGACTGGACCTACGTGCAGCAATATGCCGATGCCAAGACCGACGTCGTCACGTCGATCCGGGCCAGGGCGTCGGCGACGCTCGGCAAGTAGGGTTCACACGCGGCTGATCGAGCCGCAGCGAGACACGGGCAATACCACCCCCAAGCAGCGCTCGCTTCCGCGATCGCCGAACTCCGGAGCCTCGGGCCGCTGGCGAGTCGCGCCGTAGAGCAGCAGCCGGCGCCGCCAAATGTGGTACGTGCATTCATGACGTCACGAGCATCTTGCCGCCGGCGTGGTCGCTCCCCGCTTCCCGCGGGAAGCAGGTTCCTGACGACGCGCGAACTGACTCGGCTCACTCCTCCAACGAACCGAAGACCGGAGCGTGCGGGTGGTATCGCGCCGCGATCCATGGCTAGCGTCGGCGGGTAGGTGGGAGCGAGCCGACCAACATGGATGCAGAAGTCGGAGCCGACGCCGCCGTGCCCATGGATGCCGTTGCAAGCAGAAGCAAGCGCCGAAATCAAAGCGGAAGTCAGGGCCAGCCGCCGGCGGCCCCGCGGTCGCGGTACCGCTCGCGCTCATGACCGCGGTCACGATGAGATCTCTGCGGCAACTCACACTGGCCCGCTGGAGCGGCTGGCTAGGCGTCGCGGCCGTCGTCTTCTCGGTGCTCTCGGCGGGCATCCTCCTCGGCCCAATGAACAACAGCTCAGCCAGGTACGGCCTGCTCCTTCTCGCGGCGGTGCTCGGCTTCGTGTGGACGTTCGTGACGAGCATCGCGCTCGCATCCACCTCGGACGCAGCCTTGACCACCAAAGCCTGAGTTTCGCCTCCACGGCAAGCAGAAGTCTGGATCCGGCGATCCCACGGTCGCCTTGGCGCCTCGTTTGGAACGGCAGCGGTCGTCGGCGCCGAAACTCGCCTGAGGCGTCGGCGCGATAGCCCAAGATGCTCGCGATCATCTGGCAGCTCGAGCTCGCTCCCGAGTTTCCAACGATGGCGATCCGGATCCTCGCGACCGACGTCGACGATGCGATGCTCGCGCGGGCGCGGCGCGGCTGCTACCCGGCCAGCAGCCTCAAAGAGCTGCCCGAGAAATGGCGCGCAGCCGCGTTCTCGCCCGACGACCGGTGCTACCGCGTCAACGACAGCTTCACCGACGCAGTCACCGTCGCGCGCCACGACATCCGCAGCCCGCCACTCGGCGGCCCGTTTGACCTCGTCCTGTGCCGCAACCTCGCGTTCACGTATTTCGACCTCGACCTCCAGCGCACTACAGCGGCACGCCTGACAACAGTGCTGCGGCCAGGCGGAGCGCTCGTCCTCGGCACCCACGAGACGCTACCAGCGGACCTCGACAAGCTCGAGCGATGGAGCTCGAACGAGCAGATCTATCGACGCAGCACGGACTGATCCAGCAATCTTCGTACACGGCACCGACAGGCGCCGCAATGGCGCGCCGCCCGCCGGTCGTCAGCGCTAGGCAGTCTCTCGGCCGAGTCGTCCGTGATCGTCACGCCCAAAAAGCCCCGGGGAGGTCGGGCGAGGCGAGCCAAGTCGCTCGGGTCGAGCGTTGCGGACCGCGGCGACGGGACCTCTCGAGAGTGCCGCGGGCGTCGTACTGCGTCGCATGGAACGGCGTGCTCGATGCGGTGCTGGCGCGTCAGTCCGGCATCGAGGTCAGCCGGACAGGTCGCCGGCGCGCTCCCCACGTGCCGGGGCGACCCGCAAACACGCCGGGGAAGCGTGCGCCGCAGGCCTGACAGTGGCCGTCATCGGTGAGCGCGTAGCGACCGAGCGAATACCAGTCGCGCTCGATCACCAGCGCGCCGCATGCTGCACAGATGCTGCTGTCGCCGTCGCGATTGTGGACGTTGCCGGTGTACGCAAACCTGACGCCGTTCTGTCGCGCGATCGAGCGAGCGCGGACCAGCGTCTGCAGCGGTGTCGGCGGGCGGTCGAGCATCTTGTAGTCGGGGTGAAATGCGGTGAAGTGCATCGGCACGTCCGGTCCGAGTTCCTGCACCACCCAGCTGGTCATACGGTCCAGTTCCTCGTCGGAGTCGTTTAGGTCCGGAATCAGGAGCGTCGTGAGCTCGAGCCACACATCGGTGTGGCGCTTCAAGTAGACAAGCGTGTCGAGCACCGACTGCAGGTGACCGGAGCACGTCTGAGCGTAGAACTCCTCGGTGAATCCTTTGAGGTCGACGTTGGCGGCGTCGATGTGGGTGTAGAACTCCTCGCGCGCTGCCGCGCACATGTAGCCGGCGGTGACCGCGACCGCCTTGATCCTGCGCTCGTGGCAGGCGTCGGCGACGTCGATCGCGTACTCCATGAAGATCACGGGATCGTTGTAGGTAAACGCGACACTGGCGCAGCCAAGCTGCTGCGCGGCTTGCGCGATCGCGTCCGGCGTGGCTGCAGCGGCGAGCGTGTCGAACTCGCGAGATTTCGAGATGTCCCAGTTCTGACAGAACCGGCAGCATAGATTGCAGCCCGCGGTGCCAAACGACAACACGGGCGTCCCCGGCAAGAAATGGTTCAGTGGCTTCTTCTCGATCGGGTCCACACAAAACCCGCTCGAGCGCCCGTATGTCGTGAGCACGATCGCACCGCCTTCGCACCCGCGCACGAAGCACAGCCCACGCTGACCCTCGCGCAGCTTGCATGCGCGAGGGCATACATCGCACTGGACGCGGCCATCGCCGAGGCGATGCCAATGTTTGGTCGCGACGACGCTCATCGCTCACAACGAGCGTAGCGCCCAGAGCGACAGGTGGCATTACCTCGCCGCTGCCGCCTTCTGCATTCGTTGTCAGCGTACCCCCCAACGGCCGGAGGCCGGTCGACGGAGCCAGCAGCTCCGAAGTGGCGCGTCAAGGCGCGGGGATCAGGGGCGATTGCGCAGGCCGGCGTCCAGCTCGAGGGCGAGCGCCAGCACGGCGTGCGGCTTCGAAGCGCGTCGAGCGGCGGGGTGATCGGGTGCGCGGCGCCGGCTGGTCCGATCGGGCGCCGGGAGCTCCAGCGCCCGCCGCGGCGAGCGTGGGTGGGGAGCCGGTTCCGCTGCAACGGCGTCGGTGCGGTTCGCGGCGAGGGCCTCAGCGGCCTCCTGGAGTCGGACGATCTCCTGTTGCATTTCGACGAGGCGTCCTTCGATGCGCTCGGCGAGCTCGGGGATCGTCATAGCGTCGAGGTTAGCGATCGGTCAGGACGCGCCGGGCGCAGGATCGTGACGAGCGCATCGTCGCCAACGCGATAGCGCGGTCTTGCTGAGCGATGTGTCAAAGGGATCGCGCGGGTCTCCGGCATCGCACGATCGCAGCCCGTCGAAGTCGATGGTGCCGCGATCGGGCCGTCGCGGCTCTCAGATCCCCCGAAGGCAGCAGCCTGCGGTGCGATCTCGACCGCTTGCAGGGCGGCGATGCCGGGCGCGGTCCAGCTAACGCTCAGCCGCTCATGCAATCGTGGCAAAGCGCAAGCCCGCACCGCCCCGCACGACGATCTCCGATTGCTAGCTCGCGTGCGGCGGGTCAGCTAATTCCGAGAGGATCCGCGGTGGCTGCTTCAGCGGCAGTGCAGCCACGCGCGGATGTGAGGTCGACCGATTGGTGAAGTCGCAGGCGCGTTGTGGTGCTGGTCGTCGGCGCTCGCGACGCTCAGACCGGCAGTGTCGCTTTGATCAGTGTGATCACTTTGTGCTTGCTGATCGGGCCTGCTGCAAGCGGTTGGCGCTTGCAGCAGGCGCCGACCCCCGTGCTGTCGGACGCCCGCAAGCTAACGGCCGGCGCGTTCGGGCTGCTTCGCCAGCGAGAGGGCATCTCGGCCGACGACAGTTCGTCACTGCCGGACGTCTTCCGACTACCTGGCCTTCAGGTTAGGCTACTGGGTAGGCGTGCAGGTGTTCGAGGCGCTCGAGCTCGATCGCGCCGTGAAGTCCCCGGTCATGCGATCGTTGGGAGCCTCGGTCGTCCGCGCTCTTTCTTCATGTAGGCCTTGAAGACCTCGCGCGCGGTCTGGCGGCTGACCATCAGCAACTCTTCCGGGTCGCGGTCCGATCGCCAGACCTAGAGGTCGATGAACCCGGGAATGTCGATCAACCAGCCGTGCATGCCGCCGAAACGCGTCGATCAGTTCCTCGACCCGATCGGCAGGCGACATGCAGGCGCGAGATCGAGACAGACAACGTTCAGGGCTCCCAGAGTGTGACACGGTTCCGTCCCGTTTGCTTAGCGTCGTAGAGCGCCTGATCGACGGCCAACGAGGTACTCCGTAGGCTGTCGCGGAAGGCCGCGACGCCGACGCTGATTGTGAGCGGTGGGTGGGTCAGATCCCGCTCAACAGCCTGTCGGATCCGATCGGCCACCGCGACCGCCTCCGAGGTCTTGCTGTCCGGAAGCAGGACTGCGAACTCGTCGCCTCCGAACCGCGCCGCGAAATCCCCCGGACGCACGCTGTGAATGATCGCTCGCGCGACACCGACAAGCCCGAGGTCCCCGGCGCGGTGACCGTAGCGGTCGTTGATGGCCTTAAAGCCGTCCACATCGAGCATCAGCACGGCGAGCTCGCCCGGACCCTCATCCACGATCCGGTGAAAGCGGTCATCGTAAGCACGGCGGTTCCACAGTTCAGTGAGTGGATCACGGTACGCCAATTGCTCCATCGCGAAGGCGTGACGCGCGGCGTCGCGTGCCGCGTCGGCGGCAGCGAGCGTCGTGGCCGAGAGCGTGTCCGCGACCGTGCCAATCGCCCCAATCCCGACGAACGACACCGGCGGGCCCGCCGGAATCCGGCGAACCAGATCCGGCGGAACGAGCGGACCCGCCGGAGGCTGCTCGAGCAGAACCTCAACCGTCGCCACGACCCCCTCACTCTGTGCGATCTGCGTCACGCCCAGAACGCGATCGATGGCCGGCGGGATCCCCTGGCCGCCGACCATCACCACGGGTCGCTCCTCGAGAAGCTCAAGCTGGGCCAGCTCCCAGATCAGCGTCGGAACGTTCAGTGTCATCGTCGCGCTCAGGCCGAGAATCGCCGGGCGGTGTGCCCGGCAGGCCGACAGCAGCGCATCGCCCGGGACATCCGCCCCCAGATACAGCACATCAAAGCCCGCGCCCTCCAACACGTCGGCGGCCATCCGCAACCCGAGCACGTGATGCTCACCCTCGGCAGCGGCCAAGATCACCCGCTCCCGGGACCGGGCCGGCGCGCTCAGCAGCCGCGGGAACAGACGCGCAAGCACCCCGTGGCTGATCGCCGTCGCCACATGCTCATCCTCCACAGTGATCGCCCCGTCCTGCCACAACTCCCCAATCCGATACATCGCGGGCTCAATTACGCGCGAATGCACGGCCGCCGGCTCCATACCATCCGCCAACGCCTCATCGAGGACCGCCGCGGCAGCCACAGCACTCCCGGCCCGCAAGGCGTCCACGAACCCCACGGTCCAACCGACGACGCGCTCATCGCTCGAGCGACGGAGCATCCCAGATTTCACCCCTCCGCCGGCCGCAACGCCGCCCGCGCAGTCGCCGGCGGACGAGTATCTGGTCGCGTTCGATGGCGAACCACCACCCGGGTCATTGTCTGCAAGCACCGCCAGGAAGCCTGCCAGATCCGTAGGCAACAAAATCGCTACTGATCACGCGAGAACCGCAACTTCGCCGCACCTATTGCAGAGAGTCCGCACGTGGTCGCGGCAAAGCACAAGACGGCGAGCAGCTGGTGAGCGGCCACAGCGAGACTCAACAAGCAGCTCGGGCCGACGGTGCCCGTTGTCCGCCTGCGACGGGTGGTCTCTCGGCGTGATCCTCGAGCACCACGACCTCCTGGACGGCGAGGTCGAACGGCTTGGGGTCGCTCCGCGAGTCCGTCTGCGACTCAGCCTGGCCGCATCTCCGCCACCGTGGCGGCTGCGGTGATCCTGCGCCGGGCTCGACACTCTCGAGTTACGCACGGCGAGCGACACGAGTCGCAGAACGGACGATCGCCGGCACCTGCAAAGTCTATCTCGACCAGTACGCCTTCCGCAACAACCGCCGCCGCACGCCGATGGCCGCGTTCCAGACACTGCTCGGTGTTGGTGCGCTGCACCCGCCCACGATCTACAACGAGATAATGCGACGCGATCAAGCAGCAGCCTGAGCTAACCGGATACGCACACGTCATAACTGCGGTCGCGCGACCGTCGCAAATGATCGAGAAGCAGCGATACTGGGACCTGACTTCACCAGGCGAGCGTGCCGACCGGCCCTTTGAATGGGCCGATCAGGTCGCCTGTGATCCACCCGCCGTAGAAGTCGCTTTGCTGGGCTTGAACGCGCTCGTCATCTAACCAAGCAGCGTCCACGCGCCCGGGGTAGAAGGCGACGTGATCGCGCAGCGCCTCGTATCCGGGCGAGGGGTCCGGGTAGCTCCAGCCGACCGTCTTGAAGCGCCGGCCGTCGACGACCGCGTCCAGGTATCGCGCTGGGCCCTTGAATTCGCACCAGGTCGAGCGTGCGTCGCTTTCGACCAGGAGCTCCTCTCGCACGTCGGCCAGCGGGATGTAGATCGTTGGTGGGTGGCTGGTCTCGAGCACGCGCAGGGCGCGGGTGGAGTCGGCCAGCACCTCGCCGGCTAGCTCGATCCGGACGCGACGCTCGCAGGGCACGACGGCCGGCGGGCGGGGGTAGTCCCAGACTCGCTCCATCGTCAGTTCGGGCCGTCCGGGGCGTCGCTGGCTGCCAACGCCGCCGGCCGTTCGGGGTGGCGCTCGTCGGTGCGCGGCACGGAGTCTGCTTCGCCTGGCCGGTACCGCGTTTCCTCTTTTCGGGCCAGCGCGCTTGGCCACCAGACGCGAGGGCCGATGTCGAACACGAGCGCGGGGACGAGCACTGAGCGGACGATGAAGGTGTCGAGCAGGACCCCGAAGGCGATCGTGAAGCCGAGCTCGGTCAGCGTCTTCAGTGGCAGCGTCGCGAGCATCGTGAATGTCCCGGCGAGCACGATCCCGGCCGAGGTGATGACGCCGCCGGTGACCGCCAGCCCGCGCAGCATCCCGTGCCGTGTGCCGTGCCGGAGCGCCTCCTCGCGGGCTCGCGCCATCAGGAAGATGTTGTAGTCGACCCCGAGCGCTACGAGGAAGATGAAAGCCAGCAGCGGCAGCGTCGAAGGCTCGCCCGGGTAGCCGAAGAGATGGTCGAACACCGCCGAGGAGACGCCGAGGGCGGCGCCAAAGGACAGGATCACGGTCGCGATCAGCAGCAGTGGCAGCGTGACCGCGCGCAGCAGCAGCGCGAGGATCACGAATACCAGCAAGAGCACGATCGGCACGATCAGCCGGTTGTCGTGCGCGGCCGCGGTGTCGAAGTCCTTCTGCTGAGCGGTCGGGCCGCCCACGAGCGCGGTCGGGCTGGCCGCGTGTGCCACAGCGCGAAGTCGCGGGACCAGGTTCTCGGCGGTGGTCGAGTAGGGGTCGGCGGTGAGCGTGAGGCCAAAGCGGGCGCCCGGCCTGCCGAGCTCCGCCGGCCCCACCGCCGCCACGCCAGGCACGGAGCGCAGCGCCCGCTGGACGCGCGGGACCGCGCCGACGTCGCGCACGACGACGTCGGTCGGCGCGTTGGCTCCCGCCGGGAACGCTTCGGCGATCAGCCGCTGGCCTTCGACGGACTGCACCCGGCCGCGGAAGTCCTGCGTGTTCGTGAGCCCGGTCGAGAAGCTCGTCAGGCCGAGGCAGCCGAGCCCGAGCAGCAGCACCGTAGTGATCCACACGCGTCGTGGAGCGGCCGCGACGCGCTCGCCGACGCGGCGCCACGTCCCGTGTGTCTCGTCCGTGCCCTCTGAGCCGAAGCGCGGCACGAACGGCCAGAACGCGCGCCGGCCGCCTGCCACGAGCGCCGCCGGCAGCAGCGTCAGCATCGAGAGCATCGCCAGTGCCACTCCCATCGCGCCGATCGGCCCGAGCCCACTGGTGCCGTTGACCTGCGCCAGCGACAGGCACAGCAGCGCCAGGATGACGGTCGACCCCGAGGCGAACACGGCGGGTCCGGCCCGCCGCAGCGCCTGGCGCATCGCGTCGACCGGGCGCTCGTAGCGGCGCAACTCCTCGCGGTAGCGCGCGACGAGCAGCAGCGCGTAATCGGTGCCGGCACCGAATACGAGCACGGGCAAGACGCCGGCGCTCTGGCCGTTGACGGTGACCCCTGCCTCGGCGATCGCCCATCCGCAGAACCGCGAGAACGCCTCCGCCATCAGCACGCTGAAGAGTGGGATCACCCAGAAGATCGGCGAGCGGTAGATCACGATCAGCAGCACGAACACGAGCGCGCCGGTGGCCAGCAGCAGCGTTCCGTTGATCGAGGCGAACACGTTGACGGCGTCCCGCGAGAATCCCGCCGGACCCGTCACCTTGACCGTGAGTCCGCGCGCACGCAGCGGCGCCATCCGGCTCTCCACCCCGCTCACCGACGACTTCAGGAGCGGCTCTTTGCCGCGCGGGTTGAGGTTGACGACCACGAGCGCGGTGGTGCGGTCCGGTGAGACGCGGACGAGCACCTGCCGGGAGCCCGTGACCGGGGGATTGGCGGCCAGGGAGGCACGTGTTCGCTCGATCGCGGCCAGGTCTCGCGGTGTCAGTCCGCCGTCGCGGCGCACGACGGTGATCGCGGCGAAGCGCTCACCGGACCGGAAGCGCTTGGCGAGCGTCAGCTCGCGCACCGATTCCGAAGACCCCGGCAGGAACGAGGACTCCTCGTTCCTCTGCAGATCTTGGAAGCGCTGCGCGAACGAACCCCCCAGTCCGCCGAGAATGAGCCACAAGAGGATGATCCCGATGCGGGCGGGGCGCGAGATGAAGAGACGCTCGAGGGCTCTCATGTGGGCGCAAGTTCGGGGTCTTCTGCGACGGCACGCCGGAGCGCTTCGTCGAAGCCGATCGGCTCGATGTCAAACAGCGCCATTGCGGAGCGGTCGGTGACGACCGTCGGCGCGGCGAGCCCTTCGATCAGCGGTCTCGCTACGCCGGCGTCGACGGGTGTGACGAGCCCGATCCAGAGTGAGGAGAGCCACGGGGTGATCAGCGGCACGGGGATCCGCGGGCGGCGACGGATTCCGAGGACTTCGGCCATCCGGTCGAGCATCTCGCCGTAGGAGAGCACGTCGGGACCGCCGATCTGAATCTCTCTGCCCGCCGACGCTTCGACTGCCAGTGCCTCGACCAGGTAGCTCAGCGTGTCGTCGATCGCGATCGGCTGGGTCGCGTTCTCAAGCCACGCCGGTGCGATCATCGCCGGGAGCCGCTGCACGAGGTAGCGCAGCGTGCGATAGGACTCGCTCTGCGGCCCGACGACCATCCCGGCGCGAAAGTAGGACAGCGGCGGGCCGTGCTCCCGGAGTGCGAGCGCGGTCTCGTGCCGGCTGCGCAGGTGCTGGGACTGCGGGCGGTCACCGAGGCCGCCGAGGTAGATGATCCGCTTGATCCCCTCCGCGCGTGCCATCCGAGCGAACCCCGTGGCGGCGGCGCGCTCGCTGGCGGCGAAGTCCTTCGGTCCGCCTCGGCCCATCGAGTGGATCAGGTAATACGCCACGTCCACCCCCTGGCCTGCGCCGCTCAGCGTTTCTGGACGCAGCACGTCACCCTCGTGCAGATCAAAGCCCTCGCGCTCAAGCTCGCGGGCGCGAGTCCCGCCGCGGTCGCGCACCAGGCATCGCACCTCCCGTGCCGAGCTTGCCAGCCTGGCGGCGAGCCGGCCTCCGATGAATCCGGTCGCGCCGGTCACGAGCACGCGTGCGCTCATGCCGCGGTCGCGCCGGGCGACGGTGTCGGTGCGAGCGAGGCGGCCAGCCGCTGTGCCTTCTGCTCCTCGAAGCCGCCGACTTCGCTGGCAAGTATCCGGCCGGAACGCTCGACGATCAGCACCGCGATCGTGTCCGTGCCGGCAAGCCCGAGGTTGTCAACGACCTTCCGGACGTCGGTGTAGACCGTGATCGTGCGGGCGCGGGCGGCGGCGTCCGGGATCCCGCGCGTCATGCCACCGTCAATGAACCACCGCGCCGGACCGTACACGGATGACAGCACCGGCAACTCGTACACCGCGACGTCCGAGCGGCGCTGCTCGAGCTCGATCAGCCACGGCAGCCACTGATCGACGACGCGCTGCTGCTCGCGGCGGAAGGCGACGGCGAGGAAGTTGTGCGGCTTGGCGAGATCGCCCGGCAGCGCGTACTCCTTGCCGTCGAGAGCCCGACCGGATAATGGGCGAAGTCTTTGCGGCTGCGAGGGTGCGAGCGTTCGCCTGAGACCGGCGAGAGCGCGATCGCCAACACGGTTAAACGCGAGCGCCAGGACCGGATCGGCGATCCTGAGCAGGCCTTTGAGCGCGAGGTCGGCGTCGTAGGTGACGCGCGTGCCCGCCGCGGTCGAGTCGAACGTGATCCTGTCCCGCGAGACCACGGTGGCGTTCTCGCCGAGGAACGTAACGGCATGCGGCGGGTCGTACTCGACGATCCGATAGGTGAGCTCGTTCTTGCGGCCGAGGAACTCGGCAACCAGCCGGAACTCGGTTCCCTCGCCGACCGGTTGACCGTTCAGACGCTCCGCCTCGACCACGCCCGGATCCCATTCCCTGGTTGTCGAGAAATCGCTGAGATAGGCAAAGACCTCCTCGCGCGGTTGCTGGATGTCGAGCGTTGCTCGGTAGCGGGCCATCAAGATTCTCCTTCTGGAATTGAAGTCGACGCGATCGAAACGGACGCGTCGTGCCAACCGCTGAGCCGTACGCACTCGGCAAGCAGCCGCTCGCGCTCCTGCCGCGTCTCCCGTGTCCATCGCAGCCAGTGCGTGGGACGCGCTCGGCGGTCGTGCCAGAACCGGCCCGAGCTGCGGCCCGGTTCGGCGGCGCCACCGAGCCAGACGATCGTGTCGGCGCCCTGCCCGGGCGTCCTCAGCAGCGGTCGTGTCACCTTGTAGAAGCGAGGCAGCGAGGATCGCACGCCGGGGGTGTCCGCCCAGCCCGGGTGCATCGCGTGGACCACGACCCGGTGCCCGCCAACTGCTCTGCCCAGAGCTCGGTAAGGATCACCTCCGCACGCTTGGCGCGCGCGTACACCTTCGGGCCGTCGAACTCCCCGAGCTCGCTTTGCAGGTCATCAACCCTGAGCCTCTGCGTGTACATGCCACCAGAGGACACGTTGATGATCCGCGCCGGGGCACTGTCCTGAAGCAGTGGGATCAGAAGGTTCGTCAGCAGGAACGGACCGATGACGTTGGTCGCGAGCGTGAGCTCGATCCCATCGGCCGACACACCGCGCGCTTCGGTCATCACCCCGGCGTTGTTGACCAGCACATCCAGGCGCGAAGCGTGATCTCGAAAGCATCCGGCGAACTGCCGGACCGACTCGAGCTCGCTGAGATCGCAGACCCCCACGTGCACGTCGCCGTTACCGGACCGCTCGACGATCCTCGCGCGCGCCTGCTCGCCGCGCTCAGGGTTGCGGACGACGAGCCAGACCGTGGCGCCGAGACGCGCAAAGCCCTCAGCGGCGGCCAGACCAAGCCCCGAGCTCGCGCCCGTGATCAGCACCACCTTGCCCTGCATCCGCTGCAGTTCAGACGCGCTCCAGCCGCGGTTGCGGATTCGGTAGCCGACGTTCGTGAAGCCGGCAACCACGGTACGGTCGAGCACGTCGTCGAGCAGCGAGCCGGTCATGCGCTCAGCGAGAGGTCGGGCTGCTGGCTATAGTCAGAGCGCTTTAGGTGCCTGCGTGAGGCGATCCGCGACCGGGGCTTGGTCAGCAGCAGCTGGACCTCGCAGATCCGCCGCTCCGCGAAGCCGGCTTCGCAGTAGGCGAGGTAGAGCGTCCAGAGCCGGCGGAAGCGTTCGTCGTAGCCGCGCTCAGCGAGTTCGTCGGCATGGGCCGTGAAGTTCTGGCGCCAGCGCCGGAGCGTCTCGACGTAGTGCGCTGTCAGGTCTTCGAGCCCGATCGCCTGCAGGTCGGTTCGCCGGGCGAGGTTGCGGGTGATCACCTCGAGCGAGGGCAGGCATCCGCCGGGGAAGATGTGGGTGTTGATGAACGACTTCGATGCCTTCTCGACCTCGTAGGCGCGGTCGTCGATCGTGATCGCCTGCAGCAGCATCGCGCCGTCGGCAGCCAGCAGCTCGGAGCACTTGGCGAAGAAGATGCCGAAGTGCCGCCATCCGACCGCCTCGATCATCTCGATCGAGACGAGCTTGTCGTAGCGGCCACGGAGCTCGCGGTAGTCCTCCATCAGCACCATGACCCTGTCGCTCAGGCCGGCGCGGCGGACCTGCTCCACGGCGTAATCGTGCTGCTCGCGCGAGATCGTGGTCGTGGTCACGTGGCAGCCGCGGGTCGCGGCAGCGTGCAGCGCGAACGCGCCCCAGCCCGTTCCGATCTCGAGCACGCGATCGCCGGGCTCAAGGTCGAGCTGCTCACAGACACGCTCGAGCTTCGCGACCTGCGCCTGCTCGAGCGTCATCCCCTCCCGCTCGAAGACGGCACACGAGTAGCTCATCGTCGGATCGAGCATCCGCGCGAACAGCTCGTTGCCGAGGTCGTAGTGGGCGGCGATGTCGCGCCGGCGCCGGCGTTTCGTGCTGCGACGCAGGAGCGCCCCGGCTCGCTGCAGCGGCCACCGCACCGGCGCAAGACGCGAGCGGAGCCGGTCCAGGCTGCCGGCGTTGCGCGCGGCGAGCCTGATCAACGCCACCAGATCGGGCGAGTTCCACAGGCCTTGGGCAAAGGCCTCGGCCATTCCGCGGCTGCCGCGTAGCAGCATCCGCCACGTCCGCGAGGAGGCGATCTGGACAGTCGCAGTCGGTGAACCGGAGCCGAAGACGAGCCGTTCATCCCTCTCCACGACGACCAGGCTGCCGGTCTTGATCCGCCGCAGCAGGAGCGACACGAGCCGGCGTGAGAGCCAGACGCTCATGCCCGTGCCTGTGGGTGGGGGTGGACAGGCACGCCGGCGAGCTTGAGCCCGAGCGCGTGGGCATAGATCAGCGCCAGCACGCGGACGGTCGCGAGCGGGTAGCGCACCGTGATCGCCGCCATCGACGCGCGCGTCAGCTCCCGGCGGCGCAGCGCCAGCGTCGCGTCGAACACGGTGTCGCCCGCGCGGCTCGAGGCGATGTGGACCGACAGCGTCTGGGCAGGCGTCGCCGCCCGGGTGTCGTAGCGATGATCCATGCCCATGAACGGCGAGACGTGAAGCGCTTTCTCGAACTCACCAGCGAGCGCAGCAGAGTCGCGCTGCTTGCCTTCGATCACGTAGGCGTGCCGTTCCCCCCAGGGCGTGTTCGTCAACTCCGCGACCAGAGCCTGCACGCGCTCGCCGCCCGGCTCGAAGCAGTAGTAGAAGCTGACGGGGTTAAAGCAGTGCCCGAACGAGCGCAGCTGCGCCAGCAGCCGGATCGGGCCCTCGGGCCGCGCACCGGTCTGGTCCTCCACCACATCGCGCACAGCGCGGTGCAGCGGCACAGCGGGATCGCCCAGGTAATCGCGGCGGCGAAAGCGGACCAGCCCCGGGCGCCGGGCGACCAGCCGGCAGTCAAGCAGCCCCGGGAGCTCGTCCAGGTCGAGGTACGCCAGCGCCAGCCGATGGCTGAACTCGCGCCGGGGCTCGAAGCGCCGGTGTCGAATCGTGCCCTCGTAGATGCAGCTCGCGCTCACAGCCGCGCTCCGAAGCGCTCGCCCACCCGCAGCGCGCTGCGAACGCCGTCCTCGTGGAACCCCCAGCCCCAGTACGCGCCGCAGAAGTGCGTCCGGTTGCGCCCGTCGATCTCACCCACTCGCGCCTGCGCCTTGACCCCCGCCTGCGTGTACACCGGGTGCGCGTAGGGGATCGTGCGGATCACATGAGCCGGGTCGATCGCCTCGGTGCGATTGAGCGTCACGCAGAACTCGCGCTCCGCGCGCAGCGACTGAAGTCGGTTCATGTGGTAGGTGACGGTGGTAGCGGGCTTCGGCTCGGCGAGCAGGTGGTAGTTCCAGCTCGCCCACGCGCGCCGACGGCGGGGCAGCATCCGCACATCGGTGTGGAGCACCGCCTCGTTGGGCTGATACGGGATCGCACCGAGGATCTCGTGCTCACGATCACTCGCATCGGCAAGCAGCGCCAGCGCCTGATCGGAGTGGGTCGCCAGGACGACCTCGTCGAAGCGCACTACCTCACCACCACGCGGCTTGACCAGCACATGATCGTCGTGACGCGTAACGGCATCGACCGGCGTGCGCAGCCGCAGCCGCTCGCCGAACGCCCTCGTCAACACCTCCACGTACCGAGCCGATCCCCCCCGGACCGTCTGCCAGCGAGGCCGCCCGCGGAACGACAGCATCCCGTGATTGTCGAAGAACTCCACCAAGAAACGCGCGGGAAAAGTCCACATCTGGCGCGGCGCGGCCGACCACACCGCCGACGCCTGAGGCACGATCAGCCACTCGATGAACGCCCGCGAGAAACGATGACGCTCCAACCAGTCTCCAAGCGAGACGTCCTCGGCACGATCGCCAAGCAGCTCCCGGCCAGCGCGGTTGAACCGCGCGAGATCAGCGACCATGCGATGAAACCACGGGGTCAGGAGATGCGCGCGCTTTGCGAACAGGCCACTGAGAGACGCACTGCTGTACTCGAAATCCCCCATCCCATCGCTGACGCTGAAACTCATCGTCGACCGCTGCCAGCCAACCCCCAGGCGCTCGAGCAGCCGCTCGAAGTTCGGATAGTTGCGGTCATTGAAGACAATGAACCCGGTGTCGACCTGATGCGTCTCATTCGGCGTATCGACGCGGACCGTATTCGTGTGCCCGCCTGGGTAGTCATTCGCCTCGAACACCGTGACGTCATGCGCCCGGTGCAGCAGATGCGCCACCACCAGCCCCGAGACCCCGGCACCAACCACAGCAACCCGCATCTCAGCGATCACCCTTCGTCAAACCGGGCTCGACGGACGCTGACAGAGCGGCCCAGCGACGGCGCTCAGTACCTGTCTGCCTGAGGATGGGCGACCCCGGCACGAGGGACACAACGCGCCGAACAGGATGGCGCCGTCCGCGGAGTCTCTCGCCGGCGGGTGGATGTGGAAGGGTGAGTGCAGTCATCGTGGCTTTTCCGTACGGCCGGGCCTGTGTCCGTAGGCTGGCCCCGGTCAGGGCGCCGCAGTGGGGGCGCCCTGAACAGGTGGTGAGGTCAGCGCGGGATCAGCACCTTGTTGATCACGTGGATCACGCCGTTTGAGGCGCCGATGTCGGCCGTGATGACGCGCGCGCCGCCGACCGTGACCGTGCCGTGGCTGACGCGGACCTTCAGCGACTGGCCGTTGAGTGTCTTGATCGCGTGCAGCTTCACGACCTTCGCGGCCGTGAGCTTGCCCTTGGCCACGTGGTAGAGCAGCACCGCGCGGAGCTTCGCCTTGTCCTTGGCGAGCGCCGCCAGTGTCGCCTTCGGCACCTTCGCGAACGCCGCGTCGGTGGGGGCGAAGACCGTGTACGGACCCTTGGCCTGAAGCGCGCCGGCGAGCCCGGCCTCCTTGACCAGCTTCGTCGGCGTCTTGAACTGACCGGCCGCGATCGCGGTCTGGACGATGTTGCGCTTGGCGGCCGGCGTCGCGGATACCACAGGAGCCATCGCCGAGAGCGACAGCGCGGCGACCGCCGCGAGCGCGATGAACTTCCGATTCCTTCTCATCAAAGTCTCCTCATCAAATGAGTACGGGGAACGTTTCGCTGATCACGCGCACCTTCGGGCGGGCGATCACAGAACCTCGGGACTTCCCCATACAGACCATCCTTCGACAAACATTAGATGACGAAGGTATCGCGCGGAGGCGTTTCTGTCAAGAGTTTGTCTAGGGTGTGTAGAATGATTTCGTGTCGACTGCCCCAGAGTCGCTGCGGATCGGGGAATTCGCCCGCCGCGTCGGCGTGAGCCCCGAGGTGCTGCGCGCCTGGGAGCGTCGCTACGGACTCCTGCAGCCGGTCCGCTCACCGGGCGGGTTTCGGCTCTACACGAGCGAGGACGCCGAGCGGGTCGCTCGCATGCGCCGGGGCCTCGGTGCGGGGCTGTCGGCGGCCGAGGCGGCACGCGCCGCGCTGCAGAGCGCCCGACCGTCGCCGCGATCGTCGGCCGTCTCGACGATGTTCTTCTGCATCTTGACTCCTTCGATCGTGTTTATGTTCTTCACGCGGCGACCATCGGGCCGCGTTCAGCTTCTCGGAGCACCTGCTGCTCATCACCGAGCTTCTGCGCCGCCGCGTAACGACCGTCGAGGATCGCCGCGTAGATCAGCAGCGCGAGCGCGGCGGCGACGATCAGCGTGACCAGCACGCCGACCACGAACAGCCCCGGGGTGCTCATCGCTCGCCGCGCCGCAGCACGACCCCGCCGAGCGACAGGATCGACGGCACCCACAGCCCGACGAAGATCCCCTGCTGCTGATCGCCACCGAACCAGAGCACGACCGAGAGCACGAACGACACGAACGCCGCGAGCAGGATCAGAGCACGCGCACCAACCTCCGGGCGGGCCGTGACGAGCGTATGGACCTTCTCCATGAATCACCATCCTTCGACAAACACTCGACAATCTATGGACGAGGGTACCGGCAGGCGCCTGTTCTGTCAAGGGTCTGTCGAAAGTGTGTATAGTCATTCCGTGTCGACTGGCCCCGGAATCGCTTCGGATCGGGGAATTCGCCCGCCGCGTCGGCGTGAACCCCGAGCTGCTCCGCGCCTGGGAGCGGCGCTACGGACTCCTGCAGCCGGTCCGCTCACCCGGCGGGTTCCGGCTCTACACCACCGAGGACGCCGAGCGGGTCGCCCGCATGCGCCGAGGCCTCGATGAGGGCCTGTCGGCGGCCGAGGCGGCACGCGCCGCGCTGCAGAGCGCGCCCGACCGTCCGACGGGCCTGCTCGAAGACGCCGCGGCGCGCCTGCTTGCCGCGATCCACGACTACGACGAGGCCGCCGTGCACGCGGTACTCGACGAGAGCTTCGCGGCGTTCGGTCTCGAAGCCGTCCTGCGCGACCTCATCCTTCCCACCCTCACGCGCGTCGGCGTCGAGTGGCAACAGGGCACCCTCGATATCAGCCAGGAGCACTTCGCCAGCAACCTGATCCGCGGCCGGCTGCTCTCACTCGCCCGGCTCTGGGGCCGCGGCAGCGGGCCGCTCGCGCTGCTCGCCTGCGCGCCAGGCGAGCAACACGACATCACCCTGCTCGCCTTCGGGCTCCTCTTGCGCTCCTACGGTTGGCGCATCCTCTTCCTCGGAGCCGACACACCGATCTCGACACTGACCGAGACCGCGAAGACGACTCGGCCGGCGCTCGCCGTCCTTGCCAGCTTCGACCCGGCACTACTGCAAGCGGAAGCGACCGCACTCCGCCGCCTCGCAAAGATGGCGCCGCTCGTCCTCAGCGGCCCCGGCGCATCAGACACGCTCTGCACCCAGCTCGGCGTACGACGGCTCAACGGCGACCTCGTCGCAGCCGCAAACGAGATTGCTCGCCGCCCCAACGGCTAAAACGGAATCGTGCGAGGCCACGTCTCGCGTCCAGCGCGCCCGCGTGGCCGGCGGTCAAGTGGCTCAAGGGCCAGCGCGCGAGGACAGTGCGCGCCTCACGAACCCTCCTTCGCGTTGGTTGACGATCGACTCGCGGATTGCCCCCAACTCCAGCGAACCAGGCGATCGCCGGGGGCGGCAGTCTGCCCGCGACCGCCTTTCCCGGATTCCCAAGCCGACAAGGCAGCGCGATCCGCAGTCGGAGAACGTGGGCGAGGCTTGCGATCAACGCATCAAGGGCCAACTTGGTGAGCGAGTCCAAAACGAGCCGGATCGTTCCCGCACACCTGCACCGGGCGGCCTGGTGCTCGCGGACGGCATCGACTCGGGACGCAGCGGTGGGTCCACCCACTAACGCTCGTAGCGATAAAGCGGCACGCCGAGTGGATTCCCATCGATGTTGGATACCAGCCGTAAGTCCGTCGGTGACGACGGGGCGCCCGGAATGCCGCCACCGCGAGCCACGGTTCGCGTCCGCGCCGCTGCGACTGCGACGACGGGTCGGCCGCGTCGGTTCGGGGTCGCTCAAGGAGGGTGGTAGCGTGAGGAACATGGCCACCGTGTCCGCCGCCGAGTCGCGCCCGTCCGGCCTTACCCGCCGGGATGCTGCGCTCATCCTCGGTGCGGTTGGCGGCACCGCGGGGATTGGCGCGGCCGCTACAACGCCCGTGCTGAGCAGCCGCTGGTACCGCCGGCTCAACAAGCCGCCGTGGCAGCCGCCGGGTCCCGTGTTCGGTCCCGTGTGGTCGGTCATCTACGCGCTCATCGCAGCGTCGATGCTCGTGGCGCGCAGACACGGCGGGGAACAGCAGCGGCCGCTGTTCGTCCTCTTCGGGACAAACCTAGCCCTGAACCTCGCGTGGACCCTCATCTTCTTCCGAGGTCGCAGCCCACTCGCCGCAGGCGTTGAGATCGTGGCTTTGGAGGGCACCACCGTGGCGCTCATCGTCCGGGCGTGGCGACTGTCGCGCCTAGCGGCGCTCCTGCTCGTGCCCTACGCGATATGGATCGCGTTCGCGACCGCGCTGACCTGGGCGATCTGGACGCGGAACTAGCGCCGAGAGCGGCCGCGAGGTCCGCCCCGGCCGACACCATCGGACGCAGCGAACGCGTGCCGGTGCTCAACTGTTTCGCATGGCCCGAACACGACTGCCTCAGGCCTGCCGTCGCTCAGTGCTTGCTGCTGTGACGGGCGTCTTGTGCCTAGTAGGCCTCGCAGGTCGCGGCCTCGCCAGCTGCGGCCGGCGGCCTCGGGCAGCTCGCGCAGCAACTCGGTCATGCTGTCTGCACCCGCGCGCGCCTGGTGACGGACGATGATCCAGCTCGGATCGCGTGTCATCTGCTCGGCGAGCAGCGACAGGTAGACGGTCTTGCCCACGCCCCGCTCGCCGATCACCGCCTGGGTGAAGTAAGGGTCACGCGGCCCGCGTCGCAGTGCCGCGACGTGGCGGTCGAGCTCGGCGGCCCGGCCGGCGGTCACTTCGGGCACCACCCCGAAGCCCGGCGTGTATGGCGAGGCCTCCCGCACCTGACGACCGGCTGGCCTTAGCGCGTCCGGTGACGTTCGCGGGCCGCGGTCCGAGCCCGGGATCTCGCCGGCGCGCGGACCTGCTCCCGCTCGGGCTGCGCGGCCTCGGCCGCCGGGTGGGCTTGTGCCGTGTCGGTGAGGACCTCCGCGTCGACGGCTTCCTGGGGAACATCCGCGGAGGTCAGGCGAGCTTGCAGTCGGTCTCGACGTTCCCGCGAGTCGTAGCGCTCGCCGGCTGCGGGCGCCGCCGCGTCGACGCGGTCCTCTGCGGTCTGCTGGACGGCGGCCGCGGCGAGGCGGTCGTACTCGGCGACGTTATCGGCGTAGGCCAACGCGGCGACGGCGCCGGCGTCAAGACGCCAGCGGTCCTGGGTTTCTTGCTGTATGCGCTCAGAGGCACGGTCAAAGACCGTAGCCTCGCCGTCGAGCGCGTCGGGATCGCGCCACTGCTCGGCGAGCTCCCACACCTCGCCGACGTCGCGGGGCTGCGCGGCATCCCACCAGGCGTCATCGAACACCGGCTGGATGTGGGAGCTCGCCAGCGCGCGCTCGCGCTCGAGTTGAGCGCGCAGCTGCTGGGCGTGCGCCTCGCCCTGCGCCGCGGCCACGGCCAGAGCCGCTTGGCGGCCGCTTATGAGCTTACGTGCGGCCAGCGCCGCGGCGCTGATCGCAAGCTGGACCTGGCGCTCGACTTCCTCGGCCATGCCGTCTGAGGGCTCATGTACCGCCATCGCCGTCTACCTCCCGTATTCAACTCGTTCGTAGTTGCCTTGATGAACCGTTGATCTGCCCGTAAACACTAGCGATCCGCCCGGCGTATTCGACCGTATCCAACGATCACGCGCTTGGCGTCTGGCATCAACGCTGGCGCGGCCGCCGGCGGGTGGCATCGGACAAGCGGCGGGCCGCCTCGGCGTCCTGGCCGGAGCTCTGCGCGCCCGGGCGTGGGGCGGGAATCGGGTCGCGGACCGGACGAAGCGCAGCGGCCGCCTCGGGCTCCGCCGGTGTGCCCCCGCGAGGCTCGGCGGCGAGGCCCGCCCGGACCAGCTCGAGCTCGGCGCCGAGACTGGCCTCCATTTCACGGGCTCGGTCAAGCTCGCCACGTACCTGGTGCAGGCGCGCCAGATCGCTGCCGAGCAACGAGAGCTGGCGGGCCAAGAGAAACCAGCCGGCGGTGCTGTCCGGACGCGCGCCAGCGAGCAGGAAGAGCGCCAGCACCGAGCTGCGCGGTCGAGCGCGAGGCGGCGGTGTGCGGCGGTGCGCGGGATGCTCGGCGGACCGGGCGAGCTGGCGAGCCGCCCGGGCCAGCGGTCCGGGCGCGTCGCCCTCCAGCGCGAGCGACCACGCCGCCAACACCCCGGCGCCGTCATGCGCGACGCGGGCGGCGCCGGCAGGATCGTTATCGACGCCGCGCAGCTGCCCGCGCAGGCGTTCTATCTCCGCGACGCACTGGTGCCAGGCCACCGCGCGATCGCGCACCTCCGCCCGCCGCTCATTTTCTGAGCGTGCGGGCGTGCTCGTTGACGAGCTCCACTCCTTGACCGCGGCGGCCTGCTCGCTGGCGTCCTGTTGCCAGCCCGCGCGCAACGAGGGAAGGGTTAGATCGCGCGCCAGGCGCCCGCCGCCGAACCACACCGCCCGATCGGACCAGTGTCGGGACCCGGGAGGCGGACTGAGTAACCGACCACGTTGCTCTGGCCGCCCTCGGCGTACCGTGGTCTCACCCGGACGCCGTGCTCGCGGAGCGCGCGTATGAACTCGCTCTCGTTGCGGCTGGCCGTCGCGCAGCCGCGCACGATCCGCTCGAGCGTCTGACGAGACCCATGCTCGGGTGAGCGACCCTCGGGACCATGGTCGCGCTTTCGGCGCGTGTCGGCCATCCGCTCGCCAGGACGAATGCCGCGACTGCCGGTACCGCGCGCCCGGGCTTCGAGCTGGCGCAGACCGAAGCGCTCCTCCAACTCCCGCGCGGCGCGCTGCGCGCGCGGACGGTCGTTGTGCACGCTCGCCTTGCTCCCGTCCTCGGCCACCAGCGTCACGACCAGGTGCGCGTGATCGGACCCGCCGGTCGAGCGGCCGTGTCGGATCGCGACCCACCGGCACTGCTCGGCCGCCCGCTCGCCGGCGAACCCCATCTCTGAGATGAACTGCTCGCAGATCTCACCCCACCGCTCGTCCGACAGGTCCGGCTCATCGGGGTGCAGCGCCAGCGAGCAATGCCACACGTGCGCGTCACGCGCCCCGGTCACGGCCCGGCTATTGTTGTCGCGCTCGGCGACAGTTACCCGCGTCCCGAACTGCTCGCGTGGCTCATCCAAGAACCGCGCGAGCTCGCCGGCGTCGGCGACGCTCAGCTCGCGCTCGCCCGCGATCCTGATCGCCTCCGGCGACCCGGCCACCAGGTGCGGGTGCTCGTGCTCCTCACGCTTGCCCTTCCCGACCAGGTAGCGCAGCACCCCGACCGTCTTCGCGCCGCGCGTCACGTTCGGGATCACCGTCTCGCTCCTGTCAGCTCGCGCATCCGCACCAGCAGCTCGTCGACCTCGCCGAGCGTCTCCTCAAGCCGCCGCCCGGCGTCGACCTGGCCGGAGATGTTCGCCGACCGCGCGAGCTGGTTGACGTTGTTCGCGACCGTCGCCAACAGCCGCCGGACCTCGAACAGCTCCGCGATCATCCGCCGCCGATCGGTCGGCGTCTCGACCCCCTGAGCGCCGACTCGACCATCAGCCGCGGCACCGACACGCCCAGCTCCGCCGCCCTCGCGCGCAGCT
>CAWEQQ010000031.1:0-13533 GCA_963811155.1 uncultured Solirubrobacterales bacterium
ACGTTCGACGCCGCTCTCGTGATCGGCCAGGGCCCGCCGATCCCGATCGGCGACGCCGTCCACATGGTCATGGAACGTGTCAGCCTCCCCGACGCGGAAACCTCGAGCAGGTCGCGGAGGACGTCTGCCTGGAGGGCGACATCGCCCACGACCTGCACGACGTGATCTCGACGTGCCGCGCCTGCCTCGGCTCCCCCAGCGTCAACCGCGCACTCGAGCTGGGCAGCTGGTGTCGCGAGGTCCCGTTTGTGGTCAGCCACCCGTCCGGTGGGGAAGCCGCTGAGCGTGGCCGGCTGACCAACGGCCGCGTCGACCTCGTCTTCCGGGACGGTGACGATCTCGTCGTCGTCGACTACAAGACCGACAAGGACGTCACCGAGGAGACCGCCGAACAGTACGCGCGCGACACCACGCCGGGCAGGGCGAGGTGTACGCACACGGGCTCTCAAGAGCCACCGGACTCGAGGTGCGCGAGGTCGCGTTCGTTTGCTGCAAGGCTGGCGCGGAGGTGCGGCTGCGGGGCGGGGAGGTTGTCAGGTGAAGGAAAGGGACGACCGCGCGGGCCGTCGATCGGAGTGGGCGGCGATGGTCGAGGGCCTCGAGGGGAGGCTCGAAGAGCTACTCCAGTCCGACCTGTACGGGAGGGGAGGGGCGGAGCGCAAGGCGGCACCGATCACGCCCGGCGTCTACCTGTTCTCCGAGGTCGGCCGACATCTGTACGTCGGACGGACCGGCAAGACCGAGCGTGCGGTCAGGGCCGGCAAGCCGTCGGCGAGCGGCTTCCGTGCCCGTCTCACCGGACACTGCCGGCCCAGCTCAGGGCTCAGCAGCGCCACCTTCGCGATCCGCCTCGCGCTCGAGCAAGCCATGAGGGAAGGCATACCGATCGCGGTGCCACGAGGTGAGCTGCTTGCGGATCCTCGCTTCCCGGCGCTGTTCATCGCGGCGAAAGAGCGGATCACGGCGATGGAGTTCCGCGTCCTCGAGATCGAGGACGACCGCGAAAGCGCCGTGTTCGAGGTCTACGCCGCCTACATGCTCAAGACCCCTTACAACTCGTTCGCCACGAGTTGAGCGCGAGCGGATGGAGGGTCGTCGCGAGGGCCTCATCCGACCGCTCGCCAGCGCCGATGCGTGCAAGCCGGCGGCGCTCCCGATCACGCAGTTGGCCGCCGGAGACGCTTCCCGGCCCGACCACGCGTCAGCCGGTTCCGATGACCGGGCGCTACTTCCAGGGCGCGGCGGCCGCAGCCGCGTGGGCCACCTGCAGCGAGTGCTCGAGCAGGCCGCAGTGGTAGGCGTGGTGGTTGTACTGGGCGGCGAACGCGCGACGAAATTCGCGGCCACTGCTCGACCCGGTGCCGAGCAGCCGCTCGATCAGAACGGCGAGGTGCGGATCGCTAAGCCCCGCGATGTGAGCGTCGAGCCTGCGCTCTAGCTCCGCGACCGGGATGGCCGGTGCGTCAAGTAGACGTTCCCAGTCGATCTCGAGCGGGGCGAGAAGGCTCTGTACGGTTATCTGCGGCCCGTAGCGTGGGTGCTCGGAGAAGTTCCCGATCACCCGAGGCGGCTCGCCGGCGGTCACGGTTGCTGCGGCCTCCTCGACGTCATCCCAGACGACTGCGGCGACGATGCCCGTCCGATCGGCCAGCGCAAGCCGCATGTAGTCCGCTCCCGACCGCGTCCGACGGATCTCGCGCTCGTGAACGAGCAGCACCTGGTCGACAGCGCTTCCATCCTGTAGGTCGCGGACATCGCACGTCGTGGGGGATCGAATTGTCAGCTCCACGTTCAAAGAGTCGTCGGGCGATCACGCTTCCTGACCCGCATCGGCGCATCGAATCACCGCCGCCCGGACCCCTCGCTGCTGGACGCCGCGCCGTCAGGCGTAGGCCCGTGCGCGCGACCTTCAGATCATGGCGCGCAGCATTCGCGAACTGGCCGTCCGGTTGAGGACATGAGCCAGCAGCAACCGATCCGCGTCGTCGTCGAGAGGAAGGGCGGCTGCCTGAGCGGCTGCGGCACAACGCTCGCCGTGATGCTGCTGCTCGGCCTGACGATCCAATACTGGTACGTCGCGCTCCCGATCGTGGCGATCGTCGCGCTCGCGGCGATCGGCAACGCTACGACGCAGCGCAAGAAGGCGGCGCACCAGCCGGGGCCGCGGATCCATGGCTGAACGAGGTCGCGGTCGCGCTCGCTGATCTCGGGCTCAAGGAGATCGCCCGCAACACGGGCGCCCAGCTCGGCGGCGCGCCTATCGACGGAGACATCGGCTTGCAGGCGGAGCGGTTCCTGGTCTACGTCACCCTGTTCTCGGACCAACGGCGCGCCCGTCAGGCGGAGCTCGGCTTGAGGGCGAAGCCCGAGGTTCGGGACGCCATGTCCAAGGGTGCGACCGCGATCAAGACCGTGGGTCGCGTCGTCTACGTAGCCAACGGAAGCGGCGGCGTCGTCGACGAGTTCCGCCTTGACGAGGTCGGCCGCGTCGTCGGACGGCTCGCGGTGCCACCACCGCTGGCGGTCGCCTCGACGGGCTCGGCGGGCCCGAGCTCCCCGAATTTCCGGGCTCCCAGCACGCCGCCGCCTCGCAGGAGCCCGACCTGCTGGAGCAGTTGCGCAAGCTCGGCGAGCTGCGAAACGCCGGCGTGCTCACCGATGACGAGTTCGAGGCGAAGAAGGCCGAGCTGCTCGGCCGGATCTGAGTCCGCAACGAGCGTGAAGCCGCGAGCGGCTCCGGCGTCAGGCACCCCGGCGATGTGGTCGACTGGACCCCTCATCGAAGGCGTTCGGGCCTCGGTCGGTCGCCCCGGAGCTCGACGGACCGGCCCGCCCCTCACATGACCACGAGCCTGAAGAGTGGTGTGTTAAGGGGGCGCGATGGTGGTCAGCTTCGCGACATAGAGCGCCACGTCGGCCGACAGCCGCGTCGTCGGGTTCACGACCCGCACAGGTCCGGCGATCCACCCGTTCGGGCCATCGCACCTGATGGCGTGGGGATAGAGCAGCTGCATGAAGCATTCGAGGTCGGAGGCGTTCGTCTCCCTCGTGCGCGGGTCGCTACGCGGCGTCTCGAGCTCGTGTACGCAGAACACCGCTGCCGCCGCGTGCTCCTTGGTGCCCGCGGCGACCGTTCCGGCGACGGCGCTGAACAGCTGGTAGCGGAGCTTCATACGCTCATGTTCGGCCTGATCGACAGGCAGCTTCCAGCGAGCCAGCGCCCAGACGAGCTCGTCGAGGCGCGCCGGCGCCTTCGTGCGCGGGTTCGTCTTGAGGAGACGATTCGCAGCCGCTCGATACTGGTAGGCCCTCTCCTTGGGTTGCTGTCCCCAGGGGCAAAGTAGCCGCGCCAGCTCGGCTGTGGCTACGCCGCGACGAGCTCGAGGTCGAGCCGAAGCACGAATTGCCAGATGAGCTCAAGGGACCGCTGGAAGAGGGATGGCAGCAGAAGGTGCAAGCGTTCGCTACCCGGATCCTCGCCGGCGCCCCTCGTCAGGGCTCCGCGACCACGACCGCCGTGGAGTCGGCAGCATGAAGACGCATCGGCAGCGAACGTCGTTGAGTGGGTGGCAGAAGCGGCGACTGTCCGAAGTGGTCAGGAGATGCCGCTGCGTACGGCTTGGACGGCTGCCTGGATGCGGTTGTCGAGGTGGAGTTTCGCGAGGATGCTTGCGATGTGGTTGTGGACGGTGTTGGTGCTGAGCGACAGCTCGTGCGCGATGTCGTGATTGCTCCTGCCGCTGGCGAGCCGTTCGAAGATCTCCAGCTCGCGTTCGGTCAGGGCGGCGCGGATCGCGCCCGCGGCGTTGTCGCTGGTGGTGGTGACGGGCATGTCACGTTCGCGGATGCGCTGTAGGAGTTTCCCGGCGATCTGGGAGGAGATGACCGATTCTCCTGCGGCGGTTGCCCTGACCGCGGCGATGATCGCCTTGGGCGGTGCGGTCTTCAGGATGTACCCGCTGGCGCCGGCGACGATCGCCTCGACGACGCGGTCTTGCTCGGTGCGGGTGAGGATCAGTATCCGTGACGCGGGGGCGAGCAGGGCGAGCTGCTCGATCGCCTGCACGCCTGAGCTGTCGGGAAGCCGGAGGTCCATCAGCACGACGTCGGGGCGGACGTCGAGGACCAGCCTGAGGGCGTCGTGGGCGGTGGCGGCTTCGCCGACGAGCTCGAGCCGGCCGCGTGTGAGTGTCTGGGCCAGGGCGCCGCGGATCATGTGCTCGTCGTCGACTACGACGACCGTGATCGGCCGCTGGCGCTCCGTGGCGGAGTCCTGCTGCGTCGGCATGTGTCCCGATCCCTCGAGATCCTCTACAAGCAGCAAATCTACACCTGGCGCATGTGCCGATAACGCGAGCGGGCGACAACGCGGGTAGATGGTCAGGCCTTGCTCCGGCCCGTTCCATACCCCCAGGGGGCCCGAACGGGCCCCGCAACCAGATCCGAACGGGCCATTTACAGGCGCGGCGTACTGAGATTAGCTTGGGAGCGACATCTTCGAGGCTCGGCTGTCGCCGACCGCCAGGTTGCTCGAGGTCAAGAAAGGAGGCAGCCATGCTGGCGAGTGAGCGCGGTGCGGGGCACTCTGTGGCGAGCAAGTCGGGGCGGGCGAATGGCGCGGGCCTGAGCCCAGAGGTGACGAATGCCGCGGATCTGACGCCGACCGCGGCGCGGTCGAGGCGGGTGAGGTGGATCGGCGGGCTGATCCAAGCGGCGTTCGCGGGCTTTTGGCTGGTGCGCGGGAGCGTGGTGATCGGCGGTCGCGCGGCGGATGTGCTGATCGCGGTGTTTGGCGCGACCGTGATCGGCGTGTTCTCCTACGCGATCAGGGCTACGGCGGGCACAGCTCCCCGGCCGAGAAGTGCTGAGGGCAGGCGGATCGAGCGAGCCGTCACGATCGCGACCGTGATCGAGTTCGCCGCGGCGATCGTCCTGCCGATCATCGTCAGCGGGGCCGGTCACTCGGATTGGGTGCTGCCGTCGATCGCGATCACGATCGGGCCGCTGTTGTTGTGGCTCGACTATCGGGTCGATATTCCGCGCTACCGGCCGGTCGGGTGGGCGTTTATCGTCGGACCGTTCATCCTCGTAGCGACGATGTCGGGTACGCCGTTGGTAGCCACGACCGGCATCGCCGCCGGCCTACTCCTGCTCGGCACCGCCCTCGCGGGCTTCCACGACCTCGCGGGAGTCAGGCGCGCGGCGAAAGACGCTAAGACCAGCGAGGTTGTCGTCCCGGCAAGCGCTGGAGCGCACTGATGAGTGAGGGCGGCCCGCATGTGGTGTTCGGCGCCGGGCAGGTCGGGCGCGCCCTCAGCGCCCGCTTGGCCGGGATGGGTCTGGCGGTGCGGGTGGTGTCGCGCAGCCAGCCAGCGGGGCTGCTCGCCGGGGTCGACTGGCGGGCGGCCGACGCCACCAACCCGGAAGCTGCCATCGAGGCGGCCAACGGCGCGTCGGTCGTCTACCAATGCCTGAACGCGCCCTACACGGACTGGCCGAAGCGCTTCCCGCCGCTGCAGCGGGGGGTGCTGGCTGCGGCTGAGCGCAACGGTGCGCTGCTGGTGACGCTGGAGAACACGGCTATGGCCCCACCGGTGGCAAGCCGATGACCGAGGATCTCCCGCTGGCTGCGACAACGGTAAAAGGGAGAACCAGAGCGGCGATGACCCGGGAGTTGCTGGGGGCTGCGGATGCCGGTCGGGTCCGGATCGCGATCGGGCGGGCGTCTGACTTCTTCGGCGCCGGCGTCACCGAGTCATCGCTCGGCGAGCGCGTATTCGGGAACGCCGTCGCGGGCAAGCGCGCCGATTTCATCGGCAACCCCGACCTGCCACACACGTACAGCTATATCCCGGACATCGCTGCGGGTCTGGCGACGCTCGGCACCGACGAGCGCGCCGTCGGGGGAGTCTGGCACCTGCCGGGCCCAGAAACCGTCACCACTCGAGCGCTGCTCGAGCTCGTCGCCGGCGACGTCGGGCACCCGGTCGGCGTTCGCTCGCTGCCTAAGCTGGCCGTGCGCGCCCTCGGCCTATTCAACCCGACAATCAGGGAGCTAGTCGAACTGTCCTACGAGTTCGACCAGCCGTTCGTGCTCGACACGACCAAGTACGAGTCCACGTTCGGGAGCGACGCCACGCCGCTCGCGAGCGCGATCGCCACAACCGTCGCGTGGTACCAGTCGCGCAATGGCGGGGCGTCAAAGTCATGACGCTCGCCGACACCGCCGGCTATCGGCCGTTCTCGAACCCGGCCACCGGCGAACGGGTCCAGTTCACCGCCACCGCCCAGGACGGCGACGAAGATGTGGTGCGCTGGAACTGGCGCAGCGTGCCCGGCGCGGCGATCACCGAGCACGTCCATCCTCACCAGGAGGAGCGCTTCACGATCAGCGCCGGCGAGGCCCACTTCACCGTCGACGGAGAGCAGCGCGTGGTCGGTCCGGGTGAGACGATCGTCGTGCCCGTCGGGGTTCGCCATTCGGAATGGAACCCGGGCGCGGACGCGATCGAAGGCGTCGTCGAGCTCCGTCCCGCGCTCCACAGCAAGGAGATGTTCGAAGCCTTCGGCGGACTCGCATCCGAGGGCAGGACAACGCCGCGGGGAGCGCCGAAGAACCCGCTCCAGCTCGGCGCCACTATGTGGCACTTCCGCCGCGAAAGCCGAGCCACCTCGCCGCCGATCTGGCTGCAGAACCTGATCCTCCCGCCACTGGCGGCGCTGGCGAAGGTCTTCAACGTGCGCCCCTACAACGACCGGTGGGACAGCCGGATCAACTGAGGTCACAGCCACCGCCGAACGCCCGAACACGCACCGGCCGTTCAGCCGGCTCGGTCGGGTCAATCACTGGGATGAGGAGTCCGCATGGCGACTACCGAGACGCGAGTAGGGAACGTGCCTGCCACCGGGGCGGCACACGGGATGAACGTTCACGCGATTCAGACTGGGACCGTGGCCGTGAAGACCCGGCAGCGGGAGGGAACGGGCCGGGGAGCGGTGCGGCTGGCAAACACGCTGATCGATCGAAACTGGACCGATCCGCTCCCGATCTTCGCCTGGCTGATCGAGCACCCCGAGGGCCTGATCGTCGTGGACACAGGCGAAACCTCACACGTCGCGGACCCTGGCTACTTTCCGCGCTGGCAGCCGTACTTCAAGCTCGCAGTACGCGAGTGGGTGGCGCCGGCAGACGAGATCGGCCCGACGCTTAAGGCGCTCGGGTTCTTCCCAGATGACGTTCGGTGGGTGATCATGACTCACCTGCACACAGACCACGCTGGGGGTCTCTCGCACTTCCCGAATAGCGAGATCCTGGTCTACCGGTCGGAGTTTGAGAACGCGAGCGGGTTCATCGGCAAGGCGCGCGGGTTCCTGCCACACCGCTGGCCGCGGTGGTTCGCACCTTGTCTGTTCGAGCTCGGACCAGAACCATTCGGCCCTTTCCCACGGAGTCTGCGCGTGACCGAGGCTGGTGATGTGAGGATCGTGGCGACCCACGGGCACACCCGTGGGCACGTGTCAGTAGTCCTCGAAGAGGGCCCGCGGTCGGTGTTCTTCGCCGGCGACGCCTCTTACACTGAGGCGCTGATGCTGGACGAAGCGATCGACGGCGTCGCGCCTGACGAGCGTTCGGCCAGGGAGACGCTGGGCCAGATCCACGAGCTGGCGCGTGAGCGGCCGCTCGTGTACCTGCCCTCGCACGACCCCGAAGCAGCGAAGCGGTTAGACGCACGGCAGATCGTCACGGCTGAAGTGGACCAGGGGGCACCGGCGACGCGCGAGCACATCAACGAGAAGTCCGCAAGATCGGAGCCGACGGCATGAAGATCCACGC
Organism: uncultured Solirubrobacterales bacterium; assembly: GCA_963811155.1. Lineage (GTDB taxonomy): Bacteria > Actinomycetota > Thermoleophilia > Solirubrobacterales > Solirubrobacteraceae > Palsa-465. Next base: position 7,835 of record CAWEQQ010000031.1, read on the forward strand.
CCTCACGACCGGAAACGTGCAGGTCAAGCGCAGCTTCCTGTTCCCGAAGCAAGGCGCGCAGCGGCAGCTGGGCCTGTTCCTGCCTGGCGCCTGGGCAGACCCGCTGCCGATCCACTGCTGGGCGATCGAGCACGACGGAGTTCTCCGACTCGTCGACACCGGCGAGACGGCCGTAGCGCGGAACGTGCCGTTCGCGCGCATGGAAGTGACTAGCGAGCAAGAGCTCCCGGGCGCGTTGGCCGCAGCGGGCCTGACGATCGACGACGTCTCGGAGGTTGTGCTCACCCACTCCCACGGCGACCATGTCGACGGGCTGGTCCACCTGCGCGCGCGGGTATTGATCAACGAGGCGGAGCTGCGGTTCCTCTCCTCGCCGACGGCGCGTGTGATGCGTCGGGTTCTGCGCCAGCCGCTCCCCCCGGGATTCGCCCCCGAGGCATTCGCGCTCGACGGCGGCGCTTTCGGAGCGTTCCAGCGCAGCCGAGCGATCAGCGATGACGGACGCATCGTTGCCGTCGATACGCCTGGGCACACCCCCGGACACATCTCCGTGATCTGCATCGATGACTCAGGACGCCACGTGATGCTCGCCGGTGACACGACCGACTCGCTCGAGCAACTGCACTCGCTCCGCGCCGACGCCGTTGCGCCAGATCCCAAGGTGCACGTCGCGACGATGAAGACGATCCTCGCTCACTGCGCGAAGTACCCGACGATCTATCTGCCCTCGCACGACCCCGAATCAGCAGTACGGCTCGCCGGCGCGACCACGTCGGCCGAGACGGCGGTCGCCATAGCGTGACCCAACGGCGGTCGCCCCTTGCATTGGGGTCCGCCTACCACCAATTCACCAGAGAGGACAGCATGCACGCAGTCGTTGTCAACGTCACCATCAACGACCGAGAGGCCGCCGAACGCGCCCTGCGCGAACAGCTCGTGCCCGGGGTGTCGCGGGCCCCTGGGTTTGTGACCGGGTACTGGACCCTGAAGGACAACGCCGGACTCACGATGATCATCTTCGAGTCCGAGGACACGGCAAACGCGATGAGCGAGCAGGCGAAAGCAATCGTTCCTGACGCAATGACGCTGGAGGACGTCGAGGTACGCGAGGTCGCGGCGCACGCCTGACGAGTCTTCGCGATGGCCCTACCGACGTGGGCTTCCGACGTGAACCTGCTTTCGGTCGTCCACGCGCCTCGGCGGGCATCTTTCGGAGGAACTCGCAATGCGCGGAAGGCGAGTGCGCCGCCGCAACCGGCAAACGCGACTGCTCGCAACCTAGTCCTAGTGCTCGACGACGCGTGGCGCCTCGGCGAGAACACCACCCGGCGACGGTACCGTCGCGAGGATGGCGCCGAACGCTCATGCGCCGGTGGCGGATCGAGTCGTTGAGCGTCGCCGCGCTGTTGCGCTAGCTCGCCACTATCGGGAGGCCGAGGGGCTGTCGATCGTGCAGATCGTCTAATGCTAACAAAAGGCCTACGGATAGCCCTACGCGCCAACGCCGGCTTCGGCGCGCCGCGCGCCGCGTACGGCGCCTCCCGGGGCACAAGGTCGCCCCGGGGCCTCAGTAGGGCAGAACGCACGCCGCTATAGCGTGGCGGCGCAGCCCTTCGCCCGATCCCGGCCGGCGCTCGAGCGTACGCCGGGGGCGCTACATGCGCGCGTACGGATCGCGGCACCCCAGCGCCGCTCCGGTATGGCATGCCCAGGCCGCCAGCGCCGCCTGTAGGCTGGTGTCTACAGAGCCCCGGACGCTCTGAGGGCGTCCCGGCGCTACGAGGCGTGCGTCTCTGGCACCGGCGGGCGGCGTCGGCTCGACACACTCACCCGCTGGCTTCTAGTCGAGCTGAACGTCTCCGGTTATGCGAACCGCACAAATCCGCCGACCGCTCGCAGAGTCGGACCTCGTCGTCGGGCTGGACTTCCGCAACTGCGAGAAGCAGCAGCTTGAGATCGGCGTCACCGGTGTTGCGAGATTCGTCCAAAGGGGCGGCCGGGGTTAGCTCCAATCCAGCTAGCACCGGCTCCTCCTTCGGCGACAAAGGGGCAGCGGTGCTCGCGCGAACGAGACGCGTGAGATGTTTGCGGAGCGGCAGTGTCGGGCGACGCGATTCGGGGCTATCGAGAATGCTGCAAGTAGCCCGAACGAGCACTTTGCCGGTGCCGGGCTGAGACTGTCGGTTTCGGCTGGTCTCGACACTGCCGTGAGGCGGCTGCGAGTAGGTGTAAGCGCTGCCGTCGGCGGCTCAGCTGCCGGGTAGATTGACGCGCTTGACTGGGTCGAGCTCGAGCTGTACGGATGTGCTCCTCAGCCCGTTGGCGTTGAGCGCGGTCCGTAATGTTTGTGGATTAGGGAGCGGCAGCGGCCCGATCGCTCGCACTGTAACCCCGCTCTCGGTGTTTGAAACGTTCACGACCTGCCAGCCGACCTTGTTGGCCCAGTTGTTCGCCACAGTGGTCACGTTGCTGTTGGTCAGCTGTTGGGAGGTGATCTGCGTTGAGTCCAGGGCCAACGGGGCGGCCAGCACGATAACGAATGCGACGACCACGGCGACGGCGAGCCGTGGATGCCCATGTGTAGACCCCAATCCCTGCACTGCGGTGGCGCGGACGCGGTAGATCGCCATCACGATCAGCCCCGTGAGCAGGATCGCACCGAAGTTGGTGAGGAACAGGAGCAGGGCCCCGAGTGCTTGCTTGGGCGCTCCGGACTCGAGCGTCAGGCCGACGACCGCGAGCGGCGGGACCAGGGAGATCGCGATCGCGACGCCCGGCAGCGTGTCGGACACGTCGTCGCGCACGAGCGCGAAGGACCCGACGGCGCCGGTCGCGAGCGCGGCGATCAGGTCCCCCAGCGTCGGGTCGACGCGTCCTGCGACCTGCGAGTTCGTGGCAGCGACAACGGGCACGGGCGTGAGATGCCCCAGCAGCCACCCGAGGGCGATCACGGTACAAGCTCCCGTTGCGACGAGTAGAAACGAGACCCCCAGATTCCGTGGATCCGCCGTAACCGTCGACAGGACCATCCCGAGAATCGGGGTCATAAGTGGCGCCACGATCATCGCCCCGATCACCGTTGCGGTCGAGTCGGTGACGACCCCGGCCGTGGCGATCACCGCGGCTAGTAGCAGCAACGCCCAGAATCGGCTGAGCTTGCGTGCTTGTTGGGGACCATCGAACAGGAGTGCGTCGCGCATCCGGGCGAGGTCGGTGGCAGCAATCGCGGGCATCAGGCTCCTTTGCGTGCAATCCGGGCAGCATGCGTGCCGGGCAACGACTCCTTCGCAGTGCTGAGGGAGGCTCCTGCTCCGTGCGGGCTCGCTGTGGACGAACAGCGCCGCATCCGCCCCCGTTGGGTCGGCGAGGCCGGTTTGGAGCTGCGAGCGCTGCTGCTTCCCCGCCCGATCCGGCAGCGACCGTAGCCACCTCGGGATACCTCCCTTGATCGAGTTCCCCCAGTCTCGAAGACGATGCCCTCTTTTGGGAGTTCCGGCCCTTCGTGGCTCCGCTGCTCACTGCCGCATTCACGAACAGGCGGCCACCCGGCGTCATCCTACGGCCGGGCGCGTGTCGTCCAGCTGCCGGGCTACGCATCCCACAAAGTGACGGCAGTCTCGCTCGATGGTTGCGCGTGTCGGTCGTCCAAACCGGGTAGCGAGATCAGCGCTGGCGCCGGCTTCTTCCCGGTCAGACCAAGCAGCTGCCGCGCGGGCCTCTTGTTCGCGTAGGCCGGCCGCTCATCCGCGCCGAGGTCTGTCTCTGGTCGCCTTCGTCGACACCATCGCTTACCGCGCCACGCCGGCGAGCTTGGCTGACATCCACCGCGATAGCGGCGGCGCCACGCGGGACAGGACGTAACCGACGTGCGCTTCGGGCGTCACCGCTGCGACTGCGCGGTCACGCGCGACGGCGTGCAGGATCCGGACTGCGACCTTCTCGGGCCCGTACTCGCGGCGTTCGTAGAGCTTCTGCAGCTTCGCCTGGCGTTCGCTGGCGCGCTCGCCGCGGACGGCGCTCGTGCGTGTGATCGCGGTGTTCACCACGCCCGGGCAGACGGTGGTGACGCCGATCCCGTGCGGCCGCAGCTCCGCACGCAGTCCTCCGAGAACCCGAACACGGCAATTTTGTCGCCGAGTAGGCGCAGAGCGCCATGTTCGCCTGAAATCCGGCCTGCGAGGAGAGGTTGACAACGTGCCCGCGGCGGCCGCGCTTGATCATCCTGGGGACGAAGCTGCGGCAGCCGTGGACACGATCATCGCGACAGCCGCCGCTCCGGCTATCAGGTCGAGCGAGGACAGGAGCGAGAGATGCGGAATGTGCGGTGTGGGGATGCCGCTCGGGATCTTGCCCGAGTCCTCGACACGGATCAGGTCGCTCGCGCCGAGCGTAATGAGCGTTGGTATCGCCAGCGCCACCAAGGAGGCGACCGAGGCGATCCGCGTGCGGCTCAACACGACCATCAGCACCAGCGCCGAGATGCCCACCGCCGCGGCAGTCAGCGACATCTCGCTCGGGTGGGTGACCACGTTGAAGGCTTTCACCACCGCCGGACTACCCTTCTGCGGCGAGCCAAGCAGGTCGCCGAGCTGGCCGAGGATGATGCTCACGGCGACGCCGCTCAGGAATCCGGTGAGCACCGACACCGAGACAAACCGCGTGAATCGTCCCCATCGCAGCACGCCGGCGGCGATCATCATCACGCCCGCCAGCGCGGACAGCACGAACAGCGCCTCGGGACGGTCGGCGCCCGAGAAGCTGCCCAGTGTGGAGCCGGCGGCGAGCGCTGCGGCGGTGGTGGTGGTGGTGACCACCATCAGCCGGGTGCTGACCGCCAGCCCGCCGCCGATCGGACCGGCCATGCTGGCGTACTGCCCGTACACGGGATTCACGCCCACGAGCTCCCCGGACACCATCCCGTCCGGAACACTCGCGATCGCGCCCGGCACGCCGGCGACGGCGTCCTGGCGCAACGTGGCCGGGTCCGGCCGCAGCGACCTGACCCACGCGGGCAGCCGACTCACTCCGCTCCGCCTGCGGAGCGGCCGGCGTCAGCAACTGCCATGGGGTTGCGCGATGACTTGTTGCCTGCTGCGCGGCTGGTCATTGGGCTGCGATCTCACTCGACGGTGTGGACCATGGGCGGCGCGGAGTCGCCGTGGCAGTGCTTCCATTTGGGCTCCTCGACGTTCTGAGTGGGTTGCATCCTCGGCGGGTCCGCGCCCTTGGACCCCGCCCGGTGCGGGTCGCTGCAGCTTCGCAGCCTCGGCGGACGAGGGGCATGGCGTCATGTCCCAGCTAACCACACACGTGTCTGTGTGGAATCAGCTAACGGCACGGTTTGCAGGTGATTCGTGCGGCTCTCGACGGCGAGAAACGATGGCTGGTGAAGTGGAGAGGTCGTCGTGGAGTCGCGGATAGGCGGCGGTCGCCCTCGATGTCCGTCCCGCCCCGTACGTCGCTTTCCGAGCTGGCGGCGGCCCGGCCACCCACTCAGAATGACGAGGGGCCTTCCATTTGCGTCCGCTGCCGCAGGTGCAGGCTCGTACGAGCACGTACATAGTCGCGGACGGCGTAGGCGTCCATGATCTCGGCTGGCGCCCGGTCGGCCGCGAGCAGTTCGGTCATCGCCCGCATCGGTTCCTGCACGTGATGGAAGAAGAGCTTGAAGGATGGGCAAAGGTAGTTCAGGCCCGGCT
>CAWEQQ010000032.1:0-246293 GCA_963811155.1 uncultured Solirubrobacterales bacterium
ACCAGCTGCGCTACATGCTCGCGTTCGGTTGGAACGACGGCGCGGAGCTGCGGATGACCGGGCATTCGTATCTGCATTCGGTGGTGCCGTGGCTGGTGCTGGGGCTCGCGCTCGTGGCCGGCGGGTTGCTGCGCGCGGTCGGCTGTGCGCTCGCCGGGCAGCGGACGCTGCCCCGCTACGCCGTCTCGCTGACGGGGCTATGGCTGCTCTGCTCGGCGGCGCTGGTGGCGATTTTCAGCTGCCAGGAGTTCCTCGAGGGGCTGTTCGCCAGCGGCCATCCCGCGGGTCTGGCGGGGATCTTCGGCTACGGCGGCTGGTGGGCGATTCCCGTCGCCCTGTGCGTCGGATTGATCGTCGCCTGTCTGTTCCACGGAGCGCTATGGGTGCTCGACGAGGTCGCCAAGCGTCGTGCGCGCACGCGCTCGGTCACAACCTCACGGGCCGCGCCCCCGCCCGGCGGTATGACGTCTCCGTGCCGCGGCTTGCGCCGCTGGCCTACGGCTGGTCGGGGCGCGGGCCTCCTCACTGAGCTGGCCGCGCCTCGCGTCACCCTGAGCCTGGGGGTGCCGGCGCGGTCCCGATAGCCATCTAGACGGGGCCCATATGCGCGCCATCGCGCGCGGTGCCCGCTGACCTTCAAAGGAGATCCATGAACACGACGTCTCGTTGTATCGGCCGTCGGCCGGTGCTGACGTTCGCGATCGCGATCGCGATCGCGCTGATCGTCCCCGCGCTGGCCTGCGCACACGCCCGGGTCAGCCCGGCCGTGTCGCTGTCGGGCAAGCTGCAGCTGTACAGCCTTGCGGTCCCGACCGAGAAGGCCGGTCTGACCACGACCAGGATCGTGATGACTGTCCCGAACGGTTTCGGGATCGACTCGCTCGTGCCGCCGCCGCTCGGCTGGCACCAGGTCATCCAGCAGACCGGCTCGGGTGACAGCGCCGTGATCACGAAGGTGACGTGGACGGGTGGGAGCACCCCGACTGGGGAGGACTCGCTGTTTCAGTTCCTCGCCCAGCCCGCCTCGGCACAGAGCTACACGTTCGGGGTGCAGCAGACCTACTCCGACGGGTCGATCGTTAACTGGTCGGGCCCGGAGTCATCGGCCAGCCCGTCAGCGACGATCCAGGCGGTCAGCTCGATCGGCGGCGGCGGCACCTCGACGTTGACGATCGTCGCGCTGATCATCGGCGTGCTGGGACTGCTGGCCGGTGGGTTCGCGGTTGTGAGCACCACCGGGCGCGGCGCGAAGCAGCGGACGCTGGCATGAGCACCTGGGGGCGGATCGTTGCGGCGCTCGCCTGCGCTGCGATTGGGTTGCTGGCTCCGAGCGCAGCTTCGGCGCACGCGTACCTGATCAAGACCGTGCCGGCGGCGAGCGGGATCCTCAACGCTCCGCCCCCGAACGTCGCGCTCACCTACGATGAGGCGGTCGAGCCGCGCTTCGCGATCATCTCGGTCACCAACGCCGCCGGCCAGCAGGAGACCACGGCGGCGGTGTCGCGCTCGCCGGCCAACCCCGACACCCTGGTTGTCCCCCTGCGGCCGCATCTGCCTGAGGGGTGGTACCTGATCTACTGGCGGGCGATCTCGGTCGACGGCCACCCGGTGCAGGGGGCGTTCACCTACGCCGTCGGACCGAACCCCGGGCCCGCGCCGCAGTTCAAGATCCCTAACATCGCTGCGGGTGCCACGTCTGCGCAGCTGCTGATCACCCGCTGGGTGATGTTCCTGTCGGTGATGATCGCGATCGGCTTGTTCGCCTTCCGGATCGCGATCGCCCGGCCGCTTGTGCGCCGGGTACCGGGGGCACGGCTGCGCGCGGTCTCGATCGCGTTCGTGATCGCTTCCGTGATCGGCCTGATCGCAATCCCGGTCTATCTCGATTTCTCGGTCGCTAACGACTCGCTGCGGTCGGTGTTCGATCTTGGCGCGCTGGTGCCGCTGTACCGCGTCACCGCGTTCGGCCGCGCCTACGTCGACATGGTTTTGTGCTTCGGGCTGTTCTGCGTGACGGCGTGGACGGTGCTGTGGCTTGACCGCCCGGGAGCGGAGACTCGGTCGATCGCCGAGCTCGTCGCCACCAGCGGGGCCGTGCTCGCCGCGGCTGCGGTGCTGATGATCCCCGGCGCGGCCGGGCACGCGGCCCAGACCTCCCCCCGCGGGTACTCGCTGCTGTTCGACTGGCTGCACCTGACCTCGGGATCGCTGTGGCTCGGCGGCCTGGTCGGGCTGCTCGTGCTGTGGTTCACGATCGGCTCGAACCTCCGCGTGCCGGCGCTCTCAACGGTCGTGCCACGGTTCTCCAACGTCGCATTCGTCTCCGTGTTCGTGCTGCTGGGCACCGGTACCGGCGCGACGATCTTCCACATGCCGGCCATCAACGCGCTGTGGCAGACCGGCTACGGCGTCGCGATCCTGGTCAAGATCGGCATCCTCGCCGCGGCGGTGGCGCTGGCCTCCGGCAACCTGCTGCGGGTCAAGCCGCGGCTGGCCGCGGCTCGCGACCGGCCCGAGCTCGCCGGCGGCGCCGCCCGCCTGCTGCGCGTGCTGATCGGCGGCGAGGCGATCCTCGTCGCCGGAGCAGTGTTCGTCGCCGCCGTGCTCTCGAGCCTCGCCCCACCACCACCGGCGTTCGCGCTGCAGAACTCCGCCCTCGCCCAGGTCGGACCGGGACGCGTCGCCGCCACCGTCAAGCGCGGAGGGTACGTCCTCGAGGTGCTCGTCTCGCCCAACAAGGCAGCCGCACTCGACTCGTTCGCGCTGCGCATTACCCGCAACGGCCAGCCCGTCCGCGGCGCCAACGTCACCCTCACCTTCAACCACCTGGAGATGCAGATGCCCCAACAGGAATACCAGCTCACCGAAATCCAACCCGGGGTCTACTCCCGCGCCGCCCCCGCCCTGATCATGGTCGGCAAATGGAGCCTCGCCTTCCAGGTCACCCCAAACGGCGCCCCGTCGTTCACCGCCCTGATCGTCGACCAGGCCAACGGATGACCGACCCCGCACTCACACCGCACCCCCGGATCCGCCTCCGACTTCTCGCCGCGATGATCGCGCTCGCGCTCGGCGTCACCGCGCTCGTCGTCGCAATCCTTCTCGTCAAGACCACACTCGCATGAACACACCAGCAACCGTGCCGACCACGAGGCAGCGGCGGACTCACGCGCGACGCTGGACCGCAACCGTTCTCGGCCCGCTCCTCGGCGCCGCGGCGCTCGCCGGGTGCGGCTCGGGCTCGGGCGGCACGGTCAACCTCCCCAAAGTCCAGCCCGCCAGCACCTACGCCCTGAGCGGCTTCGAACCCGCCGCCCGGGTCCGCCCCGGCCAACCGACCCAGCTGTTGTTCACGATCACCCAGCCCTCCGGCAAACCGCTCACCAACTACCGGAAATGCTGCGAGCCGCACGCCGGCGTGGACCTCATCATCGTCCGCAGCGACGACAGCCACGTCCAGTACGACGACAGCGACATCGCCGCCGACGGGAAGATCACACAACCGGTCGTGTTCCCCGCCCCCGGCCGCTACCGGATCGTCGTCAGCGCCTACCTGCCCATCGGAAACCCACAAACCCCGAACAACTTCCAGCTCTTCACCACCGTCAACGTCACCGGCCGCTACAAGCCCCAACCAATCCCGGCCTACCACGCCACCCAGACCGTGAACGGATACCGATTCACGATCCACGGCACACCCCACCTCCACGCGATCGAAGCCGACTTCCTCAACCTCACCGTCCTCGACCCCCACGGCCGCAAAGTCACGTTCACGCCCTGGCGCGGAGCGCTCGCCCACGCGATCTTCTTCCACCAAGGCTCGCTCGACTACTTCCACACCCACGTCTGCAGCCCCGGCGCGACCTACTGCACCTCAGCCCTCGGCGCCACCCGCGTCACCGGCAGCTCCACCGCGCCCGGACAGCTAAAAGTGGGCGTGCTGCTCCCCGAATCCGGCACGTGGCGCATGTTCCTACTCACCTACATGAACGGCCACGTACTCACCGCCCCCTACACCCTCCACGTCACATAGACCCCTTGAGGTCCGCGTCGCGGGCGATCGCGCGTACCCGGGTCGGGCCGAGCCCGGCCGCAGCGGCACGACGAACGAGAGGATCGCGCGGTGCTCGGACGATCTGTTCGCCAAAGCGAACGCCGTAGCGTTGGTTTCTCTTCCGCTCCTACCCGAACCCCGACAACGGTGTCGGCGGTGGCTGGTTGCGCGGCGGTGGGTCGTCGGCGAGCAGTTGCGGCACGGTCACGAGCCGATAGCCGCGGCGCCGCGGCGGCGCAGCCCGCGGATGATCCGCGGCAGCGCGACGATCGTCTGGCTGCGATCACCGCCACCGTCGTGCATCAAGATGATCGCTCCTGGACGCGCGCCCGATAGCGCCGCGTACACGATCCGGGCCACGCCGGGGCGGGTGTAGTCGCTCGTGTCGACCGTCCAGAGCACCATCAGCATCCGCAGCTGCGCGAGCAGCCCGAGCGTGGTCTGATCAAACGACCCGTAGGGCGGGCGGAACAGGTGCGGGAACGGCGCGCCGGCGACGCGGATCGCCTGCGCTCCGTCGATCAGCTCGGCCCGCTGGCGGGCCGAGCTCAGCAGCCCCATCGGCGGGTGATCCTCGGTATGGTCGCCGATCGCGAACCCGTCGCGCGCCTGCAGCCGCGTGATCTGCGGGAACTCTCGCACGCGAATCCCGATCTCGAAGAACGTCGCCGCAGCGTGCTCGCGGCGGAGCACCGCGAGTAAGCTCACAAAGGTTGGCCTACGCGAGCATCTCGGAACATGTGCGCCGCAGGACCGACGAAACCGCCAGCGCCCGCGCGAAACAGTCTGCCACAGCAACCGGCGCAACTTGGCGCTACGCGTTGGACGGTGCGGGCCTCTACGGGCTAACGGAGCCCTACTGCGCCCGCGCGTTCGAGCTCAGCGGTGGACCGGGCTTCGGGTCTCGCCGCAACTTGGACCCGCGAGAGCAACGGCGACAAATACAAGCCGTTGCCTCTCGCGCCGTTGCTCTCGCGGGTTCTCCTGGTCGGGGCATCGGTCCGAACCGAACGGTCAGCGCATGCAGTTTCTCGTTCATGTGGTTGAACGGTTTTAGGGTGTCGTGAGGGATAGGCGGCTGGTTCGCGTGCCTCTACGGTGCGCAGATTCGAGGGCTAGATAGATAGCCCGAGGCAACGTATGGAGCGAGTCATGGATTCGAGCAGCCGCCGCAGCCGCAATCGTTCGTTCGGGGTAGCGCTCTTCGGCAGCCGGGCTACGAGGACGATCATCGCCTCGCCCGAGGGCGTTCCCCTGGTCGCGTTCGGTTTGCCCACGGTGCAGACGAACGGCTTTCCATGACACGGTCCTTCGGGATTCGGTGTGCAACGGTGGTCACGGCCGTCGCGTTGATCGCGATCGTTGCCGTTGAGCTGTTTTCCGGAAGGGGGGGGTCGACCGCGTCGGCTGATGGTCACGGGCAGCTGGCACCGGTCGCTGTCCAGGTTCCTGCCGGCCCGGCCCCAACCCCGGACAGCCAGCAGTCGACCCAGACCGCCACGCCGAGCGCCCTCGCCCAGCCCGGCATGCCCGGCCCAGCGCCGCTACCGGCGAGGCCGTCCGGCGTCCGCACGGCGATCACCCAGCCGGGAAGCATCTGCATTCAGGTCCCTCCGGCGATCGTGCCGCTCCAGCAGGGGATGGCGGCGGACGTCTACCTGAAGTGCAAGGCCGCGTTGGGCAGCCCGATCTGCGCCGGCACGCTCACGCTCACCATCAAGGCGCAGAGCATCACACAGGTCTTCCGCATTCCGACCCGCCGGAGCGCCGAGATCACGATCAAGCTGCCACAGCGGGCCCGCGCAGCCGCGCAATCCCACTGGACGCCCGCGCTGCACGCGACGCTCGAGATCTCGACCAGGCAGCCCGAAGGACCCGCCAAAGTCGTGACGGGAACTCTGACGATCCAGATCACCAAAAACGGAGGCTCCAAAAACGGAACCTTCCTAGCTAGCTAAGCTAGCTAGGAGTATCGCGCTCTGATCTGACCGCGGTCGGGTTCGGGTTTCGTCCCGACCGCGCTCGTATCGCTTCCGGCTGAATACTGGACCACCTATGCCGGTTGAAAACTGACCCACTTGGACGCGGGCGTTCGCGTCCGGAGCGGTCCTGAGCCTGTGACGCTCGCGAGTTCTCCTCCTCGTCGAGAGCGAGCGCCTCGCAAGGGTGGACGCCTCCGTTCACCGAGCTCGTACGGCTCGGGTCGTTGTCGTTGTCGCACAGTAAGTCTACGTACACATTCAATGCCAGCTCGGCAGCAGCGGCTACTGGACTCGGCATCCGGCAGGGGGCTACGGCCGGAGGCCCGTTCATATGGCCATTCATATGAACTAGTTCATTCATGAACGTAGGAGGGGTGAGCAGAGCTATTGCCCGCCGCGGTTCGCGAATCCAGATTACTGGGCCGTCGAGTATTGGACCGCGGACGTCCCCCGAGGGGTCGATCGCGGTGTGACCTTTTTCCATCAAGGACGTAATAGTGATCGGCTTTGTTCGTGTCAGCGCCAACTTCTGGCGGAATGAGCGCGCCCGCGTGCTCGGCGTGTTGGTGTTGGCCGTGGCGCTGGTTGGCGCGGCGTGGGTGCCAGCGTCTGCCACGGCGGCGACGCGGATCGACATGAAGGTGCTGTTGCTTGGGACTTCTACGACCGAGCCGGACTTCTTGTCTTGGCAGGCGGCGTTGCAGCGCGAGGGGGTGCCGTTCGACACGATCATCGCTTCAAGCGGCCATACGCCGATCACGTCCTCGACCCTGTCGGCGACGCTCAGTGACGGCACGCAGGAGGGGAAGTATCAGGCGGTGATCGTCTCGGTTGGTGGGCTTCCGATCTGCACCACGACCTGCGTGTCGGGCCTCGCGCAGTCGGAGTGGAACGCGCTCGAGGAGTACGAGCAGACGTTCAGCGTGCGTCAGCTCACGGGCGATGTGTTCCCGGGCGCGACGTATGGGCTGAACAGTCCGACGAGGTCGGGAGCGCTGGATGGTACTCAGGGGGCGTTGACGACGGACGGAAAGACGATCTTTCCGTACTTGAACGGCCCGGTGCCGATGGACACTGGAACGTTTGGGTACGAGGCGACGCCGATCAGCACGACCAATTTCGACACGCTCGTGTCGGGCCCGGCCGGGTCGGCGTACCCGTATCAGCTGCAGGCGCAGTTGTTGCGTCATGGGGCGCTTGAGTGGGTCACCCGAAGCGTCGCCGCGGGAGGCACGATCACGATCACCGTCAACCACGTCGCCGGCGCGAACGCCGTCCTCTCCGGGATCTTCCTGAACTGAGAGAGTTACGCTAGGCCGGCGCCCTCCTCGGTGATCACTATACAAGTCCGAATGGTGGACTCCGCCCGTCGGCGGCTGCCAAAGGCGGCGATGCCTGATTGGCGGGCTGCAGACCCCGGCTGTTGATCAGATAGTCCGTCCGAGAGGGCAAACGAAACGAACATCGTAGCCAACCAAGTGCCGCCGCCAGCCTAACCTAGCCTAGCCTAACCTAGCCCAACCGAAGAGTACGGCGCAACCTCGAGTACTTGGACATGGACCATGGCACGGTTGCCGTCGCGGACTGGTTCGGCTCGCACGATCCCAGCCGCCTCGAGGAGCCCGTACTCACGCGCAGCGGCGGTCGTGGGCCCCACCGTCCCTCGGTGCTTGGTCGAGCGGGACCGTGCAAGTGCGGCCGTGGGCGTTGCGGTGTGCACCTATGTCGGTGACCGTGAGCTCCTCGCCGAAATGCGCGTTGAGGTTGATCGCACGACGCACGAATGCGTCTTCCCAGAACAGCAGCCGGGCGATACGCAACTCGTAGCGATCCCCCTTCGTGATCGGCTCCGGCACCAGGGCTCCTCACCCCGGACCTTGCGGGCGATCTCACGGCGGAGTTCCAGCGCCGTCGACTGGATCACCTCGTTCTCGGCTGGCTCGGGAGGTGGAAGGCAATGGCGGTCACGCTCAGGGGTCGACAACGCGGAGCCGGGGATCCGATCCATAGGCGCGTCGACGGACGTCGCGCCGGAGCCGCCGTCATCCCCCGAGCACGTCACGCCTGGCCTGAGGGAGCGGCGACCTCAGGTCCAGACGCGTGGCCTTGGCCGCGCTGTCGCCGCTTCTACTCGATGGAATTGCGGCAGAGGTGTGACTGTTGCGCTGCTCTCGACGGGGACGGGAAACGCAGCCCCAGCGCGGAAGGCCGGCTTTGTCTGGCCTCCAGTTAGGTCGTGCTATGACCTATAGTGGGTCCGGATGCGAGATATTCGAGAGTTGTTTCCGACAGACGACCCGCCCACAAGCGACAGCGCTGGTGGAGTGCATTCGAGCGGGCTTGGCCTCGTTCTCGGTCGGGGCTGTTAGCGACGCGGCGCACTTCTTGCTTCCAGACCGGGGCCCCGCGGCGTCGACGGCATGTCCGCGGTGGCGTGAATGGCTCAGACCGACGAGGGGTGACTGACGGGCTCATGGAGCAACTCGTTGTGTTGTGCTACGGGAGGACAACCGGTGACTGCCATCAACCCTGACCGGGCCCTGGTCGAGAAGGTCCGCAAGCTGCTCGCGCTCTCGGAGTCACCCAACGAGCACGAGGCCGCGCTCGCCGCGGAGAAGGCGCAAGACCTGATGCTGCGCCACGGCATCGAGATGGCGCAGATCGCGATCTCACAGGGCGCGAGCATGATCGGGATCGACGATGCCCGCATGGAAGGCAGGATCGACCCGTGGCGCCGGCACCTTGCGATCTCGATCGACGAAAGCATGGGCGGGAGGGTCGTCTTCATCCGGAACCATGGAACGACCGCGGGGGGGATGTGGTTCTTCGGCGCGGCAGGCACCGCCCAGAGCATCGCCGCGCTGTATCACCACCTCGAATCGAGGCCGAGCTGGTGACGATCTCGGCGATCGCGACCGCCAATCGCGCAGAGAAACGGGTTCACGGCCGGACCTATCGCAACTCGTTCCTGCTCGGCGCCGTGGACAGGCTCTACTGGCGGCTCTCGCGCCACCGAACGGAGGTCACGACCGAGGCGAACAGTCGGGCGCTGGTGATCATCGGATCCGCGCTAGACCGTGCGATCGCGGAGCGATGCGGGCAACTTCGCACGCAGCGTGACCCAAAAGCCCGTCGTCATTGCACCGGGACGCGTACAGCCGCGGCGAGAAAGCCGGCGCGACCGTCGATCTCGGATCGGCTCAAAGCGTGTCGGGAACCGTCAGGCGGCGCTCCCTGGCGGCCTGCAGCGCGCCCAACGGGAGTGTGCGTCACGCGCACGGGCCGGTTTCACCCCGCCCACGCCCCAACCCGATGGCGGCTGCAGCGCCAGCTCGCAGGCCAAATGCTTAACGAGATTATTGGACATTCGCGGCCGTGTGGCCTGCACAGTTCAGCGCCTCGTTCAGGGTCCTTGGTTCTAAGAGCCCAATATTTTTGGGTCTTCTGAGCGGAGGGCAGGGCGGGAGATGGGGTCTCGATATTGAAGACCAAACGCATGAGCTTTGTCCACCAATTGTGCTGAGGAATGCCCCGCCTGGGGCACGACTTTCACGGCGCCGACGCTGGCGTCCCAGCCGCACCCACACCCCGCGCTGCTCGATGCCGGCTATGCTATGACCTGGAGGTCGCGCTCCGGCGCGCACGCGCCGGTGCCGCATCCGCGAAGTCATCCCGGCCGCATCCGGACGATCAGTTAGTTATGTTCGGCACCAACACCCGCCTGGACGATCGCGCCCCGATCGACGTGCTCGGGCTCGGCACTACCGGCGAGGAGTTCGCCGCGGTTGTCCGCGCAGCGCGGCAGTTCGCCAGCGCCGACGAGTGAGCGAGCAGCCCGGCGAGCTCGGTTCGGACGCGTCTGGCGCGTCGGCCGGCGAGAGGAGCCGCTGTGCTGGGCTTCGTGCCGATCGAGCGGCGCTCCTGGTCGCACCGATTCGACGATCTGCATCGGCGGTTCGGAACGCTCTACTGCGCCCTGCTCCCGGAGACCGCGCTGCGCGAGGTGCTCGCCGATTTGCGGCCGAACGCCCCCGCGATCGCCCGGTAAGGTAGCTGCGCCTCGAACCCGCTGAGGCGCCCGCCGCGACCCGCCCGCACAGCGTAGCGGGATAAGCGGTCCGGCGTTGGCTAGAGCACTTGGCCGACGTCGTCGAACGCGGTGGCGGCGCGGATGTAGCCGCGCAGCACGGCAGGTTCTTGTGGCGCGTGACGTTGGCGATCTTGCGCGGTGTTTTGGCGGGCCGCTCGGCCGCGTCAGATCCAATCCCGGTGTTGAATCTCGGGTGCCCGCGCGGGCGACTGCTCGCGCCCGCTGACATCTAATCTGGCGGGTGCGCGAGCTGTCACAGGACCGTCACGCCACCCAGTAACTCTGCGACAAGTCTGCGACAACTGGCGCGCCAGCGCCCACATACACATACGCCGCCTGGTGCGCGAGGATCGGCGAAATCTGGCCGGCACGCGCGAGCTGCCACAGCAAGTCCTGACGCTCAGCCGCCGAGTGCTCGGCCAGGAGGACCCCAACACGCTGACCGCATGTACAAGCTCATGGCGATCGAAGAGGCGCAACGCAGAGCTCGTTCCGCCCGTTGACGCCTCGTGCATGTCCGGGAATGCCCCGACATGCACCGTGCGCTCCGCCCGCCAAGCGCGAGGCTGGCCGAAGTTCGCCGCCTGCCACGCATCAAATCCCGACGCCCCGGAGGGTCGCAGACCGTACGGAGAACCGGGGTTTACGAGTAGGGTCGGCGGCAGGGGCCCAAGCCGCGTTGCTGTGAGATCCCGACTGGCGCGCAAAGGGCGGCTCCGCTCGCGCTCGACGGATTGACGTTGTCGGTGATCAACAGCACGCGCATTGCGATCCGCTCCGCGCGACCAACGCCCGTCTTGGTCCCGCCCGCCTTCGCCGAGCAGCCATCGAGGCAGGCGGCCAGCAAGCGATCATTGCGATCGCCTTCACGAGCTGAGTTCCAAAATGAGCCGAGTCATGGCTTGAGCTCTGGGCTGTCTGTGGTCGGAACTGACTGCCGGGCGGGCCGGACGAATTGAGGCGTTCGCCCGGCCACACCCTGGACAGTGCCTACTTGAGGATTACGAACACGCGGACGGCGCTGACGATCGGGACTGCCTGCACCAGCAGCGTCCCGCTCCCCGTCAACTGCAGCCGTGCCCGACCGGCCAGCAGCCGACGTCCATCCTTGGTGAGCTTGATCGTGATCTTCGTGTTGTGGCTCGCCGTCACCGACTTCACCACCTGCGCGATGATGACCCGGCGCTTGCTCTTGCCGGTGCGCACCGTCACATACCAGGAGACGTTGACCCGGCCGGCCATCGGCAGGGTCACGACCGCCGAGTAGCCGCCGCGCTTGAGGAGTGCGCCGATGCGGCCCGCATGACCCTGAGGGGTCAGCAGTCGCATAAGCATCGTGCGCAGTACGGCCGTGCTGGCGACGGCCGGCGCGCCGGCGACCGGGCCCATCAGAGCCGAGGCCGCCTGCGCCGATCCGGCCGCATTAGACGCAGTCACCACGACCCGCACGGTCATGTTTCGGTCTGCCGCGGCCAGCTCGTAGCTGCTGCTCCTGGCGCCGCCGATGTTGGCGCACCTGCTGGCGCTGGTGCAGCGCTGCCACTGGTAGGCATAGCTGATCGGCGCCGTGCCGCTCCAGGTCCCCGGCGACGTCGTCAGGGTCTGCCCGACCCGCGCTGTGCCACGGACCGACGGCGGCTGGACGCTCGCCGGCCGCTGCACGGTCGATGGTGGCGCCGGCGCCGCGGTCTGGGTCAGCGTTGCCTGGCCCGACGCGGCGGGCGAGACGGACGTGTCGCTGGCCGTGATCGTCGCCGTGCCAGCCGCCTTCGAGCTGGTGATCGTGGCCGTGTAGGTCCCATTCTTGTTGTCGGTGACCGCGCCGATCTTCTCGCCGGTGTCAGTCGAGGAGAAGCCGACGTGGTCGCCGCTCACCGGGTGGCCCTGATTGTCCGTCACCGTCGCAGCGGCTGTGCTCGTCGACGTCCCGTTCGCGACGATCGGGCTCGACGCCAGTGACACGGTCACCGAGGCAGCCGTACCTAGGGATTGATTGAGCGTGGCCTGCCCCGACGCCACCGGTGCTACGGCGGAGTCGGTGGCGGTGATGGTCACGGGGTGGACGGTCGTCGAGCTGGTGATCGTCGCCGTGTAGGTCCCGTTCTTGTTGTCGGTGACCGCGCCGATCTTCTCGCCGGGGTCAGTCGAGGAGAAGCCGACGTGGTCGCCGCTCACCGGGTGGCCCTGATTGTCCGTCACCGTCGCAGTAGCTGTGCTCGTCGACGTCCCGTTCGCGACGATCGAGCTCGGGGCCAGTGACACGGTCACCGAGGCGGCCGTACCTAGGGATTGATTGAGCGTGGCCTGCCCCGACGCCACCGGTGCTACGGCGGAGTCGGTGGCGGTGATGGTCACGGGGTGCACGGTCGTCGAGCTGCTGATCGTGGCCGTGTAGGTCCCGTTCTTGTTGTCGGTGACCGCGCTGATCTTCTCACCGGGATCACTCGAGGTGAGCACGATCGGGTCACCGGCGACCGGGTTGCCATCCGCGCTCATGGTCACCGTCGCGGCGCTCGTCGAGGTCCCGTTGGCCACGATCGAGGCCGGCGACAGCGTCACCGTCACCGTATCGGCCGGCCACGTGGTCGACGAGGTCAACGTGCTCGTCCCTGCGGGCACGGTCGTCCAGCCGGAGGTCAACCCCCCGTAGGCCGAGCCCACCGCCGGGATCCCGGTCAACGGGATGTAAGTGGCAGCCGTGCCCGCGTTGGTGATCGTCACCTGGTTGCCCTGGATGTAACTGCTGACCTGCGTGTTGGCGGCCCAGTTGGCCTGCTCGGTGAGCAGGGTGGCGATCTGGGGCATGGTGAGCTGCTCGATCGGGCTGTTGCTGGCGAAGTACTGGTGGTACTCGGCCAGCAGCGGGTTCATCGTCTCGTAGAATAGGCCGTCGCCTATCCCGTTGACGGTGCCACTCGTCTGCGACATTAGGTTGGTCTGGTGGAAGTAGTGCGGCCGGGGGTCGTTGCCCATCAGGTGCTGGAACATCCCCTGGTCAACCGAAGCCACGATCTGATCGATCGTGAACACAGTGCCGGCTGGATCGCATGTGGTCACGCCCGTGACCGGCTTGCACGTCGGCAGGTCGTACAGCGTCTGGTACTCGTCCAGCTCCTGGGCGTTGGTGGAGACGTTGTAGTAGATGTTGGTCGGGTAGCGGGGGATGCCCGTCACCCCCGCATCGCTGAAGACCTGTCCGGCTGCGTACTGCGTGGCCGGCGGCGTTCCGGTCGCGAAGCTGCCGTCCGCCGGGTTGGGGTAGGGCTTCGACGCGTCGGCGCCGACGTACTTGATCCCGCCTCCTGACGTCGCCTGGAACGCGCTGTCCAGCGCCGGGTTCTGCTCGTAGGCGCTCTCGATCGCCGCCCCCTCGATCGAGGGGATGGTGGAGGCGGTGAGGGTGCCCGAGCTACCGGTCGGTGTACCGGCGAGGCCGGTGTCGGTGAACGTGTTCGCGCCCGCGCCGCCGCCGGCGCTGTTGGTCGTCGAGCCGCCGGTCGGATCCTTGAAGTCCGTGCTCGTGTTTGCGTTCACGGTCCCGATCTTCGACCACGCGCCGATCGTGCCCGCCGCGGTGCCGGTGCCCGGGGTGTACGGTGCCCGGTAGACGTTGTACACGCCGGCGTGGCAGACCGCCCACCAGCTCAGGGCCACCGAACCGGTGCCGCTCACCCCCACCGGCGAGGACACCGACGCCGCCGACTCGCCGGCAGCGGCCACCGGGGTCTGTCCCGGAGCCGCGGTGTTGAACTGGTCGGTGACGGCGTAGACGTACTGCCCGGCGGCCAGCGTCCCGCCGCCTGTCGACGCCGTGGCTGTGTCCAGCGAGGGCGGATCCACCTGGCCCGGGTTGCCCGGGATCAGGTTCGCCAGACCCGAGTGCTCGCCCGGGACCAGCACCTGCGGATTCACCGCGCCGAGCGCCGTCGCCGGATCGGTGGTCGAGGTCAGGCCCAGACCACCGTTTATCGGGTCGCCGTTTCCGGATGCCGCCTTAGTGGCCCACGCCGTGTTCTGGTTGAGCTCGGCCTCGATGTACTTCTGCGTCGCGCAGCCCTCATCGATGTTGGGGTGATCCCAGGTGTGGCTGATCCAGCTGAAGTCGCTGGTGTACGCCTTGCCCGTGCTCGGGTCGGTGGTCGTGAACTGCGCCAGCAACGGGTCTGTTCCCGATCCGGTGCCGGTGCTGCCCCCGGTCGAGCCCGTGCCGCCGCTGCCGTTGTCCCCGGCACCGACGAGCGTGTCGCCGTTGGCGACTGCGACGCTACCGCCGCCGTTGAACAGCATGTCGATGCGGAAGTTGTTCTGCCGCGACCAGTTGGCCGCCGCGACCACGTCGGCCGGCACCTCGCGCAGCGAGTCGGCCTCGTTGAAGTCGGTCGAGTGCGCCGGAGTGGTCGCGTTGCCGCTGATGCTCCAGGCCGCATCCGACAGGAAGTTGTCGTCGATGTGCGTCTCGAGGTAGTTGCGCTGATCCCCGAAGTAGATCCCGCGAGTCACCCACGCGATCGCGCCGTGGCGCAGCAGCTGAGCCTGAAGCTCGTACTGATTCTGGTTGTAGGTTTCGACCATCTCCTGCACACCGTCGGGATGCGTGTAGATCCCGACCAGCGAGGAGCTGCTCGGGCCGGTCACCAGGGTCTTGAAGTTCGTCGTGCTGATCGGCGTGGCCTCATAGCCGTAGGTGCCGGTGTCCATCTTGCCGACGCCGTTCAGGTACGGGAACACGGGCTGGCCATCGGTGCTGACAGACCACGCCCCGCCGTCCAGCGGACCCGAGACCGTCGGCGCGTTCAACCCGTAGTTGTCGGTCCCGACCCCGCCGCCGCCCGGGAACGCGTCGCCGGTGAGCTGGCGCACGTTGAACTTGTGCTCGTACTGCTCGAGCGCCGCCCAGTCACCGCTCGACAGCGCCGAGGTGCATGTGGAGCCACAGATTGGCAGGCCCCCTGTGGCGACGATCACAGCCTCGTACTTGGCCTCGGGCGTCCCATCGCCGAGCACGTCAGACAGGGCCTGGCACGGGTCGCTGCCAGTGCACGAGGTCAGGCCGAGCGAGGTGTGCCCAGCCCCGGTCGCGCTCGCGCTCGACTCGATCAGCGAATCGAACCGAACTCCTTCGCGCTGCAGCGCCGCCTGCCACGCCTGGAAGTCGGGCTCCGTCGTCGACGTTCCGAGCAGCAGGACGCGGAGGTCGATCCTCGGCGCAGGTGTTGCCGCGGTGGCGGGCGCAGCCGTCATCACCAGCACGGCAACGGCTGCAAGCAGCGCGCCGAGCATGGCGATCGAGCTGGAGATCCCTCTCCAGGCCAGCACACCTCCACCGAGCTTGCGTATGCGATTAGAAAGTGTCACCAAAGACCTCTGACGTCCGTTCAAGCGGTTGTTGTGTTTGCAGGGACCAGGTAAGTGCCCCCAGGCCCCTCCGGCAATGGCCAACCCTGCCCCGATTGCGTTCACGACTTGAACCGGAAGCCGGTTCTGTGGCGCACTGCATGTCCGCAGTCGCCCCGCTCGATGCTTTTGGCGTGGTATCCGTGCAGATCAGGTGACGTTGAGCGTGAACGGCCCGGTTGGTTGGTGGCCGTTGATGGCCCTCCGCGTGGGTAGCTGTCCCCAGCCGCAAAGCAGGGTCGCTTCCGCTTCGCGATCCGGAAGCGACAGGGCGGCGGCAAGCGAGAGTCGCTGATGCTGCTGCTCACAAGCGGGTGCCAGATCATGAATGTCGATCCCTTCCGCTTCCGCTCGCCGAGCCGCTTGCAGCTTACGCCGCGTCTCGGGCGTCTCGGCGACGCCCGTGGTGCTGCTCTTGTCCGGCACCGGTAGCCCTTCGCCGTCGTGCTGACGGGTGATCGTGACTCCTTTCAGTCGTGGGCGACAGCGCTGCGGCCTTCGAGGAGTAGGAGCGCCTGATCGGCGCTTGCCGGAGCGACCGCGCCGCGTCGCTAGCCACTCTGATAGTCGTCACGGTCGAGGGCGTAGTGTCCTAGCCTGGCCCAGCGCACCGCGTAGTCTGCGCCCAGCGCACCACCGCGCCGGTCCAGATGGTCACCCGGAGCTGGCGTGGGCTGATCACAGCAGCGCTCGCCCTGAGCACCGCCCCCGCGGCGTGATACGCCCGTAGCCGGCAGCGTCAGTTCGGCGGTCCGCGTGCCGGCCCCCTCCGACTCGGCGCGTTCGATCACGCGCACCGAGCGGCCGCGCGCGCCACTCGATCGCCGCCGCGAGGCCGGTCGGACCTGCGCCGACGACGATCGCATCCACGGGGCCGTGATCGCTCCCCGGGTGCGCCGGCCGCGCGGCCTGCGGGCCGCGCGGCCGGATGACCGCTCCCCCTGTTGACCGTGTGGTCGTCGGGCGGCTTACTTGACGATCTTGATCGTGCGGAACATCCCGAGCTGGTAGTGGTCACGCCCGTCCTCGGCGTTCATCGCGCACAGCAGGATGTAGACGCCGGGGGGCTGGGTGATCACCGACTGCTGCATCGAACCGTGCGACAACGGCCCGGCGAGCTGACCGCCCTTCCCTACCGCATACTTCTTGGCCTGGGCCAGCTTGCCCTGGAGCAGCAGCGCCTCCGCCTCCTTCGCCCTCGCCACGGTCCCGACCGGAGCGGCGAGGAACATGTGGATCAGCCAGCCGTCGTTCTCGAAGCGGACGAGCTCGCCATCGTGCAGCGTGCGCGCGCCGCGGAACCCGAAGTCGATCGCCATGACTGTCGCGCCGGGCGCAGGCAGGCTCGCGGGGCTCGGCGACGCCGCAACGGTGAACGCCGCAAATCCGTTGCCGTTGTTCACGGCAACGTAGTTACCGGCCGGCAGCACAACCTGCCCGGTCGTCGTCTTCCCCTTCAGCGCGTCCTGGCTGTCGTAGACGATCGTCGCGTACGGGTCGATCGCGTCGAACGGCGTGTTCTTCGTGAACTTGGACACCACCTGGCCGAGCTCAGCCGCCGTCACGCCCGGCTTGAGCAGGATCAGCGCCGGATTGTCCTCCGCCTCACCGCTCACCGTCACGGCGACGTTGACCGCGCCGGACACCTTCGAACCACCCACGATGACCGTGTTCTTGCTCACCGCCAGCGTCAGCGTCGGCAGCGATCCCGCGGCCACGGACGAGGCCGTGATCATCGCCAGCCCGGATGCGACCACCGCAAGCGTCATCGCAGCAGTCAATGCACGTCGTCTCATGTGTATGCCCTTCGTTTGGTTATTGGATGGAGCGCCGGTTATCCCCATGGCGCGTTCCGAGACGGTCGAGGAGTCTATCTCGCTTCGACGCCATCACAGCCCCAGCGCCTTGGCGATGATCCCGCGCTGGATCTCGTTCGTCCCGCCGTAGATCGTGCCCGCGATCCACGTGCCCGGCACGTCGGCGCGCTGGATCTCGGTGCGAAGTGCCTCGGCGATGACGATCGCCCCGTCACGGTCGGTGTCGGAAAGCATGATCACGAACTCGTCGCCTCCGATGCGCGCGGCGAAGTCGCTCGCGCGGATCGTGGAGCTGATGATCCGGCCGAGCAGCGCTAGGGCGTACTTGGCGGGCGAGGTGCGCCACGGCGTCGTCGGGCAGCTCGTGGGCAGCGCGCGGGAAACGACCGCGCCAGAGCAGGAACTTCAGCAGCGCCGCGAACCCCAGCCGCGTCGCGCCGGACTTGTTGCGCAGCAGATCCAGCTCGTCGCCGACCAGCGTGAAGTGTTCGACGACCTCATCCAGTCTCAGGTTGCGCCCCACCTCAGGGGAAGTCCGGGCCGATCGGGGCTGTGGGGCTCCTTCTTCCCCTCCGACAGGGCCTGTCTGACGTCTGAGGTTACGTGCGATTAACGATTAACTCCTCGGCTCGCGGGCGACCCGGTGTGTCGCCGGTGGCGGGTGGGGGCGTCCGCATCCGGGAAGCCGTCGGTGGCACGGTACGACTTGATTGGCGTCTGTTCGTTCGGACCGGGCACGATCTCCACCAGCGACATGAACGCGTCCAGTACGTCGGGATCGAACTGGGTGCCAGCGCAGCGTTCGAGCTCGGCGACCGCCGCGCCGACGGTCATGCGCGAGCTGTAGCTGCGGTCCGAGGTCATCGCGTCGAAGGCGTCGCAGACGGCGATGATGCGCGAGCCGATGGGAATGTCGGGGCCCTTGAGGGCGTCGGGGTAGCCACTGCCGTCGACCCGCTCGTGCGTGGAACGCACGAGTTTCGCAACCGGGATCAGCGCCGGCGCGGCGGCGATGATGCTCTCACCGATGAGCGTGTGGCGGCGGATGAAGGCCCACTCGTCGCCGTCGAGGGGTCCAGGCTTGTTGAGGATCGCGTCAGGGATCGCCACCTTGCCGATGTCGTGCAGCTCTGCGCCCTGACGGATCAGCTCGATCTCCTCGCCGGGCAAGCCGAGCTGCTGCGCGACCCGCTCGGCGAGGTGCGCGACACCCCTCCCATGGCTGCCGAGGGCGCCGTCGCGCTGCTGGAGCGCGGCTACGAGCACGTCCATGCTCTGCCGTGCCGGGGAGGACGGGCTCCGCTGCTTGTTGCGGTACATGGCCTGGTCGGCGACACTCAGCGCCGCTGACGAATCGGCGGCGTCGTCGGGGAGGCGGCACCAGCCGTAAGAGCAGGTGATCGAGAACCCTTCCCCCTGGTCGCTCAGTGCGAGCGCCCACTCCGCGATCGTCGCCTCGGGGTGCTCCGCTCCCAGCTTTGAGAGCACACAGAACTCGTCGCCGCCCATGCGATAGGCGCGACCCGCGCGGGCGGCGCTGGCGTCGAGTTGGCGACCTAATCGCGCGAGCAGCGCATCGCCGGCCGGATGGCCGAAGGTGTCGTTATAGGACTTGAACCCGTTAAGGTCGAACAACACGAGGATTCCGGGCTCCTCGGCTGCGGATCCGAGCGCTTGCTCGAGATCCAGGCTGAGCCGCCGGCGGTTGCCCAGGCGGGTGAGCGCGTCGGTGAGCGCCTCCCACTGGCTGGCGCGGAGCATTCGCACGTTCTCGCGGAATGTGATTGCAAGCCGGACGATGACCGCAAGGAGCGATGCCGTCGCCAAACTGATCGCGAGCAGCCCGACGTCGCCGATCGCGGCCCCGTAGACGAGGACGCCGAGGGCAAGCAGCGCGAACGCCGAGGGCACCATGAGCATCCGCCAGCTGTCGAGCGCGATGCTGCGAACGCGGGCGGACGGCTGCCAGGCCGCCAGCGCGAGCAGCACGATCGCGACTGGCCAGCCCATGTCAAAGACGCTGCCCGGGTGATAGGTGCCGATGGTGTTCTGGTAGGCGTAGAAGCCGTCGGACATCCCGAACACCACGAACCCCGCGGCAACGAACAACAGCGTGCGATCGAGTTTCCAGCCGCTCAGGCCGCCGATCGCAACGACGAAGGCCACAAGCAGCAGGTCAAGCAGCGGATAGGCGAGCGCAATCCCGACGGAAACCGGGTCTCCCCCGATCGCGGCGAGCACGACCTTGAGCAGCACAGCGGCACCGATGGCGCCGACGGCGAGAGCGCCGATCAACCCGTCGAGCCAGATGCTCGCGCGAAATTCCGAGACCCGCGAGCGCAGCATCAGCACCAAGGCCGCATACGCCCCCGGATAAATGGACAAATACCCCGCATCGCTCCAGGACGGAATCGGTACCTGTTTGGCATCGAACAGCGCAACCGTGAAGTAAATGTTGCCGCCGGCCCAGGTCAGCAGCGCGACGCCGAGCACCAACCACGCAGAGCGCTCACGCTCCACGGAGGCGGCGCGGGCAAGGCACGACGCGGCCGAACCGATCAGCACGACGTTATAGATCCACTTGACGAACAAGCCATCGAGTCGCGAGCCGCCCAGCTTGAACGCCGCGTGCGCGACCATCGCGGCGAGGAGCAGCACGAGCGCCGCGAGCGCGATGCGCACGGCATCAGACTTAGAGCGCGAAGAACCCACGTGGAAGTCGAACACTTGGTCGCTATCGACCTTGCCATCTGCCAACGTAACTATTCAGGTGCCAGCGTCAGCGCGTCAGCAGTATGCGGCCCAGCGGCGGTATGCGGCTATGAGATGTTGATGAGGCCGCGATCATCTTCCTGCACGGGTTCGGGGAGCACTCCGGGCTCTACGAGCGGCTCGCCGCCGCGCTCAACGGCGCCGCGATCGATCTGTGGGCCGTCGACGAGATCGGTCACGGACTCTCCGACGGCAACCGCGGAATCGTCGGGTCGATCGACGCGCTCGAGAAGAACGCCCGCCTGCTCACGTCGATCGCGCGGCAGACGCGCCCCGCGATCCCGGTCGTCCTCGCCGGACATTCGCTGGGCGGCGTGACCGCGGCGGTCGCTGTCACGCACAACCCGGAGCCGTGGCTCGGCGTGATCCTGTCCGGGACGCCCATCTCGCCGCCGGCGTGGGCTCGCGAAGCGCTCGAGGCGGCGGGAGAGGGGCTCGCGCTCGAGCCGGCCGACCTGTCCGCGGACCCCTGGTACCTGGACGGACGGCGCCGCGAGGCACGCGAACCGCTGCGCTCAGGGCTGGAGCTCGCGCGGATCTGCGGCGCGGCGCCGCTGGCCACGCGGGCGGAGGAGGAGCTGCGAGCCAGTGGCGCCTCGCGTCGCGACGTGATCCGCGCCGGCGTTGACACGCTGACGACCAGCGAGCGGCGGGTCGCGCAGCTGGCCGCGACGGGGATCAGCAACAAGCAGATCGCGCAGACGCTATTCGTGACCGTCAAGACCGTCGAGACGCACCTTCACCGCAGCTACCAGAAGCTCGACGTGACCTCCCGAGCGCAGCTCGCTGCGGCGCTCGAGCCGGCGCCCTGACATCCGGACCCGTTCGACCCTGACCCGCAAGATCAGGGGTCGATGTAGGTGGCCTCATGGACGCGAAGCGACCAACCTGACCTGCAGACTGCCACCAACAAATGATCGACGCGCCAAACCGCGACGCGGGGCGCAGGAAACGAGGGCAGCTGATGCGCAGCACCACCATCCAGCAGCGAAACGAAGAACGCTTCCACGGGGTTTCCGTGGCAATAGCACGACAACCGTCGCCAAGCGTTAGACGCGGTTGCGTTCCGCGGTTGCAGTCCAGGCCCAGGCGATGGGCACTCGTTCAAGTGTGGAATGGCGCTGCGCTCGCCCGCTTCGACAATGAAACCAGCGCGCGCCAAGCGATGACTCGAGCCGACGACGACGAACTCGTGGTGCTGTATGTCGGTACGTGACATTACCCACGAAATCCATCAACACACCCGCCGACGCTCCGGCACCCAGGCCCGCGCCGCCGGCGCAGTAAGAAGGCTCACAAACGCCAAGCTCTGTTGAAAGCGCCCTGAACGAACTTGACAGCCGTCTGCGCGAACTGAAGCGCGAGGACGGGCATGTCTTCATGCTCGACGCGTTCCGTCGCCACTTCCTCGGCGCGGGCGGGGAAGAACCCGCCAGCGCCGAATCACCTCGGCGACAGGCGCGAGCACCCAAGCCCCACCGCGATTCCTCAAGACCTCGCGCGGCCGATCGTTGGACGCCCCCGGCCGATGCGCCACGCACCCGCCCGGCGAGACTCGATGCGATGAATCCGCGATCGATGCGACCGCCACGACCAACCATCACAAAGGAATGCCCGATGCCGCAGATCATCGTGCAAGCACACACCCCCGAAGGCACACCCGGAGCGGTGACCCTCGCAGAGCGCCCGGCGCTTCTGGCCCGCAGCGACACCGACGATCAGCTCGCCGCCGAGTGGCTGTACGCGTGGGCGTATAACGCGCTCCGCCCCCGGCGCGACAGTCTCGCCGCGCGGATTACAAACGGCGCCGCACCTGATCATGCTCTCAAACGGCGCGTGACCCGCGATGCCGCGAGCGACCAGTCCGTCAAGACGATCACAAGCAAGACGCACAACCGCGCGGCGCGCAGGCGACGCGACGTCGATCCCCGATCGCGACACGGGGCGACGACTGGAGGCGATCGCGGCCCGAAGAAGCATGATCTTGGGCGACGCGCTCGCTGAGGATCGCGGCGTAGGGACGAGGCCTGAGCGGCGACACCCCCGTGCACGGTTCCGGGTGGGGGTCATACCCGTTTGCGGCCTTGGCGTTGGCCGTGGCGGAAGCGATGTTGTTCGAATCGTCGTGGAACTTTGACGGCGATCCTTTGTGCTATGTGTAACTAATTATGCAGTGGCTGTAAGTTCGGGTGAGTGCACTGGCAAATGTTCGCGACGACGTTCCGGTGCGTGAGCATCACGCCCTTGGGCAGCCCCGTCGTGCCGCTGGAATACGGGAGCGCGACGAGATCGTTGGCGTGATCGATCTCCACCTCAGGCGGCTCACCGCCCGCCCGACGCAGCGATCCGAACGGCGTTGCGCCCTCGGCCTCGCCGTAGACGATGATCTCCTCCACGCCGGCCCGCTCGGCCGCCGCGGTCGCCTTCTCAAGCAGCTCAGGCACCGTCACCAAAAGACGCGCGCGACAGTCCCGCAGCTGCGTTGCGAGCTCGTTGGCGGTCAGCAGCGGGTTGGCGGTCGTGTTCACCCCACCGACCGTCGCGACCGCGTGGAAGGCGACCGCATACTCGGGCAGGTTGGGTGCGTAGTGGGCGAACACCTCGCCCTTGCCAAAGCCCCGCTCGGCGAGACCCGCGGCGACCGCGCGAACCGACTCCGCCAGTTGCGCGTAGGTGATCGTCCGGCCGCTCGGCGCGTCGATCAGCGCCGGCTTATCGCCCAGCCCCATGGCACCAGCGAGGACAAAGTCGGTGAAAGACACGTCCGGAATCTCGATGTCCGGAAACGGGCTACGGATCATGACCGACCTCCTCGCTCAGCCGTAAGCGGTCGCGGATCAATAACTGTCGCAGAATTGGCCCTCAGCACACGCGAAACGCAGGGTTTCGCGTGTCCGCCGCCCACAGTTATTGTTTCGCGACCACTAAGGCCGGGCCCGCGCCCGCTCAAGGCAGCGCGCGGCGATAGTTGCGATTCGGGCGCGCGACCCGCGGCTTCGGGCAAGCGCGCGCTCAGCCTCCCTGTCAACCACGCTACGCCGATCGGCGACCAATTACAACCCCACCCGGCTCCACGACACAAGCCCGCCCCAAACGCCAGCTTCCGCGCTCTGGTCCGTCGCAGCAAACGTACGAGAACACGAGGACCACCGGTCTGATCGGCACGATCCAGGCCAAAACGACCACCGCGGTCAGCGTGGTCCAGGACGGCGCCAAGCGCACACAGGACAGCGCCGCCGTCGTGGAGAAGACCCTCGCGTTCCAGGAGATCGAATCATCCGTCGACGACATGACTGCACGGATCGAGCAGATCGCCGCCGCCTCGCAACAGATCGCCGCCAGCGCCGCCAGCATGCGAGAGAGCATCGCCGAGGTCGCAGCAGTCGCCGAGCAAGCCTCGGCGTCCACCGAACAGGTGTCCGCCTCGACCGAACAGACCTCCGCCTCGGCTCAGCAGATCGCCGCCAGCGCCCAAGAACTCTCCGCCAACGCCGAGGAGCTCAACCGCCTCGTCGACCAATTCAAGATCACCGCCTGACCCGGGGATCAGCGGCTAACGGTTGGCTCAAAGCGGACTGGTATGCCCGCGGATGAACGCCCACTCCTCGTTATCCAGCGGGCCGGGCTCGTTCATGATGCTGTCGCGAATCGCGAGTTTGCCCACGTCCTGCAGCTCGTGCGGATGATGTCGCACCCGTACCCTCCCCCGAGCTACGAGCTTCCACTAACCTGGATTATCGGTTCACTAGTTGCGTTTACGCTTCTGGGCGGGATCACCGGGATCTCCTCGATCCCGTGCCGCGAACGGCGCAGCTCGATTGCGCGCGCTCGGGCGGCGTCCTTTTTGGGCTGGCGCTTGGGCCCCGGACGGGGGCTGGCGAACAGCTCACCCAGATCGGCCTCGCGGTAGCGCGAGATCAGCGTGCGCACGCTGCCCTGGCTACAGCCAAAGCGCTCGCCGATCTCGGCCGCCGGGAGCTCCTCGACATAGTAGGCGCGCAACAGCTCATAGCGCCGCTGCACGACGGAGGTCGGGCGGGTGAAGCGCTCGTGGCCCAGACGCGCCATCTGTCAACGCGATTGGTGAACAAACCGGCAGATTCCCACAAGTGGTTCTTTCGCCACGTGGTTCCGATCGCCTGCTCATCGCTCACAAATCCGGGGGTCTCGACCGCGGTCGCACAACAGCCTGGCCAAACCACCTCGGCAACCTCGCGCAGCTCGTCCACCAGTCGTGTTTACACGAAAATCGCCGCTTGCTGCCCTTGTCGGAAGGAACCCGGGCCGCGCCGCGGCGGCCAGCCGCCAAACCCGCAACGGAATTAGTGAACGAACCCCCCGCCGATAATCCAGGCTAACGCAAACCTGCCACTTCTGCTCCGAAACTAAACCACTCCCCTGTGGAGGTCATGCCGTGGGCTTGAACTGGGCGACCAGTCAGCCCCACCGGAGAGTCCTGATACGCGGGAGCCGAGGAGGCGCAAATACGCAAAAGAAGGGGAGCAACGCAACCGCTGCTCCCCGCAATAGTTTTGTCTACTCGGCACGGGTGTTACCGCATGCAAGGCGTCCCGTGACTCGGGAGACATGGCTCATTTGTGCGAGTCGGGCTTACGCACCCGACGCGGATGACATTTGATGCTAACGGCCAACAATGGTGTCTTGATCTCTCCCTCGAAGTCGGTGTCCCGATCTTCGGCCCGTAGGGCCAGAAAGAGCGGCACCACCGATCAGGAAGAAGACCGAGCCAATCGCGACCAGAATCGTCGCGGTGGCTCCCACGGCTGCCTAGCTTGACGTATTCCTGCTGTCCAAGGAACCGCCTTTCCCGAGCCGCTCGTTTGCCGGATTCTGCGGCTCACACCCCATTGTGACACGCCACCGGGATAACGCAACCGCAAACGCGGCCCGTCTACCAGCGAGCAGCTCCAAACCCCTGTGAGCCTCCCGCGAGGCCGCAGAAGGCCACCAGGCGGACTCCACCCAAAATCGCCCCCGGCCCAGCGAGTCGGGTGTGCGCCGCGGGGGAGGGGGAGAGGGGCCCTGTCGCCAGGCACAGCGGTGGTCGATCCCCGGCGACCGCGACGTGGTCGGGGTGGACGCCCCCACATCCCACGCCGTGCTTGAGCGCTTCGAGCTGGCGGCACCAGGGGTCTGCCCGACCGCGGGATTCTACTCGCCGCCTCGGGCGGCGCGGTGGCCGGATCAGCAGCCAGAGCATCCCAAAACTCTTGCCTGCCCCTATGACTATGAGAGAGACGTTGTTTTCGGACACGGGTTCTGGACACGAAAAGTCCCTGCAAACGGCGTCGCCGGTCTGCAAATTGGATGATTTTCGACGCGCGAGATGGAGATCGCGTCGTGGACCTGGACCGTGGCGGCCGTGGACCGAACGATGATCCACCACCGTATGCGCGCCCGCGCGCTAGCGCTGTTCCTCGCGGCCGCGCTCGCGGCCGGCGTGACATTGATCGTGATCCTTGTCGCAAATCACGGGTCACGCCCCCCCTTCCAGGCCGCAGAAAATTGCGCGACCGCGGAGCGGGGGTAATCGAGCTCAGCTGCGCTTGGCCGCCGCGGCCTGCACGTACGCGAGCGCTCGCACGTCGCTGTAGGGGGCCGGGAGTCGCCTGTCGGATATCTATCTTGAGCGCGCACAGGCACATCGCCTTGACGGTCGCCTGCTTCTGGCTGTGGAGTGCGGCTGGGACGATCGCCTGGCGGCGGAGACGAGGGCGGCCCCTTCCGCGGTGGATGATCGGCTGGATCTCGCTCTCAGCCGGACCTGCGCTCAGCCGAAGGTAATCCTCGACCGCCGCCTCACTCCTCCACAGCCCGCTAACCCGTGCCGCCCCTCCTAGACGACCACACGGACATCCCCGACCGTGGGCGATCCGCGATCTGCCAAGCCAGGGAAAGCGAAACGGCCTCGCAGTGTCTGGCTACGGCGCAAACAGCGACGCCCCGCACCGTCACGACGTATCGACGGCGGCCACCGAAAGCACAACCGAGGACACGTCGCATACCACTGACTGTGCACGAGCGTCGATGCCTGAGCGACGCGTCACCTCACGCGGAGCATAGGCCAACGTCGCCAGGTCGATCCTCGCTAATGCTTATTAGCCTGGATTATCGGCGGGGGGTTCGTTCACTAATTCCGTTGCGGGTTTGGCGGCTGGCCGCCGCGGCGCGGCCCGGGTTCCTTCCGACAAGGGCAGCAAGCGGCGATTTTCGTGTAAACACGACTGGTGGACGAGCTGCGCGAGGTTGCCGAGGTGGTTTGGCCAGGCTGTTGTGCGACCGCGGTCGAGACCCCCGGATTTGTGAGCGATGAGCAGGCGATCGGAACCACGTGGCGAAAGAACCACTTGTGGGAATCTGCCGGTTTGTTCACCAATCGCGTTGACAGATGGCGCGTCTGGGCCACGAGCGCTTCACCCGCCCGACCTCCGTCGTGCAGCGGCGCTATGAGCTGTTGCGCGCCTACTATGTCGAGGAGCTCCCGGCGGCCGAGATCGGCGAGCGCTTTGGCTGTAGCCAGGGCAGCGTGCGCACGCTGATCTCGCGCTACCGCGAGGCCGATCTGGGTGAGCTGTTCGCCAGCCCCCGTCCGGGGCCCAAGCGCCAGCCCAAAAAGGACGCCGCCCGAGCGCGCGCAATCGAGCTGCGCCGTTCGCGGCACGGGATCGAGGAGATCCCGGTGATCCCGCCCAGAAGCGTAAACGCAACTAGTGAACCGATAATGGTTAGCGACGCCATGCCGCGGATCTACTGCTCGAGAACCCGCACCACCATAACCAGCACGCGCATCCGTACGGTTGAATACGGAACTCGATGATCACCGACTCTCGACTCAACGAGGGGTCCCTGTGGCGCTGACCCAGCCGCAGCTGCTCGCCGCCGTCGCCGACCGCGCGGAGCTGCCCAAAGCCGACGCGAAGCGTGTGCTCGACGCGCTCGAAGCCATCGTGCTCGACGAGCTCTCAAACGCGCAGAAGGTTCGGATCGGCGGGATCGTGCAGCTCACCGTGCGCGTCAAGCCCGCCCAGAAGAAGCGCCAAGGCCGCAACCCCGCCACCGGGGAGCAGATCACGATCGCGGCCAAGCCGGCGAGCGTTGATGTGCGCGCCCGGCCGTTAGCTCGCGCCAAGCAGGCGCTGCCGTCGGTGCAGAAGGCACGCCGCCGACTCGCCGCCTGACGAACCGACAAACACAGGCGTAGCGCGCGCCGGGAAGAACGAGCAGATCCCGGATCCCGAAGCCCGGAACCGTGCGCCACGGTGAGGGCTCCGGCCGCTCGAAAGCACCCGGGCCGCCTGAGATCCTGCTCGCCGATCGAGACGCGGCATAGGCGATCAACACGGCCGGACCGTCTCATAACCCGCAGTCCGCGTGGGTGAGACGTTGCGGGAAGGGCGTCTAAACCTTGGCGGGGAGACGCCGGGCTCGACGACGGCCGGGCTGCTGATGCTTGTCAGTAGGTTGTCTAGCTCGCTGAAGTAGCCGCTCGCTTCGACGTTCGACCAACAATGGTGCGCCCTATTGACGGGGGTTCACGCGTCGTTGGTGGCGAGTGCGAGGAATGCGCGGGCTGCTGCTGAGAGGGGGCCTTGGCGGTGGATGAGGCCAACTGCGCGGGTGATCGGGGGCCGGGCGCTGCGGACGATCGCGCCGCGCCTTTGCGCTTCGCGGGCGAGCGGCGCGGGTAGTAGGGCGGCCCCGGCGCCGGCGAGCACGAGCGGCACGATCGCTTCGCGCGCGGCGGTCTGCACCGCGATCTGTGGCGTGACGCCGACGGCGGCGAGTGCCTGCTCGAGGAGCATGCGGGTCGAGGTGCCCGGCGGGCTGAGGACGAGCGGGGTGTTGGCCAGCTCCCGGGCTCCGAGTCGAGGGGCGTTCGTCCACTGGCGCCGCTTCGGGTGGTAGCACGAACAGCGGCTCCTGCTCGCCGGGGGGGTGGGCGGTCAGCTGGTCGCCGGGCAGTGGGAGGTGCGTGGCCCCGAGTTCGCATGCGCCGTC
This sequence comes from uncultured Solirubrobacterales bacterium, assembly GCA_963811155.1. GTDB lineage: Bacteria > Actinomycetota > Thermoleophilia > Solirubrobacterales > Solirubrobacteraceae > Palsa-465. The sequence goes on from CAWEQQ010000032.1 coordinate 28,129, forward strand.
GCGGACCAGCGCTCTTACCCCGTCGGCGCTTTCGGGTTCGAGCACGCGGACCTGCACGCCTGGGTGGCGTTCGCGGTAGCGGCCGATCAGCGTTGCCATCGGGTCGACCGCGAGCGTCGCGAGCGCGGCGATCTCGATCGTGCCTGTTCGCAGCTCGACGACCCCGCTGATCGCGTCGCGGGCTCGTCGATCGCTCGCAGGATCTGGCGGGCGGGGCCGATCAGCGCCTCGCCTGCAGCGGACAGGTGCACGCCGCGGCCGATGCGGTGAAACAGCTGCACGTCGAGTTCGCGCTCGAACGCACGTAGCGCCTGCGAGAGCGAGGGCTGCGCGATCCGTAGCCGCTGCGAGGCGCGCGTGACGCTTCCCTCGTCGACGACCGCAAGGAAGAAACGGAGTCGGCGCTCATCCATAGGCAATCACAGTCAATCCTATCTAGGTTGCCTCCCTGACCTATGCCACAGGAAGCGCTGGAATAGGGGCCCGTGGGCCGTTTGCCGGATGCTCAGCCATCGCCCCGCTTGCCCCAGCGTTTGCTGCTGACCGAGCCGCGCAGGCCGGTGGCGGTGCACGAGAGCCCGCGCGCGCATTGGTACGTGGTTGGCACGGTCTGCATCGGTGCGTTCCTGGGTCAGCTCGATGCGAGCATCGTGACAATCGCACTGCCGCGCCTGGGGCGGGGCTGCACGCAGGCGTGGGCGCGGTCGAGTGGGTCGAACTTGCGTACCTGCTTGTGCTGGTCGCGACGGTCGCGACCGTCGGCCGGATCGCGGACGCGGTCGGACGCAAGCTCCTGTACGTGTACGGGTTTGGGTGTTCACGGCCGGGTCGCTGCTCTGCGGTCTGGCGCCGACGCTGGCGGTGCTGATCGCCGCGCGGGTGCTGCAGGCCGTGGGGACGGCGATGTTGCAGGCCAACAGCGTCGCGCTGATCACCGAGGCGATGCCTCGGCCGCTGCTGGGGCGGGGCATCGGCGTGCAGGGCACCGCGCAGGCGGTTGGTTTGGCGCTCGGACCGCTTGTCGGGGGAGCGTTGCTGGCGCTCGGAGGGTGGCGACTGATCTCCCTCGTGAACCTCCCGGCCGGAGCGATCGGACTCGCGCTCGGCTGGTTTCTGCTGCCGCGCAGCCGCTCGCGGCGCCTCGCCGGCAGAGGCGATCATCTCGGTGCTGCGCTGCTGGCGCTCGCGGCCGCGGGACCGCTCGTGTACGTCTCGCTCGCCAACCGCGCTGGCTACGGCGTTCCTCTGCTGCTGGTAGCGCTCGCCGCGGGATTGCTGGCCGCGATCGGGTTTGTGCGACGCGAACGTCGAGTCGACGCGCCGCTGATCGAGCTCTCGATCTTGCACCGCCGGGCGCTCTCGGTCGGGCTCAGCAGCGGTCTTGTTCTCATACCTGGTGCTGTTCGGAACGCTGCTCGTGGTGCCCTACTACCTGTCAGCCGAGCACGTCGGCGTCGCGGTCGTTGGGCTTCGGCTGTCGGTGCTGCCGGTTGCGATCGGGATCGCCGCTCCGATCGCCGGGAGGCTCCTGAACCGCACAGGCGTCGCGCTCGCAGCGGCGCTGTACATCGCGGCTGCGGACGTCAGCGGCGCGCACGGCTTACGGATTCACGCGCGAACGCCTGAACGCGATCAGGCGCGCCCAAGGCCGAGACGCCCAGGGAACCTGGGATGTCGTATTCGTCAGCCTCAGCGGCGGGACGCGGCCAGATCGCGGCCGCGCTCACCACACTGCTATCCGAGAACCGGGTTGCCGTTCACTCGGCCGGGACCGCGGTCCACGGCCAGATCGACCCCGGAGTCCAAGCCGTGATCGCCGAGCTGGGCGTCGACCGCGACCAAGCGTTCGCGCGCCCAGTCACCGACGAAGTGCTCCGAGCAGCCGACGTGATCGTGACGATGGGCCACAGCGTCGGCGCGATCGACATACCCGAGCATGTCCGATACGATGACTGGCGAGTCGGCGATCCAACCGGCGCGCCGGTCGACGAGATACGACGGGTTCGCGCTGACATCGAGCGGCGCGTCAAGACGCTGCTCAGCGATCTCGGCGTACGCACCACCGATCGAGCGACGGACGTCCTGGCCGCAGGGCGCTAACTGAAGATGACCTCGTCTGGCGGCGAGGCCATTGACGGAGGTCATCCCGAGACGCTGTCCAGATGCCGAGCGAGGAACTTCCTTTGCTCGTCGTGCATGTTGTCGGGAAGGACGCTGAACCACGCGCACTCGGATCGCAGATCGCGCTCGTCGGGCATGTCGCCGACCACGTCCGCGAGGAACGCCAGGCCGACGGGTGAGTCGAGGCCGTTGTCGTAGTGGCTGGGGTACTCGATGTAGCCGAGCATCTCTCCGACGCTGACGGTGACGCCAAGCTCGTCTCGTGCCACTCGTTTCACCACCTCGACAAGTGGTTCGCCGAACCGCACGGTCCCTCCCGGAAGGTGCCAGAGGCCTTTGCAGGGCCCGAAGTCTCGTAGCGCCATCAAGACCCCCCTATTGCTCGAAGCGATTACGAGCTCGACGGTGAGACGCGGAACTCTGCTGAAGATCCGGTCGAACTCTTCCCTTGGCAGGGGGCCTTTCATTTCGCCTGGACGCGTTCGATCGGTAGGCCAGCTTCGCGCCAGGCGAGCCAGCCACCTGCTACCTGCGCCGCGCGGTGAGCTGATATTTGAATCTTCAGCAGCACGAGCCTAGTGGCGAGCAGCGTCGGCCGGTCCGCCGAGCGCGGATTGCGGGTCAGCTGCCGCTGGGTTGGAGTCGTCCGATGGCGGACCTATCGAGAGATGAGTCCTCGTATTCGCGCCCGAAGCAGCACTTGTCGGCACCACAGGTCTCCACGCCAACTTTGTCCGACCAGCCGGCTGGTACGTTCTGCGCGTGGACGATCGCGGTGGTGATCCTCCTCACTCTGCCCGATGGCCTCCAGAGCTCAGGGCCCGTTCAAGAATTAGTATTAGTGGCGGGATTTGACGAGTGGCTGGGCGTGTCTGGCGCCGCCGGCTCGGCCCGATCATACCGGGAGTATTGAGGACGAGCCGGTGGCGCCAGGCGCGTCCAGACGCCGTCAAAACCGCCAATAATTCTTGAACGGGCCCTAAGCAAAAGGAAGCAGCACGTGCTCGGCACGTCGCGAAGGAGGAAGCGCGGCTCGAGCGTGAGCGCCGCCAACGGCGGGTGCGCGTGCTCGGCGGGGTCGTACTCGCGGCGGTCGCGGTGGTTGCGGTGGCGATCGTGCTCTCGAGCGGCGGTGGTAGTTCCTCCGGACTGAGGACCGGCAACGGCGCAGCAAAGCTCGCCGCCCAGGTCCAGCAGCTGCTAGCGGGGATCGGGCAGTCGGGAGCGACGCTGGGCAACCCGAAGGCGACGGTGACGATGACCTGCTACAGCGACCTGCAATGCCCGGTCTGCGCGGACTTTACGCTCAACAGCGGCTTCGGCAAGCTGCTGGCCAACGACGTGCGGGCGGGCAAGGTGAAGGTCGTCTACCGCTCTTTGGAGACTGCGACTCGCGATCCGCAGACATTCCAGACGCAGCAGGTCGCGGCGCTCGCGGCGGGCAAGCAGAACCGCTTCTGGGACTGCATCGAGCTCTTCTACCGCCAGCAGGGCGCGGAGGGCACGGGCTACGTGACCGACAGCTACCTCACCGGCCTGGCGAATCAGATCCCGGGACTCAACATCGGCAACTGGAGCAGCGCCCGCAACGACTCCTCGCTGATCAGCCAGGTGCAGTCCGACCAGCACGCCGCCAGCGCGGCCGGGGTGCAGGGCACGCCCACGCTGATCTTCGACGGCCCGCGCGGGAAAGCGCAGGCGCCTGAATCGGTGCCGAGCTACGACCAGCTCGAACAAGCGATCAAGTCGGTCGCATGACGGTCCACAGCGGGCCAGACGATCCCGCCTCAAGCCGTTCCTGAAAACCCGCCAACACGAAAGCAGCGCCCGGCGTGCGCAGGACGCCGCAGGCGCGAGCGGTCCGAGCGGCGGAATCGACGACCTAATCGCGGGGACCGTCGTCTGTTGAACGACACCGCTGAGTGCTGCAAGGATCCTTCATCCTTGGGCGCGAGAGAAAGGGAGGGCAGCGATGGGCGGTATCCAGCTAGAGCCGGTAGATCGGGTGGAGATCACGATCCTGATGGACAACGTGACCGACCCGCTGCTAGTCGACCAGGACGCCGTCGCGCGGATGAACTGGCCGAAGGCGTTGCTGGGTGGTTTGCCAACAGCACAGGCGCGCGTGAGTCCTGACACGGGCGTGCCCGACGCGCTGATCGCGGAGCCTGGCTTCTCGGCGCTGGTGCGGATCGAGAAGGCCGGTCGCGAGCGCACGCTGTTGTTCGATACTGGGGTGTCGGCGAACGGGATGGTGGAGAACATGCGTCGGCTGGGGATCGATCCGGCTGATGTGGAGGTGATCGTGCTCAGCCACGGTCACTGGGACCATGTGACCGGGATGGAGGGGCTGGTGCGGGTGCTGGGCCGGATCCGCCTGCCGGTGATGATCCATCCGGAGTTCTGGAGCCGCCGCCGGATTAGCTTTCCGGGACTCGAGGCCGAGTTTCCCTGCAGCAGTCGCGCCGCGTTGCAGGAGATGGGATTCGCGATCGTCGAGGAGCGTCAGCCGTCGTTCCTGCTCGACGGCGCGGTGCTGATCACCGGGGAGGTCGACCGCACGACCGGCTTCGAGACGGGGTTTCAGGGCCATCAGGCGCTGCGCGGTGGGAGCTGGCAGGCGGACCCGCTGATCCTCGATGATCAGGCGCTGGTGGTGAGTCTCGGCGACCGCGGGCTGGTGGTGCTGAGCGGCTGCGGTCACGCGGGTATCGTCAACACCGTCCGGTACGCGCGCAGGCTGACCGGAGAGGATGCGGTTGCGGCGGTCATCGGTGGGTTTCATCTCAGCGGTCCGATGTTCGAGCCGATCATCGGCCCGACTGTCGACGCGCTTTGGGAGCTGGCCCCGTCGCTGCTGGTGCCCGCCCACTGCACCGGGTGGAAGGCTTGCCATCATCTCGCGACGCGGTTCCCGGACGCGTTCGTGATGAGCACGGTCGGCACCACGATCGCGCTCTGACAGCCGCCGGCCCGCCGGTGAAAGCAAGCCGACGCGAATCGCGGCGGAGGTGGCGCCGGTCTGGTCGCGAGTCTCGCTGCCTGGATCAGGCCGGCTTGGTTCGTTGCACCGGGAGGCCGGCGTGCTGCCACGCGACCCATCCACCGGCAACCTCGGCCGCCCCGCGTCTGCCGGTGAGCTTTGACCGGTTCGCGTGCTGGCAGAGATAGATCGTGTCGGTGCCGCGCGGCCAGATGATGTGTGCCACCAGCGATACGCGAGGCGCCCCGGGTGGCCAGCCGAAGCGGCGGCGCTCAGCTCTCGTGCGCAGATCCAGCAATCGCGCTTGTCCCTGTGACGCCATCTCCCAAGCCTTCTCTGGAGCGATCGCGGGAACTCGGCCGGATCGATTTTGTGACGTCACGATTAGCTCGGTCTCAGCGTAGGACGAGGACAGGGCAGTGCGCGCGGTGCGTGCTGCGTTCACTGACGCTTGAGAGCGCCATCACCCCCTGCAGGTGACGGCTGCCGAGAACGAGCAGCGCTGCCGAGCGGGATGCGTCGGTCAGCGCCTCGACCGCCGTGCGCGGGTCCTCGGTTACGTCAAGCTCGGACTCCAGTTCGTCGCGAGACCAACCGGGGCCAGGCGGGTGCGGATCCCCGGTTGCGATGATCAGCCGCAGTCGGAACGAGCGCCGCTCGGAGAGTTCGCGGCCTGCCGCGAGCGCGCGTCGAGCGCCACCGGAGCCGTCAAATCCGACGACGACCTCGCCGGAGTCGGTCGGCTCGTTGTGGGCGATCAGGATCGAGCAGGGCGCCTCGTGCAGCATCGCTGTGGCGACAGTGCCGAGCAGGCTCCCGTCCGTGCGGCTGGCGTGGCTGGCACCGACGGTCACCAGCGTGGCTTGCTCGGCTACGAGCTCATCCAGGATTCGCTGGATCGCCGGCCCCTGTCGCAGATGCAGCTCGACGTCGTGAATGGCCTGGATCTGCGATTGCGCCTGATCGATCGCGTTGCGGTCCTCGCGCGTCAGCTTTTCGTCGAGGCCCACTGCTCCCTCGGTCGTTTCCGGACGCAGGACGGTGCACATCGTGAGCTTCGCGGCCGCGGGCATCAGTACAGCCGCGATCTTGGCGGCGATGATACTCGCGGGGCTGAGGTCGACCGCGCAGAGCACGCGATCCCAGATCGTGGATGGTGTGGCGGTGCGCGCGAGGCTCATCTGGCGTGCATGCTGTGGGTGTTGTGGCTGCGGCGGATGATCTCGATCATCTTCAGGTTGATCGCCGCAAAGCGCCACAGCTGGTAGGGCAGGAAGGTTCGCAAAAACAGCGTCGCGCGGGTGGGTTTGGTGACGTACCGGGTCTTGTCGGCATCCATCGGGCTATTCCGGGATCAGGCGCCAGCCGGGCGCAGGCGCGCTTTGTGCAGGAACATGTGGTGCAGCAGGATCTTGATCCAATGGCCCGCGAGGCCAAGCTCGCCGAACGTGCGCTCCCGATCGCGGCCGTACTCGGGGTAGCGCTGGAAGCCGGGCACGATCGGATACACCGTCATCGAGGCCGCCGTCCCGGTGAACGGGTTAGCGCCCGCGGGGGCCACGCAGGCGGCTCCGATCTCAGCCATCGAGGCCGCATGCGTCGGCTCGCGCGCGCCGCCGATCATGTCGACAATGCTGCGGGCCACCGCCTTGGCGATCATCGCCGACGGCATCCCCGTTCTGGGTGGGGCGGGAGCGATCACCGTTCCGTTCGGGCTCTTGCGGGGGACGGAGATCGGGTGCGGCGGCGCGACCGCGATCCCGGCCGCGAACACGTTGCCGTGCTCGGGCGACTGGTATGTCCGCGGCCAGTCCGACGCCCTCCACTCCTCGTACGGCTTCGCGGTGTAGTCGGCGTCGACGCGCATGAACTCGTTGGGCATGAACATCCGGGCGGTGATCTCGACGCCGGCTCGGTCGAACGCCTTCAGCCCGACGCCTGAGAACGGGGGCAGCAGCATCGCGAAGTCGAACTCCTGCTCTCGCTGGGCGCCGTCGAGCGTCTCGTAGAACACGCGATCGGCCTCGACCTTGTTGACATGCGCGCGGGTGATCCAGTCGATCCCGCGCTCAGCGAACAGCGAGGCGTTGAAGATGCTGCTGGGGGTGACGTAGCCGCCGCGCTTGAGGTGCATGCCGCCCATCCCGAAGTCCCCGAGCTCGTACTCGTTCGTGATCCAGGTGATCTGTGCGCGATCGCGAACGCCGCGGTTTCGCAGCTCGAACTCGAGGTCGACGATGTACTCGAACGCGGCGCCCTCGCACGTGCAGGTGCCGTGACCGACGCCGACCAGGAAGCGGCGCTGCTCGCCGCGGCGCATCCGCTCGACCTCCTCATCCAGCGCGGCCGCGGCCTGCGCCGCATGGTCGGGGAGGCAGACCGACAGGCTGTTGCCGCCGTCCGGGCCGAGGCCCTCGGTCTTGTCGAACCGCAGCGCCGGGCCGGTGGCGTTGATCAGGAACTCGTAGCGAACCTTGGTCTTCGTCCCGTCCGCGGACTGCGCGGTCACATACGGCGTCGAGTCGTGCTCGTCGCCCTCAGGGTAGAGCTCGCGCGCGGCGGCCTGCACGAACTCGATCCCGGCCCGCTCATAGATCGGCGCCAGCGGGAACGTGACCTTCGACGGCTTCATCAGCCCGACCCCGACCCAGATGTTGGACGGCACCCAGTTGTAATCCGGCCGGGGAGAGATCACGGTCACGCTGTCGCCGCGGCCGAGCCAGCTGCGCGCGAACGCGGCGGCGGTATGCCCGGCGATGCCCGCGCCGAGCACCACGACCCGACTCACGACGACCACCACCCGAAATCGACGGCTTGAGCTCTAAGGGAGGAAAAAACCATGTGAACTATCGTACAAGTTGACAGCTAAATAGTTGTAGAGCATCAAGTACTGATTCTTGATCACTAGACGAGCAACGTCGCGCCGAGAGCGACGCCGGCGGCGGCCGCGCGCACTACCCGCCGCCGCTGATCGGCCGGTACCTGGAGGTAGAAGATCAGCACGAGATCGAATACGCCGGGCTCCGGCCGATAATCCAGCAGGTCGGCAGCGACCCACTCAGCAGACACACCCCGCTGACAGGCGAGCCGTCGCGCCTTGTCGAGCGCGACCTGCGAGAAGTCGACTCCCGTCACCTCCCACCCGCGCTCCGCGAGCCAGACGGCGTTGCGGCCCTCGCCGCAGGCGAGGTCGAGCGCTCTGCCCGGCGGCAGGCTCGCGGCTTCCTCGACGAGGAACCGGTTCGGTTTCACCGTCCAGACGAACCCGCTGCCGGCGTAACGGCGATCCCAGCCGCGGCTGTCCATCCGCGTGCGATCAGGCCGATGCGGCTCGTTCGACGACCGAAGCCAGTCGCCGACGCACCTCGCCGGCGGTCTCGGCGAGCGCGTCGTTGGCGACGATCGAGAGCATCTGCTCGGCGTTGACGGCGGCGATGCGGGTCTGGCCCTGTTGCGTGTAGACGACGACGTTGCAGGGGAGCAGGACGCCGAGCTCGGGCTCGGCTTGCAGCGCGTCGTGGGCGAGCTTGGGGTTGCAGGCGCCGAGGATCAGGTACGGCTCGCGGTCGACGTCGAGCTTCTGCTTCAGGGTCGCTTGCACGTCGATCTCGCACAGCACTCCGAATCCCTCGCTCGCGAGTTCCTCGCGGACCCGGGCCACCGCCTCGGTGAAGCCGAGCGGGGTGGTGGCGCTCAGGGTGTAGCCGGTGTCAACTTGGGACATGCTTGCTCCAGTTCCTTGTGCTTTGCCTTCGCCGCCTTGACACGCTGCTCGGGCGCGCCGGCCGACTCCGTGTAGTGGGTGTCGAGATAGGTCAGGATCGCTTGCTCGCCGGCGATGATCTGTCCGCCGGCGATCAGCACGGGGATCGATCGCGCCCCCGTGGCGGTCTCGAGCTCGGTGCGCTGCTCGCGTGCTACCGGGACGGGGCGTGCGAGGAATGAGAGGTCGAGTTCGGTCAGCCTTTGTCGGACGCGGTGCGATGCCGGGCACCACTCCGTCTGCCACAGCTCGATGTAGGTTGTTGTCATCTCGGTGCCTGCTTTGATCATGAGTGGCCGAAGGTGACGTTGGGTAGGACCCGGCGGGCCCAGGTCGGCAGATACCAGGCCGAGCGTCCCATCAACCGCAGCAGCACCGGCAGGAGCAGCAGCCTGACCAGGGCTGCGTCGAGCAGGACGGCGACGCCGAGGATCACGCCCATCTCCTTGGGCGGTAGCGGCCCGGAGAGCGCGAAGGTGAAGAACACCGCGACCATCACCGCCCCGGCGGCGAAGATCACCCGGCCTGAGTGCGCGACGCGCGCCGACCATCGCCTCGTGGGCGTCGTGGGTGCGGTCCCAGTGCTCTTTGGCGGCGGAGAGCAGGAACACGGTGTAGTCCATCGAGATCGCGAAGATCATCGCGAAGAAGAACACCGGCCCCCACGCGTCGAGGAACCCCTGCGGACTGGAAGCCGAGCAGCGAGTGCAGCGCGCCGTCCTGGAAGATCCACTTCGCGACCCCGAACGCGGCGCCGGTCGCCAGCAGGTTGGTCAGCACGCCGACCGCGGCGATCAGCGGCGCCTGCAGCGCGATCAGCAAGAGCAGGAACCCGAGCGCCATCACCACCCCGATCACTAGCGGGGTCTTGGCCGACAGGGCGGCCTGGAGGTCGTGGTTCTCCGCCACCGCGCCGCCGATCAGCGACCCGGCCGGCAGCGCTGAGCGCAGCCGGTCGATCGTCTGCCCGACGGCCGGGTCCGATGGGTCCTGCTTGGGGATCGCGGTCAGCAGCGCATATCCGTTGCTGGTCTGCGTTGGCATCAGCGCGGCCACGCCGGGATCGCGGCTTGCGATCTGTGCCGCCGCTGTCGCCTGGGCGGCGGGCGTGACGATCTGTAGCGGTCCGGTCGCCCCGGGTCCGAATGCGTGCTGGACCTGGTTGTAGCCGATTCGGGATGCGTCGGAGGTCGGGACGACCTTGATCGACGGCATCGAGGTCTTCAGCTGCGTGACCGGGAGCGCGAGCCCGACGAGGATCGCGAGCGCGACCACGCCCCAGCGGACCGGCTGGCGCCACAGCCGCTCGCCCCACGCGGCGAACCGCGCCGAGCGATGCTCGCCGGAATGCGCCCACGGCAGCGCGAGCTTGTCGACCCTGGGGCCGAGCCTGGCGAGCACGGCGGGCAGCAGCGTGAGCGTCGCGGCGAGCACGAAGATCACGGCGAGCATGATCCCGAGGCTCATCGAGCGAAACGCCGGGCTGGGCACGAGCATCACCGCGGTCAGCGAGATCAGCACCGTGATCCCGGAGAACAGGACAGCCTTGCCGGCGGTGTCCATCGCGACCGCGGTCGCGTCGACCGCGGACAGCTTGTGGCCGAAGAACGCGCCGCGGAAGCGGTGCACGACGAACAGCGCGTAGTCGATCCCGAGCGCGAGCGCGAACATCAGCGCGAAGTTCATCGCCCAGATCGAGATCGGCGCGATCAGCGTGCCGAGATACAGCAGGCCGGCGGCCGACGCGAGGCCGATCATCGTCAGCATCAACGGCAGCCCAGCCGCGACCAGCGACCCGAACGCGAGCAGCAGGATCCCCAAGCGTCACCGGCCAGGAGATCACCTCGGACTTCAACATCGCCGAACGGTTCGCCGCGTTGAAGTCAGACCACATCCCCGACGCGCCGGTCAGGTGGACCTGCACACCGCTGGCTGACAGGGCGGAGAGCTTGCCCTTCAGGCTGTCGGCGGCCTTGACCATCCCGTTGGAGCTCTTCGCCGCCCCGGCTTGCACGATCGCGGTGTGCCCGTCACGGGAGATCGACACCCCCGGCGCCGGAGCCACGACGCTGCGGACGGCGCTGTCGGCGCGCAGGGTGCGCTCGACGTTCGCGACCGCGGTCCTGAAGGCGGGGTCGTTGATCGTCTGCGTCGGCGAGTAGATCACCGTCATCAGCGCGTAGCTCGACAGGCCCTGGAAGTTCTTGTCGATCAGCTGCCGCGCCTGCACCGACTGCGACCCCGTGGTCTCCCAGCCGGCACCCGCAAGCGCGGTCTCCACCCTGGGGGCAAAGAACCCAAGCCCGATCGCGACAACCAGCCACCCCACCAGCACGACCCGAAAGTGGGTCGCGGTGTAGCGGCCAAGCCGTCCGATCGGTCCGACGCTGACCCCGTGCGGGTACTCCTCCGCAACCGGGCGTTCGCCGGCACGTTCCTGTTCGGAGACGGCCATCAGGCCCTCACCTCCTGTGCGCGGGCTGCCGCGCTGTCGTTGTCGTAGATCACAGAGCGCAGGTGCAAAGTGCGGCGCAGGACGAGTGACGCCGGACACGCGCCGACCAGCACGTAGAGCCATTGGTTGGCGCCGACGAACGCCGTCAGCAGCAGGAACCACGTCGAGACCGTTGCCGCCAGCGCCGCGGACGCGAGCGTGATCGTGGCGGCCAGCGCGAACAGGACCCGCTCGAGCGGCCATCTCCTGTTGTCGTTCATGCCGCGAGCTCCTGCGCGGCGGCGGCCCGGGCGGGTGCCGCTGCGAGCCGGTCGAGCGCCTCCACGAGCTGATCGGCCCTGACCACCCCGGCCTGGGCGGCGATCGGCTCACCGTCGCGGATCACGATCAGCGTCGGGATCGACCGGACCCCGTACCGGGCCGCAAGCGCGGGCTCGGCGTCGACGTCGACCTTCGCGAAGCGGTAGCCGGGTCGCAGCTGGGCGGCACGCTCGAACTGCGGCGCCATCGCACGACAAGGCCCGCACCAGGCAGCCCAGAAGTCGATCACCGTGATGCCGGGCCCTTCGACGGCCGCGGCGAACGTGCCGGTTGTGAGGTGTTGAACATTGGTCATCTCTTCGGCCCCTGAATTCGGCTTTTAGAGCGCTGGCGCAGTGCGCTTACGCTCCTCGCACAAACGTCATCGACAGACGTCTGCACAACTGTAAAGTGTTGGAGGACAAGGCTAGCAGCTTCCCGCAGGGCTGTCAACTAAACAACTACGTGCTTGTGCTAGGATCGGTGAAGCATGAGACTTTCCTCCCGCGCCACATCCGCTTCCCGAGCCGCTGATCGAGCTTGTCGCGCAGCGCTTTCGCGTCCTCGGCGAGCCGATGCGGATTAGGCTGCTCGACCAGCTACGCGAAGCGGACGCCACCGTCGGCGAGCTGCAGCAGGCACTTGGCGCCTCGCAGCAGAACGTCTCAAAGCACCTCGGCATCCTGCACGCCGCCGGCATGGTCAGCCGGACCAAAGACGGCAACCACACCCGCTACTCGATCAGCGACCCAAACGTGTTCGAGCTCTGCGACCACGTGTGCGGCGGCATCCGCCGCCAGCTCGAAGGACTCGAAGCAATCCTGCAACCCAACTAGAACGGCCCGCCATGACCATGACCGCGACCGCGCGCGCCATCGACGGCGCGCTTCGCCACCAGATCGACGTCAACGGACGCCACACCATCACCACCGACGAGCCCGCGAAACTCGGCGGCAGCGACACCGCACCCACCCCCCACGAACTGCTGCCGGCGATGCTCGCCTCCTGCGTCTCCACGATGATCACCCTCTACGCACGCACACGCGACTGGGAACTCCAAGACCTGCAAGTCGACGTCACCTACGATCCCGACTCGACACCACGCAACGTGGAGCTGACCGTCCACCTCCCCGACGGGCTGACCCCGGACCAGGTCAAGCGGCTCAAGCGAGTCGCCGACACCTGTCCGGTCAAGCGAGCGCTCGAGACCGGATTCACATTCGAAGAACAGATCGCGCTCGACCTCCCAACCACCCAGCCGTCGAACTAGCAAGATCGGCCGTCGCCGCTCCGCGGGTCGAGCGGAACCTGTCACGGAAGAGCGAGCGACGGGGATCAGCGACGGGCCCTGTCGACCGACCGGCCACCTCTCGAGCAACAGGTCCCGGGTCCCGGGTGCTCCTACTTTGCCCTGGCGACACGAACCCAAAGAAGGGACCCCTACTTGTCGGTGGTGCCACGCTCCTTACGGCAGCCCAACGACCGAAGGCGACCGAGTTCTTGCCGCAGCCGGCTACCTCTGCAGTCGACAGGTCTCGGGTGCAGGGACACGAACCCAACCCAAGGCAGCGGCCCTTCCTATTTCCCCATGCTGTCATAAACCCCATTTGAAGGGGAGAGCGGGACGCGTCAGCCTGCTCCAGGCAGACTCGACGAGGTTCGATCACGTCCGCGCGTGGCTGCTTAGCGTTCAATCCTGCACGGATCCCTCGCCAGACCCCAATCGGCACCGATCGTCGCCCGTCACGCGGTGCTCCCGGCTTCTCACGGCTGTGGAACCGTTTGTGGCTCCGCCGGCGAGTCGTGAGGCGGCTCGGGCTCGAGCGGCCCGAGGGCGTCGGCGATTTCTGAGGCATCATCGGTCAGTCGGGCGGAGTAGATCGTTTGGGCACCTAGCACGCGGGCGACGATCGTTGCCTCGGCGACCGCCAGCAAGATCGGCACCATCAGTCCGTCGGCGGTGTGCGTGAGCTCGAGGATCAGCACGACCGCCGAAACGGGCCCTTGCATCGACGCCGCGAGCACCGCCGCCCCGCCGATGATCGCGTAGCTGCCCCCCGCCGCCCCCGGCCAAATCGCCGCCCACCCATGACCGAGAAGGTCGCCGAAGAGCACCCCGAACGTGAGCGTCGGTGTGAACAGCCCGCCGGGGGCGCCGCTCCCCAGACAGGCAGCGGTCGCGAGCGGCTTGAGCACCAGCAACACGGCCAGCACCCCGACCGCGAGTTGATTGGTGAGCGCCTGGGCCACCGTGTCCTTACCGTTGCCCAGGAGCTGGGGGTACGTGATCGACACGACGCCAAGCACGGTGAAGATCACGATCGGCGCCAGCGCCCGCCCCCACCGTCGCGGCTTGAGCGCGTTCACAGCCGCGATCGCGCGAACCCATCCGACCGCGACCAGGCCGGCCAGCGGACCGATGATCACTGCCCACACGATCTGCGCCGCCTTCACGCCGAACACCGGAACCAGGTAGGTCGGCCGGCTGGGAACAGCGACCCAGGCGACCACCGTGGCGATCGCGCTCATCGCGATCGCCGGCAGCACGACGGGCAGCGACAGGGTGCCGAGGAGGACCTCGACCGCAAACAGCGCTCCACCCAGTGGGACGCTGTAGACCGCCGCCATCCCGGCGCCAGCTCCGGACGCGACCAGCAGCCGACGCTGCCAGACCGGCAGCTTTGCCCATTCAGAGAAGACGGTGGCCACCGCCGCGCCGGTGAGCTGAGGTGCGCCCTCGCGCCCGAGTGAGGCCCCCATCCCGACGATCACGATCGACAGGACCCCCCGCGCCTGACTGCGCCAGAACGACAGGCGCCCGCCACCCAACCACAACGCCTCCGATATCTCCCCCGCGCCCGCGCCACGCACACGCCCGATCAGCAGCCCGCCGATCCCCGCGATCACCCCGGCAGCCAACAGCACCACCACATGACGGGCGGCCGTGGCGCTAATCACAGCACCGAGGAAAGTGCCCGAACTGTAATTCCACGCCGTGTACTGGACAGCATTCAAAAGCAGCGTCAGGGCTGCCCCACCCAATCCCGCCGCGACACCGATCGTCACCACCAGCCCCCAGAAGCGGGCGCTGTAACCGGCGACGATGCCCCGTCCAGGAACGTTGGGCTGGTACGAGAAGTGCCGGCTCATCTAGCCGACCGGCGCGCTCCCGCCCCACCGCGCCGGCCGCGGCTTCTCCCAATCACCGGGTCTGCGGCTTCGGGCCTCACGCCGCCGAGGACTCGGTAGCCCACGGCAGCGACGGTTGCTTGACGCGCCCAGGTGAGAGCTCGACGACAAAGCTACAGCGATCCCCGCGAACCAGGCTCTGACGCCACTCCACCGCTGCACCCCCGCTGCAGACGAGCCGCTCGATCGCGAACGCCGCCACATCGGACGAGATTCCCAACGCCCTTCGCTCCGGCGCCGTCGGGATCACTGGGCGCACTCGCTCGATCCCCCCGTCGATCCTGACATCGCAAAGACGGGCGAGCTCGTCGTACAGACCGGCGTGCGTCAGCGACGCCTCGAGCAAACGGTGCGCAACGCGCACCGGCAGCCAACTGCGGTCAAGCGCGAGCGGCTCGCTATCAGCCAGCCGCAGCCGCTCGATGTGAACGAGGCGCGCGCGAGCAGGCAACTTCAGGCGCCGCGCGATGCCAGCATCGGTTATCTCTTCACGGACCCGCACCACGCTGCTCTGCGTGACCCCGTGCGCCTCGACCTCATGAAAGAGCCCCTCAAGCGTCCCGGCCGTGTGCTCGAACTCGATCGGCCGCACCCGGGTACCGCGCCCGCGCTCGCGCGCTAACAGGCCCTCGTCAGCGAGTCGGCGCACCGCCTCGCGGACTGTCTGACGCGACACACCATAAGCATCCACCAGCTCCTGGTCGGTGGGAAAGCGCTGATCGAACTCGCCAGCAACGAGCCTGTCCGACAGGTCAGCCAGGACCTGCGCCCACAGCGGCATCGGACTCATACGATCCACCGCCCACCCCGCGCGTCCATCAGCGCTGGGCAAGAGCGACATGGCAGATCAGCCTATCAGAATGTACGCACAATTCGAGGGAGCCGTCTCCATCGCGCCGGTCGGGCATTGCAGATCGCTGTAGTAGGGTCACCACTTGGCGGCTGCACATTCGTTGGGTTGTGAGTAGTCGGGCGCGGCGAGGGGAGGGCGGACCTCGCGAGCGCCGCTCTGGGAAACTCGCAATTGCAGGAGCGCCCGGTCTGCCGAGCCCGTTGTCAGGTTTGAGGTGCGGCAGCTGTCCTCATCGGCGCCGCCGCTGCTGGATTTGGCATGAGCGACCGGAAGCGCCGTGCCGCCCACTTGAGGGTGTGTACCCCTATTGGCGCAGACAGCGCGAGGCTGGTGCGTTGCAGGCGTTGGGGCGGCCCGCGAGGGCGTAGGCCCAGCGATCGGCGCACCCGCCAGCCGCGACCGAGGAAGCCGCTACCCTCACTGTCGCCTGAGCAACTCGCATCGGTCACCGCCGTCGAAGTTCTAAGCCGGGGCATCTGAAATTCTGTTCGATTCCTCCCCGAACCCCGACGAGTTCGCCGCGCTCGCGCTGCGGCCGATCGTCCGGCGCTCGATCGTCCTCGGTCAGCGCACCGGCTGGCGCGCGGTTGACGCGTTCGCCTGCCATCTGTACGACGCGGACCTTGGCGTCAGGCTGGGCAGCGGCCCGCGCGTCGTGGGCTGCGTACCGTGACCCGCGGGCCGGCCGACCGCGAACAGCGCCCGCTTGCCACGGTCGGCCGGGGGCATCGGCGGACGCGGACGCGGCTCGGCGAGAACTTTCGTGGGCGGCTTGTTGGTCCTGGCGAGGACGGCTACGACGCGCTGCGCGTGGTGTTCAACGGCGCGATCGACCGTCGTCCGGCGATCATCGCGCGTCCTGGCGACGTCGAGGATGTGCTCGCCGTCGTCGCCCACGCGCGCGAGCATGAGCTGGCGCTGGCGATCCGCGGGGGCGGTCACGCGATCGCAGGGCATGGCGTAAGCGACGGGGGCGTGTGTCTGGACATGCGGTCGCTGAAGGCGATTCACGTCGACCCGGCTGCTCGACGGGTCCGCGTCCAGGCCGGGGTGACCTGGGGCGAGCTTGATCGCGCGACGCAGCGCGCGGGGTTCATCGTGCCCGGCGGGCGCGCCCCGAGCACGGGGGTCGCCGGGGTGACACTGGGCAGCGGCAGTGGCTGGCTGGAACGACAGCACGGGCTCACCGCGGACTCGTTGCGCTCAGCGGACGTCGTGAGCGCCGACGGGTGGCTGGCCGTAGCGTCGCCGCACGCCGACCCTGAGCTGTTCTGGGGGCTGTGAGGCGGCGGCGGCAACCTCGGCGTCGTCACGGAGCTTGAGTTCGCGTTGCACCCGATCGCTCCGAAGGTCCTCGCCGGCATGCTGCTGTACCAAGGCGAGCGAGCCGCGGCGATCATTGAGGGCTTTCGCGCGATGATGACTGAGGCGCCCGACGACCCCGAGGCGCTGCGGGTCGCGGTGGGCCCGGGCCCGCACACCCGCCTAGCGGAGCTCAAGCGCCGCTACGACCCCACCAACCTCTTCCGCCACAACCCCAACGTCGCCCCGATCGGAATCGCCACCTCCTGACACCCAAGTTGATCGGGCCTTGTGCGCGGCGCTAGCATGACCGGCGAGCACGGCTGCGCTCTCACAGCTTTAGCGACGGCTTGGCGGTTTCGCCGGGCCTTCGTCTTTTGTCTTTTGAAGGTGCTCCAGCGGCCGCCGGAGCCGAATGGGCTGCGACCGCTGGAGCGGGCTGCTACCTCATGATTGTGACGATCAGCAGCGCGATGAGCACAGCTGCGCTCTCGATCGAGCGCAAACGTTGCGGTCTGTTCTCAGGCGCGAGCTTGAACTCGGCGACCAGCCTGCTGAGCGCCGCGGCGTTGCTCGACAGCTCTTGGGCCGAGGCGGCGATCTGCTGGGCTGAGGCCGAGCTCTGCTGGGTTGATGCTGACACCTGTTGGGCTGACGCGGACGCTTGCTCGGCGACGGCGGACACCTCGCCGGTGATCTGCTTGCGCTTTTCGGCGTCTTCGCCGACGTGCTCGGCGAAGGCTGTGATCCGCTCGACCCGCGCTCGCTGATGCTGCCGACGACCGCGCTGATGCGCTCGAACGACTCGCGGGTGTGCGCGACGGTCTGCGCTCCCTGCTCGGTGCGGCCGGCGCCGTCCTGGACGACGTTGACCGCGCGCTCGGTCTCGCCTTGTACTTGGGTGATCAGCGTGCCGATCTCCTCGGCGGCGTGCTGTGACTCCTCGGCCAGCTTTCTGACCTCTTCGGCGACGACCGCGAACCCCGTGCCTTGCTCGTCGGCGCGGGCTGCCTCGATCGCGGCGTTCAACGCGAGCAGGTTGGTGTGCTCAGCAATTCCGGTGATGGTCTGCACGATCGGGCCGATCTGCTGCGACTTGGCCGACAGCTCGCCGATCGCCTCAGACACCGCTTGCGACGAGTCAGGGACCGCGCCATGGCGCTTGTTCGCCTCTTCACGCCGAGCGCTTGTACCCGCGTTGCTTTGCCCAACTCGGGGTCCAGGAAGGATCGGTGCAGAAAACCGGTCTAGGCACGCGCTGCGTCGATCGGCCTCGGGCTCTTGAGCGGCCGGTATTCGCCGCGGAGGATCGCCTCGGCGAGCGTGATGTGGTAGCGGCCGACGAGGTTGATGTGCTCGTCCAGCAGCGGCGATAGCCGGCGGAGGTCCTCGTCTGTGATCTGGTGGCCGTGGGGGCGGAGCTTCTCGATGACCCGCTGGGTGTAGAGCGTGTTGTAGAGGATGATGCAGTTGGCGACGAGCCCGAGCGCGCCGATCTGCTCCTCCATCCCTTGGTAATGCACCGGGCCCCAGTAGTCGAGCGGTGTCGATCCGAGCAGCCGTAGGTCGACTTCGAGCTTCGCGGTCGGGTTGGTTGATTCCCTCGGTGGCGCCGCCACCGACGAGGCCGGCAGCGATGTCTACGTCGCCCACCTGTAGGTCGGTGCGGAGGTTTGCGCCCGAGAGTTCGAGCGCCGCCTGCACGAGCTCCTCCGGCCCTTGGGCGGCGCTGGCCTTGACGTAGAACCGTCGCAGCGCCGCGATCGCCTCGAGCGGGATGTTCTTCAGTTGGATCTGCTCCGGGCCAGAAGCTCCCACGCGGTGGGAGATGAAAGATGGCGACCCGTTGGTGACTGCTGCGGCTTCCCGCTCCAGCTGCGCCGCGACCTCTTCAAAGCGCGCGTGAAAGGCATTCAGGTAGGCGCCGACAAGCGAGAACGAGAAACCGAGCAGACCGGTTGCGATCTGCCGCGCGCTCTTCTGCGCGTGGCCCTCGAAGTAGACTGCGCAACTGAAAGCCCTCGGGCTGCGGCCGGTGCTGTTGACGGGCGACAACGAGACCACGGCCAGGGCTGTCGCCGCCGAGGTCGGCATCGAGGACGTCATCGCCCAGGTCCTGCCCGCCGACAAGGTTTCCGTCGTCAAGCACCTGCAGGACGAGGGGCGGGTCGTGGCCATGGTCGGCGACGGCGTCAACGACGCGCCCGCGCTCGCCCAGGCCGACCTCGGGCTCGCCATCGGCACCGGCACCGACGTCGCGATTGAGGCCAGCGACCTGACGCTCGTGTCCGGCAACCCGCGCGTGGCTGCCGACGCCATCCGCCTGTCCCGAGCGACGCTGCGGACCATCAAGCAGAACCTCGCGTGGGCGTTTGGCTACAACATCGCCGCTCTGCCACTCGCCGCGCTCGGGCCCCTCAACCCGCTCATCGCCGGCGCCGCGATGGCGTTCTCCAGCGTGTCGGTCGTGACCAACGCCCTGCGCTTACGCCGTTTCCAGCCGCAGCGCGACGGCGGACGACAGGACCCGATGAGCACTCCGCCACTCACCCCGCCGGTAGCCATCGCGGATGGCGGCTACCGCCTCGACTCCTAGGGTGATGACGATGACTACGCGTATCTCAATCCTGGTGGCGCTCGTGGCGAGCATGCTGGCCTTCGGCGCCGCGGCCGCCTACGCCTCGCTGTCAGACGAGGTCAACGCAGGGAAGGCCGTTGCCGCGCACGTCGATGCCGGCACGGCCAACTGCAAGAAGCTCACACGACCGACTTCGAGCACCTCGGCGAGTACGTGATGGAGCGCATGGTCGGCTCCCGCTCCGCTCACGAGGCGATGAACAGCCGCATGGAGCGGTGATGGGCTCAGAGAACGCCGACCGCATGCACCAGGCGCTCGGCCGGCGTTACGCCGGGTGCGCGACGACCGGCACGGGCTTCGGCTCGGGGATGATGGGCGGGGCGTCGACCGGCGGCGGATGGGGCGCGATGATGGGTCCGGTTTCGCGTGGATGCGAAACGGCAGCTGGCAGCACATGACGCGTGCTGAATGGCAGCGCGCCGTCGGCAGCATCATGGGACCGGGCATGATGAGCACTGACAGCGGCGGCTGGAGCACCGGCGCGGTCATCGCCGTGGTCCTCGGTGCGCTCCTGCTCGGAGGCCTTGCGGTATTTGTCGGACTGCGCCGCCCCTGGCGCCAGCGTCCATCTCACTCAAGCACCGCGTAGCAAGGCATCTTCGGCACGGAATGCGAGCCGGCGGCGGACGGTCCGTACGCAGGCGAGGCGCGTACCTCTACGAGCGGCGCGAGGCGCCAGGCGACGGCCCGCGGAGCAAGTGTTCAGCGGTGCCGGGCAAGGGCGTCGATGAATCGCAGGCCGATGTCATGGCGGTCCTCCACAAAGCGAAGCTGAAAGAGTCCCGTCTCCTCGTCCAAACGCTCGCGCACCACCGGGTCGAGGCACTGTGGGATGAAGCAGGCCGCGGCCACTGCCTCCACGGCTTCCTCGACCGATGACCCGGCCGCGAACCTGAGCACCGAGGCGAGAACAGCCCGGTCCATCGGGCGGAGACATTCGTCGTGCAACGCGGGCTGCCGTTAAGTCGTCATGGCGGGGCTTCGCCACCCGCGGAGCATGAAATAGGCGTCGCTCCGGAATCTGGGTAGTCAATAACCGTCCTATTTCGCTACAGGAACGTGGCACCAACCGACAAGTACAGCCCGTTCCTGGTTCGTGTCCCCACGGGCAAGGTAGGAGCACTTGAGATCTGTAGGGGCTCCAGAGCGACCGGGTATGTACGTGCTCAGCCAGGCTGGGAGGCGTCGGTGCTGCAGCACGCGGCCGGCTTGTAGGCTCTGATAATCGCTGAGGAGGCATGCTCGTGCACGCGGTGTGTGGGTTGAATCTCGACACTTTTGAAGCCGGCAGCATCGAGCGCGGACCGAAACTCCGCCTCGGTGAGAGCGCCGGCGACGCAGCCGGTCCAGGCCGCCATGTCGGCTTTGGTCGCCTCGTCCATGTCGGGGTCGGCGATCACGTCCGAAACCGCGAAACGTCCTCCGGGGCGCAGGACCCGGGCGGCCTCCGCGATCACTTTGGGCTTGTCGCCGGAGAGGTTGATCACGCAGTTGGAGATGACCACATCAACGCTTGCGTCCTGGAGCGGCATGTCCTCGAGGTAGCCCTTCACGAACTCGACGTTCTTCACGCCGGCCTCGGCGGCGTTGGCGCGCGCGAGCTCGAGCATCTCGTCGGTCATGTCGAGTCCGATCGCCTTGCCTGTGGGGCGACCCGGCGGGCGGAGTTCAACACGTCAGCGCCGGCGCCCGAGCCGAGGTCGAGGACCGTCTCGCCGTCGCGCAGTTCAGCGACCGCGGTCGGGACGCCGCAGCCCAGCGACGCATTGAGTGCGGCGTCGGGCACGTTCTCGCGGCTGGCCTCGTCGTAGAGGGTGGCACCGAACACGCCGGTCTCATCGGCCGGGCTGCAGGTGACCGATTCTGATCCGCAGCACCCGGACTTGGATTCAAGCGCGCGGGCCTGGTCATAGGCGCCGCGGGCGGCCTGCTTGGCGGCGCTGGCGTAGCGCTCGCGCACGGTCTCGCGGATGTCGGTCAGCTCAGCCATGCGGACAGCTCCTTCAGCGCGTCGGGGATCACGTAGTAGTAGGCCCAGAGTCCTTCGCGTTCTGAGCCGACGACACCGGCTTGTCGGAGCACCTTGAGGTGGTGCGAGACGGTCGGCTGGGAAAGGTCAAACAGCGGCACCAGCTCGCAGACGCAGACCTTGCCGGCGTGCTTTTTGAGTACGTCGACGAGTTGCAGGCGTACGGGGTCACCGATGGCTTTGGCGATCTGCGCCATGCGCTCTGCCTGCTGGCGTTCGACGTCGGGGTACACGACCGGCTCGCAGCACCGCTCGCCCGCAGCCCGCTTGGTCTTTGGGGTGAGCTCCAGATCGATGATCATCAATATACACATATCCATTGAACTGACGTTTGTCAATGGATATGCTCTCGTCCTGTTGGATGCGCCGTCGTGATCATCGCGACGGCGCGGACGCAGAAGCCGCGAGCTGGCTGCGATCGGCTGTGATGCGAATACGCCGAGCAGCTCGCCGCGGCGCCCGAGAGAGGATCGGTCTGAGATGAAGTACGTGTTGTTCGTTTGCACTCACAACGCCGGGCGCTCGCAGATCGCCGAGGCGCTGTTTGAGCGCTATGCCCCTGGGGACGTTCGCGCCGAGTCGGCGGGGTCTGAGCCGGCGCGGCACGTGTGGCCGACGGCAATCGAGGTGATGCGAGAGATCGGCATCGACCTCTCCGGCCGAAAGCCAAAGCGTCTGTCGGTCGAGATGCAGCTGCACGCCGACTGGGCGGTAACGATGGGTTGCGGCGACGTCTGCCCCTACGTTCCCACGACGGTCGACGCGTGGGATGTTCCCGATCCCGCCGGCAAGCCGATTGACGAGGTGCGTGAGATCCGCGACATGCTCGACGAGCGCGTTCAGGAGCTCGCGCACGAGAGGATCGACGCGATCCGCACCGATCCGACGTCGCATCAGTTCCGCTTGGCGAAGCTGCTGCCGCATCTGATCAGCGAGTTCGGCGCGACCCGAGCCCCCGAGGTGATCCGCGGCTGCGCGGACAGGATCCTGGACGACTACGACGACGTGCCGGTCCGCAGCCACGTGATGACGCTCGCTCACAAACGCACGCGCGACTGTCTGCGCAAAGACACCTGCGACGTTCTCGAGCACGGCCGGGCGTGAGGAGGGTGCAGTCTGGCCTTCAGCGCCATCGTGTGGCCACCGTCACCTGTGAACATGTCGAGAACGATCCATTCAAGTGATGAGCGTCTATGCATAGAGTGGGTTTGTGAATGTGCCGGTCGACTACATGACCGATGCGCCGCGACTGCTGATCGTCGGTGGAAGCGACGCCGGGATCTCGGCTGGTTTGCGCGCTCGGGAGCTTGATCGGGCCGTCCGGCCGACGCTCGTGGTCGCCGACGCCTACCCGAACTTCTCGATCTGCGGAATCCCGTACTGGCTCAGCGGCGAGGTCACCCAGCGGCGAAACCTCGCGCACCGCACACGCGAGGATCTCGAGCGCGCTGGCCTGAACCTACGCCTTGAGACGGTCGCTAAGCGGATCGACGTCGATCAGCGAGCGCTGATCGTCCGAACCCCGGACGGCCGCCAGGAGGCGATCGCATATGACCGGCTGGTGATCGGCACCGGCGCGGTGCCGGCGCGCCCGCCGATCCCGGGGATCGAAGTCCCTGGCGTGCACCTGCTGCACTCGATGGGTGACGCGTCCGCCGTGCAGGATGCGCTCAACGCCGGCGCGCGGTCGGCGGTGATCATCGGCGGAGGCTACATCGGCGTCGAGATGGCCGACGCGCTGACCCACCGGGGTCTGGACATCTCCCTGGTCGAGCAGGCCCCGAGCGCGCTGACGACCGTGGACCGCGAGCT
This sequence comes from uncultured Solirubrobacterales bacterium, assembly GCA_963811155.1. Taxonomy (GTDB): domain Bacteria; phylum Actinomycetota; class Thermoleophilia; order Solirubrobacterales; family Solirubrobacteraceae; genus Palsa-465. The sequence goes on from CAWEQQ010000032.1 coordinate 51,574, forward strand.
CGGCGCGCGTGTGGTCGAGGAGCTCAGCGCCCACGGGGTTCGGTGCTTGATCGGGGTGCGGGTGACCGGCATCGAGGTCAGCGGCGATCGGCTGGTGGTGCCGGGTGAGGGCGGCGTGCGCGTCAAGGGTGACATCGTGCTCGTCCTGGCCGGCGTTCAGCCCAACGCGCACCTGGCCCGCGAGGCGGGCGCGAGCGTGGGTGTTCGCGGGGCGATCACAGTCGATCGTCAGATGCGCACCGGCCTGCCCGACATCTGGGCCGCTGGTGACTGTGTCGAGACCCACCAGCAGCTTCTTGACAGGCCCGCCTACATGCCGCTGGGGAGCACCGCGCACAAGCAAGGGCGCATCGCGGGCGAGAACGCGATCGGTGGAAGCGCCGAGTTCGCAGGCAGCCTTGGCACGCAGGTGGTCAAGGTGTTCGACCTTGCGATCGCTGCTACCGGGCTGCGTGGGACCGTCGCACGGACCGAGGGCTTTGACGCTCTGACGGTGGAGACGACGACCGACGATCACAAGGCGTATTACCCGGGCGCGTACCCGTTGCGCCTGCGGATCGTCGGTGATCGCAACAGCGGTCAGCTGCTGGGCGGACAGATCCTGGGGCACGTTTCAGGCCAGGTGGCCAAGCGCATCGACACGCTCGCGACGGCGATCTATCACCGCATGACCGTCGCCGAGGTCTCAGACCTCGATCTGAGCTACACGCCGCCGCTGTCCTCCCCTTGGGATCCGGTCCAGATCGCCTGCCAAGCCTGGGAACGTGCCAGGCGCTTGTCGATCCAGCCGCTCGAGCCGGTGCCGATCGCGTGAGCGCGGAACCGACTACGCGCTGGGCGCGTAACCAGCGGCGCGGGGAGAGCTGATGGATCACTCGTTATCGCTGGCGCGGCGGACGGCCACGGAGGGGCTGGCGACGTTCGCGCTGGTGTTCGCGGGCTGCGGCGCGATCATCACCGACCAGCGCTATCACGGCTCGCTCGGCTCGGTCGGCGTCAGCCTGGTGTTCGGGCTGATCATCATGGCGATGATCTACGCGACCGGGCACCTGTCCGGAGCGCACATCAACCCGTCGGTGACGATCGCGTTCACTCTGACCCGGCACTTCTCACCGAACCCAGCTCGGTCGTTCCGTCCCGCGCTTGTCGCCGGCGAGTGGCGCGGCTTCTCGGTCGACGTCGCCGGTCCGGTCCTTGGCGCGGCCACTGGCGCGTTCGCCTATCAGCTGGTGCGTGGCGCCAAGCCACTTCCGCCATCCCTGTCCAATCCGATCGAGAGAGCATGACGGTGCGAGCCCTGTTCGTCTGCCTGCATAACGCCGGTCGCTCACAGATGAGCCAAGCCCTGTTTGAGCAAGCCGCCGACGGAGCGCACGAGGCGCGCTCGGGCGGCACGACCCCAGCCGACCACGTGCACCCCGTAGTGCTTGAGGTGATGGCCGAGCTCGGAATCGATCTGTCTGACCGCAAGCCGCAACTGCTCACGCGCGAGCTGGCGCAGTGGGCCGATGTCGTGGTGACGATGGGCTGCGGCGATCAGTGCCCGTACATCCCCGGCAAGCGCTACATCGACTGGGAGCTCTCTGATCCCGCTGGCCGACCGATCGAGGAAGTCCGCGCCACGCGCGATGAGATCAACCGCCGCGTTCACGACCTCCTCGCCCAGTTCAAGAGCACGACCACGATCAAGGAGACAGCATGAGCATCACCCAAGCCACGACCGGGACGGCCGCGAGCGGCGTCCGGCAGATCGAGCTGTATGAGACCGCGATGTGCTGCGAGACCGGCGTTTGCGGCCCGACCGTCGACGAGCAGCTGCTCGCCGTCCGCCAGGATCTGCGCTGGGCCGAGGCCCAGGGCGCGAGCGTTGCACGCCACAACTTGACCTCCGATCCCGACGCGTTCGTCGCCAACCCGAAGGTGATGGGGCTGATGCAGGCGTTTGGTGAGAAGGCGCTGCCGCTCCTGGCGATCGACGGTGAGATCGCCGTGCATGGCCACTATCCGACTCGCGACGAGCTCGGCGCGATCCTCACCGACGCACGTGATGCGACGGATCCCGCGGCCGAGAAGTCCTCGGGCTGCGGTTGCTCGCCGGGCTCGAGCTGCTGACGTGGATCTGCCAGCGATAGGCAAGCTTGCGGAGCCTTGACTGGGCGGACTGGCGGACTCGGTTTCGTGTTGTGCACCGGCAAGGGCGGGTCGGCAAGACCACGACCGCCAGCGGCGCTGGTGGTCGCGCTCGAGACCGCCGGCGCGCGGACGCTGCTGATGAACACCGGCCCGGCCTCCAACCTCGACGATGTCTTTGGGCTGACTGCCGGCTCGATGAGGAGCGCGGGGCCGCGGCTTGCCGTGCGAGCACGGGCGCTCCGAGGTGTGCTAGAGCCGGCGGCGATCGTCCCGCAGCCTGATCGACCGCTTCACCGACCGCGGCGACGGTCCCCAGCCGGGTCGGCGCTCGTGCTTGCCCCGCGGCCTGTTCGGATAAGCCCGAGCGCCGGTTCCGACGGTCGCGGCCGGGGGCACGCACCTCTACGAGGCGATCGCTCATTGCGTGCGGCGAAACCCGGATTGAGCTCGCGCGGGGCCTACGGATGACGAGCGGCAGCAACCGCCCGATACTTCGATTATCTTCGATTCAATCGACAAGTCACGATGTAACGACCTCGTGTCCGCTCTTTCGATGACGACCATCCAAGTCCTCGGCCTAGGCTGCAGGCGCTGCGATGCCCTTCGTCGGACGACCCGCGTTGCCGCCCGGCAGCTCAGGCTCGACGCGCCGGTTGAGAAGGTTGAGGACCTCGCCGAGATCGTGCGCCTGGGCGTGACTGAGCAACCCAGCGCTCGTGCTCGATGGCCCGGTGCTGGTGGCGGGCAGCGTTGTCGATCGGGTGCGCGAGCTGCTCGCGGCCGTAGGCGAGTGAGCATCGTGGACACGATCCTGGTTGCCAAGCACAAGCGCTCCCCGGGCGCACCACCGGTCCTGAGCCCGGCGCGCCCGTCGCTCGACGCTGAGCGCGCGACGCGGCTGGCCACTTATGCCAAGGCGTTGGCGGATCCGATCCGCGTGCAGCTGGTCGATGTGCTCGCCGAGCACCCCGGCGAGCTGTGCGCGTGCGAGTTGCTGCCGCTGTTCGACGTCGCCCAGTCGACGCTCTCGCATCACCTCAAGACGCTCGCCGACGCCAGCATTCTCGAGACCCGCCGCCAAGGCCTGTTCGCGTACTACATCGTCCGCCCGCGAGCGCTGGCCGACCTGGCCGGCTGGCTTGGTCGCGCCGCACAGGCGGGAGCCCAGTCATGACGAGCTCGCCGATTGGGTGTAGTTACGAGCGGGTCGCCGAGCTGCCGGTGGTGATCGACGGGTACACGGTAGAGCTTCTCTCGCGCCGTGTCTCAAGCGGCTTTCGCCGGTTCACGACCGTCTTTGCGCTCGCCGGAGCCGGTCATCACGGCGTCGGGGAGGACGTGACCTACGAGGCCGCCGAGCACCGTCGTGCCTATAGCGCCCCGCCGGTGCTGCCGCTCGCGGGCGCGTGGACGCGCGGCATGCGGTGGTCTGCGGTTCAAGCTTGACGCGACCTCGGAGTGGGGGGGTGCGCTGCTGGAATGCCTGGCCGCCAGCGGGTGCGTTGACGCGATCGACTTCAAGGGCGTCTACCAGGGCACGCTGTCAGCCACGCGCACCGACCCAGACCTGTACCGCCGCGTCGCGCGAGCGCTGCCCGACGCGTGGCTGGAGGACCCGGACCTGAGCGACCCCGCCGCTCGTGTCGCGCTGCGCTCGCAGCGCCATCGCGTGACGTGGGACGCACCGATTCACAGCGCCGCCGATATCGCCGCCCAGCGATGGCCGGCGCGGACCGTCAACATCAAACCGTCGCGGTTCGGAACCCTGCGAGCGCTGCTGGACACCTATGACCACTGCGCCACCTACGGCATCGGTGTGTATGGCGGCGGCCAGTACGAGCTCGGGCCCGGCCGCGGCCAGGCGCAATACCTCGCAGCGTTGTTTCACCCCGATGCGCCCAACGATCTCGCGCCCGCCGGGTTCGATGACCCGGTCCCGCCCGCTGACGTGCCGTGTTCTCCGATGATCGTTAGTCCCGCCCCGGTCGGCTTCGGCGCACAGCACGAGCCACGAACGCGCGCATGCGTGGAGCCCGGATCGGCGAACTCTCGCGATCGGGCGTACCGAGCGGCCGCCGCGATTGGCGAACGTCCAGCGCCGGCGCGACTTGCAACTCAGATAACCACAAAGGATGCGTCATGAAGATCGAAGTGTTCGACCCCGCGATGCGCTGCTCGACCGGCGTGTGCGGCCCCAGCGTGCCGCCAGCGCTGGCGCGATTCGCTGGCGACCTGGAATGGCTAGCAGGCAAAGGCGTAGATGTCACCCGCTACAACCTCACCCACGAGCCACAAGCGTTCCTCGCCAGCGAACCGGCGCGCACCGCTTTGGCGGAGCGAGGCGAGCAGGCGCTGCCGCTGATCCTCCGCGACGGCGAGCCGGTCTCGAGCGGGCGCTACCCGTACCGCTCAGAGCTCGCCGGCTGGGCGGGCGTGCCGGTACCGCGCCGGCGCGTGTCACTCGCGATGGCAGCCACCACGTCCGGCTCCGGAGGCTGCTGCGGCGGCGCAGGTGGCTGCTGATGCGCACCCTCTCCGCACTGCTAGAGTAACCCACGCGCGTGCTGTTCTTCACCGGAAAGGGCGGCATGGGCAAGACCACGCTCGCCTGCTCGACCGCCGTCGCATTGGTCGGTCGCGGCCGGCGGGTGCTGATCGTGTCCACCGACCCGGCCTCCAATCTCGACGAGGTGCTCGGCACGACGCTCGCCGAGGCGCCGCGTCCGGTGGCCGGGATCACCCGTCTTGACGCCGCGAACATCGACCCCGAGGCCGCGGCGCGAGCGTACCGCGAGCGCGCCGTCGGCCCCTACCGCGGGCTGCTTCCCGACACGGCGCTCGCGAGCATGGAGGAAAGCCTGTCGGGCGCGTGCACGGTCGAGATCGCCGCGTTTGACACGTTCGCCGGGCTGCTCGGCGACCCCCAGGCAACCGCCGGCTATTGACCACGTGATCTTCGACACCGCGCCGTCCGGTCACACGCTGCGGCTGCTCGCGCTGCCGGCCGCGTGGACTGGGTTCATCGATACCAACACATCCGGCATGTCATGCCTGGGTCCGCTGGCCGGCCTACAGGATCAGCGCGAGCTCTACGCGGCCAGCGTGCGCGCGCTCGGCGACCCACAGCTCACCACGCTCGTGCTCGTCAGCCGCCTTGAGCACACGGCGCTTGCCGAGGCCGAGCGAACCCGCGCGGAGCTCGCCGGCGCCGGCATGCGCCACCCTAAGGCGGCGGGCGCTCAATGCGCGAGGCCGATGCCCTGGAGGGTCACCGCGGGTCGAGGCGTACACCGCTGGGGGCGGTGCGGTGGGCCACGGTGGTGCGATGAGGGGTTTGGCCGGCGCTGCCGGCATCGGGCGAGCTTGTGCGCCTAACGCTGCCGTGTCCGCCGCAGCTGGTCGAGCTGTCGGGCTACGACGGCGCTTGGCCGGCTGGTTGCGCTGTGGTGGTCGCAGCTGGGCGACCAGCTGATGGTCTGCGACGGCACGCTGACCGCTGCCGGGCGCTGGCGGGGCTGGCTGTGCTTCTGCGAGCACCCGCTCGTGCGCCTGTTCCTCGAGCCCTACCGGCTTGGTGACTCAGACGATCAGGGCGAGCATCGGCTGCTCATCGACCGCTACCTCGGCACGCTCGAGGTCGGGCTCGCCCGCGACGTCCAGCAGCTACTCGCGACCCAGCCGTCTGAGCTACACGCGCTCACCGCGGGCCTGTCGGCCGCCGAGGCGCAGGTGCTGCTGCAACGGGCGCTCGACCTCCAGGCCGAGCGCGAGCGGGCAAAGAGCATCGAGCAGCTACACGCCCGGGCGCACGCCTTCAATCGGCGCGAACAGGAGCTGCTCGAGCAGCTGACGGCCTTGTTAGACGACGCGCAGCGGGCGGTCTGCGAGGCTTTCCCAGCGCCGCGAATGAGCGATCCCGGCCTGGTCTAGCCGCCGCACACGCAACGCTGCGACGTCCTGACCTAACCGGCCGCTGCCGTCCCAGCCTGCCTTGATGACGTCGGCTACACCTCCGTACGTGACTAGACTAGATTGACGCCCGATAACCAACAACCTGCGGCTGCGTCAAGCTCGGCGCAGCGATGATCGGGGAGGCGCTGCGACTGGCGTCGCCGGCAGAGTGCTCGGGTGACGCACCGCGGGCCGAAGCATTCGCTCGGGTTTCTAGCGCTGTGGGCGGTGTGTCGCAGAACGGCCCTTGGCAGGCGCCGCTTGCACGAGTCCGAGAACGGGTGACACGGGACACTTACGGACTGTCCCCCGAATCGCCTTCAGCAACACGTCGCGCACGCGCGGCGACTCGTCACCGGCGGAAAACGGGCAGCGGGGGGAAAAGGGGGGAGGGCGAGGGGATCCAGGCGCTCAGCGGTCGGCGTCGTAGTCGGCGGGAACCGGACTCCCGCCGACTGTGCCTTCACCGACACCGTCGCGCTGCATCGTCAGGACGCTTGGCGCTCGAGCTCGATGCGCACACCCAACCCCGTACGCAAGCCGCCAGCCGACGCCGAGCGATTAGCGACGAGGTCGCCGGCGGGCTCGTCGAGGGCTCACCGGCGACCGGACACCACGCGACCCGAGCTGCGCGGGAGCGTCGCCAACCCGGTCAGTGCGTCCTTCGCGCATCAACGGGGGATCGTCCGCCCACGACGGCGCAAGCGCCAGATCTCCGTGCTCGGGACAGCGTATTCGCGGCAGCAGCGCAGTCACGAACGCCTCGAACGCCATCGCATCCGGCTGGGCGTTCGCTCGCTCGCCCCCCTGGCGGCGGCGTCCGCGCAGCGGCGCCAACGCACCGGGGTCAGCGCGACCGCCGCCACAGCCAAAACGCCGCGGGCGGCCGGCGATCTGGCTTCGGTCTACACCGGCCTGGGATTCGACGCGTGCGCCGCCCCCAGCCCGTCTCAGATGTCGGCATGGAGCTCATCGCCGTACCGCGCCGTCGCCGTATACATCGGCGGCGACAACATGGCCTGCTCGCAGGACAACCTGAGCGCCGGCTGGGTGAGCCAGCAATCCGCCGCGGGCTGGCACCTGATCCCGATCTATGTCGGCCTGCAGGCACCGTCGAACACCTGCGGCTGTGCTTCGATCTCCCCCCGGCCCGGTCGCCGCGAGCGCCAGGCCGCCGATCGTGATCCGCAGCGTTGCGGCGCGGATGTAGCCGCGCAGGACGGGCAGGTTCCGGTGGCGGGGTGTGGTCTGACACCGGTACCGGAGAACAACCTGCCCGATGAGCGTCCGCCTCCCTTGGTGTTCTTACGATCCGCGGATCGTAGCAGTTATGTTTTGCGGATCACAGGGCTTATGATCTGCGGAACGGATGGCGGAGTGGTCGTATCTGAACCGGGTTGTGGATGCCGAGCTGACGCGTCGGCTGGCGGCGAATGGGGCTGTGGTGATCGAGGGGCCGAAGGCGTGCGGGAAGACGGAGACGGCTCGTCGGCAGGCCGCGAGCGAGGTGTTGCTCGATATCGACCTGGCGGCGCGGGAGGCGGCGGCGATCGATCCCGGGCTGGTGCTTGACGGGCCGGTCCCGCGGCTGCTGGATGAGTGGCAGACGGTGGTGCCGTTGTGGAATCGGGTCCGCCGGGAGGTCGACGCGCGCAAGGCGTCGGGGCAGTTCATCCTGACCGGGTCGGCGACGCCGGCCGACGATGTGACGCGGCATACGGGTGCGGGGCGGTTCGGTCGCGTTCGGATGCGGCCGATGAGCTTGTTCGAGGCGGGCGCGAGTACCGGCTCGGTGTCGCTCGCCGATGCGCTGAGGGGGACGCCGACGGCGAGCTCGGATCCGGGAGTGACGGTGCATGACCTCATCGACGAGGCGGTTCGTGGTGGCTGGCCGGGCATGCGGGGGTGGGCTGTCGCGGATGCGGCGCAGGCCGTCCGTGATTATGTGGAGCAGATCAGCCGAACGGATATCGGCAGCGTCGATGGTGTCCGGCGGGACCCCGCGCGCGTGTTGGCGGTACTGCGGAGCCTCGCGCGTCACACGGCAACGCAGGCGACCCTCAAGACGCTTGCGTCTGACAGCGACGTCCCAGCCGGGGCGGGCGTCGCGTCGTATGAGACGGTCAGCAGCTATCTCGCGGCGCTTGAGCGGTTGATGATCGTGGAGAACGTGCCGGCGTGGAACACGCATCTGCGCTCCAGTCATCAGCTGCGCAGGAGCCAGACGCGGCACTTCGTCGATCCCTCGATCGCTGTCGCGGCGCTGCGCGCGACCCCGGACACGCTCCTTGCGGATCTCAACTACTTCGGGCTGTTGTTCGAGTCGCTCGCCGTTCGGGATCTACGCGTCTACGCACAGGCGCTCGACGGTGCCGTGTACCACTACCGCGACCAGACCGGGCTGGAGGTCGACGCGATCATCGACACAGCCGAGCGGTGGGGCGCATTTGAGATCAAGCTCGGCACCCATCGCCTCGAGGAGGCAGCCGCGCACCTCACAACGTTCGCGGGCCGCATCGACACCCGCACACGCGGGCCGGCTGCGATCCTCGGCGTGATCGTCGGCGCCGGCTACGGCTATGTCCGGGCTGACGGGATTCACGTGATCCCGATCGGCGCTCTCGGCCCCTGACCACCGCCGTCCTCGGACTGTTCGATCTGCTGCTCGCCTTCGCCTGCGGGCTGGTGATGACCGTCACCGCTCAGCGGCGGATGCCCCGATTGCGACCGGCGTCCGGGCGGCGCGACGGCCGAAGCGACGCGGCCGCCGCCCACCCACCACCCTCTCGAAACCACCGGACACCAACCGCTGCCGACACCCCGGCCTCGCCCGGCTGGTCGTGGATCAGCCGGGGACCGGCGGGGCCGGCGGCGCCGGTCATGGCTGCAGAGCGCCTCGCCGTCGGTGGCCGGCGCGCTATGCGCGCGTCGCGGCCGCCGATAGACGCAGATGCTCTCCCCGTCGCTGCCAGATCGTCAGCAGCCGCGATCCAGCGTACGCGAGTAGCGGACGGAGTCCAACCACCTGTATGAGCAGGGCCCACGCCTTCTGAGGGTGGCGACGGCCTTGGGGCAAACGGCGCGCGGCCGTAACGGGCGGCCGGGATCGTGCTCTCCGAACGCGAGCCGACCGACTTGACGGCGCGTCGTGGTAGAACCAACCTGGCCATGGCTCTTGATGTCGCGCTGATCCTGAAGGTGGCGCCATTTGCGGTGGGGCAGTTGAAACGGTACCGGCGCAGCAACTTGTCGAAGTCGCTCGACCGCCGCGTGCAGACTGAGCTTGAGACCGACCCAAGACTTGGCCAATCTCACGGAAGCACTACTCAACGAGTGGTTCTACATCCACAACGATCCCCGCGGCGCGGTAATCATCGCACGCGCGGAGCGGCATCCAACTCCACCAGCGCCGCGTCGAGCCCTCCCGCTGATCCCGACCAGATCGCCGCGCCCGCCGCGGCAGCGCCCGCGGCCGGAAAGCTCACGTCAATCGTAGCGCCCCCAACTGCCCCGTCGACGACGTGCCCGGCGGTCAACACCAACCGATCGGCCACCAGATACCCTGACCCCACCCGCGTCTTGCCACTCGCCAACGGAACCGTCAGCTGCGCCACGCGGTCAAACTGCAACACCCCAGACCCTCTCTGCCCGCCGGCGCCGGGCCGGCTACTCCTCGTCTGCGATCTGCGGCTTGCGCCCCGTCACGACGTCTTTCGGGCTCAGTGAAAGCTTCACCCGATGCGTCGAGCCCGACGAGACACCGCCCTTGGCTCCGAGACTGATCACCCAGAGCTTGATCCCCGCGTCCGCCCCGCCCTCCTTGCTTACCTCGAGCAAGAACTCCATCTCGACCGCATCGAGCTCAAACTGCACCCGCTGCCCCTCCGCCTCAGCCATCGCCGTCGTCAACTCCGACCGCAGCGCCCGCACCGCGTCAGCCAAGCCCACCGACCCGAACTGCTCCATTTATCGCCTCCTCACCCGCCACCCCACGGACCGAGTTTTCATGCCAGCGACGCTTGCAGTCACGGCACACCGCGTATTGTGCAGGACTCGATCGAGGCGACGAAACGCGGGCTACCGTGAGCGGAGCTGTCGTATGAACTCGCACGTCCTAGAAGGGCAATTCTGGGACGTGATCAGTCGGCCAACCGCCCCTGGTGAGACGGACCGAAGCACCGGGCCGTCTTGAGCCGGGTGAGGAGGTCGAGCTCGTCGATGGCGAGCTCGCCGAGGCCTGTGTTTGTCGGTTTCGTCAGGCGGCGAGTCGGCGGCGTGCCTTCTGCACCGACGGCAGCGCCTGCTTGGCGCGAGCCAACGGCCGGGCCCGCACGTCAACGCTTGCCGGCTTGGCCGCGATCGTGATCTGCTCCCCGGTGGCGGGGTTGCGGCCTTGGCGCTTCTTCTGGGCGGGTTTGACGCGCACGGTGAGCTGCACGATCCCGCCGATCCGGACCTTCTGCGCGTTTGAGAGCTCGTCGAGCACGACGGCTTCGAGCGCGTCGAGCACACGCTTCGCGTCGGCTTTGGACAAGTTCCGCGCGGTCGGCGACGGCGGCGAGCAGCTGCGGCTGGGTCAGCGCCACAGGGACCCCTCCTTGAGTCGAGCGTCGGTGATCATCGAGTCGAATTCAACCGCACGGATTCGCGTGCTGGTCAGGTCGGGGGACCCTTCAAGGCATCGGCCTCGCGTATTGAGCGCCCGTCGTCTTAGTTGCCGTTGGCGTTGACGGCGGCCTTGAGGCTGGCGCCGGCGGTGAACTTCGGTGCGGTCGCCGCTTTGATCTCAAGCTCGGCGCCGGTAGCCGGGTTGCGGCCGGTGCGAGCAGCGCGCTGGACGGTCGAGAACTTTCCAAATCCGGGGATTGTCACGTCCTCACCTCTGATCAGCGTGCTGGTGACGGTCGCCAGCATCGAGTCGATCACCTTGGCCGCGTCCTCGGGCGCGAGGCCGGTGTCCTCGGCCGTGATCTCGATCAGCTCGGTCTTGTTCATATGTCTTGTCTCCGTTGGGTTGGCGAGGCACGTCAGCGGCGCAGCGTACGGGCCGGGGTGGACACGTCCGCAGGCTCAGCCCAAACCAGATTGCCGCTGCGGGCTGGTTGAGCCGGTTCTGGCTTGCGTGCCTCGCCGTCGCCCGGCCGCAGGCCAAACTGGCCTGGGGTCGCGGTCGTTACTGCCCGCTGGCGTGACACGAGCGCCGGCGAGCGTGAGTGGACGAGCCAGATCGCGCGGGCAACTGCCCATCGCCGCTTGGACGAACCCGGATCGGACGCTGTTTGCAGCGGCTCGCAACCCCGAACCCCTGGTTCTTCGCATGAGCCCTCGACCCACCGGGGACTACGAGGAAGGCTGTCTCAGGGAAAGGGGCGCGAGCGCGACACCGGGGCGCGCATGAATGAGGCCCTCGAAGGGCAAAGCCGCGCGGCAGACCGTGAGCCCCTGACGTCTGCACTTCGCCTTAAGTCAGTCGCTCGCGCCTACCCGAATCGTACCTCTCCCCCGGCCACCGGGACACCGGTGAGACCCGCCCGCGCCGCGCCCTGGATCACCCGACAGCCCCGCGGTCGCCGCGGTGTTGTCGCGCATCCGTCGCGAGTGGCATGCCGCTCACGCTTCGCAGCTTTGAAGACACCCGAACCAGGAAGGAGCTCGGGTCGCGGTGTCGTACGCGCGCGAGAAGCAGATTCGCCGTCCGGGGCGGCGCGCCGCTACCTCGAGCCCGCCGCGATCGATCTGGCCGGACGAGCCGAGCCGGCGCTCGCGATCGGCGAACCCGCGGGGGCGCGATCACGCGGCGCGGGACTTCAAGCGGCATCTGAAGGTCGATCTGGGGGTGGAAGCCGGCGTCGGTGAACCTGGCGCTCGCGGCGGTGGACCACTTCAACGTGTTCGTTGGCCTGGGGCCGGCAAACGTCAAGCGCGAGCCGTTGGCGCAAGCAGCGCCGCGCGCGCTGTCGACGGAGGAGCAGCGCGCGCTGCTGCGGGCGGCCGAGCTGGCGCGTTGGTGGGACCGGGCGATCGTGACGTTGCTGCATTACACGGCGCTCCGCTTCACGAGCTCGCCGCGCTCGACGTCGAGGACGTGGCGATCTCGGCGCGCAAGGGCATTGTGGTGGTCCGTTCTGGGAACGGGGACGCGTACCGGGAGGTGCCGTTGAACCGGCCGTGCCGGGCCGCGCTGGAGCAATGGCCCAAGGCGCGCGGCGAGCGCGCGAGGGACGACGGGGAGCGCTCGCCGTTCGTCGGCCCGCAGGGTCGCCGCTTGTCGCCACGATCGGTCGCCGGGTCGTGGCGTCGCGCGCATGACGCGCGAACAAGCGGACGCGATCGCCAACCAGATCGCACCAGAGCCCCACGGGTCCGGACCGGCCGGGGCGTCATTCTCCGTGCGGGCTGACTAAGCCCAAGGGGGAGGTCTGGCGGCGTCGAGTGCGAGGCGAGACGCGGCCGATGGTGCCGGGTCGAAGGACGGCGGGGGTGGTCAGGCGCGCGGCGAGCAGCTCGCCGGTTGGACGCAGCGCTTCGTAGGACCATGCGTACAGCCACTGTGCGGCGGCTCGCTCGTGATCGCGCTCGCCATCGGGCCGGGTCTGTCGTGTCGTGCGCTGACCGCCCGGCGGCGGTCCAGCGCGGGTGTTGTCGGGATCGGGCGCTTGGTGGTCATGGCGAGTTTCGATGCGTGCCGGCGATCGGGCGTGGGCGCGGGCGGCTGGGGACCGTGTTCCGGGTGGGCCGCCGGCCGTGGTGCTCGTCGGCATGCTCGCGGTCGGTAGGCGCCTCGAGTTGCTCGGCGTCGATCGCGGCCCAGGCGAGTCGCTCGATCAGCTGCGTCGCGTAGTGGTCGTCTTGGAGGTGGGTCGCGACGACGCGCTCGCTGAGTGTGACGCGGCCGGCGTCGCTGTCGGATTGGTTGGCGTAGACGATGATCTTCGGCATTTGTGTTCCTTTGCAGGGGGTGGTGGTCCCGGGTGTTGGGGTTGCGTCGAGCACGCCCGGGCAGCCCGTGTCCGCGAGCCGCCGCATTGCCACTTGACCCGTCGGGTCGTGGCGACCCCGGGGTCGGTTAGCGGGCGCTAAGCCGTTTGGGCGGGTACGCGCGGCCGCTGCGTGTGCGCGATGCGGTCGCGAGCAATCCGTAGCGTGCCGGCAGGCCAATCGGAGCCGCGACGATCGCGGCGAGCTGTCGGGCCGCGGCAGACGATCTGAGCACGGTGACCAGCAGCAGCGCGGGGATCACCGGGACCGACGCGAGCGGTGCTGCGAACGCGCCCGGGCCAAACGTGAGTGTGAGCGCGAGCAGCAGCAATCCCGCCAGCCAGCTTGTCGGTTGTGACCAGCGCCGCGAGCCGGCTGCGCTCGGCGCTGTTGACAGGCCCGCTGCGCCCTGCGACAGCAGCCAGAGGCAGAGCAGCGAGCGATGCCGGTCGGCGGCTGGCTGCCAACGCGGCGGCTCGGGAACGCCGAAGACTGGGCCCGCGGGGGTGTCGATCTAAGTGTGTTTGCCATCACAGATGGGCTGCTGCGGTCGCGATCGACGATAACAACCGGCGCGATCGGACACCCAGATCCCGGCCGTTTGCACGCGTTTGACCAACCCGAGGTGGTTCGCTGGTGCGCCCGTGGCCGGCTCGCGACAGCACTCGCCGGGCTTGGTCGCTGTCGACGCAGACAACCGCCAGCCGCCGCGGCGGCGGCGGCTGGCGCTGCGGTTTGGCCGGCGCGGGCGGATCGCTGGCTGATCGCGAGGATCGCCGCCAGCGCCGTGGTGAGGGGCGGCGGATCGGCTGCGTTGGTTCGAGCAGCGGGACGCCGATCAGCCGGCCGTTGTCGTAGACCCGTTCGATCGCGTATCGGTGCAGCTGCGAGCTCGCTGATCGCGGGCTACTACCCGGAGGGCGATCGTGGGCCCGGACGGGTGGGCGCTCTCCACCTCGGCGATGGCGCTGCAGCAGGTCCTCGCGCTCTGCCCGCCCGGGGTGCGGGTGTGCTCGTGGCATCGCGCCGTGCGCCCGACGCGCTCCAACCAGCCGATCAGCGCGTCGAAGACCGTTGATCGTCTCGGGCGGCCGCGAGCTGCCCAACCCCCGCCCGCAGCAGATCCGCGACGCGCTCGCCTACGGCGGGCGCTACCGCGCACTCACACCGCCGCGGACCCACCGACAAGTCCGGTCGGGGCTGGCGTCCCTCCCGTTCCCGCCGCCGTCCTGGCTGTAGGGCGACGGTCGAATGACAGTCGGGAGTGCGGGGTCCCGCCAGGACCGACGCCCTCGTTCCGCTGGAGACCCGTCCCGTGTTCGTCTCGCTCGCCCGATCCAGACGCCCGTCCGATCGGAACTGTCCAGCCACACCAGGCGTCGGGGATTGTCCTGGCGGGTGGATTCGCTTACGCGCCGCGGGTGGATTTGTAGAACGACGGTGGAATGACGGCCGCGCGCCTGCGGGCTTAGGCCGACGACGCACCGGGCCGGAGCCGTCCGCGCGCTGACAGCACCGCGCGACCGTTGACCTACCGGCGCGCAGACCGCTGACATCTAAGTGTGCATCTACAGCTGGCCGCGGGCAGAGATCGCTGCCTTCGGTCACCGCGCCGGTAGCGGTAACCGTGTCTTCAGGAGCCGTGTCTTCAGGAAGGAAGGAAGGAAGAGAAGAGCGCTTCAGGAGCCGTGTCTTCAGGAAGGAAGGAAGGAAGAGAAGAGAGATGTAGAACGTCGGTCGAATGACAGCGGAGACATTGCAGCGAACAGTTGTTCGCCTAGACCTTGCTGTGCTTGTAGTGCGCCTGGATCACCGGCTCGACGCCGCGCGTGATCACCTTGGTCTGGAACCGACCGGGGGTGCGGCTCGTCACTTTGCGATCGAAGATGATCTGGACCTTGTCGGGGCGACCGAGATCGAGCTGATCGCGGATCGTCTGCTCAAACCACGCACGGCCCGCCGCGGGGCGATCGAACACGCGAGTGTCGGACATTTCCACCTGGCGGACGGAGTAGCGGTAGCCGTAGCGGCCACGCTCAGCCGCGGTGAACGGCGAGGGGAGCTGACCCATCCACCGGTCGCAGAACCCAAAGATGTCTTGCTCAGACAGCGCGTCGCAGATCACGGCGAGCCGCTCGGCCTGATCACAGGCGCGGAAGCCGTTATCCAGTGGCGCGAACCCGATCCCGGCCGTGATCGCTTGGCGTTTAGCCCATTCGTGGCCGTTCAGGTACACCCACACCGGGTACGGCGCGTACGCGTTGGTCTTGATAAACGACGGCCCCCACTCCCGATCGAAGATGTAGAAATAGTGGTGGTTGACGAACACGGCCTGACGACCGAACTCGAAATGCGGGTGCGCGTCACGCCCGCCATCCCGCCAACCGCGCCACGCGAACGCCTTCTCCTGCGCGACGCCGAGCATCACCACCCCAGAGCGCCCCTCCCGCTCAGCCTTCTCCATGTACGGGCGCGCGACGTCCTCCTTGACCATGTCCTTGGTGAACCGCACCACCGGGATCTCCCGCGCCTTCGCGAACGCGTTGATCTCCTCAACATACGCGCCGCCGATCTTCCCCAGCATCGCCGGCGACGGGATCGTCCCACCCGCCCGCGCATTGAGAAAGCGCACCAACAGCCCATCAGACTGCAACCGCGGAACGTACCCAGCCAACAAGATCCTGTCGACCGAACGCACCCGCAGCGAGACGTGATCGGCGAGTAGGCTTGAGATGGTGGCCACGGCGGCACCTCCAGCGCCCGAAAGGTCGCAAGCCCCAACGGGGCTTCCAAGCGGGCCCAACCGCCCGCATCTAGATTGGAGAGTACGCCGGGGCCACCACCCAAGCCGCGGGCCACGGCAGCGCTGCCACCGAGAGCGCTACCCGAGCGAGGCTCGTACCGAACCACCGCCCGCTACACGCTCACCGAAGCCCTCCGGACAACCACTCGGCGGTATGAGGCTCGCTCGCTAATACTAGTCGAGTGTGCGGAGGTCGCGATCCTCCGGCGGGGACGTGCTGGTAGCGGTAGATTCGCAGTCTGATGCGAGATGGCCTTGTGGCCGATCTGCGACGCCTGATTGGTGCTGATGCCGTCCTGACGGACGAACAGACTCGGGTCGCGGCGGGGAGTGATTTCATCACCAAGCGCGGCGTGCCTGGGGCAGTGGTGCGGCCGGCGTCATCTGAGGAGGTCGCGGCGGTGGTCGGCTTCGCTGCACAGCGGGGTATCGGGCTCGTCGCCCGCGGCGCGGGAACCAACCTCTCGGCTGCGATCGCCCCGACTGATGATTCGCTGGTGCTGGACCTGGCGGGAATGAACCGGCTCCTCGAGGTCGACACCGAGTCGCGCCGCGCGAGCGTCGAACCGGGCGTGATCAACGGCGATCTGAAAGCCAGGGTTGCGCCCGCGGGCCTGGTCTACGCGCCCGATCCGGCGTCGACTGCGATCTCGACGATCGGCGGGAACATCGCCGAGAACGCTGGTGGTCCTGGATGCATCAAGCATGGGGTCACCTTCCATCATGTGGTTGCGCTCGAGGTGGCGCTGGCCGACGGGCGCCTGGTCACGTTCCGAGATGAAGATGAGGTAGATCTGCTCGGACTGATGATCGGGTCGGAAGGGACACTCGGGGTGGTGACCCGTGCCGTGCTGAACCTGATTTCGCTTCCTGCGGCGCGTTGGACTGCGCTGGCCGCATTTGACCGGGTCGAGGATGCCGCCCTGACGGTGTCGGAGATCATCGCCGCCGGCATTCTGCCCGCGGCGTTGGAGATCTGCGATCGACGCGCGATCGAGATCCTCGAGGCCAACCTCCCGTCCGGTTACCCGACCGATCGCGAGGCGATGTTGATCGCCGAGCTGGATGGGGATCCGGACGAGGTCGCGCAGGCTGCCTCCGCGTTGGAGCCCGTCCTGCGGCGGTGGGACCGCGACCTGCGAACAGCGGTCGACGACGAGGCGCGCACAGCTCTCTGGGCAGGACGGATCGCCGCGGGCCATGCGCTCGCGGCGACCGGCAAGCTGTTCTACGTATGTGACGCGACGGTCCCTCGCCAGCGGCTTCCAGAGATGTTCACGCGGGCTCGGCAAGTCGCCGCAGACCGGGCTCTCGATCTCCTGCTCGTCGGTCACGCCGGCGATGGCAACGTTCACCCCGTCATCTTCTTCGAACCCGACGAACTCGCTGGTGTCAACGTCGCGGCCAGCGAGATCGCCGACGCGGCGCTTGACCTTGGCGGCACCCTGACCGGAGAGCATGGGACCGGCACTGCGAAGCTGCTGCAGATGAGTCGCTGTTTCGGCCCGGTGGAGCTTGCCGCCTTCCGTGCGATCAAGCGGACGTTCGATCCCGGCGGGGTGCTGAACCCCGGCGTGATGCTCCCTCCATTCCAGCCCGATGAGCCTGAACTCCAGGTGTTCGGCGCCGCGGTCGCGGCGGCGCTCGCCGGACGGACGCCGGCGTCGCCTGAGCCGCCACCCGACGCGGGCGCCGATCAGGCGATCGCCGTCGACACCGAGAACATGACCGTGACAGCCGGTGGAGCCGCGGCGTGTCGCGACGCCGCGACGGCGTCCGAAACGGCCGGGTTCTCATGCCCGACGATGGCAGCCGATGCGCTGGTGGCAGAGCTCATCGAGCGCGTCGGGAATCGCCCGCCCGCGCGTGGTGCCCTCCTCGGCATCGAAGCCGTGCTCCCCGGCGGACACCGCGCCACGTTCGGCAGCGCAGCGATGAAGGACGTGGCAGGCCTGGACGTGAAGCGACTCGTTGCCGGTGGGCACGGGGCCTTCGGTCGAGTCGAGCGGGTGACCCTCCGCGCCACACCACGCCCCAAATGAGGTGAGGTCGCTCCGAGCCGGCTCGACTCGCTCGACGGTGCCAAGCGATCGGTCAAACGCTCGTTTGGCTGCCGCTCCGCCACGCTCAACGCAAGCGCCTGGCGCCCCGCCCTCGCTCCCGGCCAGGACGAGGTGACAGGCGTCTCGCCACGCGCACCGCCGACTGCCGCTCACTGCGGGAGCACAAACGTTCGGGCGCCGATTCAGCCCTCCGGACACGATCGCTCCGGAACGGCAGCGCAAGCGCGAACTCCAGCGACATCATCGGCGCGTTGCATAGGTGCGCCTGCGCGGCCCCGAATAGCGCGCGGCACTGAAACCGGATCGCCGGGGACGTCCAGGCCACGGAAGCAGGGGTGCCGTTAAGTCGTCATGGCGGGGCTTCGCCACCCGCGGAGCATGAAATAGGCGTCGCTCCGGAATCTGGGTAGTCAATAACCGTCCTATTTCGCTACAGGAACGTGGCACCAAGTGACAAGTAGGCCGAGATCCGCCGGTCGCCGTCTTGGCCTGTCGGCCACTCAGCTCGGCTCGGCGTCGGTCTCGGCGGTCTGGGCGACGTTGAGGGTGATGCGTCGGGTCATGTTGAGCTTGACTTCGCCGTAGGGCAGGACGTGCGCCCAGAACAAGGGCGTCAGGCCGCGGAGATCCTCGGGGGTGAGGACACCGGCCCATTCGGGTTCGGCGAGGATGTCTTGGATCATCAGCGTGTTGACGTAGACCAGCGCGGCTTGGAGGATGTGCAGGGAGAGCATCCCGAGTTCCTGCTGGTCGCGGCGGTTGGTCGCGAACTCGCCGCTTTTGCCGTAGAAGATCACGCCGTTGACGCGGTTCCACGCTTCGATCAGGTTCAGGCCCTCTTCGATCTCGCGTTGCAGGTCGCGGTCGCGGAGGTAGCGCGCGACGAAGATCGTCTTCTGCGCTCGGCCGAGCTCGAGGATCGCTTGGTAGACGGGGTGCGAGGCGTTGCGGGTGAAGCGCCGCAGGATCGCTTCGGTCGACGCGGTGCCGACCATGATCGCGGTCGCGTACTTGACGAGCATGTCGTAGTTCTGCTCGATGAGTTCCCAGCGGATCGGGCGTGTCATCGCCGGTTTGAGCTGGGGGTAGGCGTCGGGGTCGCCGCGGTCGGGCTGGTAGAGCTTGACTTTGTTGATCTGTTTGATCCTCGGGAGGAGGTCGAAGCCGAGGAGGAGGGAGATCGCGAACCCGATCTCGGTTTGGCCGTGCGAGTCGACGTAGTTGCCTTCGAGCGCCATGGTGGTGCCGTGCCGCACGGCGCCCTCGATCATCGCGGCGACCTCGGAGGCCGCGCAGCTGATCAGCTGGGAGTGGACGGCCATCGATTTGTTCTCGATGTTCGCTGCTGTCTCCACCTCGGGGTGGAGACGAAGCTGCGAATCAACCCGAGGTTCAACCCGCAGGCCGATGTGGGAAACCTGTTGGCGGAGCACGATGCTCCCATGACAACTACTGACTATCTCATCGACTCGGCCCTGATCCTGCTCGTCCTGCTGCAGATCAGGGAACGCCCCCTCACTACCCGACAGCTGATGCGCCCCGTGCTGGTCCTCGGCATCGCCGTCGCCTCCTATCTGGACGGGATCCCAACCGCCGGCAATGACCTCGTGCTCGCCGGCGCCCTGGCGCTGCTCGGCGGCGCGATCGGAGTTGCCAGCGGCAACACCGTGATCGTGCGTCGCGGCGAGTCGGGCGAAGCACTTGTTCGCAGCGGCTGGCTGTCGGGGTTCTTCTGGGTGCTCGGGATGGGTTCGCGGATGGCGTTCCTGGTTTGGATCTCGCACGGCGGGAGCGCGACGATCACTCAATTCAGCGCTCAGCACTCGATCACGAGCGGCGAGGCGTGGACGGTTGCGCTGCTGGGGATGGCCGCCGCCGAGGTGCTCGGCCGCACCGCCGTGCTGGCGCGGCGCTCGCGGCGCAGCGCGGTTGGGGGACCGCTGGCCGAGGCCCAGGTCTAGCGTACCGAGCATGGTGCTGTATTCACTCGGCGCCCGGGTGGCTCTGGCCATCCGGGCGCTTGGCCTGGTGCTGGTCGGCTGGACGTTGTTCGATGCCCATCCGGGCCCGGCCAGCTCGGGGCGCGGCCTGGTCATCACGGTGCTGCTCGGCGTTGGCGCACTCGCCTGGATCGTCTGGGCCTGGGAGGCCTACACCCACCGCGCGACGTCGGCCGACCTGTTCGTGATGACGGCGGCGGGCGGGTTGCTGGTCGGTGCCGCGCCGAGCGCAGCCGGTAGCGCCTTCGCGTTCGTCGCGATCGTCACCGCCGGCTTCCGCCTGGAGTTTCGCCGGGCCGTCGCCGTCACCGTCGTTGGCCTCTTCACGCTCGCGTTGGGCGTGTTGATCTACGACCAGGCCGCGCTCGCCGTGGTGGCGTACGGGCTCGGCTTCGCCGTTTCGCTGCTGGCCGGCGCGAACGGCCGCCAGGCGGTCGGTCGTGCTGAGGAGGCCGAGCTGCTGTTGGCCCAGGTGCAGCGCTCACGCGAGGAGCAGCTTCGCGCCGCGCGACTGGAGGAGTCAGCGCGGATCGCCCGCGAGATTCACGACGTTCTCGCGCACGCGCTGGCCGGGCTGACGATCCAGCTCGAGGCGACCAGCGCGCTGCTTGAGGGCGGCGCCGAGCGAGCGGTGGCGTCAGAGCGCCTGCGCCACGCACATCAGCTGGCCCGGGAGGGCCTCGAGGAGACGCGGCGCGCCGTCGGCGTGCTGCGCGGCGAAGGCCTGGCCGTGCCAGAAGTGCTCGAGGCGCTGGTCGCCGAGTGTCGTGCGTCCTCGCCGGGCGCCACCGTATCGCTTGCGCTGGGAGGCGACAGCTCGCGTCTTGAGGGCCCCGTCGCGCTGGCCGTCGTTCGGGTGGCGCAGGAGGCGCTGACGAACGTGCGCAAGCACGCACCAGGCGCGGCGGTGCGGGTGGAGCTCCAGACCGACGCGGACCACTCGGGCATCGTGGTGTTGCAGATCAACGATGGCGGTCGCCCTCGCGCAGACGAGCTCGCCGACACCGACGGCCTCGCCGGCAGCGGCGGGGGGTACGGTCTGCGTGGCATCCGCGAACGAGCTCAGATACTCGGCTGGTCGCTCTCCGTCGGTCCCGACGCAGACGGCTGGCGCGTTGAGCTGCGATTGCCGGCGACCGGCGCTGGCGACCCAGGCTGTACCCGCAGGCAACGGATGAGCGCTCCGATCCGCGTGTTGATCGCCGACGATCAGGGGCTGGTGCGCGAGGGGCTGGCAACGCTGCTGGCCGCACAGGACGGCATCGAGGTCGCCGCCACCGCCGCCGACGGGCATGAGTGCCGGTCGCTGCCGCTCATGGTGCGAAGCAGTGACGCTTCCGACGTCGACAGTGCTGTCGCTTGCGACCGCTCCCGGACAGCAGCGGTCACGAGAGCTGCGTCGGTCGCGCGGCCGACGAGACTAGACTCACTTTGCCCTGGGGACAGCTACCCAAGGCGAGGGCCGGCAAACCCGCGCACCGCGGCCACTCGCCCGAGCGCCGGCCCCCGATGACCCAGCTCGCAGCCGTCCTGCTCTCGGATCGGAACGAGCTGGCTACTTGTCACTTGGTGCCACGTTCCTGTAGCGAAATGGGGTGCTCGTGCTGCCCTGCTCGCCGACCGCGACAGTGATCACGGGTGCTTTCAGCGAACGGGTTCGGACAGACACGGCCAGCAAGGGCTCCTCGACGTCGTTTAGGTGTCGTGAAGGGCCGATCAGCCCCTTGCCTGGGAGCTGGTTGACCACCGTCCGAAGTGCTGCGGCTCCGGGCAGGGACCCGCTCGGCCCGCAACCAGAAAATATCAACTCGTGCGCAGCCCGCGCGTGAGGTAATTGCCATGTGTCAGTGCGGTTCTGACGAGCTGTCCACGGTTTGGCGATGTCGAGCTTCTGGTAGCCGAGGCTGAGATGGACCTCTATTGTGCGAAGCGTCACGAACAGCTGCTGGGCGATCTGCCGGTTGCTCATGCCGTTTTGCGGCCATGCGCGCGACGCGCAGTTCGCTTGCGGTGAGCGATTCCACGCCTGACATGCCGTTTTGCGGCCATGCGCGCGACGCGCAGTTCGCTTGCGGTGAGCGATTCCACGCCTGAGATCCGGTTGCGCCGTGGGCGTGCGCCAGCAGCGATGAGCTGCTCGCGGGCGCGCCTAGCGTTGATCTCGTCGACTGCGTCCGCGATTCGGACAGCGAATGGGCTGAGCCGGGCCAGTGGCATTGGATGCTCGCCAACGCGCAACCGGTGACGTTCCAGCCCGTCCGCGGGCAGTGGTACCGGTTCGACGTCGCGCTCGCAGCCGCCGCCTGAAGGGCGCGCACAAACGTGGATCAGGCGCTCGCAGCCGCCGCCTGAAGCGCGCGCACAAACGTGGATCAGCGCGGGTCCGGCACCTCGAGCTGCCTACAGATCGCGCGCGTAGTCCCACGCGCAATGTCGCGATGCCGCGGCACGGCAGCCGTCAACCCGTCCCGCGTCCACACGTCGTGGGTCGCACCGTGGCGCAGGAACCGGGCGCCGTGGCCGCGAAGCCACCGCTCGAGATCGCGCCGCTTCACTCAGCGGCGACGCCCGCTACCGCGGCGCAACGAGTCGGGCAGCCGTCGGAGCGGCTCGACGACCCGGGCCTGCACGGTGAACGCAACCCGCTCCGACATGGTCGGCTTGTGCGTCACGTCGTGCAACGCGTCGAGCACGTTCAGCCACGCCTCGTGCCGAGACCGGCCCTGCGAGATCGCTGCCGGAAACTCGACGATCTGCGCGGTCACCCACCCGTCCTCGCCATCCGTGTAGGTGATGGTCAGCTGCGCCGGATCGGTTGCGCCGGCGCTCGGATGCACGGTCGCGCTCATGGGCCAACTCTAGCCCGCTAGAGCCGGGACTTGACACTTCAGGTATCGAACGCCTGGACGATCCGGCCGTGCGGATCCTCCATCAGCCCGACCTCGCGCACCGCCGGCGCCAACCCGCGCGCCCGGTCATCGAACGCAAACAACGCATGCGACGCCCGATCGACCGCCAGCTTCAGCCGCGCACCGACTAGTACTAGTCGTGCCGGGCAGCGTCCGACACGCCCAGGATTATCGGCGGCAATGGTTCCCATCCCGATCGCAGCCATCGACACCTGGGCCTCGGCGGCCACCGCGCTAGGCACCCTCGTGCTCGCGGCGGCGACGTTCAGAATGGTGAACTAGACCGGGGACCTCGTGAAGCTGGGGCAGCAACAGATGATTCAGGCGCAGCTACCCAGGGTCATGCCGGTCTTCAACAATTGGACATCACCACGTCCAGCCAATCCCGGATCGCTACGGTCATCGTGCCCGTCGTGAACATCGGCTCAGGTCCCGCTCTGGATATTCGTCTTCGGCTCGAATGGCTCGACCAGGAAGGCAACCCGTCCGTCGGGTCGCAGCCGCTCGAAACACCCGCGAAGCTCACTGGGCTCGGAACCGATCAGCGTTGGGATGTGCGGGCTCAATACCTAGAACGTGGCAACGCCGCACCCGCCCGTACACGTCCAACTGCAGTTCGCAGACACGTTCGGCAACGGATACCCGGGTATCGGGCCGCTACCTCCCCGACCAAGGGTCGTTCAGCGAGGTTGAGCTCGACAGCCACCCGAGCAACCGCTGGGCTGGCTGAGCGCCGCGCTCTATTCGATCGACCCGGCGTGTCGGCGACCGTAAGCCACCAGGCGCGCCAGCTTCTCGCTCGACACGCATGCCTCCCGCTCGAGCTCGGCTGCCGGCGTCGACCCCGCCAGCTCGCGCAGCCGCGCCGCCAGATTCTCCGTGCACGCCACCAGGTTGTGCTGCAGCGTCCGGCGTAGCTCCGCGAGCTTCCGCACCTCGACGAGCTGGTCGCGCTCGCTCGTCCGCCCGGCAGCCGGATCGCCGCCTACCAAGCGGTTGTTGAAAACGGCCGAGCTGCTCACGCCACGCGGCCGGGCTGAAAGATCGCCTTGCCCGACCCCGGGTTGCTCCAGGCGGCGCGCCGCCCGGCGCGCCTGCACGGTCGCCGTCATGTTCGGCAGATCATCCGTGTTGGGCGACGTCGAATTTCGGGATGCCGGCCGAAGTGTTGGGCCGTTTTTGCTGGTGGAGCGTGATTTGGCCCGGAATGGCGGGGTTTTCGCCATTCCGGGCCGGGTGGCTTCTGTCTACTTGGGCTCTCGGTCGAGCTCAACGCCGAACCTCCCGGTGAACGGCGCGGTCGAATGAGCGCTCGCTATTACCGCCCGCTCCACCGGGGACGGTGAGATCGTCGTCCATGTGGCCTGCGATTTACGCCTGGAGGTCGCGCAACTCGGGCCGGGCACTTGTTGGGCTGAGAGCGCGCTGCTGAGTTGGGACTGGCCACTGCGTCGCTTGAGAAACACCACCAGCTCGCGCGCGGCTGCGAGCGCAACCTTTGGGCCAGGTGTTCTTCTGCCAACGCCCAGAGCGAGGTCGATGCCGGCTGTGATGCCCGGCCGAGTCCAGACGTCACCGAAGCCGCCCAGGTTGCAGACGATCCTCCTGCGCCGCGGTGAAGTCTTACTGACGTCTTACGGACCTCTAAAGATCGATCGTCATGATCCTGACCGCGGCGACTGGAGTCGGCCGCTCGACCTAAGGAGGTTCAAAGTGCATTTCAAGAGGAATGTGGCGATCGCCGCGACCGCCGTCGCCGTCGCGGGACTTGCAGGCGCGGGCGCGTACGCGGCGACCCAGAGTTCGTCGACCAATTCCGTCACCCCGCGCCAGGCGTTGCTGAGCGATCTCGCCAACCGCCTCGGCGTTCCGCAGTCGAAGCTGACCTCGGCGCTGAAGGCGGCTGTGAGCGACCAGCTCAACGCCGCCGTCAAGGCGGGAAGACTCACGCAGGCACAGGCGGACGCGATCGCGAAGCGAGTCGAACAGGGATTGATCGGCCCGATGTGGTTCGGCGCACCGCCGCGCGCGAGCGGCGGCCAGAGCGCACCGACCGCCGACGGCCCTCTGGCCGCGGCCGCCAGCTACCTCGGCCTGACCCGTGCACAGCTGCTGACCCAGCTCCAGTCGGGCAGGACGCTGGCTCAGATCGCGAGCTCGCGCGGAAAGTCAACCAACGGTCTTCAGCAGGCGATGGTCGCGTCGGTCAAGTCACGGCTAGACCACGCCGTCGCCGCCGGGCGAATCTCCAGCAGCCAGGAGAAGCAGATCCTGAGCACCCTGTCGACCCGCATCACCGACGAGATCAACGGCAAGACGCCAGGCGGCGGCTTTTTCGGTCACCGTGGGTTCCGCGGCTACTGGGGTTACGGCCGCGGTGGCGCTACCGGGCCGGTGCCCGGCGCGTTCCAGGGGCCAGCTCCGGCTGGACCCGCCGGCGTGCCGGCGTGAGCTGCCTTGAGCTGGACCCGGGGGCCGGGGCCCAGTAGCCGGGGGCTGGGGCGGTCACCCCCGGCCTCGACAGAACCAGCCGCCACCTCCGGGTCGGAGCGTTCGCGCAGGAACTCGACCTGGTGCTCGTCGTCGAGCTCCTCGAACACGTCGGCCTCGAGCTCCTTGTCGCGCGCGACTGCCTGCAGGATCTCCTCGCCCTCCTCGTGCGATGCGGCCTCGACGAGATCGGCGATCTGCGCGGGATGAAGCCGTGCCAGGCGACGCGACGCGAGCCGCAGGCGCGAGGTCGGGACGTGGGCGACGAACGGCTCGACTTCAGACCAAGGCACGAACCGGACGTGCTCGCGCTCGTGGCCGCGAAAGCGCCGCGGCAGCAACCGCCTGACGCCCGCGCCAACGCTCGGGTCGATCCCCGCCACCCGCCACCGCCCCGCTTTGCATACCAGCTCGACCTCGCGCGCCTTGACCAAGCGGGCCGTAGCGACGTTGATCACGCTGCGCCCGAGCAGATCACCGCGCAACAGCACCTCGCCAGGCCGACGCTCGGCGCGCCGGTCGCCGCAGCGCTCGGTGTGGCGCTGGCGCTGTTCACGATGAGCGGCGGGCGCTACTGGCGTTGGGAGCGGATCGTGTTGGGGATGGCGCTCTTCAACGGCTTGTTCCTGATCTCGGCGATTCTCACCAAGCCGGACTTGGGCGCCGTCGGCGCAGCGCTGTCGTTCTCCCCGCTGCCGACCGGCAGCTTCAACATCTTGTTGCTGTTGCTGGCGTCGACGACCGTGACGCCGTGGATGATCTTCTTCCAGCAGAGCGCCTCGGTAGACAAGGGCATGACCTCGGCCGACATCAGGCATGGTCGCTGAGACACGATCGCCGGTGGCGTGCTCGCGGCGATCTTCGGGATCGGCGCGCTGGTCGCCGGCGCGGCGCTGCTCCCGCACAACGGCGCCAGCATCCAGGGTTTGGCGGGGGCCGGGTTCCCGGCCGCGATCCGCACGGTATCGGGGAGCCCGGCGGCCGCGATCTTCGCGCTCGGGCTGATCGAGGCCGGCGCCGTGGCGGTCTTGACAATCTCGGCGAGCACCGCTACGCCGCGGGCGAATGCATCGGCGTGGCGCGAAGCTTCAACAACTCGCCGCGACACGGCGTGACCTTCCACGCCGCGAACCTCGGCGTCGCGGATGATCGCTGCCGCGATCATCCTGATCCCAGGCGCGCCGCTGCTCTCGATCGCGCTCATCGCCAAACGTGCTCGCCACCGTCCTGCTGCCGGTCGCGCTGATCTTCGTCGTGATGCTCGCCAACGACCGTGGCCTGATGGGCACCCGCGTGAACAAGCGCTCCACCAATCTGATCGGGATCGCGATCATCGCCTTCATCGCGATCTCCGATCGTGCCGAACGCGCCATGAATGTCGCCGAGGCGCGCAGAGTCGAGCACAAAGCGCTCGCGCGTGGCGGCACCGCTACCCGGGCCGGTGCTCGGCGGCGCGTCGGGCCCCGTGTCCTTGGCCGCGAGGTTCAGCTTCGTGGTCGACGAGCGCGCCGCTTGCGGCTCCAGTCGTACGATCCGGTCCGCGGGCACGAACAGCTCGCGACCCCCGATCCGCGCCTTCAAGCCTGTGACCGGCGGCAGCTGATCGCCGGCATCGAGCCTAGCCTCACGATCAGATCCTCGACGCGCCCCCGGCTGTGAACGGGTTGTGGACGGAGTGAGCAGTTGCGTGCGCTCGGCTCCGATCTTCCGGTCAGTGCCCGATGCCCACCTCGATCGCTTTGACGATCAGCACCGCGACGGCAAGCACCAAGTAGCCGCGCAGCGCGTACATGCTGACGGTGCGGGGTCCGTGACCACTCGGGCCGCTCGAGCAGCTCGAGCTGCGGAATCATCCAGTCCTCGCGCGGAACGCCGCTCGTCGCTTGAGCATCCGATTGCCGACGACCCGCGCGGGTGTAGACGCCGGCGCGGTCAGCCCGGCGATGAGGGTGCCCAAGAGATCTCGGCGAGTAGCGTCACCCGGATGTGCGCAAACAGTGTTGTGGCGGTCAGGATCGCGGAGAGCACGACGAGCACCCCTACGATCGCTGCGGCGATCGCGTTCAGCCATCCCGGGTTGGTCCACGGTCCGAGCACCGCCTTGTCGTTGCATAGCAGCACGAGGAACACGGTCGCGCTGGGGAGCAGCACACCGGCAAGCGCCTGCACCGCCGTCGTGATCGTCCCGAGCGGCGCGCCCGGGATCAGCACGACGCCGGCCGCCCGCGGATCCCACCCAAGCTCACGTCGTTGATAAGCCGCCTCGTGCGCCAGCGCCATACGGTCGACACGACGATCACCACGCCGGTCGTTCACGTGGGCGGCGCAGAAGCGCGAGTTATGGCCGGCGCCGGTTTACTCATCTGACGCGACGTACAGTTAGAGATGAACATGAAAGACTTGAATCGAATCTGAAAGACAGGCATCGACGATGACGATCAGCGACCCGCTGGAAGCTTGGACGAGAACAGCGAAGGAGACCGCGCCGCTCAGGCGAACGAAGATCGTCGCGACGCTCGGCCCGTCCACCGATGGCCGCCTCGATGCGCTGATCGCCTCCGGGTTGGACTGCGCGAGGCTCAACTGCTCGCACGGCACCTCTGACGATCTGATCAGGCGCAGCGCCGAACTGCGAGCCGCCGCAGCGACAGCAGGACGTCCTGTCGCCGTGATGTTCGACCTCCAAGGACCGAAGATCCGCCTCGCCGGGGACATCGAAGCACGCACCCTCCAAACCGGCGAGCAGGTGCTGCTGACAGAGCCCGGCGGCGGCACCGAACACGACCCCCTCGTTCTCACGGTTGCGTACGACGGGTTCTGCGAGCTGCTGACCGAGCGCTCCGAAGTTGTGATCGGAGACGGAACACCGCGGTTACAGATCATGAGCGTCAACGGCAACATCGCGACCGCCGTTGTCAGCGTCCCAGGGACGGTGAGCGCGCGCAAAGGCGTCAACGTCACGCACGCCCACACGATGGCGCCTGCAATCACGGCGAAAGACGAGCTCGACGCTAGCGTGGCCGCCAAATGCGACGCTGATTTCGTCGCGCTGTCCTTTGTCCGCTGCGCCGCGGATGTCAACCATCTACGGGAGCTATTGGACCGCTTGGGAAGCTCGGCGAGAATTGTCGCGAAGATCGAGAAGGTAGAGGCATTCGAGCATCTCGATGCGATCCTCGACGTTGCGGACGCGATCATGGTCGCTCGCGGCGACTACGGCGTAGAGGCCGGCATCGCGCACGTTCCGGAAATGCAGAAGGAGACCATCCACAAAGCGAGCAACCAGGGCAAGGTTGTCATCACCGCCACGCAGATGCTGGAGTCAATGATCAACTCGCCGCTGCCGACCCGAGCGGAGGCCGCCGACGTGTTCAACACGATCATGGACGGCACGAGCGCTGTAATGCTCTCCGCCGAAACCGGCGTTGGATCCTATCCGGTTGAGGCGGTACGGACGATGGCAGAAATCGCCGAGATCGCCGAACGCCAGGAGATCTACTGCGGACCCCACGCAACACCGCCCCGTCCCGACGAGGCGGTCATGCATGCCGCGGTCGCGCTCGCCCGCGATGTTGATGCGGCCGCGCTGGTCGTTCCGACCAGCACCGGCCGCACGGCGAGACAGTGCGCAAGATACCGTCCGCGCCGGCCAGTGCACGCTCTGTGTGAAGACGAGCGCGTAGCCCGCCAACTGGCGCTCGAGTGGGGAGTGGTCCCAACAATGTTCGAGCACTCCCCAGACACCGACGCACTTCTCGACGGGGCGCTGCAGCTAGCGGCCGACCTCGACGGACTGCACAAGCGGGGACGCTGTCGTCATCACCGCCGGGAAGACGGTCGGCGCCAGCGGCGCCACGAACCTGATCACGCTTCGCTTCGTGCCCTGACATCCCGGCTCGCTGAGGCGCCCTGCGGCCGGGCGATCGGCGCCGGTAAACGCGACAGTCAGAGGCTCGCCACGGCCAGCCAGAGGCCGAACCCAATCGCGGTTGCGCGCGCTTCACGCCTCTCGGCTCAAAAGCAGGAGCCGTGCTCGTGGCAAAGCGCACAGTCGTCACCAGCTGAAGCTGCGACCAGCGGTCACTTTGCCCCTGAGGACAGCAACCCAATGGCGGCACGCTCCGTATCATATGCACGATGCTTCAGGCTTTCATGCAAGTTGGGCCGGGCGGCGTCGGTGAGGGTTGGCCGTGAGCGGGATCGCTGCTCCGCCGAGACGCCCGCCCTTCGGGCCCGACCTTCCCGCCGGCCCGCTGCTTTCCCCCGCCCCGCCGCCGGACGCACCACGCCGCCCGAGCTTGTGGCGGATTGTGGTCGGCTGCCTGCTGGTCGTCGTTCTCAGTGCCGCGACGACGATCGTGTTGATCAAGGGGGAGATCAAGACGCTGGCCAGCGATCTGAGGATCAATCATGCGGTCAAGGTCGCCCCGGGCGTGCTCGCGCCGGCCGGCTTTGGAGATACGCAGACGATCCTGCTCGTCGGCAACGATCAGCGCGCGCACACGACCACTACGCCGGTGCTGCCGCATTCCAACGAGATGCTGCTCGTGCGGATCGATCCGAGCAAGCCGTACATCTCGATGATGTCGATCCCGCGCGAGCTGATGGTGACGATCCCGTGCCCGAGCGGTCCGGTCACTTCGCGCCTGAACTACTCGCTCACGTGTGGCGGCTTCACAACGCTGGTCTCGACGATCCGGGCGCTGACGGGGCTGTCGGTCAACCACGTGGTGATGATCGACTTCAACAACTTCGTGCGGGCGGTAAACGAGATCCGGTGCGTGTACTCGACGATCGATGAGCGCTACTACAACGTGAACATCGGAACCCCGGCGACCGACTACACGAGTGTCAACCTGCAGCCCGGATACCAGAAACTGTGCGGCACGCAGGCGCTGGAGTTCGTCTCCTACCGCCACACCGACACGTCGCTGGTTCGAGACGCGCGCGACCAGGACTTCCTGCTCGACGCCAAGAAGCAGTACGGACCGTCGCTGCTTACCAACATCCACACGTTCGAGCGGATCTTCGGCCAGACCGTGCAGGTCGATCAGTCGCTGCAGTCGGAGTCGGGCGTCGAGAACCTGCTCGGCACGCTGATCTCGGCCGAGACCCTGCGCGTGCGCCAGGTCCAGTTCCAGGTCACCCTCCAGCCAACCGGGTCTAACCCCTGCTCGTGCGACACCGCGACCCCGCAGCAGATCGACGCCAGCGTGAACTCGTTCCTCAACGGCGGCGACAGGATCCCGACCCGGAGCACTGCCGCCCAAGCACGGGCCGTCCACCGCCACGGCGTGGCTGCGACGCTGCCGCTCACGCCGGTGACCTCCGCTCAGCTCGCGCAGGCGCGCAGAATGGCGTCAAGTCTGCCGTTCTCGCTGGAATACCCGCGCGTGCAGGACGCGGGCGGGTACCAGAGCGGGATTCCGGTCGACCTGCGCAACTACCTGATCCACGCCCTCGACGGAACCGGCTACCCCGCGTATGTGGCTGTGTTCTCGGCCGGCCTGGTCGGTCAGTACTACGACGTGCAGGGGATGACGTGGACCGGCGCGCCGATGTTCGCCAACCCCGACCAGACGGTCACCGTCGCCGGGCGGACCTACTCGCTGTACTACTCCGGCCAGCACCTGATGGTCGTTGCCTGGTCTGACCACGGCGCCGTGTACTGGGTTCACAACTCGCTCACCGACGTGGTGCGCAACGGCGAGTTGCTGGCGATCGCCGAGCAGACCGAGCCGATCGGCACCCCCCGCAGTCCGATCGGCTCGACTGGCGCGTCGTCGCAACACGCGAGGCTGAAGGCCGTCGTGGTGCCCGCGCGGATCGGCGCCGCGACGAGGACGACCCTGGCGCAGACGATCGGCTCGATCGGCGGTTTGCTGACGCTCGCGGCCGCGCCGCTGCTGTGCCTCGCGCTGCTGCGCCGCCGCCGCGAGCTGTCCGAGCTCCGCGGCCAGCTGCACGCCACTTCGCACCTACAAGCGCGGCTCAGCGCCGCAACCGCAGACGGCACGCTGACCTCGCCGTCCGCGGCCGGTCCGTCTGCATCCGCGTACACGAAATACGCGTCCTCGAGCGCGAGCACGGGTGCCCCACCGCGCCTCAGGCTGCCGATGCCCGGGATCGCCGGCGCCGCTGTGGCGAGCGTCGCTGTGGCTGGTGCCCTGCTGCTAGCTCTCCTGACTGGAGCGTTCGATCACACGACCAAGCCCGCGGCGTCATACCACGCCGTGCCTTCCTCCGCGGACGCTACCCCGGCGGTGCCGGTCGCGGTGCTCAACGCCACCTCGACCCAAGGCGCCGGCGGCGGTCTCGCGCAGCAGCTCAGCTCGCGCGGAGTCAAGATCGCCGCAGTCGGCAACCTCGACGAGTCACGCCCACCCGGGTTGTGGATCCTCTACGCGCCCGGAGCGCGAGCCCAAGCGGCGCGGCTCGCCCGCCTGCTCGCCCGACGAGCGCCAAAGCTCGCGCCGATCGATCCAGTCACACAAGCCGCCGCGGGAACCGCCACCGAGGTCGTCGTGGTGATCACGTAGGCCAGGGGGTCACGTCGCGGGTAAGACGTTCCCGCTCTCGGCAGCCACACGACCGGGCGATAGAAAGATGTCCTTCTTTTCTTCGACGAGGCCGACGAACCGCGCGTAGCGCGTCGCTCAGGACCGCGTGGGCGCCGGCCTTCGGGGAGTGGTCACCGACGGCCGCCCGGCCGGCGGACGATCCGGCAGCGCCGCGCGGTCGCGGCGGTCGCGATTCTGATCGTCGTGCTCCTGATCGTCCTCGGAATCCACGGCCGCCAGGCCGGCGAGAGCAACAGCGCGCTGAACGACTACTCCGATCACGTCACGGCGCTGATCCGCTCGTCGGACGAGACCGCCACCCAGCTGTTCAGCGAGCTCTCGCGCGGGGGCGGCTCTGACACCGCGATGAACGTGCAGAACCAGATCAACCAGGATCGCGACAGCACCGACATCGCGCTCGCCCGCGCGCGCCGCATTGACGTTCCCGACGCAGTCAGAGCGGCGCACAGCTGCCTGCTGCTCGCGCTACAGATGCGCCGCGATGCGCTCGCGAACATCGCCGTCAAGATCCAGCCGGCATTTAAGGCCTCGACCAGCAAGGACGCGATCGACGCGATCGCCGGCGACATGGCGCGGTTCTACGCCTCAGACGTGCTCTACAGCGACTACACCGTGCCGGCGGTCGTCAGCGCGCTGCACGCCGCCGGGGTCGCCCCCCGCGCCATCAACGCCGCGATGATCGAGAGCGGCCACTCCTTGCCCAACGTCGACTGGCTGACGCCGGCGTACATCGCCCTCGAGCTCGGCGTACGACTGCCCGTGCCGAGCGGCAAGCCCGCACCCGGGGTCCACGGACATCGGATCGACTCGGTTAGCGTCGGCGCCACGACGCTGCAGGCGGGGGCGACGAACACGGTCCGCGCGAGCCCGCCGCCCACGTTCACGTGCACCTTCACCAACGACGGTCAGAGCGTCGAGACAGACGTGGTCGTCAAGGTGTCGGTCAACGGCACGTCGGTCAGCGGCCTGGCGCTCGTCCCGCAGACGACGCCTGGCCAGCAAGCGACCGCGGCGGTGACACTCAACTCCTCGCCGCCGAAAGGCACCTACACCGTGAGCGCGACTGTTGAGCAGGTCCCCGGCGAGACGGTCCTCACCCACAACACGCTGTCGTTCCCGGTGAACTTCCAGTAGCCCACCCGCAGCTGGGTGCGACGCCGCTTACCGTGGACACGATCTTCCTCGCTCGTCGCTTCGCTGCCGGCGCGCTCGCATGCGTGGTGCTGCTCGCAACCGAAGCGACGATCGCGCCGGGCGCGGCGAGCGCCGCCGACTACGTCCCCGGCGAGGTGGTGGTCGGCTACGCCCCGGGCCCGATCGCGTCGGTGCCGAAGGACGTAGCGACGAGGATGAGTATCCGTACGGCGTTCACAGCCGCGCCAAGTGTCGAGGTCGTGCGGCTGCCCCGCGGCTTGACCGTTGCCCATGCGATCGCGAAGCTGCGGGACCGCTCGTCGCAAATCGTGAGAGTGTGCTCATGAACCGCCCGAAGAGGCCAACACTTGTCCAAACCGACTTCTGGGGACACTCGGCTGGGTCGATCGACCTGGTGTCAGCACCATCTACAAGGAAGTGGATCATGCACATCACCCCCGTGGCGCAGGTCACGCCGCTAACCCAATCCACCGCCCCGCAATCGCGGGCGACTCAGTCAGCGGTGACAACTGCGCAGGCACGGCTGACCCCGGCGAACGTGTCCGCCGCCGCTCTCAAGGCGGCGAACGGCGACGGCGACGGGAAGACCGGCGCGGCCGCCCTCAACGATGGCGATGCCGCCGCACAGGCGGCGCGCCGCGGCGCTGTCAACATCAAGGCCTGAACCGCAGCCTGCGCCTCAGGCGACGGTTGCGGCGGCCCGAACGTGCCGGCAACTCGGCCAACCCGTCAGCCTGCTACGCCGCATCTCCCCCAGCTACCGCGAGCAGTGGCTTGCCCGACAGCGGCAAGAGGATGCGGCCCGCGCCCGGGTGGAGATGACCGAGTTCCGACAGCGAATCGCCAGCATCCTTCAATCGTCAGCCGACGACGCGGCCCGATGACCAGGTGTCGTGGAAGGAATCGGCTGGCGGGAAGGCGACGGCCATGGTCGCGGGCGGTGTCGATCAGTGTGGCCATGGTTCGTGTCGCGGCAGGGAGGTGGCGCCAGTGCGGAGCTGCCGCTAGAGCGGTCGAGCACGAGCGATCGTGTCGTCGCCGGCCCGCAATGGGTCCACTTTTCGGGCCGGCCTTGACAAATCGCACCGGCAAATCGTCGATGACCTCGAAGCACACGGCGTACGGGTCTACTCGCTCGCGCAAGAATGCGCCGACGTCGACGCGTTCTCGTTCTGGCGCGGCGAGATCCCGTACGTGTTCCTCAACAGCTACAAAACTGCCGAGCGCAGCCGGATGGACTCAGCCCACGAGCTCGGACACCTCGTCATGCACGCCCACGGCGGCCCGAGCGGACGCCTCGCCGAGCACGAAGCCCAGGCATTCGGCGCCGCCTTCCTGATGCCCAGACGCAGCCTGCTCGCCGACGCGCCGAGATCAGCAACCGCGGCGCAGATCATCCACGCCAAGCGCCGGTGGAATGTCTCGGCGATGAATCTTGCGCACCGGATGCACCGGCTCGGCCTCCTCACCGACTGGCAAGTCCGATCGACCTACATCCAACTCACACGGCACGGCTACCGGGACGGCGAACCCCGCGGCATCGAGCACGAGACCTCGCAGATCCTCCCGAAGGTGTTCGCCAGGCTTCGCGACGACGGCATCACGCGCGCTCGGATCGCTCGCGAGCTGCACATCACCACACACGAGCTCAACAGCGTCACGTTCGGCCTCACGATTGCCGGCGGCTCTGGCGATCCTCAGCCGACCCCTGAGCCCTCAAACACTGGCAAGCCAGAGCTGCGAATCGTTCTATAAGCGCTCAAAAGTGCCCCTTGTTGCAGTTCGCCCGCCCAGAGCCGCGCGTCACGGCGTTCGGCGACCTAACACCAAGGCGAACGACGCGGGCGAGCAAGGCGAGCCGGGACAAACCGTGGAAGGCGCTCTGCTCACTCACCACTCCCCTGCGTGGGAGTACTGCTCGGGCGCCTTGCTCCAGGCGGCGTACTGGGCGGCGGGCGTGTCGGTGAGCCGGGCGTGCGCCCACAGGGCGGGTCCGACGCGCGCGGGGATCTGGTGCAGCCGCCCGTGGAACTGCCGCTTATCGCCGAAGTCGTACTGGCAGTAGAACCGCCCGCCCGGTCTTAGCGCGAGTTCCTTGAGCGTGGTCGGCCCGGCCCACTGGCCGCCCTCCACGGTCCCGTCCGGGAGCGCAAGGCGCCACAGGTGCTCGTCGTCGGAGAAGGCGACGGCGGCGCACAGGATGCTGAGCAGCTCGTCGAGGTTGACGTGCACGTTGATCACGATCTCCCGGGAGCAGCAACGGCGCTCAGCGAAGTCGTGAAGGATCACGCGGGCGGCGAGCCACTGTGCACGCAGCTCGCGCTGCTGCGCCGCGGTGAGCGGCCGGTAGCCGAGACCCAGCTCGAGCTGCGGCAGCCGGCAGTTCGGCTTGCGGCGCCGATCGCGGGTGTGGAAGCGCTCCTGCAGCCAGCCATCGGCCCACGGGCGCTCGGCGCGGTCCGGCAGCCCGTTCTTTCCGGCACGGTGGCCGGGCTCGCGCGCGGGCAGCCCGGCGGCTTTCAGCGCCGTGCTGAAGCTGCCGAGCTCTCATTGGATCGCCCGGTAGGGAACCCGCGTGCCGGGTAGGGCGGTCTCCTCGGCGGTCGGCGGTCGGCCGAGATCATCAGCCCAGCGAGCGAGCGCCGCCCTGACCTTGCGCTTGGTCCACGTGCGGTGCTCGTGCCGGTGCGCGCGCTCACACGTCTCACAGCCTCGAGGAGGCCATCCCTACCTCATGGCGACACGAGATCGCGCAGGTCGCTGATAAGTACGGCGACGATGCGAGGGACACGCAGATCATGCGAGCCGTCGCGTTGTGCTCCGACGTGCCCGCCCTTCCGCTGACCGAGGGAAATCTCGCTGTCCTCCTCCACGATCGCATCGAGGGCGAGAACCGCCGCGCCGAGGTCGCGGACGCAATGGCCAGGCTTGTGACCGATGATCGCCTCCGATCGAGCGACGACGGGTACCACATCCAATCGCCAGAACAGAAGGACTGGGAGAAATCACGACGGGGCAAGGAGCCACGCCCCGCCGACGCGATCCGCATCCGCAAGACGATCATTCGCCAAACCCTCGGCGGCCTAAGCGTAACGAAGGGACGATCGTTCAAGGTCGAGCTATGGGTGGACGGCGAGAAGCTCTCCGATGGCGAAGTCGCTCCCCACATCGAGGAGGCCGACGGGACCCGCCGCGATCAACTTCGCAACCAGTCCCGTGAAGACACCGCCAAGAGCCGCGTGAGCTGGGTCTACAGCCTCAGCGACGACACCTACTTGGCCATCGTCGAGTGGTACCGCAGCGATGAGATGATCAAGGCCAAGGACACGCGTTCGAAGACCGCCGCCGAGGTCGAACTCCTCGGCGAAGAACGCCAACGTCTCGGCCGAGCCGAGCGTCAGCTGACGGAGCGCCTAGCCCGCGACGTTACGGGCGGACAGGTGATCTTCCGGGGCAAGGTCGACGATGCCCCACTCGGGACGCTCACCGCGTCAGCCCAGAAATTGATGGCCGAGCGGATCAGCGAGATCTACGACCGGCTCGACAGCTTCGCGGCCCAGCTGTCAACGAAGGACGTGATGACCGTGCTGCGCACCGATGATCTCGGCACGGTCAACGAGGCGCTCTCCGAGAGCGGGATAGGTCTAGTCCGGCTCACGCCTCGAGGACACCAATTCGCGATGGACGCCGGCCCGCTCGATGACCTACTCAAGGTGGTCAAGATCGAGATGGGCTTGGGGCACGCCGTCACCGGTGGCCTGCTCGCCGCGAAGCTGGCGGCTCCGCCACGCGGCGCCCCGATTGAGGTTACACAGGTTCTTGCCGCTGCCGCCCTTCGCGCCGGGCTGCTCGAGGTCACCTACCAGGGAGCCAAGATCGGCAATCCGTCGGATCATCGGCTCGAGCGCGTGTTCGGCAAGATCAACGACTTCCGAGGGTCGTCATTCGCCCCTCCGACCTCCGGTCCCGCGGTCGAAACCCGAGTGGAGCTCGCAGCCAAGCTCGGGAAGCTCACTGGCACAAAGCCTCCGATCGACGTAGCGGGTCTCGCGGCCGGGCTTCGAGCGTTCTTCGCTGAAGATGGCGAAGCCTGCTCCAAGATACGCGCCGGCCTGCTGGGTGCCGATCTCTCTGTCCCCGAGGCCGTCATGCGGTTACAAAATATCGTCGGGTCGTTCAGGCAAGCCAGCGACGCGGACATCGTCACGAGCACCGCCGCGGCGTGGGTCGACCTAACCGCAGACCACCAGACGGTTTTGCAAAATGGTCGAGACCCTCGACGACGATCTTCCGCTGGTCCGCAAGGCCCGCGGCGAGGTGCAGGCCGGCGGCGAGGGCATCCCTCCGGCCGCTTCAACGGCCGTCCGAGAGCTCGCCGATCTTCTGGCCACGAGCGATCTGCTCGCTCACCGAGGTGCGATCAAGGACCTGACCGTCAAGGCTCAGGACGCCCTGCGGCAGGCCGCAAATGAAGCCGCCGCCCGGATGACCGCCAGACTCGAGGAAGCCCGCGCGGCGATCCGAGCCCGGTTCGCGGGGATGGACAGCGGCAACATCGACGAGGCCTTGCGCCAACTCGACGAGCTCACGCCACCCGCAGAGCCGACCGCCTTGCCGCTTCCTGAGCTCCTTGCGCGCCTCGAGCTCGTCGATCCACGTACCGCCGGTGCCGCTCGGGTTCTCGAAGAGCTCCAGGCAGCCGGCAATCTCGCGCGAGTTCATGTCATGGAGCTCGTGAGTGAGCCCATCACAACGGAGGAAGAGCTGGAGTGGATGCCGCGCTCGACCGTATACGCCAAGCCGCTGTCGCCGAGCTGGCCGACGGAAAGCAGGTGCGGCTGCAATGACCGGAACAACTTCACCCGCCGGCCTCGACGGCACGCAACGTACGCAGCTCGATAGGCTCGTCATCCGGGCGCGCTCGTTGCTCGAGGACGACCTCGGCGCCCAAGCGGAGGGACGCTTTGGGATTCATGCTGACGGGACGATCGAAAGCGAGGACGCCCTTGCTGACGACGCCACTGATAGGGCGACCCGCCGCGACCTGGTTCAGATCATCGACCACCTTCGCTCCGTCGGCGAGACGGAAACCAGCGGCCGTCGCGCGCCTGCTACGGGAGGCGGCGTTCACCCACCTGAACCGGCTCTTGGCAATTCGTATCTCGGAGGCGATCGGCCTCCTGCCCGAATCACTCGCTCGCGGTCGGCAATCGCGTGGGTTCCAGGATCTTGGTGAGATCATGCCGATCCTCGGCGACGATTATTGGGGTTACCTACTGCTCTGTGGCGACGAGCTCGCCGCGGATGCACCGGCTCTCTTTGACCCCCGCAACCCGCTTCTCGCCCTCGCCCCTAGCACGACTGCCTCGACGAGCTCGTCGCGCTGCTGGCCAACCGCGAAGCTGTCCACGTCTGGCTAGCGCCCGACACTCTCGGCTGGGCGTACCAGTTCTTCAATACCGGCGACGAGCGTCGTTTGATGCGGGAGGCGGCAGCCCCGCGAAGCTCGCGGGAGCTCGCCGTCCGCAACCAGTTCTTCACGCCCCGCTATGTGGTCGATTTCCTTGTACAGAACACCCTGGGCCGGCGCCTCGTTGAGAGTAACCCATCGAGCCCATTGCTCGAAGAGCTACCGTTGCTCGTTGACCCGGCCAGCGAACCCGGCCCGCCGTTGGATCTGGATCGCGTCGCCGTGCTGGACCCGGCATGCGGGAGCGGCCACTTTCTGCTTGGCTGCTACGACCTGCTTGAGCAGGCATGGGAGCTCCGCGGGGTCTCGCCCTCCGAGTCAGCCCCGTCGATCGTTGCGTCCCTGTGGGGTGCGATCAGCAGGAACAGCAGCAGTCCGATCCCGAGCGCGGCGTAGCCGGCGAGCAGCAGCAGCCGTCCGTTGGCGGGGCTGACGTGCGCTCTCGCCGGGGACCCGGTCGCTGCTGAAGAGCGTGTAGGCGAACAGCACGCCGGCGGCGAGCGCGAGCGGCGCTCCGATCGTGGTGAGCACGGCCACGATCACCACGACCGTCGGGCCGAGGTTCAGCGACACGACGAACCGCACCGGCGCCGGTGCGCGTCCAAGCACCTCGTGCAGTGACCGGCCGGCCTCGCGGAGCGCCAGGTCCAACGCCGCGCTCTCCAGCGCCCAGCGCCGATACGTGCGAGAGACCTCGTGCGTGGGAGGGCGATCCGGGAACGTGTCGAGCCGGCCCAGGTGCCGGGAGAACGTCTCCAGCGTCCACGTGCCCGCGAGCGGCAGGACCGGCCCCGCGCTATGAGCACGCCGATGCTCGGCGGCCTCGTAGGTCACGTCCTCCCCGACGCCGTGGTGACCGGCGCCGGCGAGCGCAAACACGGTCGTGAACCGTCGAAAGCCGGTCGAGACACGGCGCGAGAGAAGATCGAGCGTGTAGCCGTCGATCACCACCGGCAGATCCGCGATCCGCTCGTACGTTGCAGGTATTTGCGAGTTGGTCATGGCTGGGCTCCCGCCTGTGCGGCGTGATCAAGCCAGCCGGCGAGGTCGGCCAGCGCTCGCGGGCGGACGATGTAGTACGCGAACAGGCCCTGGCGGCGGGTCTCGAGAATGCTGGCGTCGGCGAGCGTCTTTAGGTGATGCGAGAGCGTCGACTGGGCGACATCGAACAGCCCCACCAGCTCGCACGCGCACAGCTCGCCGGGGTGCTCGGCGAGCACGTCGACCAGCTGCACGCGGATCGGGTCCGCCAATGCCTTGGCATAGGTGGCCAGCCGCGTCGCGCGCTCAGCGTCGAGCGACGGGCGCGCCGGGCTAACCGCGGGCGGTGCGCCCGGCGCACGCTTGCGCTTTGGCACGAGGATGGTTTCCATGACGCTCATGCCACGGCCGCGGCCAGCAGCTCGCGCACCTTGTCGACCGACGGGACGCGGCGGGTCACGAGCACCCGGCCGTCGAGGGCGAGCGCCGGGGTGCCCATCACGCCCATGCGCGCCATCTGCGCGGAGTCGTGCACCCTCTCGACCGGCGTGTCGAGCCCGAGCTGCGCGACAGCGGCGCGGGTCGTGCGGTGAAGCGCCTCGCAGCGTCTGCAGCCGGGGCCGAGAACTTCGATGATCAGCAGGCGGCGTCCTTTCCTGGCCAGAGAACGAGGTTGATCAGCGCCCCGGTGAACGTGATCACGCAGCCGACGAGCGCGCCGAGCGCAAGGATCAGCAGCGGCCGCCGGCGCGCAACCGCACCAGCAGACAGCCGGGGCGAGACGGAGAACGCCAACACGAGAGACCACAGGATCATTAGATCGTGAACTGTCGATTACATCGAACATAATCGAAGTATCGAGCGCTCGCGGCCGGTCATCAACCGTAGACCTGCGCGACCACGATCCGGGATTAGCCGCAACCCCTCCGCCGCTCGGCGCCTCTTTCACCTGCCCCGACGAAGCCATAGATGCGCGTTGCGGCATATCTCCACGTCGTACGACCTCGCTCCGGCGTCGCCACCCCCTCCCACCACGTCGACCCGCAACGACAGGACGGTCGTGCTCAGCTCCTGCCCCGGGCCCCTAACGCCACTGCGGATCGAGGACGACCCGTCCATGGCAGAGCGCGGACGGCGCGTCGCCACACTCGGTCCCATCGGAGGTCGACGACGCCCGCGCCGTCCCCCATGGCCGCCGGACCCGTGGCGACGGACCCAGCCCGAGAGCATCGGGTCGAGGATGCGAAGGCTGTTCTGATCGGTGCGCTCGATGATCGCTTTGGTAGCGTCTCAACCGCTCGGGCGGCGCTGCTGCGGGTGCTGAGACCGGTCATGGCTTGCGCTTCGAGCTGGAAGGGGGAGAAGCTTGATGCCAGCGCCGCGAGAACCCGGCGTTCGTTGTGGGTGAGCGAGTCCCACAGGTAGCGCAGTTCTGGGTCGACCATCCGCAGGGCCTCGTTGTACGCGCCACGGACATCACTGGTCGTGGCTTCGCCGGCGTGAGGGATCCGGTTCCAGAGCACGTGGGCGAGCAGCATCAGCCGTCGCGGATGTCCGTCCGCTGCGAGCACGAGTTCGATCGCGGCCTCGCCGGCGGATTTGCCGGTTGCGCTGAAGCGCTCGGAGATGAAGTCGTAGGCAGGGTCGACATCGAGCCGTTCGAGCCGGAACCGGTCGGCCTGTCCGTAGAGCGGCCGTGCGCGGTCCTCGAACAGGGCCAGCAGCATCGAGGGCTCCGAGCCGGCGAACACGTAGCGCCCTCGTGCGCGCCGATCGCCGGCTGATCCCCGAGCGCCCGCCTGCGGGTTGGTCGTCAGGGGGTTATCGAGCATCGGCGGAAGGAAGTGCGCGCGTCGTTACGCTTGTTTGTGATGCGCACGCTCCTTTCCGACCCGCCGCCAGCCGAGATCCAGGGCGTTCTCGAACGCCGGCGCCAGAGCGGCGCCGACCGCCACGACGAGGTGTGGGAGGGTGTGCTGCACATGATGCCCACTCCCTCAGGCGCGCACATGGACGTGCAGCAGCAGCTCGCAGAGCTGCTCGGACCGCCCTCCCGCGCTGCCGGCCTCTTCCCGCGGATTGGTGGCGTCAACATCGGTGAGCCCGACGACTATCGGGTGCCGGACGGCGTGCTGCAGCGCGAGCGCAGATCCGGCGTCTGGCATCCCACGGCCGCGCTCGTGGTCGAGATCCTGTCTCCCGGGGATCGGACCCTTGACAAGCTCCCGTTCTATGCTGCCCACGACGTCGACGAGCTGCTGATCGTCGATCCGCAGCAGCGCACAGTCGACTGGTTGGCGCTCAAGGCAGGCGAGTACCGCGCCGTGCAGCGCAGCGGCTTGATCGACGTGGGGGCAGACGAGCTCGTCGAGCGGATCGACTGGCCTCCGCTCGAGGACGCCTAGCAGGACCGCGACCGGGCTCGACGCGTTGCCAGCAGGCAATCATCCCTGCTTAGAACGTGCAACTTTGGAGGCCACTTCATTTTGCGCCGCTCGAGCCCACCGCTCCGTCTCCTGCCGAGCGTTATCTGGTGGGCTGTCG
The DNA here is from genome assembly GCA_963811155.1 of uncultured Solirubrobacterales bacterium. GTDB lineage: Bacteria > Actinomycetota > Thermoleophilia > Solirubrobacterales > Solirubrobacteraceae > Palsa-465. The sequence continues at coordinate 93,632 of CAWEQQ010000032.1, forward strand.
AGATCAGGTGGTCCAGGATCGATCGACTCGAGCGCACGACACACCGTGAGAAGAGAGCAACGAGCACTGGTCTTACGATGCCGCCAGCGGATCTCGGGGAGATCAGGGTGGCGGTAGCAGACGGTGACCGCGCCGCGTACTTCGCTGCTGCGAAAGGGTCCCGCGATCTTGATCGCCGGCAATCGCTCGACTGTTGGTCCAGAGGACAGGAGCGGCTGACCGTGCAACAGCATCGATTGCGCAAAGCCGCTTCCCGTGAATCGACGATCGTTCCAGCGGCTCATAAGACCTCGTATCGGCACTGCGAGCATCTACATGATGGGTGAGTGCCGCGCTGACGGATGTCTGACCTCGTCCACGCGCAGCAGCGCGAGACGATGTTCCGCCATTGGTCGTGGCGACGCCGCGAGCCGGCTGGAGCTCTCGACCGCGTCTCGATATTTGATTCTGGCGGGCTGGCGATCTGAACCCGGTACATCACCGACTTACCCCGTCGAATGCGCGGTCCGGGATAGCTGAGCACTCGCGCGCCTGCCGGACCGCTTCGGGGACGGGGACTTCGCGCTGGCGCCCGCCCTTGCCGCGGACGTAGCGGCGGTGGTGGCGAGCGTTGGCGCGTGGGCGCCGCAGGTCGCGGGCCCCTAGGCCGCGCAGCTCCGCGGAGCGAAGGCCGCAGTCGCCGGGCACGCGCAAGAGCGCGTAGTCGCGCTTGCCGGCGATCGCGCGGCGATCGGGTACGCACAGGAGGTTGGCGTAGTCGGTGTCGGTGAGCGTCTCCGGCGGCCCGGGCTCGTGGCGGGGCACCCGCACGCCGTCGACCGCCTCCTCGAGGCCGAGGTCGCGGGCGAGCGCCCGGACCATCGACAGGTACACGCGCACGGTCGCCGGCGCCGCCCTGCGGCCACCGCGCCCGCCGCAGACGGCCGGTGTCGGCCGTAGGCGGCGATCACGTCGACGTCGAGATCTCCGACCACGGGCGGGCGGCCCAGCTCGCCGGCGAGCCAGTCGCCGAAGGCGCGGAAGATCGCCGCGTACTGCCGGCGCGTGCTCGCGCTCGCCGCGCGGGCGGCGATCCGCTCGGCTTCGGCGAACAGGTTACGCGAGCGCCGGGGCAAAAGGCGGCGGGGAGGGGGACAGCCGAGCAGCGGACGTCGCAGGCCCGGCGCTCGTGACCAGCTCGGCGTCGACGAGCTCGAGCTCTGCGCCAGCCTCCGCCGAGGTCAGCGTGAGCCGCAGCCCGGTCACCGCGACTGCCTATTCCCGAAACAGCTCATTTCGTCATTTCGGGTCACGTTTAAAACCGGGGCTCGGACGGCAAAAACCGCTGGAAACTACCCGGCGTCAGGATCTAATACGTCTAATCGAGTTTTTCGGACCCGACCGAGACCGAACCTCGTTCCCTGTCGGCAGCACGGCGTCATGATCGCTCCAGCCCGCAAGACTCTCGGTCGCCGCGCTCCAAGTAAGACCCGGGGGCGGACACGCCCGGTGGACCGGCACTGATACGGGCGAGGGAGCACTGGGACCGGGCTGGGCGTAATCGAGCGTCGACGAGCACAGTCCAGTCGGCGACCGTTCGGGAGGCTCGACGACGTCGTAACCAAACCATGTTCGCGGTCAGTCTGCTGGCGATAACGTTGACTGCGTCGAATCGGGTGGGACGAAAGACCGCTGGTGGGTGCGGTCCGGCTGGGATGGGTGAAGCGGAACAGCTGAATTCTCGTGCTCGCGTCCAGCGGGGACCATCCGACAACACCGCGGCTGGGGCGAACGATCAGCGCTGGCGGTTGCCGGGATGGGCCCCGAGCTGCCGCTAAGCGTACTGACGAGCGCGCTGGTGTTGTCGCTTTGGGTAGCTATCGGCAGCTTTGTGCTGGCGGTGGCTGATGGTCTGGGAGCTCTTCCAGGCCGGCGGCTGGCCGTTGGGTTGGTGCTCGTGCTCGCTACTGCGACTGCCCTCTGGCAGCGACAGCGCGTGTGCGCGTCGTTGTGGCGGCAGCCATGGCTCGTCGTGGGCGTGGCCGGCGCACAGCTCGTCGTTGCCGGAGGGGATGGCTTTGTCAATGGGCCGTACATCGCGTTCACCCTGACGTCGATCGGGATCGCGATCGTCGTCGCGCCAGCACGGATCGTCTGGTCTTGCGTCGCGCTGCTCGTCCTCGGCTACGGCGCCGGCGTGCTGACCGCGTACTCTCCCGCGGTACTTGCGCATCACGGCGATCTCGCCGGCGTCATCGGGCAAGCACTCGCCTATCCGTTCGCCGCCCTGAGCCTGCTCGGGCTTGCCGCCTTGTTCAAGCGCTTCGTCGCGAATGCGGTGCCGATCCTCGAGGCGATCCGGAACGGCGCGCCTACGCTGACGCCTGCCCTGGGCGACGCGACAGCCCACCGAGGGAGATCGCAGCCGCTGTTTGCGCCTGGACGCACCGCCCGGATCGGCCTGACGGCCTCCGAAATCAAGGTCGTCGAGGGGCTGGCGGCCGGAATGACGCCCAAACAGCTCGCGTATGAATGGGGCGTGTCGCTCGCCACGATACGGACCCATATCCAGCACACGAAGCGCAAGACCAACGCACGCACCCTGCGGCAGCTGGCAGCGCTGGCCGTTCACCCCGATTGGCCGGTTGTGAGCATCGATGAGCCCTGATTCGCCCGCCGTGCTCAGCCCCCGCCGCCAGCATCGCATCGCGACGGCGTCTATGGCGAGTCGCGACCTGGTAGGGACGGGCGCGGAGCTCGTCGCACTGTCCGAGCGCTTCTACTGCGGGATCTTCTGGGGAATCACAGCCTTGGTCGGCGTTGCAGCAGTCGCCGCGGTCGTCCTCTTGCCTCTGCGCGGGCTCGGCCGGCCCACCGGTCATCGGGCTGATCGGCGGCGCCCTGCTGGCCGCGATCACGCCGGTGGCGCTGTTGCGAACCGCGCGGCTGTACCGCGTGCTCAGGCGCCGCCTGTCAGCGCAGATCGGCGTTGTCCTGTACGCGGCGGCTCTCGTCGCCGCGGTATTTCCGCTTCGCAGCCAGCTGTGGTGGCCGTCATGCGCGCTGCTGATGCTGGTAGCGGTCGTCGCGCCGTTGACGCGCGTCCTCACGTACTGCCTCGTGGTGCTTGCGGTCAATCCTAGTCGCCCATGTCGCTAGCAGTCGAGGCGCGAATCTGCGCCGCCCCCAAGTGCCCGACTGCGCCGACGGAAACATGCGTTTGCTGCGGCCTGCGGTATTGCGCCAGCTGCGCTCGGGACGCACGCGACTGGTTCCCCAACGAGCCGGCGGTGCCGCCCGATAGACCGCTATGTGAGCTGTGCAAGTATCAGTGTTTCGCGGGCATCGACGCACGAACGCGCGAGTGGATGAGTCGATCGCCAAGTTTCCCGGTCCGCCCGTCGGACTGGGAAACAAGAGCAATCAAACGCAGCTGGAAGAAGAGACAAGCACAAGTCGAACGCGAGGTTCGAGAGCACGAGGTCGAGGGTGTTGTGGTAGCACGCCAAGCGGCGGATGAGCTTCGTGCCAGATTGGCGGCTGAGCCTGGTACGACGTGCAAACGCAGCGGCGATCAATGGGAGAAGAGTCCGGTCAACGGTTATGTCTTGGCCGTGCTGACTGCTGAAACGCCTTAGCTTAGGAGCGTCTTGTTGACGACCTCGATGATCGCGCGGCGCAGCCCGTCGCGGGTGAAGTACAGGCGACGGAACCGGCGAAGCGCGGCCTCCGTGTCGGCGGGGTGCCCGTCGGTCGCCTCCGCGATCCGCTTGATCCCGATGTTCGAGCCGATCCCGAACGCGACCAGCAGCTTGCGCCGCCGGGCGGCGACCGGGTCGGTGATCTGCCGCGAGACGACCGAGGTCAGCTGCGCGGTGAAGTCGGACAGGTGGTCTGCGTCCTTGAGCACGGCGAGCAGGTCGAGCATCCCGTGTCGACGCTGGATCTCGGCGTGCAGCGCCTGGATGTTCGGCGGGTCGGGCAATTGGCCGAGTGCCGGCACCACGATCCACGGCCGTCCCCGACGAGTCGTCACGTTCCGCCGGACGGAAACGTCCTCTAAGGTGTCTTAGTCTTAGTCGCCGCGACTTTGCGGCTCCTGACACGGACCCGAGCACTGGGCCGGAACGCGAGGTTCGTGCCGTTGATTGCGCGGCGGGCGGGCGGGCGGGACAATGGCGGGGGTTGAGCGCGGCTGAGACGAAGCGTGACGTAGTGGGTGTGCTCGAGCGCGATCGGGAGCTCGAGCGGATTGGGTGTGCGCTTGAAGGTGCGATTGGTGGTGCGGGTGGGGTGTTGTTGGTGGAGGGGTCGGCGGGGATTGGTAAGACGACGCTGGCGTTGGCGGCTGGGGATGCGGCGCGGTCGCGGGGGGTGCGTGTGTTTCGTGCTGCTGGCCGTGAGTTGGAGCGGGATTTCCCCTATGGTGTTGTGCGGCAGTTGTTTGATCGGGTGTTGCGGGCTGCTAGGGGTGCGGATCGTGAGCGCCTGTTGGAAGGAGCGGGCGGCGCCGCGGCGGCGTTGCATCTTACGTCCGATGGCACAGAGGGCGCTTCTGGTTCTGAGTTCGCGACGTTGTATGGGCTGTATTGGTTGGTTGCGAATTTGAGCGATGAGGGGCCGCTGTTGGTGGTGGTCGACGACGCGCATTGGTCGGATGTGGCGTCGTTGAGGTTTCTTGCGTTTTTGGCTCCGCGGTTGGTGGAGCTGCCGGTCTTGCTTTTGATCTGCGCCCGGCCTGATGAGTGGGAGCCTGAGAGGCTGTTTGCGGGGACGGCGTCGGATGTGGCGACGCGGCCGGTGGCTCCGGCGCCGTTGTCCGGTGAGGCGTGCGCGGTGTTGGTGAGGGCGCGGTTTGACGGAGGCGTGGATGAGGCTTTTTGCGCGGCGTGTCACACCGCTACCGGCGGCAATCCATTTCTGTTGCGGGCGCTGCTCGATGAGCTCGTGGAGGAAGACATCGCCCCTCGCGCGCACAGCGCCGAGGCTGTGTTGGCGATGGGTCCGCGGGTGGTGACGCGCTCGATCGTGGCTCGTCTGGGTCGGCTGTCTGCGGCTGCTAGTTCAGTTGCCGCTGCGCTGGCGGTGCTTGGGGATGGCGCTTCGGTCGAGGAGCTTGAGGCGCTGGCGGGGTTGTCGGGCAGCGAGGTGCGGCGGGCGGCGGGCGAGCTGGCGGGCGTCTCGATCCTCGCTGCGCAGGAGGGGTTCCGGTTCGCCCACCCGATCGTTCGCAACGCCATCTATGGGGATCTCGCGCGCGATGAGCGCGATCGGCTGCACCGTCAGGCGGCAGCGTTGCTGGAGGCTGCTGGCGCTGTGCCTGAGCGGGTCTCGGCGCAGCTGTTAGCGGCCGATCCGGCGGGCGACGGGCATGTGTGCGCGACGCTGCGTCGGGCCGCAGGGGTCGCACTGTCGGCTGGTGCGAGCCATTCGGCGGTGGCGTATCTGCGCCGGGCGCTGGCGGAGCCGTGCCCGGCGGATGAGCGCGCCGAGCTGCTAGTCGAGCTTGGTAGGGCTGAGCGGCTGGTGGACGGCCGGGCGGCGCTCGCGCATCTGCGCGAGGCGCTAGAGCTGACCACCGACGGTGGCCGCTATGTCGAGATCGCCGCCCAGCTCGCCTTCCTTCTGACCTTCGCCGCGCGTACCGAGGAGGCCGTCGCGGTAGCCGAGCAGGCCCTCTCCCGGCTTGGCGATGCGCAGCTCGAGCTGCGACGGCGCCTGGAGGCGATGATCCTCGTCGCCGGCTACCACGATCCGTCGCTGGCGCCACGATGCGAGCGGGTCGTGGCGCAGCTGGGTGCCGTCGAGCACGAGCGGGGACTGGGTGCGCGACAGATCCGAGCACTGCTTTTGACGGATGCATATCGAGGCGAGGCATCGGCGGGTGAGCTCGCCGCTCGGGCCGAGTGGCTGCTCGCGGACGGGCTGCCGCTACAAGAGAACAACGGCGGTCCGGCATTCTTGCAGCCAGTACGGATTCTGATCGAGGCCGACTCGGAGCAGGCGATCGTGTGGCTTGGCTGCGGGGTCGAGCGCGCGCGACAAGAAGGCGATGGGTTGGCACTGCATGGCGATCTGTTGTTCAGCTGCGAGGCGCATCTGCGCCGCGGAGAGGTGGCCGACGCGGTGCTCGACGGCACCGAGGCGGTGGACGCCGGCGAGCGGTGGGGAGCCGAGCTCGTCAGACCGACGCGCGTCGGCTTTCTGGTCCGCGCGCAGCTCGAGGCTGGCGATCTCGACGGTGCCGAGCAGGCGCTCGCGCGGGTGGCGCTGCCGGATGACGAGGTCGCTCGCCGGCACGGCTGGCACGCTTCCACTTTCATGAGCAGCCGAGCCAGCCTGCTGCTGGCCCGCGGTGACCCGCGTGGCAGCCTGCAGGTGACACTCGAGACGGCGCGCCGGTTCGAGCCAAGAAGCCGACGCTGGATCGGGTGGCGCTCGCACGCTGCGCTGTGCCTGACCGCGCTGGGCGAGGAGCCCGAGCGGGCCGCGAGGCTGGTCGAGGAGGATGTGCAGCTGGCGCGGCGGTGGGGCGCGCCGGGAGCGCTCGGTTCCGCGCTGCGCGCACGCGGGCTGATGCTAGGCGACCAGCACGGGGAGGAGTCGTTGCGCGAGGCGGTAGCGGTGCTGGACGGCTCGATCTGCAAGCTCGAGCACGCCCGCGCGCTGGTCGAACTGGGCGCGATGCTGCGCCGCACCGGACGGCGCCGCGAGGCACGCGAACCGCTGCGCTCAGGACTCGAGCTCGCGCGGACATGCGGCGCAGCGCCGCTGGCCACACGCGCGGAGGAAGAGCTTCGAGCCACTGGCGCCTCTCCTCGCGACGTGATCCGCGCCGGCGCTGACGAGCTGACCGCCAGCGAGCGGCGGGTCGCGCAGCTGGCCGCGACGGGGATCAGCAACAAGCAGATCGCGCAGACGCTATTCGTGACCGTCAAGACCGTCGAGACGCACCTTCACCGCAGCTACCAGAAGCTCGACGTGACCTCCCGAGCGCAGCTCGCTGCGGCGCTCGAGCCGGCGCCCTGACATCCGGACCCGTTCGACCCTGACCCGCAAGATCAGGGGTCGATGTAGGTGGCCTCATGGACGCGAAGCGACCAACCTGACCCGCAGACTTGCGCCACCAAATGATCGACGCGCCAAACCGCGACGCGGGGTGGCAGGAGGCGAACACAGCTCATGCACAGCATCATCATCCACCAGCGAAACGAAGACCACACGGCTCCCGTAGCAACAGCACGACAACGGTCGCTAAGCGCTAGACGCGGCTGCGTTCCGCGGTTGCAGTCCAGGCCCGGGCGATGGGCACTCGTTCAAGTGTGGGATGGTGCTCTGCTCGCCAGCTTCGACAACGAAACCAGCGCGCGCGAGGCGATGACTCGGGTTGACGACGACGAAGTCGTGGTGCTGTATGTCGGTAGGTGACATAGGGTAGAAGTCGGTGGGCGCCACGCCGCCGACCCTACCCAGGTGCAGTGGCCACGCTCTAGTGGCAGGCTCCGCCACTGCTGGGCATTTAGCACAGGGCGCGGCCGTGTCACTTCTCACAACGATCACCAACGAAGGAGGTGCGTTGGTGAGATGCGCACCGTTCGCAGCGCTTGCACTCTCGGGCGCATCCCCCCGGAAATGGTTACAAGTATTCCGGTGGGAGCAATGGGAACATGGGAAGCGCGCGGGGGCAAGCACGGCCCGCCGGCGTTGCTGAACGGTATCGCGAGCGGGGAACCGCGTTTGATCGGCGCGCCGCAGGTTGCATTGCGGCGGTTTGCAGGGAAATCGCAGTTCGTGGTGAGTGTCCGCGAACTACGTTCTGAGACTCCGACGAGCCGGCCAAGCACCTAGCCTAGCGTGACTTTTCGTTTCGTTGTTCCCCACGCGCCACAACCGATCCGCAGCTGCGATCCCCGCCGCTGGGCGGCCCAAGCCTTCACCACCACCGATCAGAAAACGGACCATTCGATGACAAGTTCTGATGCGTCTAACCGCGCTCTGGGTCAACTCGACCGCGAACTGCGCGAACTCACGCGCGAACACGGCCACGTCCTCAGGTTCGACGAGTTCCGCCGCCACCTCGACGAGCACGAGCAAGTCCTCATCGCTCGACACGTTCCGCCGCCACCTGCACCGCGCGCCCAACCAACCAGAGGCGGCGAGCGACGCGGATCGCATGCGGCAGCTGCGAGCCGCGATCGCCAGGCGACTGGAGCGCGGCGACACGCTCGACACCGTCGAGCGTGAGCTGATCGCGCCCTCCGGGCTGGCAGAAGAACGGCAGTCCGCGCTCTGGCTCTACGCGTGGTCGGACCCGAGGTGCCCGGCAGCCAGCCAGCCGCGGCTGTCCGTCTGGGCGGCGCTGGGAAACGCGCTGCTCACCCTGATCGGGATCTACCGCTACTAAAGCCGGCCGGCGCCGCCGCGTAACCCGGTAATCCGCACGAATCCTCCACCAACCCCGAACTCTCAACTGACCCGACCGAAGGACCAGGAGCTATGCAACCAACGTACGCTCGCCAGACCCGACTAGCGCCAGCGCCGACTGCGTCGACCGTTCTGCTCGTCGACGCCGGGTATGTTCGTCGCTGCGCGGCCCGCAGCAACCAGATGATTTCTGGATCCAGGATCAGCGCCAGCCGGGTCAGCATCGACGCATGCCAGATCTCGAGGCTGATCGATTCGCTGATCGTCGCTTTCGAGCTGGAGGCCTCCCGGAGCCGTGCCGGTCGCCGCCCGGGCCGTCGCATCTACGACACGATCGGCGCCGATCGTCGGCAGCGCTGGCGGCAGGTTTACTACCGCAGCGCTCTGAGGGCCAAGGGGTTCGCCCTCAGGACGGTCCGCGCGCCGCGCCGGCCGGGCAAACCCGGGACGGTCGCCAGCGACCGCGATCAATCCAACGGGGTCCAGTCCACGCTCGCGCGTGATCTCGTGCGGCTCGCCCGCGAGCTCACGACGGTCGTGCTGCTAGCTGGCAGCGAGCCTTACGCAACCGCCGTGTCCGCCGCTCGAGAGCACGGCGCTGAGGTCGTCGTGGTGATTCCACCAGGCTGTGAGGGATTGGTTGGTGAGCCGCTGCTTGAAGCCGCCACACGGGTGATCAGGCTTCACCCGGAAGTGTCCGAGGCGCTGGTCGAGGTCCACGACTCGGGTTGGCGGCGTCGAGACGGTCGCGGTTCGGCGCGCTCAGCGACTCCTGGAGCGGTGTGCTGATGTGCCGCGTCCTTGCGTATCTCGGCTCGCCGGTGCTGATCGACGACTTGTTGTTTGCGGCGGATCTGTCGCTTGTGCGCCAGGCGACCGAGCCGCGGATGATGCAGCTGCTCAATCTCGGCGGGTTCGGGCTGGCGGCGTGGGATCAAGACTCGCCTGACCCCGCGCGGCCGTTCACCTATCGCACGGCGGGCGTGCCAACGTTTGACCGCAACCTCAAGTCGTTGGCCTCGAAGGTACGCGCGAGCGCGCTGCTCGCCCACGTGCGAGGCGTCATCTACGACCCGGGGGAGCGGGTCGGCGTGCAGCAGGCGCACCCGTTCCTGTTTGACGGAGCCGCGTTCGCGCTGGCGATGAACGGCGACCTGTTCGACTTCGCGCGGATGCGCTACGACCTGCTCGAGCACATCCCACCGGCGCTGAGCTCGCGGATCGAGGGCACGACCGACAGCGAGTGGTTCTACGCGCTCGCGCTCGCGCAACTCGACGACCCGTTCGCGCCATGCACGGCGTCGGAGATGGCGGCGGCGGCGCGCCAAGCGCTCGAGATCGTCCGCGAGGTGCGCGAGCGTCGCGGGATCGACACCCAGTCGCCGATCAACCTCGTGCTCAGCGACGGTCAGAGCCTCGTCGCCACCCGGTTCGTGTTCGACTACGGCTGGTACCCGCAAGACGACTCGTTCTTCGCCGCTGAGCGCGAACACGATTACACCACGCTCTACTACGCCACCGCGATCAGTAACGGGTGGCGCAACCAAGACGGGCGCGCCACGCTCCAAGGCCCAACGAGCTCACTGGTGGTCGCCTCAGAGCCGCTTACCGCAGGTCGCTCCACGTGGGCGCGCGCGCCCGAATACTCGATCCTGGTCGCCAGCCCCAACGATGATGGCGGACTCTCGATCGATCTTCAGGAGCTCGAGCTATGAGCGCCCTGCCGGCCGCGGCGACCGGATCGGGGCCGCTGGGCGGCGCGGCGACGCGCGAGCTCGACGGCGAGCTCACAGTGCTCGCCCAGGCTCGCAGCGCAACGCACATCGATACGCGCTTGACCGCTACCGACCCGGGCGACCGACTGCTCGACCGCAGCGCGCTGACGCTCGGTCTAGCTCTAGCCCGCCGGCCCGCCAGCGGCGACCCCTCAAGCGCGACGATCTCGCCGTCCAGGATCACCCGCGAGCTCGTGAGCGACATCCCGACGACACGTCGCGGGACGCCTGGGGATCAGCGAGGATCGGCCAGCGCCAGCGAACTGCGCGCGGTCGGCATCGCACGAACACCAGCGGGCGCGTCGCTGCCAGCAGCGCGCGAGGCAGCCCGGCAGCGCCTTCTGGCGCGCTACCTCGCGATCGCCGCCGAGCTCGCCCCAGCACCACACGCCAGCCATCGCCTCGTCCCCGCCCAAGGCTCTCTGTCTGATCCACTGACACCGTGCCAGATCCCCGACTCGTATCTGGAACAGATCATCTTCTTCCGTCACTTCAGCCGCTCGGAGATCGCCGCCGTACGGGACGGTCTGCGCGTCGTGAGCGCCCCACGCGGCACCCCGATCGACACCCACTCCACGCTCTGGATCGTGCTCCACGGCGCCGTCCAAACGTCCGTTCGCCGCGGCACGTCCAGCCGCCGCGTGCGGGTGGCGGGACCCGGACGGTGCGTCGGACACCTCAGCCTAACCGCCGCGAGGAGCCTCAAGCTCGCACCGATCCTGGAATCCGAGCTGCGCGAACGCGCCGTTCTGCTCGAGCTACCAATCGAGCGCGCGGCAACGCTCCTCGACGAACGCACCCGAGCCGGCCGGCGCTTTGCACATGCTCTCAACCAGGACATCGCGAGCGCGCTCCACGACGCCGACGCGCCGCTCGCGCCAGCGTCGGGCTCGTCGCGCGCGGCGCGCTCGTCCGGAGTTCACCGCAGCACTCGACGCGAGCCTCAACACCAGCGCTGATGGCGCGGCCGACAAGTTCTCCGCCGCGGGCGCCGCGTGCCGAGCAGGTCACCGCCCGTGGGGGAACGTTTCGCATCGGGTGAGTCCGAACTGACAAACGACAACGGGACCGTTACGGGCCGGCCAACAGCGGGCAGAGACCGCGGCAGTGCCGCGTCCCTGCCCCCGGCCACTATCGGAAGTACTAGCTCCTGTAGCGGGGAATGTGGCCGCGTCTAACGCTGAGTTAGTACGACGCTACCTTGCCCCTCGTGACACGGACCGAAGCACTGGGCCTATGCAGCTGCCAGCCTGGTTGGGGAGACGTCCCGTCGACGGGGCCACCGGGTCGGGGCGTGATCAAGTCGAGTTGGCGGCGATCAGCCCCAGAAGATTCCGGTGGGATCCCGGTCGATCTCCTCGAGCAGCGCCGCGATCTCAGTCGTGGGCCTGGAGTATTCGTAGCGGTGCCAGCGGTGGTTGCGATCGCGCCAGTAGAGCGTCCATTGGCGGCGGCTGACGCTCCACCGGAGGCGCGCGAGGGGGCTGCTGGTCCACTCTGGCCCGAACTCGGGACGCCATGGCGCGCGGCGCTCGACGAGTGTGACGGCGTGGCGGTCGACGACGGCCTCCATGCGCACCTGGTGTAGCGCGTGCGGGGGGACACGCTGCTCGCAGTACGCGATCACGGCGGCGATGTCCAGCGGGGAGGAGCGGGCATGTCTCTCGGGCCAGCGGCGGGCGCGGTCAGTCGCGGATGGGCGCGGGTGCGGGCTCGAGCATGAGCCGCCATGGTCCCGTGACGTTGGTGAGCGGCTCGGGCGCCGGGTCGGTGAGCGCGATGGGATGCTCCGGCCATGATGGCGGTGCCGCGGCTCTCGAAGAGCGCAACGCACGCGTTGCCGTCCAGGCGGGAGGGGAAGCGGACGGCGCTGGCGCCCGCCCCGGTCGAACAGGTCGGCGGCGATCGTCTGCGTGATGGGGCGCCGGCTGGTGATGATCTCGTGTAGGTCCAGGTGCTGCAGGCCGTGTTCGAGCAACCGGTCGAGGTGGCGATCCTCGAGCTCCTGGCGGGTCGGCACGTCGGTGAGGTCGACGAGCGGCCCGTCGAGCTGCAGCGCGACCGGGACCAGGACGTGCTGGCTGCGCCATTGCGCGGTGACCGGCTCGGGCGCGAAGTCTTGCGCGGCCTCGGGGCCGTAGCGCTCGACGTGGCGGTGCAGCGGAGCGCGGTGAGGTTGGGCCGGAAGTCGGCCAGGACCTCGCGTAGGCTGGTCTCGGGCAGCTCGGCGCTGATGAGGAGCTCATCGAGCTCGTCCGAGGTGATCTCATCGTCGTGTCGCACGAATACATTCTGACCTACTGCCGGTCGCGGCGGTAGCGGGTGATCTGCGCCGGGCTCGCATCCCATGCCGTCCGCACGTGCCAGGCGCCTGGATCGAGCGGCTCGGGATTCAGCACAACGGTCAGGACGCGTCCGCCGTGGTTGGCCCGATCATCAGAACCGAGCCCTCGATACGCTGGCGAGGGTTGCGGATCACAATCCGATCGCGATCGTTGACCTGGCGGACCTCCTGCGGACTGATCCGGCGGGCACCAAGCAGTAGCCCTACCAGCGCGGCCAGGAAGAGCAGATCGGCGCGCTCGGCTTGGTCGTCAACTGCATCGTGCTCTACAACACCATCTACACCCAGCGAGCGCTCGACCAGCTCACCGCCGCGGGATACGAGATCCAGCGCGAAGACATCCGGCGCCTATCACCGCTCGGGCACGAGCACATCGCCCTCACCGAGACGATCCGCCGAGGCGAAGACCGACCGCTGAAGACACCGGACCTCGCAGAACTCGCAAGCGCTTAGACCGGTTTTCTGTACCAACAATCCCCACCCCTATCGACGCTTGAGCGGCTGCGGCGCCCGATCGTCGACCCGTCGATCACGGGGCTGATCGGTGGGCTCGAGCGCGAGCGGGAGCTACGGGTGCTCGCTGAGGGCCTCAGCGGGCTGGACGCGCTACCGGTCGCGCGACTGCGAACGCTGATGGTCGACGCCGAGCGCCAGCGTGCCGCGGACGTCGCGAAGATGGGCGCCCCGCGACGGCTCGCAACACTGATCGCGTTCGCGATCACAGCCTCGGAGCGTGGCCAGGATGTCTTGTCGGAACCAGCGGACGGCCGGCTCGAGGGCTCCACGGCCCTGTTATCGGCCGTCCATCGCCGTGAGGTTCCGCAAAGACCGATTGTCGGAGCCTCTCCGTAACCCAGGAGTCGCGCCGACCGGGCCAGTACGATCGCGACGCGATGATCGACTGGCTCACGCGCGCGGACGCTGCCAAGCTGAGCGACGAGCAGCTGTTGGAAAAGCTGCGCGGGTTCGGTCTGCAGGGGGACCGCGCCGAGCTCGAGCGGCTGTGCGAGGGGGCGCTGTCGGTTGAGGAACTCGCGCACCCGCTGCTTGACCGCTGCGATGTCGGGGCCAGGGAAGGGCGGCCGCACGAGGACTGGGTGTGGCTGTGTCTGCTCGAGCTTTGGCGGCGGTGGTGGCCCGAGCGGGTGTGCGTCGAGTTTCTCGGCGACAAGATCCAGGCGGGCTACGACGCGCTCGAGCGTCGGGAGGCGACTGCGGCGGCGGCGGTCTGGCTGGACGCGTGGTCTGACGTCGTGCGTCTGTGCGAGCTGACTGGGATCGACTCGATCCGGGCGTTCGACGATCGATTCTCGATGTACCAGTCGCTGTTCAATTGGAGCCAGGATCTGGAGGACGCGCTGGGGAACGCCGGGCGCGAGGATCCAGAGTTCCTGCGTGCGAGGATCGCGGTGTGCGAGGAGGCGCTGCGACGGTTCCCAGAGGAGAACAGGCTGATGGTCGAAAACCGCCGGCGCGCGGTGGCCGAGTCGTACTTCGAGCTCGGCGAGACCGACAAGGGCGAGGCGCTGTTCGAGCAGTGGCTCGCGGCCGACCCTCGCTGGGGGTGGGGCTGGATCGGCTGGGCCGACCTGCACTTCTTCGCCAACAACCAGCCGAAGGACTACACCCGGGCCGAGGATCTCCTCCGCCGCGGCTACGCGACCCCCGGCGTCAGGGACCGCGAGGACATCGCCGACCGGCTCGTGCTGCTGTACCGCGAGACCGGGCGCGACGAGGAGGCCGAAGCGCTCTCAGCCGAGGCCAAGCGGATCAGCCGTTCGAACTCGAACGGCGAGAGCCTCCAACGCACGATCGACGTGGAGGACGCCGGCGACCGCGCTGTCGTGCGCGACACGGCAACTGCCACCTTTGAAGGCGAGGGGCTCCCACTCGACCGGTTGATGGAGATCGTCGAGGCGCTTGACGGTGCGAGGCCCTCGATACGTCCGCGGCGAGCGACCAAGGTGGGACGCAACGCTCCGTGTCCGTGCGGGAGCGGTCGCAAGTACAAGAAGTGCTGCGGCTCAGGTTCTGACTGAAAAACCAGTGGCATCTCGGGCCGAGACGAGATCGTGCACTTCAATCGCAGCCTGCGCTCGAACGCCGGGGCCATGGCTTCGGTGTCGCGAGCGCGGTGGCACCCAGCCCTCTACTTTGCCCCTGGGGCCAGCTACCCAAGGAGAGGGCCTCGACAAAGCGCTCGTGTGCGCCACGCGGGAAGGCGACCAGCTCGTGATCACCAAGCTCGACCGGCTCGACCGCTCGCTCGAGCATCTGATCGAGCTCTCAAAGCTGCTCCAAAAACGCCGCGTCGACCTCATCGTGCTCGACCAGGGGATCGATCACCTCGACGGCCGTCGGGCGGATGTTCTTCCACATCCTTTCGGAGCGATCGCAGAATTCGAGCACGCGCTGATGTCCGACGGGCTCGCGGCCGCCCGCGCCCGGGGACGCACCGGCGGGCAGAAGCCGAAGCTTGGTCCCCGCCAGGTCAAGCTCGCCCGGCAGATGTACGACGAGACCGCGCCGGACGGCAAGCGCAAAGCACACCGTCGCGCAGATCGCGTCCGAGTTCGGCGTCAGCCGACCCACGATCTACCGCCACCTCTCAAAGACCGCCGGGTAGTAGTCGGCGAGATCGCCGCGCGATGGCCCCAGGGCATCGGCAAACCGATTAGCGTGACTTTTCGTTCCGTTGTTCCCCACGGGCCGCCTCGCCTGCACGGACGACCGCGTCCCCGCGCTCCTCCTCGACGTGCTCGGCTCGCGCGATCGCGTCCTTGGCCCGCTGGCCGGCTTCGATGGCGCGGCTTCGGCGGCGCCCTGCGCGGCGATGGCCGCCTGAGCGCGGGCGATCGCGTCCTGTGCCGTGCGCTCGGCGTCCTCCGCGGGCATCTGCTTCGCGTTCGAGCGGATGCGGGGGCTACGCTACGCTTCGAAGATCATGGCGATGCGGCCGATACGAAGGCAAACGATCGTTCACGCACCAGGCCCGTCCAGCAGGCGGTGATTCGTCGACGAATGTCTCACCAGATTGCCTCGCAGACGATGCTGAGACAGGCACGGTCGTCCAGTCTGCTATTCGCCACGACCGTTCAGCCGGTGAGTCCTGGCTCTGGCTGTCGCGGTAGTTCCTACGGGGATCGCGACGAGGACGATGGTCTCTCCTCTTCTCGCTGACCGTGCAGGCTAGACGTCCATTAGATCGACCCGAGCGCGTTCGGCGACAGCCGCAGCTGCCTGCGACCGCGACGCTGTCCGAGCTGCAGCTGGGCGAGTACGAGCGGCGGCTCGCGCGCGAGCACGCACAGCTCGGCCGTCGCGCTCCCGACCGCCGATCCGGACGGGTGCGGGCAGCTCGAGCAGCAGCTGCGCACCGTCCTGGAGCTGCAACGCGAGGGAGCCGACGAGCTCGCCGACCGCCAGAACGAGGAGGCCGACGAGAAGGCGCCGTAAGCGGCGCGAGCGACGGCGACGCGCGCCCCGCCTACGACACTCACGAGCGCCGCAGCAGCTCGCCGCCCGGCTCGCCGAGCTCGAGCTGTCCGCCGAAGCCCGGTGCAGGCGGTCGTGCTTGCCGACGCCCGCCAGGCGCACCCGCCGGAGATGGTGGCGCCCGCCGCCGGCCGTCAGGCCGGCGCACGACGTGACGGGCGTCCAGCGCGCGCACCGCTCGCCAGCAGCGCCGCCGGGCGCGCTAGCACCAGCGGACACAAGTGAGGGGCGGTGGACGTGGCCGGCGATAGGCTGTGCTGGTGCCAACGCTGGTGCTGGACCCCGCGCCCGTCGAGCTCGAGGAGCTGCTCGAGCATCGCCGCCGAGCCGGCGCGGACCGCCGCGACGAGGTCTGGCAGGGTGTGCTGCACATGGTTCCCGGCCCTGGCGAGGCGCACATGCGCATTCAGCAACAGCTCGCCGAGCTGCTCGGCCCGCTCGCGCGCACAGCCGGCCTGACCCCGCTGCCCGGGGTCAACCTCGGAACGAAGGACGACTATCGAATCCCCGACGCCGCACTGCTCGACATCACCGGCTGGGGCACGTACGCCCCGTCTGCCAAGCTGGTGGTCGAGATCCTCTCGCCCGGCGACGAGACCACGCAGAAACTCCCGTTCTACGCCCAGCACGGCGTCCAAGAGGTCGTGATCATCGATCCGGCCGCCCGAACGGTCAGCTGGTTAGGGCTCAGCGAAGCCGAATACCACCCGGCCGAGCGCAGCACCGTGATCAACCTTAGCGGCGGCGAGCTCGCCGCCCGGATCGACTGGCCGCCCCTCTAAGTCGAAGACCGCTAGTCCGCGACGCGACGTGTCGCCCGTCGACCTGCAGTGGCAGGTGTCGCGGGCAAGTTCAGCCGGCGTGACGAGTCGAGCCGGACCGTTCCGCGGCGAAGCTTGAGGTCCAGTGTTGCCGGAGGTCTGCCGAGCAGCCCCTTCCAATGACTACGTCGAGTCGAGGCCATCGTCGACATCCAGGAGATCGACACGGCGTTGGCTGCCTATCCCGAGCCCAACCGAATCCTGCCCACGCGCCTAGGAAACGTGATGCGCCGCTACGGGAAAACCCCGCCCTCCGACACAGCTATACATAAGCCCGATTATCGAGCATTGCAACACGGAGCTTTTTCGGTCGATCGTCCGGGAGCTTCGTGATCCGCGACCGCCTCGCGAGCGAGCGGTCGGCCGCCGATCGTGGATTCGTCCACAAATCCGGGCCCCCGCGCCCGTACGGCGCACAGCGCGGCGATGTTCTGAAGTGACGGAGACCGTAAGGCAGGGACAGCCAAGCAGCAGCAAAGTCACGCAGGATGGGCTCGCGGCGCTCGCACAGATCGTCGCGAGCGACCCCGAGGCACGCGTGATCATGTGCTCGGCGCTTGATCATGCGCCGACGGTGCTCGATGCGCTGAGGATCGGCGCCAAGGGGTTCGTCGTCAAGCCGTTGCGGCGCGCGCGCCTGCTGACGGCGGCCGGCAGGGCGCTGGCGTGACCGCGGGCCCCAGGTGGGCCTAGCTGAGACGCAGAAGCCGGCTCCCAGCTATGCAGCTGCGAGCCGGCCGCCGGTACGCTTGCGCGCCATGCGTCGAGCCGGCGCCGGTCTCTGGAGCGCCGAATGGGTTCTGTTCGCGGCGCTGGCGGCGTGGGCGGTCGTGCCGACGATCGTGATGGCGCTGCACGCGGCGCACGCCGGCCAGCGCTTCACCGGCGCCGACGGCCTGATCGGCGCCGACGGCGTGCTCGGCGCCGACCAGCTGCAATATCTGGCCTGGGCGCGCGACGCCGGCGCACACGGACTGGTCTCCAACCTCTTCAGCCTCGCGCCCAGCGGCCATGTGTTCCTGCAGCCCGTGTTCCTGGTGACCGGCGAGCTGTGGCGGATCGGCCTCTCGCTGCAGCTCGCGTATCTGCTGTGGAAGCCGGTCGCCGCGCTGGCGCTGTTCGCAGCTGCCCTCGCCTGGGCGCGGCGGATGGTCGAGCCCGCGGGCGCCCGCGCGGCGGTCGTCGCGCTGTCGCTGTTCCTGTACACGCCGGCGAGCTGGATCGTGAACTGGGGCAAGCTCGGCTCCGGCAGCTTTCGCTTTCAGACCTACCTGCTCGGCTGGGAGCTCCTGCCGGCCAACAAGCTGTGGGGTTATGCTCCGAGCGCGATTGCTATCGCGATGCTGCCCGTCATCCTGCTGGCGACCGATCGTGCGCTGACCCCGCGGCGCGGGAGCACCGTCGCGCGGCCGGTCGCGCTCGCGGCCGCGGCAGCACTACTCGCCTCGTGGCTGCACCCTTGGCAGGGTGTGACGATCGTGCTCCTGCTTGCCGGCCTGGCACTGTGGCGCCGGCTACAGGGCTGGGCGGTGCTTGCCGTGCCGGCGCTCGCGGGAGTGCTGCCACTGATCTACTACGAGATGCTGTCGCGCAGCGATCCGGCTTGGAAGCTCGCCTCGAGCAATGAGGTCGTGGCGCGGCTGCCGCTGAGCGTGATGCTGGCGGGCTTCGGCCCCCTGGTGCTGATCGCCGCGGTGGGCGTTCGCCGTCCCGGCGATGCCGTGCTCGAGCGCGCGCTGCTGCTCTGGATCGGGGCGAGCTTCGTCACATACTTCGCCGTCGACGCGTTCGCGACCCACGCCCTGCAGGGACTCAGCCTGCCGTTCGCTGTGCTTGCGGTCAGAGGCTGGCGGCGCCTTCGAGCGCCGGCTAGCCTCGGCCTGCTGGCGATCGCTGCGGTCAGCGTGCCCGGTCTTGCCTGGGACGCGCAGAAGCTGCTGCAGAGCGCCCGTAGCCGCGTCCCCCAGTATTACCTGACGGCCTCGGACGCGCGCGCGCTCGATTGGATCGCCGACCGCGCGCCACCGGGCGGCGTGCTGGCCCCGACACCGTTCGCGATCGTCGTCCCGTCGCAGACGGGCCGTTCCGTGTGGGTCGGGCACCCCTACTGGAGCGCCGACTACGCGGCGCGCCTCCGGCGCGCCGGCGCCCTGTTCGCCGGCAGGATGCGGCCGGCGCGAGCGCGCGCGTTCGTCGCCGGCACCGGTGCGGCGCTCGTGCTGTCCGACTGCGCGCACCGCGCCGACCTCGCACCGACGCTTCGCATCCTGCTGAGCGCCGTGCACCGCTTCGGCTGCGCGACGGTCTACGTGCTCGCCCCAGGGCCCGTCAGCGCGGGCGATCCCGCAGGCGGTACACGAACCGCAGCCCCGACCACAGCTCGTCAATCGCGCACACCTTGTTGTCGACCAGCCCGGCGGCGAGCCCGAGCTCTCGCACAACGGCCTCGCTGAGGTCGCTCTGCACCCCGGAGGCACGCTTGGGCCATGCGACCCACAGCCCGCCGGCTGGATCCAGCGCGCGCCGGAGCGTGGGCAGCTGACGTTCGAGCGTGTCGCGGCTGCGCGCAAACGCGACGATCACGTCGAGCGGCCCCTGGGCGCGCCGGCGAATCGAGACGCCGGACGGCAGCGCGACGAGGTGTGACTCAAAGCCGTCCGGAGCGCCGATCAACGCCACCCGCGCGCCCGGCTTGATCCCCAGCTTGCGTACCAGCGGCGTGCCCGAAGCGTTTGTCGAGGCGTTCACGCGGGCCCTTGCCACGGCCGCAGAGACTACGGGGGCCGAGCGATGATCGAGTGCCGAGTGCAGGCGCGTGCCTGCCAAACTGCGATCCGCAGACCGGTCAGCATTAGCTGTGAGCTGTGAGAAGATCGGCCGCATAACGACTCGCTCAGACAACGACTCGATCCCGCAGGTAGCGCTGAATGACGGAAACCGCATCCCGCAGCTCGGCTTCGGCCTTTCCATACCGCCGGAAGACTCGATCGGCACTGTCCTTCACGCGCTCGAAACTGGCTATCGCTTGATCGACACCGCGGCTTCGTACCGCACCGAGGTCGGTGTCCGCGAGGCACTCAAGCGCAGCGACGTGGCCCGCGAGGACGTTTTCATCACAACCAAGCTCTCGAGCCACGGCCGCGACGTGGCGCTGCGCTCGTGCGATCGCAGCCTCGAGCGACTCGGGAGCGATTACGTCGACCTATACCTGATCCACTACCCGTTTCCAGCGCAGAATCGCTATGTCGAGACCTGGAAGGCGATGACGGAGCTGAAGACCGATCGTCGCGCCCGGTCAATCGGCGTCTCGAACTTCCACGTCGACCAGCTGGAACGCCTCGTCGACGCCACCGGCGTAATGCCCGCAATCAATCAGATCGAGCTGCACCCGAGATTCCAACAGGAGGACCTACGTCGCTTCCACTCCCAGCGAAGCATCGTGACCGAGGCGTATAGCCCACTCGGACACGGCAACGCGATCCACGACCCGGCGATCCGAGAGATCGCCTCGCGCCATAACCGGACCCCGGCCCAGATCGTGCTGCGTTGGCACCTCCAGCTCGGGAACGTCGTGATCCCGCGGTCAGTCAGTCCAGAGCGCCTCATGGAGAACTTCCGCATCTTTGATTTCGAGTTGAACGAGGAGGATATGCGCAGCTTGGCGGACCTGGAAGTTGGGCAGCGCCTCGGCCCAGATCCAGCCACGTTTGCCGGACACACTGGTGTCAACCGGGCGATCTCAGAGTTTGCCGAGCGCTATCCGGCTGTTGACGCCCTTATTCGAAGTGCGAGGAAAGTTCTGTCTCTTGTCCGCCAATCGTCACGCGGGCGCTCGTGAGTACAACCCCGGAAGTTCTAGCCGTCGTAGGTCGCTCTAGAGCCGTCGTGGGTCGCTCTAGAGCCGTCGTAGGTCGCCGAGGCGACCGGTTCGGGTTCCTCTCGCCGGGCGACGGCGAGCTTCCTCCCCGCCCCGCGGCATCCCCCGCTCAGCGCCGGTCTCGAGGGAGTGCGCTTCTTCTGCTCAGTCCGGCGAGCCGTTTCGCGGATGCAGGCCGTCCGTGGGAAGTCGCCGCACGATAAGTTCGGCTTGTGCCCGCTACGGCCCAACTGCCGTCCGAGAATATCGAGCCCGAGTCGGGCGCTCCACATAGCGCCCTGGCTGCGACGGGGATGGCGGCGCTCACGCTGGGCGCGCTCGGCGTCGTTTTCGGCGACATCGGCACGAGCCCGCTGTACGCGCGTCCAGGCGGTCTTCGCGGCGGACAACGACGCGGTGCACGTCACGCAGGTGGACGTGTACGGCGTGATCTCGCTGGTGTTCTGGTCGATCACGATCATCGTGTCGGTCAAGTACGTGAGCTTCATCATGCGCGCGGACGACAAGGGCGAGGGCGGGATCATGGCGCTGACCGCGCTGGTGCAGCGGGCGAGGCTCAAGCCCAGCAGCGATGCGGTGGCGCTGGTCACGCTGGGGATCCTGGGCGCCTCGCTGTTCTACGGAGACGGGGCATCACCCCGGCGATCTCGGTGCTCTCGGCGGTCGAGGGGCTGAAGGTCGCGGTGCCGAGCCTCGGCTCGCTCGTCCTGCCGATCACGCGTCGGCGGTGCTGACGCGCGCTGTTCGCGATCCAGCGCTTCGGCACCGGCGTGGTCGGCAGCCTGTTCGGGCCGGTGATGGCGATCTGGTTCGGCGTGCTGGCTGTGATCGGTGTGGTCGGAGATCGCGCATCACCCGGACATCCTGCGGGCGCTGTCGCCGAGCTATGCGGTCGAGTTCATCGTCGACCACGGCGGCGTGGCGTTCGTCGCGCTGGCGGCGGTGGTGCTGGCGGTGACCGGCGCCGAGGCGCTGTACGCGGACATGGGCCACTTCGGCCGCGCGCCGATCCGCCGCGCGTGGTTCTTCGCTCGTGTTCCCGTCGCTGACGCTGAACTACCTGGCACAGGGCTCGCTGATCCTGCGGTCGCCCGAGCGCCATAGCGAACCCGTTCTTTCTGCTGGTGCCGAGATGGGCGCAGATACCGATGGTGTTGCTCGCGACCGTGGCGACGGTGATCGCCTCGCAGGCGGTGATCTCGGGCGCGTTCAGCGTCACCCAGCAGGCGGTGCAGCTCGGCTTCCTGCCGCGGTTCGACGATCCGCCAGACCTCCGAGCACGAGATCGGCCAGATCTACGTGCCGGCGATCAACACGATCCTGTTCGTGGTGGTGCTCGCGATCGCGTCGGCGTTCGGCTCGGCGACCGCCCTCGCTTCCGCCTACGGCGTGGCGGTCACCGGCACGTTCATCCTGAACACGATCCTGTTCCTCGCGGTGGCCCGGCTGCTCTGGCACAAGCCAGCTTGGCTGATCGCGCTCGGCGCGGTCGTCTTCCTCACGGTCGAGGTCGCGTTCTTCGCGGCCAACCTGACCAAGGTCGTGCACGGCGGCTGGCTGCCGTTAGCGATCGCGGTCACTCGTCTTCACGATGCTGATGACCTGGCACAAGGGTCGGGAGATCGTGACCGCGAACCGCAGCCAGGCGGAGGGAGCGATGCGGGACTTCATCGAGCAGCTAGACGCAGCAGCGAGTTCCCGGTCCAGTCACGTGCCGGGCGTCGGCGTGTTCCTGAACCCGGACCTGCAGACCACTCCCCTGGCTCTGCGCGCGAACGTCGAGCACAACCACGTCCTACATGACCACGTGATCATCGTCTCGGTCCGGATCGAGCGTGTCCCCCACGTCCCCGACTCCGAACGCGTCGTGGCCGAGCCGAAGATCATGTTCAGCGGCGCCACGGGCGATCCGCTCGGCGCCCCCGCCGAGAGGATCACCGTGCTTACCCTTCGCTTTGGCTTCCTGGACGAGCCGGACGTCCCCTCCGCGCTGCGTCTCGCTGCCGAGCGGCACCTGATCGCGGGCGATCCCGACATAGACGACGCCACCTACTTTCTCTCACAGCTCACAATCGTGCCCAGCGATGCTCCCGGAATGGCAGCCTGGAGGAAGAAGCTGTTCGTCACAATGGCCCGTAACGCCGCCGACCCAGTCCGGTACTTCAGGCTTCCAGACACTCGAACCTTCACGACCAGCGGCCGGGTCCAGCTGTAACGGACTGGAGGCCGGCCGCCCAGCCAGGGATTGCAAAGACGCGGGGGGGAACTACCCAGCCCCCCACAGCAGTCGCTATGCCCCAGCTCACGGGCCGCCGCGGAGCGGAAACAGGCAGACAAGGCAGACGGTGCCTCCGCGGCCCACTTCGCGGATGCGCGCGAGCCAGCGGCCCGCTCGGCATCCAGCCTCGCCGGAACGGGCCGCGCCCGCGTCGTCCAGCTGGCCGGGATGACTTCGCGGATGCGGCACCGGCGCGTGCGCGCCGTAGCGCCACTACTGCCACGCACGCGCCGGCACCCTCGCGCTTGCGGCCCGCTCGGCATCCGGCCTCGCTGCAACGGGCCGCGCGCGAGTCATCCAGCTGCTCGCCCCCCGACCGCCCCGATCCGATCACTTATTGCCGAACGGAACCTAAAGCCTTTCTTCGCGAATAGCCATGGCGTCTACGATCCGGGGCGATGATGGTGACGCTGCCTGGCGGTTCGCGGATCTTGATCCGCCCGATCGAGCCCAAAGATCAGGCTGGGCTTGCGAGGGGTCTCGATCATCTCAGTCTCGAAAGCCGCTACCGGCGGTTCTTCGTGCCCGTAAGCAGGCTTTACGAGCGCGATCTGACCTACCTCACGCAGATCGATCACCACGACCATGAGGCACTTGTCGCGATCGATGAGCAGACGGGCGTGGGCGTCGGTGTCGCCAGGTACGTTCGAACCTCCGCCGAGGTGGCCGAGCCGGCGATAGTGGTGATCGATGACTGGCAGGGACGCGGCGTGGGGACCGCTCTGCTGTCCGCACTGGTCGAACGCGCCAGCAAGGAGGGTGTCGTTCGATTCGACGCTCACGTGCTGGCGACTAACAGTAGAGCTATCCGGGTGTTTGGGCGCATCGGAGAAACGACGCGAAGCCCGGACGGGACCGAAGTCAGGCTCACGATCAAGTTGCCGAGCAGCTGTTGACCGACCGCCTCTGGCAAGCGCGCCTCTCGGATCGAGGCGGGCGAGCAGGAGGCTGGTTCCCCCTCCTGGTTTCGGGCAGCCGCGTGCCCGAGTGGCCGCTGATCAGGCCACGTGCGCCTGCCCGGCCAGGTCCGCGATCACCTTCGACAGCTGGGTGCCCTGCCACGCGACCGGCGAGCGCCCAGGTTGGTCGCTGACCAGCCGTGCGCCGGGAATCGCCGCCGCGTAGGCCTCCCCGATCGCCTTCGGGTGGCCGGGATCGGGCTCGTCGTCGCTCGCGATCACCGTCACCGGAATCGCGATCGCCGCCAGCTCCGCGAGCGCTTCGAACGGGCGCGAGCGCGGCACCGCCTGCAGCGCGTCGGCGACCGCCAGCGGATGCTCGTGCTGTGACAGCCGCTGGCGCGTCACCTTGACGATCGACTCCTCCCACGCCGACGGGACCGCCGGCGCGGCGCGCGCAGCCAGGAACCCCTCCACGCCGCCGCGGCGCAACCCGTCGGCGAGCGCGTCCCAGTGCTCGAGGCGGCGTTGGTCGGCATTCGTCGCCGGGTCGTAGGCCGGCGTGATCAGGACCAATGCTCCGACCCGCTCGGGCGCATGCAGCGCCAGCCACAGCAACGTGTGCGCCCCCATCGAGGCGCCGGCGAGCACGGCCCGCTTGATACCCAGCGCGTCGAGCACGGCGAGCACGTCCCGGCCCAGCTCGTCGTAGGTGTATGCGTCACGCGCGGGCGCCGGCGCGGAGCGACCGTGGCCGCGGGCGTCGTAGGAGATCACCCGATGCCCGGAGCGCTCGAGGGCCCGCGAGCCCATCACCACGTAGCGGCGCGTGGCGGTGAGGCCGTGTAGCAGCACGACCGGGATCCCCTCGCCCGCCTCCTCCACCGCGAGCAGTACTCCGGCGCGCTGCACGATCCGCTCTGACACGAGCTGTGTTCTAGAGGATTGAGAGGATCGGGCGCGGAGACACGATCGTGCCCGACCGCCACCTTCGCGGCCGTCGCTACCATCAGCAGATATATGGACGTTACCGACAGCACCTTCCAGACCGCGGTCATCGAGCGCTCCCACTCCGTCCCGGTGGTTGTCGACTTCTGGGCGGCGTGGTGCGGGCCGTGCCGTCAACTCGGTCCGGTGATCGAACGCGCCATCCAGGCCCGCGCCGGCAAGGTCGAGCTCGCGAAGGTCGACGTCGACGCGAACCCGCTTCTCGCGCGGACGTTCAGGATCCAGAGCATCCCCGCGGTGATCGCGTTCCGTGACGGCAAGCCCGTCGCGGAGTTCGTCGGCGCCCAACCCCCGGGGTCGATCGAGCGGTTCATCGACTCATTGCTGCCCTCAGCGGCGGACGCGCTGGTGGCGCAGGGCGACGAGGCGTCCCTCAGGCGCGCGCTCGCGCTCGAGCCGGCACGCGCGGACGCGGCCGTGCCGCTCGCGCGGATCCTCCGCGTGCGCGGCGAGGACGACCAGGCGCTCGAGGTGCTCGCGCGCGTACCCGGAAGCTTTGCCGCCGACGGGCTGGCGGGCCGAATCGTGCTCGAGCGAGCGGCGGACGCCGGCGCCGGTGCTAACGGCGCCCCGGACCTCAGCGAGGCGTTCGCGGCCCTCGATGCTGGCGACCATCAGCGCGCGCTCGACCTGATGCTCGCGGCGCTCCCCTCCGCCGACGGCGCCCGCGACGACATCCGCCGCGTGGTTGTGGGCATGCTCGACGAGCTCGGCGTCGAGGATCCGCTGGCGCGCGAGACGCGCCGGCGGCTGGCCTCGGCGCTGTACTGACCCGGGCCGCTGGCGGCTGGCATCCGCGCGCCACCACCGGGCGCCTTGTGGTGCATCCGGATGCACCACTAGAAGTAGTTCGGCATCCGGATGCGCCGCTAGAATTAGAATTAGACGGCCAGCGTCAGCTGCTGCTCGCTTGCGGCGATCGCCGGCTCGAGTCCCGCGACCCGCACCCCGAGCAGGCGTACTGGCCGCCACGGCCTGAAGCGCTGCAGGAGATCGAGCGCCACCGGCGCGACCCGGTCCGCGGTCGAGACCGGCTCGGCGAGCGTGCGGGCGCGCGTGTGGGTCGAGAAGTCGTCAAGCCGGACCTTGATGCTGACCGTGCGGCCACAGCGCCCCTGGTCGCATAGCGCCTCGCACAGCCGTTGCACCAGGCCCGCGAGGATCGTCTCGAGCTGGCCGAGGTCCGCGACGTCGCGATCAAACGTCGTCTCGCGCGACTCCGAGACCACCTTGCGCTGCTCGCTGACCGGCGAATCGTCGTCGAACCGCGCGCGGCGCGCGAGCTCGGCGCCGAACCGCGAGCCGAACCGGGCGGCGAGCATCTCGGCCGGTGCGCTCGCGAGCTTCGCCAGCGTGTCGATCCCATACCGGTGCAGCCGCTGGACCGTCTTCGGCCCGATTCCCGGCACAAGCCCGGGCGCCGCCGCGGCGAACCGCGCGCAGGCCTGCTCGCGAGTGAGCACGACGAAGCCGCGGGGCTTCTCTGCGTCGGACGCCACCTTCGCGACCAGCTTGCTCGGGCCGATCCCGATTGAGCAGCTGAGCCCCGTAACCCGTTCGATCTCCAGCCCGAGCCGGCGCATCGCAGCGTGTGGCGCCGGCAGGCCGGTCAGCTCCGCGTACGCCTCGTCGAGCCCAACGACCTCCACGGTCTCGACGTGCGCCCGCACAATCGCCATCACCTCGCTCGAGGCCTCACGGTAATAGGCGAAATCGGGCGTCAGGAGCACCGCGTCGGGGCACGACCGCAGGGCCCGGGCCACGGGCATCGCCGACCCGACGCCGAAGCGGCGCGCCTCGTAGGACGCGGTGGTGACAACCGCACGGGGCCCGCTGCCGGCAACGATCACCGGCATGCCACGCAGCTCGGGCCGGCGCCGCAGCTCGACCGACACGTAGAACGCATCCATGTCCAGATGCGCGACGCAGCGCTCGCTCACTCGACTGAGGCTAGGCGACCGGCCAGACGGCTCGCTGCCGCCCGGCCGGGCCCGCGCTAGCGTTAGGAGCTCGACCAGACCGAGCCGAGGCCGCCGAATCCGAGCGCGGCAGCGGTGTTCTGGTTGAGGTCCCATTCGCGGCCGTCGACGAACGGACCACGGTCGTCGACAACGGCGGTCACAGTGCGCCCGCCGTTGTCGAAGGTCACCTCCGTGCCGCACGGCAGAACGCGGTTGGCGACCCCGAAGTAGGCGTGAAAGCCGCACGCGGTGGCGCCGGCGTCGTCATACCACGACGCGAAGCTCTCGCGGTACACCGCCAGCTGCCCCGCCAGCCGGGAGACGCGCGCGTTCTGCCGGTCGCCGACGAAGCGCACGCGCAGCTGGCGGCGCCCGAGGGCAGCGGCGATGTAGTGGAGGCGGAACCTCCCGGCGGCGCCGGTGCGAGCGCCGGCCACCGTCCGCCAGCCGCCGCCGGCGCGAGCTTGCAGGCGAACTTCGCGGCCCGCGACGCCGGGCAGTAGCCGGCCGCGCAAATCGACCGCCTGCCCGGCCAGCACGCTCACGGTGCCGCGCGCCACGCGCAACGAGGCCGCGACCTGCACCCGCTCCGGCGCGCTCCCCGGGCCGGTGCTCGCCGACACGGCCCCGGCGGCCCCGGCGGGCGCTGCCCCGGATGCGGCCCCGGCAGGCGTGCCCCCGGCCGGCGCACTCGCGCCAGCGCTCACGGCGTACACGACTCGCACGAGCCCCGACTGCCGCAGCGGCGCGACCAGCCGGAAGCGCCCGGTCGGGGCAACCGTCGCGGTAGCCAGCGAGCGCCAGCTCGAGCTGGCCGCGGCAGCGAACTGCAGCAGCAGCGACTGACCGGCGGCGGTGGGCGACGCGGTGCCTGTCACCGCCAGCCGATCGCCGTAGCCGAGCCGATGTGGGCTGAGATTGGCCCTGAGGGCGTTCTGCGCGGCCGCGGGATCGCCGGCGCCCTGGTCATTTGTCAACGGTGTACTGGTGAGCGCAACCGCCGTCGCCGGGATCACGAGCGCCGAAACGCCCGCGCCGGCGTACGCCAGGCGCGCTTTGCGCGTGTTTAGCTTGGGCCTCAATTGAGGTCCTCCTGTTCGTCTTCGACCAGGCGCCTGCGGGGTTAGCTGACGGGCTCGCGGCCGTCGAAAGGCCCGCGCCTAGCGGGCCCGCCGAGAGTCGCTACGACCGCCGCCGGCTCGCGGCCGGGCGGTCGATTCGCCCCGTCCGAGTGGGGACATCCGTGTTCGGGAATGGGTCCCCCGCTCGCCCTCGCACCGTGCAAGGACGACTCGGCAGGTCGATTACTGAATCGCTAAGCATAGCCAGAAGCTTGAGACCGCTTGCGTGAGTTGAGTCACACTCCACAGCCGCCAATCCTGGCGGGGGCGGAATCTTGCAAGAATTCCGTGATGGCGAATCCCGACCGGCTCACCGGCCTCGACAGCTCGTTCCTGCACCTGGAGCGCGACACGACGCACATGCACGTCGCCGCGTGCGCCGTGTTCAAGGGCAAGGCGCCGGCCTACGAGGAGCTCGTCGACCAAATCGCCTCCCGTCTGCACCTGGTGCCCCGCTACCGTCAGCGGCTCGCGTTCGTGCCCTTCGACCAGGGCCGTCCGGTGTGGGTCGACGATCCTCACTTCAAAGTCAGGTTCCACGTGCGCCATACGGCGCTACCACGCCCTGGCGGGGACGAGGAGCTCAAGCGGCTGGCGGGAAGGGTGTTCTCGCAGGCGCTCGACCGCAGCAGGCCGCTGTGGGAGCTGTGGCTGGTGGAGGGACTCGCGGACAATCGCTTCGCGCTGCTGTCCAAGACCCATCACTCGCTCGTGGACGGCATCTCGGGCGTCGACATCGCGACGGTCCTGTTCGATGTGTCGCCGGACCCGCTTGCGGTCGCGCCACCCGAGCACGACTGGATTGCGAGGCCGCTGCCCACCGGGGCGCAACTGCTGGCCGACGCGCTGCTCGAGCGCACGACCGGCCCCGGGGAGATCGTCAGGGGCGTCCGGCATGTGTGGCGCGGCCCGCGGCAGGTCGCGGGGCGGGTCAGCCGGGCGCTCGTCGGTGTCGGAGCGTTGGCGTGGGCCGGGCTGCGCTCCGCGCCGCCGACGCCGTTCAACGTCAAGATCGGGCCCCATCGGCGCTTCACCTGGGTCGATGCGGACCTATCGGAGTTCAAGGCGGTCAAGAACACGCTCGGCGGGACCGTCAACGACGTCGTCCTGGCAGTGGTCGCCGGGGCGCTCGGCCGCTACATGCGATTGCACGGCCATCGCACCGACGGCCTCGAGCTGAAGGCGATGGTGCCGGTGTCCGTCCGCGCTGACGTCGACCGCGGGGCGCTCGGAAACCGCGTCGCGGCGATGTGGGCGCCGCTGCCCGTCGGGCTCACCGATCCTGTGCAACGGCTGGCGGACATCAGCCACGCGATGGAGGGCATCAAGGAGTCCGGCCAGGCGGTGGGGGCGCAGGTGCTGACGCAGCTGTCCGGCTTCGCACCGCCGACGCTGATGGCGCAGGCCGCGCGCTTGCAGGCGCGCCAGCGGCTGTTCAACCTGGTGGTTACCAATGTGCCCGGCCCGCAGCTGCCGCTGTACATGCTCGGGCGCGAGCTCGAGCGCATCATCCCGATGGTGCCGCTGGCCGAGAACACCGCCCTGGGCATCGCGATCATGAGCTACAACGGCCAGCTGAGCTTCGGGCTGACCGCCGACTACGACGCGCTGGCGGACGTCGACACGCTAGCCGACGAGCTGCGCGCCGCGATCGAGGAGCTCGTGGCAGCCGCCGAGCCGCCGCCCGGCAACGGACGGCCGTCCGCCGCCCGGTCGCGTCGGCGCGCGACCAGCGCGCTGGAGTGAGCGGCGCGCCCACCGCTCATACCGCCGAGCCGTTGGGAAGGATCACGTGGATTCGGGCATCCATGCCCGAATCCCGAGAAACGGTCTTCCCCTGCCTCCGGCGGCGGGCTCCGCATGGTGATCGACGCGTCGAAACTTGACTCGTTCGTGCAGGTTCAGATCACCAAGCGGAGCTAGGCCGGTGTGCGCCGTAGCCCCTCCGGCAGCTCGGATCGCTCGTCGAGCTCGCGTACCGAGATCGTCGCGCGTGTCAGCACGCACAGCCTGCCGGCGTCATCGACGATCTCGACCTCCCAGACCCAGGTGGTGCGCCCGCGGTGCTTGCGAACGGCCTGGGCGTGGATTGCCCCCTCGGTGATCGGGCGCAGAAAGTTCGTCTGGTTCGAGAGCCCGACCGCGAGCTTGCCCTCGGGGATCACGCCGGACGCGGTGCCGAACAACGCCAGAGCCTCTGCGATCGCGGCGTACACGCCGCCGTGAACCTGCCCGGCCGGCTGCTTCAGATCATCGCGCACCAGCACCCGCCCGCGGGCCAGCTCCTCGGACAGCTCGAGCAACTCGAGGCCGTACAGTCCGTCGAAGCCCTCGCTGGCGGCGTGTGGAAGCTCGAACGGCATTCGGGCGGCCACAGTAACCGAAGCGCAGACTGCTGCATTCCCGGGTGCGCTTCTCTACGCTAAGGAATGCGATGGCCTCTATTGACAGCCTGCCGGCGGATCAGCGCGCCGTCCTCCAGCTCGTCCTGCAGCGGGGACGCAGCTATGAGGAGATCGCGAACATGCTGTCGATCGACCGCGCTGCGGTTCGAGACCGGGCGCTCGCGGCATTCGACGCGCTCGGCCCGCAGACGCACGTGGAGCCGCAACGGCGGCGTTGATCACCGATTATCTCCTCGACCAGCTACCCGGCAGAGTGAGCGACCTGATCCGCGCGCACTTGGCGGAGCATCCCGGCGAGCGCGCCTGGGCTCGGGTGCTCGCGTCCGAGCTGGCCGAGTTTGCGAGCGGGCCGCTGCCCGAGATCCCGCCGCAGGCCGACGGCGCGAGGCCCCCGAGCTTGCACCGCAGGCCGACCGGCGCGAGGCCCCCGAGCTTGCACCGCAGGCCGACCGGCGCGAGGCCCCCGAGCTTGCACCGCAGGCCGACCGGCGCGAGGCCCCCGAGCTTGCACCGCAGGCCGACCGGCGCGAGGCCCCCGAGCTTGCACCGCAGGCCGACCGGCGCGAGGCCCCCGAGCTTGCCCACGCCCAGACCCCGGTGCACGCGCGGGAGCATGACCAAAGCCCGGAGCCGGCGCCGCCACGCAAGCGCGGCCGGCATGCGGCGCCGGCAGAGCCACGCAATGGCCGCCCGCAGCCGCCGCCGACGCCGGCCGCTGAGGCGACGGCGCCGCCGGCGGCAGGGCCGGCGCAAAAGCGACGCTCGCGCGTCGGGGGAGCAATCCTGCTCGCGCTCGGTGCAGCCGTGGTCGCCGTCGTGGTGATCGTGCTCGTCACCGGTGGCTCGAGCACCAAGCACTCCTCGACAACGACCCGGACGGCATCCAAGCCGGCGAGCACCGCCGCGAGCGGCACGACCACGGGGACGAAAAGTTCGGCGTCGACGACCGCTCCGACGCACATCGTCGCCCAGATCAATCTCAACCCACCGACGGCCGGAAGCCGCGCGAAGGGCATCGCCGACGTAGTCACCCAGGGCAGTACGACCGCGGTAGCGATCGAGGCACAGGGCCTCGCCGCGAACTCGACTCACCCCCCGAACGCATACGCGGTGTGGCTCTACAACTCACCGACCGACAGTGACAGACTGGGGTTCGTCAACCCCGGCGTGACCTCGACCGGAACCCTGCAGACTGCCGGCGCGCTGCCGGCCAACGCCTCGCGCTACATGCGGCTGATAATCACCCTGGAGACGGTCGCTGACCCGAAGGTTCCCGGCCAGATCGTCCTCGAGGGAGCGCTAACCGGCGTCTAGTGGCTCATCCGGCACTAGCGCGCCCGCCGCATCGGTCAGCAGATCCGCGCCAGGCCGTCGAGCGCGCTGCGCAGGCGCTTGCGGGTCGCGCGCGCGAGCAGCAGCCCGCCGGTGCGCGAGTAGCCACGCAGCTTCTGGCGCTGCGTGATCGCCACCCGCGTTCCGGACGGCACGGCCTCCAGGCGCAGCTCGATGATCGATTCCCGCAGCACGCGCTCAAACGGAGTGCCGGGGATCTCCTGCTCCCAGGCGCGCAGCGAGCGCGGCTCGGACTGCACCAACCGGAAGTCGACCCGCACCGGCCGGCCCCGCTCGGTCGTGAACACTTGCGTCCAGCGATCGTCCTGCACCGCCTCGACCCGCGACACGCCCGGCCACCAGCGCGGCATCTGGTGGGGGTCTTCGATCAACTCCCAGACGCGCTCCGGGGCCGCCGCCACCGTCAACTCGTGGCGAGCCGTCGGCATCAGTAGCGTCGATCTACCGCGGCGCGCATCAGGAGTCGTACTCGATCAGCGAGTAGACGTCATGCGGCGCGAGCCGTGCGCGACCGCCGAGAAAGCCCAGCTCGACAAGGAACGTGCAACCGACGATCTCGCCCCCCAGACCGGCGACCAGGTCGCACAGCGCGCGGGCGGTGCCGCCCGTTGCCAGCAGGTCGTCGTGCACGAGCACCCTGGCGCCGCCGGCGAGCGCGTCAGCGTGCACCTCGAGCGCGTCGATGCCGTACTCGAGCGCGTACTCGGCGCTGATCGTGGTGTGCGGAAGCTTACCGGGCTTGCGGGCGGGGACGAAGCCCGCGCCCAGGCGGCAGGCGAGCGCTCCGCCGAGGATGAACCCGCGCGCTTCGGGAGCGACGACGAGATCGACCGCCAGCGGCGAGGCCTGCCCGACGAGCGCTGCCACCGCGGCGTCCAGCGCCGCCGCGTCCAGCAGCAGCGGCGTGATGTCCTTGAACAGGATCCCGGGGCGCGGGAAGTCGGGGATGTCGCGGACGAACCCGCGCAGGTCGAGAACGCTCACGTTGCGATCTTGCGCAGGTCACGGATCAACAGCAGGTGCTTGAGATGGCTCGTGACCGTCGCGAGATTCTCGAGCGCCTCGATCGCCTCGTTGCGCCGCTCGGGGTTGCGCGAGCGCAACGCCGGGGCGAGGATGCTCTGCAGCAGTTGCGCCTCGCGGTCCGCGGAGCTGCGGAACACGCGCAGGTTGCGCCCGCCGACGCCGTAGCGCGCAAGCTCCGAGACCGCGCGCACGATCTCCCGCTCGGTCTCGTCGAAGTAGCGCACGCCGGCCCGCACATCGCCCTTGATGACGCCGAACTCCTCGAGCTCGCGGACCAGTTTCGGGTCTGCGCCAGTCTCGTCGACGACGTCCTCCAGCGAGTACAGCGCCCCTGGGTCGCGCACCGTGACGGCCGCGCGGCGCAGCGGCCGTCCGACGTCGCTCGGCGCGCTGGGCGCCGCCACCTCGCGCTCGGCCCGTCCCGCGGCCAGCTCCTGGCGGATCACGCGCAGCGGCAGAAACTCGTCGCGCTGCAGGCGGAGGATCGTCCGCAGCCGCTGGATGTCGTTCTGGGTGTAGAGCCGGTAGCCGCCCTGCGTGCGTCGCGGCGAGAGCAGCTTCTGGTCCTCCAGATAGCGGATCTTGGAGATCGAGATCTCCGGGAACTCCTGGCTCAGCGCCTTGCAGACCGACCCGATCGTGACCGCCTTCTGCCGCGGGCGGTCTTCTGGATCCTGGCCCGGCAGGTCGGGGAGCTCCAGTTCCGGATTGCGCTCCGGATTGCGCGTATCGGAAGTGGCCATCAGCGGCTCAGGAACGCGAGCTTGTACTTGCCGACCTGGAGCTCGTCGCCATCGGCGAGGCGGTGCGACTCGATCCGCCGCCGGTTGACGTAGGTGCCGTTCAATGACCCGCAATCGTCGAGGTAGTACTCGCTGCCGCGCCGCACCAGGATCGCGTGATCGCGCGAGACGGTGATGTCGTCGAGGAAGATGTCTGCGTCGGGGCGCCGGCCCACGGTCAGCCGGTCGCCGTCGAGCGGGAAGCTCTCGCCGGCGCGGCCGCCGCCGGCGCGGATCACCAGCGCCGCTCCGCGTGCGACGATCTCGTCCAGGCTCACCTCCTCGATCTCGCCCGTCTCCCCCACCTTGTAGGTCGCAGTCGTGTCGCCCGGGGTCGCTCGGACTGCGCGAGAAACGCGCCACAGCGCTGACAGTAGTTCGCACCCTCGGCGTTCGCGAAGCCGCACTCCGGGCAGTGCAGGGCCACGACGCGCCCGGCTCCTACTCGGGCTCGACCGGTACCCGTCCGGCGAGGATGTCCGTCAGCTGCTGGATGTCGGCGCCCGAAATCACGTTCTCCCCTCCCTCCTGCTTCTTGCGCAGCCTGTTGACGAGCTCCGCGCGCAGGATGTCGATCTTGCCGTGTAGGATCCGGCGCCGATAGGAGATCTCCATCTCCTCCTCGGTGAGCTGCTTGATGAGGTCCTTGAGCTCCTGGTCGGTCAGCGAGCCAAGGTCCGGAAACGTCGTATCCATGCGCCTGCTCCCCCCAGTCCTGCGGAGTGGTTGTGTGCCAACCCGCCCAGTATAGCCGCCGTGTCCGGAGGGTCAATCTGAGCTTGAGGCTTTGCCCGCGCCGTCTCGAGCGCGAAGCTCGCGCACGCCACGGCCCAGGTACAGAGCGGTCGCCAGCAGCGCGAGCGTCATCCCAATATATAGCAGCACCAATGCCAGCCAATGGACGCCGGCGATCGCGAAGAACACCGCCCCCATCGTCGGCGCCACCGCCACTCGGCCGGCCCAGTTGATGTCCAGCTCCAGGCCGCGCCTCAGCCCGTAGCGGCTCAGCGCCAGCATCAGAACCTCGCGCGCGACCACGACCAGGATCGCCCACCGGGGCAGCAGCGAGAAGCGGTAGGCGACTGCCATGCCCGAGATCACCAGCAGCCGGTCGACGATCGGATCAAGGAGCGCGCCAAAGCGGCTGTACTGGCCGGTCAGCCGGGCGGTGAAGCCGTCCACGTAATCGGTCCAGCCGATCACCGCGAACAGCGCCGCCGCGAGCGCGTCGCGGCCGTCGCTGCTCGAGAGCGCCACAGCCAGGAAGACGGGAATCAGCGCCAGGCGCACATAGCCGATCGCGTTCGGCAGCGTCCACGGGTTCAGCGGCTGGCCCGAGCGCGTCTGCGCGGGCGCCGGGCCCGAGCGGTCGATCCCGAACAGCCGCCGCTTGGAGATCGGACTCAGGGCAGGCCCTGCCAGAGCTCCGCGATCGCCTCCGCGGCTCCCTGCAGCGGCACGGTCCGCGGCTCGCGCCCCCGCCTGACCTGCACCTCGATCTCCCCCGCCGCGCGCGTCCGCCTACCCACGGTCACGCGCGCTGGGCAGCCGAGCAGTTCGGCGTCGGCGAACTTCTCACCCGGTCCCGCGGCTCGCTCGTCGTACAGCGTCCGCAGGCCGAGGGCCTGCAGTTCGCCGTACAGGCGGTCGGCGAGCGTGCGCTCTTCGCTGCCCGGCCGGCCGAGCACCACCAGCTCGACGTCGAACGGAGCGAGCGTGCGCGGCCACGAGATCCCGCGCTCGTCGGCGTACTGCTCGACCGCGGCCGCCGCGGCGCGCGCCGGGCCGAACCCGTAGGAACCCATCCAGATCAGCTGCTCGGAGCCGGACTCGTCCAGGTACCGGGCGCCGAGCGGGTCCGAGAAGCGGGTCCCGAGCTTGAAGATGTTGCCGACCTCGATCGCCGGCTCGATCCGGATCGCAGCGCCGTTCACGGTGTCGCCTGCGACGACCGTACGGACGTCGACGGTCTCGTAGCTGAAGTCTCTTCCGGGCTCGACGCCGCGCAGGTGGGTGTCCGGCGCGTTGGCGCCGGTCACGTAGCCGCCGGGCGTCACCGCCGCGTCGAGCAGGATCGGCAACTGCGCCCCGACGGGTCCGATGAACCCGGGAGGACCAAGTCGCGCTGCCACCTCATCGGGATGGGCGGGACGAAACTCGTTGCCCAGGGCGAGCCCCAGCTTGATCTCGTTGACCCGGTGGTCGCCGCGGACGATCACGAGCTTCATCGAGTCCCCATCGACGATCACCGGGTAGGCCTTCAGGAGCGCTCCCGACGGCACTTCGAGCGCCCGTGCCACGGCCTCGACGGTCGTCATTCCCGGGGTGTCGACGGCCTCCGGAGCGTCGAGCGCTGGGGGCAGCGACACCGGCTGTGCCGCCGCGCTCGCCACCTCGACGTTGGCCGCATAGCCCGGGGCGAGCGCGACGTCGTTCTCGCCGGCCGGGCAGGGGGCCATGTACTCATGAGCGCCGAAGCCGCCCATCATGCCGACGTCGGCCTCGACCCGGTACCACTCCAGCCCGCAGCGATCCATCATCCGGTCGTAGGCCTCGACGTGCTTCTCGTAGGCGGCGTCCAGACCGGCCCGGTCACGGTCGAACGTGTAGGCGTCCTTCATGATGAACTCGCGCGTGCGCAGCACGCCAGCGCGCGGGCGCGGCTCGTCGCGCTCCTTGACCTGGAAGTGGTACAGGATCAGCGGCAGGTCACGGTACGAGCGAACGGCCGCGGCCACGTGCCCGGTGACGATCTCCTCGTGGGTCATCGCCAGCACCATGTCTGCGCCGCGCCGATCCTTGAGCTTGAACAGCTCGTCGATCGGGTAGCGGCCGCTGCGCCGCCAGGGCTCGGCCGGATGGAGCACCGGCATCAGCATCTCCTGGCCGCCGATCGCGTCCATCTCCTCGCGTACGATCTGCACGATCCGCTGGTGCACCCGCCATCCCGCGGGCAGCCACGACCACAGGCCCGAGCCGATCTGCCGGATCAGCCCCGCGCGCACCATCAGCTTGTGCGAGAGCGCCTCCGCATCTGCGGGAGGCTCGCGCTCGGTCGGCAGGAAGTAGCTCGACAGACGGGTCACGCCGCCGAAGCGTACTGGCGGTTGGAGTCCATCGCCGCTCACCCGCCGGTCGCCGAACCGGACCCCGCGGGCCCGAGCTGTCTGATAGAACGGACGCGCCCAGGAAACGTCCGCAAGGAGTCCGTGATGGCCTACGAAGTCCCGCCGCTCCCGTATGAGTACGACGCCCTCGAGCCGCACATCGACGAGCAGACGATGCGGCTGCACCACGACAAGCACCATCAGGCCTACGTCACCAACGCCAACGCCGCCCTGGACGGCACCGAATGGGCCGACAAGCCCGTCCAAGACGTCCTGCAGAACCTCAGCTCGTTGC
Organism: uncultured Solirubrobacterales bacterium; assembly: GCA_963811155.1. Lineage (GTDB taxonomy): Bacteria > Actinomycetota > Thermoleophilia > Solirubrobacterales > Solirubrobacteraceae > Palsa-465. The sequence goes on from CAWEQQ010000032.1 coordinate 130,582, forward strand.
CCGAGGACAAGCGGGGGGCGGTTCGCAACAACGCCGGCGGGCACTACAACCACTCGCTGTTCTGGGAGTGGATGGCCCCGGATGGCGGCGGCGAGCCCGACGGCGCGCTGCGCACCGGGATCGAGGCAGCCTTCGGCTCGTTCGACGACTTCAAGGCCAAGCTCAAGGACGCCGGGGTGAAGCGGTTCGGCTCGGGCTGGGCATGGCTGGTCCACGACGGCTCCGGCCTAGCGATTCTCTCCACCGCCAACCAGGACAACCCGATCAGCGACGGCAAGACCCCGCTGCTAGGCGTCGACGTCTGGGAGCACGCTTACTACCTGAAGTACCAGAACCGCCGGCCGGACTATCTCGACGCCTGGTGGAACACGGTCAACTGGGCCACGGTGGCGGAAGGGTTCGCAGCGGCCGGCGGCTGATCGACAAGTTGAGGGGGGCGCGCTGGCGCGCGCCCTGTCTGGGCCCCCGCGGGGCCACCGTATCGGTGCCCGGTCAGCTGGACGCGCCCGGGCGTGCCCGGTCAGGCGGACGCGGCCGGGCGCTTGGTGGCGCGGACGCGGCCACGGTGGCGGCGAAAGCGTCGGAGTCGTTACATTTGGCTGGCGCCCGCGGCCACGAACGAGTTCCCCGTCGCCGGCGAGGACCCGTCACCTGTGGTTGGACGCCCACGCTGGCGGAACGCACGCACTCTCGCTGCGCCGGCGCTTACGCGCGGGTAAAGCGCCGACCGGCGACCGGCGAGAGCGCCTCGTCCAGGCGGACCGGCGCCGACGACTCGCTTTCGGCGGCGGCAGCCGCGGCCTCGAGCGTCGCGAGCCGCTCGGGAGTCAGCTCGCCGGCGTGCTCGGCCTCGATCTGCTCCAGCCAGCGGGCGCCTTCCTCGGCCGCGGTGACGTCGATGTCGACCCGTCTGGAGGTGGCATACTTGTCGATCTCGGCGAACAGGGTGTCGACCAGCTGTGCGGTGGGGACCTTTCGCAGCGCCTTGCCGTGGCTGAACACGACGCCTTCGTTGCGGGCGCCGGCGATCCCGAAGTCGGCGTGCGAGGCCTCACCGATTCCGTTGACCGCGCAGCCCAGCACCGCGACCTCGATCGGGTCCTCGTAGGCCTCCAGCCGGCGCTCGATCTCGCTCACGACGGTGTCCATGTCGAACTGCAGCCGCCCGCAGGTCGGGCACGCGATCAGCACCGGCCCGCGTTGGCGCAGCTGCAGCGCCTTCAAGATCTCCCAGCCGACCTTGACCTCCTCCTCGGCGTGGAACGTCGACAGTGAGATCCGGATCGTGTCGCCGATGCCGTCCGCTAGCAGCGTCCCCAGGCCGACGGCCGACTTCAGCGACCCGGACCACTTCGTGCCTGCTTCGGTGACGCCGAGGTGCAGCGGATACGGGATCCGCTCAGACAGCAGGCGGTTGGAGGCGATCGTGTTGGGGACGTTGGTCGACTTGATCGACACCTTGAAGTTCTCGAATCCGAGCCGCTCCATCAGCTCGACGAACTCGACCGCCGCACCCACCAGCGCCTCGACCGGGTTCTCGCGCTCCAGCGCGTGCAGGTGTCTGGGCAGCGATCCCGAGTTGACGCCGATCCGTAGCGGCGTACCGAGCTCGCTCGCGCGCGCCGCGACCTGCGCGACCTTGTCCGGCCCGCCGATGTTGCCGGGGTTGAGCCGCACGCAATCGGCGCCGGCGTCGAGGGCCTTCAGCGCGAGGGTATAGTTGAAGTGGATGTCGGCGATCACCGGGATCGGCGACTCGCCGACGATCGTTTTCAGCGCCTCGGCATCCTGATCACGTGGGACGGCAACCCGCACGATGTCGGCGCCGGCCTGCGCGACGCGTCTGATCTGATCCATCGTCGCCTGCAGATCGGCGGTCTCTGTCTTCGTCATCGTCTGCACGGCGACCGGCGCGCCGCCGCCGATCGGGACGCCGCCGACGTGAATCTGGCGCTGTGAGGGCATGGGGCCCAGTGTAGACGGGGCCCGGTCACGCCCCGCGCCGCCGGCGCACCGCCATCGCCCCGAACGCCGCCGCAGCCAGGGCAAGGAGCACGAGTACGACGATCAGCCACGTCGGCAGGAACGACCCCCCGGAGCTGCCACTAACCGTGTCAGCACCCGTCGGGCTGTGAATCGCGGCGTTGAGCGCCGTCTGGATCACGTCCTGGCAATCGGTGTACTGGGCGACGTCCGCCGGCATCGTCGCCAGCGCGTTGCGCAGAGCGGCGACCGTGTAGGTTTGGGTCAGCTTTCCGTGGTCGCGACAGTCGGTGATCACCGCGGTGGCGCTGCTGCTGGCGCTGGCCAGCGCGGCTGGCGGTCTCGCCGCCCCCACCGCGAGCACGCAAGCGGCGCCGGCCAGCGCCGCGATCGCACACAACTTCGTGTTCATCGCCCGGAAGCTTATGGAGCAGGCAAACGAGCGGGTCGGACCACAGTTTCGCTAGACGGCGCCCACCTAAGGGCTCCCGCGAAAATTGCTGCCAGCTCCGACGGCGTCTGAACGCGCCTGGCGCCACCGGCTCGCCGCTCACTTGCCACCAGCAATATCGGGGCGAGCCGGCGGCGCCGAGGCGACGCCCAGCCACCCGTCAAATCGCCGCCACTAATTCTCTAACTAATTCTTGAACGGGCCCTAATTTGGGGGGAACGGCGCAATGCTCACGAACCCTGAACAAGGACCGCCGCCCTCGGCGGCGCCTCACGAACCCTGAACAAGGACCGCCGCCCCCGAGGGCACCGGCCCGAGCAGGGTCGCCGCCCGCGCCGGCAGGGCGGGCGTGACGCGCCACGCCGGATCGACCGAGAAGCGCTCGACCAGGTATCCGCCGACCGCCCGGCGCGCGATCAGCCTCGTGCGGGGAGGGAGCGTGGCCGGTGTGGTCTCAGCTGGATTGCCGACGATATCGACCTCCGAGACCGCCGGCATCTGCGCTCCAGGAGGATCAGCGCCAGGCAGGTACAGCGCCAGCGGCAGCGTCGCGAACCTGCCGTCGTAGGCGACGATCGCGCGGCGGGTGGACGCCCGCCCGAGTGCTGCGGCGACACCCCGCAGGTCTGGCCGCTGATAGTGCGGATTGCCTTCAATCTTGATTTGAGCCCACACGAACGAGCCGATCAGCATGACGGCGAGCACCGCGCCCGCACCGCGGGCGCGCGGCGCGGAGCACGCTCCGCCGACCACCACGGCCAGTGCAATCCACGCCGGCGTCAGGTTGCGCGCGATGTAATAGTCGTGCCCCACGAGGGCAAGCAGCAGCGGCGCGACGACGACGAAGCCGGCGACGGCGGCGGCCAGACCCGCGCCGCGCAGTTGCTCGGTGTCGGCGCCGACGACCAGCAGCACGATCAGGCAGCCGGCCAGCAGCGCGGCCGCGAGCAGCCCGTCGGCGACAATCGTGCTCTGCTGATAAAGCGTCCCCATCGCGAACGCGACCGGCACCTGCTGGGCCCTGATCGCCAACGGAAACAGGGTGATCCAGCCCTGCAGCGGGTGCGAGGCGTCACTGACCGCCAGCGGCGCGAGGGCCGCCTGGACCACCACGACCACGCCGGCGGCGGCGAGCGCCGGCCCGCTGCGCACCCTCCACAGCAACACCAGCGCTTCGGGGGCGACCAGAAAGCCGGCGAAGAAATGCGTCAGCAGCGCCAGCGCGGACAGCACCGCCCACCATCCTAGGTTGGCCGCCGACGGCCGGCGCCAGGCACGCGCGCAGAACAGCAGCGTGCCGCCGCAGAGGGCCGCCAGGAGCATGTAGGAGCGCGCCTCCTGCGAGTACCAGATCATGAACGGGCTAACGGCTGCCAGCGTGGCAGCGACCAGCCCCGCCCGGCGCGAGATCAGCTCCCGGCCGCACAGGTACGTGATCGGTATCACCGCGGTGCCCGCGACCGCCGACAGCGACCGGAGGCCGGCCTCGCCGGTCCCGAAGACCTTCGCCCACAGCCACGCGAGCACGTAGTAAAACGGCGGCGTGGATTCCTGCGTCCCGACCCCGTTCAGCATTCCGCCGAATGAGAGGTGCATCAGGTGCACGGTCGCGGCCTCGTCGTACCAGTAGCTCTGGCTCGAGATCGTCGCGAAGCGCAGCACGGCGCCGAGCACCGTGACCGTGACCAGCAACCACACCTCCGCCGATATCCCCACCGACCACGGCGCGGTGTCATCCCGGGCCACGGCAGCGACGCCCGTGCGGTCCGGTATGAGCATGCGCCCGGATTCTAGACCGCGCCGCGCCGACCAAGCGGGCCCCCGCCGCGCCGCCAAGCCGGACCGGCAGGGGTTCACTCCCGGGCTCCCCGGAACTTCAGTCCTGGCTCCACGTTACTGTGCCCTGCTTGCCACAGCTCCCTTCGATCATCCGCCGCGCAGCGGCGACGGCCGCGCTCGCGCTGCTGTTCAGTGCCTGCGGTGCCACCAAACAGGGCCTGAAGCTGCCGCCGGTCAAGGGCCCGGGGCCGGAGTCGATCTTCGAGGAGGAGATGCTGCTGCACGCCGACCCCTCCAAAACGCTCGACACCCTCAAGCGGCTCGGGGTCGATCGCGTGCGGGTCTACATTTCGTGGGCCGCGCTCGCGCCCGACCCGACGTCCCGCACGCCACCGGCGGGATTCGATGCCGCCAACCCCGACGCCTACCCGCAGGCGAACTGGGCGATCTACGACACGATCGTGCGCGACACGGTGGCGCGCGGAATGGGGCTTGACGTGTTGCCCTCGTCGCCGGCGCCGGTGTGGGCGACTGGAACCGGGGAGCCCGCCAAGGGCCCCGCCGGCGTGTGGAAGCCCTCCGCTCAGGATTTCGGCCAGTTCGTCCAGGCCATCGCGACGCGCTACAGCGGCAGCTACATGCCGCCCGGCGCCTCCGAGCCGCTGCCCCGCGTCGACTTCTGGTCGATCTGGAACGAGCCGAACATCGGCGTGATGCTGGCGCCGCAGGCGGTCCACGACTCCAGCATCGAGGTCTCGCCGGCCTACTACCGCAGGTTGCTGGATGCCGCCTGGGCGGGGCTCAAGGCCGCCGGCCACGAGCACGACACGATCCTGATCGGAGAGCTTGCCCCCGCCGGGGAGTCACTGCCCCCGTTCCCCGGGAACTTCGCCGCGATGGTGCCGCTGCGCTTCTTGCACGCGCTCTACTGCGTGGATTCCTCCTACCGGCCGCTGACCGGCGTTGCCGCCTCCGAGCGCTCGTGTCCGACGACCGCCGCGGGCTCCGCCCAGTTTCCCCGTCAGCACCCGGCGCTGTTCCACGCCAGCGGCTTTGCGATCCACCCGTATCCGCAAGGCGTGCCGCCGAACCAGCCGACCCCGAACGAGCCCGACTACGCCGAGCTCGCAGACCTGCCTAAGCTCGAGCAGACGCTCGACACGTTACAACGCGTCTACGGCTCGAGCACGCGGTTCCCGATCTGGTCGACCGAGTTCGGTTACCAGACCAAGCCCCCTGACCCCGAGCCCCTGACGACGACTCCCGCGCTCGCCGCCTACTACCTCAACTGGGCCGAGTACCTCACCTGGCGCGACCCGCGGATCAAGTCCTACGATCAGTATCTCCTTCAAGACCCCCCGACCGGAATCTTCGCCAGCGGCCTCGTGTTCCCCAACGGCCAGCCGAAGCCTGGCTTCTTCGCCTACCGGATGCCGATCTACCTGCCGATCGTCTCGGCCCCCTCCGGCCAGCCGCTCGAGGTATGGGGCGGCGTCCGGCCGGCCGGCTACGCCAGGCTCGCAACCCGGGCCCAGCAGAAGGTCCAGATCCAGTTCCAGAGCGGCTCGCACGGCCCGTTCCGGACGATTCGGACCGTGGCGCTGACGAGTCCGCACGGCTACTTCGACGTCGCACAGACGTTCCCGGCCAGCGGCACGGTGAGGCTCGCCTGGGCCTATCCAAGCGGGCAGGCGATCTACAGCCGCCTCGTGGACATCACCCTTCACTAACTCTTCTCAACGGCGAGTACCTTCTTAGATTAGGGCTCCCGCGGAAATCCGGCGAATGGCTGGGCGTGGCTGGCGTCGCCGGCTCGCCCCGATATTGCTGGTGGCAAGTGAGGGCGAGCCGGTGGCGCCAGACGCGTCCAGACGCCGTCGGAGCCGGCAGTAATTTTCGCGGGAGCCCTTGATCGAGCGATTACGGCAAGGAACCACAACCGGAGGTCACCGACGCCAGCATGAAACCGCGCACCTGCCAGCCCCGCCGCAACTTCCAGCCCGCGCCGCAACTTCAGCGTCCCCCAAGCGTTCTTTCGCCATGCCCAGCGTAAGAAAACTCTCCGCCGTTCTCGGCCTCGCACTAGCCCCGATCGGGATCCGGACCCTGGTCGGGCCGGTCGCCGCGCACGCGTCCACCACGCAGGTGGCGATTGTCGAAGACGATACCCGCATGCTGAGCGACCCGGTCGGCACGCTCGCGGCGTTTCGCAAGCTGGGCGCCCGCGTCGTACGCATGAACCTCACGTGGTCGTCGGTCGCGCCCGACCCGCGCTCGAAGAAGCGGCCGTCATTCAACGCCACTGTTCCGGGCGCGTATCCCGCGAAAGGCTGGGCGCCATTCGACAACATCGACATCGCCGCCAAGAAGGCGGGGATCGCGGTCGACTTCATCATCAGCGGCGGTTCCCCGCTCTGGGCGCAGACGGCCGGCGGGCAGCCCAAGGGCTACAACCCGCTCTACGCGTGGTACCCGTCCGCTTATCAGTACGGGCTGTTCGTGCGCGCCGTGGGCACCCGCTACAGCGGCAACTACATCCCGAAGGGATCGACCACGCCGCTGCCGCGGGTCAGCTTCTGGACGATCTTCAACGAGCCCAACTTCGGCGAGGACCTCGGTCCGCAGGCGATCGACGGCTCCACGATCTCGGTCGCCCCGGGGATGTACCGCCAAATGGTCAACGCCGGCTGGAGCGCGCTGCAGGCGACCCATCACACCACCAGGACCGACACGATCCTGATCGGCGAGCTCGCCGCTCGCGGCCTTAGCGCCCCCGCCTCCAAGTCGCTGCCCCAGGGGCTTCCCGGCTCCTACAGCCAGACCAAGCCGCTGACGTTCATCCGCACGCTGTACTGCGTCGATAGCAACTACCACGAGCTCCGCGGCCGGGCGGCGTCCGAGGTCGGATGTCCGACCAACGCGGCCGGCTCCAGAAGCTTCCGACGCAGCAACCCCGGCCTCTTCCAGGCCAGCGGCTTCGGCGACCACCCCTACCCCCTGGCCGAAGGTCAGAGCCTGCCGCCAACGACCGATGGGAAGTCCGACCCGAACTATGCCGCGTTCTCGGAGCTCCCGAACCTGTGGCGCGAGCTCGACCGCCTGCAGGCGATGTACGGCTCGGGGACGCATTTCCCGATCTACAACGACGAGTACGGCTACATCACGGAACCGCCGCACCCCTCCGACAGCATCGGCAAGTTCGTCTCGCCGGCGACCGCCGCCTACTACATCAACTGGGCCGAGTACCTCAGCTGGAAGTGGCCGCGGGTCGTGTCCTACATGCAGTACCCGGTGTGGGACGCGGCTCCCAACCCCGGGGTCGACCAAGGGATCTACCAAGGATTCTCGGCCGGGCTGTTCACGTACAGCGCCGCTCCAAAGCCGGGCTACTACTCCTACCGGCTGCCGCTGTTCCTCCCGGTCACGACGACGCGGCGCGGGCGCACCCTCGAGGTGTGGGGTGATGTACGTCCCGGGTACTTCGCCAGCCAAGACACCCACGCCACGCAGTTCGCGCAGATCCAGTTCCAGGCGCACTCCCGCGGGAGCTTCACCAGGATCGGCTCGCCAGTCAGGATCACGAACCAGCAGGGCTACTTCGACGTGCACGTCAAGTTCCCCACCAGCGGAACGGTCCGGTTGGCGTGGACCTACCCGAAGGTCGATCCGAACTTCGTGCCGAGCGCGGCGGGAGTGACCGTTTACAGCCGCAACGTCCAGATCACAGTCCGGTAGCGCATCCGGGGACGATCAATTATTTCTGAACGGGCCCTAAGGGAGCGTCCGGAGATTAGGTGACGGAGCTGGCGCGTGGCTGGGCGTGGATGGCGCCGCCCGCTCGCCCCGACCGTACTGGTGTGGTGGTACGTGAGGGCAAGCGGGCGGCGTCAGCCGCGTCCAGACGCCGCCAGAACGTCAGATAATTTTCGGACGCTCGTAGTCTAGGAGCCGTTCGGTTCACCCCTCGTTTCTGTGTTCACGACGTCAACGACGGCGCCGTTTTGACGTCCGGGGCGGCCGTTATGTTGCCGGCGTCTTGCACGTCAACGATGTCAACGAGCGCGGGCCGCGCTATACCGTCCGCCGCGCACGGCCGCGTTCGCGAGCTTGAGCTCGACCGTCGGGTGCGCTGCACGTGAGCTCGCCGGCGCCTCCCTCGCCGCATCAGCCGCAGAGCCAATCTGTGCTGGAGGCGGTCCTGGAACGGATCACCTACGCCAACGTGGACACCGGCTACACCATCGCCCGGGTGGCCACCGAGCGGACCGGTCCAGATCTGCTGACGGTAGTGGGGCCGCTTTTGGGCGCCCAGGTCGGGGAAAGCTTGCGTTTGACCGGGCGTTGGAGCAGTCACCCCAAGTACGGCAAGCAGTTCCAGGTGCACTCGTATAGCACCGTGCTGCCTGCCACCATCCAGGGCATCCGCCGCTACCTGGGTTCAGGGATGATCAAGGGGATCGGGCCGATGATGGCCAAGCGGATGGTGACGCATTTCGGCACCGAAATCCTGAGCATCATCGAAGAGGAGCCCCGCCGCCTGATCGAGGTGCACGGACTGGGACCCAAACGGACCAAGAAGATCGCCGACGCGTGGGAGCAGCAGAAGGCGATCAAGGAAGTGATGGTGTTCCTGTCCGGCGTCGGGGTATCGACGTCGCTCGCCGTGCGGATCTACAAGATGTACGCCGAGGACTCGATCTCGGTGGTGAGCACCGAGCCATACCGGCTGGCGTCAGAGGTGTGGGGGATCGGGTTCAAGACCGCCGACACGATCGCCAAAGCGGTCGGGATCCCGCACGACAGCCCGCAGCGGATCAAAGCAGGGCTGCAGTACACCCTGTCGCAAGCCGCTGATAACGGGCACTGCTACCTCCCCGAGCCTGACGTGATCCGCGAGGCGGCGAAGATCCTGCAAGTCGACCGGGAGCTGATCGGCCCCTGTCTGGATGAGCTCGTGGCCGACGAGGGTGTCGTACGTGAACCGGTGCCAGCCGACGATACCGTCGGCAGGACGGTTCCCGCGATCTATCTGGTGCCGTTTCACCGGGCCGAGTGCTCTCTCGCGGGTGGGCTGCTGGAGCTGCTGAACTCCAGGCAAGAGCGGCTGCCCGCGTTCGCCCAGGTGGACTGGCACGAGGTCCTGGGCTGGCTACGGAGCCAGGCCGACCAGGACCTGGCGTCCGGCCAGCAAGAGGCGGTCAAGCTCGCGCTCAGCAGCAAGATCGCGGTGCTCACCGGCGGGCCGGGCTGCGGCAAGAGCTTCACCGTCCGCTCCGTCGTCGAGCTCGCCACGGCCAAGAAGGCCACCGTGGCGCTGGTCGCGCCCACCGGCCGCGCGGCCAAGCGGCTGGCGGAGCTGACCGGCCACGAGGCCTTCACCGTTCACCGGCTGCTGGAGCTGCAGCCCGGCGGCAACCCCAAATACGACAGCGCCAACCCGCTGGATGCCGATCTGGTCGTGGTCGATGAGTCGTCGATGATGGACGTGATCCTGGCCAACAAGCTGGTCAAGGCGATCCCGGCAGGAGCGCATCTGCTGCTGGTCGGCGACGTCGACCAGCTCCCTTCGGTCGGCGCCGGTGAAGTACTACGGGACCTGCTCGCCGCCGACACCATTCCGCGCGTGCGCCTCACCCAGATCTTCCGCCAAGCCCAGCAGTCCGGCATCGTCGTCAACGCCCACCGCATCAACCGCGGCCAGTCCCCGCAGCTCACCGGCTTCGGCGACTTCTACTGGTTTGGCTGCGACCCTTCCGAGGACTCCGGCCTGCAGGCGGCGGAGGAGACCGCCAAACTCGTGGTTGACATCGTCGCCCGCCGCATCCCCGCCAAATTCGGGCTCGACCCGGTCCGCGATGTCCAAGTGCTGACGCCGATGCACCGCGGACCCGCTGGAGCGGGCAACCTCAATACCCTGATACAAGAGGCACTCACTCCGCAACGGGACGGGACGCCGGAGAGGCGCTACGGCGGGCGGGTGTTCCGCGTCGGGGACAAGGTCACCCAGCTCCGCAACAACTACAACAAAGGCGAGGCGGGGATCTTCAACGGCACCGTCGGGGTCGTCAGCGGTCTGTCCCTGCAAGAGCAGACCCTCACAGTGCTCACCGACGAAGACGAGCCGGTCGACTACGACTTCGCCGAACTCGATGAACTCGCCCACGCCTACGCCGTCACGATCCACCGCTCCCAAGGCAGCGAGTATCCCGCTGTCGTCATCCCGCTCACGACTTCGTCCTGGATGATGCTGCAACGTAACCTGCTCTACACGGGCGTGACCCGTGCCAAGAAACTCATCATCCTCGCTGGATCCCGCCGCGCACTCGCCCAAGCCGTCCGCACCCCCGGAGCAGGTCGCCGCCACAGCGCACTCACCCATCGACTCCATCCCGTCGAGTAGGCGGCATCGGTCCGCCGGTTGTTGGGACCGCCGCCGCCGTCCTGATCGACGCGTTCATCGTCCGAGCCGCCCTCGTCCCGTCACTGATGGCGCTGCTGGGCGGCCGCAACTGGTGGTCGCCCGCGCCGCTGCGCCGCCTCCACCAGCGCTTCGGGATCAGCGAGACCGCACCCGCACAGCCCGACGCCGCGGCGACCGTCAACCAGGCAGGAAAGCCATGACCGACGTTCCAAACCAGGGCCGGCGGTCAGCGGCCGGTGTACATCGCCTCGATCTCTCGTGCGTACTTGTTCGCGATCGGCTTGCGCTTGAGCTTCATCGTCGGCGTCAGCTCATCACCGCCCGGCGTCCAGTCACCCGGGATGATCGTGAAGCGCTTGATCTGCTCCACGCGTGCCAGGTGCGAGTTCGCCTGCTCGATCCCGGCGGCCACCGCGTCGATCGTCTGCGGGTCGCTCGCGAGCTCGACCGCCGACTTGCCCTCGAGCCCGTGCTGCGTTGCCCATTGGGGCGAGTAGTCGCTGTCGAGTACGAGCAGCGCGGTGTTGTAGGGCCGCTCGTCGCCGACGCAGCAGGCCTGACCGATCAGCAGCGTTCCTGACTTGATGGCAGCCTCGATCTTCGCCGGCGACATATTCTTGCCGGCGGAGTTGATGATCAGCTCCTTCTTGCGGTCGACGAGCTTCACGTACCCGTCCTGGTCGATCGTGGCGATGTCGCCGGTGTGCAGCCAGCCGTCGGCGTCAACCCCCTCGGCGGTCCGCTGCGGCTGGTTGCGGTAGCCGAGCATCACGAACTCACCGCGAACCAGCAGCTCGCCGTCGTCGGCGAGCTTGACCTCCACACCCGGCGCGGGAGGGCCGACCGTTCCGATCCTGACTTCGCCCGGCCGGTTGCACGTCCCGAATCCGCACGTCTCCGACATGCCCCAAAGTTCCGCAAGCTCGATTCCGAGCGCGTGGAAGAACTCGAGCACCTCGATCGGTGTCGGCGCCGCGCCGACGTTCACCGCGATCAGCTGGTCGAGCCCCAGCATCGCGCGCAGCTTGGAGAACAGTTGTGCGTCTGCTCGCGCGACGGTCGCTTCAAGCTCCGCGGGCACGGGCTCGCCGCGCTGCTTGAGCCGAATGCGCTGGATCGCGGCCTGCAGCGCCTCCTGGACGGGGCGCCGCTGCTCCTCGGGCTGGGCGGCCTGCATCGCCTCCAGGCCGGCCTTCAGCTTCTCCCAGATCCGCGGAACGGCGAAGAACCACGTCGGGCGTACCTGCGGCAGGTAGGAGAGGACCTCACGCGGGTTCGGGCACGCCGTGATCGTCCCCGCGTATATCACCGGCACGTAGTGGTGAGCCATCCGCTCGGCGATATGCGCCGCCGGCAACCAAGAGATCACGCGCATGCCAGGGCCGAACGGGACGATCTGCTCGGCCGCGCGGGCCGAGACCATGATGTTGTGATGGGACAGCTGGACGCCTTTGGGGGCGCCGGTAGTCCCTGAGGTGTAGATCAGCGTCACGACATCGTCTGGTCGAATCTCCGCAGCGGTCGCTGCGGCATCGAATCCGGGATTGCACCCCTCGACATCCGCCAGCGAGCGTGTCCCCTCCGACGCCTCACCGTCGACGACGAGCACGTGCTCGAGCGCCGCAAGACCGTCCCGCGCCTCCAAGAGCACCGGCAGGTAGGCCTGCTCGACGACCGCCACCTTGCAGGCCGCGTCGGTCATCAGGTACCGGACCTCCTCGGGCGGAAGCGTGACGTAGATCGAGAACGGGGTCGCGCGGATCATCGCGGCGGCGAGATCGACGATGTGGAACTCGGGGCGGTTGCCGAGCATTATCGCGACCGTGTCTCCCGGGCCGACGCCGAGGCCCGCCAGCCCGCCAGCCACGGCATCAACGCGCGCCAATAGCTCCGACCACGTTAGCGACACGCTGTCGTCGGGCGTGCGAACGGCGACGATCTCAGGGTTGTTGGCTGCGGTCCGACGCAGCGCCTCGGTCACCGTCGGGGCGTCCACGGCCCGCTTGGTGGTTGGCGCGATCATGCTGCTGCTCTGCATTCACTGCTCCCGTTTCGAGTAAGGGCCCGTTCAAGAATTAGTGGCGGGATTTGACGAGTGGCTGGGCGTGTCTGGCGCCGCCGGCTCGGCCCGATCATACCGGGAGTATTTGAGGACGAGCCGGTGGCGCCAGGCGCGTCCAGACGCCGTCAAAACCGCCAATAATTCTTGAACGGGCCCTAAGGCTTGGCTGGCGCTAAAGCGACTGCCCGGTTCAAAGTTGGATGGCATCGGGGCGCTCCGTCACAGCCGGCTCGGCGTCCGGCCTCGCCCACACGGGCTGGGGCCGGAGTCAAGCAGCGGGCTTGGAGACGCTGCGCAGCGTCCTCTTCGCCTTGCGCAGCGCTGCCACACGTCGGCTCGAGCGTCCTTGCGCAGCATCCACCAGTGACGGGCTCTCGGTGCCACCGAGTTTCTCACCGGGACAGTAGCGCGCCAGCGCCTAGCGGACGTTGAAGCCCTGGCCGCTGAGCGTCGAGATGTCGTTGCTGAGCCCGATCACGAACAGCATCACGATCAGCACGAAGCCTACGACGCCGGCTCGCTCCATCACCTCGAACGGGATCCGGCGGCCCCTCACCTTCTCGGCCAGCGCCCAGAAGATGTGACCGCCGTCGAGCGGCAGGAACGGGAACAGGTTGATGACCGCCAGCGACAGCGAAATCAGCGCCAGCACCTCCAGCGCCTGCGTCGTGCTCGTCGCGAAGGACTCCTGCGCGATCGTGTAACCGCCGACGACGCCGTGCAACTGGCTGCGCACCTTGGGCTCGAAGATGCGCGCGATCGCGGACACGGTCTGCTTGGTCACGCCCCACAGCCCGGTCACTGTCAGCGAGGCCGCGTGCGCCGCGCTGACGCCCCGCGAAGCTTGGTCGAACGAGAACCCCAGCAGCGGCCGGTGGTCCGACGAGCTGTAGCGCGGCCGCAGCTCGAACGTCAGCAGACGGCCGTCACGGCGCACGACGACGCGTGTGGGCTTCGCCGCCGTGCAGTTGTTGACCTGTGCGCCGGCGCACGTGTGGGTCCCGATCTGGTTGCGCATCGCGTCCGGCGAGCTGCTGACGCCGTCGACCGAGACGATCACATCGCCGGACCTCAACGCGCTGGCAGCGGGACTCGACTTCTCGACCGAGGCCACGCGGTTGGTCGTCACGGGCAGACGGCTCGAGGTGAACGCCGGCACGCCGTTGGACATGAACAGCGCCCAGACGATCGCGAACGCGATCAGCAGGTTCATCGCAGGACCCGCTGCGATCACGACGATCCGCTTCCACACCGGCTGGTTGTAGTACGCGCGGTCAACGGCCTCTGGCGGGATCTCCTCGTTGGGGTTCATCCCGGTGATCCGCACGTAGCCGCCGAGCGGCAGCGGGCCGATCCCGTACTCGGTCTCGCCACGCCGCGCCTTGATCAGCAACGGGCCGAAGAACAGCGAGAATCGCTCCACCCGCATCCCCACCGCCTTGGCGGCCATGAAGTGGCCGCCCTCGTGTAGCACGATCAAGGCGACGAAGCCAAGAAACGCAAGCATGTAAGACACGCTTGCAGTGTGGCAGGGCCGCTTAAGAGCCCGCGCAGAAATTAGGGCTACCGCGAGTGGCCTTCACGCGGCCGCCCGAGCGGCCACCAGCTCGCCAGCGGCTCGCCTCGCCTGCGCGTCAGCGTCCGCGAGCGAGTCAAACGAATGCACCGGAGTCGCCGGAACGTCGGCGAGCGTCTCCTCGACCACCTCCGCAATCTCGAGGAACCGCAGCCGCCCGGTAAGAAAAGCATGCACCGCGACCTCGTTGGCCGCGTTCAGCGTGCACGGCGCGGTGCCGCCTGCGAGTGCTGCCTGCCGGGCCAGCCGCAGGCAGCCGAACACCGCTTCGTCGACCGGCTCGAACGTGAGCGCCCCGAGCTCGACCAAGTCGAGCGGCCTCACCGGGACGTCGACGCGCTCCGGGTAGTGCAGCGCATACGAGATCGGCACCCGCATGTCGGGATAGCCGAGATGCGCCAGCGTGGCGCCGTCGCACAGCTGGATCAGGCTGTGAACGATCGACTGCGGGTGCACGACGACCTCGATCTGCTCGTACGGGGTCCCGAACAGATGGTGCGCTTCGATCAGCTCGAGTCCCTTGTTCATCAGCGTCGCCGAGTCGATCGTGATCTTGCCGCCCATCGCCCATGTCGGATGCGCGAGCGCCTGGGCGACCGTGACGTCCTCGAGCTGGGAGGCCTCGCGGCCCCGGAACGGGCCTCCCGACGCCGTGAGGATCAGACGGTCCACCGTTCCCGCCTGCTCGGCCGCGAGCAGCTGGCTGAGCGCTGAGTGCTCTGAGTCCACCGGGATAATCGCGGCGCCGGTCGCGTCGGCGAGCGCGGTGACCAGCTCGCCGCCCACCACCAGCGACTCCTTGTTGGCAAGCGCCAGGTCGATCCCTTCGCCGAGCGTGGCGACCGTCGGGACGAGCCCTGCGGAGCCGACGATCGCGTTCAGCACCAGGTCGCACCCGGCCTCGGTGATCAGTGCCACCAGTCCATCGGGCCCGCTCAGCACCTCGCCGTCGGTCCAGACCTCGGCGGCTCGCGCGGCGGCGTCGGGATCGGCGAGCGCGATCCTGCGCACACCGTAGCGCCGGGCCTGGACGACCAGCTGCTCCCACGCGTTGCCGGCACTCAGGGCGACGACGACGAACCGGTCGCGCTCGGCGCGGGAGACCACATCGAGCGCCTGCAAGCCGATCGAGCCCGTGGAGCCGAGGATGACCACGCGGCGAGGCACGAGCGTGATTGTAAGTGGGGCCCGCGTGCCGTCCGCTCGCCCGTCAGCGCATCACGGCGAGCCAGATGTAATAGCCCGCGACGACCGTGAACAGCACGCCGTCGATCCGGTCGAGCGCACCGCCGTGGGCGCCGAACAGCGTCCCGGCGTCCTTGACGCCTGCCTCGCGCTTGACCAGCGACTCGAGCAGGTCGCCGAGCGGCCCCAGGACCGCCACCGCAAGGCCGAGCAGCAGCGCATCGGTCTGGGTCATCCAGGTCTGGTAGATGCCGGCGAAGAACACGGCGAGGATCGCGATCAACATCCCGCAGAACAGACCCTCCACGGTCTTGTTGGGCGAGATCGCCGGCGCCAGTGGACGGCGACCGAACAACCGTCCGCCGATGTAGGCGCTCGTGTCGCCGAGGAACGTGCCGATCAGCACGTCGAGGAGCACCCCGTTGCCGTGCGGGGTCTGGCGCAACAGCTCTGCATGGGCGAACGCAAAGCCGATCCAGTACACACCCAGCAGCGTTCCCGCGATCGCGACCGTCTCGTGGCCCGAGCGGCCGCGCCCGAGAACGAACAGGAACAGCACCGGAAGCGTCGCGACGGCCACTTCCATCACCTGTCGCTCGTTGCCGTAGCGGGCGACGAGCACCATCGCGGCTAGCGACGCGAATCCGACCAGTGTCAGCGGTCGCCAGCGCGCCAGCAGGTGGTAAAGCTCGTCCATCGCGACCCAGCCGATCGCGATGATGAACAGCGCGAAGGCGAGCCCACCGAGGTCGATGAAGATGATTCCGATGATCGCGGCGGGAACCGCGACCAGGGTGCGTGACAGCAGCTCCGAGCGGCGGCGCGGCTCGCGTCGCAGCTCGCGTCGCGGGACCGGTGCCTGCCTCCCGCGCGCCCGCGGGCGCCGGGTGCCGGATGGCCGGCGCGCAGCCGGCATCAACGGCCTCCGAAGCGGCGCCTGCGCGCGGCGAACTCGGCGAGGCTCTGCTCGAACGATTGCCTGGAGAAGTCAGGCCACAACTCGTCGCGGAACACCAGCTCGGAGTACGCCGACTGCCACATCAGATAGTTGGACAGGCGCTGCTCGCCACTGGTCCGGATGATCAGGTCCGGATCGTGCATCTCGGGTGCGTACAGGTGAGCGCGAAACTCCTCCTCGGTGTCACCGGTAAAGGTTCGTGCCGCGTCGACGATCTCCACCCGGCCCCCGTAGTTGAACGCGACGAACAGCGTGATCCTCGTGTTCGCGTCGGTCGTTGCCTCCGCCCACTGCATCCGCTCGATCAGGTCCGGCGGCACCGGACCGCTGCGCCGGCCGATGAACCGCATCCGCACTCCCTCGGCATGGAGCTCCGGCGTCTCCTGCTCGATCCTGCGGGCAAACATCGCCATCAGGGCCGAGACCTCTTCCGGCGACCTGCTCCAGTTCTCGGTCGAGAACGAGTAGACCGTCAGCTCCCGGACCCCGAGGTCCACGGCATCCCGCAGGCGCGCCTTGACCGTGTCCGCCCCGGCTTCGTGACCCGCGAGCACCGGCAGCCCGCGCTGTCGCGCCCAGCGCCCATTGCCGTCGGTGATAATCGCGACGTAGCGCGCCGACCTCGCTTCGGCCACGCTAGACCTCGAGGATCTCTTCTTCCTTGTGTTTGAGGAGCTCGTCGAGCTCCGCGATCCGCGCGTCGGTGACCTTTTGCAGCTCGACCTCGGCGCGTTTCTCGTCGTCCTCGCCGGCGTCGCCCCCAGCCTTGAGCTCCCGCAGGTCTTGCATCACGTCGCGGCGGACGTTGCGAATCGCGACCCGTCCCTCCTCGGCGATGTGGCGCACGACCCTGACCAGCTGCTTGCGCCGCTCCTCGGTCAGCTCCGGGATCCCGAGCCGGATCAGAGTGCCGTCGTTGGAGGGCGTCAGACCGATGTCCGATTCGAGGATCGCGCGCTCGATCGCCTTGATCGAGCTCTTGTCATAAGGCTGGATCGTCAGCAGGCGCGCCTCCGGAGCGGTGATCGTCGCGAGCTGCTTGAGCGGCGTCGTCGCGCCGTAGTAGTCGACGTTGATCCGGTCCAGCAGCGCCGGGCTCGCCCTGCCGGTCCGGACCGAGCCGAACTCGTGCCGGATCGACTCCACCGACTTGGACATCCGCTTGCGCGCGTCGTCGAGGAATTCGTCGATCAGGTCTTCGCCGCTCATGTCCTCACCAGTGTCCCGACACGTTCACCGGACACTATCCGGTGGATGCTGCGCCCGTCCGCCATGTTAAAGACGACGATCGGCAGGTTGTTGTCCATGCAGAGGGCAAACGCGGTCGAGTCCATCACCTGCAGCCCCCGGGTCAACGCGTCCTTGTGGGTGATCTCCGGGATGAACTGTGCGTCGGCATCGATCGCAGGGTCAGCGGTGTAGACGCCCTCGACGCGGTTCTTTGCCATCAGCACCACTTCCGCGTGCAGCTCGGCGGCCCGCAGGGCGGCGGCTGTGTCGGTTGTGAAGAACGGGTTGCCTGTGCCCGCCGCGAAGATCACGATCCGCCCCTTCTCCAGGTGGCGCATCGCTCGCCGGCGGATGTAGGGTTCGGCGACCTCGGAGATCGTGATCGCGGACTGCACGCGCGTGGCGACCTGCGCCTTCTCGAGTGCGTCCTGTAGCGCGAGCGCGTTCAGCACCGTCGCCAGCATCCCCATGTAGTCGCCTGTCGCGCGATCCATGCCCCTCGCGGCGGCCGCCAGCCCGCGGTAGATATTCCCGCCGCCGACTACGATCGCCACCTCCACGCCGCGGCGATGCACCGCCGCGACCTGGGCCGCGATCGCCTGCACACTGTCGGGATCGGTGCCGTACTCGCGGTCGCCCATCAGCGCTTCCCCGGAGAGCTTGAGCAGCACCCGCCGGAAGACGGGCGCGGCGGAGCTCACCGTCTCAACCGCCGACGGCAAAGCGGGCAAACCTGCGAATGACAACGTTCTCTCCAGTCTCCACCGCGAGCGCGGCGCGCAACTCCTCGATCGTCTTGCCGCCGTGTTTGTCCTCGTTGACGTGTTTCTGGCGCAGCAGGACGACCTCGTCGAGCCACTTGTCGAGCTTGCCGGCGACGATCCGATCACGCACGTTCTCGGGGCGATTGGCAGCCTGCTCGATCGCGATCCGCTGCTCGCGCTCGCGGTCCTCGGCTGGCACCTCGTCCTCGGTCACCGCGAGTGGCGCCGCTGCGGCGATGTGCAGCGCCAGGTCCCGCACGAACTCGACGAACGTGTCCGTGCGCGCGACGAAATCGGTCTGGCAGTTGACTTCGACCATCGCGCCGATCTTGCCGCCGGCGTGGATATAGCTCTGCACGACTCCCTCGCGTGCCTCGGCGCCTGCCCGTTTGGCGGCCTGCGCCTCGCCACGCACGCGCAGGATCTCGACCGCCTGCTCGATGTCGCCCTCGACCTCCGACAGCGCGTCACGACAGGCGAGCATGCCCGCTCCCGTGCGGTCGCGTAGGGCCTTCACTTCCCTCGCACTGATCTGGGTCATGTGGTCTCCTCGGCGGCGGTGTCGGCTTCGGTGATATCCGCGCCGGCGTCCGACGTGGGCGCGACCGGCGTCTCGGGCTCCCCGATCGCCTGCGGGGAGGCCATGGGTTCGCCGTCCGGCCGCCCTGTCGCCAGGGCCGGGTCGGCGGCTGGCTCTCCGGCGGGCACGCCTGCCGCGGTGAGCGGCGGCTCGGGCGGCGGCTCCGAGTGCTCGGTCGCGGCCGGCGCCCAGTCGTGAGTCGGCGGCGCCTCAGCGGTAGATGGCGCCTCGGCGCGTGGTGCTGCGTCGTCCGCCGGCGCTTCGGTGGCGGCTGGTCCATCGTCTTCGGCGGACGATTCCGCGGCAGGCGTCGGTTCTTCGGTGACCGGGGCCGCGTCGACGGCCGGCGCATGGTCCGCCGCCGGCGCCTCCTCAATCGCCGGCGCTGCCTCGGCCGCGGGCGCCGGCTCCACCGCTGCCGGGGCCTCGACCGCTGCCTCGGCCGCGGGCGCCGGCTCCACCGCTGCCGGGGCCTCGACCGCTGCCTCGGCCGCGGGCGCCGGGACTACCGGCGCCTCGTCCGCAGGCACCGCCTCGCCCGCAGGCACCGGCGTCGCCGCCTGAGCCCTCGCGGCAGCCTCGGCGTCGCGCCGAGCCTGCTCTTCGGCCTCCTGACGCTCGCGCTCGATCCGCGCCTGCTCTTCGGCGTCGCGCCGGGCCTGCTCCTCGGCCTCCTGACGCTCCCGCTCGATCCGCGCCTGCTCTTCGGCGTCGCGCCGGGCCTGCTCCTCGGCCTCCTGACGCTCGCGCTCGATCCGGGCGCGCTCCTCGGCCTCCTGACGCTCGTGCTCGATCCGCGCCCGCTCCTCCTCGGCCCGGAACACCGCGTGACCGCCGGCAACGACGTCGCCGATCGCCCCCGTGATCGCGGCGCATGAGCGGATCGCATCGTCGTTGCCAGGAATCACGTAGTCGATCCCGTCCGGATCGCAGTTGGTGTCGACGAGTCCGATGATCGGAATCCGCAGGCGCTGGGCCTCGCGCACCGCGATCGCCTCCGTCTTCAGGTCGATCACGAACACGGCGTTGGGGACACGCTGCATGTTCTTCACTCCACCCAGGTTGGCGCGCAGCTTCTCCAGGTCGGCCTGCGCCGCCATCCGCTCGCGCGTCGGCAGCAGCTGCAGCTGGCCTTCCGTCTCGTAGCGCTCGAGGTCGTGCAGCCGCTGGATCCGCAGGGAAATGGTCTGGAAGTTTGTCAGCAGCCCGCCGAGCCATCGGTGGTTGACGTACGGCATGCCGGCCGCCTCGGCCGTGTCGCGGATCGCGTCGCGCGCCTGCTTCTTGGTGCCGACGAACAGCACTGTGCCGCCGCGGCGCGAGAGGTCGTCCGCGAACCGGCGCGCGTTGTCCAGCAGCCGCTGGGTCTGGAGGAGATCGATGATGTAGATGCCGTCCCGCTCGCCGAAGATGAAGCGGCGCATCTTGGGGTTCCAGCGGCGCGTCTGGTGACCGAAATGCACCCCGGCCTCCAGTAGCTCCTTGATTCCGACTTGAGCCACGGTTTCCTGCTCCCTTTGGTCGTAGTTCAATACCGCCCGCCCGCCGGTGCTCGCGACCTCGGTAAGCACCGAGGCAGGGCCGCGATCCTCGCGAACGGAGTCGTGGGAAGAATTCTAAAAAAAAGTGTACGCAAGTCCTGCCGACACGGTACGTTTTCCATGTAGCGGGCCATCACCCTTCCCCTACCTCCGGTGATGACTCGCCCAGCGGGCCGAACCTCCCTTCCCCTACCTCCGGTGGCTCGGTTCGCACACGGATCGGCGGGGCGGCTTTGGACGGGCCGCCCCGCCGGCTATTTATACGCGCGGCACATAGATACATAGAGCATGGCCGAAGAAGCGCCGTTACGGTTCGCTTTTTCGGCCAGCCTCCGAAGCCATGGCCAGCGCAGCCTCCAGGTCGTGGGGCAGCGGAGAGCGCACTTCAACGGCCCGACTCGTGACCGGGTGTTGAAGCGCCAGACGCGCGGCGTGGAGGAACTGCCGGTCCAAGCCGTACAGCCCAGGCGTTCCGTATAGCGGATCGCCGCACACCGGATGGCCGATGGCCTGCATGTGCACGCGGATCTGGTGGGTCCGGCCGGTGTCGAGCACGACCCGCAGCAGACAGGCCGATGGCAGCATCCCTTCGATCTCGAAGTGGGTGCGCGCCTCGCGCGGCTCGTCGGTGTCGATCGACATCCGCACCCGGTCGCGGCGCTGGCGCCCGATCGGGGCGTCGATCGTCCCCGACCGAGCCTCCGGTCGCCCCTCTACCAGCGCCAGGTACTCGCGTCGCAGCCCGCGCGCGGCCAGCAGCGACTTCAGCGCGCGGTGAACGTCGTCGCTCTTGGCGACGACCAGCAGGCCCGAGGTGTCGCGGTCGAGGCGATGCACGATGCCGGCGCGCCATGGCTCGTCGCCGCCGGCGACGCGGCCGCCCAATGCCTGCGCGAGCGTGCCCGTCCGGTGGCCGCGCGCCGGATGCACGACGACACCCGCCGGCTTGTCGACGACTACCAGGTACTGATCCTCGAATCGCACTGTGAAAGGCGCGTCGGACGGCGGCGCATCGGTCGTGAGCGCGCCGTCGCGCACCTCGATTCGCTCGCCCGGCCGGACCACGTGGCGCTTGGGGCGCAGGCGCCCATCGACCGTGACGCGCTCGGCGTCGATCAGGCTCTGGGCACGCGCCCGCGAACCGAGCGGCTCGGCGAGAAACCGATCCAGACGCGTTCCGGCGGCGGCTTTCGGGACCTTCAGCTCGATTCGCATCCACCCCTCACCGCTGCGCCGCCGCTCCGCTGCGTGCGTGCTCGCCGCGTCGGCCTTCCAGCACCCACAGCAATGCCAGGATCCCGAACGTGATCGACATGTCCGCGACATTGAACGCCGGCCAGTGCGGCAGCTTGATGAAGTCGGTCACCGCTCCATTGGTTAGCCGATCGATCAGGTTCCCCAGCGCCCCTCCGACCAGCATCCCGGTCGGGAGCCATAGCAGTGGCCGGTCCGGGCGCGCCACCAGATACGAGACGAGCAACGCGATCGCCACGAACGTGAACACCAGCAACAGCGTCCCGCCGCCCGAGAACAGGCTGAACGCCACCCCGGTGTTGCGCACGTGCACGAGCTGGACACCGGGCAGGAACTTGCGCGTCTCCCCGGGGGCGACCCCGGCCGCGATCGTGTGCTTGGTCAGCTGATCGGCCGCGACGACCAGCGCGGCGACGCCGGTGGCGCGCGCAAAGGCGTCCGCCCGGATCGACATTGCCATCGATCGGGTCCGCTCAGGACCCGATCGCGTTGACCACGATCGTCCGCACGATGTACAGCAGGAAGATCGCGATCATCGGCGAAAGGTCGAACATCCCCAGCGGCGGAATGAAGCGGCGGAACAGCCGCAGGTAGGGCTCGCAGACGTCGCGCAGAAAGTTCAGGACCCATTCCGACCACCGCCCGTACGGAAGCCGGACGCCCATCGAGAACATCAGGTTCATCAGGATGTACACGAAGATCAGGATGATGTACACGAGGAACAGCGCGCTGACGTAGTTCGCCACGTCGTTGCGAGTCAGGGCCGCCTCGAACATCACCGGCTGCTCCAGCCTGCCGCGGCGTCGATCGCATCCTGGAACGCCGGTCGCAGCCCGGCCCGCTCGAGCGCCGCCAAGCCCCGCGCAGTGGAGCCACCAGGGGAGGTGACCTCACGCCGCACCGCCAGCGTGTCGTACTCGCGTTCGGCCAGTAGGGCGGCGGTGCCCGCCATCGTCTCGACGACAAGCCGGCCGGCGAGCGCCGCGCTCAGGCCGTGACGCACCGCGGCGTCGACCTGCGCCTCGGCAATCACCGCCTGGTAGGCGGGGCCGACACTCATCACCGCCATCGCGGCATCGATCAGGCTTTCCGCCACCCTGACCACCGTACCCAACCGCTCGAACAGCGCGAGCACCTGCCGCTCCAGCTGCGCGTCGACGCCCGGCGTTGGGGCATAGCACACGACCCCCTTGCGCACCTCGACGGGCGTATTGGGCATCAAGCGGAACACTGGGACATCCGGATAGGCGTCCTGCAGCACCGCGATCGGGGTCGCCCCGAGGACCGACGCCACAGCCCTCGTGCGGCCCGCGAGCTGCGCGGCAACCGCCCCGAGCTGTGCCGGCTTGTGGCACAGGACGACCAGATCGACACGCTCTGCGACGGCCGCGGCGCTCGCCAGTGCCTCGCCCCCGAGCTCGAGCGCGAGCGAGTGCGCGCGCCCCGAGCCGGCGTCGGCGCACAACACGGGGTCGCCCCAGCCTCGCGCCAGCGCGCGGGCCATGTTCCCGGCCCCGATCAGACCAACTCGCATGCGCTCAAGGCTACCGTCGGGCAGCGGCCGCACCCGGCTGACAGCCGGCGCTATCACGGTTGCGCCTTCGGCCTAGGATTGATTGAAGAACCCTTTTTCTACGAGGCGCGCCCGCTCCTCGGCGGACACCTCGACATTGCGCGGCGTGAGCAGGAACACCTTGTCGGCGACTCGCTGCATCCCGCCGTCGAGCGCGTAAGTCAAGCCGCTCGAGAAATCGATCAGCCGCTTGGACAGATCGGTGTCGGTCCCCTGCAGGTTCAAGATCACCGGGATCGCATCCTTGAACTTGTCCGCGACGTCCTGCACGTCGTTGAAGTTCTTCGGTTCGACGAAGTGCACGCGCACATCGCCGCCGCCGCGGCCGTTGCCGCGCCCCCCGACGGTCCGCAACGATTTCGTGCGCGTCCCAATCTCGGCATCGTCGGCGAAGATGTCGTCGAAGTCATCACGGCGCTTGCGCGAGCTCAACCGGCGTACGTTGGGACGCTCGCGATACGTGTCCTGAAGCTCGACCTCCGGCTCGTGGTAGGGCTCGGCCTCATCGTCCTCGTAGGCGTCGTCCTCTGCGAGGCCAAAGTAGACCAGCGTGCGATGCCAGGTGTCTCGGAAAGCCATATCGGGGTGATGATTTCGGGAAGCCGGGTGGTTTCCCTGCCGAGATTATGACGCGTACAGGCTCGTGCCCAGCCGCACGATCGTAGCGCCCTCCTGGGCGGCGATCACATAGTCTTGGCTGGTTCCCATCGACAGCTGCCCGAGGCCGTGCCTGACGGCGAGCTCCCGCAGCGCCGCGAAGTGCCTGCGGCTGCGCTCGGGGTCGTCCGTAAGGGGGGGCATCGTCATCAGTCCGACAACGGTCACCGGGCAACGCTCGAGGAACGCGTCCAGCTCGCCGGGAGCGACGCCGCTCTTGCCGGGCTCCTGCGCGACGTTGACCTCGACCAGCACCTCGGTGTCCGGCGCCCCATGGCGGGCCAGCTGCGCCAGCACCGAATCGCTGGCGACCGAATGGATGTAGCGGACGTACGGCAGCACGTCACGGACCTTGCGGCTCTGCAGGTGGCCGATGAAGTCCCACGTGAAGCGCCCGGGCCACGCATCGGCCTTGGCCGCCAGATCCTGAGCGCGGTTCTCGCCGAGCAACTCGATCCCTGCTTCGGCCAGCACCGGCAGCTCCTCCACGGCGACGTACTTGACGGCCACGAGGATCTGCACCTCGTCGAGGCGTCGGCCGGTCGCGGCGATCGCCGATCTGACCAGCTCGAGGTTCGCGCGGACCCGCTCGGCCCGGAGCCCTCTGATCAGCTCAACCACGCGATGCCCGCCTGGCGTCCGGTGATCCCGCGGTCCCTGCGGTGCGAGTAGAACAGCAACGGCAAGCACATCGTGCACAGCTCGACATCGTGGACCTCGCGTACACCGGCGCGCTCGAGCTGCCAGCGCGCGATCGCCTTCAGGTCCAGGTTGCGCCCCCGTCGCACACCGTCGCCGTAGGCCGCAAACGCCGCGCGCACCTCGTCGCCGACCTCGTAACAGCAGGGCCCGGCCCCGGGGCCGATCGCGGCCGTCAACGTCCCGCGCGTGCCGAGCTCGCGCAGGGCTGCAACACCCTCCGCGATCACGCCCGTCTGCAGCCCGCGCCAGCCGGCGTGCAGCATCGCGACCGCGCCCTCGCCGGCGAGCGCGACCGGCAGGCAGTCGGCGGTCAGCACCAGCGGCGCGATCCCCGGCAGGGCGGTCGCCTGCCCGTCGGCTGCCCTAGGCACGGAAAGCTCGTCGGGAACTTCGACGATGCGGTTCACGCGCACGCCGTGCTCCTGCCTGCCGTACGCGAAGCGGACGCCCAGCTGGTCCTCTAGCGTCCGGCGATTCTGCTCGACACAGGCGCGCCGGTCGTCAGTGAAGCGTCCGAGGTTGAGGCTCGCGTAAGGCCCCGTCGAAGCCCCTCCCCGGCGGGTGGTGAACACAGCGCGTGCGCCGGCAAGCTCGATGCCCACGTGCTCCCCGGCGAGCTGAAACGGCTCGGCCAATCTCATCTGGTCAGCAGCTCGCCTGCTGTGCCGGGCAGCGGTGAAGCCATCGGGCAGCGGGCAGCGAGCCGCCGCCGGTCGCCGGGAGCCCTAAATGACACGGCTGACGGTTCCACCTGAAGCGACTGGTGCGTGCCGGCCATCAGCCCGGAGGCTAGCCGCTGCCCGCCGCCGCGGCCACGGCGACCGCCAGCTCTGCCTCGCGCCCCGACGCGCGACCGTCGAGCTTGGCGGTCAGCGCGGCCCGCAGCCCGCGGCCGACCGCGGGGCCCTGTGCGATCCCCGCACCCAGAAGCTCCCGGCCGTCGATCTCGAGCTGTACATGGCGCAGGTACCCGAGCCACTGCTCCGCGGCCCGCTCGGGACCGCATGCGCCGGCCAGCGAGACCAGCTCGGGTCCCGAGCCGGCGACGGCGTCGGCGATCTCCGACGGGCGCTGGGCCTGCCCGAGCGCACGTGCGAGCGCATCGGCGTGGGTGGCGGCGGCGACGATCGCGTCGCGGTCCGGGGCCTCGAAGGCGAGCGCCGACAGCAACGCGTGCAGCTCGCCTGCGGGGACCTCGCGTCCCGCCAGCGCGAGCGCCAGCCGGTCGTGGCGCCCGTCTTCGGGAAGCAGCCCCATCGCGCGCTGCGCAAGCGCCCGGTCCCCGATTCCGAAGCGAGGGTCAATCGCGGCATCGAGCGCCAGCGCGCGAAGGCATGCGAACGCCGCGAGCGGGTCGGGCTCCCGCGCCACGAGCCGCAGCTCGGCGCCCACGCGCGAGCCGCTCACGGTCGCGATCGCTCCGTCCCGGACGGCGCTGCGAGCCAGCGCCAGCGTGTGCGGTTCGATCGCGAATCGCAGCCGGCCCGCGTAGCGCGCCATGCGCAGCAGACGGGTGGGGTCGTCGCGAAAGCTCGCGTCGTGCAGCACGCGCAATCGCCTGGCCGTCAGATCTTCGAGCGCCTCGGGGACGGCGCGCACCTCGCCCGGAGTCCGTCCACCGAGCGCGACCGCGATCGCGTTGACGGTGAAGTCGCGACGCGCCAGGTCCGCGGCGAGGCTCGCGGGGGACACGTCCGGGAGCGCGCCGGGTCGGGCGTAGCGCTCCCGCCTGGCGCGGGCGATGTCGTAGGTGAACCCGTCGACGACCACGGTCGAGGTGCCGAACCGGTCGTGCGCGCGAACCGTCCCTCCCAGCCGCTTGGCGACCGAGCTCGCGTCACCCTCCACGACGAGGTCGAGGTCCGACGGCTCGCTCCCGAGCAGCAGGTCGCGCACCGCGCCGCCGACCAGATGCACGCCGGTCGCGTCGCCGAGCCTACGCAGGAGCGGACCCGCGGCCGGCAGTGCTCGCAGTTGCTCATACAGCGCCGGCGGTGACGGAGGCTTCACGTGGGGATCTTCCCGAACTACCACGATGGCAGCGAACCGCTGGTGGTGAAGACCTCCAGGATGAGCGCCTGCCACTAGCATGGCCGCATATGTCGAGTCCTGGTGGGCCGCGATGGCTGCGGCGTGGACTCGTCGCCGTGGCGGTGCTGCTGCTTGCGCTGGGAGGCACGGTGGCGGTCGTCTTGCTGCACGCACCCGGCAACGTCTCTCACCCCAACGTCGAGTTCACGGCTCCGACGTCCACCGCCGACGCCCGGCCGCCGCCGGCGCGCAAGCCGGCGGTCGTCGACAGTTCCCTGTGGCCGTTGTACGGCTATGACGACGCGCGCACGCGCAACTTCCCCGGAGGCGCCGGACTGGAGCCGCCGCTGCACGTCGGCTGGAGCTACAACGACGGCGGGCTGCTCGAGTTCCCGCCCGTCATCTACCAGAGCACGCTCTATCTGCTCGACGACAACGGCTATGCGAAAGCGGTCGACGCGCGCAACGGCCACGTGCTCTGGCAAGACCACGTGGGCACGCTGGCGGCGGCGTCGCCCGCGATCGACGTCACCGATCAGCTGGTGATGATGCCGCTGCTGTCGATCAACTCGGGCCCGGGCGGCCGCCTGCCGCCGCCCGGCAACGGCCGCTTCGTCGCGCTGTCGATGCAGACCGGCCGGGTCGTGTGGTCACACCGTGTGGCGGCCGGCAGCGAGTCGTCCCCGATCGTGTCGCTGCGGACGGTGTACTTCGGCGATCAGAGCGGGACTGTGTACGCACTGCGCGCCCGTGACGGACACGTGGACTGGACCTACCAGGCTAGTGGCGCGGTCAAGGGCGGCCCGGCGGTCGTCGGCACAACGCTGTACCTCGGTGATTACGCGGGCCGCGCGTACGCGCTCGACGCGCGCACCGGTCACGAGATCTGGGCGGTCGGCACGAATGGCGCGCACTTCGGCTTCGGCTCGGGGAACTTCTACTCGACCCCCGCCGTGGCGTTCGGGCGCGTCTACCTGGGCAACACTGACGGACGGGTGTACTCGTTCGGGACCCGCGATGGCGCGCTCGCCTGGGCGACATCGACGGGCGCCTACATCTACGCGTCCGCCGCCGTGCAGAACACCCCGGGGCTCGGACCGACCGTCTATCTCGGCTCCTACGACGGGAACTTCTACGCTTTCAACGCGCAGTCGGGCGCGATTCGCTGGAGCCACAACGCCGGCGGCAAGATCTCCGGGTCGCCCACGATCGTCGGCAACGTCGTCTACTACTCAGACCTCGGCACGAAGACGAGCGCCGGCCTCGACGTCCGCACCGGGCGGCAGGTGTTCTCGTTCCCGGACGGCCTGTTCAGTCCCGTGATCGCAGATGACAACGCAATCTACATGATCGGCAGGCAGACGATCTACCAGATGCTCCCTGCCGCGCGCCGGCCGCCGGCTGCGCCGCTGGGCGCCCATCAGGCGTCCCGGCCGATGCTCCCTGCCGCGCGCCGGCCGCCGGCTGCGCCGCTGGGCGCCCATCAGGCGGCCCGGCCCCATGCCCATCCCCCGCCTCGACCGCCCAGGCAGCGCACGCCACCCCAGTGAGGCCGGCGGTCACAGCCTTTCCACGGAACAAGCGTTCGGCAATGCTACACTGATGCATCTATGCGCTGTCGTAGTGGAAGTCATTGTCAACGGCCTGCCATTGATGGCCGTCGGTTCTGCGCGGAGCACGCGGCGGAGCTCGATCGCATGCGCGAGGAGCTCAAGGACGCCGCGGCGGCCCGCATCGGTCGGGGCCGGCCCAAGCGGTCGTCGACATGCTGCCGCCCGGGGTGCTACGAGCCTCGCGTCCCGCCCGCCGCGTATTGCGATGCATGCGCCGCCGCCGGGTACGTCGAAGAGGCTGCGTAGCGGGCGAGCCAGTCGGCTTAACAAAAATCACAACAACTTCTATCAAGCTCGCAAGGTCGTCCGCGGCCTGCTAAATGCTGCGTGGCTGTAGCCCAGGCGGCGCCGGCAAGCTAGTGGTGCATCCGGTAAGGGCCCGTTCAGGAATTAGTGGCGGTTTTGACGGCGTCTGGACGCGCCTGGCGCCACCGGCTCGTCCTCAAATACTCCCGGTATGATCGGGCCGAGGCGGCGGCGCCAGACACGCCCAGCCACTCGTCAAATCCCGCCACTAATTCTTGAACGGGCCCTAAGGGCTGGTCGCACGGCGACGCCCGCTCGCGCGAGGTACTCCTTGACCGCGGCCACTGTGTGGTGGCCGTAGTGAAAGATGGATGCGCACAGCACGGCGTCGGCGCCCGCCCGGACCGCTTGCGCAAGGTGCGCCAGCTCGCCGGCGCCGCCCGAGGCGATCACCGGCACGCCGACGGTGCGCGCGACCGCGGCCGTCAGCTCGAGGTCGTAGCCCGCATTCGTCCCGTCGCGATCCATGCTCGTGAGCAGGATCTCGCCTGCCCCACGCTGCGCCGCCTCGCGCGCCCACGCAACCGCATCGCGCCCGGCCGGCGTCCGGCCACCGGCGACGTACGCCGCCCAGCCGTCGCTGTTGCGCGCCTTGGCGTCGATCGCCACGACCACGCACTGGGCTCCGAACCTTCGCGCGAGCTCGTCGATCAGCTGCGGCCGCGCGAGCGCGGCAGAGTTGACCGAGACCTTGTCGGCGCCGGCGTCGAGCACCGCCTGGGCGTCGGCGATCGACCGGATGCCGCCGCCGATCGTGAACGGGATGAACACGTCGTCAGCGGTCCGGCGCGCCAGCTCGACGACCGTCTCGCGCTTGTCGGACGTCGCCGTGATGTCGAGGAACACGAGTTCGTCGGCACCGGCGGCGTCGTAGCGGCAGGCCAGCTCGACCGGGTCGCCGGCGTCGCGCAGATCCACGAACCCGACGCCCTTCACAACCCGACCGGCGTCGACGTCCAGGCAAGGAATCACCCGCTTGTAGTGCATCAACCGGCCTCGAGCACGGCCTGCCCCTCGGCCACCGTGAACCGGCGCTGGTAGAGGGCGGTGCCGACGATCACCCCCGCCATGTTCACCTGCCGCAGCGCGGCGAGCGCCTCGAGATCCGACAGCGAGGACACCCCGCCCGAGTAGATGAAGCTGCCGCGCACCGACGCCGCGATTCGCGTGACCTCGTCGAGGTCGGGGCCCGCGAGCATCCCGTCGCGCTCGATGCTCGAGTACACGAACCGGCGCACGCCGCGGGCGGCGAGGCGCTCGATCACCGACTCCGCGGGAATCTCCGTCTGCTCGATCCAGCCCGAGGTGGCGAGGCAGCCGTTGCGGGCGTCGATCGCCACGACGACGCGGTCGCCGTGCGCGGCCACGGACGCGTCGAGCAGGTCCACGTCGTGCAGCGCGACGGTCCCCAGCACGACGCGCGCAGCGCCGGCGCCGATCGCGTTCGCGACCGCATCGGCGGTGCGCAGCCCCCCGCCGACCTGCACGGGCACGTCGACGTTCTCAATGATCCGGGCGACGTGGTCGAAGTTCACTGGCGTGCCGCTGCGCGCCCCGTCGAGGTCCACGACGTGCAGCGCGCGCGCACCCTCCTGCACCCAGCGTCGGGCCGCCTGCAGCGGATCGGCGTCGTATACGGTCTGCGCGTCGAAGTCGCCCTGAGCGAGGCGCACCGCCTCGCCGGCGAGGATGTCGATCGCGGGCAGCAGGATCATGCGGCGGCGGGGCGCGTGCTGCCGGCAGCGGCCGAGCTGTGCGACAGCTCGACAAAGCTCTGGAGCATCCGCAGGCCGTGAAGCGAGGACTTCTCCGGGTGAAACTGGACCCCGAACACGAGGTCGTGCGCGACGATCGTTGCAAACCGCTCGCCGTACTCGGTGCTGCCCACGACATCGTCGGGCTCGCGCGGGCGCGCGGCGAGCGAGTGGACGTGGTAGAAGGGGCACCCGGCGCGCGGCAGCAGCGCGGTGAGCGGCGACCCGCGCTCGAGGCCCACCTCGTTCCAGCCGATGTGCGGCAGCCGCAGCCCGCGCGTGTCCAGCGGCGTGACCGCCCCACCGATCAGACCGAGACCGTCCGTCGGCTCGAGCTCCTCCGAGCGGTCGAACAGCAGCTGCATGCCCAGGCAGATGCCGAGAATCGGCGTCCCGTCGGCAGCGCGCTCTGCGATCAGCTCCGCGAGCCCCAGGCGGCGGAGGTTGCGCATCGCCACGGGAAACGCGCCGACGCCAGGGACCACAAGGCCGTCGGCGCAGCGCAGCTCGCGGTGGTCGTCGGTGATCGCGGCGCGCGCCCCAACGTGCTGGAGCGCCTTCTCAACCGACCGGCGGTTGCCCATGCCGTAATCGACGACGGCGATCAGCGGCCCGCCCGTCAAACCAGCGTCCCCTTGGTGCTCGGAACTCCGCGCTCGGCGGAATCGAGCGCGATCGCCGGCCGCAGGGCGCGCGCGAACGCCTTGAACGCCGCCTCCACCATGTGGTGGGCGTTGCTGCCGGTCTCGACCGTCAGGTGCACTGTCAGCCGCGCGTTGCTCGACAGCGCGCGGAAGAACTCCTCCGCCAGCTCGTGATCGAAGTTGCCGATCGCACCAGCGGGCAGAGAGGCCTGGAACGCGCAGAAGGGCCGCCCGGAGATGTCGATCGCGCAGGCCGCGCGCGACTCGTCCATCGGGACGGTCGCGTCACCGTAGCGACCGATGCCGGCGCGATCTCCGAGCGCCTCGTCGAGCGCCTGCCCGATGCAGATGCCAACGTCCTCGACGGTGTGATGGGCGCCAGTCTGAAGGTCGCCGGTCGCGCGGACGGCGAGGTCGAGATGGGCGTGGCGCGCTAGCGCGTCGAGCATGTGGTCGAGGAACCCGACGCCGGTGTCGCGCTCGCCGTCGCCATTCCCGTCGAGCGCGAGGCGCACGTTGACGTCGGTCTCGGCGGTCCGCCGGTCGATCTCCGCGGTGCGGGTCATCGCCAGTCATTGTCCCGAATGCGGGCCTCCATCGATCGTGCGTGGAGCTCGAAGCCCTCCGCGCGCGCCACCGGAGCCGCGGTGCGGGCGAGCCGGCACCCCGCGGCGTCACCGATCTGGACCTCGGTGAAGCTGCGCCGGAAGTGCCCCGGCGTGAGCGCCGACGCGAACCGAGCCGCCCCACCGGTCGGGAGGATGTGGTTGGAGCCGGCGATGTAGTCGCCAAACGCCGTGGCCGCCGCCGGACCAACGAACACGCATCCGGCCTGCGTGATCTCGGGGGCGAGCTGCTCGGCGCTCTGACCCACCAGCTGCAGGTGCTCGGGTGCGAACGCGCTCGCCAGCGCCCCAGCCTGCCGTGTGTCGGCGACGTGGACCAGGCAGGCGATGGCACCCGTGTCGGGCGCGTCGGCGAGTGACGCGCTCAAGGCGTCGAGCAGCTGCGGGGAGGCCGAGATGCCCACCACCAGCGTCCCGGGGCCGTGCTCGGCCTGGGCAAGCAGGTCCAGCGCCAGCGGCGCAGGGTCGGCGTCGCCGTCGGCGATCACGACGAGGTCGCTCGGACCGGCGAAGCCGTCGATTCCGACCTGCCCGAACACCTGCCGCTTGGCCTCCTGAACGTACAGGTTCCCGGGCCCTACGATCACGTCGACCGGGTCCACCGATTCGGTCCCATATGCGAGCGCCGCGATCGCCTGCGCGCCGCCCATCGCGTAGACGATCGATGCGCCGACCAGGCGACAGGCGCCGAGGACGACGGCGTCGAGCTGCCCGTCGCGCGCGGGCGGCGCGCAGACCGCGATCTGCGCCACGCCGGCCACCCGCGCGGGGACGACACCCATCACGACCGTGCTCGGGTACGGCGCGCGACCTCCCGGGACGTAGATCGCGGCCCGGGCCACGGGCGCCTCGCGCAGCACGACCCGGTGGCCGCCGAGCTCGACGGCGCGCTCTGCGCGCAGCGCCTCGCCGGCCACCCGGCGAACGTTTTCGATCGCCTGCTCCAGGCCGAAGCGGACGGCAGGGTCAAGACGTCGCTCCGCGCTGTCCAGCTGCTCGCCGGGCACGATCGGCGGACCCGGCCGCGCGCCGCCGGTGTCGAACCGCCGCGTGTACTCGCTCACGATCGCGTCGCCGCCGGCGCGGACGCTGGCGATGATCTCGCTGACGGCGTCACGCACCGATTCGGGCGATGGCACCAGCGCACGTAGCTCCGCCGCCAGCGTCCGCGGATCACCACTCAGCGAGCGGCGCTCAGATCGCATCGAGGCGCTCCAGGAGGGCGTCGATCGCCCCGGCCTTGAGCTTGTGGGACACCCGGTTGGCGATCAGCCGCGCGGTGCAGTGCGCGATCTCCTCGCGGACCACCAGGCCGTTCTCGCGCAGCGTGGTGCCCGTCGCGGTCAGATCGACGATCCCCTCGACGAGGCCAGTGAGCGGCGCGAGCTCGACCGAGCCCTTGACCTCGACGATCTCGGCCTGGCGCCCGGTCTCGTCGAAGTGGCGCGCCGCGACTCGCGGGTATTTCGTCGCGATGCGCGCGACCCCGAGCCGCCGCAGCGCCTCGGCTGCCCGATCCTCGCCGGCAACCGTGGCGAGCACCATCGTGCAGTGACCGTAGCGTAAGTCGATGAGCTCGTAGACCTCGCGCTCTGACTGCTCCATCAGCACGTCCTTGCCGGTGATCCCGAGGTCGGCGGCGCCGGCCTCCACGTACGTCGGCACGTCCGAGGGTCGCATCGTCACGATCCCGGCCTGCTCGAACAGCAGCTTACGATCGTTCTCGCGGACCTCGCGCGTGTCGATCCCGAGGCTGTCGAGGAGCGCGAGCGTGTCATCGAACAGCGCCCCACGCGGCACCGCGATCCGCAGCTCGCTCATCGCCGCCCTCGTTCCTCACCCGTCAGCGCGATGTGCACGCGCTCGACGTTCAGGGCAAAGCCGACGGCGGGCAGCGGGCGGCCGAAGCTCCCGAGCAGCTCGTCGTAACGCCCGCCGCTACCGATCGGGACGCCGTAGGCAGGGTCGTAGACCTGGAACACGGCGCCGGTGTAATAACCGATGCTGCGCACCAGCCCGAGGTCGAAGATCACTCGGTCGGCAACCTCGGGGGCGAGCAACGCGCGCAGCTCGCGCATGCCCGCCACCGCTTCGTTCAGCGGCGCCTCGAGGTCGTCAAGCACCTCCGGGCCGCCGCGGATCTGCGCGACGCGCAGCAGCAGCTCCGATTCCTCGGGGTTATATCCGAGGCGTTCGATTTGTTGCTCGAGCGCGACGAAGTCGCCTCTTGCCAGGTCGGTCAGCAACGGCTCGTGGCGGTCTGGGCCGACGCCCATCGCCTCGAGCAAGGCCGGATACAACGACGCCTGGCCAAGGCCGACGCGATACGTCTCCAGACCGGCGGCGTCGAGCGCTGCGCACAGCACGGTCAGCACCTCCGCGGTCCCGTCCGGCGCCGGCGCACCGATCAGCTCGACCCCCGCCTGCAGGAACTCCCGTGACTGCCCGCGCTGGGGTCGTACGCCCCGATAGGCATGCGCGAAGTAGCAGAAGCGCAGCGGCGGCTCCGCGTGCGCGTAGCGCGTCGCGACGACCCGCGCGATCGGGATCGTCATGTCGGAGCGCAGCACGAACACGTTTCCGTGCTCGTCGAACATCCGGTACGCCGGTCGCGTCGCGGGCATGTCGGCGCGGGCAAACGTCCCCTCGTACTCGAGCGCCGGCGTGTACAACTCACCGTAGCCGGCGCGTTCGAACACTGCCCGGATGCGGTCCGTCATTGCGCGCAGCTCGCGCATCTCGTCGGGCAGCACGTCGCGCGTCCCGCTCGGGATGCGATCGGCCATGGTGCTTGCGGCAGGCGACCGCGGCAGGCCCGTCACACTGCGGCGGGCACGTCTTCGACGCGCGCGATCCGGGCGCCCAGCTCGCGCAGGCGCTCGTCGATCCGCTCATATCCGCGGTCGATGTGCCGGACGTTGCCGATCTCCGTGATCCCATCGGCGCACAGAGCCGCGATCAGCATCGCCATGCCGGCGCGGATGTCGGGCGAATCCACCCGTTCGCCGCGCAGTCGTCGTGGTCCGAGCACGATCGCGCGGTGCGGGTCGCAGATCGTGATCGCCGCGCCCATCAGCTGCAGCTTGTCGCAGAAGAACAGGCGGTTCTCGAACATCTTCTCGTGGATGATGACCGAGCCGTCCGCCTGGGTGGCGAGCGCCAGCGCGATGCTCGTCAGGTCGGCCGGGAACGCCGGCCACGGCCCGTCCTCGACCTTCGGCATGTAGTCGCCGGTGTCGTTGTGGATCACGAGCTCCTGGTTGCCGGGCACGATCACGTCCGCCCCTCGCAGCTCGCTGCGCAGGCCCAGCCGCGCGAACACCAGCCGGATCATCCGCAGGTCGGCAGGCACCGTGTCGCGGACGATCAGCTCTCCTCCAGTGACCCCGGCCAGCGCCATGAACGAGCCGATCTCGATGTGGTCCGGGGCGATCGTATGCGTGCAGCCCCTGAGGTTCTCGGTGCCGTGAACGGTCATCACGTTCGAGCCGATGCCGTCGATCGCAGCCCCCATCGTGACGAGCATCCGCGCGAGGTCCTGCACGTGCGGCTCGGAGGCAGCGTTGCGGATCACGGTCGGGCCGCGCGTCAGGGCGGCCGCCATCAGCGCGTTCTCGGTCGCCATCACGGATGGCTCGTCCATCAGGAAGTCGCACGGCCGCAGGCCCAGCGGCGCCTCGAGGATGATGTCGCGGTCGTTATGGACCGTCGCGCCGAGCAGACGAAACGCATCGAGGTGCGGATCGAGCCGGCGGCGCCCGATCACATCGCCGCCGGGAGGCGGCATGTGCGCCCGTCCGAACCGCGCCAGCAACGGGCCCGCGAGCAGAAACGACGCGCGGATCCGCGTCGCAAGCTCGCGGTCGACCTCGTGTACGTCGACGCCCGAGGCGTCGACTACTACCTCCCCTGGCCCGATCCAGTCCGCCCGCGCGCCCAGACCCTCCAGCAGCAGCATCATCGCCTCGACATCGCTGATCCGCGGCACGTTGCGCAGCATCACCTCGTCGCCGGTGAGCAGGCACGCGGCGAGAATCGGCAGGGCGCCGTTCTTGTTACCGGCCGGGACGATCGTGCCGCTCAGCGGCACGCCTCCTTCGATGACGAACTTTTCCATAGGGATCAGCGGGGGGACGGGCAGCCTAGCGGCTGGGCGACGACCGTGCGGCGACGCGCCGGTCTTGCCCAGGCGGTTCGCTAGGGTAACAACCATGCCCTTCGAGTCTTCGCGAGATCAGGCCTGGGACCTTCTTTGTGAATGGACCCAATCGGACTCGCTGCGCCGCCACATGCTCGCCGTCGAGGCCGCGATGCGCGCCTACGCGCCGCGCTTTGACGGCGACGTCGAGCTGTGGGGCCTGACCGGCCTCCTGCACGACCTCGATTACGAGCGCTATCCAGATCTGCGCGACGGGCATCCCCGCTATGCGATCCGCGAGCTCGAAGCCAGGGGCTACCCGCTTGAGCTGGTGCGCGCGATCTCATCGCACGCCGATTTCCTCGGCGTCCCCCGCGAGACGCCGATGGAGAAGGCGCTTTACGGGGTCGACGAGCTGTCCGGGTTCGTGCTGGCCTGCGCCTACGTGCGGCCCCACGGACTTGAGGGGATGACGCCAAAATCCGTCAAGAAGAAGCTCAAGCAGCCAAGCTTCGCGGCCGCCGTGAATCGGGAGGAGCTGCGCCGCGGAGCCGAGGACCTGGGCGTCGAGTTCGACGAGCATCTGGAGCTCGTCATCGGGGCGCTCACCGAGCGCCAGGAAGACCTGATCACCGCAAGCTCTTAGGGTTCTCACGGAAATTAGCGGCGGAATCCGGCGAGTGGCTGGGCGTTCCGACGCCGCCCGCTCGCCCCGATAGTACTAGTGGTTCTTGAGGGCGAGCGGGCGGTCAGGCAGCCGGATGACTCGGGCCCCGCACGTTCAGGCGAGGCCGGATGCCGAGCGCGCGGAGGCCCGGGCAGGCGCCGTCGGAGCCGTCAATAATTTCCGTGGGAGCCCTTAGGGTTGGGCTCCTCGCGAGCGGCCGCCGCGCCGCCGAACCGCCCCCGTTTCCGTCCGACCCCTCCCCTAGGCTCACGAACATATGTTCCAGTCTTCTCTCACCCGCTGGCGCGCCTGGATCGGCCGCTTCGAGGACATCCTCGGCGACCCCCCGGACGTCGCGCCGCCCCACCCCCACAGGCGCCCGCTGCACTGGGAGCGCACGCGCCGCCGAGGCTCCGTCCCCGCGCGTCCGGCCCACTGCATCTCGCCGGTCGTGCGCGGCAGTGCGAGGCGGACGGACCGAAGCGCCGCAGAGCGATAGCTACAACAGCGCCCTCGCTGGCCCAAGGAGCGCCTGAAAAGCAAGTACGACCCCGCTCGGCTCGCCGTCCGTGGTAGCCGACCCGGCGGTGGCGAGGGCGATGATCACGGCGAGGAAGGTTCCGAGACCGAGGACGATGCAAACGAACAGCAAGACCGCCGCTTGCGGGTTGGCTCGCAGAAAGTTCGCTACATCTCGCATTTCAAACTCGGACCCCGGGGACCAAGGATAGACCGGTGATCGGGTCCTAGAGTCCCCGAGCCGGCGCCGCAGACGCCGGGCCGTCCCGAGCCTGCGCTGCAGACGGGCAGGCCCCGGCGCAACATTTACCCGATTCTTACGGCATGGCCGCCGCGGCGGTCGATTACTCCGGGCAACATCCACGGGAGAAGGGACGATTCCAATGACTGTCAGCCCTCTTGACGCCAACAGCAGCGTTTGGCCTGCACAAGCACAGGCGCCGAGAACGCCGCCGCCGATGACCGATACCGCCAAGTTGCTGGGCTCGAGCGCCAGCCAGCTGAGCCAGGATCTGCAGTCCGGCGACACGCTGAGCAGCCTCGCCTCCCAGCAGGGCCTCTCGAGCAGTTCCCTGATCACCAGCATCGAGTCCGACCTGAAGGCCAACGCCAACGGCCCCCAGGGCGCGCCCGCGCTCTCCGGTAGCCAGCTGAGCCAGATCGCGACCAGCATCGCCAACGGCAGCACACCCTCCGGCACCGATCAGGATCACGGTGCCATCTTTGCCGGCGGACCGACGAGCGTCCGCGCGCAGAGCAACCTCTCATCACTGGCCAACACTCTGGGCACCGACCCGACCACACTGCTCGCTCAGCTGAGCTCCGGACAAGACCTCAGCTCGTTGCTGTCCGCCAGCAGCGACGCCGGCTACGGAACGCCGATCCTCAACTCGAACACCGGCGGGATCGTCGTCGATCAGTACGCGTGAATAGTCACCGCCCGAGCAGGCCGTGATATAGCGAGCTGGGTCCCGCCAGCGGCAGCCTGCGCCCGGCTTGTTGTTTTCTCGACCGGAGTGGCCGAAGGCCAGGGAACTAAGGGCCCGTTCAAGAATTATTGGCGGTTTTGACGGCGTCTGGACGCGCCTGACGCCACCGGCTCGCCCTCACATACCACCAGTATCATCGGGGCGATCCGGCGGCGGCAGACGCGCCCAGCCACTCGTCAAATTCCGGCAGTAATTCCTGCGCGAGCCCTAAGACGAAGATATAAACCGGCGGCGACCTACTCTCCCAGGCTCTTGCGAACCAAGTACCATCGGCGCTGAGGGGCTTAACGGCTCTGTTCGGAATGGGAAGAGGTGTTTCCCCCTCGCCATAGCCACCGGAAATCGTCGAGACCGCTCTCGCCCGGGCCCTCAAAACTACACAGCGCCAATGCACGGATATCACAATATCCGTCAAGCCCTCGACCCATTAGTACCGGTCTCCTGCGGATGTCACCATCCTTCCAGATCCGGCCTATCAACCTGGTGATCTTCCAGGGGTCTTACTCCCTCAAGGGGATGGGAGAGCTCATCTCGAGGCCGGCTTCCCGCTTAGATGCTTTCAGCGGTTATCCGATCCGCACGTAGCTAACCTGCGATGCCCTTGGCAGGACAACAGATACACCAGAGGTGCGTTCATCCCGGTCCTCTCGTACTAGGGACGAATCCTCTCAACTCTCCAACGCCCGCGACAGATAGGGACCGAACTGTCTCACGACGTTCTGAACCCAGCTCGCGTACCGCTTTAATGGGCGAACAGCCCAACCCTTGGGACCTACTTCAGCCCCAGGATGCGACGAGCCGACATCGAGGTGCCAAACCGGGCCGTCGATGTGGACTCTTGGGCCCGATGAGCCTGTTATCCCCGGAGTACCTTTTGTCCGTTGAGCGACGGCGCTTCCACTTGCTACCGCCGGATCACTAAGGCCTGCTTTCGCACCTGCTCGACCTGTCGGTCTCGCAGTCAAGCTCCCTTGCTGCCTTTACACTCTACGCACGATTTCCGACCGTGCTGAGGGAACCTTTGCGCGCCTCCGTTACATTTTGGGAGGCGACCGCCCCAGTCAAACTACCCGCCTGTCACTGTCCAGTGCCCGGATTCACGGCGCACTGTTAGAGATCCAATACACCAAGGGTGGTATCTCAAGGTTGCCTCCACGCCAGCCGCAGCCGGCGCTTCCAAGGCTCCCACCTATCCTGAGCGAGATGCATCGAACCCCAATACCAGGTTGTAGTAAAGGTTCACGGGGTCTTTCCGTCTAGCCGCGGGTACTCGGCATCTTCACCGAGACTGCAATTTCACCGAGCCCCTCGTTGAGACAGCGTTCAAGTCGTTACGCCATTCGTGCAGGTCGGAACTTACCCGACAAGGAATTTCGCTTGTGCCTTACCGCCGGCGCCGCCGGTGGCGGATGGCGCGTCCTCTCGTGCACGCGCGCCTTCCCTGCATGTCGCCATGCAGACGGGACCATCTCATCATCCAGTGTCCTGGATGTTCGGCGTATGGCCTCTGAGGATTCTGATCAGATCTCCCCTGGGTTTATGGCGATTCATCGTCTCCGTGATCTCAGCGATGTCGGCCAGACCCTCGTGAGAGAGGGTGATGACCTGCCTCGATCAGCTCCACGCATTTCGCGAACTTCTCGAAATTATGCTGCTTCGACGAACGCATCGGATAGCGACGAAAGAACGGGATGATCGTCGCGACCAAATCCGCCCTACGTCGCACCACGTACCGATACAGGCCCTCGTGGTGGTCGTCGGATCGCCGGTTGACGATCACCTGTCCCACCCCGAAGAAGCTCTCGAGTTCCGCCAGGCACGAAACGCTCTGCGCCCCTTGCGTGACCACAAACTCGTGAGTCGCCTGATAGCCGGTCCTGTAGCCGCCCCGCCTCGTGCCGCCCCTCTGGCGGACGAAGCCGATCGAGAAGCATCCTTCTCCGTCTACAAAACCAATAACCCAGCCAACCTGAATCAGCCTTTCCTGCTGGTTTTCCGCACCGACCAGATTGTCACTGTCCACAGGCGAAGCCTAGGACTAGTACCGGACGGATCCTCGGGTTTTCCAGCATATAGCCGAATGCAATCCACACCGTTACCAGCGTGGTGGGCAACGAATTTACCTTAGGACCGTTCATTGTTGTTACGTCACAACGCGCGATTGCGTTGCGCGGCCGACACATTTCTGGCCGGCTCTCACGGTCGCCCGTGAGATCGGACTATCTCATCTCACCGATCGATCTGATCCACCGGTGAGCTCGGCGTATAGTCTCTGAGGATTCTCTCCACCGTGTAGCGGCGCTTGCCGCCGCGGTTCATCTGCTCCCCCAGGAGCAGGACCCGCTCGTAGTCCATCTCGGACATCCCATGCTTCGCGAGCAAGTCCGCCGCGTCGGCGAACAGCGCGAAGTACGGGCCTTGGAGAGTCTTTCCTGCTGATTGTCCGCACCCGCCACATTGTCACTGTACCGACCGGACCGGACGGAACGAGTAGCGCGGGATTCTCGGAGTTTCCAGCATATAGCCGAGTTTTACAACTACCTCGGTTGATAGTTACGGCCGCCGTTTACCGGGGCTTAGTTTCGGTGCTTCGAGTTGCCCCTAACACCTCCACGTAACCTTCCGGCACCGGGCAGGCGTCAGCCCCTATACGTCGTCTTACGACTTAGCAGAGACCTGTGTTTTTGGTAAACAGTCGCTTGAACCTATTCACTGCGGCCCTCTCGGGCTTCCCTCGCGAGGAGGTTCACCCTACTGGGGCGCCCCTTATCCCGAAGTTACGGGGCGATTTTGCCGAGTTCCTTAACGAGGGTTATCTCGATCACCTTAGTGTGCTCCACTTGCCCACCTGTGTCGGTTTTGGTACAGGCACGCGCTTCCTCCCTAGAGGCTTTTCTCGGAGGCATGGCATCCGGGACTCGCCGGCTTAGAGCCAGCTGGCATCGCACCTCAGGTTATGCGGCCCCGGATTTACCTTGGGCCACCCCTACATGCTTACCCCAGGACAACCATCGCCTGGGATCCCATAGCCTTCCTCGTCCCCCCATCGGTCAAACGGAAGCGACGTGGTACGGGAATATCAACCCGTTGGCCATCGACTACGCCTTTCGGCCTCGCCTTAGGTCCTGACTAACCCTGAGCAGACGAACTTTACTCAGGAAACCTTGGGCAATCGGTGGAGGGGATTCTCACCCCTCTTTCGTTACTCATGCCGGCATTCTCACTTCCGGCGCCTCCACGGCTGGCTTACGCCGCCGCTTCGCTGGCGCCGGAACGCTCTCCTACCGCACGCGCGACCCGAAGGCCTCACGCACCCGCAGCTTCGGTGGTTAGCTTGAGCCCCGTTACATTGTCCGCGCTCGACCACTTGACCAGTGAGCTGTTACGCACTCTTTCAAGGGTGGCTGCCTCTAAGCCAACCTCCTGGTTGTCTCTGCAGTCGAACATCGTTTTCCACTTAGCTAACACTTTGGGACCTTAGCTGGCGATCTGGGCTGTTTCCCTTTTGACGCTGAAGTTTATCCCCCAGCAACTGACTCCCGGAGTAACCGTGGCGGTCTTTGGAGTTTGCCTGAAGTCGGTAACCTGGTAGGGCCCCTAGTCCAAACAGTGCTCTACGGCCGCCACGGAGTTTATCCGAGGCTATACCTAAATATATTTCGGAGAGAACCAGATATCACTGAGCTTGATTAGCCTTTCACTCCGACCCACAGGTCATCCGCCCAGTTTTCAACCTAGGTCGGTTCGGTCCTCCACGAGGTCTTACCCCCGCTTCAACCTGCCCATGGGTAGCTCGCTCAGCTTCGGGTCTACCGCCTACGACTATGTCGCCCTGTTCGGACTCGCTTTCGCTACGGCTCCGCTCATCGCTTAACCTTGCCGCAGACGAGTAACTCGCCGGCTCGTTATGCAAAAAGCACGCGGTCACGGCACGAAGCCGCTCCCACCGCTTGTAGGCACGTGGTTTCAGGTACTATTTCACTCCCCTTCCGGGGTACTTTTCACCTTTCCCTCACGGTACTAGTCCGCTATCGGTCACCAAGGAGTACTTAGCCTTGGAGGGTGGTCCCCCCAGCTTCAGTCCGCGTTTCACGGGAGCGGACTTACTCAGGAACGTCTGCGGAAGGCCATGCGATTTCGTCTACGGGACGATTGCCCTCTGTGGTGCGCGGTTCCACACGCTTCGACTATCACACGACTTTGTAACTTCCGCCGGATCGGCCACGATCCGGGCCAGACGTCCTACAACCCTCGACGCGCAACGCGTGACCGCTTACACGCGCCGAGTTTGGGCTGTTCCCTTTTCGCTCGCCACTACTCAGGGAGTCTCGGTTGATTTCCTTTCCTCGGGGTACTGAGATGTTTCACTTCCCCCGCTTGTCTTCGCCGCGCCTATGTGTTCAGCGCGGGATGGCGTCGCATTACCAACGCCGGGTTTCCCCATTCGGGAATCCGCGGGTCACCGGCTATTCAGCGCCTCACCGCGGCTTATCGCAGCCGTTCACGCCCTTCATCGACTCTTGGTGCCAAGGCATCCACCATGTGCCCTTATTATCTTGACGGTGATCGGGGAAGAGCCTAGCGGCTCTTACCCGGTGATACCCGTGTCATTGGCTACTGTGTAGTTTTCAAGGTCCGTGAAGAGGCATGCTCGTGGCGCGAAGGCCGGGCACGGTGTCCCGAGCCGCCGGCGGCGAGCCGGTCTCTCAAAACTCAACAGCATGCGGGCCGCCTCGGCACCCCGGAAGGCGCCGTGCGACGTGCCAGGTCCGGTCGACATTCCTAGCGGCCGATCGCACTCGAGGCGAGCGCCGCGGACCTAAGGGAAATGGGAACATTTCCCTGAGCTCAGGCGACGATCCTCCGGCGATCGGTGCCCTCTCTCCGAGAGGGCTCCCTAGAAAGGAGGTGATCCAGCCGCAGCTTCCGCTACGGCTACCTTGTTACGACTTCACCCCAGTCGCGAGCCCCACCTTCGACGGCACCCTCCAAATGGTTAGGCAACCGGCTTCGGGTGTTGCTCACTCCCATGGTGTGACGGGCGGTGTGTACAAGGCCCGGGAACGTATTCACCGCGGCAGTGCTGATCCGCGATTACTAGCAACTCCGCCTTCATGCAGGCGAGTTTCAGCCTGCAATCCGAACCGAGACGCGCTTTGAGGGATTCGCTCCACCTCGCGGTATCGCAACCCTCTGTACGCGCCAATGTAGCACGTGTGTAGCCCTGGACATAAGGGGCATGATGACTTGACGTCATCCCCACCTTCCTCCGGTTTGTCACCGGCAGTCTCGCATGAGTCCCCAACTAAATGCTGGCAACATGCGACGGGGGTTGCGCTCGTTGCGGGACTTAACCCAACATCTCACGACACGAGCTGACGACAGCCATGCACCACCTGTGATCCTGCCCCGAAGGGAGACCGTGTTTCCACGGCTGTCAGGAACATGTCAAGCCCAGGTAAGGTTCTTCGCGTTGCGTCGAATTAAACCACATGCTCCGCTGCTTGTGCGGGCCCCCGTCAATTCCTTTGAGTTTTAGCCTTGCGGCCGTACTCCCCAGGCGGGGCACTTAATGCGTTAGCGTCGGCACGGAGGGAGTCGACACCCCCCACACCTAGTGCCCATCGTTTACGGCGTGGACTACCAGGGTATCTAATCCTGTTTGCTCCCCACGCTTTCGCGTCTCAGCGTCAGTACCGTCCCAGCGAGCTGCCTTCGCCATTGGTGTTCCTCCCGATATCTGCGCATTTCACCGCTACACCGGGAATTCCACTCGCCTCTTCCGGACTCTAGCTCGACAGTTTCCACCGGCCTTCCAGGGTTGAGCCCTGGACTTTCACAGCAGACTTACCGAACCGCCTACACGCTCTTTACGCCCAATGATTCCGGACAACGCTTGCCCCCTACGTATTACCGCGGCTGCTGGCACGTAGTTAGCCGGGGCTTCTTCTGAAGGTACCGTCACTCCAACCGGCTATTCACCGGCGGAGCTTCGTCCCAACTGAAAGGGGTTTACAACCCGAAGGCATTCTTCCCCCACGCGGCGTTGCTGCGTCACGCTTTCGCGCATTGCGCAAGATTCCCCACTGCTGCCTCCCGTAGGAGTCTGGGCCGTGTCTCAGTCCCAGTGTGGCTGATCGTCCTCTCAGACCAGCTACCCATCGTCGCCTTGGTGAGCCGTTACCCCACCAACAAGCTAATGGGCCGCGGGCCCATCCCG
The DNA here is from genome assembly GCA_963811155.1 of uncultured Solirubrobacterales bacterium. Lineage (GTDB taxonomy): Bacteria > Actinomycetota > Thermoleophilia > Solirubrobacterales > Solirubrobacteraceae > Palsa-465. The sequence continues at coordinate 174,805 of CAWEQQ010000032.1, forward strand.
ATGCGGAGGCCGAAGCTTCCTTTCCCCAGCGGCCTTATGGCCGGAGGGCACATTCGGTATTAGCCCGAGTTTCCTCGGGTTGTCCCGATCATCGGGGCAGGTTACCCACGTGTTACTCACCCGTTCGCGGCTTTGCCCCGGGCCGAAGCCCGGTTCGTCGCTCCACTTGCATGTGTTAGGCACGCCGCCAGCGTTCGTCCTGAGCCAGGATCAAACTCTCCGTGAAGGGTGCATCGCCTGACGGCGATCCACTGGCGAGAATCGCCTGACGGCGATTCTCAGTGCGCCGGCATACGCCAGCGCACCTCACAAAGAGTCGTCAGGGAGATTCGCCCGCGATGATCCGGGGATGCGGCCATTAGCCGTCCCGCGGCACGGACGAAACCCTGGGCCTGTCCCTGGTGGGACGAGGCCCTTGCGCTCACACGGCGGGAGCTCGAAGTACACGGCGAGCTCCGGAGCACAAGACGGGGTCAATCTTGGCACCGTCGTCCGAAGGACCCGAAGAACGAGTCGATGGGGCGACGGCGTCGAACCTGGACACACTCCTCGACCGAGGGGTCGGCCGAGATGTGCGCATGCTGTTGAGTTTTCAAAGACCGTCGCACCTCTTCGGAAGGGATCTCCTTCTCAAGGGGCACCACCGAGTCCCATTGGACTGGAGCGGACTATCAAGTATAGCGTAGCGCCAGGGAAGCTCGCTTGCGAAACATCCGAGCTCTGAGCCCGGCCCCGAGCACGCTGGAACGGCCGGTACGCCGACGAGCATATCAGTCAGCGCCGGCTCCCTGCGGGCCGCGGGTCAGGGCCTCAGGAGAGCACCTGGACCGTAACCGTGCGGGTCCGGGGCCGGTCGTCGAAGTCGATCAGGACCAGCTGCTGCCAGGTCCCGAGCGCCAGCCCGCCGTCGATCAGCGGAATCGTCTCCGAAGGCCCGATCAGCGCCGCGCGCATGTGTGCGTGGGAGTTAGTGTCGTGGTTGCGCCGGTTGTGCTCGTAGTCGCCGGCCGCCGGCACGAGCCGCTCCAGCAGCGTCTGCAGATCGCTCACGCCGCCAGGCTCGTACTCCATCGTCGTGATCGCGACGGTCGAGCCCCGCGCGCATACGCACACCAGCCCGCGCTCGACGGCAGCGGTCCGCACGACCCGCTCGACGCCAGCGGTGATGTCGACGATATGCCCGTTGCCGGGCGTGTCCATCCGCAGCATGCCCCCGTGAACCGCCACGATTAGTGCTTCCCGCCGTAAATGCGGTCGCGCCGCTCGAATCGGATTGTATTGGCGGGGGGAGCACTTAGGGTCCGTTCGGGAATAAGTGATCGGATCGGGGCGGTCGGGGGGCGAGCGGGGCGGTGCCGGCGCGTGCGTGGCAGTAGTGGCGCTACGGCGCGCACGCGCCGGTGCCGCATCCGCGAAGTCATCCCGGCCGCATCCGGACGATCAATTATTTCTGAACGGGCCCTTAACCGCTTAGCCGGTGCCCGGGGGGTCGCGCACCAACCGCACGCGCACGAACCGCCGCTTGCCGAGCTGGAGCACCTTGCCGTCCACGTCGGCTTCTGACAGATCCAGCGACCCGTTCGCGACCGGCTCGCCGTCGAGCCGCACGCCACCCTGCCCCAGGGCCCGGCGCGCCTCCGACGTCGAGACGGCGAACGCCCGCGCGAGCAGCGCCGGCAGGTGCATCTCCCGCCCGTCGCCGGGCCAATCGAGCACCGGCACGTCCGCGGGCAGCTCGTGCCGGATGTGGACGCGATCGAACGCCTGCTCCGCGGCCGCCGCCGCCTCGGGCCCATGGAAGCGATCGACCAATGCCCGGGCGAGGGCCCGCTTGGCGTCGCGTGGCCCGAGCTCGCGCGGCGGCTCGTGACCGAGCAGCAACGAGTACCACGATCCGATCGCCCCGTCGGGGATGCTCAGGGTCTTGCCGTACATCTCCTCGGGGGCCTCGGTGACGCCGATGTAGTTGTCGAACGACTTCGACATCTTGTGCTCGCCGTCCAGCCCCACGAGCAGCGGCATCGTCAGGATCACCTGCTGCGGCTGGCCGTACGCACGCTGGATGTCGCGCCCGAGCAGCAGATTGAACTTCTGATCTGTGCCCCCGAGCTCGACATCGGCCCGCACCGCGACGGAGTCGTAGCCCTGCAGGAGCGGATACAGCAGCTCGAGCACCGAGATCGGCTCCCTGCGCGCGAACCGCTTGGCGAAGTCGTCGCGCTCCAGCAGCTGCGCCACGGTCGCCGTGCGCAGGAGTGCAAACAGCTCGGTCATCGACATGTCGAGCCATTCGCTGTTGAACCGGACCTCGAGCCGTTCGGAATCGAGGACCTTGAGCGCCTGCTCCTGGAAGGCGCTGGCGTTAGCCTCGATCTGGGACGGCTCCAGCTCAGGCCGGGTCGTCGAGCGACCGCTGGGATCGCCCACGCGGGCGGTGTAGTCGCCGACGATCAGCACCACGGTGTGCCCGAGATCCTGGAACTCGCGCAGCTTCCGGAGCACGACCGTGAAGCCGAGATGGATGTCGGGCGCCGTGGGGTCGATGCCGAGCTTGACGCGCAGCGGCCGGCCGGCCGACAGCTTGCGCTCGAGCGCCCCTTCGGGCAGGCAGTCGACCGCGTTCCGCGCCAGCCACGCCGCTTGCCGCGCTGGCGTGGAGGGAGCGGAATCCATCTGCGGCAATGCTAGACTTTCGCACCGGTGGGAGCCTCCGCCGTCGCGTTCCCACCGCGCGGTTCAGCCGTCCGGGCGTCGTCGGCGCCGTGGAGTCCCACCTTCAATCGCAATGAGCGATGACGTTCACACCCCGATCAAGGGCGCTGAGCTCGACACGCCGATCCAGGACGGCCAGCGGACCGACGCGCCGACCCGATCGGAGCACGAGCGGGCCCGTGGCCGTCGCCCGTGGCGCGGTCGCCGGCACGCCCGGCCACGCAAGCCGCGGCTTCGCAAGCTTCGGTCGCTGTTCATCCTGATCGGCCTGGGCGCACTCGCGCTCGTGTCGACCGTGTTTGGGATGATGATGGCCGTCGCCTCCGACATCCCCCAGCTGGAGAACACCCAGCAATACAACTCGGCGGTGAACTCGGTCCTGTACGACGACCACTGGCGGCCGATCGGCGTCTTCGCGCCGCCCACCCACGAGGTGAAGGACAGCTTTGACCAGATCTCGCCGTGGATGCGCAGGGCGATCGTGGCGGTCGAGGACCGCCGCTTCTGGAGCGACCCGGGGGTCGATATCCGCGGCATCGCGAGGGCATTCATCGCCGACGTGACCGGCGGCGCGCGGCAGGGCGCCTCGACGATCGCGCAGCAGTTCGTAAAAAACGCGCTGTCCGAGCAGGGCAACCGCACGATCCTCGAGAAGCTGCGCGAGGCCGCGCTCGCCTACCACCTGACGCGCGAGTGGTCCAAGCAGAAGATCCTGCGCGAGTACCTGAACTCGATCTACTTCGGCAACGGCGCATACGGCGTCGAATCGGCAGCACGGGTCTACTTCGGGCGCGAGCTGGGGTACGAATCGCAGCCCACTCCCGGCGCGGGATGCGGTGACACGACGCCGACAGTGCGGCTGCCGGCCTGTGCCTCGCTGCTGCAGCCGGCCCAAGCAGCGTTGCTCGCGGGAATCGTCGCCAACCCGAGCGCGTTCGATCCGATCGCCCATCCGGAGGCCGCCAAGGAGCGCCGCGATCTCGTGCTGCAGGACATGCTGCAGCTGCGCTACATCACGAGCACGCAGTACTACCAGGGGATCAATTCCGCGCTGCCGACGACTGTCGAGCAGCCCGAGGAGCCGACCGCCTCCCCGTACTTCACCAGTTGGTTGCGTCCCCAGATCCTCGCGGCGATGGGCTACGGGCACGCTGTGTCCCGCGGCGTCACCGAATACCGTGCCTACTACGGCGGCCTGCAGATCCGCACCACGCTCGACCTTCAGCTGCAGAAGGCCGCCGACCAAGCGGTCGAGCAGGAGCTGCCCTACGAGGGCCCGAACTCACCGCAGGCCTCGCTGGTCGCGATCGACAACAAGACCGGCGAGGTCCGCGCGATGGTCGGTGGGCCCGTGATCGATGGCCAGGAGGACTACAGCCAGTACCCCTTTAACCTCGCCACCGAGGGCAATCGCCAGCCAGGCTCCGCCTTCAAGCCGTTCACGCTCGCGGTGGCGCTCGAGTCCGGCTATGGCCCGGACTCGGTGCTGCTGTCGGCCCCGGCCGACTTCGTCGTTCCCCACACCGACGGCAGGGAGCACTTCATCGTCCATAACTTCGGCAACACGTACTCGGGTCCGATCACGCTCGCGCAAGCGACTGCGATCTCGGACAACTCCGTCTTCTCGCGGCTCGGTATCGACGGCCTCGGGCTCAACGGGACGAAGCGGATCGCGCGGATGGCCAGGCGCACCGGGATCCGCTCGCCGATCTCGACCAACTACGCGATGATCATCGGCGGCCTCAAGGTGGGCGTCACCACGCTCGACATGGCCCATGCGTACGAGACGTTCGCGGAGCTCGGAAAGCGGGTCTACAACCCGGTGCTCGGTGCGCCGCACGAGGGGCCGACGGGAATCGCGCAGATCAACTGCCCAAGCGTCTGCCCCGAGAAGACGATCGTCGACAAGCCGACCTACCGGCAGGTGATCTCGGCGTCCGTTGCACAGTCCATTCACGAGATGCTGACCGGCGTAGTCCAGTACGGCACCGGCACCGCGACCGCGATCCCCGGCGTCGACGTCGCCGGGAAGACCGGCACGACCACCAACTACGCCGACGCCTGGTTCGTCGGCTGGACGCCGCAGCTGACCGTCGCGGTGTGGGTCGGCGTTCCCGACCGGCTCGTCCCGATGACGACGTTGTACGACGGCGGCCCGGTCGAGGGCGGCACGTATCCGGCGCTGATCTGGCACGACTTCATGACCCAGGCGCTGCAGATCCTCGCCTCCGAGCGCCCGCCGAGCGCCCGTCCGAGCACCACCTCCACCGATACCAGCGCTTCGAGCCCGACCGCGCCGGGCAGCGCGCCCCCCACCCAGGTCCCCACGAGCAGCGCGCCCGCGACCGGCACCCCGAACGGTTCCCGTGGCGCCACGACTGGCAATGGCGCCGGCGCGGGTAGCGCTGGCGGCGGCGGAACCGGCGCTGCTGGCGCTGGCGGCGGCGGAACCGGCGCGGGTGGCGCTGGCGGCGGCGGAACCGGCGCGAGTGGCGGTGGCGCGGGTGGCGGTGGGGGCGGCACTGGTGGCGGCGGCGGCGGCCTCGGCGCAGCTGGCGGCGGCGCAGGCGGTGGTGGCGCGGGTGGCGGCACCGGTGGAGGCGGCGGCGGCACCGGCGCAGCTGGCGGCGGCGCAGGCGGTGGTGGCGCGGGTGGCGGCGGTGGCGGCACCGGCGCAGCTGGCGGCGGTGGCGGCACCGGCGCGGGTGGCGGTGGCGCAGGCGGTGGTGGCGCAGGCGGTGGTGGCGCAGGCGGTGGTGGCGCAGGCGGTGGTGGCGCAGGCGGTGGTGGCGCGGGCGGTGGTGCCGGTGCAGGCGGGTCGGGCGGCGCCGGTATCGGCGGCGGCTGAACCCATGAGACCCGTGATGTTGCCGCAAGCGGCGGACTGGAGCTGTCCGGGGAGGCGGCCGGGGCTCTGCGCGAGCGGACGGAGGGTGGGCTGCCGCGGTTGCGCTGGCGACGCTCTCGCTGCGCGGCCGTGACGATGCGGCCGTGAGGGCTGCCGGCCTGTCGGGCAATCCCCAGCAGATCGCCGACTACCTCATGGAAGAGGTGCTGGAGCGGGCAGCAGTTCTCGATTTTCCGGCTTTGGTATCGCCGTCCGGGTCCTTGGCCGGCTTGATCGCTGCGGGCGGTTCGGCGGGGATGCGGCTGTGATGGGCGGGTGGCACTAGGTCCGTATGGTGTTGCATCGGAATGGCGGTCAAAGGAAGGAGCGGAGATGAAGATTGGAATCATCGGCGCGGGGAACATCGGCGGGGCGCTGACACGTCGCCTCGCGGAGTTGGGGCATGAAGTCTCGGTAGCGAACTCGCGTGGACCAGAGACGCTCCGCGAGCTGGCCTCGGAAGCCGGTGCGAACGCAGTGACGGTTGCCGAGGCTGTACGGAATAAGGACCTGGTCGTTGTGACAATCCCGGAAAAGAACGTCCCTGCCCTGCCGGCGGATCTGTTCACTGGCGTTGGCGATGACGTGGTCGTGGTCGATACCGGCAATTACTACCCGCAGCAGCGCGATGGACGGATCGAACCGATCGAGGAAGGGATGCCCGAAAGCCGATGGGTGGAGCAGCAACTGGGTAGGGCCGTGATCAAGGCGTTCAACAACATCTACGCGCAGCACCTGCAAGAGAAGGGAGAGCCCAAAGGCACCCCCGGACGTATCGCGCTGCCAGTCGCTGGTGACGATCAGGCGGCCAAGGCCGTCGTTCTCGAGCTTGTGGACCAACTCGGATTCGATCCGGTTGACGCAGGCGGGCTGAATGAGTCCTGGCGCCAGCAGCCAGCGACCCCCGTCTACGCTACAGATCTCGACGCCGAAGGTGTGCGCGGAGCACTCAAGAAGGCGTCTCGGGACCGCAAGCCAGAGTTCACAGCCACGCTCAGCAGCCCGGGCACGTTTACAGGCCCCGCCTGACCAGGCTTGGCGCGCGACCGGCGCCGTCGACCGCGGGTCACGGTGCGCTTGTGCAATGCGCGACATGCAAGCGTCCGGCCCCTCGCCCACCGGACGCCTGGGTACGTCGCAATGCATGCGTCCAGCTGACAGCTCGACTCGAACGCCACGCCTGGTATCTCACCAAGACCACCCCCTCATTCGCCGGCCGGTGCGGCCACGCGCTCGAGCAGCGGCGAGCCCGTCGACCGTGCGCTCCGACATCAAGGAATGCTCGAACTCCGCGATCGCGCCGATGATCTGGAAGAACAGACGCCCGACGGCGGTGGAGGTGTCGATCCCCTGGTTCAGGACGACCAGGTCCACGCCGCGGGCGTGCAGGAGCTTTGAGAGCTCGATCAGGTGCTCAAGCGAGCGGCCGAGGCGGTCGAGCTTGGTGATCACGAGCTGGTCGCCGGCGCGGTTGGCGCACAGCAGCGCCTTGTCCAGCTCGGGCCGCGTGGCGAGCTTGCCCGACGCCGTGTCGATGAGGCAGTTGCCGGAGCGGGTTTCATCGGGTCTGCTTCGTCGGGACGCCTTGGCCGTGTGGCCATAGACGGACGCTACGCGCTGGGGGAGCGAAACGATTGTTTAGAAGTTTTGTACTTCCTTTAGAAGTAGAAAACTCGCCGACCGAAGGGAGCGGGCAACGTGACTGTCCGCGATGTGATGACGACCGCTATGCCCATCTTGGCCGGGATCGTGCATGTCGATGTCGAGCGGTCACAGTTGGGCGGCCCGCACGCGTCCCTCCGTGCAGGGCTGGAGCGCTGATGACTGCCGAGACGCGCCGGCCAGCCGGGTTCGCGCACCGCCCAGTGAGGTCCCGGCGGTCGAGACCTGCTACAGATCCCTCGGCCGCAGAAGGGCATCGCCGGGGTTCAACTCGGATTTCCTGCTTGCGGCCAAGGTCTGCCCACATCAGAGCGATCCACGCGGCTGTGAGGAGTTCGCGCGAGCGCCGTCCGGCCGGCGCCAGCGAGGACTGGCTATTGCGGCTGCCTGAGCTGATCGAGGCTCTATGCGCGGACTGGCGGATCTCTCTCGACGATGAGGGAGTTGGCGCAGGCGCGGTGGGAATCGTGCTCTGTTGCCATACCGAGAGCGGTCGTGAGGCCGTGCTGAAGCTGTGCGCCGACCACGAGCGTCTTCGTGCCGAGACCAGCGCGCTGCTCGCCTGGACGGGCGGCCCGGCGATCGAAGTGCTCGCTCACCGCCCCGGCGCGCTGCTGCTCGTGCGAGCGCATCCCGGAACACGATCGCGGCTGGCGCCCTCCCAGCTCGCCCTGCTATTGGACGCGCTTCACCGGCCCGCCGCAGCCGCTGGAGCGGATCTGCGAGATTGGCGCGCAAGCATCACTGCCGCAGTCGCACGGTTGCCATCCCTCAATGCACTCGGACGCGAGCTGCTCAGGGAGGGGGAGGGACGCCCCGTCCGTACGCTGCACGGCGACCTCCAGCCCGCGAACATCCTCAAACACCGTGGCGTGCACGCCGTGATCGACCCGATCGGGATCGTGGGGCCGCGCGAGCTTGACGTCGCGAACGCCGCCCTCTACAACAACTGGGGCGAGGAATCCGCAGCCAGAATCACGCGCCTGGCGAAGCTGACCGGCACGGACCCCGCGTTTGCGCTGCGCTTCGGGCAGCTGAGCGCCATGTACACCGCCCTCGTGCACCGCTACTGACACGAGTCAGAACAATCTCCCTGTCACCGCGCCTGCGGCCCCCCAGCCCGGGGTACTCGGGGAGAGGGCGTTGTTGGCGGCCGATTGGTTGTTGATCCCAGCGCTGGGGGCGGCCACCCCACCCAGAGAAAAGCCCGCCGACCCGTCGGCACCGTCCAACCGCGCAGGATGATGACGGCGGGCAGGAACGCTCCAGTCGCGTTAAGAGGGGCGGTGGTGCGGCGGATGGTGGTTGATTATGCGGCAGACCGTGTCGATCTCGTCCACGGCTAGCGCCTGGACGCTGCTGCGAGGGACGGGTCGACGAGCTCGTCGAACGTCACTCTGTAGCGAGCATCGACAGCATGCGTGGAGCGGATCACGGATTCGAGCCCGAGAGCTCGTGCTTCCAGCACCCCCAGGGCGCCATGAACTCGCCGCGGACGCGGTCGCGATACTCGCTCTGGCGGTCGAGCAGCAGCACCTCGATGCCACCGCGCGCCAGGACCGCTCCGATCGACGCGCCGGCAACGCCTGCACCCACAACAACTACATCGGGGTTGTTCGCTCGCAACGGCCTGATGCCCGGGTGCATGGCGTGCGAGCAAGGAGACGCCATCGGATGACCTCCTACTTGCGCTTGCGGGCGAGCGTGACGAGGTAATCGCTCGGCGCCCGGAACCCGCCATCCTTGGAGATGTTCAGCTCGGCGCTCAGGGCGATGAGCTCGCTTCGTAGCATCTCCCAGCGCCCGTCGCGTGAGAGCTTGTTGCGAGCTTGCACCAGCGGGCCGTAGAAGTCGGCCAGCGTGTCGATGTACACTCCGGCTGAGTAGGCCTCGAAATCGAGGGCGTAGCGCTCGAAGGTCAGATCTACCGACCGCGCGCAGGACAGCGTCGCCGTCGCCATGCCATGGCAGGTGGGCGTCACCCTTATAGTAGTCGCGGCGTCGGACCGTTTGTAGGCATTTCATCCGTGCATCGCGGGCGCTTGATGCCCATATACGCCCTTATAAATGCGCGTGCTGTTCCGTCCGAGGCGGGTGGGAGAATGCCAGAGTGTCGTACAAGGTCAACAGCACGTGGCGACCCTCAGCCCCGGACATCCGGCTTGGCGTTGCGGTTGTCGAGCTGCAACGCCAGCGCTGCGAGCAGGGCCAGCACGACCTCACGGTCGCTGCGGCCGGGCTGGTGGTGTACGCGCCCGGCGGCCGGCGCCGCTGCGTCGGCGAGTGCTACTGCCGCTGCTGTGGCGAGACCTTGGCGGCCGGTCCTGGAGAGCGCCCCCGCACCGCTGGTAACGGCCGGGGGCATGACACCGAGGAGGTCCCCCTCGATGCGCCTGAACCGTAGACCACCCGATTCCCCGCTGGCTGACCGTCAGCCCGTCGCTGGCCTCCCCGGCCTGCAGCCCCGGCCAGCCCGCGCGCATCGCCTCGGCCACGTCGCTCACCCCAAGCCAGCGAACGCCGCCGCGACCGTCGCGTCGCACAGCTCGTCGTTCGCCTCCGGGCTGTTGGTGCCCGCCGCGATTGCGCGGTGCGGACGGTCACGCAGGCGCTGGAGGTCGACATCGTCGCGATCGAGGAGAGGCAGCCCGATGGGGAGCTGGTCGTCCGCGCCGCCGTGAGCCTCGGAGAGGCCACACAGGGCCGCGAGAAGCAGACGATGACGGCGCGCCGGCCAAAGGGTGCCTGCACCACTAGCCCGATGTCGCCGACGGGACGGCCCCCGCTATCCCTGCGACCCCGCCGGCCGGCGCGACACGAACCTGCTTCCCGTCGCAAAGAAGCGCCACGGCAGCTCGGCGGCCTTCGTGATCCCGATCCGCCGATCGACGGAGACCTGGACCTCGCGCCCGCCGGCTGGCCGGGACGAGACCACGATCGGTCCGCGGGTCAGATCGGTGCCGTTGTGCGCGAGCTCGATCCCCAGCGCCTGGGTCAGCTTCCCGGGGCCCGAGCAGAGGCTCTCGACGCGCTCCACACCTCGCCGGATCCGCATCCGCTCGATTCCCTGCACCGGTTCGAGCGCCCGGATCAGCACCGCGGCGCCGATCCCCTCGGGCTCGCTGACCGCGTTCAGGAGCGCGTGGATCCCGTACGAGCGGTACACGTAGGCGATGCCCGGGGGGCCGAACAGCGTCCGGGTCCGCGGCGTCACCCCCACGAACGCGTGACAGGCCGGCTCGGAGTCGTGATAGGCCTCGGTCTCGACGATCACGCCCGCCGAGCCCGCGTGCGCGACCACGCACCCAATCAGGTCGGCGGCGACCTCGAGCACCGGGCGGGCGTAGAAGGGCGGCGTTAGAGCCCTTAGGGGTCTCATCAGAATTAGTGGCATCCGGACGATCAATTATTTCTGAACGGGCCCTTATGCCCTTAGGGCCCGTTCAAGAATTATTGGCGGTTTTGACGGCGTCTGGACGCGCCTGGCGCCACCGGCTCGTCCTCAAATACTCCCGGTATGATCGGGCCGAGCCGGCGGCGCCAGACACGCCCAGCCACTCGTCAAATCCCGCCACTAATTCTTGAACGGGCCCTTAGCTTCACGACGGCGGCAACGCCTGCCGCGCGCGCTCCAGCTGCTGGCGGACGCGCTCGAGACTCGTGCCGCCCTCGGAGACCTTCGACTCTAGCCACGCCTGGTTCTTCAGCAGCGCGTAGAACTCGTCGTCGAGCAGCGGTGACCCCTCCCGCAGCTCATCGGGGGTCAGCTCGGACAGCGACTTGCCCTGCTCGACGGCGCTTCGGACGAGCCCGGCGACGACGCCGTGCGCGGCACGGAAGGGCACACCGTGCCGGACCAGCAGGTCCGCGACGTCTGTCGCCGCGAGCAGCTCGTCGGCCGCCGCCGCGCCCATTCGCTCGCGATCGAACGTGATCGAGGCAAGCATCCCCCAAGCGGCTGCGAGGCAGGTCTCGAGCGTGTCGGCCGCATCGAATAGAGGCTCCTTGTCCTCCTGCATGTCCTTGTTGTAGGTCAGCGGCAGGCCGTGGAGAACTCCGTGCAGGGCGACCAGATGAGCCGCCAGCCGCGGCGCCTTGGCGCGCAGGAGCTCGGCCGCATCCGGATTCTTCTTCTGCGGCATGAGCGACGAGCCGGACGCCCACTCGTCCGCAAGCCGGCAGAACCCGAACTCCGCCGAGGACCACAGCACGATCTCGCCGCCCAGTCGGGAAAGGTGCGTCGCGCAGGTCGCGGCGGCGGCGAGGTAGTCGAGCACGAAGTCGCGATTGGAGACCGCGTCGATCGAGTTCTCGGCGACGCTTGAGAACCCAAGCTGCCGGGCGACCAACGCACGATCGGTGTCGAAGTTGACCCCGGCGAGTGCGCCAGCCCCGAGCGGCAGCGGACCGGTCGCATCCACGACGCGCCCGAAGCGCTCGCGATCGCGCACGATCATCCAAACGTACGCCAGCAGATGGTGGCTGAGGTAAACGGGCTGCGCCCGCTGCAGGTGCGTGTAACCCGGCATCGGCCAGTCGAGGTGGCGCTCTGCGAGCTCGACGAGCGTGCGAGCGAGCGCCCCACAAGCCGTCAGGGCCTCGTGTGCGTGCGCGCGCACGAACATCGCCACATCGGTCGCGACCTGGTCGTTGCGCGAGCGGGCGGTGTGGAGCTTGCCGCCGACGGCACCGACGACCTCGCCCACGCGCCGCTCGATTGCCATGTGAATGTCCTCGTCGCCGGCGGCGAACGGAAACGAGCCATCGGCGAGCTCGCGCTCGACCTGGCCGAGCGCGCGATCGAGCTCATCACGATCCGGCTCGGAGATGATCCCCTGCGCTGCGAGCATCACGACGTGTGCGCGTGACTGCTCGACGTCGTACGGGCCCAGGCGCCAGTCGAACGAGATCGAATCGTTGAGACGCCGGAAGGCGGCGTCCGGCGGTTGTGCGAAGCGGGACATCGGGCGCGGATTATTTCTGAACGGGCCCTCTGGGGCGTCACCGGCGCCGCTCATCCAATACCCTGGCCAGCGCCTCGGCGACCCGCTCTACCTGCCCGTCGGTCATCTGTGGGAAGAACGGGAGCGCGATCGACCGGGCAGCGACGTCCTCGCAGACGGGGAACTCCCCCTCCCGATGCCCGAACCGCTCCCGGTAGAAGCTCATCAGATGAACCGCCGGGAAATACGGCTTCGCGGGAACCGAGCGCTCGGCCAGTGCGCGGACGGTCGCATCGCGGTCGATACTCCGAGGCAGCTGCAGGACGAACACGAACCAGCCGCGCTGGTTGCCGTCCACGTCCGGACACGGCAACGACAGTCCCTCGATCCCGGCGAGCGCCTCGCGATAACGCAAAGCGACGCGCGCCCGCCCGGCCAGCAGCTCGTCGAGCCGCTCGAGCTGCGCGAGCCCGAGCGCGCACGCGATGTCCGAGAGACGGTAGTTGAAACCGAGACGATCGTGATCGAGCCATCCCATGTCGGGTGCGCGACCCTGGTTGCGCTCTGAGTCGATCCGCTCCTTGAGTCCGGGATCGCCGATCGTGACCATCCCTCCCTCGCCGGTCGTCAGCTGCTTGTTTGCATAGAATCCGAACACCGTCGGATGACCGCGGCCGCCGACGGTCACCCCGTCGGCATGGACCGCACCGAGCGCCTCGCACGCGTCCTCCACGATCGGGAGCCCAAGTCGCTCGAACCCGGGGATGTCGGCCGGGTAGCCGAACACGTGGACCGGCAACAACGCAGCTGTACGCGAGCTGACCGCGGCAGCCGCCGCATCGACCGAGAGGTTCAACGTCACCGGGTCGATGTCGGCGAACACCGGCCGGGCGCGCTCGTAGATCGCCACATTGGCGCTCGCGACGAACGAGAACGGACTCGTGATGACCTCGTCTCCGTCCCGGACGCCGACTGCCCGCAGCGCCAAATGCAACCCTGCCGTACCGCTCGATACCGCGCTCGCAAAGCGGGCGCGAACCCGCGCTGCGAACGCCTGCTCGAACTCGCCCAGCAGCGGGCCGAGCGACAGCTGGCCTGAGCGCAGCACCGCGAGCACCCGCTCCTCCTCCTCGACCCCCAGCACCGGCCGGGCGAGCGGGATCGCCTGCGCAGCGGTGCCCGTCACGATCCGGGGGCGGCGGCCCGGGCGACGACGTGCATGCCGTACTCGAGCGAGTCGACGAGCGCCTCCCACGATGCTTCGATGATGTTCTCGGAGACACCGATCGATCCCCACACCTGATCGCCGTCCGAGGCGTCGAGCAGCACCCGCGTGACCGCACCCGTGCCCTTGGTCTCGTCGAGGATCCTGACCTTGAAGTTCACGAGGTCGATGTCGCCGAGATGGGGGTGGGTCTCGGCCAGCGCGTCGCGCAGCGCACGGTCGAGCGCGTGCACGGGCCCATTGCCCTCCGCCGTGCGGACGTACCGTTCGCCGTCGACCCAGATCTTGATCGTCGCCTCGGTCTCGACCCGTCCGTCGGCGCGCTTCTCGACGATCGCGCGCCAGGACTCGAGCCTGAACAGCTGTTCGTACTCGCCGGCCTCCTTGCGCAGCAGCAGCTCGAACGAGCCGTCGGCCGCTTCGTAGTGGTAGCCGCGATGCTCGCGCTGCTTGACGCGCTCGACCACGCGGGCCGCGTCTTCTTCACCCAACGAGATGCCCGCGTCGCGGGCCCGCGCGTGGACGGTCCCCTTGCCCGACAGCTCCGAGATCAGCAACTCGCGGCGGTTGCCGACAACCGACGGATCGACGTGCTCGAATGTCGTCGGATCGGCGTTGACGCCGGCCACGTGCATGCCACCCTTGTGCGCGAAGGCGTTGCGTCCGACGTACGGCTGGTCGGGGTTCGGGGTGAAGTTGAGTAGCTCGTCGAGGAAGTGCGCGGCGGGGGTCAGCGACGCGAGCTGCGCATCGCTCAGGCATTGATAACCGAGCTTTAGCTGCAGGTTGGGGATGATCGAGACGAGGTTCGCGTTTCCGCACCGCTCACCGTAGCCGTTCATCGTTCCCTGCACATGCGTCGCGCCGCGCCGGACGGCGGCGATCGAGGTGGCAACCCCACAGCCCGCGTCGTCGTGGCAGTGGATCCCAACGCGCACGCCCGCCGGTTGCAGCAAAGCGACCACGTCGGCCATCGCCGCCTCGATTTCGTGCACGAGCGTGCCGCCGTTGGTGTCGCAGCAGACGACCGCCTCCGCCCCCGCCTCCGCCGCGGCCCGCAGGCACCGCAATGCATACGCCCGATCGTCCGCCAAGCCGTCGAAGAAGTGCTCGGCGTCGTAGACGACCCGCTTGCCCTCGCCGACCAGGAATGCAACCGACTCCCCGATCATACGCAGATTCTCCTCGCGATCCACCTTGACGACCTTTTGCAGGTGTAGCCCCCACGTCTTGCCGACGAGCGTGCAGACTGGCGCGAAGCATGCCGCGAGCGTGCACAGCGCGGGGTCCTCGGAGGCGGCGGCGCCGCGCCGCCGCGTCATCCCGAAGGCGGCGATCTGCGCGTGCTTGAAGTGCTCGCCCGCTAGGAGCTCGAATAACTCGAGCTCCTTGGGATTGGAGCTCGGGAAGCCGGCCTCGATCAGATCGATGCCCAGCTCGTCGAGCCGGTGCGCGACGCGCAGCTTCTCTTCGGCCGAGAGCGACATGCCCTCTCCCTGCATGCCGTCACGCAGAGTCGTGTCGTAGAGCTGAATCTTGGTCATCGGGGGCCTCCTGAAGCGGGCGAACGGGCGACCTGCACGGCACCGGTAAGTGCTCGGCGCCGACCGCCCCGGTAATTCGCTCGTCGCGCCGCCACTAGCCCGCCTTCGTGGGCACCTTCACAAGGTCGAGCCACTCGACATACCGCGGGTCACGGCCGTGCAGAGCATCGTCGAACACCCGCTGGATCTCGCGCGTGATCGGACCTGGCTGAGCGCTGCCGATCCGGTGGTCGTCGATCTCGCTCACCGGCACCAGCTCGGCGGCCGTGCCCGACAGGAACACCTCGTCGGCGAGATACAGCTCGGCGCGCGCCATATCGCGCTCCACGACCTCGTGGCCGAGGTCGCGCGCGATCTGGATGATGGACTTGCGGCTGATCCCGTCGAGGATCCCCGCCGTGTGCGGCGGCGTGACGATCTCTCCGTCCCGGATCGAGTAGATGTTCTCGCCCGACCCCTCGCACACGAAGCCGTGGACATCGAGCAGGATCGCCTCCTGATAGCCCGCCTTCGACGCCTCGATCTTCGCGAGAACGCTGTTGAGGTACTGGCCGCACGCCTTCGAGTGCGGGATCAGCGCGTCGTGCGGGATCCGCCGCCAGCTGGAGATCTTCGCCCGCACGCCGCTGCGCTTGCTCTCCTCACCGAGGTACGCGCCCCAGGGCCACACCGCGATCGACACCTCGACCGGGGCATCCAGGGGGTAGAGGCCCATCTGGCCGTAGCCGCGGAACGCGATTGGGCGGATGTAGCACTCCCGCAGGTCGTTGGCCGCGATCAGCTCGTGGGTCGCTGCGCGCAGCTCCTCGAGCGTGTAAGGGATCGGCATGTAGTAGAGCTCCGCCGACCTGAACAGCCGCTCGAGGTGGTTGTGATGGCGGAAGATCGCCGTCCCGCGCGAGGTCTCGTACGCGCGAATGCCCTCGAACACGCCGGTTCCGTAATGCAGTCCGTGCGTCAATACGTGCACCTTCGCGTCCTCCCAGGCGACCAGCTCGCCGTTGTGCCAGATGAGGTCCGCTTGTTCCACGACTGCTCCTTAGAGGTGTTTGAGGACTGCCTGGGTGGCCTGTGCCGTAGTTGCCGTACCCCCCAGGTCCGGTGTGCGCAACCCATCGGCCAGCGCCCGGTTGACGGCCGATTCTATCGCCGCAGCCTCGGCGTCCATCGCCAGTCCGTGACGGAGCATCAGCGCGACGGACAGGAACATCGCGAGCGGATTGGCCGTACCGGTGCCCGCAATGTCGGGCGCCGAACCGTGCACGGGCTCGAACACTCCGGGACCGCCGGCCCCGAGCGACGCGCTCGGGAGCATCCCGATCGATCCGGTTAGCATCGCGGCCTCGTCGCTGAGGATGTCGCCGAACATGTTCTCGGTCACGATCACGTCGAAGTGGCGCGGCGCCGCGACCAACCGCATCGCGGCGTTGTCGACCAGCAGGTGCTCGAGCTCGACGTTCGGAAACTCGCGGTCGTGGACGTCGCGCACCACCTCCCGCCACAGGCGGCTGGTCTCGAGCACGTTCGCCTTGTCGACGCTGGTGACCCGCGAGCGCGCGGCGCCGAACGCGACACGCGCGATCCGCTCGATTTCAGCGCGCGTATAAACGCACAAATCAGTCGCCGAGTCCTCGGTGCGGGTCTTCTCGCCGAAGTAGATGCCGCCGGTCAGCTCGCGGACGACCAGCAGGTCGGTCCGTTCGATCAGCTCGCGCTTGAGCGGGCTGGCATCGTACAGCGCGGGCTGCGGCTTGACGGGACGCAGGTTGGCGAATAACCCGAGACCCTTGCGCAGAGCGAGCAGGCCCTGCTCGGGACGCGGCCTGGCGGGATCGGTCGAGTCCCACTTGGGGCCGCCGACGGCAGCCAGCAGCACCGCGTCGGCCTTCCGGCAGGCATCGAGCGTCTCGTCGGTCAGCGCCGTGCCGTGGGCGTCGATCGATGCACCGCCGAACACGTGCGGCTCGAACTCAAGCTCGGTGCCGAGCGCCGCCAGCAGCTCGACAGCCGGTTGCGTGATCTCCGGGCCGATGCCGTCGCCCGGCAGCAGGATGACTCGGGGGGCCATGGCCGCCGAGACGGTAGCCGATCTCGGCAGCCTGTCCTGCCACAACGCGGTCTGATGCGCTCACGCCAGCGCCGTCGTGATCGGCCCCGCTCACTGCAGCGCCGTCGTGATCGGCCACGCCCACCCGGAGCGCTCGCGATCGCGCTCGTAAGCGGCGATCGCGTCATCCTGCTCGAGCGTGAGCGCGATGTCGTCGAGGCCGTTCAGCAGCCGGTGCTTGATCTCGGGGTCAATCTCGAACCGAGCCGCCGCGCCCGGCCAGCGGACCTCCTGCGCCCGCAGATCCACCCGCGCCTCCCCCGCCTGCGCGACCGCGGCGCAGTCCGATGCGCTCAACACCACCGGGAGCAACCCGATCTTCGTGCAGTTGGAGCGGAAGATGTCCGCGAAGCTCGGCGCGATGATCGCCTGGAAGCCGTAGTCCTCCAGCGCCCACGGGGCGTGCTCGCGGCTGGAGCCGCAGCCGAAGTTGCGTCCCGCGACGAGGATCGGGTTGCGCGGCAGCTCCCAGCCCGGCTCCTTGGCCCAGTCGTAGAACAAATACTCCCCGAAGCCGGTGCGCTCCACGCGCTTGAGGAACTGCTTGGGGATGATCTGGTCGGTGTCGATGTCATCCCGGTTGAGCACGGAGACGTGGCCGGTGATCGTCTCGATCGCCTTCATCAGCGCGCCACCTCCAGGTCGTGGGCCGCGGCCCAGTCGCGAATATCGACGAAGTGCCCCTCGATCGCGGCGGCCGCGGCCATCTGCGGCGAGACCAGATGCGAACGCGCGCCTCTTCCCTGCCGGCCTTCGAAGTTGCGGTTCGAGGTCGAGGCGACGCGCTCGCGCGGGGCCGCGACGTCAGGGTTCATCCCCAGGCACATCGAGCAGCCGGCCCCGCGCCAGTCAAAGCCGGCGCGCCTGAAGACCTCATCGAGCCCCTCGCGTTCCGCCTGCACCTTGACCTGCTGGGAGCCGGGCACGACCATCGCGTAGACGCCGTGTGCGACCTTCTGGCCGTCGACGACCTCGGCCGCGGCACGCAGGTCTCCGATCCGCGAGTTCGTGCACGAACCGATGAACACGCGGTCGAGCTTGATCTCGGTGATCGGGATTCCAGGCTCGAGCCCCATGTACTCGAGCGCTCGCTCGTCCTGCTGGGAGTGCGGCTCGGGCACTGCTTCGGCGACCGGGACGACCATCCCGGGGTTGGTGCCCCAGGTCACCATCGGGCCGATCGCGGTGGCGTCGACGACCAGCTCGCGGTCGAAGCTCGCGCCGTCGTCGGTCCGCAGGCCGTGCCACTCGGAGGGCACCTCGCGCGGAGCTCCGGGCCGGCCGATCACCCATTCGTAGGTGGTCTCGTCGGGCGCGATCATGCCGGCCCGGCCGCCGCCCTCGATCGTCATGTTGCAGATCGTCATCCGGCCCTCCATCGACAGCGCCTCGATCACGGGGCCGGCGTACTCGACCACGTGGCCGACCGCGCCGTCGACGCCCATCTGCCCGATCGTCGCGAGGATCAGGTCCTTGGCCGTCACGCCATAGCCGAGCGATCCTTCGTAGCGGATCCGCATCGAGCGCGGCTTTGACTGCACCATGCACTGTGTCGCGAGCACGTGCTCGACCTCGCTCGTGCCGATCCCGAACGCGAGCGCGCCAAACGCGCCGTGCGTGGCAGTGTGCGAGTCGCCGCAGACGATCGTCATGCCCGGCTGAGTGACCCCCAGCTCCGGCCCGATCACGTGCACGATCCCCTGGCGGTCGGAGCCCAGCGAGTAGAGCGGGATCCCGAACTCCTTGCAGTTGCGCTCGAGGGTCTCCACCTGGATGCGGGACAGCTCGTCGCGGATTCGCGCCGCGACCGGCGTCCCGTCGGTCGGGACGTTATGGTCGGCGGTAGCGAGCGTACGGTCGGGCCGGCGCACCGGCCGGCCGGCGAAGCGCAGGCCATCGAATGCCTGCGGGCTCGTGACCTCG
The DNA here is from genome assembly GCA_963811155.1 of uncultured Solirubrobacterales bacterium. GTDB lineage: Bacteria > Actinomycetota > Thermoleophilia > Solirubrobacterales > Solirubrobacteraceae > Palsa-465. Next base: position 193,808 of record CAWEQQ010000032.1, read on the forward strand.
TGGACGAGGTGCAGGTCAATGTACAGCAGGGTGGGCGGGCCGGCATCCACCTCGTGGCGGCACCAGATCTTTTCGAACAGGGTCTTCGGCATCGGTCAGCTCCTTCTCAGGCCGGCGCTCACGACCGCGAGCAGGACGGCCTCATCGGGTCCGGGGTTCTCGAAGTGATGGGGAAGATCGGCATCGAACGTCACGCAGTCGCCGGCGACCAGCTCGTGGCGGCGTCCGTCGCAGTGCAGGGCGACGGTTCCCGACTGCACCAGGGCAGTCTCTCGGCTGCCCGGCTCGTGCATCGGCGGGTCACCGGGGCCGCCGGTGACCGCGCCGGGCACGAGCGTGTGGCGCGACAGCTCGGCGCGCTGGCCGGGCAACGGCGGCGTCAGGATCTCGTAGCTGTGGCCCCTGGCGCCCCGCGGTCCTTTGCGCCGCTCGGTCCTGCGGACGACCGTCACGGCTCCCTGCTCGTCCAGGCGCAAGAGCTGCGAGAGGCGCAGCTCGAGCCCGGCGGCAATCCGCGTCGCCACGTGGAGCGTCGGGCTGGTCTCGCCGCGCTCAACCTGCGAGAGCATCGGCGCGCTGACGCCCGAGCGCTCCGAGAGGTCTCGCAACGACAGGTCCATCGCCTCGCGCAGCGCGCGGATCCTGGGGCCGAGCGATTCGGGGGGGTTGCCGGTGGCGATCGCAGAGAGTATACGCGCGTACGTTATCACGTACGGTATGCCGTCGCCGAACGCGCCGAGGGTTGAGCGGCTCGTTTGGGCTGTGCGGCCGGCGCGCGACGGACTGCCCGGAGCGACGCCGCAGGCGAGCCCGGGCGATGCTCGTCGGGCGCGACCGCGCCGATAGCCTGGCAGGCATGCTCTCTCGCCCCGACGTGCTCGTGCTCGGTGCCGGCGGCGTGCTCGGCGAGGCATGGCTGATGGGCGTGCTGGCCGGGATCGAGGACGCGACCGGGTTTGACCTGCGCAGCTGCGAGTACTTCGTCGGCACGTCAGCCGGCGCGATCGTCGCTGCGCACCTGACCGCTGGCAACGCGCCGCGCCGGCCACCTTCGCCAGGCGCGGAGCTCGAGCTGCCGACGTCGCGCGCGGTGGGCCCGCTCGCCGTGGCGGCGCTCGCTGCGGCCCGGCGTGCGGGCGCGTTGGCGCTCGCCGCCGGCGCGACATTCGCGCCGCTGGCCCTCGGCGTTGCCGCGCCGGGTGGCGCGCTGATGCGCGCCGCGCTCCTGCGGCGGCTCCCGCGACCGCTCGACACGCTCGACGAACTACGGCGCGAGGTCGACCGATCCGGGGTGCAATTCGATGGTCGTTTGCGGGTGGTCACGGTCGACCGCAGAGTCCGGGCGCCGGGTCGTGTTCGGCAGCCCGGGTGCTCCCCACGCATCGGTTGGTGAGGCGGTCGCGGCGTCGTGCACCGTCCCATGGCTGTTCGCGCCCGGCCAAGATCGGCGATCGCGAGTTCGTCGACGGCGGGATCTGGAGCCCCACCAATCTCGACGTCGCCCCCGCCGGACGGGATACGTACGTGCTGTGCCTGAGCCCCGCCGCGAGCATCGTCGGCAGCGAGTCGCTGATCGCGCTGATCCGCAACGTCGCCCAGTCCGCCGTCTCGCTCGAGGCACTGACCCTGCGCCGGCGCGGCGCCGCCGTCCGCAGCGTCTCGCCGAACGTCGAGAGCGCTGGGGCGATGGGTACCAACTTCATGGATCGGGAGCCCCGCGGGCGGGTGCTCGCCGCCGCCTACCGGCAGGGGCTGCAACTGGGGACCAGCCGCTGGGACGGCGATCGATAGCGGCCCACGGTCGAGCTCGTGGCCGCGCGGCGAGCTGTCCCGTGGGCAGTTGACGGACTGCGGGCGCCGGCGCTAGCGAGTTGCAGGACGTGCCATCAGTGGCACATCCTGCACTAGGACGCCGCCGCCGGCTCGGACTCGGTCGCCGGCTCGAGCTCGGTCGCGGGCTCGGGCTCGGTCGCCGGCTCGGGCTCCGGGGCCTGCGTCGCCTGCTCCACCTCAGCGATCACCCCGCGCCGCCGGATCGCGTTGGACAGCGCGCGCACGTACGCGCGCCCCGCGGCGTCGAGGATGTCGGTCGAAACGCCCTGACCGGCACCGGTGACGCCGCCTACCTCGAGCACGACCGACGTCTCGCCGAGCGCATCCTGGCCACCCGTGACCGCGTCGACGCGAAATTCCCGCAAGCGCGCGTCGCTGCCGGTGGCGGCGTTGATCGCGCGGAAGATCGCGTCCACCGGACCGTCGCCGGTGAACGAGCCGGTCAGCTCCTCGCCCTCGGGTGTGCGCACGCCGACCGTCGCATGCGGAGGCCTGCGCGAGGAGGCCTCGACGTCGAACCACTCGAGCTGATACCCGGCGAGCTTCTCGCGCAGCTCGTCGGTCAACAGCGCCTCGAGGTCCATCGCGGTGACCTGCTTCTTCTTGTCCGCGATCTCCTTGAAGCGCCTGAACGCGGTGTTTAGAGCCTGACCAGACACGTTGAACCCGAGCTCCGCCAGCGCCTGCTGGAGCGCATGCCGGCCGGAGTGCTTGCCGAGCACGATCGAGTTGGCCTCCAGGCCGACGGTGGTCGCGTCCATGATCTCGTAGGTCGTACGCTCCTTCAACACGCCGTCCTGATGGATGCCGGACTCGTGCGCGAACGCGTTGCGGCCGACGATCGCCTTGTTCGGCTGCACCGAATAGCCGGTCAGGCGCGAGACTAGGCGCGAGGTCCGGGCGATCTCACGCGTGACAACCCCCGTTCGCAGTCCGACGTCGGGCTGGCGCGTGTGGAGCAGCATCACGATCTCCTCCAGCGAGGCGTTACCGGCCCGCTCGCCGATCCCGTTGATCGCGCATTCGACCTGGCGAGCGCCCGCCAGCAGCCCCGCGAAGGAGTTCGCGACCGCCAGCCCCAGGTCATCGTGGCAGTGGACCGATAGCACGACGTCGCGCAGGCCGGGAGCGAGCTCGTACAGCCGCTGCAGGAAGGCGGTGAACTCGTGCGGCATCGTGTAACCGACGGTGTCAGGGATGTTGATCGTGCTCGCGCCCTCGTCGATCGCGATCTGGCACACCTCGGCGGTGAACTCGACCTCGGCGCGCGTCGCGTCCATCGGCGAGAACTCGACGTCGGCGACGTACTGCCTGGCGTGCGCGACCGCCGCCCGGGTCTGGCCCTTGACGTCCTCGCGCGTCGTCTGCAGTTGATGGCGGATGTGGATGTCTGACGCGGAGATGAACGTGTGGATCCGCGGCCGGGCCGCTTCCCTGACCGCGTTCCAGGCCGCATCGATGTCGCTCACATGCGTGCGGGCGAGTCCGGCGATCACAGGCCCCTCCACCCGCCGCGCGATCTCGCGGACGGCTTCGAAGTCTCCCGGCGAGGTGATCGGGAACCCCGCCTCGATCACATCGACGCCGAGCCGGGCCAGCTGCTGGGCGATCTCCAGCTTCTCCTGGGTGTTGAGCGAGATCCCGGGCGACTGCTCGCCGTCGCGCAGCGTCGTGTCGAAGATCAGTACTCGGTTGTGGTCTTTGGGCATGGTCGTTGGCTCCTCCTTTTGTCCTTAACCTGCTTCTTCTCGGTGCTGGTCTCGCGGCTAGGTGCGGCCGCCCACGCGCTATTCCCCCCGAAGGGGGAGGAGAAGAAGTCCAAGGTCGAGGCCGAGCGCCATGTCCAAGCCAAAGTGTACCAGCCCGCCCGACGGTGCATGATCTCGGCACCCGCTAAAGCGTGACCGTTCGGCCCGCCTCGAAACCCTCCGAGGCGACGATCTCGTCGATCACCGCGTGCGGGACGGCGGCGTCGGTGGTGATCGCCATCGCAGCCAGACGTCCACGGCGCCGTCTGCCCCTCGTCGGGCTGGCGGCCGACCGCGGCCGAGACGATGTTCACGCCGTGCCTGCCGAAGGAAGTGCCGACGCGGCCGATCATCCCGGGCAGATCGCGATAGCGAAACAGGGCGATGTGGTCCTCGAGCTGGACATCGAACCGCTGGCCCCACGCCTCCAGCAGATGGGGCCGGCCTCGGCGGCCGATCAGCGTCCCGGCGACGCGGACCCGCTCCTCGCCGCAGCTGACCGTGACCCGTACCAGGTCCGTGTAGTCGCGTGCGCTGGTGCTCCGGCTCTCGCCGATGTCGATCCCCCGCTCCTCCGCCATCGCTGGCGCGTTGACCTCGTTGACGTCCTCCTCGGTGTGCCCGCGCAGCACGCCGAGCAGCGCCTCGATCGACAGCAGGCGGGTGTCGCGCTCGGCGATCCGGCCCAGGAACTCGGTCTGCACGCGGTCCACCGACGAGCCGTGCAACAGCTCGATCGCGATCCGGCCGAGCGCCCGGCACAGCGGCACGAACGGGCCGAGGACCTCCATGTCCTCGGGCGGGATCGCCGGTACGTTGACGGCACTGGTGACGACGCCGCCGGTCAGCGCCGCGATCACCTGCTCGGCCGCCTGATAGCCGGCGCGGTCGGTCGCCTCGGCCGTCGAAGCACCCAGATGCGGCGTCATGATCACGTTCGGATAGCTGAACAGCGGGTGATCGGTGACCGGCTCGGCGAGGAACACGTCGAGCGCCGCGCCGGCGACCTTGCCCGAATCGAGCGCCGCCCTCAGGTCCTCATCGACGACCAGCGGCCCGCGCGCGACGTTCAGGATCCGGACCCCGTCCTTGCACTTGGCGAGCGCCTCGGCATCGAGCCAGCCTTTCGTGTCGGGAGTGTTGGGCAGGTGCAGCGTCAGGAAGTCGGCGACCGCGTACACGTCGTCAGACGAGGCGGCCTTCTCGACCCCGAGGTCGCGGTAGCGCTCCGCGCCGACGTACGGGTCAAACGCGACCACGCGCATCCCGAACGCCTTCGCGCGTCCCGCGACGAGCTGTCCGATGCGCCCGAAGCCGAGGATCCCGAGCGTCTTCTCGTACAGCTCCACGCCCGAGAACTTCGAGCGCTCCCACCGCCCGCCGTCAGCGACGCGTGCGCCTGCGGGATGTTGCGCGCGAGCGCCAGCAACAGCGCCATCGTGTGCTCGGCGGCGGTGATCACGTTCGACTGCGGCGCGTTGGCGACCACGATCCCGCGCTTGGTCGCCGCCGCGACATCGACGTTGTCGACCCCGACGCCCGCACGTCCAACCGCCCGCAGCCGCGTGGCCCTCCCGATCAGCTGCGCGTCGAGCTTCGTGGCGGACCTGATCAGGATCGCGTCGTAGTCGCCGATCCGCTCCGCGAGCTGCTCGCGGCTCCAGCCGACCCCGAGCTCGACGTCGAAGCCCTCCCGCAACAACTCGATGCCCGACTGGCCGATGTCCTCCGCCACGAGCACCCTCGACTTGCCGCTGCTGTCGGCCGGCGCCGCCTGCGCGAGAGCCATCGCTTCACTGCTCACAGCCGCTCCAGCACCCAGTCGATGGACGCGGTCAGCGCCTGCACGTCCGCCGGATCGGTCGCCGGGAACATCGCGACCCGCAGCTGGTTGCGACCGAGCTTGCGATACGGCTCGACGTCGACAATCCCATTCGCGCGCAGCGTCGCCGCGACCGCCGCCGCGTCCACCTCCTCGTCGAAATCGACCGTCCCGACAACGAGCGATCGCTTAGCGAGATCGGCCACGAACGGGCTCGCGTGCGCGTGCGCCGAAGCCCAGCCATAGAGGTGCGTCGACGAGGCGCTGCAGCGCGCGACCATCGCCCCGAGCCCACCCTGCACGAGCATCCAGTCGAGCTGATCCGCCAGCAGGAACAGGGTCGCGATCGCCGGCGTGTTGTACGTCTGATCCTTGACCGAGTTCTCGAGCGCCGTCGACAGCGAGAGAAACTCGGGGATCCAGCGACCGCCCGGACGGTCGGCAGCAAGCTCCTCGATCCGCGCCAGCGCCGCTGGGCTCAGCAGCGCGAACCACAGCCCGCCATCGGACGCGAATCCCTTCTGGGGCGCGAAGTAGTACGCATCGACCTGACCGACTTCGACCGGCAGGCCGCCTGCTGCCGATGTCGCGTCAATCAGCACCAGCGCCGCGTCCTGCGAGCCGGCCGGACGGACCACCGGCACCATCACCCCGGTCGAGGTCTCGTTGTGCGCCCAGGCGATCACATCAGCGCGGGAGTCGAACACCGGCTCCGGCGCGTCCCCAACCTGCGCCTCAACCACGATCGGATCGGCCAAGAACGGCGCGCCGCGCGTGCACGCCGCAAACTTCGAGGAGAACTCTCCGTACACGAGATGCAGCGCGCGCTCGCGGACCAGGCAGCACGTCGCCGCATCCCAGAACGCCGTCGTGCCGCCGTTGCCGAGCACGACCTCATAGCCGTCGGGAACGTCGAACAGCTCACGCAGGCTCGAGCGGATCCAGGCGACCAGATGCTTGACCGGCTGCTGACGATGCGAGGTCCCCATCAACGACGAGCCCGCCGCGGCAAGGTGCTCGAGCTGCTCGAGGCGCACGCGCGACGGACCCGACCCGAAGCGGCCGTCGGCGGGCTTCAGCTCATCGGGAATCTGCAGGACGTTTTGGGTCTGGGGCATGTCAGCTCCTCGAAGGTTGCGAGATCTACACGCCCAGGCGTCACGACGGCTGCGCACCAGTGTACAGGGCGCTATTCCTCGAACTCGGTGTCGATCCAGTCCATCTGAGCCCGCAGCTCCCGTCCCACGACCTCGACCTGGTGACCGGCCTGCTCCTCACGCATTCGCTTGAAGTTCTCCTGCCCGGCGCGGTTCTCGGCGATCCATTCGCGCGCGAAGTCGCCCGACTGGATCTCGGCCAGCAGCTGCTTCATCGCCTCGCGGGTCGGCTCGCCGATCACGCGCTTGCCGCGCGTCATGTCCCCGTACTCGGCGGTGTTCGAGATCGAGTAGCGCATCCCGGCGATGCCCTTCTCGTACATCAGGTCGACGATCAGCTTCAGTTCGTGCAGGCACTCGAAATACGCCAGGCGCGGGTCATAGCCGGCGTCGACGAGCGTCTCGTAGCCCGCGCGCACGAGCTCGGTGACGCCGCCGCACAAGACGGCCTGCTCGCCGAACAGGTCGGTCTCGGTCTCGTCCTTGAAGGTCGTCTCGATCACTCCGCCACGCGTGCATCCGATCCCCTTCGCGTACGCGAGCGCCAGCGCCAGCGCGTTGCCGCTCGCGTCCTGATGGACCGCCACCACCCCGGGGACGCCGGAGCCCTCCAGGAACTGGCGCCGGACGAGGTGGCCCGGGCCCTTGGGCGCCACCAGCGCGACATCGACGTCCGCCGGCGGCACGATCTGCTCGTAGTGGATCGAGAAGCCGTGGCCGAACAGCAGCAGGTTGCCGCCCGCGACCCGTCGCTGACGCCGGATTCCCACACCTGCCGGTGCAGCTCGTCGGGGACGAGCATCATCACGACGTCGCCCCTGCTGGCCGCGTCGGCCGGCTCCAGCACTCCAGCCCATGGCCGCGCGCCTTCTCGACGCTCGCCGAGGAGGACCGTAGCCCGACGACCACCGACACGCCGGAGTCCTTCAGGTTCAGCGCGTGGGCGTGGCCCTGCGACCCATAGCCGATGATCGCGACGGTCTTGCCGTCGAGCAGATGGATGTCAGCGTCGTCGTCGTAGAACATGGCGCGGGAGCCTAGTGCATCGTTCTCCCGGCCGATGCTCGCCGGCCGCGCCGGCCTCACCCGCCGCCGAAACGCTGTTGCAGCGCCGTCACGTCGTTGACGTACTGCTGCGTGTCGGGGTACATGCCGTGCTGGAGCACCGACGAAGCCCCTGGAAGTAGCCGGCCGCCGCCTCCGCCTGATTGCCTCCGGTCGACTGCAGCAGCGAGTGCAGCAGCAGCACCCCGGCGCGAACGTTCGAAAATGCCGAGGCAGGCGCGAGCGGGGTCGGACCGGCGAGCGTCTGCCCGATCCAGTTCCAGGTCCCGGGAAGGATCTGCATCACCCCGCGCGCGTCGGCGCTCGAGGTGAGCGCGTTGTTGAAGCCGCTCTCCTGGTCGGCGATCGCCTCCGCCAGGGAGGGGGGCACACCGTTTGCGGCCGCAATCGAGCCGACCTCCGACGGGCTGACCGTCTGCGGCGTCGTGTACGGCGGCGCGCCCGACGCGCCTTCTGCGGTCGCGCCGACCGGCTGCGAGACCGCGGACGAGCCCGAGCCTGAGGATTGCGCCACCGGCGCGACGGCCGGCGATCCCGAGAGCTGCAGCACGCGGCCCGACAGCAGCAGCCCGTTCAGATCGAGCCCGTTGGCGGCGGCGAGCCCGTCAACGGTCAGCCCGGCCGCGCAGCGATCGCCGACAGCGTGTCGCCCGGCTGCACGACGTAGGACCCGCCACCCGCCGGCGCCGACGTGGCCGCAGTCGATGCGGCGCCGGCGCCGTCGCCGTCGCTCGTCGGAATCGACCGCGCCGGCACCGCTCGACGGGGACCGCCGCGTCGCCGGAGACCGTTCCGGACCCGGTCGCGGGCACGTAGGAGCCCGCCTGCTGGGGCGGGATCATCAGTGTGGTGCCCGACGACCAACTCGGCGCTGGGCGACAGTCCGTTGGCGGCGGCGAGCTGGCTCAACGGTCAGGCCGTCGGCGGCCGCGACAGAGGTCAGCGACTCGCCTGCAGCGACGGTGTGGGGAAAGGCGGCTGAGGCCACCGCGGGAGCGGCGGCGAGGGTGCGTGGCCGCGGTGAGCGGGAGAAGATTCGCGAAGCATGGCGCCGCAGTCTGGCCGCCGGCACCGCTCACGTAAACCCGTGCAAGGCGGATTTCAGCGCGAGGAGTCGCGAGTCGTGCCCGACGCGGAAGCAGGTACCGCCCACGGGCCGGCGCGCGCCCTACGCGCTCGCGGCGACGACCAGCGAGCTGCCCGGGAAGCGAAGCGCACGCGTCCCTGGCCGGAACGGCTCAGCCAGCCTCGCGAGCCTGGACGCGACCCGGCGCGCTGGCGCTCGGAGCATCCCTCCCACACTCGCCGAACGTCCGCGACAGGTCGAGCGTCTCCTCGAGGTACGCGTCGACGCTCGCGGGTGTGCGCTGCAACTCGATCGACGCAACGATCACCTCCACGAACCCTGCGTCGCCAAGCAGCTCGTACAGCTGCCCCGGGTCGGCCAGCGCGAACATCCCGGGCGCGTTCGGGTCCGGGGGCGATGTGAGGCCCAGCTCCACCAGCGCGCGCGTCGGCAGCGTCGCCCATGGATTGCGGGCGGCCTCGTCCCAGACGGCGAGCGCGATCCGGCCGCCGGGCCGCAGCACGCGCCGGCATTCGCGCAGCGCCGCGCCAGGGTCGACGCTCAGCATCACACCCCAGCGGCACAGCACGGCGTCGACGCTCGCCGCGGGCAGGTCGATCCATTCGAGCTCCAGCTGGCGGAACTCGACGTTATCGATCCCCTTGGCTCGCGCGCGGTCTCTCGCGACCGCCAGCATCGCCTCGCTGGCGTCGCTGGAGATCACCGTCCCGCCCGGGAGGACCAGCTCGGCGGCGAGGAAGCCCGTGTCCCCCGGGCCGGCGGCCAGCTCGAGCACCTGCTGGCCCGGCTGCAGCGCGAGTTGCTCGAGCATCCATGCGGACACCGGCATCCCGATCTCGCGCACCGCCGCGGCGCGCCTGCCCCAGCCGGCGGCAGCCGCGTCCCAGCGTCCGAGCAGCTCGGCGCGCAGCGCACCGGGATCCTCGCCGCCAGCCGCCATCGCTACCCGTCCCGCATCGCCGGCGCGGCGAGCCGCTCGACCTTGACGTGGTTCGGGAGCGACGGCTCGACTCGGCGGATGGACGCCACGCCGCCGATCATACGGTCACCCCAGTTCGCGCCGCAGCAGCTTGCCCGACTCGGTCCGCGGCAGCCGTGGCGCGAAGGTGACCGCCTTGGGCACCTTGTAGGGCGCCAGCCGCGCGGCGCAGAACGCCCGCAGCTCGCCTGGATCGGCGCTGCCCCGGTCGCGCAACACGACCGTCGCGACGACCGCCTCCCCCCACTCGGGGTCCGGCCGGGCGTGTACGCCGGCGTCGACGATTGCGGGATGCTCGAGCAGGACCGCCTCGACCTCGGCCGGCGCGACGTTCTCGCCACCGGTCACGATCGTGTCCGACATGCGCCCGGTGATCACGAGCCCCGAGCGTTGATCGAACCTGCCCAGATCGCCCGTGTGCAGCCAGCCGTCCGCGGCCACCGACCCCGGAGCGACGATCGTGCCGCGGACGAGTACCTCCCCACGGCGAGGTGCGCAGCTCGACCCCTGTGAGCGGATGCCCGTGGGTGGCGATCTGCGAGCACGCCTCGGTCATCCCGTAGGTGGGCGCCACCGGGACACCGGCCACGCGGGCTCGCTCGAGCAGCGCCGGCGCGATCGGCCCTCCGCCGAGCAGCGCCCAGCGCAGCGCAGGCGGCTCGCGCAGCCCCGCGTCGAGCAGCCGCGCGAGCATCGTCGGCACGAGCGAGACCAGCGTGATCCGCTGGCGGGGGTCCATCAGCGCGGCGCACACCGCCTCGGTCTTGAACCGCTCGTGCAGCACCGCCGTCGTGCCGTAGATCGCGCTGCGCACGGGGATCGACAGCCCCCCGACGTGCACCATAGGCATCGGGCACAGCCAGCGCTCGCGCTGGTCGAGCCCGAGCGCGACCGCCGACCCGAGCGCGCTCCAGAGGAAGTTCCCGTACGTCAGCTCGACCGGCCGTGGCGTTGCGGTCGTCCCCGAGGTGTATATCACCGCCGCGACCGCATCCGGATCGAAGCCGATCGTCGCCGCGCTCCCCGGCCTCGTGAGCAGCGGCCGGTCGACGACGAGGGCCGTCGCCCGCCGCTCGCATCTCGCGCTCCTCGGCGCGAAGCCGCAGGTCGATCGGCACCACAACGGCACCCGCGCACCAGCAGCCGTGCACCGCGGCGACGAAGTCAGCGCCGGCCGGCAGCGCCAGCGCGACCCGATCCCCAGCCTTCACTCCCCGCTCGCCCAGCGCGACCGACGCCGCGCACGCGCGCTCTCGCAGCTTCGAGTAGCTGACCTCGCCATCAGCGTCGACGATCGCGGGCCGCTCCGGGTGCATCGAGGCAGCGAGCTGCAGCCAGTGGATCACGGCTGACACGGTAGTCTCGCCCGCGTGCAAGTGAGCTGGCGGTCAGCCGCCGAGTACACCGACATTCGCTACGAGCTAGCGACCGGCGAGCACGCCGGCATCGCCAAGATCACGATCAACCGCCCCGAGGTCCTCAACGCGTTCCGGCCCGAGACCGTGATCGAGCTCTCGCGGGCGTTCGAACGAGCGCGCGAGGACATGGACGTCGGCGTCGTGATCCTGACCGGAGAGGGATCCGAGGCGTTCTGCGCCGGCGGCGATCAGCGCGTCCGCGGCCGCCGCGGCGGGTACGTCACCGGAGCGGATCCCGCAGCCGCTGGCGCTCACGAGGCGGTCGGTCGCTTCCACGTCACCGACCTGCACGTGCAGATCCGCCGGATGCCCAAGCCCGTGGTCGCGATGGTCGCCGGCTACGCGATCGGCGGTGGCCACGTCCTGCACATCGTCTGCGACCTAACGATCGCGGCCGACAACGCACGCTTCGGCCAGGTCGGGCCGAAGGTCGGATCGTTCGACGGCGGCTTCGGCGCGAGCGTCCTCTCACGCCTCGTCGGCCCCAAGAAGGCAAAGGAGATCTGGTTTCTATGCCGCCAATACGACGCGCAGCAGGCGCTGCAGATGGGGCTCGTCAACACCGTCGTACCGCTGGCGCAGCTGGAGGCCGAGACGGTCCGCTGGTGCAGCGAGATGCTCGCGCTGTCGCCGTTCGCGCTGCGGCTGCTCAAGGCCAGCTTCCACGCCGACGAGGACGGGCTCGCCGGCATCCAGCAGCTCGCACACGACGCCAACCTGCTCTTCTACATGAGCGAGGAAGCCCAGGAGGGCCGTGACGCTTTCCTGCAGCGCCGCAAGCCCGACTTCTCGCAGTTTCCCCGCCGGCCGTAGCACATGGCCTCGACGTTGAACCGGCCCCAGAACCCGCGCGAGCGCCCGCCCGCGACCGTACCCAGCGGCGCGCTGATCTGGCTCGCGGCAGCCCGCGTACGGACGCTGCCGGCGGCGGTCGCGCCAGTCCTGGTGGGCACCTCGCTGGCCGGTTACGCCCACGTGTTCCATCCGCTGCGGTTTCTCGCGGCGCTGATCGGCGCCGTCTTCATCCAGGTCGGAACCAACCTGTCCAACGACTACTCCGACGCCCGCCGCGGAGCCGACACCGAGGACCGCCTCGGACCAGTTCGCGTCACCGCCGGCGGGCTCGTCCCGCCCAAGCGCGTGCTGGTTGCGACCTACGTCTCGTTCGGGATCGCCGTGCTCGCCGGCGCCTACCTGATCGCGGTCGCGGGCTGGCAACTGCTGCTGGTCGGTGCGGCGTCGATCCTCGCCGGCGTGCTGTACACCGGGGGGCCGCGCCCGTACGGCTACGAGGGGCTCGGCGAGGTGTTCGTGTTCCTGTTCTTCGGGATCGTCGCCGTCGCCGGCTCGTACTTCGTCCAGGTCGAGCACCTCAGCTGGGAGGCGTTCGCGCTCGCGGTGCCGGTCGGCCTGCTGGCGGCGGCGATCCTCGTCGTCAACAACGCGCGCGACATCGACACCGACCGGCGTGCCGGCAAGCGAACGCTGGCGGTCCGCCTCGGTCGCGGCCGCACGCGCGTCCTGTTCGCGGCGATCGTCTACCTGGCGTACCTGCTCGCGCCGGTGACATGGGTGTTCGGCCCGCTGAAGCCGTGGCTGATGCTCCCGTGGCTGACACTGCCGGTCGCCACGCCGATCGTGCGCGCGGTCCGCAACCGCACCGACGGTCCATCGCTCAACGAGGCGCTCGCGCAGATAGGGATGCTCCAGCTCGCGTTCTGCATGCTGCTGGCGGCGGGCTTGCTGCTGAGCAGGTGAAGGTCGAGTTCTTTGTGATGGGGGCGCGCTTGCGCGCGCCGTTTGTTTTTAGCTCCGGTTCCATCACGGCACGCGAATTGCTGCTGCTCCGGCTCGAGGACGCCAGCGGCCAGAGCGGTGTCGGCGAGGCCGCGCCACTGCCCGGCTACGACGGCGTGCGCCTCGACGACGTCCGCGCGGCGCTCCAGGACTGCGTCCCGCTGCTCTCGGACGCGGACGGGGGCAACCGCGCACAGCTGCTGGCGGCGTGCGCCGCACGCGCGGTGCTGCCGCAGGCGCTGGCCGCAATCGACCTGGCGCTCTGGGACCTGGCCGGGCGCCGGGCGGGTCTGCCTGTGTGGCGGTTGCTCGGCGGCGCCGGCGCCCCGCCGGCGATCACAGCTAGGGCGCCGGCGATCGCAGCGGACGCGCCGGCGATCGCACGGGACGCGCCGGCGATCGCACGGGACACGCCGGCGATCGCAGCGGACGCGCCGGCGATCGAAGTCAACGCCACGATCGCGTCGCCCGACCGCGCCGGCGCGGCCCGGGCTGCGGCGAGCGCCCGCGCCGCCGGCTTTCGGATGGTCAAGATGAAGGTCGGGATCGGCGACGACGCAGGGCGGCTGGCCGCCGTGCGCGCCGCGGCGGGGCCCAATATGGCGATCCGACTCGACGCCAACGGCGCCTGGTCGGTGCTGGAGGCGATCGCGGCTCTCAACGTGCTCGCGCCTGTCGGGCTCGAGCTGTGCGAGGAGCCGGTGACGGGCCTCGACGACATCGCCGCCGTGGTCAGCCGGACCACTGTGCCGGTGTCGATCGACGAGAGCGCCGCGGCGCCCGGGGCACTCGACACGCGCGTATGCGACGCCGTCTGCCTGAAGATCGCGCGCTGCGGCGGCATTTCCGGCACGATCGACGCCGCCCGCCGCGCGCGCGCCGCGGGCTACCGGGTCTATCTCGCCTCCACCCTCGACGGACCGCTGGGGATTGCCGCGGCGCTCCACGCCGCCCGCGAGCTCGCGGCCGACCGGCCATGCGGGCTGGCGACGCTCGACACGTTCGAGGGCGCCGAGAATCCGCTGCCGGCGCACGATGGTCAAATTGCGCTGCCGTCAGGCGCAGGGTTGGGCGATGGGCTGTTGTCCTGGTACGGTCTCGACCGGCCTAAGGGCCCGTTCCGACGCGCTTGATTGAGACGGCGGGCTCGCGGTCGACGCTCGCGAGCCGTGCGGGGAGCCGCCAGCGCGGGTCGCGGGTCGCGCACCGGTCCGCCTCACCCCCCGACGATGAGCTCGGCGACCCGTGCCGGCGCCTCCAAATGGACGGCATGGCCGGCGCCGGCAACGCCCGTCACCGCCGCATCGGGGATCCCGACCGCCATCTGCGCCGCGATGGCGCTGAACTTCTCGTCGCGCTCGCCGGCCGCTAGCGTGACAGGCATCCGCAGCTCCGTAAGCCGGTCCCAGAGCGGCGCCAGCGCCCCGGTGCCCAGGCCGCGCAGCGCGCGCGCAAGCCCGTCTGGCCTGCTGCGGAGCCGATCGGCGTGCGCGGCGGCCGCCACCGCCGGTGATTGTCCCGCGAGCACCGGCGTGGCGGCCCACCGGCGCGCGAACTGCTCGACGGTCGAGCGCTCGAGCTCCTCCGCCAGCCGCTCGTCGGCGTCGCGCCGTGCCGCGCGCGCCGCGGGATCGGCGATCCCCGGACTCGCGCCGATCAGCACCAGGCGCTCCACGCGCGTTGCGAGTGCGAGCGCGGCGTGCAGCGCAATCCTGCCACCCATCGAATAGCCGGCGAGCGTGAACCTCGCGGGTGAGGCGTCGGCCAGGTCTTCGATCACCGACTCCAGCGTCACCGGTGCCAGCGCGGACGCCTCGCCGTGGCCACGGATGTCCGGCGCGAGCGCCCGGTAGCGTTCGCCGAGCGCCGCGACGACCGGATCCCAGCTGCGCCCGGTGTGGGTGAAGCCATGGAGAAGGACGAGACTTGCTGGCGCCACGCGAGCATCATGACCGCAGTCGACACTTATCTCCTGTTGGGCGCCTTCTGCGATGAGCTTGCGCGCTGCGGCGTGCAGCACGCATGCACGTCGCCGGGCTCGCGCTGCACACCGATCGTGCTGTCGCTCGTCCGCGAGCAGCGGATCCGCTGCTGGTCGCACATCGACGAGCGCTGCGCGGGCTTCTTCGCGCTCGGCGCGGCGAAAGCCTCGGGACGGCCGGTGGCGGTCACTTGTACGTCGGGCACGGCGGCGGCCAACCTCACGCCGGCGGTGATCGAGGCGCGCGAGGCGCGCGTACCGCTGATCGTGCTCACTGCCGACCGTCCTCCGGAGCTGCGCGACGTCGGCGCCGGGCAGACGATCGATCAGCTCAAGCTGTACGGCGACGCGGCCAAGTGGTTCGTGGAGGTCGGCGTACACGACGCAAGCCCGGAGCGCCTGCGGTGGATCCGCGCGCTCGCCTGCCGGGCCTACTGGACCGCGCTCGACGGCCGGCCGGGACCGGTGCACCTAAACCTGCCGCTGCGTGAGCCGCTCGTGCTCGGCGAGCCGGTCCCCGAGGATGGCGGCGGCCGGCCCGACGGCCGGCCGTGGGTGACACGCACGCCCCCCGGCACGCCCGCCCCGCCCCCCGGCACGCCCGACCCGCCCCCCGGCACGCCCGACCCGCCCCCCGGGGCGCCACCCCGATCCGCCGCGACTCCCCCGCCACGGCGTCGGCCACCGCACGCGGATCTCGCAGGCGCCAGCGCCGGCCAACCCCCACCCCCGGCTCGCAGCGTGATCGTCGCCGGCCGCTACGAACGCGACGATCGCCTCGCTGACGCCCTAGCAGGATTCGCCGCGCGCGCCGGCTACCCGCTGCTGGCCGACCCGCTGTCGGGTGCACGCCACGGGCCGGCGGTGATCGCGCGCTATGACCTGCTGCTGCGCGACGAGTGCTTCGCCGCCACAATGCGGCCCGAGCTTGTGATCCGCGTCGGCGATCTACCGACCTCCAAGCCGCTGCGCAACTGGCTCGCCTCGCTGTTCGACGTCGAGCAGCTCGCGCTCGACCCCGAGGGGGCATACCAGGACCCGGCCAGCACGCTGACCGCGACCGACAGCGGCGATCCGCTCGCTGCGGTCAGCGCGCGCACTCCCCGCACCCCTCCGGACCCCGGCTGGCTCGCCGGCTGGCGCGCAGCCGACGACGCTGCCGGCCGCGCGATCGATGAGGTCCTCGGCGAGCAGCTGTCGGAGCCGCTCGTCGCTGCCCGGCTCGGCGAGTGGCTGCCCTCCGAGGCGACCGTGTTCGTCGCGTCCTCGATGCCGATCCGCGACGTCGAGCTGTTCTTCGCAGCCGCCGAGACAGCGCCGCGAGTGCTCTCTAACCGCGGCGCGAACGGGATCGATGGCACGGTGTCTGCTGCATTCGGCGCGGCCGCGGCGAGCACCGGTCCGGTCGTGCTGCTGATCGGAGACGTCGCGCTGGCGCACGATATCGGCGGCCTGCTCGCCGGCCGGCGCCTGCCCCTCGAGTTGACGGTCGTGCTGCTCAACAACGACGGCGGCGGCATCTTCCACTTCCTGCCGGTCGCCGGCGAGACGGACGCGTTCGAGCAGCACGTCGCCACGCCGCACGCGCTGGACTTCAGCCACGCGGCAAAGCTGTACGGCTGCGGCTACGCGCGCCCCGTGGACACCGACGCGCTGCAGAGAGCGATCAAGTGCTCGCTCGCCTCACAAACAGCCACGACGATGATCATCGAGGTCCGCACCGACCGCGCGCAGAACCTCGCCCTGCATCGGCGGATCGCCGAGACCGCCCTGGCGGCCATACGACAGAGCGTCAGCCCGCCAGCAGCGGCAGCAGCGCCTGCAGCTTGATCTCGGTCTCGGCCAGCTCGGCGACGGGATCGGAGTCGCGTACGATCCCGCAGCCGCTGTAGCAGCGTGCGACGCGTCCGCGCAGCAGCGCGCAGCGCAGCGCGACGCAGAACTCGCCGTCCCCGAGCGCGTCGGTCCACCCGACCGGGCCGGCGTACCAGCCGCGGTCGAGGCCCTCGAGCGCGGGGATCAGCCGCTCGGCGATGTCGCCCGGCTCGCCGCCGACCGCGGGCGTCGGGTGCAGCAGCGCCGCCAGCTCGATCGCGGCGATCGGCGAGGCCAGCTGCGCACGGATCGGCATCCCGAGGTGCTGGATGTTGGCGACCTTGACCAGCGTGGGTTCTGGGGCCGAGGTTACCCACACCGCATGGGGCCGGAGCGTGCGCGTGATCCGCCGCGCGACGATCGCATTCTCCTCGCGATCCTTGTCGCTGCGAAGCAGCTGTTCGCCGAGATGATCGTCGACGGCGGGGTCGGCACTGCGGCGCGTCGAGCCTGCGAGGGCGACCGTGCTTGCCCGCTGTCCCTCACGGCGCACCAGCAACTCAGGGCTCGCCGCCAGGAACGTCGCCTCCCCACGGCCGACGGCGAACACGTAGCAGGACGCGAACGCCTCCCGCAGGATCCCGAGCACGGCCGCGGGATCGTGCGCCGCCGGAGCGTGGACCTCGACCTCCCGCGCCAGCACGATCTTCTCGAACTCGCCGGCGCGGATCCGTTGCACCGCCCGCACCACTGCCTCCTCGTAGTGCGCCGGCGGCATCGGGCTGAGCACGTCGTACGAGCCCGTTGGCGCCGGATCCAGCAGCGGCAGCGGCGCTTCCGACACCTCGGCCAGCCGGCGCTTGACCCGCGCGAGCAGCCCGTCGACGACGTCGTCCGGCGCGACGTCGACATTGACGGTCAGCCATGTGCGCCCGGCGCGGCGCGCAAGCGAGATCTCGGGTACGACCAGCGAGGCTGGCGCGAAGCCCTCCCACGCGGCGGCGGCGGCGCCCTCGGGAGCGAACGCGAACCCGCCAAGCGCTGTCAGACCCGAGCCCGGAGGCCCGTCGGGGGGATCGGCGAACGCCGCAGCCACAAGCGCGCGCCAGCGGCGCGCCAGCTCGCCGAAGCGGTCCGGACCGCGCGCCTCCAGCGAGCGCACGCAGCCAAGCGCCGCCACCGCCAAGCCCTCGCGATCGGGCTGCTCCAGGCAGAACCACCACTCGCCCGGCCGGCGCGAGGCCGCTACGACAGCGGTCGGATCGACCGGTCGGCCGACCGGAGCGCCGGCGCTCGCCAGCGCCCGCACCCCTGTCGCCCGCGCCCGCTGGAGGGCGGCGTGCAGACGCCGGCCGAGCCGGGCTTGGGCCTCTCCCGCGAGCCATCCGGGGACGCCCGCGTCAGTCGCGAGCTGGCTCATGGAGCCCCCGAGCCGCGCTATGTCTCGCCGCGTCCGCGCGCGATCGCGATCTCGCCGGTGCGCGCCATCTCGATCAGCCCGAACGGCCGGACGAGTCGCTCGAACGCGTCGATCTTCTCGTACGTGCCTGTGACTTCGGCGATCACCGAGCGCTTGGTCACGTCGACGACTTTGGCACGGAAGATCTCGCAGATCTGCATCACCTCCGTGCGGCTCGCGCCGTCGGCCGAGATCTTGAACAGCGCCAGCTCACGGGCGAGCGTCTCCTTGGGCTCGAGGTCGCGGATCTTGAGCACGTTGACGAGCTTGTGCAGCTGCTTGGTGACCTGGTCGATCGGCTGCACGGCGCCGTCGAGCGTGAGGGTGACCCGCGAGATCGTCTCGTCATCGGTCGGCCCGACCGCCAGCGTGTCGATATTGAAGCCGCGGCGTGCAAACAACCCGGCGATCCTGGTCAGGACGCCCGGCTTGTTCTCCACCAGGATCGAGAGGATGTGGCGCCGGCCGGTGCGCAGGCCGGCGACGGCATCGAGATCGTCGAGCGACAGCAGTTCCTTGGTTGCTGGTTCTCCCATCGCCCTCACCCGACCATGTTCCGCGCCGGCTGGCCGGCGGGGATCATCGGATACGTGTTCTCCTCGCGCGTGACCCGGACGTCGACGAGCACCGGCCCATCGGTCGCGAGGGCGTCCTTGAAGTCGCGCACGAGCGTGTGCTTGTCCTCGAAGCGCATCCCGGTCGCGCCGTAGGCTTCGGCGAGCTTGACGAAGTCCGGCCACGGGCCCATCTCGACGTGGCTGTATCGCTTGTCCCAGAACAGCTCCTGCCATTGGCGGACCATCCCGAGGTAGCCGTTGTTCATGATGAACACCTTGATCGCGATGCCCTCGTGGACGCAAGTCGCAAGCTCCTGGATGTTCATCTGCACCGAGCCGTCGCCGGCGATGCAGACGACGGACTCGTCCGGGCAGCCGACCTTGGCGCCCATCGCGGCCGGCAGGCCGAATCCCATCGTTCCCAGCCCGCCGGAGTTGATCCACCGCCGTGGCCTGGAGAAATGGAAGCGCTGCGCGGCCCACATCTGGTGCTGTCCGACGTCGCTGGTCACGATCGCACCGCCTCCGGTGGCCTCGTACAGCGCCTCGATCATGAACTGCGGCTTGATCTCCGCGTCCTTGGAGTCCTCGTAGGACAGCGGATAGCGACCCTGCCAGGAGCGGATCCGCGACCACCACTCCTCCAGCCGGCTCGCTTCGGGGGACTGCGCGCGGTACTCGGCCGTCAGCCGGGGGAGGATGTTCTTGGCATCGCCGACGATCGGAATGTGCGCCGGCACGTTCTTGGAGATCTCGGCCGGATCGATGTCGATGTGGATGAACTTTGCGCGCGGAGCGAACTCCGACAGCTTGCCGGTGATCCGGTCGTCGAAGCGGGCGCCGATCGCGCAGATCAGGTCGGCCTCGTCCATCGCGTAGTTGGCGGTCCGCGTGCCGTGCATCCCGAGCATCCCGAGCCACAGCTCGTGCGGCGCCGGGAAGCCGCCGAGGCCCATCACCGTGCACGTGACCGGGAACCGATCAGCGGTCGCGAGCTCGGTCAGCTCCGCGGCCGCGTTCGCGCTGATCACGCCCCCGCCCGCGTAGATCACCGGCCGGCGCGCGTTGGCCAGCGCCTTGGCGGCGAGCCGGACCTGCTTCTGGTTGCCCTCCGTTGTCGGCTGGTAACCGGGAAGGTGGACGTCGCTGACCGGCTCGTAAGGGATATCGGCTCGGCTCAGGTCCTGCGGAATATCGACCACGACCGGTCCGGGGCGGCCGGTGCGAGCGATGTGGAACGCCTCGTGGATCGTCCGGGGAATCTCCAGCGGATGCCGGATCATGAAGCTGTGCTTGACGATCGGCATCGTAATGCCGATCGTGTCGGCCTCCTGGAAGCCGTCAGTGCCGAGCAACTCGGTGCGCACCTGCCCGGTCAGGAACACCACCGGGACGGAGTCCATCATCGCGTCGCAGATCGGCGTCACGAGGTTCGTCGCGCCCGGCCCGCTGGTCCCGAGCGACACGCCGACCTTGCCCGTCGCCTTGGCGTAGCCCTCCGCCGCGTGCCCGCCGCCCGCCTCGTGGCGGACGAGAATGTGACGAATGCCGGCGTCGTAGAAGGCGTCGTACGTCGGGAGGTTCGCGCCGCCGGGTAGGCCGAATACGACATCGACACCCTCCGCCTTAAGGCACTCCATCAGGGCATCGACTGCACGCATGGCACTCGCCTCCTTTCAGCGAACTCGAGGACGAACTCGGGGAAGTTACGCGCGCGCGAGCGGTGCACGCACGTCGAAATCGCGAGTCTAGCAACGCGTTTGCCGGCCACCTGCGATCTCCGTCTGCGGGGTCGCCGAGGGCTGCGCGGTGGTTCGGCGGACGTGCGCGCGCAAACGTCCGGTCGCCTCAGAGTCCCCAGCGCGCGGGCGGTCTTTATATTTCCCGAACGGACCCTAATTTCCGCGGGAGCCCTTAGCCAGGTCGCTGCATCGCCGCTTCGGGCGCGATCGCAACATCCGGGAATCCCAGCTCCGCGCCGCAGTTCATGCAGACCGCGTCGTAGAGCTTAATCACGTCGCCGCACGCGGGGCATTGGCGCCGCAGCTCCTGGTTCTCGAACCGGTAGCAGACGGCGGCCAGAAGACCCACGAACGGGATCAGCCCCGAGATCAAGAACCAGATGAAGAACGAGCTGCCCTTGATCCGGCCGATGATTCCACCGGCCAGACCAAAGAAGAACAGGATGACGAGCAGGCCCATGTCATCCACGGGTCGCTTCTTACCAGATGATCGTCTTCAGCGCCCAGAGGACTGCGACGACGACCGCGATCGTGACCACCGTCCAGAAGATCGCCGTGGCCACTGAGAGCACGAGGTGGATTGCAAGCGCCGCGGCGACGACCAGGACCAGCCCCGCCCCGGCCTTCCTCAGAATCGGCGTACGCGCCGGACGACGTTCGAGTTCAGTTCGCATGCCACAAGCGTAGCGCGCGGCGCCGGCGGTTCATCGGACCCGACGGCGCCAGCAGCTGGAGGTCAGTCGTAGATGCGCTTGGGGTGCTCGAAGCGGACTACGGGCCCGGTGCTGGGGCCATCCAGACGCAGACGCGCAAGGCGATAGCGCCGCAGCGGAGCGCCGCCGTTATCCGACGGGGGGACGCGGCGATCCGCAACTAGCAGCACCCTGGAGGATGTGATCGGACGGAGCATGACGACCATGATGCTCGTCGCGCCGCGGCGTCGCATTGGCCCTCGGTACAAACTTCGTCTATGAGGCTCGGCCGCGCGGCTGCTGGCCGCCCCACTGCGCTGCCGCCGTCTGCACGGCGGCAGCTAGCGCGTCGCGAGCCGGCGCCCGTAACCGGCGGCGCAGGCGCCAGCACGCCCCGGAGAACGCTAGGTTGGCGACCGTGGCAAATCCTGCCTCGTCGGCCCGCAGGGCAAGCAGCAGGTGTGCGGTCCGGTCGCCCGACGGCAGGTCCGCGCCGGTGACCTTGACACAGAAGCAATACACGCGATGCCCGCCCGGCGCCACCAGCAGCGCTCCCGCCTCCGCCACCAGCCAGACCCCGAGTCGCCCGCGTTCCAGCACGAGCCCGGTGCGCTCGCGCAGGTCGCGCGCGCCGTGGCCGAGCAGGTCTCCCAGCAAGCCGAGTGCGCGCCGCTCCGCATCCGGGCCGGTCGGCGCGAGCATCCTGAGCACGTTCGCGCCGCGCGCCGCGTACAGCTCGGGGATCGCCCACGCGTGTGCCAGCAGGATCAGCGCAACTGGCAGCGTGAACGGCTTGAGCGCGGTCAGCAGCGCCGCAGCGCCGATGAACGGCACCGTGTGGGCGACGGTGCTCAGCGTCCACAGCCGCCCCGACCGGGTCAGCGAGCCCTGGTCGGCGCGCGGGCGCCAGTAGACAGTGGCAAGCTCGGGAAGCGGACCGCTGCCGGCGCTGCCTGCGTCCGTGCTCACGCCGGCGTTTGCTAGCCCCCGGCGATGGGGCGGCGCAGGATCACCAACGGCGCGTCGAGTGGCAATTCGCGGACCTGCTCGGCGTGACCTTCGCCGTGGGACACGACCGCGTAGTAACCCTGATCGAGTTCGGCGCTGAACGCCGACAGCGCCTCCTGCACGGTCGCCGGGTCCTCGGCGGTCCACTCGACCAGCGTGGTGTGGCCGGTCTGGTCCATCCGAATCAGTCTGGACATTGGTGACAGCCTCCTTAGGCCCTTAGAGTGGGCGCTTGATCCTACGCGCTATGGGCCTCTCGGTAGTTTCCCGCAACTGAACCACTAGTGGTGCAGGATGTGCCACGAACGCCCCCTCACGGTTCCTCGCGATGGCCGGCGCTCTCGATAACGCGCACGGTCGACCCCGCTAGCATGGCGCTCGTGGATACGATTGTGGTGACAGGGGGCGCCGGCTTCATCGGCTCGCACGTTGTCGACGCCGTGCTGGCAGACGGCCGGCGGGCTGTTGTCGTCGACGACCTCTCCAGCGGGCAGGCCGCCCGCGTGGCGACCGAGGCGGACCTGGAGGTGGTCGACATCGTCGATGCGGCGGCGCTGAACAGCGTCATCGACGCCGCCGCCCCAAGCGCGATCTTTCACCTCGCGGCGCAGGCGTCGGTGACCGTCTCAGTAACGGATCCGGTCCGCGACGCCACTGTCAACGTGATCGGAACGCTGAACGTGCTGGAGGCCGCCAGGCGCTACGGCGCTCCCGTCGTCTTCACCTCCACAGGCGGGGCCCTGTACGGCGACGAAGCGCCGCGACCGACCCCGGAGACCTTTACGCCCGCCCCACTCTCGCCCTATGGAGCGTCAAAGTGGGCCGCCGAGGCTTACGTTCGCACGTGGGCCAATGCCAGCGGGGTGGGACACACGGTCTGTCGGCTCGCAAACGTCTACGGGCCGCGCCAGAGTCCGCACGGTGAGGCCGGCGTCGTCTCGATCCTGTCCAACGAACTCTGGCAGGGCAAACCGCCGACGCTCTACGGCCATGGACACCCGACGCGCGACTACATCCATGTCCGTGATGTCGTCGCCGCGCTCCTGGCGGCCCGTGGCGTCAAGGACGTCTTCAACGTGGCGACCGGCCGGGAGGCCGAGGTGCTGGAGATCTTCAAGCTCCTGGCCGAGGCTTCGGGGACGAGCGTGCAACCGCACCTCGCCCCGCTGCGCGAGGGTGAACTCGAGCGCTCGTGCATGGACCCGACGCACGCCCAGCGGAAGCTGGGGTGGCACGCTGAGATCACGCTCGAGGAGGGCGTACCGGCCACCTACCACGAGCTGATTGCACAATTCTCAGCCCCTAACCCGCGCGCGGCCTGACGAGGAGCACAAGTCAACCGGTCCGGTGTTGAGACGCCCACTGCGTTCGTGTTGTAATACACTGGGTATTGCGACGGAGCTACCCGGCACCCGGCAGCCGTTCGAGGATCAAGCGCCGGACCTCGCCGCCGTCCGCCCGGCCCTTCGTCTCGCGCATCACGTAGGCGACGAGCGGCCCGGCCGCTTTCATGTTCCCCGCCTTCACCTGCTCGGCCGCTGCCTGATCGGCGGCGATCGCGCGGTCGACCAGCTCGCCGAGGCGGTCGTCGCCGCTGACGGCGCCGAGCCCTTCGCGAGCTACGATCTCACGCGGGTCCCCGCCTTCCTGCACGAGACGGGTGAGCACGTCGCGGGCCGTGTCACGGCTTACCTCTCTAGTGCTGACCATCGCCGCGAGCGCTGCAAGGCTTGCGGGCGCCACCTTGCTCTGCGCCGGATCCGTGTCCGAGCCGATCCGCTCGACCAACGGCCCGATCCAGTTCGCGATCGTGACCGGGTCGGCGCCCGCGCCGTCGGACGCGAGCGCGCGTTCGAAGTAGTCGGCCAGCTCGGTGCGAAACGCCAGCTCCCGGGCGCGCTCGGCGCTCAGCCCGAGCGCTCGCTCGAAGCGGGCGGCACGCTGCGCCGGCAGCTCGGGGATCGCGGCGCGCGCGGCGGCGAGCAGCCCCTCGCTGACGAGCAGCGGCACCAGATCGGGTTCCGGGAAGTAGCGGTAGTCGTGCGCCTCCTCCTTGGAGCGCAGCGGGGTCAGCTGGCCCGTCGTCGGGTCGAAGTGAAGCGTCTCCTGATTGACCGGCTCGCCCGCCTCGAGCAGCCTGATCTGGCGTTCGATCTCGGCCCTCACCCCCCGCTCCAGGAACGCGAACGAGTTCATGTTCTTGAGCTCGGTCTTGGTCCCGAGCTCATCCGAGCCGGCAGGCCTGATGGAGACATTGGCGTCGCAGCGCAGCGAGCCCTGGGACATGTCGACGTCGGAGACGCGGAGCCGCCTGATTGTCGTGCGCAGCAACGTCAGCCACTCGCGCGCCTGCTCGGGCGAGTGGATTTCAGGCTCGGTCACGATCTCCACGAGCGGCGTGCCGCCGCGGTTGAAGTCGACCCAGCTGCGGTCGGCCCCGTGGATCCGTCCGCTGGCTCCGATGTGGTTCAGCTTGGCCGCGTCCTCCTCCAGGTGGACGCGGTGGATGCGCACCTCGCCGAGCCGCCCGCCGCGGCACAATGGCACGTCATATTGGGAGATCTGGTAGGCCTTGGGGGAGTCGGGATAGAAGTAGTTCTTCCGATGAAACAGCGACCGCTGCGCGATCTGGCAGCCGAACGCGAGCCCGATCCGCACCCCGAACTCGATCGCCCGCTCGTTGACGACCGGCAGCGCGCCGGGCAACGCGAGACAGACAGGGCACGTGTGGACGTTCGGCGGATCGCCGAAGGACAGCGCGCAGGCGCAGAACATCTTCGTTCTCGTGCTCAGCTGGACGTGGATCTCGAGCCCGATCACCGGCTCCCAGTCAGCCACCGGCGACGCTCCCATGGACGTGGATCTCGAGCCTGATCACCGGCTCCCAATCAGCCACGGGCGACGCTTCCATCGAACCCGATCGCCCGCTCGAGCGCGTATGCCGCGTCCAGCAGCCGGCTCTCGCTGAACGCCGGCCCGGCGAGCTGAAATCCAACCGGCAGCCCGTCGCTAGACCCCGAGGGAATCGAGATCGCCGGGATTCCCGCCAGCGGCATCGGCACCGTGCAGAAATCGTTCAGGTACATTGTCAGCGGATCGTCGGTCTTGGCGCCGAGCGTGAACGCGGTCCACGGGCTGGTCGGCGTGACAACGAAGTCGAAGCGACGAAAGGCCTCCCTGAAGTCCTCGGAGATCTTCGTTCGCACCTTCTGCGCGGTCCCGTAGTACGCGTCGTAGTACCCACTGGAGAGCGCGTAGGTGCCGAGCATGATCCGGCGCTTGACCTCGGCGCCGAATCCGGCCGCGCGCGTGGCGCTGTACATCGAGTCTAGATCGCGGTCACCGCCGACGCGCAATCCGTAGCGCACGCCGTCGAATCGCGCCAGGTTCGCGGAGGCCTCGGCCGGCGCGATCAGGTAGTACGCCGACAGCGCGTGCGGCGCGTGCGGCAGCCGGCACGGCGCGACCGCCGCGCCCAGAGCCTCGGCGAGCTTCAGCGTCGCCTCGAAGCTGTCACGCACGCCGGGTTCGACGCCGCCGCTCGCGCCTGTCAGCTCCTCGGGGACACCGAGGCGGATGCCGCGCAGATGCTCGGCGCTTGGCAACTCGATCGGTCCGGGAAACTCGACGGACGTCGAGTCGCACGGGTCTCGTCCGACCATCTGAGAGAACAGCAGCGCCGCATCGGTGACGTCGCGCGTCAGCGGGCCGGCCTGATCCAGGGAGGAGGCGAACGCGATCATCCCGTAGCGGGAGCACGCGCCGTAGGTGGGTTTCAGCCCGACGATCCCGCACAGGGCCGCCGGCTGGCGGATCGAGCCTCCGGTGTCGGTCCCGATCGCCCATGGCGCGAGCCCGGCCGCGACGGCCACAGCGCTACCGCCGGAGGAGCCGCCGGGCACCCGGCCCCTGTCCCAGGGGTTCAGCACCGGCCCGAAGCCGGAGTTCTCGTTCGAGGACCCCATCGCGAACTCGTCCTGGTTGGTCTTGCCGAGTAACGGCGCGCCGGCGGCCGATAGCTTCGAGACGACCGTCGCCGTGTACGGCGGGCGGTAGCCCTCGAGGATCCGGGAGCCGGCCTGGCTCGGCACGCCCTCAGTGCAGAACAGGTCCTTGACCGCGACGGGCACGCCGCCGAGCGGGGCGCGCTCATAGAAACCGTCGGCCGGAGCGTCCGCCGCCACCCAGGTGAAAGCGTTGAGATCGTCGGCAGCCGCTCTCACTCGGTAGGCCTCGAACAGCTCGCGGGCGGCCAGTTCGCCGGAGCGCACGCGCGCGGCCGCGTCGGCGGCACTGAGATCGATTAGCTCGCTCACGCCGTCGCACCTGGGGTCGGCACGCCGAAGCCGCCGGCGAGCGGCTCGGGAGCGCTCGCGAGCGCCACCTCAGCCGCCAGCGACGGACGCGGCTCGTCCGCGCGCAGTGAGTTCACGACGTCGACGACATGGGACGTCGGCGGCACGCCCTCGAGGTCGAGCTCGCGGATCTTCTCGATGTGGTCGAGGACCTTCGAAAGCTCGGCGGCCATCTTGCCGACCTCCTCCTCCGTCAGCTCGAGCTGCGCGAGGCGGGCGACGTGCAGCACTTGGTCGCGATCGAGCATTCGTTGATTCTATGGGCTTCCGCGGAAGCCCTTAGGATCTCAGGATCCCAGCGCGACGGTCTCGATCTCCGCCGGGGCGTCGCGTTCGGCGATCCCCTCGGTGCGCATCGACTTGTAGCCCCCGTAGGTGATCGCGACCGCCGCCAGCAGCCCCAGGTATGCGCCCGCGTTCACGCTCATCCCGCCGGGAGGATCGACGACCACCCGGTAGAACAGCGCGAGCACGGTCACGCCGCCAAGCAGCATCACGAACATGCTGCACGTGAGGGGCAGCGCCGGCGCGCGCCGCGTCGCCTGCAGCCAGACCAGCGCGAGCGCAGCGAGGATCGTCACCAGCACCAGCCAGCGCAGGTGGGTGAGGCCGTGCCAGCCGTTGAACGAGGCCGGCCTTGCCGGAGCCGATCGTGCAGGCGCCTGCTGGCCGCCGTACCAGCTCAGCGCCAACATGAACACGATCAGCAACAGCGCTCCGGCGCCGGCGATCCATTCACCGCTGCGCAGGCGAGATGGCCGAGGGTCCATCCGTTCAACCTACCGTGCGTCGGCCATCCCGCGCGACCCGTGAGCTGAACCGGTGACGGTACATGGCGGCCCGCACGCGCGCCCGTTGCTCACGGATCGACTCGTAGCCCCCGTAGGCGATTGCGGTCGCGGCGAGCAGGCCGAGATATGCGCCGAGCTTCTGATCGACGACCCGGTCGGGCGACGGGAGGTCGATCAGCACTCGGTAGACCAGCAGCACCGCGGTCAGGGTCCCGAGCGCGGTGACCGGCAGGCTGGTGTCGGTCTTGGTGCCGTGCGAGCGCTGGGTCGCGTGCAGCACAACCGCGCCGAGGGACGCGGCGATCGTCAGCAGCATCAACCAACGCAGCAGCGTCAGGCCGTGCCAGGCGTCCTCGGCGCTCGAGACCGCGGCGCGCTCCGCCGACGGGCTCGCGGTGACGGCCAGCCCGAACCACTTGAACGCAAACATCAGCACGAGCAACGCGAATGCGCCGGCGAAGCTGATCAGCTCCCCGGTGCGGGTTCTCGGCGCGCGCGGCGGCGGACCCGGCGTGCGCATCGCGCCATCAGCATCGGCCACGACCGCTCCTAGTGTAGTGTGTCGTATTTGATTTGACAGTTAATCTCGTTGTTGCAAAAGGCTGTACACCCCGGAGGGACTGTCAAGCCATTTCAGAGACAGTACGCTAGTAAACCATCTTGCATATCAGGATGGGTTACTAGTGGTCCATCCGGGTAAGGGCCCGCGTCAAAATTAGTGCCGGAATTTGACGAGTGGGTGGGCGTGTCTCGCGCCGCCGGCTCGCCGCGATAATACCGGGCGTATCCGAGGGCGAGCCGGTGGCGTCAGGCGCGTCCAGACGCCGTCAAAACCGGCAATAATTCTGACGCGGGTCCTAAGTTCGCGCCCGATAGAATCCCCGGTCGATACGGGCTTTCGGGGTTGCTCTCCCTGGAATATGGCTAAAACGTGAGGGCGCGGATTTACGGGATGATCCACTAGCGTGCTTCCGCCTGCCCCGCCGGCGACTGCAGCCGCGCCGCGAGCACCGTGTTGCGCAGCAGCATCGCGATCGTCATCGGGCCGACGCCGCCCGGGACCGGCGTGATCAATCCGGCCTTCTGCGCCGCTGCCTCGAAGTCGACGTCCCCGCGCAACCCCTCCTCGGTCCGGTTGACGCCCACGTCGACGACCGCGGCGCCCGGCTTGATGTGCTCGGCGCCGAGCATCCCCGCGTGGCCGATCGCGGCGACCAGCACATCCGCTCGCGAGCAGACCGTGGCAAGCTCGCGGGTCCGCGAGTGGCAGATGGTGACGGTGGCATTGCGGGCCAGCAGCAGCGCTGCGACCGGCTTGCCGACGAGGTCCGAACGGCCCACCACGACGGCCTGCGCACCCTCGAGCGCCACCTCGTAGGCGTCGAGCAGCTCGAGCACGCCGAGCGGCGTACACGGCCGCAGCCCCGGCGTCCCGAGCGCAAGCCGGCCGACGCTGATCGGGGTCAGGCCGTCGACATCCTTGGCGGGATCGATCAGTCCGGTCAGTGCCGCCCCGTCAAGCCCCTCGGGGACCGGCAGCTGCAAGAGGATCCCATCGACCTCGGGGTCGACGTTACACTCCTCGATCGCGGCCGCGACGTCTTCGTGGCTTATGTGGGCTTCGAGGTGCCGGTGGTGGTCGGCGATTCCCGCCTCGGCGCACGCCCTCCGCTTGCTGGAGACGTAGACCGCCGAGGCCGGATCCTCGCCGACGAGGATCGTCGCGAGGCCGGGCGGACGCGGGTTGCGCTGCGCGAACTGCGCCGCCTCCAGCGCCACTTCCGCGCGCACACGCGCCGCTAGGGCTCGTCCATCGATGATCGTCGCGCTCATCGGCGCGGGACGCTAGTCGATAAGCGCCACGGCCGCCTTCGGGCTCTCGTCCGGACCGAGTCGGACGCCCGAGGGCGGCGGATGATCGCTCGGTTGGACCCTAAGTCCTTACGAATATTTAAGTGGGCAGGAGATCGCGGTCATCGCGTGGAACTACGCGATGGGGCATGGTCGGATCGACCCAGTAATTCTTTCGTGAGTCCTAACGTCTCGAGATCGGCGCGAGGTCGGCGACCAGCTTGCGCTCCGAGCGCTCGCCCCGGAAGCGGATCACGACGATGCCACCGGGCTCGATTCCTGTCACCACCCCCTCGCCGAAGGTCGGGTGTGCGACGTCGTCCCCGAGTCCGTAGGCGACCGGCGGGGGCTCGGGCTCGGGCTCCGGTGAGCCCCAAGAGGTCACGCGTGCGCGCATACCCCCGAAGCCAGGCCGCTGCCGTTGCTCCTCGCGGTCGGTCAGCTCTTCCGGTATCTCGCCGATGAAGCGGCTGCGACCGCCGAAGCTGCGCGCTCCGAACACCGTCCGGGTGCGGGCATGGGTCAGGTACAGATCCCGTTGCGCACGGGTGATGCCCACGTAGCACAGCCGCCGCTCCTCTTCGAGCCCGCCCTCGTCGAGCGCTCGCGAGTGCGGGAACACGCCCTCCTCGCAGCCGATGATGAACACGATCGGATACTCGAGGCCCTTGGCGTTGTGGAGCGTCATCAAGGTCACCAGGCCGTCGTCATCGGCGCGCGTGTCGGCGTCGGAGATCAGCGCAATCTGCTGCAGGAACTCGGGCAGCGAGGCGGCTTGCTCGCCGGTGGCCGCGTCGTACTCGACGGCGACGTTGATCAGCTCCTGCAGATTCTCGATCCGGCCCTGCGCCTCGATCGTCCGCTCGGCCTCGAGCGCCTCGATGTAGCCCGTCTCCTGAAGCGTCTCCTTGAGCAGCGCGGAGATCGGTGTGCCGCCCTCGGCGCGCTCGCGCAGTCGCTGCATCGTGCCCATGAACCGGCGCAGCGCCTTGACCGCTGGCGGTCCGAGGCTCGGGACCTGCTCGGGGTCTGCAGCGACCTCCCAGATCGAGCTGCCCAGCGTGTTGGCGAACGCGAGCACGCGCGAGATCGAGGTCGCGCCGATCCCCCGGCGCGGAGCGTTGACGATCCGCGCAAACGCGCCGGCGTCCTGGGGATTGACGAGCACAGTCAGATAAGCGATCGCATCCTTGATCTCCGCGCGCTCGTAGAACCTGGTGCCGCCGATCACCTGATAGGCGATCTCGGCGCGCACGAGCGTGTCCTCGAGCACCCGCGACTGCGCGTTGGTGCGGTAGAAGACCGCGATGTCCGCTCGCGAGGCGCCTTCGTCGAGTAGCCGCTGGAGCTCACCTGCCACGAACCGCGCCTCGGCGTGCTCGTCCTCGAGCTCGCGAACCATGACCGGATCGCCCTGACCAAGCTCGGTCCACAGCGACTTGGGCTTCTGTGCCCGGTTGTTGCGGATCACGGCGTTCGCGGCGTCGAGGATCGTCTGAGTCGAGCGGTAGTTCTGCTCGAGCCTGACGACGTGGGCGTCGGGGAACGTGTCCTGGAAGTCGAGGATGTTGTGGATGTCGGCGCCGCGAAAGCCGAAGATCGCCTGTGCATCGTCGCCGACGACCATCAGGTTGCGGTGCTCGCCGGCCAGCAGCTGCAGCCACCGGTACTGCGCGTGGTTGGTGTCCTGATACTCGTCGACCAGCACGTGGCGAAAGCCGGTGGCGTAGCGCTCTCGGACCTCTGGGAACAGCTCCAGGACGTTGACGGCCCGTACCAGTAGGTCGTCGAAGTCCATCGCGTTCATCCGATGCAGCTCGCGCTCGTAGCTGCGGTACACGTCCGCCACCGTCTGCTCAAAGAACGACCCGACCATCTGACCGTAGGCATCTGCGTCGCGAAGCTTGTTCTTCGCATCGGAGATCTGGTGGTGGATCGCTCCGGGCGTGAAGCGCTTCGGATCGATTCCGAGCTCGTCCAGGCAGCGCTTGATCAGCCGGCGCGAGTCGGCCTGGTCGTAGATCGTGAACTGGCGGGTGTAGCCGAGCCGGTCGGCGTGGGCGCGCAGCATCCGCGCGCAGGCGGAGTGAAACGTCATCACCCACATCGCGCGCACCCGGCGGCCGACGAGCAGCTCGGCGCGGTTGCGCATCTCCCCTGCCGCCTTGTTGGTGAACGTGATCGCGAGGATCTCGTTCGGCTTCGCCGCACCGGCTGCCAGCAGGTATGCGAGCCGGTGGGTCAGTACGCGCGTCTTGCCCGAGCCGGCGCCAGCGAGAATCAGCAGCGGGCCCTCGCCATGAGTGACGGCCTCGCGCTGGGGCTCGTTGAGACCGCCGAGCAGGGTATCGATTTCGGTCGTCGTTGGCGCCATGGCTGGGTCCTCAACGGTAGCGGCCGTGGTGGTCGTCGCCCGCTCGCGTTGCACGGCATATTGACCCGGAAGGCGCCGGCGGATGCCCAGGACCTCGATGCTTGCCAAGACCGTCTACTGCTCCATCGCTTCCGCCCGCGCGCGCGCGATCGCCTCCGCGCCGGCTTCGCCCACCAGCAGTTCAGGGCGGACCGTGCCGCTCGCGACGAGGTCGAGCGCGGGGAAGCGGTGGATGCTCGTCAACTGCGCATCGAGCGCGATCACGGTCGTCTCGCCGCCGACCTCGTCGCGTGCCGTCGCGATCACCGTCAGGGAGCCGCCGTCGACGAGCCTGCGAGCCGCCGCGAGCACCTTGCGCGCGACGTACGGCGCCAGCCAGGTGAGCGTGTCGATCAGGACGACCACGTCGGCGCCGCGCGCGGCCAGCCTGCGCGCTTGGTCGATCACCCGCTCGACCGTCTGGCCCTGAACGTCGGGGGAGGCGGCGAAGCTGACCGCAGCGGCCGGCTCGGGCGCGTCCTGCGTCCATATCGAGAGTTCCTCGGGCCGCACGCCTGCAAGCACGACCAGCAACTGCAACTCCTCGTGGCCGACCAGTGCCGACGCGAGCCGGCGCAGCGCCTCGCTCTTGCCGGCGCGGGGCGCTCCGACGATCGTCACGCGCGAGCCTTTGCCGAACGGCGTCAGCCATTCGATCGCCTTGATCGTCGGATCCTCGGAGCGGAGCCGGAACCGTTCGCTGGCGAACGCGGCCGGCAGATCGTCAAAGCGAGCGCTGTCGGCAACCTCCTCGGCCGCCCGACCGTTGATCGTGTCGATCCGGATCAAGGAGGCGAAGCGCTCCGAGCGCCGCGGCGTCCGTCTCGGCCCCGCCACGCGGTCGCCGGCAACCAGCTCGCAGCGCTTGACCTGGGCGGCGGAGATGTAGACGTCATCGTCGGAGGGATCCGGCGGCGCGATCCGCAGGAAGCCCGAGCCGTTGGGCAGCAGCTCGACGATCCCCTCGACGACCTCTCCGTCCTCGTCCTGGGGCTCGGACGCTCGCTCCGCGGCGGGCTGCAGTTTGCGCGCGGAAGGCTCCTCGCGCGTGGAGGCCGCTTGGCTCTCGGAGGCCGCTTCGCTCTCAGAGGCCGCTTCGCTCTCGGAGGCCGCAACGCTCTCGGAGGCCGCTCTCGCGCGCGGCTGCTTCGTCGCGCACCGCGGCCTCCAGGCCGCGCCCACGGCCGCCGCGACGTCCACGTCGGCGGCGCGCGGAGGGCCGCTGCTCGTCGTGGACGCGAAGCTCCTCGACGACCACCTCGGAAATCGCGTCCCCGGCGCCGGCCCCACCGTCCTCGCCGGCGTGCACGCCTTCCTCGTCGACCTCACCGGCAGCCTCCGGCCCCTCGAGCTCCTCCGGTTGATCGGCCGCCGCGGACTCGCCGCCCTGCCTGTGGAGGATCGCGTCGATCAGCTCCGGGCGGCGCAACCGCCGATAGCCGTCGATCGAAAGCTCGGATGCGAGCGCGTGCAGGTCTGCGAGCGGACTGGCTTCGAGCGCGGCGCGGTCGACGACGGACATGGACAACCTCCTCGGGGCGGATATCGGTGGGCTCCGGTCGCGTCGGGGCAGCGACCGGCGACTTGCATGGTCTAATTTAGCGTCCGGCGACGCGCGGTGCGCGCTGCTCGCGCGCAAGCTCCTCCGGGACGCGCAGCGCGGGATCGACCTTTCTGCGGCCCGCGAGCACGTCGCGAACCGCGAGGAAGTCGGCTGTCGCCGCGACGTCGTGGACACGCAGCACGTGCGCGCCGGCATCGACACCATGCCCGATCGCCGCAAGCGTGCCGGCGAGTCGGGCCCTGGGCGGGCGGCCGCAGATCGCGCCGACGAAGTCCTTGCGCGAGACCGCCAGCAGCAGCGGCCGCCCGAGCGCGTGGAGCTCGCCCAGATGGCGCAGCACGTCGACCGTCTGCGCTGGTGTCTTGCCGAAATCGGGGCCCGGATCGAGCATCAGCTGCTCGCGCGCGACTCCCCGCGCCAGCGCCACCCCCACCCGCTCGCGCAGGAAACTCGTGACGTCTGCGACGATCCGGCCGTCGTAGGAGCGATCGAGCAGCTTCTGCTTCGGCGCGGCGCGCGTGTGCATCAAGACCAGCGCCGCCCCTGTCATCGCGCACACGTCTGCCAGCTCCGGGTCGCGCAGCCCGCTGACGTCGTTGACGATCGACGCGCCGGCGGCGATCGCCGCCCGCGCCACGACCGGCTTGTGGGTGTCGACCGACACAAGCGCGCCGAGCTCGCCGGCAACGCGTTCGATCAGTGGCACGACGCGTGCGATTTCCTCGTCGGGATCGACCGACGGGCGGTTGGTGACGCCGGACTCGCCGCCGATGTCAATCAGGTCGGCTCCCGCGGACAGCAGCGAGCGCGCGAGCTCCACGCGCGGCGCACAGCGAGTCGTGCATGCCGGCGTCCGAGAACGAGTCGGGAGTGGCGTTGACGATCCCCATCAGCCACGGGCGCGCGCCCAGCGCGAGCATCCGCTGCCCGGCCCGGAGCTCGCGCCCCGGCGCAATCATCCGCTCGTGGCGCTCTGCCGCCTGCTCGGCTGCCGCTCCTGTCCGAGCATTCGTCGGAACTCGCGCACCTCGTCCATCTCCGCAGGAGCCTAGCTGCTCGGCCCTCGCCTCAACGATGGCGAGTCATCGTTGCGCCGCACGCCGGCCATCCGCTGGCGGCGCCGGCGATCTTAGCGCCCGTTCAGAAATAATCGTCTCCTCGGACATCCGCCTGATCTCCCAGTGTGTGAGCTTTATCACCCGCATCGGCGAGGTAGCGATCACGTCCGCGTTGCGTGGCTCGCGCGTGAGCAGACCCATCTCGCCGATCATGTCGCCTGCCTCCAGCGCGACCTTCTCTCCGTTCCGGATCACGTCCGCGGTCCCCTCCTCGATCGTGATCAGCTCGGTCGAGTAGTCACCCTGCTTGATCAGGATCTGCCTCTCCGGCGACGCTGGTCTCGGTGCGAATGCACTGAGACGATGGGCCTCCGCGGAACTCAGATGGGAAACAGCGGGATCTCCATCAGCCGGTTCGGGGTCCATGCTCCTCTCGCCTCTGTCAGAGCACCGCAGCCTAGAGCGCCTTCAATCTCGGAGGTGATGTCGCTCACCGACTGCTTGGCGTCGCCGAACAGCATCGAGGTCTTCGCCTCGTAGAACAGGGGGTTGTCGATGCCCGGCGAACCCGGATGCCATCGAGCGCTTGAGCACGATAACCGAGCCCGACTCGTCGACCTCCAGGATCGGCATCCCGTAGATCGGCGAGCTCGGCTCGTTCTTCGCCGCCGGGTTGGTGACATCGTTGGCGCCGATCACCAGCGTCACGTCGGTACGCGAGAACTCCGGGTTGATCTCGTCCATCTCCTTGAGCAGGTCATACGGGACGTCAGCCTCGGCTAGCAGCACGTTCATGTGACCGGGCATCCGACCGGCGACCGGGTGGATCGCGTACTTGACCGTCGACGCCCTTGGCCTCGAGCGCCTTCTCGAGCTCGCGCACGGCGTGCTGCGCCTGCGCGACGGCCATCCCGTAGCCGGGCGCGATCACGACCTGGCGCGCGTAGGAGAGCTGGATCGCGACGTCCTGGGCGGAGGTCGCGCGGACCGGCCCACGGTCGATGGCCGCCTGCTGCCGGTGCGGCGACCTCGCCGCCGAAGCCGCCGGCGACGATCGCCGGCACCGAGCGGTTCATCGCCTTGGCCATCAGGTTGGTGAGGATCGTGCCGGAGGCGCCGACGATCATCCCGGCGACGATCATCGCGGTGTTGTTCGAGCGCGATCCCGGTCGCGGCCGCCGACAGGCCGGTGAACGCGTTCAGCAGCGAGATCACGACCGGCATGTCGGCGCCGCCGATCGGCAGCACCATCATGTTGCCCGAGCGCCGCCGCAGCGACGAGGATCCCGAGGATGAACAGCGCCTGCGAGTGGGTGCCCGCGGCGAGGACGATCGCGCTCGCGACGCAGATCAGCACAGCAACCCGGTGTTCATGACCGCCTGCCCTGCCCGGGGAGCTTGATCGGCCGGCCCGGGAGGATCTCCTGCAGCTTGCCGAACGCGATGTCGGAGCCCCAGAACGAGATCGAGCCGACGATCGCCGGCGAACAGCGAGGGGATCTCCGACCCTCAGCGGGTAGAGACCGAAGGCTGGTGGGCGCCGACGAAGTGGTGGCGGTACTCGACCCACGCGATCAGCGCCACCGCGCCACCGCCGACGCCATTGAACAGCGCCACCATCTGCGGCATCGCGGTCATCTTCACGTTGCGCGCCGCCGGGATCCCGATCGCCGTCCCCAGCACGAGGCCCAGCGCGATCAACCACGGCGTCGAGGACCCGGAGAGCACATGTGGCGTCAGCAGCGTCGCGACGACCGCGATCGCCATCCCGACCGCGGCGATCAAGTTGCCGCGGACCGCCGTGCGCGGCCCGGTCAGGCCGCTCATCCCGTAGATGAACAGCGAGAACGCGACGATGTACAGCGCATCGATGAAGTTCGGCTCGCTGCAGGAAGATCGTTGCGACCGGTCACTTCTGCTCGCCCTCCCGCT
Organism: uncultured Solirubrobacterales bacterium; assembly: GCA_963811155.1. Classification (GTDB taxonomy): domain Bacteria; phylum Actinomycetota; class Thermoleophilia; order Solirubrobacterales; family Solirubrobacteraceae; genus Palsa-465. Next base: position 229,932 of record CAWEQQ010000032.1, read on the forward strand.
CTCGCCGCTCGGAAGCTCGGGCTTGCGCTTGAACATCGCCAGCATCCGGTCGGTGACGAAGAACCCGCCGATGACGTTGATCGTCCCGAACGTGACCGCGATCACCAGCAGGACATGCTCCAGCACGCCGCTGGCCTCGTGCATCAGCAGCAGGCCGCCGAGCAGCACGATCCCGTGGATCGCGTTGGTGCCCGACATCAGCGGCGTGTGCAGCGTGTTCGGAACCTTCGAGATCACCTCGAACCCGACGAACGCGGCGAGGACGAGGATCGCGATCTCGGTGATGGTGGTCATGCCTGCCTCCTGGTCAAGACGCCGCCGCGCCGGCCGCCGCCTTGGCGCCCTCGTGAACGATCTCTCCGCCCCGCGTGATACAGGCCCCCGCGATCACCTCATCCTCGAAGTTCAGCTCGAGCTTGCCTTCGTCGGAGACCATCAGCCCGAGCAGCGCCTGGATGTTGCGCGCGTAGAGCTGCGAGGCGTGCTCGGCCATCGTCGAGGGCACGTTCAGCGGCGCGATCACCTTGACGTCGTGGCGAATGACCGTCTTGCCGGGCTCTGATAGCTCGCAGTTGCCCCCGCTCTCGGCCGCGAGGTCGACGATCACCGACCCCGGCTTCATCAGCTTGACGGCCTGCTCGGTGACTAGGATCGGCGCCCGGCGGCCGGGCACGGCCGCGGTCGTGATCACGACGTCGACCTTGCCGATCGCCTCGGCCATCAGCTCCTGCTGACGCGCTTGCTCCTCGGGCGTGAGCTCGCGCGCGTACCCGCCCGTGCCCTCGAGGTCGCCGCCGAGGTCGAATTCCAGGAAGCGGGCGCCGAGCGACTCGACCTGCTCCTTGACCGCGGCGCGCACGTCGAACCCCAGGACCACTGCCCCAAGTCGGCGGGCGGTTGCGATCGCCTGCAGACCGGCGACGCCGGCGCCGAGCACCAGCACGGTCGCGGGGCGGATCGTGCCGGCGGCGGTCATCAGCATCGGGTAGTAGCGCCCCATCTCCTGCGCGCCGATCAGCGCCGCGCGGTAGCCGGCGATATTCGCCTGGCTGGACAGCGCGTCCATCGACTGCGCGCGACTGATCCGCGGCACCGCCTCCAGCGCGAAGCTGGTCGCGCCGGTCTTCGCGATCGCGCGCACGCCTGCGCCATTGGTCAGCGGCGCCAAGAACCCGATCAACACGCTGTCAGGCCGCAGCCGCTGGATCTCCTCGGCGCTCGGCGGGGCGACCTTGACGACCACGTCCGCGTTCCACACCGCGTCGGCGTCCTTGACTAACTTTGCTCCCGCCTCCTCGAACTGCGAGTCAGGCAGCAGCGCGCCCGCGCCCGCGCCGCGCTGGACGACGACCTCGAGGCCCTGGCCGGTCAGCTTGCCGACTACCTCCGGCACCAGGGCCACGCGATTCTCACCGGCAGCCGTCTCCTTGGGAACACCGATCTGCATGAGGCGCCGGAAGGCTATCTCATCCGGCGTCAACCGGTGCGAGCAGGATTGCAGTCGCGATGCCGAGATCGGTCGCCAGCCGGTCGAGGCCCGGCCCGACGGCTGGAGCAGCGGAGCGCCGTTGCGGGCGCCGAGTGGGCCGAATTGGCGCTGCGGGGGCGTCGACGGTGGCGGCGCCTGGAGCCCGGGAGCCCGAACGAGACGGTGACTGGCTGGTGACCGCGTGGGCGCGTGGCCGCGGCGCCGGTGACCGCGGCCGTGTCGGCGCCCGCGCCACCGGTGCCAGCGGCAGCGGCTTGCCTGCGAGCGCCATCACCGCCTCGGCGGTCACCCACACCGGCGTCTCGTCAGCGGCGCGCGAGTAGCGCACGTGACCATCGGCCGCGATCAGCGAGCTCAGGTACCCGAGGGGCGACGGCGCGCCCATTCGGTGCAGCGATCCGGGGGCGACGCCGGCGGCCGCCAGGCCCTGGACCGCCCACGCGGTCGACTGCGCATTGGAGGCGGCGCCGGGGCCCGCCGGGAAGCCGCCGTCCGGGTCCTGCTGGCGGCGGATGAACGCCACCGCCCGCGCGCGAGCCCGAGCGGCCGCGGAACCGCCTGCGTCGGCCAGCGCCTCGAGCGCCGCGCCGGTGTCGTCGACGTCGCTCGTGCCGCCTGCGGTCGCGAAGTTGAAGCCACCGTCGGCGTCCTGCTGGCGTGTCAACCACGAGAGCGTTGAGCCGGACGGCGAGACGCCGGCCGCACGCAGCGCGAGCACGGCGAACGCGGTCAGGTTGATCTGCTCGCCGACCGAGCCGTCGCGGCGCACATCGTGCTGCAGCGCCGAGAGCAGGTCCCGTCCGCCGAAGCTCGTCGCCGGCAGGCCGGCGGCGCGCACGGCAAGGATCGTACGCTCGAGGGAACCGGCGTCGGAGAGCAAGCCGGCGCCGGTGCGCAGGTAGCCGATCAGGCTGTGGCCGGCGCGGCTGACATCCTGCGGGCTGTGGCCCTCAGCGGCCAGCCCGAGCGCCGCCCAGCCGGAGAACAGCTGCGACGACGGTTGCCCTGGGGCTGCCCCGAAGCCGCCATCGGCGTTCTCGCCCGCCAACAGGTAACCCGCCGGCGTGCTCGCTGCGCGCACCGGTTCGGTCGCCGCCACCGAAGCCGTGAGCACAACCGCGAGCGCGATCGCGACGGCGCCGCCAGGCGCCCGCCACGTGACCTGCAAGCGTGCGGTGAAGCGCTGCAGCGAACGTGTCAGCGCGGGACCGAACGCGAGCGCGAACAGCGCGGCGCGGCGCAGCTCGCGCCCCACGCCGGCGCTCACCCCTGCCAGCAGCACAGTCACCGTCACCGCGCCGAGCGCGAGCGGCGTCGAGAGCACCAGGGCGGCCAGCACAAGCGCCAGGCAGTAGGCGCAGCCGGCGCCCGCGCGCGCGGCGTGCAGCGGACTGGACACGCGCCGATAGCTCACCTCACGATTCCGCCTGCAACGGCACCGGGATCTCGGTGGCGCCCCGCACCGCCAGCGCGAAGTGGTCGTGCAGTCGTGCCGGCGTCAGCGCGGCGGCGGCGGCGGAGACGCCGGCCTGGTCGGTGCCGGTGATCAGCCACGTCGGCTCCGAGGAGCTCGACCCGGTCGCGGCGATCAGCCCGGCGCCGGTGCCCAGCGTCCGCACGACGTGGCCGTCGGGATCGAGCAGCTGCAGCGAGTCGCCGCCGGGACCGGCGAACCGAGCGTACACGCCACTCGCCGACGGCCCCTGCTCGATGAGCGCCGCGAGCAGCGCGTCGTGCAAGTCGCGCCACGTTCCGACGACGACCGCGAGCGAGTCGGTCCCGGAGCCGGTCCCAAGCAGCTGCCTCGCGACCGGAACGTCGAGGCCGGCCAGCTCGTTTGAGACCTGCGTGCAAGCCGCGCTGACGTCGTCGGCGCATTCCAGCGCGGTCGGTAGGCGACGGCCACCGCTGCCGTGCACGAACGGCTCTGGAAACGAGCCGACGACCGCCGGGACCGATTCCGTCGCGCTCCAGTCGTGCAGATCCCACCAGATCTGGTCCCCGCGGTGAACGGCGGTACTGGCGGCGCCGACCGACGCCTGCACACCGTTGACGTAATAGAACCAGTCGCGGCGGGAGGAGCTGCCCGACAGACCGTCGATCGACTCGACGAACCCGCCGCCGTAGCGGGTGGAGACGCGGAACGAGCGCTCGAGCATCCGCATCACCGTCTCCGAGCCGGGGACGCGCTTGCCCGTAACCGATCCGAGCTGCGCCGTGCCGAAGCCGCGCGTGACCGTCAGCGTGACGTCCGAGGTCCCGCGACCGGGGCCCAGGCCGCACCCCGCGATCGCGACCGCAGCGGCTGCTCTTATCGCCAGACACGCGCTCCGGGTCCTGCGGCGCACCCGAGCGTCAACCTGAGACTTGGACGGGCACCGTCGCGGCGCGGATGTAGCCCGCCCGGTCGGCTCCCAGCACGAGCGTGCCGGCATGGGCGGCGGTGATCGTCGCCTTGCCCTGCGCGTCCGTGACCGCGCTGATCCCGTGGCCGGTGACGCGGGCGCGCGCCAGCGGACTGCTCTTGCCGGCTTCGCTATAGGACACGACCTCGACTGTGAACGGCCGGCCGGCGCGCGCATCGGTGGGCGCCCGCAGCGCGATCGGGTCCTCGGTCTTCTTGCCCTCGACCGCGAACAGTACCTGGTCGCCGCGGTGCAAGGTGATGTCGCACGCGCCCACCTGCGCGAACCGGTCGTTGACCCACACGCTCCAGTAGTCGCTCGACTTGCTGCTGTATCTCTCCTTCAGGATCGAGGTGATCAGGTACTCGCCGTAGCTGGCATACCAAGTCCCGCTCCAGTTGTGATGCGTGGCGACGTCGAGCGCGCCGTTGGCGCTGGTGGCGGGGCACTTGCCGCTCGGCGCGCCCCCTTAGTGATCCAGCCGGCATGGGTCTTGACGATCGTCGCCGGCAGCAGAGTCCGATCCAGACCTTCAATCCGCACGGTCACGGTGGTGCCGGCGGCGAGCGCAGCGGAGCCCGTCCCGAGGACGGTTGCGAGGGTCGCTGTGAAGAGCGCGAACAACTGCTTGGCATGCATGAGGGCCACCCCTTTCCGCGAGGGCATATCGGCTTTGCGGTCGGCGGCTGGTCTCCTGGCTTACGGGCCTACCGACCGCGCCTTCCCGGCGACCGACGTCGCCAGTGGCCTTACCTGCGGCCGGCGTCCCCGATCACAGTGGCGGGTCCGCGCCGGGGTCGCACCGAACTTCCCATCACCACCGACCTTGAACCCGTGGATCGTACCGCGGGACCGGTGCTCGAGGCGCCACGGACGCACCTTCCAGGCCGCCGGTGACGAACGTTGGCTAGCTGGTTCGGCTTACGCGTGCCGGACAGTCAAAGTTCGGCTCGGCCCCCGTCGCCGTAGACTGACGCCACCGATGACCGTCAACCTCACTCGCATCTACACACGGCTCGGCGACGGTGGCGAGACGCACCTCGGTGACATGAGCCGCGTGCCCAAGACCCACCCGCGGATCGAGGCGTACGGGACCCTGGACGAGCTCAACGCGCATATCGGCCTCGCACTCACGATCGAGAACCTGCCCGATGGATACGCCGACTGGCTGGGGCGGATCCAGAACGACCTGTTCGACGTCGGGGCCGACATCTGCGCCCCCGAGGATCCCGGACGCGAGCGGCTGCGCGTCACGCCCGAGCAGACTGCCTGGCTGGAGGCGCGCTGCGACGAGGTCAACGCGACGCTCCCGCCACTGAAGTCGTTCGTGCTGCCCGGCGGCACCCGGGCCGCCGCCCAGCTGCACGTCTGCCGGACTGTCTGCCGGCGCGCGGAGCGGCTCGCGATCGCTTGCGGAGATCAGCTCACTCCGGAGGTCGTGCGCTACCTCAACCGCCTCTCGGATCTGCTGTTCATCCTCAGCCGGGGCGCCAATCGTGGCGACGAGCCATTGTGGGATCCCGGCCTGTACCGCTGACGGGTCGCCAGCACTACCGCCGCAGCGCCACGATCGCCACCGCGGCCACTACCGCCGCAGCGCCAGCATCGCCCCGGTCGCGAGCGCCAGCCCGATCGCCCCGATCGTCGCCGCCCCGAGCACGAACGCCTCGTGCGCACGCGCGTACGACACTACATCATGCGGGCGCGCGAGCGTCACCAGCCCGGCGAGCCCGAGTGCCACGAGCAGCGCGCCAATCGGGGGCCCGAGCGCCTCTCGCACCGACACGCGGCCGCCGGGCTCTCCGGCGATCGGCCGCGAGAGCCTATCCTGGAGCATGAATAGGGCCGTGGCCGCGATCATCGTCCACGTCCCCGCGACCAGGAAGCCGCCGAGTACGTCGCTCGGGAAATGCGCGCCGAGCGTCAGTAGGGAGTAGCCGACCGCGACCGCGAACGCGCCCCCGAGCGCCGCCACTAGCGGGCGCAGCCGGGACGGAGCCGCTAGTACCGAGCACAGCGCCAGCGACATCGCCGCGGTCGAGTGACCGCTCGGCCAGGACCCCGACAGCGACCATGTGACCCCGTTGGCCACCGCGCCGTAGCGAGGTTGCGCGAGCAGCGGCTTGAGCAACTGCGTCGTGACGTTCGCCCCTAGCAGGATCGCGCCGATCGCGATCGCCACAGAGAACCGGCGGCGAGCCAGCGCCACGAGCGGCGGCACCGCGCAGAAGTACACGTACGGCTTCGGGCTGCACAATTCGATGATGAAGCTCGCGACGTGGTTGACGCGCGGACGCTGCAGGCCGGTGAACCCGCGAAAGATCGTGCTGTCGGCGCGCTCGAACACGCCGACGTGAAACGCGGTGTACCAGGTGAGGAACAGGAGCACGGCGCTCCCGACCGCACCCCCGGCCGCGATTCTGGCCCGCTGCGACATGGACCGAGGTTACTCACCCCGGCCAACCGCCCGGGCGCGAATCGGCCCGCCAGACTGTGCTAAGGGCCCGTTCAAGAATTATTGGCGGTTTGACGGCGTCTGGACGCGCCTGGCGCCACCGGCTCGTCCTCAAATACTCCCGGTATGATCGGGCCGAGCCGGCGGCGCCAGACAAGCCCAGCCACTCGTCAAATCCCGCCACTAATTCTTGAACGGGCCCTAAGGGCTCTCGACGTGCGTATTGCGAGTGATCCGAATCTCGGGCGAGACGCCCGTCCGGCGCGCGAAGGCGTAGTGCTCTAGGTCCTCGGGCGAGGCGACCTCGACGCCGGCGTCCGGCGCCGGCTCGTACATGACGGCCTCGTAAAGCAGTTCCTGATAGCTCGGCGCGCCCGCAGGTCGCCCCTCGACGTCGAGGTCGTAGGCACCGCAGCGCAAGGTCCACCGCTCGATGCCGCCGAGCTTCTCGGCGCTCAACTTGACCGGCAGCGTCTCCTGGCCCGGCGCCGCCTGCGGCCCTTCGACGCGCAGGCGCGCGTGGGCGGACCACAGCGCTCGCGAGAGGCGCTCGAAGTTGCGCCCGTATGGCGCCGGCACGATCGCCACTGGTCCCTTGGCCGCGGCGTTGCCGCGGATCGCGTCCGCCACGGGTCCTACCAGCACGTACTCGACGCGGTTTGCCCTCAACCAACGGAGCATGGTGATCCAGTCGTCCTCCAGATGCTCGAAGCCCTGGCGCTTGTCCGCAGGCCGGGGCTCGATTCCTCGTGCGCGATGTCTCAGAAGCATGGTGCTGCGTTCGCTCCGGCGCGCCGGAGTCCTTCTGGGTACGCTCGTGGATAATGGATTTCGAGGAACTGGAGGCACGTAGGGTGGCGCGCGGGCGCGAGCGCCAGACGCGCGTGCGCGCACGCCGACGGCGCGCCGCCGCGGCCGGGTGCCTGCTCGTCGCCGTTGCGGTGGTCGCCGTGATCGCGCTTGCGTCGACCGGGGGCTCGCCGGCGCCCGCGAGCACGGCCGCCTTGACACATCGCCGGGCGGGCGATGGGAAGGCAATCGCGCGCACGCCGGCCCGCTACGGGACGGTCACCGGCAGGGCGACCGGCGTCCCGGGCACCACGCAGGTGCCGATCCTCATGTACCACGTGATCAACCCACCGCCAGCCGAAGCGCCGTTCCCGGGCCTGTACGTCCCCAAAGCCGAATTTGCGGCGCAGATGGAGGCGCTCAAGGCCGCCGGGTGGCACGCGGTCACGCTCGATCAGCTGGAGGCGTTCTGGAAGCGCGGGGTGCCGCTCGGCCCCGGCAAGCCAATCGTGATCAGCTTCGACAACGGCTACGACTCGCAGTACGTCAACGCGCTGGCGGTGCTCCGGCGCCTCGGTTGGGTGGGCGTCGAGAACGTGCAGCTGACCGGCCTTCCTCCCTCCCAGGGAGGTCTCAGCGATGTGCAGGTCCGCGGACTGATCGCCGCGGGCTGGGAGCTGGACACGCAGGGGATCAGCCACGCCGACCTGATCACGCTCGATGCCGAGCAGCTGCGCTACCAGGTCGCGACCGCGCGCCAGATCCTGCAGCGACGCTACGGCGTTCCGGTCAACTGGTTCTGTTACCCGTCCGGCCACTATGACGCAACGGTGATCGCCGTGGTACGGACGGCGGGGTTCGCCGGCTCGACGACCGTGATCCCCGGCTGGGCGAGTCCTTCCTCCGATCTCTATCGCCTGCCCCGCCTGCGCGTGCTCGGAGGCACCAGCCCGCAGGCGCTGCTGGCGCAGATCGACGGCGCGCGAGACGCGTCCGCGCCCCCGACCTCCTACGGGGGCGCCGGCACCGCTTGAGCCACGTGCTGCCTGGCCTCGGAAATGGGCTGTTGCGTGTTCGGCGACCGCATCGGCTGACCGGGATCGCAGTCGCGCTCGCGACGGTCGCACTCGCGACGATCGCGATCTACCCGCTCAAGCAGATCGCCACGGCCGCGGCGCTGAGCGTTGTGTACCTGCCGGCGGTGCTGCTCGTGTCGGCCTACTGGGGGGTCGTGCTGGGCCTGGTGACGGCGCTGCTGAGCGCCGCCGCATTCAACTTCTTCCATCTCCCGCCCACCCAGACGTTCACGGTCTCCGACAACCGCAACTGGGTCGCGCTGTCGGCGTTCACGATCGTTGCACTGGTCGTGAGCGCGATCGCGGAGCTCGCGCGCAGCCGAGCGCTGGAGGCCGAGCGCCGCCGCCGCGAGGCCGATCTCGCTGCCGCGCTGGCGCGCGAGTTGCTCGCGGGCTCCGACACCGCCACCGCTCTGCGGGTGGCGGCCCGCCGAGTCGCCGAAGCGCTCGAGCTCAGCTCGGCGGCGATCGAGCTCGGCGTCGCTGACGGGGACGAACGCCGCCGCGCGCTCGCGCTGCGCGACGCCGAAGGTGTGCAGATCGCAACGCTGCTGGTGCCGCGCAGGCTTTCCGCCGAGGCGGCGCAGCGGCTGATGACGCAGGTCGTGCCGGCGCTCGGCGCGCTCGTCGCGATCGCCAAACACCGGGACGCGATGCAGGCCGAGGCGGTCGAGACGGCCGCGCTGCGACGCAGCGACGACGTCAAGACCGCGCTGCTGCGCGCGGTGTCACACGACCTGCGCACGCCGCTGACCGCGATCGTTGCGGCGGGCCACGCGCTCGGCACGGCCTCGCTCACCGACGAGGATCGCCGCGATCTGAGCGCGGCGGTCGTCGAGGAGGGCGAGCGCCTCGCGGCCCTGGTGGAGAAGCTCCTGGACCTGTCGAAGCTGCAGGCGGGCGGCGCCGAACCACGCCTCGACTGGGTCTCGCTTGAGGACGTGGTGCTCGCCGCGCGAGAAGGTCTCTACGGCCCTCCGGATGTTCGCCTGACGCTCGCTCCGGACATCCCTACGATCAAGGCCGACGCGGCACAGCTCGAGCGAGCGTTCGCGAACCTGCTCGAGAACGCGGGGCGCTACTCGGGCGGGCTGCCGGTGTCGGTCCGCGCGCAGCGCAGCGGGGGGCGCATCGTCGTTCGCGTCGTCGACCAGGGCCCAGGGATCGCGCCCGCCGAACGCGAGCGGATCTTCGAGCCGTTCTACCGCGGGCGGCGCCCGGCCCGCGAGCCGTGGACGGGCTCGGGCCTCGGCCTGGCGATCGCGAAGGGCTTCGTGGAGGCGGGCGGCGGGACGATCGCGGTCGAGTCGCTCCCTGGCCAGGGCACGACGTTCGTCGTGTCGCTGCCGATCGAGCAGCAGCCGGCGCTGGCGGTGCCGGCGTGAGCTCGTCCCCCGACCAGCCGCGCGTGCTCGTCTGCGACGACGAGCAGCAGATCCTGCGGGCGCTGCGCGTAATCCTGCGTGACGCCGGCTTCGAGGCGCTGGCGGCCAGCAATGCGGCGGAAGCGCTCGACCTCGCGGCCGTGCAGCGACCGGACGCCGCGATCATCGATCTGCTCCTGCCCGACATCGACGGCGTCGAGCTGTGCCGCCGCCTGCGCGATTGGAGCAAGATGCCGGTGATCGTGCTCTCGGCGGTGGGCGAGGAGGACGCCAAGGTCCGCGCGCTGGCGGCGGGCGCAGATGACTACGTCACCAAGCCGTTCGGCCCGCGGGAGCTGATCGCGCGCCTGCGAGCCAACCTGCGCCGGACGGCTCCCGGCCCCGAAGAGGCTGTGATCTCGGTCGACGGGCTCGAGGTCGACCTCGCTCGGCGGACGGTGGCGCGCGACGGCGAGCCGATCCACCTCACCCCCACGGAGTTCGACCTGCTGCGGCTGCTGGCCCGCAACCGCGGCCGCTTGATGACACATCGCGATCTGCTCGTGTCCGTCTGGGGCCCGGGTTACGGAGACGACACCCAAGTGCTCCGCGCCCACGTCGCAAATCTGCGGCGCAAGATCGAGCCGCCCGAGGGACCCCGCTACATCCGCACCGATCCCGGCGTCGGCTACCGCTTTGCGGGCTGACCGGCCCTCCAAAACCCCCTACTGGCACATCCGCTACGTCCGCGTCCCGTCGAGCGCCGGCGGGGTCTCGATCACGACCCGGCATGGGCGATGTGCGAGCAGGTAGCTCGCGGTCGGGCCGAGTGCCCGCTCAGACGGAGGCGCATGGGCCGTGCCGAGATAGATGATCTCCGCCGCCGACCGCTGGGCCTCCTCGACGATCGCTGTACCAGGATTGCGAGTGCGGATCAGCCTCGTCTGGACCTTGAGCCCCGCCTTGCGGCCGGTCACCCTGGCGCTCTCGAGCACGCTCATCCCGAGCTGCTCCTCGGCTTCCAGGCCGGCGTCGAGCGACAGCTGATTGGGCACCCGGAGCCAATCGGCCGACCAGACGGCGCACGACACGGCCGGCCGGTTCGGCCGTTACGAGCCGGACCGCGTTGCGATGGGCTGAGTACGGGGTTATGCTCTCGCCCATGCCGCGCTGCACGGGCACGCCGGTCAGATTCCCAAACGTGCACCCCGGTTGCGTTAACGTCCCAGACATCGGTGAGGGCGGCTTCGAGGAGCTGTGCCACCTCGTCACAGAGAGCGACCCAGACACGGCGCTGTGCGGAAAGGATGTGACCGGATACCCATGGAATCCGCCCTGGCCGCGGTGCGAAGCGTGCATGGCGGTCGCCCGCGGCGAGATGAACTGACGGCGCGCACGCGATCGTGAGCTCGCCGCCGCGAAGCGCGTCGCTGTTCGTCACGTGCGTCGTTGACACGTTGTTCCCCGAGACCGGCATCGCGGTGGTGGTTCTGCTCGAACGCCTCGGCCTGGCGCTCGTCCACCTCCGCCACCAGTCCGCGCAGGAAGGGCCGGCCGCTCCGGTCATGCGGACAAGCTACCCCTCGGCGGCGAACTTGACGCCGGTACTGATGAGACGCGTTCGCGCATCGCCGATTAGGATTGCCCAGCCGATGGGCTTCGACCAGTACCACCTGAAGGGCACGTGGCGATGAACCACCTGCTGCGCTCGCTGGCGCCGATCAGCGACTCGGGCTGGACGCTTCTCGACGAGGAGGCGCGCGAGCGGCTGACTCCCGCGCTCGCCGCACGCAAGCTGGTCGATTTCTCAGGGCCTCACGGCTGGGAGCACTCGGCGACGAACCTCGGACGCACCGCGCCGCTTGCGTCCGCGCCGTGCGACGGCGTCACCGGCGCGCAGCGGCGCGTCCTGGCGCTCGTCGAGCTGCGCGCGGATTTCCAGCTGGCGCTGGAAGAGCTGCGCGACGCCGACCGCGGCGCGGCCGACCCCGACCTCGAGCCCCTCGACAATGCGGCGCACCAGATGGCGATCGCCGAGAACATCGCGGTCTTCCACGGCTGGAGCGGAGCGATCAGCGGGATCGCGCAGGCGACGCCCCACCAGGCGATGCCCTTCGACGAGCTCACCGACGCCGATCCGCGGCCGGTCGCTGGCGCCGTCGAGCGGCTTCTGAACAGCGGCATCAGCGGGCCGTACGCGCTGGCGCTGGACGGCGAGCAGTACCAGCGTGTGATCGCAGCCGCCGAGCGCGGCGGCTACCCGTTGCTCGAGCACCTGCGAAAGATCCTCGATGGGCCGATCGTGCGGGCGCCAGGCGTGGAGGGCGCGATCGTGCTCAGCCTGCGCGGCGGCGACTTCCTGTTCGAGTCCGGCCAGGACCTCTCGATCGGCTACGCCTCGCACGACGGCGAAGTGGTGCGGCTCTACCTCCAGGAGAGCTTCAGCTTCCACGTCGCGACGCCCGAGGCAGCGGTCGTGTTGACCGCGTAACCTTGAGCGTCAGGCGCGATCCTGGCGGACGGCGAGGTTCGGGTCGGCGAGGGCCCGCACGCCGCGGGCGAGCGCCGCGACCACGAGCAGCAGCGCGAGCCCGAGGGCCACGCCACCGACGATATACCACGGCCACGGGCCGAACACACTCAGCAGCGAATTGTGGGCCGGCTTGTCGCGGAGGTACATGTAGTTCCCGCCCGTCAGCAGGTCGCCGGCGCTCGCCACAGCGGTAAACGCGAGCGTGATCGCGAACACACGCCACACGGCCCCCGGCCGGGGGTAGAGCCGGCACCCGAACACCAGCAGGCACGCTGCCACAACCGCCCCGACGTGGTATGTGAAGTACGTGAAGTAGAACACGCTCGGAAACGACTGCGCGAGGTCGGGCGTGAGCACCGCCTGCAGGGTGGCGGTGAACCCCCAGAAATACGTCAGCTCGACGAGCAACTGGCGCCGCGTACAGAGCGCGAGGATCGCAGTGGCCGAGATCGCGTCGGTCAGCTGCAACGGCAGGTCAAACTGGACCGTCCAGATTCCAAGCGCCACGTCGGCGACGTACTCGCCAACCCACGCCGCGAAGATTGCCAGCGCAAGGCCCCAGGACAGGAGCAGCACCCGACCCGGATGCCGGCGCGCGACCAGGATGCTGGCGCCCGCGCCGGCGAGCATCACGGCCAGCGCCGCAATGTGCTGATCGGAGAACTGTCGCACCGCGCTCGCCGGATCGTCCAGTCTTGGCAACATGATGATCGCAAGCCTGCCCCGGCTGCCGCGACCTCGATGACCGGCGAGCAAGCCGCGCGCACCCGCGCACAGGCGCTGGCCCACCTGCGATCAGCGGACCCGTTGATCGCGGGCCTGATAGAGCTTCACCCCGACTTCGAGCCGGTCGTCCGCATCGCAGACGATCAGCTCGCATGGGCGCCGGCTGGCGGCGAATCGTCACGCGCCTTGCGTCAACCAGCGTGTCGCGACCCGCTTGTCCTCGTCAGCTACCGCGACCTCCCAGGCGCCGCTGCCGGTCGGCGTGCACCCGCGCGGTGACAGTGGCCGTGCGGTAATGGGTTTTCACATCTTGAATTGCTCCGCACCGGCGCGTTTCACGGTCGAATCACACGGCCATAGTCACTCGTCCGCGACGAGTTGATCGCGGCCGGCCGCGCACGCCCGCACCACGCCCTGCCGGAGTCTGGATGGGTGACCGTTCCGATCGTCGAGGGCAACGGCGTCGATCCAGTGATCGAGCTATTTCGTCTGTCCTATGAGCACGCCGTCAGCGCTCGTCGATCGCAACCCGCGGCCACCGCCGTAAGCCGATCCGATGAGTGACCGTCTCGTCGTGTTCGCGATCACCGGGGATGACGTCACCCATTGCAGTGGTGAGGTCCGTTGCAATGGATCATGCACGGGAGGCGACACAGAGGCTCAGACACAGGTGAGCAGTATCGTCTGCGTGTCACTGCACCCGAACCGCAAACAAAGGAGAGCAGCGTGACAACCTTCGTCGATAGTACGTTGAAGGAGATCGACGACCGGCTGCGCGAGCTGGGTGACGAGGTCTCAAGGCTCGAAGCTGCGCGCGCAGCGCTCGTCGGCAACGGCCGGCCACCGGCAGGCAGTGCCAGCCCCAGCCCGGGTCGTTCACGGCGATCGACACCCGGCACGACTGCAGGGACCGCTCCTGCGACCCAGCCGCGGACCGGTCGGCGACCAGGGCGGCCACGTGGCCGGCGAGCGGGCACACGCGCGACGCAGGCGCTTGAGCTGGTTCGCAACCAGCCCGGAATCACCATCCCGGAGCTCGCCAAGGAAATGAAGATCGAGCCTAATTACCTGTACCGCGTGATGCCGAAGCTCGTCTCCGACGGGCAGGTCAAGCGCGATGGCGAGGGGTGGCACCCGGCTTCGTAGCATCGTTCGTCCGGCGCAAGGGCGGGCCCTGTGCCGCCTCGATCTCTCTGCCCGCTCAATACTTCCCGGCCGTTTGCGTCCAGGACTCAAGGGCCGAACAGCGCCGCGAGCCCATCTGCGCCGCAGCTTATGATGGTGATATGACATTCATCGAACAGCTAGCGCAGACGATCGGCAACCGCCGAGACGAGCTACTCGCCGAGATCAGGAAGCTCGAAGTCGCGGAGAAGGCCCTCGCCAACGGCAACGCCCCGAGCACACCAGCCCCGGCGCCGCGAAGGCCGCGAGGGCGATCCAAGACCGAGAAGAGAGATGTCCTGCTTGCTGTGCAGCTCGAACGGATACTCCAAGATTCGACTGACGGGCTCAGCACGGGCGCCCTCGCGGAGCAGGGCAACGCCGAGGCTTCTCAGGTGCTGGCCTTGCTCCGCGAGCTGGAGAGGACTGGTCAGGTTCGCCGCGTAGGAGTGCGCCGAGGGACCCGCTGGCATCTGATCACCGACGAGGACCGCATCGCCGAGCGAGCCGCTGAGCTGGCGAGCCGGAGCAAGCGCCAAGCACGCGTCTGAGCCGCGAGCGACACCATCGCAAATCCGCTCCCTTCCACTTACCCCTCTTGCAGGACTGGCCCGTGGCAAACGTCGCCAGCACACCCCAGTAAGCGACTCCGCCGAGATCAAACAGTTAGCGTTAGTTAGGGCTCCCGCGGTCCGGAATCCGGCGAGTGGCTGGGCGTGGCTGGCGCCGCCGGCTCGCCCCGATATTGCTGGTGGCAAATGAGGGCGAGCCGGTGGCGCCAGGCAGCTGGATGACTCGGGCGCGGCCCGATCCGGCGAGGCCGGATGCCGAGCGGGCCGCAGCCCGAGCAGACGCCGTCGGAGCCGGCAGTAATTTTCGCGGGAGCCCTTACTCTTAGTCGCCGTTGCCGGATCGCGGCAGTTCGGACAAGGTACTCCAAACGCTGGTCAAGATCGCAGCCCTCCGCTTGCATGAGGGCGTGCCGGGCGAGACACTCGCCGCGGTCGCGGCGAAGGTCGGTCAAGATGACACTCACTGGTATGCCGTCGAGATACTCCAGCGTGAGAACTCGCTCGGTCGAGTAGGCGAGCCAGGCCTTCGGGTTGTACTCGATCGGGTCGAACCGCGTTCGAAGCAGTATTAAGTCGCGGGAAGGAGGTCGAACCGTGATGCAAGGGCTTGGCCGAGCTTTATCCAGGTTGCACCGAGCTCCTCGAACGCCAGGCGGAGCCGGACAGGACGCCGCACCCGGCGACGTCTCGTGAGCTTGAGCTCTGGCAGGACACCGTAGTTGAGGGCGGCCCGAAGGATGTGGATTAGGGCTCCCGCGAGGATCTCGGACACTCGCGCCGACGACGGGTCTCGTACCTTGAATGTTGCGCCTGGATTGGATAGCCTCCACGCGGCTACTGGTAGAATGCTGGCGTTGCGCGAGGCGCCCCGGATGGTTGGTCATACGTGGGTTGCGTTCGAATAGCGAAAGGGGATGGGCGTTTTGGCGGCTGAGCCTACCGACCAAGAAGTAGAAGAATGGGCGGCGCGCGAGAAGAAACGGCGCGAGGCCTGGCTCGCTGGTCCAACCGAAGCCGACAAGCGCGAGTGGAGTCGGCATCAGCGCCACCTCAGAGAGCTGAGGGAGCTATATGGAGCAAGCGATGAGCCCGACTCCGAGCTCGAGCGTCACCTTGAGCGACGTCTTCGGCGTGACGCGTACCTCGCTCGTGCCGGGGCTTTCAACCTGCTCGTGAATTGGCCGCACCGCCTGGGAGCTAAGCTGATTCGCAGCGGGCTTGACGCGCAGTACGACTATTACACCGAGCCGGCCTTCCGTCGCCGGGGGGACGACTGAGGTACACCGCCTGTTGGACAGAGGTCAGCTGGATCATGTTCATGGCGGCCTCTCAGGCTGTAAGTCTGAGATCCGGCTGTCCGAGCGATCGTAGTAGGGGCGCACGCCACACACCTTCGCCAGCACGCTGGTGAGGATGGACATGCTCGGGGATCGGACCGGCGTCGATCAGAGCGGGCAGCTCGCGCGACAGAGCGAGCGATGAGCGCGGACCGGCCCGCGCAGGTGATCGTCGGCCTGGATGTGGGCACCACCGGCGTCAAGGCAGTGGCCTTCGGGCTGGGCTCGTCGTGGCGCCCGGTCGTGATCCGCGAATACCCGCTGCTGCAGCCCGCCCCGGGCCAGGCGGTGCAGGATCCCGACACGATCCTGACGGCGGTGGCAGCCGCGCTGAGCGACTGCGCTGCAGCTGCCGCCGGCGCCGAGGTGCTGGCGGTCTCGGTCAGTGCGGCGATGCACGGGCTGATCGCGCTGGACCGCGAGCTGCGGCCGCTCACCCCGCTGATCACCTG